>NZ_BOOP01000020.1 GCF_016863295.1 Planotetraspora phitsanulokensis
GGGGCAAACCAGCTACGGTTCGCACACTCGTGCAATCCCAGATCTAGGCGATGATCCTTGCCGATGTCAGGCTCTGAAGGATCTGTTGCGAGTCCAGCGACACGTCACGCGCGAGCTGGCGCGCTCGTCAGCCGAGGGTCTGAGTGAACACCTAGTTGAGACGTTGTCTTCATACAGCCAAACAACCCGATTAGCCGGGTGCGAGATGTCTCATTCTGAGCGTGTTTCAGCTGTTGTGATGCCGTACGCGTTGATCCGGCGGTAGATGGTGGCCCGTGAGATGCCGAGCAGGTCGGCCGCCGCAGCCTTGTCGCCATGCGTCTCCAGCAGCACACGTATGATCGCGTCGCGCTCGATCGTCTCCCATCGGGTGAGGACGTGGCTCCCAGTGGCGTGACACGACTCCGGAAGGTCCTCGGGCTGGATCTGCCCGACCCGCCGTCGGGCCAGGGTGTGACGGAGAGCCTGGGCGAGCTCGGTGACGTTGCCGGGCCAGGTCGAGCGGAGGAGCACCCGCATGGCCGCCGGGCCGCACGAGACCGACCGGCCTGGGGTGAAGGTGCTCAGCAGCGCAGGCACCAACTCCTGTACATCCTCGATGCGGTGGCGCAGCGGCGGCACGGTGAGCGTCGCCGGCAGCCTGCCAGGCAGGTCCTCGGGGAGTTCGGCGCCGATGTCGGTGGTGGCGACCACCCAGACTCGATCCGCGTCTTCGGCGATCGTATCCAGCCAGTCCATCACCGCTGCGCGTGCGTCGTCCGCGAACGATTCCACATGGCGCAGGACCACGGTGCCTCCAGGGGCGCCGAGAGCCGCCCGGCACCGGCTGGCCACGTCGGCGTCGGACTCAATCACAATGAACGGTCGCTCCGGCGAGTACCGGTAATGGACGGCTCTGGCGAGCGCCACCTTGCCCACTCCCGGCTCGCCCTCCAGGAGCACCTGTGTATACGTCTGACGGTGCATCGCCAGGTCGGCGCAGACATTGGCGAATACCGTCGAAGTGCCGGCCAGCTTCAGATCGGCGGGTCGTGTCCGCGGTCGGGGCGTCGACCGGTGGCCGTCCGTGAGGGAGATCTTCACCACGGCGCTGTTCGCCTCGACGGGGTTGCAGCGAATCGTGACCTGCTCACCACCGGACAGAACAAGACTGGAGGCGTGCTTCCCGCCCGCGCGCAACAGCTCGGCCACCTTGTCCCGCAGGATCGCGTGGTCAGAAGGCTCGAGCAGGTCGGCGGCCCGACGATTCGTCATCGTCAGATCGTCGGCGACGGCGACGATCGCCTGACCGCCGTGGCGGTCGGCGGCCATGAACTCCCCCAGCAGTGTCCGCTCGCGCTCGGAGCCGAGCTCCACCAGCCGCCGTTCGATATCCCTGGCAGCGCTGCACACCACAGCGGACATCACCGGGCCGTCGCCGGGCGACCGGCAAGTTATGTCCACAAGGCCCGCCAGCCTCCCGGTAAGCGAGTCGGTGATCGGAGCGGTGGCACACGCCATTGCGTGCAACGGTGCGGTGAAGTGCTCGCTTCCGCCCACGAAAGTGATTTGCCGCGTCTCACGCGCGGTCCCGATAGCGTTGGTGCCCACCTGCTCCTCGGCGTAGCCGAACCCGGGAGCCAGCCGGATGGCGTCGAGGTGCCGCCTGAAGGACCCGTGGTTCACGCGGCGATCCAGGATCCGGCCCTGAGCATCGGTGAGGATCAGGCTCGCCGGGGCATCCAGCAGCGTCTGCTCCAGCCGTTCCAGCACCGGCGTCGCGGCGCGCGCGAGCCGTCCTTCGGTGTCGAGATCTTCGAAGTACGGCGGGTCGAGGTCGTCGTTGCTCACTCCGGACAAGCGAGAACGGCGCCACGACTCCACGATGGCGGGGCGCACCTGCATCACTGGCACGGTGCCGCTTTGTAAGAAACACTCGCGTGCCCGGGCGATGTACTCAGTCACCCCTCCGCTGTAGAGCGGGCCAGCCTCCCCAAAACAGACATGATGGATCATTTGCGGATACTTCTCCCGAGTCGGAACACCTGCATCGCACGTCGATCGCTAGGAAACGCATGCCACCCGGGCGTCCGCATCACCTCAACGCCCTGTTCCGTCCGGTCTGAGCAGCACCCCTTGAGGTCTACCGGAAGGGTGTGGAGCCCGATGGTCTCGCTGGGTGTGTACATCACCTCGAATGCGAGGGATAAGCCAAGCTGACTGCACAACTCCACGAACAGCCGCTGCACTGACGAGATTGGACGATTGTGTCCACTACACTAGCGTCCAACACTTTCCGTTACAAAAACTAGCTGTAACGATCATCCGAGAAGGCGATCATCAGCGTTCGTCTGTGAGTGACACGCGCCCATCGATGCGCCTGACCGGCCGGCGCTGTCCAGATCGACCGGCTGCGCCCTATGGCCCCTGGCATTAAATGTCGAACGGGCTTTTCGTGCGGCTGGACTCTCCCACTATGGGAGGCCTCATGCTACTCCCAGCGGTCCCCAATGGTTGATCATGAAGGTGTCAGGGACGGGGACGGTGTGACCGTTCGCCGCGTCAGCAGGAGAGCGACGCATGACCATCGTGAAGGACATCGAGGCCTGCGGTATGCACCACTGCGAGACGACGGCGCTGGGGGTGCTGTTGCGGCATGAGGGACTTGATCTGTCCGAGCCCATGCTGTTCGGGCTGGGCTCGGGCCTGTCCTTCATCTATTGGGACAGCAAGGGCATGGCGTTGCCCTTTCTCGGAGGCCGCGTCAAGCCTTTCGACCTCACCAGGAACCTGGCCGCCAGGCTGGGGCTGACGTTGATGACCGAGGAGACCACCTCACCACGCAAAGCGTGGGAGAACGTGGCCGCCCCCATCGACGCCGGTCGGCCGGTCGGCCTCCAACTCGACTGCTACCACCTGGACTATTTCCGCTCCAAGGTGCACTTCGGCGGTCATGTCGTCGCCATGTACGGCTACGACGAGCACGACGTCTACCTCGTGGACACCGACCAGCAGGGAGGATCGGTGCGCACCAGCCGGGCCAGCCTCGCCATGGCACGGGCCGAACGCGGCCCGATGACCGCCAGGAACCGATCCTTCACCATCACCCTGCCAGCTCACCCGCTTTCCTGGCAGGACCAAATCATCCCCGCCATCAAATGCTGCGCCGACGCCTTCCTCGCCGCTCCCATCACGAACCTGGGCCACCGCGGCATCGACAAAGCCGGCAAGCAGGTGCCCAGATGGCTGCTACACGCCGGCGAGCCGCAGCAGGACCTGCCGCAGGCCGCCCTCCTCATGGAGAAGGGCGGCACCGGCGGTGCCCTGTTTCGCACCCTCTATCGCGACTTCCTCGACGAGTGCACCCGACTAATCGACGACGGCAACCTCCGCGCCGGTCACAGGCTGTACGCCGAGGCCGCCGTCCTGTGGACGGACGTGTCCACCTTGATCGCGAAGGCTGGAGAGAGCGGCGACGCGAAGTACCTGGAACAGGCCGGCGTCATCCTCCACGATCTTTCGCGTCTCGAGAAGGACGCCATGCAGGTGCTGCGTCAGTTGTAGCTCAAAGGGAAGGCCGGCTGTACGGGTATGGCCTGAGTCACGCGGTGGCCTCGCTGTGGTGCACCATCGGGTCGTTCCTCGCGGTGACCTCGCGTCGTTGGCCGCCGGCAACTGCCTGGCCTGTATCCCGGAGCTGCTAAATCTGCGGCTGGCTGATATTGACCATCCACGGCACGCCGAATTTGTCTACGCACATGCCGAACTCATCGCCCCAGACCTGCTTCTGCATGGGCATCGTAACCGTCCCGCCCGCGGAGAGCTTTTCCCAGTAAGCAGTGGCCGCGGAAACCAAACCCCGCGCTGTCAGCTTGGGAAGTGTATGGATCACGGCTCGTAGGACCGCTGACCTGGGCTTCGGGCTGGTCGTGAGTGACCGTGGTCGGCCCCTCGTCACCCTGTCTAATTGCACGCTAATTGCACGACGATCAGCCGGTGACCCGGCTTCCGTGCGCGGCGCGCATACCTCGCCTCCCTGATCATCCCGTCCGCCGTCGCCCCGCCCGCTCGGCTTGTCCCTGTTGATGGCGAACGGGATGGGTTGCGTCCACGGGCCGTCACCTGAGCCGAGGTGAGTGGCGATCATCCCGGAGGCTGGAGTGCCCCCGCCGGAGGCATGGATTTGGGGCTTGCATCCTGCACCTATCAGGATGTGTGGCGCAGGAGTGCATCCACCACCACCGGCCAGGTTGTCCGTGGCAGACCCTGGCCGATGCCGCGCAGCGTGAGCAGTGCGGCGCCGGGGATCTTCTCGGCCAGCGCCACGCCGTTCCCGGACGGGAAGAACGGATCCTCATCGCCATGCACCACCAGCGTCGGCACGGCAATCTTGCCCAATCGCTCACGCCACCGCGGCTGGCAGTCGATGGCGGCGAACATGCTACCCAGGTGGCTGGCACGCTGCGCCTTCGCCGTCCGCCCCGCCCTGTCGAAGACCAACCCGGCACCCGTGCGCGTGTCCGCCTCGTCGAATCCTCGCGAGCCAGACATCAGCCTCGCGGTGGCGGTCATGTAGTCGATGACGCTGTCGCGATCGGTCCAGTCCGGCTCCGGACGGCCGAACAGCTCCGCCATCAACTCAGGCGCGTGGTCGGGCAGGTCGGGATCCACCGGACCAGGAGCGACCGGCCGGGTGGAGATCAGCGTCAGCGACGCGACCTGGTCAGGATGGTCCAGCGCGAGCAGCTGCGCGACGAAGCCGCCGACGCCGAGCCCGACCACGTGCGTCCCCGCCAGCTCCAGCGCCACCAGCAGCTCCGCCGCGTCGGTCACCAGATCACGCAGGTCGTACGCGGGCGCGTCCGGATCGACGAACGTCGACTGGCCGGCATCTCGCAGGTCATAACGCACCACATAGCGCCCGGCCAGCGCCGTGCACAGCTCGTCCGGCCAGCTCAGCATGGTGACGCCGATGAGCAGCACCGGCGGGTCCCCCGGGTCACCGAAGGTCTCGACGCAAAGCTCGGCCTTGTTAACGTTGATCCGCATTCGGAGCTCCTTTCGCATCACCAGCTGGTATCGCCAATGCCCAGACCGTTGTCTGGGCCGGGGTCAGGCCCGGTGACGAAGCCGTCGAGGGAGACCGAGATGTCCGCGATGATTTGAGTCATGCCGGAGTAGACCCGATCCCCCGCCCAAACTCATCGCTCACACATGAAGCGCGTTCGAGACGAAGACCTCCGCCGATGCCGACCGCAAGATCACCAACGCCATGGACGGCAAGATCACGCAAGCGATCCTGCCCGAGTCGAGTGGTCACTGACGCGATGCGGCATGCCTTCACCGGATCACTAGTGTCATGGCATGGTTGCGGAAGATCGACTTGCCATCGTCGACGGCCTGCTCACGCTTCCCTTCCCTGGGAAGGACACACATGTGGGGTTCCGCTCCACCGGGCCGAGCTATCACGTGTGTGTCCTACAAGCCAGCCAGGACTTTTGGAACGACCGCAGCGAGGAAATCGTCGAGACGGCCCAGGCGGAGATCGATGCGACCCTTCAATCGCTGGTAGACGCCTTGACGGTGCGGTGGGGTGGGCCCGAGGCGATCGATCTGGGGCCTTATCCGTGGAGCGAGGGCCCAACTCCGGAGCCGATGAACCAGCTCTGCCAGCTCAGCGGCGAGATGCTCATCTGGCGGCACCTGGAAGTCGGCCGGTGGGTCGCACTCGCCGTCGGCCAAAGCGACCCGGAGTTGCCCATCGAATTGCTCGTGGCGGTCAGCGAGACTCGGATCCCCTAGGTTCTACGAAATTCGCCAGGCTGCCCCCTTATGGGCGTCGGCACACCACGACCCGTTGCACCGACAGAGCCACCCCTCCAGCAGCGAGGGCGGCAGTAACCCGGTGAAACTGCAGAGTCACCGGAACTAGATCGTTCGCAGCAGCTAATGGCACGAGAGCCCCGCAGCATGATCGCTGGCGGGGCTGTTTTCGCAGGTGGGCGGTACTGGGTTCGAACCAGTGACCCTCGCTTGTAAGTCAAGCCGAGAAGGGACGGGATCAGCACGCACACCAGTCCTGACCTGGTTAGACAGTCCACTGCCGTCTAGCGGCGTCCAGGCTCGTCCATGGCGATTGTCACTCGGATAGTCACTCAGTCGGCTCCTCGTCCGCCAACTCAGTGAAGGCAGCCTGCAGGTCCTGCTTCTCATCGCGTCGGCGAGCTCTGCTGGCCCAAGCCTTCGCCTCTTCGGTGAACCCCCAGTGTCCATGCTTGCGGCTCATGTCACGCGCGCCGGCGTGCTCCGTCTTCCCTTTGCCGAGGCCCATGACGTGCCATCGTAGGCGCGCCTCAGTCGTCTCCCATGACGGCTTCCGCGCGAAGGCGAGCAGCCGTACATGGGCAGCCTGCGCCTCGTCGCCGGCCTGGATCCGGATCAAGCCCAGCCGTTTCAGACCGGGGTCGTCGTCCCGGGTCCGCGGGCCTTCACCACGACGGTCCCCGCCGCCTTGTCATGCAGGCACTGCCGTGCCATCGGGTCCTGGAACAACCAGAGGCCGTTCGCGAGCGCGAAGAGGCTTCCGATGATCGGCACCGCCGGAGGCAGGGCGTAGACCGCCGCCCTGCGCCAGGCCGCGCCGCGGGTGACGCGCACGCGCGTGGACATGGCGATCACCTCGATCTTCAGCAGGCGCTTGCCCAGAGTGCGACCCCATACCGCGTGCTGGATCCCGTCGTAGACGAAGTACAGGACGGCCGCGATGGGCGCCATCAGGAACCCCCACTTGAGCGTCGTCACCTCCAACGCCAGGAGATCCTGCACATCGACGAGACGGCCCTCGGCCGACCGCCGCATGATCGCGAGGAAGTCGTCGGAGATCGAGAACACCAGGAGCACGTAGGCCGGTGAGATGATGACGCTGAGGATCGTGCCGTCGATCAACCTGGCGAGAAGCCGCTCCCACCACTCGGCGAGCGTCGGGTCGCCCACCGGCCGGCGGAACGCAACCGGCGGGCCTGGCGGTGGCCACTGACCAACCGGCGGATAGCCGGGCGGCGCATACCCAGGCCACTGGGGGCCGGTGGCGTAAGGGTGCGCGCCGGTCGACGGGCCCAAAGGAGGGTATCCGGCGCCGGGTGGTGGATTGGGAGGGGCAGGTTGTTCGCCGGGGGGCTCGGTCATGCCGCCATCCTGAGGCATCCGGTGCCGGTCAAGCCACTCTTATCTGGACGATCCGGATTTCCCGCTAGCCGTATGAGTTCCTGCATGGCGCGGTCGACCGGAGACTCAGTCTCGTCACTGAAATGGCCATCCGAACGGTCGGCGCCTCTTGAGTCGGCGCGGAGCACTGCCGGTTCAGGACGACGAAGGCGACGGATGGGCCTCCGCCGTCGGCTGCTGCCGCCTGTCCGGTGGCTCGTCACCGAGACCGTCTACCGCAAGCAGATCCGCCCGGCGCAAGCCCTTGACGAGGTCCTTCGCCTGGACTGTCAGCTTGGGAATCGGCTACTGATCTACCCCCTCTGAGCTGGGAAACAGGGGGTGCAGCTCAGGGCTGGTCGAGTCCCCGTGACTCCCCGTCAGTCCCCGCTGATCGCCGTTCAATCTGGCACGCATCTGGCACGTGATCTAGTGCCGCGTCCAGCAACCTTTGCCCCGTAATCGTCTGGGGTGTCAGCTCGTGCTAAGTGGTGCATGCGCCTCGGCATCGAGCTGGTGGTCCGCCCAGACGTAAGACAACGACGGGGTCGCGACACGAACAGAGGGCAATTAGTCGACCGGCGGCGGCAGCCGAGGTCGAGGAATCCCATCCCATCACTGAGCCCGTGCTCGCGCTCGGTCGAACATCCGGAGGTATGTCATGAGCATGCAGAATCAGAAGGTTGCCGTCATCACCGGGGCCTCGCAGGGCATCGGCGCCGGCCTGGTCGAGGCCTACCGCAAGCTCGGCCACGCGGTCGTCGCCACCTCGCGCACCATCCCCCCCGCCGAGGACGCGGGCGTCCTCGCGGTCCAGGGCGACATCGCCGACCCGGCCACCGCCGAACGGGTGATCTCCGCGGCCGTCGAGCGGTTCGGCCGCGTCGACACCCTGGTCAACAACGCGGGCGTCTACGTCGCCAAGCCGTTCACCGACTACACCGCCGAGGATTACGCCACCGTAACCAGGATCAACCTGGCGGGCTTCTTCCACCTCACCCAGCTCGCCGTCGGCCAGATGCTCGCCCAGGGCGGCGGGCACATCGTCAACATCACCGCCAGCATCGTCGACAACCCCGACTCCCGAGTCCCGTCCGTCCTCGCCGCGCTGACCAAGGGCGGCCTGCAATCCGCCACCAAGTCCCTCGCCATCGAGTACGCCACTCGCGGCATCCGGGCCAACGCCGTCTCTCCAGGCACCACCCGCACCCCGATGCACGACCCGCAGACCCACCAGTTCCTCGCCGACCTGCAGCCCGTCGGCCGCATGGGCGAGATCCACGACATCGTCGAGGCGGTCGTCTACCTGGAGAACGCGCCGTTCGTCACCGGCGAGATCCTCCACGTGGACGGCGGCATGAGCGCCGGCCACTGACCACGCCCACCCACTCCTTCCGGGAGTACCACCATGAACCAGAACACCGCGGACAGCGAGACGATCCTGCGCGGCGTCCTCGACGGCTGGAAGGTCGCCGTCGACAAGCACCAGCCCGACCAGGTGGCCGCCCACTTCACCGACGACGCCATCTTCCAGGGAATGCACCCCTACAGCATCGGACGTCCCGGCATCGCCGCCTACTACGACTCCCAGCCCCCCGGCCTGACCGCCGAGTACCGGGTCCTGGAGACCAGGCGCCTCTCCGACGACCTCGTCCTCGGATACCTGAGCGTCGACTTCTCCTTCACCGACCGCCCCACGATCAACGTCTACCTCAGCATCCTGCTGAAACGGACCGGAACCGGCTGGGCCATCGCCTTCTACCAGGTCTCCAAGCTCGACCAGGACACCACCGGGGAAGACCCCGACGGCCAGTAGCGGCCGAGACCGGACATCGAACGACGTTCGCATCTGTCACCCCCGGGCCGAACGGGCGTCCCTGGCGAGACTGCATAGGGGAAGCATGCAAGCGGGCGTCGACGCACGCCACACCACCTGCCGTCCATCCCGTCTGCCTCGACCCGACCGCGAAGCGGCAGCGGGCCGGCGACGGAGGTGCAAGCCCGGCTTGACGTGTCCCTTCGCCTGTTCGCCTTCCACGGTGATTGGACGCCAACGGCCACAGCCGGGCTTGCGGCGGAGGAGACGGGCTGCTGGGCTCGCCTGGGTCGATGGCGGGCGGGATGGCCACCCACCCCAGCCGCCCCGCAACTCGCACATACGTTACCCAGCACGGAGACCCTCTGCCTTGATCACAATCATGGAACATGACGCGGCAGCTCACGAGCCGATGTCTCCGGCACATCTCGCGGTGGAGAACGGCGACCTGAGGGAGCTGACCCGGTTGCTCGACGCTGGTGCCGACCCAGACGAGGTGTGGTCCAACATGGCCCTGCTCCTGCACGCGATCGACATGGAGGCGGACGGAGCAACGCAAACTGGAGAGCCGCTGGACGCTTCATGCACCGCTGTGCTTCTGGCCTATGGGGCCGATCCCGAACGCCCGGGCCCCGATGGAACAATCCCGCGGCTCTTCGCTTTCCACTACCGTCATGGGCTGGCTGTCCGGTTGCTTGAGGCCCACATTGCTCGCCGCACCGCGCCGAATCCCTGCCCTGAGCTTCCTCCAGCAGAACCCCGCATGTGAAAGGCGGCAGGATGCTCGTGGTCGTGGATGGGCGGCAGGTCAGGTCGGAAGCTGATTTTCACCGGTTACTGGCGGGGCCGCTGGACTTCGGTCCCTACTACGGGCACAACCTCGACGCGCTTTGGGACAGGTTGAGCACCGACGTAGAACGGCCGGTGGAGCTGGTGTGGACCCACTGGGACGAGAGCAGAGCGAACCTGGGAACCGAGGTCTTCGACAAGATCTGCAGCATTCTCACGCACGTTCAAGCACAGGATGCGGAATGGAACCGGCGCGAGCGCTTCACCTTCGAATTGCGCGGCGCGCACACTCCGCCCGCCTGATCATCCCGTCCGCCGTCGACCCGCCCGAAGGGGAAGCGGGCCACAGGTAGGAGTCAAGACGAACGACCTTGACCCCTACCTGTGGGCTGCTCGGCTTGTCCCGGGTCGATGGCGGGCGAGACGACGCGCTGATCTTCACCGGAGCGCGCGGCGGCATCCTGCGGCGCAGCAACTTCCGACGGGCGGCCAAGTGGGACGAGAACACAAGGAAGATCGGCTTTCCCGGTCTCCACTTCCACGATCTCCGGCATACCGGGAACACGATCGCGGCCGGCTCTGGCGCGACCCTTCGCGATCTCATGGAGCGGATGGGACACGACTCCGTTCGCGCCGCGTTGATCTACCAACACAGCACCGCCGAGGCCGACCGCAAGATCGCCAACGCCATGGACGACACGATCACACAAGCCCGTCCGCGCGGCAGCTAAGGATCTTCAGCAGCGCGCAACCGCGAGAGCTAATGGCACGCTAATGGCACGAGAGCCCCGCAGCATGATCGCTGGCGGGGCTCTTTTCGCAGGTGGGCGGTACTGGGTTCGAACCAGTGACCCCTCGCTTGTAAGGCGAGTGCTCTACCGCTGAGCTAACCGCCCGGACGGGACTACACCTTACGACACAGGGCCACTTCTCAGCACATCGAGCGACCAGCCGCGCCCCGCGTCGTACACCCCCGCCGCACGCCATCCGAGCAGGGCCGCGCCGAGCATCCCGGCCCGCATGCCCAGGTCGGCCTGACGCAGCGGAGGCGGCTCGCGGAACGCCAGCCGTCCGGCCAGTTGCTCCTCCAGAGGGTCGGACAGGGCCCGGCCCGCCTCCCCGAGCCCGCCGCCCAGCACGATCAACGAGGGATCGAGCAGCAGGACGTACGTCGCGAGCGAGATCGACAAAGCCTCAATGGCCTCGCCGAAGACCTGGGCGGCCGCCTCGTCTCCGGCGGCCGCCAGGGACACGACCTCCTTGGCGGTCGCCGTACGGCCGGTGCGGGTCTCGAAGCGACGGGCCACGGCGGAGGCCGAGGCGTAGGTCTCCAGGCAGCCGATCTGGCCGCAGGCGCACTTCTCCCCCGTCGGCCACACCGGCGCGTGGCCGATCTCGCCGCCCCAGCCGCGTGCGCCGCCGTACGGCTCGCCCTTGATGATCACGGCGCCGGCGATGCCCGTGCCGATCGGCAGGAACAGGAAGTCGTCGGCCTCGCGCCCGGCGCCGAGCACGCTCTCGGCGAGCCCGCCCGTCTGCACGTCGTGGCCGAGCCGGGTGGGAATGCCTTCGGGGACGAACTCGGACGCCGGGACGTCCCGCCAGCCGATGTTCGCGGAGTAGACAGCCGTGGACTCGGTCACGATGCCGGGCACGGCGAGGCCGATGCCGGCGGGCGGAGCCCCGAACCGGGAGGTGCCGAGCTCGGCCAGTTCACCGGAGTAGGCGCGGACGGCCTCCACGACGGCCTGGGGACCCTCTTCACGGCCGGTGGGCCGTCCCTCGAGCGCCGTCACCCGGCCGTCGCGTGTGACCAGACCACCCTTCATCGTCGTGCCGCCGACGTCGAGCCCGACGACATAGTCCACGTGCGTTACTCCTGAGGTGCGAGTTGTGATCACGAGCGTCCGAGCACCCGGTCGAGGGCGGCCGCCACCTCGGCGGGCAGCCCCGGCGCGCTGGAGAATCCGGCCGGCTTGGCCGTGGCGACGTGCGGCTCGTCGGGCCGTGCCTGCCGTACGGAACCGCAGGAGCGGCATTCGACCTCGCCGAGGCGGCGGATCAGGGATACGGACCCGCACGAGGGGCATGCGTCGAGATCGAGGTCGCGGGCGCGCTGGCAGTCCGGGCAGATCAGGACCTGCGTCTCGTCGCGGACTCCGCGCTTCCAGGGGCTGGCGCCACGGACAGGGTCTGTCTGCCGGGCCCCGCACCGGTAGCAGGGCATTTTCGCCTCCCATAAAGGCAGTCCAGGCCAGGAGACCCGGGCACAAGACTCAGGTAACTCGAACAAGGTCGAGAAGACAAGGTCCGGGTGGTTAAGACGCGATAAATCACACAAAGAGCTGATCAGATGCCCTCGAGCACCTTCTGGTACTCGACGACATCCCTCGCTGTGCCGATCTCATTGACGATCTTCCAGCGGATGACGCCCTCGGCGTCGATGATGAACGTCCCCCGCAACGCCAGACCCTTTCCCTCGTCGAACACGCCGTACATTCTGGCCACCTCCCCGTGTGGCCAGAAGTCGGACAGCAGAGGGAAGGTGAACCCCTCCTGATCGGCCCAGACCCGGTGACTGAACATCGAGTCGACCGAGACCGCCAGCACCTGGACGTCCTCCGGCGCCGAGGCGACGAACTCGTCGCGGATCGCCGACAGCTCTCCCTGGCAGACGCGACTGAACGCCAGGGGATAGAAGACGAGCACGATCCTCCTGCCCCTGAGGCCGGAAAGCCTGACAGGGGTGCCGTGCTGATCTTTGAGCTGGAAGTCCGGGGCCATCGCCCCGACCTCTGCCGCCATGAACAACCGTCCTCCGGGACGTGGGTCCGCGCACCGTGCCTGCCGTACGGCACAGCCGAGCCGTACGGCAGGGTAGCTCAGCGGCGAGCCTTCGGAGCGACGAGCCGGGTCCCCGACCAGTCCCTGGCAGCACTCACGCTGCTCGTCTGGGACAGTCCCGCGGTCGCCGCGTCCTCGCCGATGTCACTGGGCTCGACATGGCCGTCCCGACCCGCCTTCGGGGTCAGCAGCCAGATCTGGCCTCCGTCTGCGAGTGCGGTCATCGCGTCGCTGAGGGCGTCGAACAGGTCGCCGTCCTCGTCGCGCCACCACAGCAGCACGACGTCGACGACGTCCTCGTAGTCCTCATCGACCATCTCGTTGCCGGTCAGCTCCTCGATGGACTGGCGCAGCGCCTCGTCGCTGTCCTCATCCCAGCCGACTTCCTGCACCACCTGACCGGCTTTGAGGCCGAGTCTTTCGGCCAGGCCGCGCTCGCCTTGCGCCTGACCCGCGGTCGCGCTCACGTTCATCCCTCCTGCTTGGGTGACCCCGCTCTTTTGTGCGGTCGTCCGGCTCCGGAGAGCCATGCTTCGGCACAGTCCACACGCTGTGACCCATCGTCGTCAACGGTCGCCACGGCCGGTGACCCGCACCGTTATCTGTTAATTGGACAAAAACGACAAACGAACACGCCTGTTCGGGTTGTCCACGTTGAGATCGACCATGGCGACCGACTGCCAGGTCCCCAGCGCAAGCTCCCCGCCCAGCACCGGGACCGTCGCGTACGGCGGAATGAAGGCGGGCATGACATGTGATCGTCCATGCCCCCGAGATCCGTGCGCATGCCGCCAGCGGTCGTCGGCGGGAAGCAGATCACCGAGGGCGGCGAGCAGATCGTCGTCACTGCCCGATCCGAGCTCGATCACCGCGATACCCGCCGTCGCGTGCGGCACGAACACGTGCAGCAGCCCGTCTCCGCCGCATTCGCGCGCGAAATCCGCACACTCCTGGGTGAGGTCGTGGACCCGCTCGCGCGAGCCGGTGCGCACCTGGATCTCCCTCGACTTCACAGCGCGATACTACGATCCCCTGTGCTCATGGACGATCACGGCGTCCGGGCCCGGGAAGACCAGCGCCTGATGCCCGTCCTCGAAGCGGACCAGGAACGGCGGCTCGCCACCGACGCCGCGGACTTCGATGATCTCGCCGCACTTGTCGTGCTCTCCGACGACGGCTCCGTGCACCACGAGCCTGTCGCCAACGGTTGCGTGCATCTCGATCCCCTCCCTCTCTGAGCCTGATACGGCTATCGCCAGCTGGAAAGAGGAGAAACCCCACCCTCTCGAGAGGCGGGGACAACACATACCAAAACGTTACGCTGCGGATATGCAGCCGGACAGGCGCCGCCTCCACGATCACGAGGGCCGGCCGTACGGCCCTCTCGTCCGCACTCCCGAGGCAGGCGGCTGCGGTCCGGAAAGGGGCCCGGACAGGGCGGGCGCCGCGGGCCGCACGGGCCGTCCAGGGCCGGACGCCGCGGGGCCGGACGGACCGTCCAGCCGGGACGGGACGGCCTACGCGGACGGGGAATCCGGCTGGGGCGGACGGCAGGACCGGGCCGACTCCACGGCATCGGCGGACGGCAGAGCCGGGCTGACAACAGACGCCAATGCCTGGCTGACGACCAGGCGGGGGGCTGGACGCCCGAGGACCGGGCTCACGGGGCCCCTCCCCGCCACCCGGCGGCCACCTGATCATCACGCCTTCCGAGATGGACGCCGGTCTTCCCTTTAGAGAGGAGTCCCGGGGGGAAGTACCCGACGGGAGTCGTATAGCGTCCACGGGCACGAGCGCCGCAGACGGCTTATTTCGGCCCCCATGGCAAGAGCAAGTGGGCGGTTTGCCAAAATCGTCCTACCATCGGTGGTCTAGGCCATCCAAGCCCTGCTGCCAGCAGGGACAATTTGGTTACCGGAGAGTAGAGATGCGCTTTCCGGACCGAAGAGCCAGGATGGAAGTCGACCAAGCGGAGCGGCGATCCAGCAGGGACGCACCCCCAGCCGGCAAGAGTTCAGCAAGATCCGACGTGACCAATGTCCATTCTCGGAAGGCGAGACCCAGTGGCTTCCGGACGCCAGCGTTTCTCGATCATCAGCGACGGCCTACCCAGCCAGTTGCCTGATGTCGACCCGAGCGAGACCCAGGAATGGCTCGAATCGCTCGACAACGTCATCAAGACCGAGGGCCGCACCCGAGCCCGCTATCTGATGCTCCGCCTGCTGGAGCGCGCCCGTGAACACCAGGTCGGGGTCCCCGGCCTGCGCAGCACGGACTACATCAACACCATCCCGCCGGAGAAGGAACCGTGGTTCCCGGGCGACGAGTACGTCGAGCGCCGGATCCGGGCCTACATCAGGTGGAACGCGGCGGTCATGGTGAGCCGCGCCAACGCCCACACCAACGTCGGCGGCCACATCGCCACCTACGCCTCCGCGGCGTCGCTGTACGAGGTGGGCTTCAACCACTTCTTCCGCGGCAAGGACCACGGCGAGTCGGGCGACCAGGTCTTCATCCAGGGCCACGCGGCGCCGGGCATCTACGCCCGCTCCTTCCTGGAGGGCCGCCTCACGGCGAACGACCTCGACGCGTTCCGGCAGGAGCTGTCGCACGGCTTCCACGGCCTGCCCTCCTACCCCCACCCCCGCCTGATGCAGGACTTCTGGGAGTTCCCCACGGTGTCCATGGGCCTCGGCCCGCTCGCCGCGATCTACCAGGCGCGGTTCAACCGCTACCTGCTCAGCCGCAAGATCAAGGACACCAGCCGCAGCCATGTCTGGTGCTTCCTCGGCGACGGCGAGATGGACGAGCCCGAGTCGCTCGGTCCCATCGGGGTCGCCTCGCGTGAGGAGCTCGACAACCTCACCTTCGTGATCAACTGCAACCTCCAGCGGCTCGACGGCCCGGTGCGCGGCAACGGAAAGATCATCCAGGAGCTGGAGTCGTACTTCCGCGGTGCGGGCTGGAACGTCATCAAGGTCGTCTGGGGCCGCGACTGGGACCCGCTGCTCGCGGCGGACGTCGACGGTGTGCTGGTCAACCAGATGAACACCACGCCTGACGGCCAGTTCCAGACCTATTCGGTCGAGTCGGGCGGCTACATCCGGGACAACTTCTTCGGCGGCGACCCCCGGCTGCGCAAGATGGTCGAGCACATGTCGGACGACGACATCCGCAAGCTGTCGCGCGGCGGCCACGACTATCGCAAGGTCTACGCGGCCTTCAAGGCGGCCCGCGAGCACATCGGCCAGCCGACCGTCATCCTCGCCCAGACCATCAAGGGCTGGACGCTCGGCAAGGACTTCGAGGCGCGCAACGCCACGCACCAGATGAAGAAGATGAGCAAGGCCGAGCTCAAGGAGTTCCGCGACCGGCTCTACCTTCCGATCCCGGACAAGGACCTCGAGGGCGACCTGCCGCCCTACTACCACCCGGGCCCGGACAACGAAGAGATCGCCTACATGAAGGAGCGCCGGGCCGCGCTCGGCGGGTTCCTGCCGCGGCGCGTCGTACGGTCCAAGGCGCTCAAGCTGCCCGGAGACGACGTCTACAAGCAGCTGTCCAAGGGCTCGGGCAAGCAGAACGTCGCCACCACGATGGCGTTCGTCCGCCTCCTGAAGGACCTCATGCGCGACAAGGAGATCGGCCACCGATTCGTGCCGGTCATCCCCGACGAGGCGCGCACGTTCGGCGTGGACGCGATGTTCCCCACCGCCAAGATCTACTCCCCGCACGGGCAGACGTATGAGGCGGTCGACCGCGACCTGCTGCTGTCCTACAAGGAGTCGACCGAGGGCCAGATCCTCCACGAGGGCATCAGCGAGGCCGGCTCGATGGGGTCGGTGATCGCGGCGGGCACGTCGTACGCCACCCACGGCGAGCACATGATCCCGGTCTACATCTTCTACTCGATGTTCGGGTTCCAGCGCACCGCCGACCAGATGTGGCAGCTCGCCGACCAGATGGGCCGCGGCTTCCTGCTCGGGGCCACCGCGGGCCGCACGACGCTGAACGGCGAGGGCCTCCAGCACGAGGACGGCCACACGCCGCTGATCGCCTCGACGAACCCCGCGGCCGTGTCGTACGACCCGGCGTGGGCGTTCGAGATCGCGCACATCGTCAAGGACGGCCTGCGGCGGATGTACGGGGACGACCCCGAGAACGTCTTCTACTACATGACCGTCTACAACGAGCCCTACCAGCAGCCGGCCCAGCCGGCCGACCTCGACGTCGAGGGCGTGCTCAAGGGTCTCTACCTCTTCGCCCCCGCGACGGGTGACGGGCCGAAGGCGAACATCCTCGCCTCGGGCGTGGCCGGGCCGTGGGCGCTCGAGGCGCAGCGCCTGCTCGCCGACGACTGGGGTGTGGCCGCGTCCGTGTGGTCGGCCACTTCGTGGTCGGAGCTGCGCAGGGACGCCCTGGCGGCCGAGGAGCACAACCTGCTCAACCCCGAGGCCGAGCAGCGGATCCCGTACGTGACGAGCAAGCTGGCCGGCGTGCCGGGGCCGCTCGTGGCCGTCAGCGACTACATGCGCGCGGTTCCCGACCAGATCGCGCAGTGGGTGCCCGGCGACTGGGCCTCGCTCGGGACCGACGGCTTCGGCCTGTCGGACACCCGGTCGGCGCTGCGCCGCCACTTCCACGTGGACGCGGCCTCGATCACGCTGGCGGTGCTGACCCAGCTGGTCAGGCGTGGCGAGATGAAGCAGGAAGTGCTTCAGGAGGCCGTCGCCCGCTACCACCTCAAGAACGGTGTGACCGAGGTGGCCAGCCACCCGAACCCGGAGACCAACGACACCCAGTCGATGGGTGTCTGACCTCTCCCAGGATTCACTCAGCAGAAACGGCTCCCGCCGCCGGCGGGAGCCGTTTCTGTTTCTTCACCAGCCCTGGCGGTCCTGTGCCGGTCACAGGCCGGACAAGGGGCCGAGGTGGTCACCGCGAGACCAAGGGGCGCGGGCAAAGGGGACGCGGGCAAAGGGAAGGGCCGTCCGATCGCCCTCTCGGCCCGGAGGCAGGTCACCGTGGGGAAGCGCCGGAGGGGAAACACGGGAGCAGAGTCCCGGCGGGCGATCGGACGGCCCGGGATCGCTTCAGCGGGTCAGGAACCCACCTCGGCGAAGATCTGGAAGAGGTTGCCCGACGTGTCGTGGACGTAGGCGAAGTCGGGCCCGTGAGCGTTGCCCACGACCTTGGAGACCACCGTGCCGCCGAGCGACTCGGCCTTCGCACAGGTGCCCGCCACGTCGGCCACCAGGACGGTGAAGACCGCGTGACCCGGCCGCTGCCCGCCGGTGCCGGAGAAGCCGCCCCGGGCCTGCCCGTCACCCGGGTAGCTGACGATCCGGTAATCCATCCCGCCGGCCGCGGAGTCCTCATCGGTCTCGAACCGCCAGCCGAACAGGTCGCCGTAGAAGCGCTGCGCGGCGTCCGGGTCGTCACTCGCCACCTCGAACCACGCCACGGTGTTGATCGCCGGCACGCTCATCGCCGCCTCCTCGCTGCTTCAGATGGTCCAAGCCGTTGGATCAAGCTTCGCGGCGGATGGCGACAACCCCCTGTCGGTGTTTCCGGCGGCGCCTTTCCCGGTTTGCGACCGGTCCGCTCAGTCCAGCACCGGATGGCGGGCGATCGCGCCGGACATGTCCGTGTCGAACTCCGAGAGTGGCCGGAGCGGTGCCCGCTGCTCGGTGAGCACCGCGTCCTCGATCCGGTCGAGCCGGAACACGCGAACGGCCTCCCTGAGCCTGCACCAGCCGACCAGATACCACGAGCCGGTGCCGCCGCCGACGAACATCCCCGGCTCGACCTCGCGGACGGTCACGGAGCCCGTCGCGTCGCCGTACCTGATCCGGACGACGACGCCCTTGAGCACGGCCTCCTCGATGACCCGGGCGACCGCCCCGGCCTGCTGCGGTACGTCGGCCCGCTGCGAGGACATCACCTGGACGCGGGTGGCCAGTTGCCGCGCCCGGTCTCCCTCGTGGCCGGGCATCGCGGCCACGAGCTTGCGCAACGCGCTCCGCGCGTCGTCCGCGAAGGGCTGCCCGTCGGCCCCGTTCAGCGCGATGGCGACGGCCACGGCCTCCGCGGGGGTGAAGTTGAGCGGGGGCAGCGACATGCTCTTCTCGAGCACGTAGCCTCCCTTGCGCCCCACCTCGGCGTAGACGGGGACCCCGGCCTGCTGCAGGGCCGCGATGTCCCGCTCGATGGTGCGCGAGCTCACCTCGAACCGGCGGGCGAGATCGCGTGCTGACCTGCAGCGTGGGGAGATCGCCCGCAGGTCTTCGACGATCGCATACAGCCGGTCGGTACGGTTCACAGGCGAGACGGTAGGCCACACCACCGACAATTACGGCGTTCGCGCGTCTACGGGACGCCGGAGCCCGCCCTCTCCCGCCCCGCCTCCGCGTGGGCGCCGTTCATCGCTGGATCTCGATGTAGTCCACGTTGGGGCCGCCGCCGGACGTCGTCGCGGTGGCCCTGATCGTGTTCGTCCCGGCGTTCAGGTTGACGGTCAGCGTCCTGGTCTGCCACGTGGTCCACGCCCCGGTGCCGTTGAATGCCACGCCCGCCGCCGCCGTCGTGCCGTTGACGGAGATGTCCATGGGCCGGCCGGTGGACGTGCCGTTGGCGTACCTCAGCCGGAGCGTCACGGGGCCCGCGGCCGCGGCGTTCACCGTCCACTGCACGTAGCTCCCCGCGGCGTTGTCGTAGTTCACGAAGCCGGTGCCGGAGAACCCGGCGTGGTTCGACTCGGCGACGCCGCGTGAGATGACGGCGTTCTCCGCCTCGTACCGCACGGTCCCCTGGTCACCCGTCGCCCACGGCACCTGCGGCGACCGGTAGAAGTCGATCCCCATGACCGTCCAGCGCGGGCCCTGGGCGCCGAGCCGCTGGCGGAAGGCGGCCCAGTTGTGCGTGGACCACGGGGACCAGCCGAGCTCGGCGATGGCCGGCAGCCGGGGGAAGGCCATCTTCTCGATGTGATCCTCGGTGACGACGGTCTCGGTCCACAGCGGCGCCTCGACGCCGAGCACGGCGCTCTCCGGGACGCCGCTGAGATACGTGCCGGGGTTCCACTCGTAGGCCGTCTGCACCTCGATGTAGCCCGCCCAGTTCTGTCCCGGCGTCGTCGACGAGGTGTACTTCATGTCGAGGTACGCCTTGTCGGCCGGGGACATCACGACCTTCGCGCCCTTCGACACGGCACCGCTGACCAGGGAGTCCGAGGTGGTCAGACCCCAGTACTGCGTCACGCGTCCCGGCGAGTGCTGCACCGCGGACGCGCCGATCTGGTGCCAGCCCATCACCGTCTTGCCGGTCGCGGCGACGAGTGGCTGCACCCGGTTCATGAAGGTCGCGTACTGGGACGCGGAGGTCGCGCTGGCCTCGTCTCCCCCGATGTGCAGGTACGGCCCGGGCGTCATCGCCGCGAGCTCGCCGAGCACGTTCTGTACGAAGGCGTAGGTCGTCTCCTTGGAGGTGCACAACGAGCTGAAGCCGACGTCCGTGCCGGTGTAGAGGGCGGGGGCCACGCCGTTGCAGTTCAGCTCGGCGTACGACGCGAGGGCCGCGTTGGTGTGCCCGGGCATGTCGATCTCGGGCACGATCGTGATCTGCCGTTGCGCGGCGTAGGCGACGATGTCCTGGTACTGGGCCTTGGTGTAGTACCCGCCCGCTCCACCGCCGACCTGGGTGCTGCCGCCGTACGTCGCGAGCCGGGGCCACGCGTCGACGACGATCCGCCAGCCCTGGTCGTCCGACAGGTGCAGGTGCAAATAATTGATCTTGTAGAGGGCGATCCTGTCGATGTACCGCTTGACCGTCGCCACCGGGTGGAAGTGCCGGGCGACGTCCAGCATGGTGCCCCGGTAGGCGAAGCGGGGGTAGTCCACGATCCGCCCACCGGGCACCGTCCAGGGACCGGGGCGCACCGTCGTGCTCTCGACCTCGGCGGGAAGCAACTGCCGGAGCGTCTGGACGCCGTTGAACAGGCCGGTGGCCGTCCGCGCGCGGATCACCACGGACGCCGACGTCACGTCGAGCTGGTAGCCCTGCTGCCCCACGGTCGCGTCCGCGCCGGTGAGCAGCAGTGAGATGCCGGCGGCCGGCGCGCCCGTCCCGGCGGCGGAGACCGGCAGCGGGTAGCCCGTCGAGGGCCGCAGGATCCCGGCCAGATAGCTCCCCACGTCGGCGGCCTGGGCGGAGCCCGCCTCGGTGAAGATGCCGGCCTCGGCGGGCAGCGTGTAGACCGTCCCGCTCGCAGGCTGCGCCGACACGGGTGCGGGCACCACGTCCCCGATGGTGGCGGCGCGAGCCGGCTCGGCGGTGGTCAGCACGGCGACCTCCGCCCCGGCGGTGAGGAGCGCGACCATGAGCGACAGCACGGCGAACCGGGCGCGCCGGGAGCCCCGCCCCGAGGCCCGATCGAGCGGTACGGCAGGCCTCATGGCGCCCTCCACGAGCCGGAATTAAATAATTAGTGAGCTTTACTTACAGCTGGGAGGGCGTCAAGGATCCGCCGAAGCCGGGAGGTTCTCAGACGCCGACGGCGTCCGCGAGGTCCGCGAGACGATCCGGCGAGGGCTCCGGATACCGCTCACGGGTGACGACGGCCGACACGATCCGGTCCAGGCGGAAGACCCGCACGTCGTCCCGCAGACGGCACCACGCCACCAGGTACCAGTGGCCTCCCCTGCCGCCGAGGCAGATGCTGGGCTCGACGTCCCTGGACGTCACCGCCCCCCGCCCGTCGCCGTACTCGATCCGCAGGATCCGCCGCCCGAGCAGCGCCTGGTCGATCGACCGCTTGACCGACTCCAGCTCCGAGATGACGTAACCGCCGGAATCCAGCCTGATGGGCACGCCCTCCTCGCGCAGCCGCGCGACGTCCCGGATGACCGTGCGCCTGCTCACCCCGAGGCGCGACGCCAGCTCACGGGCGGAGAGCCGGCCGCCGGCGCGGAGCTCCTCCACCAGGGCGTCGCGGCGGTCCATGATTCGAAGCTACGCCGACGAGCCCGGTGAAACCCCACGAAAACGTCTCACCCGGACGCCACACCACCATCACCTGGGACACCCCGGGCACCCTAGACGTCAGCCTGAGAGGTCAGCCTGCGACGTGCCGCTCCTCCCACGGCCGCGCGTTGACGACGCGGTCGGGGCCGATCCCGCAGAGCGCGGCTCTCTCGCAGCCGTTCCGCTGCCAGTCGAGCTGACCGGGAGCGTGCGCGTCAGAGTCGATGGAGAAGGAGCAGCCCATCTCGTAGGCGAGCCGCATCAGCCGCTTCGGCGGGTCGAGCCGGTCGGGCCGCGAATTGATCTCGACGGCCACGCCGAACCGCCTGCACGCCTCGAACACGATCTCCGCGTCGAACGCCGACTCGGGACGCAGCCCGCCCCGGCGTCCGCCGGCGCGCACGATCCTGCCCGTGCAGTGGCCGAGCACGTCGACGTGGGGGTTCGCGATGGCCGTCACCATCCGCCGGGTCATGTCGTCGGCGCCCATCTTCAGCTGCGAATGCACGCTCGCCACCACGACGTCGAGCCGTTCCAGCAGGGCGGGCTCCTGGTCGAGGGAGCCGTCGGGGTTGATGTCGACCTCGATGCCCGTGAGGATCCGGAACGCCGAGCCCTCGGCCGCGAAGCCGGCGTTTAGCTCCTCGACGACGCCGAGTTGCGTGCGCAGCCGGTCGGCGGACAGCCCGTTCGCGACCGTCAGCCGGGGCGAGTGGTCGGTGAGCGCCAGATAGTCGTGGCCGAGCGCCCGTGCCGCGGCCGCCATCTCCTCGATCGGCGAACCGCCGTCGGACCAGTCGGAGTGGCTGTGCAGGTCGCCCCTGAGCGCCGCCCGCAGCGCGAACGCCGCGTCGTCCAGGTCGACGTCCGCGGTGGCCTCCAGCCGCCGGAGGTAGGTGGGCACGTCGCCGTTCAGCGCCTCGGTCACGGCGAGGGCGGTGACCTTGCCGATGCCCTTGAGGTCGCCGAGGCCGCCGGTCCGCGCGAGCCGTACGAGCTCGTCATGCGGGAGGGCTCCGACGGTGGCGGCCGCGCCGCGGAACGCCCGGACGCGGAAGGTGGGCTCGCCCGCCCGTTCCAGGAGGAAGGCGATCCGCTTGAGGGCCTCGACCGGATCCACACCGGCACGCTACCCGAGTGCGGGCCGGGAGCGCGCGGCCGTTCCCGAGGGCGGCCGGGAACCAAACCCTCCCCTGTCCCGTTCGTCTGGCTGGCGCTATCGTTCGACCGATCTGCACAGATTCTCTACTGAGGGGAGCCCGATGAAGGAATCCGGGGAGAACCCTCCGCAGAAACCTGCCCCCGACGGCCCCGCCCCACAGGACGCCGCCCCCGAGGACGCCACTCCCAAGGACGAGCCCGCTCCCGACGACGCCGCCTCCGAGGAGCCCGCCTCCAAAGACGTCGCCGCCAAGGATGAGCCCGCTCCGGACGACGCCGCTTCCAACGACGCCACCCCCAAGGACGAGCCCGCCCCGGACGACGCCGCCTCCGAGGAGCCCGCCTCCAAAGACGTTCCGGACGACGCCGCTTCTAACGACGTCACCCCCAAGGACGAGCCCACCCCCGACGGCCCCGCCCCACAGGACGCCGCCACCGAGGACAAGTCCGCTCCCGACGACGCCGCCGCCAAGGACGAGGCCGGTCCCGAGGACGAGCGTCCGCGAGTGGACCACCCCCAGGCTCCGCCCCCCTACAAGCCGCCTCCGTACGAGCCTCCGCGCCAGCCCGCTCCCCCGTTCGCGGGGACGGCACCGCTCAGGCAACCGCGACCGCGCGGCATCAAGAAGTCGAGCGTGATCAAGCTCGGCATGATGGGCGGACTGTCCACCCTCGTCGTCGGATTCTGCGTCGCGCAGAACCGCTACGAAGAGGTGAACGCGGACTGCGTCGACACCTCCAGCCGGCAGGCCGACGGCTCGTACGCCGTGGTCAGCGACGACTACTGCGACGACGCGCGCTACCACGGCTCCCATGGCGCCTACGGGTGGTACTACGGCGGCACCCGCCTGGCCGGGCGGGTCCTGCACGGGACGACGATCAAGCCGTCCGGCTCGCAGATATCGACGCGGTCGGGACGGGTCATCCAGCGCGGCGGGTTCGGCTTCCACGTCGGCGGCGGCGGCTGATGCGCAGGGAGGCGTCACGGCCCAGGGACGACTGGGCCGCCACCGTCGAGTCGCAGGGGCTCGCGTTCCACCGGTCGGCCCACCCCGAAGGGCTGGCCAGGCCGTACTGGGACGAGGGCGTCCACTACGTCTTCACCATGGACGAGGTCCTCGAGCTCGAGGAGCAGGTGGAGGAGCTCCACCGGATGTGCCTCGCGGCCGCTGAGCACGTGGTCGCCGACGACCGGCTCGCCGACTTCGCCGTCCCGCCCGCGTGGCGCGCGGCCGTCGCGGAGTCCTGGCGCCGGCGTGACCCGCACGTCTTCGGCAGGTTCGACCTGCGCTACGACGGGACGGGGCCGGCCAAGCTGCTGGAGTACAACGCCGACACCCCGACCAGCCTGGTGGAGAGCTCCGTCGTCCAGTGGTTCTGGCTACAGGACGTCTTCCCCGAGGACGACCAGTGGAACTCCATCCACGAGCGGCTGATCGACCGGTGGAAGGCGCTGACGCTGCCGACGGGCCCGGTGCACTTCGCCTGGACGAACGCCGACGAGACGGGCGAGGAGGTGATGACGCTCGCCTACCTCCAGGAGACCGCCGAGCAGGCCGGGCTGGCCACGGTCGCGATCGCCATGGAGGACATCGGCTGGGACGCGCTCAACCGGCGTTTCGTCGACATGGAGCACCGGGTGATCCGCTCCCTGTGCAAGCTCTACCCCTGGGAGTGGATCGTCGCCGAGCCGTTCGGGCCGCACGCCATGGCCCAGCAGATCTCGATGGCCTGGGTCGAGCCCCTGTGGAAGATGTTGTTGTCGAACAAGGCGCTGCTGGCCGTCCTGTGGGAGCTGTACCCGGGCCACCCGAACCTGCTCCCCGCCTACCTCGACGGGCCACGCGACCTCGCCGCGGGCGCCGGGTACGTCCAGAAGCCGCTGCTCGGCCGCGAGGGCGCGTCCATGCGCGTCGTCACCCCCGGCCTCACAGTCGAGACCGACGGCGACTACGGCGCCGAGGGCTTCGTCTACCAGGAGTTCCTCGCTCTGCCCGACTTCTCCGGCTGGCGGCCGGTCCTCGGGGCCTGGGTGGTCGACGACGAGTCGGCCGGGCTGGGCATCCGCGAGACCTCCGGGCTGATCACCGATGACACCTCCTCCTTCGTCCCCCACCGCATCCACGGATGAAAGCGACCGCCTTCACGATGAATCCCGCACCCCCCACCACGTCGTTCGCCGAGGTCCTCGGCCACGGTTCGCTGGCGATCCTGGCGTACGCGATCCTCGGCGTGCTGCTGCTCATCGCCGGTTTCTACGTGATCGACCTGGCCACGCCCGGACGGCTGAGCAAGGTGATCCGCACGGAGCGCAACCCGAACGCGACCCTGCTCGCCTCCTCCAGCCTCGCGGCCGTCGGCCTCATCGTGGCGGCCTCGATCTGGTCGTCCGGAGGCGTCCTGCGCGAGGGGCTGCTCGCCACGCTCGTCTTCGGGCTGGTCGGCATCGTCGCGCAGACGCTCGGGATGGTGGTGTTCGACCGGATCGCCGGGATCTCCGTCCGCGAGCTCGTCCAGGAGCCCACCCTCCAGCCGGCCGCCTTCCTGCTGGCCGTCACGCACTTCGTGATCGGCCTCGTCACCGCCGTCGCGGTCATCTAGGACCCGTACGGATGACCGCCACGTCATGCCCTGCCGCGCCGAGTGCCGCAGCACCCCGGATGACCTGGCACGCTAGAGACGTGAGCGAGCGGGAGAGCAGGACGGCCGGCAGGTGCGCGGCGACGGGCACGTCGGTGCCCTCGCTCGCATGGACGGCCGGGGAGGCGGCATGAACGCGAAGGTCCAGGAGGACACGGCGCGACGGCTCGACCGTGCCATGGGCAGCCTGGGCACGGCCGCGATGGCCCGCATGGAGGAGCAGCTCGCCTGGTACCGCGCGCTGTCCGCGGAGGACCGGTCGTGGGTCGGCCTGGTCGCCCAGGCGGGCATCGCGGCGTTCGTCGAGTGGTTCGGCCACGCGGGCGAGGGACGGCCCACCCCGAGCATCGAGTTCTTCGGCACCGCGCCGCGCGAGCTCAAGCGCAGCGTGTCCCTCCAGCAGACCGTCGACCTCGTCCGCATCGTCGTGGAGGTCGTCGAGGCCCAGGTCGACGAGCTCGCCGCGCCCGGCGGGGCGGACGTGCTCCGCCACGCGATGCTCCGCTACACGCGCGACGTCGCCTTCGCCGCTGCGCAGGTGTACGCGCGGGAGGCTGAGGCGCGCGGCTCATGGGACGCCCGCCTCGAGGCGCTGATCGTCGACGCTCTGGTGCGCGGGCAGGTGGACGACGGCCTGCACTCCTGGGCCGCGGCGCTCGGCTGGACGTCCGCGCCCGTCATGGTCTTCGCGGGGCACGCGCCCGACGACGATCCGCAGAGCATCATCGACGGCCTGCGCGACAAGGGCCGCCGGGTGGGTCACGAACTGCTCGCCGGCGTGCAGGGCGACCGGCTGATCGTGATCGTCGGCGGCGCCGCGGGCGTCAAGGACGCGGCGCGCAGCGTCGTCCCGCGATTCGGCCCGGGTCCCATCGTGATCGGCCCGGAGGTGCCCGACCTGCACGCCGCCGCGAGCTCGGCGCGCGCCGCCATCGCGGGACTGCGAGCGGCCGCCGGGTGGCCGGACGCCCCGAGGCCGGTCCTGGCCGAGGACCTGCTGGCCGAGCGCGCCCTCGACGGCGACGAGGACGCCAGGGCCCAGCTTGTGGAGAACGTCTACAAACCTCTCGCGGGCACGCCGCTCCTGGACACTCTGGCGACCTATCTCGAGCAGGGCACCTCGCTGGAGGCCACCGCGCGGCTGCTGTTCGTCCACCCGAACACCGTGAGGTACCGGCTCAAGAAGATCACCGAGCTGACCGGATACCAGCCCACGGAGGGCAGATCCGCTTTCACGCTTCAGGTGGGGCTCATACTCGGCCGCCTGTCCGTAATGTAGCGAGGCCCCCGTTAACCGCAGCGCAACGGAAACTGTAGGTACCCCACAAACCGGCGGGTCCAAAGTTCGTTCGGATCTCCATCAGTGTGGCGAACCTCTACAGGGCAGGGTTGAGTACGTGCTCGTCATCGCCGCCCCGGGCCAGGGTGCCCAGACTCCGGGCTTCCTCGCTCCATGGCTTGAGATCCCCGAGTTCCGTGACCGTATCTCCGCCTGGTCCGAGATCGTCGGCCTTGACCTGATCGCGTACGGCACGACCGCGGACGCCGACGAAATTCGCGACACCGCCGTCGCGCAGCCGCTGCTCGTGGCCGCCGCCCTCGCCGCCTACGACGTGCTCGGCGTCACGCCGGACCTGGTCGCGGGACACAGCGTGGGCGAACTCGCCGCCGCCGCGATCGCGGGCGTGCTCACCCGCGAGGAGGCGTTCGGCCTCGTCCGGGAACGCGGCCAGGCGATGGCCAAGGCCGCGGCCGTGACCGAGACCGGCATGCTCGCCGTCCTCGGCGGCGCGGAGGACGAGGTGCTCGCCGCGATCGCCGGGCAGGGCCTCACCCCGGCCAACATCAACGGCGCGGGCCAGATCGTCGCCGGCGGCACACTCGAGCAGCTCGACGCGTTCAAGGCCGACCCTCCGGCCAAGGCCCGTCTGATTCCCCTTTCGGTCGCGGGCGCGTTCCACACGGTCCACATGTCCCCGGCCGTCGATCAGCTCCGCCAGGCCGCTGCCGGCATCAAGCCCGGCGACCCGGCGGTCAAACTCCTGTCCAACTCCGACGGCGCCCTCGTCGCCGCCGGTTCGGACTTCGTCGACCGCCTGGTCAAGCAGGTCGCCAACCCGGTCCGATGGGACGCCTGCATGGCGACCATGGCGGCCGAGGGCGTCACCGCGATGATCGAACTGCTGCCCGGCGGCACCCTGACCGGCCTCGCACGCCGCGGCCTGCCCGGTGTGAAGACCGTCGCACTCAAGACTCCCGACAATCTCGACGCCGCCCGAGAGGTGATCAAGTGAGGCTCAGCCAAGGTTCACCCGGCGCGAGGATCCTCGCGTTCGGCGGCTACCAGCCGGCCGATGTCGTGACCAACGACGATCTCGCGCAGCGGATCGAGACCAGCGACGAGTGGATCCAGAGCCGGGTCGGCATCAAGGAGCGCCGCATCGCGGGCCCGCAGGAGTCGGAGATCGACCTCGCGGTCCAGGCCGGCGGAAAGGCGCTCGCCGCGAGCGGCCTGTCCAGCAGCGACATCGACCTCGTCATCGTGGCGAGCTGCACCCTCGAGGCGCAGATCCCGAACGCGGCCGGCCGGGTCGCGCACCGGCTCGGCATCGAGGCGCCGGGCGCCTTCGACGTCAACGCCGCGTGCGCCGGCTTCTGCTACGGGCTCGCCGCCGCCAACGACGCCGTGCGGGCGGGGTCCGCCACGAACGTCCTGGTCATCGGCACCGAGAAGCTCAGCCAGTGGGTCGACTGGAACGACCGCACCACTGCGGTCATCTTCGCCGACGGCGCGGGCGCCGCGGTCGTCGGCCCGTCGGACACGCCCCGCATCGGCCCGGTGGCCTGGGGCAGCGCCGGCGACAAGTCGGACGCGATCATGGTCAAGGACCGCAACTCCTTCCTCCAGCAGGAGGGCCAGACCGTCTTCCGCTGGGCCACCACGGCACTCCACCCGGTCGCCAAGGCCGCGTGCGAGCGTGCGGGGGTCGACCCCGCCGAGCTCGCCGCGTTCGTCCCCCACCAGGCCAACCTGCGCATCGTCGAGGCCATCGCCCGCAAGCTCGGAGCCGACAACGCGGTCATCGCCAGGGACATCGTCCTGGCGGGCAACACCTCGGCCGCGTCGATCCCACTCGCGATGTCCCGCATGATCGAGCGCGGCGAGGTGCCTTCGGGCGGGCTCGCCCTGCTGCTCGGCTTCGGCGCGGGGCTCACCTACGCCTCCCAGGTGATCGAGCTCCCGTAAATGCTTTGTACGGCTTGCCGTACAAGATCCAGATAATCCATGAATTCAAGGAGAACCACCGACATGGCACTGACCGAGCAGGAGATCCTGGCGGGCCTCGGCAAGATCGTCAACGAGATCACCGGAATCCCGGCGTCCGAGGTCACCCCGGAGAAGAGCTTCGTGGACGACCTCGACATCGACTCGCTCTCCATGGTCGAGATCGCCGTCGCCGCGCAGGACGAGTTCGGCGTCGAGATCCCCGACGACCAGCTCAAGCACCTGAAGACCGTCAAGGACGTCATCAACTTCATCCAGGCCTAGCCGGTCGGCGCGGGCCCGGCGAACGTGCCGGACCCGCACGTTTCACCCAATCCATACAGAGGAGTGCAGAGACGTGAGTAATGACCGGGTAGTGGTCGTCACCGGGATCGGCGCGACGACGCCCGTCGGTGGGGACGCCGCCTCTTCCTGGTCGGCGCTCCTCGACGGGCGGTCGGGAGTCCGCGCGCTTACAGAGGACTGGATCGACTCCGTGCCGGTGAAGTTCGCCGGCGTGGCGGCGGTCGACCCCGGGGACGTGCTCCCCAGGCCTGAGGCGAGGCGGCTCGACCGCGCCGAGCAGTTCGCGCTGATCGCGGCCCGCGAGGCGTGGCAGGACGCCGGCAAGCCGGAGGTCGATCCGACGCGGCTGGGCGTCGCCGTCGGAAGCGGCATCGGCGGCATCACGACGATCCTCAACGCCTACGACCTGTTCAAGGAGAAGGGCTGGAACCGGCTCTCGCCGTTCACCGTGCCCATGCTCATGCCGAACGGCTCCGCCGGATGGATCAGCATCGAGATCGGTGCGCGGGCGGGCACCCACTCGCCGGTCAGCGCCTGCGCCACCGGCGCGGAGGGCATCGCCTACGGCGTTCAGATGATCAAGGACGGCCGGGCCGACGTGGTGGTCGCGGGCGGCACGGAAGCCGCCATCCACCCGCTCAACGTCGCCTCCTTCGCGGCGATGCGGGCCATGTCGACCCGCAACGACGAACCGGCACGCGCGTCGCGGCCGTTCGACAAGGGGCGTGACGGCTTCGTCCTCGGCGAGGGCGCGGGCATCGTCGTGCTCGAGTCCGAGGAGCACGCGCGCGCTCGCGGCGCCAAGATCTACGCGGTGGCCGCCGGGGCCGGATACTCCTCCGACGCCCACCACATCGCCCAGCCCGAGCCCACGGGCGCGGGCATCCAGACCGCCATGCGGCGGGCGCTGGAGGCCGCCGGGCTGACCGGCGCCGACATCGTCCACGTCAACGCCCACGCGACCTCCACCCCTGCCGGCGACGTCGTCGAGACGATCGCCATCAAGGATTCGGTCGGCACCCACCCGCTGGTGACCTCGACCAAGTCGATGACCGGTCACCTCCTGGGCGGAGCGGGCGGAATCGAGTCGGTCTTCACCATCCTCGCGCTGAACGAGCGCGTCGTTCCCCCGACCATCAACGTCGACGACCTGGACGACGGCATCGAGGTGGACATCGTCCGCGCCGAGCCGCGCAAGCTGCCCGGCGGGCAGATCGCCGCGGTCAACAACTCGTTCGGGTTCGGCGGGCACAACGTAGCCGTGGTCTTCACCTCTGTTTGAGCGAGGAGTCTCGTATGACTGTGCTCGACGACGGGACGGTGACCGGGGATTCCGAACAGGAGCCTGTCGATCCCCGCGACCCCGGGGCGCGCCTCGGCCACCTTCTGGACGAGGGCTCCATCCGGTTGATCTCCCCTGAGGACAAGAGCGGCGTGCTGGCCGTCACCGGCCGCGTCGAGGGCGTCCCCGTCGTCGCCTTCTGCAGCGACGCCCGCGTCCAGGGCGGCGCGATGGGCGCCGAGGGGTGCGAGCACATCATCCACGCCTACGACGTGGCCGTACGCGAACGGGTCCCCGTCATCGGCGTGTGGCACTCCGGCGGCGCCCGGCTCGCCGAGGGTGTCGAGTCGCTGCACTCGGTGGGCCGCGTGTTCGCCGCGATGACGAAGGCCTCCGGGGTCGTCCCCCAGATCTCCGTCGTCGTCGGCCCGGCGGCGGGGGGCGCGGCCTACGGCCCCGCCCTGACCGACATCGTGATCCTCGCCGACAACGGCCGCATCTTCGTGACGGGGCCCGACGTCGTCCGCAGCGTCACCGGTGAGCAGATCGACATGGCGGGGCTCGGCGGGCCCGAGCCGCACAGCAAACGCAGCGGCGTCGTCCACGTGATCACGCAGACCGAGGCGGAGGCGCTGCTCAAGGCGCGCCAGCTCGCCACCCTGCTCGGCCACCAGGGCCGGGTCCGCGGAGAGATCGACGAGGTCGACTTCAGCACGCTGCTCCCGGACAACCCGCGCCGCGCCTACGACGTGCACCCGCTCGTCAACGGCCTGCTCGACGAGCCGGGCGTGGAGTTGCACCCGAAGTGGGCGCCGAACATCGTCACCACGCTCGGCCGTCTCGGCGGGCGCACGGTCGGCGTCGTCGCCAACAACCCGCTGCGGCTCGGTGGATGCCTCGACTCCACCTCGGCCGAGAAGGCCGCTCGGTTCGTCCGGATGTGTGATGCGTTCGGGGTGCCGCTGGTCGTACTGGTCGACGTGCCCGGCTACCTGCCCGGCGTCGGCCAGGAGCACGAAGGTGTCGTTCGCCGCGGCGCCAAGCTGCTGCACGCCTTCGCCGAGGCGTCGGTCCCGCGGGTCACGCTCGTCACCCGCAAGGCGTACGGCGGCGCCTACATCGCGATGAACTCCCGGTCGCTCGGCGCGACCCGGGTCTTCGGCTGGCCCACCACCCAGGTGGCGGTCATGGGCGCGGTGGCGGCCGTACGGGTCCTCAAGCGGCGCGAACTCGCGGCGGTCTCCGAGGAGGAGCGTCCCGCGTTGGAGGCCCGGCTGGCCGAGGAGCACGAGAAGGTCGCCGGTGGTCTCCAGCGGGCCATCGATCTCGGCGTCATCGACGAGGTGCTCGAGCCGTCCAAGACGCGCGGGGCGATCGCCCGGGTCATCGCGCAGGCGACCCCGGCGCGCGGCGCCCATGGCAACATCCCGCTCTGATCCGGCGGCGGGTCCGGCGATGAGCTTTCGCTGATCCGAGTGCCGTTCGACGCCGAAGGCGCCGGTCCCGTGGGGGGCCGGCGCCTTCGGCGTCGTCGGACGTCGTCCGGCGGGGTGTCCCCCGCCGGACCGGGTCAGTCGGTGATCACACGGCGGCGTGCAGCCAGCGGACCGGCGCGCCCTCACCCGCGTAGCGGAACGACTCGAGCTCCTCGTCCCACTGCTTGCCGAGCAGGCGGTCGAGCTCGTCCTCGAGTACGGCACGGCCCTGGGTGGCCATCAGCATGACATTCCGCAGGCGATCCTCCGGGATGAGGATGTCGCCGTTCGCGCCCACCACGGCCGTGAAGGCGCCGAGCGACGGCGTGTAGGCGTTCCGAGAGCCGTCCACGCCCGGAGAGGCGTCCTCGGTGACCTCGAAGCGGATGCGCTGCCAGCCCATGAACGAGGACGTGATCGCGGCGGCCGTGCCAGGACGGCCCTCCCACTCCGCCTGCGCCCGTAAGGTGCCCGGCGCGGCGGGCTGAGCTGTCCACGTCAGGTCGACGGGTACGCCAATAACGCCTGCGACCGCCCACTCGATGTGCGGGCACAACGCAGGCTGAGCCGAGTGGACGTACAGGACGCCACGAGCAGCAGCCACCGGACCTCCCAAATCCCATGAGGTGCGCCTTCCCCAACGGCCTCATAGTTTGGGATGATCACAAGTTTCAAACGTAAGAGAGACTACCGTCCGTCGTGGCCCGGCACCAGAGGGAGGTCATAGCGAATCAGGCTTGTTAACGCTCCGGATCGGGAAAGCCGCCTATCGTGATCGACTCGTGACTCTCCCGCGAAGGACGTCCGGATGCGCGCCGCGCTGGTAGAACACCTCCCCGACCGGCCCGCGCTCATCCGGCCCGGCGAACTCCTCACCTCGTCGCCGGCCGCCGCCGCCCGCTGGGCCGACGACGCCGCCCCCGCCGGTCCCCTCCACCATGTACGGCTGTCGCCCGGCGTGGACGTGCTCGACCTCACCGCCACGTTGCGTGACAGGGGCCACGTCGCGTCGCCCAACCACCTCCTCGTCGGGCAACCGCTGTACTTCGGCGGTCCGGGCAGCAGGCCCACGCCCGCGGCCGCCGTGCCGTACGAGAAGGGTGAGCCCTGCGACGTCACCGTCGGCGTCCTGGACACGGGCCTGGCACCCCATCCGTGGCTGCTCGACTGGTATCGGGACGACATCGCCGAGACGCCGGACGCCGACGGGGACGGCGCGCTCGACGAGCAGGCCGGGCACGGCACGTTCGTCGCCGGGCTGATCCTCCGGCAGGCTCCGGGCGTGCGCCTGCGCGCCCTGCGCCTGCTGGACAGTCACGGCGTCGGCGACGAGGCCGCCCTGCTGCGCGCGCTGGCCCGGCTTCGGCACGACCGGGTCGACGTGCTCAACCTCTCCTTCGGCGGTCACACCTTCGACGACCGGCCGCCCGTGGGCCTGGAGGACGCGCTGGACGTCTTCCCCGCAGCCGTCGCCTGCGCGGGCAACACGGGGTCCTCACGGCCTTTCTGGCCCGCCGCGCTTCCCGACGTGCTCGCGGTGGGCGCCCTCGACGGGGACGCCCGGGCGGACTTCTCCGGGCACGGCCCGTGGGTGGACGCCTGCGCCGAGGGCGTCGGCCTGACGAGCAGCTTCGTCGAGCACTCCGGCTTCCACGGCTACGCCGCCTGGAGCGGCACGTCGTTCGCGACCGCGGTCGTCGCGGGGGCCGTCGCCCGCCTGTGCCGGGACATGCCGCCCCGGGACGCCGTACGGCGCGTGCTCGAGGGCGGCCGGCGAATTCCGGATCTCGGGGTCATGGTCACTCAGGATCGGTAGTGTGCTCACGCAGCGTTCCCCCCTCGATGCGCGAAGTGACGTCCATGACCGTAGAAGAGCCCCTCGCCCGCCTCGACCAGGCCGCGTGGGAAGACCTCGTCGCCCGCTTCGGCGGCCGGATGTGGGCGGTCGCCCGTGCCCTCGGGCTGGGCCCCGCCGACGCCGCCGACGCGGTTCAGGGAGCCTGGTTGCGGATGGTCGAGAACCTCGACGCGATCCGCGATCCCGAGCGGATCGGCGCGTGGCTCGTCACCACCACCCGGCACGAGGCCCTGCGGCTGAGCCGCCGGCGCCGGGGAGAGGTGGCGGCGGGCCACGAGTTGCCCGACGCCGTCCTGCCCGATCCGGCGGCGGCGGTCGTCGACGCGGACTTCGGCCGGCACGCCTGGCAGCGGCTCGAGTCCCTCGGCGAGCCCTGCCGTTCGCTTCTGCGCCTGTCCGTGCTCCGGCCGGAGGCCACGTACGCCCAGATCGCGATCCGTCTCGACATATCGCCAGGCAGCATCGGCCCCACCCGGGCACGCTGCATGTCGCGGCTGCGCGGCCTGCTCGAGGAGTCCGCATGAGGGACGAGTACCTGCTCGCCGCGCTGCGGCTGGCCGCCGGCGCCGACCCGGTGCCCGGCCGCGTCGGCGCCGACGCCCGCGCGGCCTTCCACCTGCGCCTGCCCGGAGGCGTCGTCGCGGCGCCCGTCGAGGTCCGCGGACCGGCGGGCGCCAGGTCCGGCGATGGGACGCGGGGAGCGCCGGAGGACGACGGCCCGGGGATGCACCGGTTCTCGGTGGCCGGGCTCACCATCGATGTGGAGGCCGTCATAGCCGACGGCATCCTGGAGGTGGCCGGGCAGGTGTCCCCCGCTCCCGGCCCCGGCGCCGCCTGGCAGGCCGAGATCCGCACGTCGCACGTCAGCAAGACGCGCGACCTGTCGGAGAACGGCCGGTTCGCCGTGGGGGGCCTGCCCACGGGCTGGGTCAGCGTGGTCTGCCACCGTCCCGGCGAGCCGCCGGTGTCCACCCGGTGGCTGCACGTCCGCTCGTGACGCGTCCCGAGCCCGCCGCTGAGCGCGTGCCGCCGCAGGAGACGCCACACCGCCCGGAGACACCACAGAAGACGCCACACCGCGCGGAGACGTCGGGGCGGGCGGAGACGCCGGAGCGGGCGGCCGCCCTCGTGGCGCGTGCGGAGGCCGCCGTCCTGCTCTCCGGCACCGACCCCCGCGTCGCGCTGGCGGAGGCGAGAGCCGTACTGGCGGAGACTGCGGGCGGGCCGTGCCCCGAGGCGCTCTCGGTCGCGCTGCGCGCGTCGGCTCTGGCGACGAGGGAGCTTGGCGACCTCACTCTGGCCGAGGAGCGGCTCCAGCAGGCGATCGCTGCCGGGGAGGGGCTGCCGCGACGCGTGGCACAGGCCCGGATGTCCCTGGTGACCGTTCGCGCCCAGCTCGGGGATCCCGAAGGCGGGCTGCGCCTGGCCGACCTGGCGGAGCGCGACCTCACGGGGAGCGATCTGGCGCGACTCGGCGTGCAGCGCTCGGTGGCGCTCATCCTTCTCGGACGCCATGGGGAGGCCGTCCGCCACTGCGACGACGCTATCGAGTCGCTGGACGGCGATCCCAAGTTCCAGGCGGGCGGCCTGCTCAACCGGGGTCTGGCGCACACCTTCCTCGAGGAGTACGGCGCGGCGGAGGCCGACCTGTCGGCGTGCGCGAGTCTGGCCAGGCGGGCCGGCCTGGACCATGTGGCCATGCTGGCCGAGGGGAACCTCCCCTTCGTCGCCGCCCGGCGGGGGGACATCCCCGCGTCCTTCGAGAGGTACCACGCCGCCGAGTCGGCGTTGTCCGGCTATCCCGAGCGCCTCGCGGCGATGCGTACCGACTACGCGGAGGCGCTGCTGGCGGCACGCCTGCCCGGCGAGGCGCGTGCCGTCGTCGAACGGGCCGTGCCCGACCTGGAGGCGGCGGGAGCGCACGCGGCGCTTCCCGAGGCCCGGCTCCTGCTCGCCCGGGCGGAACTGCTCACCGGCGACGGCCACCGGGCCGCCGCGACGGCCGGAACCGCGCTCGCCGAGCTCGCCGGGCAGGGACGGTCGTCATGGGCGTCCCTGGCCGAGGAGGTCCTGCTGCGGGCCCGGGTCCTCCAGGAGGAGCCGGGTCACGACCTGCTGGCCGACCTCCTCACGTGCGCCGGGCGCCTGGCCGTCTCCGGGTGGACCGGCGACTCCCACGCGCTGCGGCTCACGGCCGCCGGCCTGGCCTGCCGGCTCGGCGACCTCGGGACCGCGCGGGAGCAGCTCGCGCTCCTGGCCGGATCCCCCGCCAAGACCGTGATCAGGCAGCACGCCGCGGCGATGCTCCTGCACCTCGACGGCGACCGCTCCGGCGCCCTCGAGGCCGCGGCGGCGGGACTCGCCGCGGTCGCGTCCCAGGCCGACAGCGGGACGGCAGGCGTCACCACAGCGGGCACAGGGGCATCCGGCGTCGGCACGGCCGGAGCCGGCGCACCCGGCGGCCACGACACGGCCGAGCACACGACCCGGCAGCAGGCGGCCGGGGTGCAGACGGCCGGGGTGCACGCGGCCCGGGTGCACGCCGCCCGTCCGGCGGAGGATCTCGCCGCGTTCGGCCTGCGGACGGCGCTCGGCGGCGGCGATCCCTGGACCGTCCTCACCTGGGCGGAGCGATGGCGGGCGATCGTCAGAGGCACACCGCCTCCCGCCGCCTTCACCCGCCCTCCTGTGGCCGATGGCACCCTCGTTGAGCTGGTACGGGACGAGGACGATCTCTGGGGGATCGCCGTCGGCTCACGGGGCTGCGCGTTGCATTCGCTCGGGTCCTACACCGCCGCGGTGGAGGCGACCGTCCGGATCAGGTACTGCCTGCGCCGCCGCAACCTGCGGGACGCCGAGGCCGCGGGCGGGCTGGACCACGAGCTGGAATCACTCGGCCGGCGGCTGCTCGGGCCCGTCGACCTGGGCGGCGGTCCGGTGCTCGTCGTCCCCACGGGATCGCTGTGCACGCTGCCGTGGCCGCTCCTTCCGTGCCTTCGCGGGCGGGCGGTGTCCGTGGCGGCCGAGGGCGCCTCCTGGCTCGCCGCGGACCGGCCGTCCGGCCCGCGAGAGCCGTACGGCGTGCCTGTGGTCGTCGCGCTGGCCGGGCCCGGGCTGGCCCACGCCGGGCCGGAGGCGGAGATGGTCGTCCGGACGCATCCGGGGGCCGAGCGGGCCGCCGGGACGAGGGCCGGGATGCTCGCGGCGCTGGAGCGGGCCGACGTGCTCCACGTGGCCGCGCACGGCATGTTCTCCCCGCGCAGCCCGATGTCGTCGCGGATCACCCTGGAGGACGGCCCCCTCATGGCGTACGAGCTGCGGCGGCTCCGGGCCGTCCCGCGACTGGTGGTCCTCTCCGCGTGCGACGCGGGCATGGCGCACGCGCCGGTGGACGGCGCCGTGCTCGGCCTGGCAGGGGCCTTCCTCGATCGCGGCGCAGCCTGCGTGGTCGCCGGGGTCGCCCCGGTGCGCGACGACGAGGCCTCGGCCCTCATGACGGTCTTCCACGCCTTCCTCGCCGACGGCCGCGCCCCGGCGGAGGCGCTGGGCGCGGCGGCCGCGAAGACCGGAGTCGGCGGCTTCGTGTGCTTCGGCGCGGGAGACGAGCGAGTGGACGGGACGCCGGAGCGGCCGGACCGAGGCTGAGGGCCTGAGGCGGAGGGCCTGAGGACGAGTCAGCCCGTGGCGACGGGCCGCGTGGGGTCGGCCACCCAGTTGGACCACGAACCGGCGTAGAGGGCGGCCGTGATGCCCGCCACCTCCAGCGCGAGGACCTCATGGGCGGCGGTGACGCCCGACCCGCAGTAGGCGCCCACCTGGACGCCGTCGACGACGCCCAGTGTGTTGAACCGCTCGCGCAGGAAACCCCGCGACCGGAACCGGCCGCCGGGCTCGACGTTCTGCGCCGTGGGGGCGCTGATCGCTCCGGGGATGTGGCCGGCCACCGGGTCGATGGGCTCGACCTCGCCCCGGTAACGCTCGCCGGCCCTCGCGTCGAGCAGGACCCCGCTGTCCGCGAGCGCGGCGGCCTGGTCCGCGTCGAGCAGCGGCATACCGCCGGGGACCGCCTCGAAGTCGCCGGGCGGCACGTCGGCGCGGTCCTTCACTACGGGCAGCCCGGCCCTGGCCCACGCCCGCAGGCCCCCGTCGAGCACGCGGACGTCGCCGTGGCCGTAGTAGCGCAGCGTCCACCACGCGCGGGCGGCGGCCGTGGAGTCCGCGTCGTCGTAGACCACGACCGCTCGGGCCCCGGACACGCCGAGGCGGCGCATGGCGGCCTGGAAGGCGCCGGCGGCCGGCAGCGGGTGGCGTCCGCCGGGCCCGGCCGGGGCGGCGAGGTCGGCGTCGAGGTCGCAGAAGACGGCGCCCGGGATGTGCCCCTCCGCGTAGGAATCGGCCCCGGGAGGACCGCCGAGCCTCCACCGCACGTCGAGAATGGCGACGTCGTGGAGCGCGGACAGCTCCTCCGGAGTGATCAGTGGGCTCATCGGAAACCTCCTGACGCGATGCGCCTCGTCATTGTGCCTGCTGCCCCGGGCCGAGATCCCTGCGCGGCCGTCATCGGCGGATCCCAAGCAGGGGAACGGTCTGCTCGGCCGTCGTCAGCGAACCGTGGTAGCCGACGAGCGACGATTCGAGCGGTTCGGCGCGCGAGGCGACGATCACGCAGTCGCCGTACGGCACCGCCATGACGTCGCCGATCCGGCCGAGCCACTCCTTCCGCACCGTGCGCCCGAACCAGCCCTCGGCGACGGCCTCCTCGCGCGAGACCACCCAGGCGCGGCCGTGGAAGACCGTGCGCCACGTCTCGAGGACGGCGGCCGCCGCGCCGGGAGCGGTGTAGACGTGACGGGCGCGGGCGTCGCCGCCCAGCATGACGACGCCCTCCTGGAGCACGGGCGACTCGTCCACGTCGACCTTGTCGACGGCGTTGATCATGCCGTGGTCGGCCGTCACGTACAGGGCCGACCCCGGCGGCATCCCCTCGGCGATCCGCTCCGCCATGCGGTCGACGATCGCCAGTTGTTCCAGCCACTGGGCGCTGCCCCACCCGGTCATGTGGCCCATGGCGTCGAGGTCGCCGTAGTAGACGACCACGTAGGAGCTCTCCGCCAGGGCCCGCCGCACGCCCTCGACCCGTTCGTCGACGGTCTCGGCGGCGTGATAGCGCACGCCCCGGTAGACCGCCCGGGTCAGCCCGGTGCCGTCGAAGGCCCCAGGGGCGACGTAGACGGGCCGGATCCCGTTGGCGTGCATCCGCTGGTAGACGGTGTCGGCCGGCTGCCAGACGTCGGGGTCGACGGGCAGGCCGGGAGCCGTCCAGCGCAGGCAGTTCAGCATCCGCCCCTCACCCGGGATCGCCATGGAGATGCCGATCATCCCGTGCTCGCCCGGCGGGGTGCCGGTGCCGAGCGTGGCCAGGCTCGTCGGGGTCGACGACGGGAAGCCCGCGGTGAGCGTCCGGCGCAGATGCGCGGACAGGAACGGCGCCGCGCCGGGATGGGCGGCGAGAAGCTCCGCCCCGAGCCCGTCGACGAGGAACAGGCACACCCGTTCGGCGGGTTCGAGGCCGAGGACGTTGGTGGTGGGCATCCCCAGGGAGGCGAGCAGGGACTCCGGCAGGTCCGCGAGCGAGGCCGTGCCGTACGCCGGTACGACGGGCACGGCCGGCGGCGTCTCGGACGCCGTAATGGGCCGCGGGCCGGAAATCCCCGACTCGGTCACATCGCCTCCAGGCTCAGTAGGGACGGATCATCCGGTGGCGGCGCGGGCGGTGGCCTCCGAGAGCGCCTTGGCGAACGCCAGGACGTGGACGACCGCCTCGGGGCCGTCGGCCGCCTCGCTCACCCGGAGGGACAGGTCGTCGGCCGTGATCGCGCCGGTGTAGCCGTGATCGGCCTCGCAGTTCTCGTCTCCGCAGGTCGCGGGTTCGAGATCGAGATGAGAGATGGCGCCCCACCCGATGGTGAGCGTGACCTCGCTCGGGGCGACCCCCGGCACGTAGGACGCCGGGTCGGGGACGACCCTGGTCACCGCGACCGACTGGATCCGGCTGAGCCGCACCGCCTCTGTGGTGGTGGAGGCGTGCGAGGCGGGCATGCCCTCGGCGGGAGGGTGTTCGTCGGTGTGGCAGACGAGCAGCCTGGTGGGCGAGAGCACCAGGACGGTGACGTGCCTGCGGACTTCCATCGCCGGGTCGAACGTGGCCTCGTGATGCACGACGTACGCCGTGACCTGCTCCTTGCCGAGCGCGGAGTCCACGGCGTCAGCCACCAGGTCGGGGTAGTAGCCGCTGCGGTCGATGGCCTCGCGCATGCCCGCGGCGGAGACTCGGGTTTCCCTCATAGGTCCATCCTGCCCTGTAAGGGACACCGGTTTCACACCCGAGCGGCTCCGCCGCCTCAGCCCAGGCGGCGGGGACCCCCGTCCGGACGGAGAGCGGACGCCGGCCGCAGCACCGCGCGGGCGCCGAGGACCGTCACCCCGGAGGGGCCGACCAGGACCGGGTCGAGCTCCATCCTGACCACCTCGGGCAGCGCGTCGGCCAGCAGCCCCACCCGGACGAGCAGGTCCCCGAGCGCCTCCACGTCCACCGGCGGGTAGCCGTACTGGCCGAAGAGGAGCGGCGCGGTCCGGACGGAGCGGACCAGGCCTTCGGCGTCCTCCGCAGTCAGTGGGGCGAGGCGGTATTCGCGGTCACCGAGGAGCCGCGCGGCGACCTCGGCCAGCCCGAAGGACACCACCCCGCCGAAGAGGCCGTCCTGGACCACCCCGACGACTGTCGGCACCGCCGGTTGCGGGGCCATGCGCTGGACGGCGAGGGTCGCTCCGGGCCCGAGCAGGGCGGCCAGGCCGGTGTAGGCCTGCCGGACGCCGGACGGCTCGCCGAGGCCGAGCCGGACGGTTCCCGCCCGCTGGGCGGCGTCGGGGCCGGTGGCCTTGACCACGACCGGCCAGCCGGCCCGCTCGGCCGCCTCGACGGCTTCGTCGGCCGAGGCGACCTCCTCCGCCGGCCACACCTCCACGCCGTAGCGGGCCAGCAGTGCCGTGGCGTCGATCTCCCGGTCCCGGCCGTCCTCGCCGACGGCGGCGGCGACGAGTTCCCGGGCTCCCGCGGTGTCGATGCCGCCGAGTTCGGGGACCGTGCCCGCGGGCCGTTCGCGCCAGCGGGCGTGCCGTACGACATGGGCGAGGGCTCGGACGGCCTCCTCCGGCGCGGGATAGGAGGGGATCGACCCCTTTCCCGGGGCCGCGGGCGCGCCAGCGGCGTCCTGGGGTGAAACGGGGGTGCGGAGGGCGACCGGCATGCCCATCTCGCCCTGGAAGGTGGCCAGCACCGGCTTGCCCGACTCCCGGGCCACCTTCAGCAGCGCGGCGGCGATCTCGCCGGATCCGCCGGGGATCGGCGGCATGTAGACGGCCACGGCCGCGTCCACCGTGGGGAGGACCTCCGTCAACGCCCCGGCGAACTCGGCGGCCCGGGCCTGCGCGCCCAGGTTCACCGGTGGAGCGGGCTCCAGCCCGGCGGCGACGCAGGCCTCGACGGCGAGCAGGGCCAGGGCGTCGGAGTTGCTCACCACGCCGACCCGGGGACCCGCGGGAAGCGGCTGGTAGGCCAATAACTGGGCGACGTCGAACAGCTGGGTGAGGTCGTCGACGCGGATCACCCCGGCCTCTTCGAACAGGGAGCTCAGCGCCGTGTCCGGCAGGCCGAGGTCGGGAGCGGCGTGACCTCCCGGGACCCCGCGGCTCTTGACGACGACGATCGGCTTGCTCCGTGAGATCCGGCGGGCCAGGCGAGTGAACTTGCGCGGATTTCCCAGGGACTCGAGGTAGAGCAGGATCACGTCGGTGTCGGGGTCCTCCTCCCAGTACTGGAGGAGGTCGTTACCCGAGACGTCGGCGCGGTTGCCCGCGGACACGAAGGTCGAGATCCCCATGCCCCGCTGGGCCACCCTCTGCAGCAGGGCCGTGCCGAGCGCCCCCGACTGGCTGAAGAACCCGACCCGCCCGCGGCCGGGGAGGGTCTCCGCCAGGGTCGCGTTGAGCCGTACCGCGGGGTCGGTGTTGGCGATGCCGAGGCAGTTGGGGCCGACCACGCGCAGGCCGTACGCCCGGGAGATGCTGACGAGCTCCTCCTGGCGGGACCGGCCGTCGTCGCCGGTCTCACCGAAGCCCGACGAGACCACGACGAGACCCTTGACGCCCTTCTCCGCGCACTCCCTGACCACGTCGAGCACGGCCTCGGCGGGCACGGCCAGGACGGCCAGGTCGACGTCGCCGTCGATCGCGGAGACGCTCTTGTACGCCCGGACGCCCGCGACGGCGCGCGCGTGCCTGTGCACGGGGTACACCGGGCCGGAGAAGTCGGCGCCGAGCAGGTTGCGCAGGACCGCCTGCCCGATGCCGCCGGGTTCCCTGCTGGCCCCGATGACCGCGACCGAACCGGGCGTCAGCAGGCGTTCGATGGACCTGGCCTCGGAGCGGTGCTCGCGGGCCAGTCTGACCTCGAGCGCGGTCTCCGTGGTCGCCAGGTCGAGCGTCATGCGGACGACGCCGTCCTCGAACTGGCTCTGCGCCGTGTAACCGGCCTGCCGGAGCAGGCCCGTCATCCGGTGGTTGCCCGGCAGGATGTCGGCGATGAACGTCCTGATCCCGCGTTCCCTCGCCGCGGCCCTGAGGTGCTCCATCAGGATCGACGCCATTCCCCTGCCCTGATGGCGGTCCTCGACGAGGAAGGCGACCTCGGCGTGGTCCCTGGGCTCGACCCGGTCGTACCGTACGACCGCGACCATCTCGGTGCCGATCGTGGCGATGAGGGCGACGCGGTCGTCGTAGTCGACGTTGGTGAACCAGGCGACCTCCCGGTCGGTGAGCCGCGGCCGCGGGCCGAAGAACCGGAAGAAGATCGACTGCTCGGACAGCCGGGAGTAGAAGGAGCGCAGCACGTCGGCGTCGTCCGGCCTGATCGGGCGCAGGTGTGCCGTGCCCCCGTCGGAAAGGACGACGTCCGCCTCCCAGTGGGCGGGGTAATGAGGTCGCACGAACGAGAGGCTAGCGTTGTCCGGCTTGCTGTTGATTGAGGTGTTTCTTACTTTTACGAAACCCCGGTGTGACACTGCTTACGCACGGCCGGGATCGTAGCGAAAGACGACAACTCTCCAGCTGGTGAGTTGGGCAACGCTTGTGCATCGACTGCGCTCCGGTGTCCGCTCTCTGCCCCACGGCACCCCCGGAAACTGTTAGGTTTCTTCGCGTCAGCCTCACAGCACGGAGAGGACGCCGCCCCTCCACAGGCAGCGGCGGACTCACCTCCACAGCAGTCGGCAAGGTGGTGACATCATGACGCGGGTCGTCGTGGTGGGCGATCTCATGACGGACGCGGTCGCCCGCGCCAAGTTCCCTCTCGCGAGGGCGAGCGACACCCCTGCCGTGGTGACCATGCACGGTGGGGGCTCCGGCGCCAACATCGCGTCCTGGCTGGCCGTGGAGGGCTCGGAGGTGGCCTTCATCGGACGCCGCGGCGCCGACATCACCGGCCGGAACCGCGACATGGAGCTCATGGGCTACGGCGTGGACGCCCGGCTCGTGATGGATCCCGAGCGGCCCACCGGCACCTGCGTCGTCCTCGTGACGCACAAGGGCGAGCGGACCATGCTGTCCGACCCGGGCGCGAACGCCGCGCTCTCTCCCGAGGACCTGCCCCGGGACCTCTTCGCGGGCGGCAGCCACCTGCACATGTCCGGCTACACGCTGATCAACGAGGGCTCCCGCGACGCCGGCCTGGCCGCGCTTGATCTCGCCCGCCGTACCGGGATGTCGATCTCGGTCGACTGCGCGTCATCGGCGCCCGTCGAGCGCACCGGGGCGGAGCCGTTCCTCGAGTGGACCCACGGCGTCAAGCTGCTGTTCGCCAACGCCGACCAGGCGAAGGTCCTCACCGGCCGTGACGAGCCCGAATCCGCCGCCAAGGTGCTGACCGCCTGGTTCCCGCAGGTCGTGATCAAGCTGAACGACGAAGGCGCGCTCTGGTACACCAACAACCGCGCGGAGCCGGTTCGCGTGCCGGCCGAGTCCGTCGACCGGGTGGTGGACGGCACGGGTGCGGGCGACGCCTTCGCCGCGGGCTTCCTGCCCCAGTGGCTGGACGGCAAGCCGCCGACCGAGGCCCTCGCCGCGGGCAACGCGCTGGCCGCCCGGTGCATCTCCAACCTCGGCGCCCGCCCCCGTCTCTGATCCGCCCTCTCTGATCCGGCTTCCGGGACAGGCCCTCGCCCTCGGCGGGGGCCTGTCCCGTGTCCGGGCTCAGGTGACCGAGCTCAGGTGACCGAGCTCAGATGGTCGGGCTCAGGTCGTCGTGGCCAGCGCCAGGGGCAACACCGCGGGCGCGCCCGCGTGCCGGATCTGCGCAGCGGCCAGGGCCATGGTCCAACCGGTGTCGACGCGGTCGTCCACGAGGAGCACGGGCCCGCCCAGCTCGGCGATCCTGCCGCCCAGCTCGCGCGGCATCGCCAGGGTGTTCCGGATGGCGGCCACCCGCTGGGCGCTGTTGTACTGACGGCCCGGTGACCCGCTGCGGTAACCCAGCTCGCCCAGGTACGCCAGCCGCCCGATCCGCGCGATCCCCTCGCCGAGGCTCCGGACCAGTGTCGGGCGGGATGCCGAAGGGATGTTCACCACGGCGACGGGGCGCTGCTCCCAGTTCCACGACGTCAGCACCGCGACGACCGCCGAGAGCACCTCGTTCGGCACGGGGGCGTCGCCCGCCGCGAGCAGCTCCCTGAGGCGGGTGCCCCAGCCGATGTCGGTCAGCCGGCCGAGGGCGCGCCCTGAGCCGGCCGACAGGTCCGGCTTGATCCGCCCCTTGAGGTCGGCCAGCCCGGTCGGCCACTGCCGTCGCGGCTCGATCTCGATCCCCGGCCGCGTGAGGCGGGCCCGCGCGGCCTCCACGGCCTCCTGCGCGATCTCCGCGGAACGGTGGGCACCGGTGCAGTTGTCGCACCGGCCGCACGGAGTCGCGGCCTCGTCGTCCAGATGGCGGCGGAGGAACTCCTCCCGGCAGTCGGCCGTCGTGATGTAGCCGAGCATGGCGTCCTGCTCCGCCTTGCGCTCCGCCGCGACCCGCGCGTACCGGTCGGCGTCGTAGGTCCACGATTCGCCGGTCGCCTCCCAGCCGCCCTTGACCCGGCGGACCGCGCCGTCCACGTCGAGGACCTTGAGCATCATCTCCATGCGGCTGCGGCTGAGGTCGACGCGCGTCTCCAGCGCGGCGGTCGACAGGGTCTCCCCTTCGGCGAGCGCGTCCAGGGTGGTGCGGACCACCGGCTCCGGCGGGAAGGCCAGCGAGCCGAAATAGCTCCAGATCTCCTGGTCCTCGGTACCGGGCAGGAGGATCACCTCGGCCTGCTCGACGCCGCGCCCCGCCCTGCCGACCTGCTGGTAGTACGCCACCGGTGACGGCGGAGCGCCCACGTGGACGACGAACCCCAGGTCGGGCTTGTCGAACCCCATGCCGAGGGCCGAGGTGGCGACGAGCGCCTTGATCTTGTTGCCGAGCAGGTCCTCCTCGGCGGCCAGCCGCTCGGCGGGCTCGGTCTGCCCGGTGTAGGCCGCGACGGGGTGCCCCTGCTCGCGCAGGTAGGCCGCGATCTCCTGCGCGGCCGCCACGGTCAGCGTGTAGACGATCCCCGAACCGGGCAGCTCGTGGAGCGTCCGCGCCAGCCACGCGAGCCGCTGCTCGGCGCCGCGGAGCCGTACGACGCCGAGATGGAGGCTCTCGCGCTCCAGCGGCCCCCGCAGGACCAGGACGTCGCCGAGCTCGGCCTCCTCCGGATCCGCGACGACGGCCAACTGCTCGGCGACGTCACGGGTGACCCGCGCGTTGGCGGTCGCGGTGGTGGCGAGCACGGGGATGCCCGGCGGAAGCTCGGCGAGCATCGTGCGGAGCCTGCGGTAGTCGGGACGGAAGTCGTGACCCCAGTCGGAGATGCAGTGGGCCTCGTCGATCACGACGAGGCCGGCGCTCTCGGCGAGCTCGGGGAGGACCTGGTCGCGGAACTCGGGGTTGTTCAGCCGTTCGGGGCTGACCAGGAGCACGTCGACCATGCCCTCGGCGACCTGGGCGTAGGTCTTCTCCCACTCCTCCGGGTTGGCCGAGTTGATGGTGGCGGCGTGGATGCCGGCGCGCTCCGCGGCGGCGATCTGGTTGCGCATGAGCGCCAGCAGCGGCGAGATGATGACCGTCGGGCCCTCGCCCAGCTCGCGCAGCAGTGCCGTCGCGATGAAGTAGACGGCGGACTTGCCCCAGCCCGTGCGCTGGACGACCAGCGCCCTGCGGCGGTCGACGACCAGCGCCTTGATCGCCGCCCATTGGTCGTCGCGCAGGCGCGCGTCCTCACCGGCCAGCGCCCGCAGCCGCTCCTCGGCCTCTTCCCTCAGGGACTCCTCTTCGCTCACCCGGTCATTGGTACCAGGTTCAGGTGACGAACGGCCTCCGTACCCGAGCCCTTTCGAGGGACCCTCGAGGGCCATGGAGGCGAGGGGCATCCGCCAGATGGGCGAGATGTCATGGTTTGATAAGCCCTGCTATGGACGTGACCACGTGGTATCTCGAACAGCACAGCCCCGGCGACCTGCGCCCCGGCCGTCCTCTCCCCGACTCGGTCGAGGTCGTCCGCGCGGAACGCCCGAGCCCCGAGTTCAGCCGGTTCCTCTACACCTCGGTGGGCGGCGACTGGCAGTGGACCACGCGGCTGCCCTGGACCTGGCGGCAGTGGATGGACTGGCTCAGCCGTCCCGGTCTCGAGACCTGGGTCGCCTGGTCCCAGGGGACGCCCGCCGGATACGTGGAGCTCGCCGCCCAGGACGAGGGCACGGTGGAGATCACCAACTTCGGGCTCCTGCCGTTCGCCATCGGGCGGGGCCTCGGCGGGCACCTGCTGGCGACCGGCACGGCCCGCGCCTGGGACCTCGCCGACCGCTGGCCCGGCCGTGAGAAGACGCGCCGCGTCTGGGTGCACACCTGCTCACTGGACGGCCCGGCGGCCCTGGCCAACTACCAGGCCCGCGGCTTCCAGATCTACGACACCAGGCTCAACGTGCCCGGCGACGAGGACGAGGGCGTGACGCCCGGTCCGTGGCCGGGGGCCGGCCCCCGCGACTGACGCCGTACCGCCCCCGTCGACGCCCGGCGGGCGAACCCCGCCGGGCTCCCGCTGAAACAATGCGCCCTCCGTCGGCGTCCCCATCCGTGACGCATCTGTCCGGAACACCACGGAGCAACGCATGGACGCCTTCGACGCCGAGCAGTGGGCCGACCTCGACAGCGACGGGACCGAGGACACCCTGCTCGTCGACAACAACGGCGACGGAATCGCCGATCAGCAGTTCACGGACGGCAACAGCGACGGCATCGCCGACTCCGAGAGGTACGACCTCGACGCGGACGGCGTGGCCGACGTGGAGTACACCGACGCCGACTACGACGGGACGGCCGACGAGGAGCTGTTCGACGTCGACAGCGACGGTGTGGCCGACATCCAGTTGGTCTCCGCCGACTACTCGGACACCTCGGATATTTCCGATTCCTCCGGCTCTTCTGGTTCCGACGACTCGGAGGAAGCGGACGAGGACGAGGACAGCAGCGGCGACTCGGACGACTCGGCGGACTACGACGACTCAGACGAGTCTGACGAGTCTGACGAGTCTTCGGACGACTCCGGCTCCGACTACGACTCCTCGGACTCCGAGGACTACACGGATTCCTCGGGCTCGTCGGATTCCTCGGGCTCGTCGGACTCCTCGGACCTCTCGGACGCGGCGACCCTCACCCCGGTCGACGACTCGTCTGACTCCGCCGCGGCCGACTCCGCTCCCCTGTTCCCCGAGACGGCGACCGCCTACGTCCCGCCGGTGAGCGGCAGCATGGGCGGCTTCCTCGACAACCTCAACGCGCAGATGGCCGATGCCGGAACCGTCTACAAGTCGGCTCTCGACCCGAGCTCGGTCTCCTCCGACGAGCTGTCCGCGGCCGAGGAGCGGATCGACAACACGGCGCGGAACTCGGCCGTGCTCGAGGGCTACACCTACCAGGACCAGGTCTACAACGACGTGATCCAGCACGACCGCGAGGTCCAGTGGTCGAACCAGGCGCACGAGGCGGAGACCGACGCCTGGATCGAGGCCGACCGCGCCGAGTCGGCCGAGTAAGGCCCGGGAGAGTCGCCTCCGGCCAGGACGGCCGGCTCGACAGGAGGAGAAGGGCATGAACCCCACTCGACCCGGTCACCGGCACCGGCGAGGCCCCCGGGCGGCGGCGCCCGCGTCCCCGGCGATCAGGCTCCGGCACCTCGCGGGACCCGGCCTGCTGCTGGTCATGGTCGTCCTCGCCGGATGCGGAGCGGGGGGGCAGGACGCGGCACCGGCCGCCCGCCCGGACCCGCCCGTCGCCACCGCTCCCGCGGCGGCGGAGCAGGCCGGCGCTCCGGCGGACGACGCGGGCGCAGCGGGCCGGTCCGCGCAAGGCGGCTCGGCAGCCACAACTCAGACGACACAAGAGGACCCGGCAGTTGCGGGGCAGGCACCGCGAGACGACCCGGCGGCGGCGGGGCAGGCGACGCAGGCCGCCGGGACCCTCCGCCCGATCGCTCCCCTCACCGCAGGCGAAGCGGTCGCCCCGGTCAATCCTCCCCAGACGACGTCCGATCCCCGGGTGACGGTCAAACCCAAAACGACCGACAAGCCCAAGCAGGGAGCCGGCGGCGGGAGCCCCACTCCGAAGTCGTCCAAGAGCCCCGGGGCCGGCGGAGGGCAGGGCCCGTCCGGTAAGAGCCCGGCCCCGCAGAAGAGCCCGACCCCGCGCACGAGCGCGACCCCCGCGGACAAGAAGACGACCCCCGCGACGGTCCCGCCCACCACCGCTGTGCCGGTTACGCACAGCGGCTCCTCGGGTGGCTGGCTGCTGGGCGGGCTCGCCCTCGTCCTGGTCGTCGGCGGCGTGGCGGCGGGCGCGGTGTTCGTCGCACGCGGGCGCCGGGCGCCGCAGATGGAGGCATGGCCCCCAGGAGTGCCCACCATGCAGCCCTCCCACCCCGGAGGACCGGCCGCTCGAATCGGCGGCTTCCCCGCGGCCGCGCCTGTGGGGACGGCCACGCCTCCGTGGACGGCCTCGGGCGGCGGGCTCGGTCATCTCACGGCGGCTCTGCGGGAGGTCGCAGCCGGTGGCGTGAGCGACGCCCTGGCACAGCAGATCGACCGGCTGCTCGCCTCCGAGCCCGGCCGGGACGCTCTCGTGGACGCCTGCATCCGGTTCAGGGACCAGCTCGGCGAGCGGCAACCCCTCCTGGCGGACCGCCTGCTGGACGCCCTGGGTTCCGCCGGAGTGCGGGAGATCGGCGCCGACGGGCAGTCGTTCGACGGGCGGGTGCACGAAGCGGTCGACGTCGTCCCGACAGCCGACCCCCGTCTCCAGGACGTCGTCGCGGCCACGGAACGCCCCGGATACGTCGACGGCGACCGCGTCGTGCGCGTGCCGAGGGTGAGCGTCTACCGGCTGGAGCGCTGACGTGCCCGGCTCACGGCCGCCCGAGTGTCTCCCGCAGCGCCTTGCGCGCCCGGAAGATCCAGACCCGCACGGTGTTGAGCGGGACCTGGAGCGCGGCCGCCGTCTGCTCGTAGGTGAGCCCGCCCGCCCACAGCAGCAGGGCCTCCTTGTGCGACGCGGGCAGCGTGGCCAGCGCGCGGCGCAGGTCGACCAGGCCCGCCACGGTCTCGTCGAAGCCGCTCTCCACGTCCACGGGCTCCACCTCGGGGAACAGCAGGTCCTCCCGCGCCGCCCTGACCCGCCGCGCCACCGATCGGGCGGAGTTGCGCGCGATCACCATGACCCAGGCGGCGAACGGCGCCCGGCCCTCGAACCGGCCGAGGTTGCGCCACACGGCGATCTGGGTCTCCTGGAGCGCGTCGAGCGCGTCCGCCCGGTTGTCCGTGAGGTGCAGGCACAGACCGAACGCCCTGCGCTCCACGGGGGCCCACAGACGCCGGAAGGCCTCCGCGTCTCCGGCGCGCGCGGCCCCGAGAAGGATGTTCTCGTCGTCGCCGACTGTGGGGGCGGACATGCTCCGACGACCTCCCCGGGTCCGGGAATCTGCCACGATGAGATCACGTGGAACGCCGCATCGGCAGGGGATGGGCGGGCATGATATTCGACCGTAATCACGATCTCGACGGTGCGGAACTAATGGAGTTCCAGCGTCTGCTTTACGACCCGGTCCTTTCTCCGACCGAAGAAGAAAGCGCCGCAATGTTCTACGAAACCGTCAATTCGCCCGACGACAGTCATTCCGATCTCGGCGCATATGATCCTTTCATTCCGGACCCCGCCGATTCCGCTCATTGGGACCCCGGCACGGAGTTCTCCCCCGACGATCCGGCCGGGTGGCACGACCACCACCATCACCTCCACGACGGCTACACCGGGGACGGGGACGGATGACGCCAGACCCCTGCGACCGGCTCGCAGAGCTGTGCGACGCAACGATCGCCAAGCTGGCCGACCCTGGTCTGCGCGAGAAGGTCGCCCAGGTGCGGTCCCGGCTCGACGCGCCGCTGAAGGTCGCGGTGGCCGGCTCGGTGAGCAGCGGAAAGTCCACCCTGGTGAACGCACTGCTGGGCCATCCCGTCGCCCTGGTCGCCCCCGGCGAGTGCACCCCGTTCGTCACGCAGTACGAGTACGGCGACGACCACGGCAGGATCGAGGCCGAGCTCGGCGACGGCCGCGTCGTGGTGTCACGGCTGGAGCCTGACGACCGGCTCCCCGCCGACCTCGGCGCGCCCGTGGACGAGATCGTCCGCGCCCGGGTCCTGCTCTCCACGGAGGCGCTGCGCGCGGTCACGGTCGTGGACACGCCGGGGATGAACACCCTCACCGCGGGGAACGAGCGGGCGGCACGCCGGATGTTGTTCGGCACGGCCGAGGACGACGACCGGGCGCAGGCGCTGATCTACGTCCTGCGTTACGTGCAGCGGTTCGACGACGACATCCTCACCGAGTTCAGGAACCTGACCGAGGCGTGCGGCATGACGTCCGTCAACACACTCGCCGTACTGAGCCAGATCGACAGGCGGGGCGACGAGGACGATCCGTGGCCGACCGCCAGGAGGCTGGCCGCGCGGGCGTACGCGGACCTGCGCACGGCGGTGTACGACGTCGTCCCGGTGATCGGGCTGCTCGCGGAGACCGCGCGCACGCCCGTCGTCGGCCGGCAGGAGATCGAGGCGCTCGACGCGCTGGCCACGCTCGACGAGCACCTGCTCGGCTACCTCCTGCTCGACCTCGGCGACTTCGCCGGCTCGCCCCACTCCCCCGTCCCCACCGACGTCGGACGCCGTCTGGTCCGGCGGCTTCATCGGTACGGCATCCGCACCGCCGTGTCGGCGCTCAGGAGCGGGCAGGCGGCGGACCCGGAGTCGCTCGGCCGCGTGCTGCTCGAACGCTCCGGTTTCGGGACGGGCACTCCCCCGCCGAGAGGGACGGTCGCCGCGGGGATCACGCACTTCGCCCGCAGGGCGGGTCAGCTCAAAGCCCTGGCCGGGATCAACCAGCTCCGCAGGCTGGCCCGCTCGACGGCGTTCGGCTCGGACCGCACGACGCTCGACGCGCTGGCGGCCGAGCTCGACGAGACCCGGCCGATCGCGGCGGGGCTCGCCGGGTTGCGGATCTTCGCCGCGGTGGAGGCGATGAGCCGCGGCCGGCTCGTGCTCGACGAGCGGGCCCAGGCGGAGTTGTTGCGGCTGGCCCGCTCGGACGACCCCGCCGAGCAGCTGGGACTGCCTCCTGGCGCCTCCCCGCGGGAGGTGTCGGAGGCGGCCCGTACGGCGTCCGCCCGCTGGCGGGGACTCGCGACGATGGCCGAGGGCCGGGTGGGCGGCCAGCGGGCCCATGACGTGCTGCGGGTCCTGGAGGATCTGGCGTCGGCCCCGGCCGCGGACGCGCCCGCCCCGGCCCTACCCCCCGCCGACCTGCCCGCCGTCCGCGTGGACGGCGACGCCGTACGGCTGCTGCGCGCGTCGCCGCTGATCACACCGGAGGACCGGTCGGCGCTCGACCGACTCCTGAAGGGGGACGACGGCGCCGCCCAGGTGGGCGCACCGCCGGGTGCGGCCTCCACGGACGTCGCCGCCCTGGCCGCCGCGCTGAGCGCACGGTTCCGATCGCTCCTGCACCGCCCGCTGCCGCTGCGGACGCGGCGGGCCGCGGAGACCGCCTGCGACACCTTCGCCGCCATCGCGCTCGCGTGCGCGCCCGCCCGGGAGGACCGCGGACATGCCGACCGCCGCTGAAACCGTCACCCAGGTGCTGCGGCTGGCCAACGAGGTGAACACGCTGGCCAGGCAGCACGGCCGTGAGGACCTTTCGGAGATCCTCTCCAGGGTCGCCGCGCGCTGGAAGGAGGACGAGACGACCATCGTGGTCGCCGGCGCGCAAAAGCGCGGAAAGAGCCGGCTGATCAACTCCATGCTCGGCCGGCCGGGACTGCTTCCCGTCGACGCCGACGTGGCGACCAACTGCTGCCTGGCCCTGCGGCACGGACCGGCGCTGACCGCCGTCGTGACCGACCAGGTCGACGGGAGCTTCCCGATCGACCCCGGCCGGCTGTCCGACTACGCGTCGATGGCCGGCGACCCGGCACGGCGGCGCGACGTGGTGAGCGTGGACGTCACGATGGACCATCCGCTGCTTCAGGGCGTGCGACTGCTCGACACCCCCGGCGTCGACAGCCTCACCGTGGGGCATCGCCAGGTGACGGTGGCGACGCTCCAGCGCGCCGACGCGCTGCTGTTCACGCTCAGCGCCCAGGACCAGCCCGTGCTCCGGCACGAGCTGGAGTTCCTCGCCGAGGCCGCGACACGCGTGCAAGCGGTCGCGTTCGTCCTCACCAAGGTGGAGGACAGCGCGAACTGGCAGAGCCTCCTCGCGGAGAACCGGGCCCGCCTGGCGGCCTTCGCCGCCGAGCGGGACACGCGGGGAGAGCCCGGCGACCAGGTGCGGCACCTGCTCGGCGCGCCCTGGCTGCCCGTCAGCGCGAAGCTCTACGAGGCGTCGGCGGCCCTGCGGTCCATCGGCGACGCCGAGCGCGCGGAGGAGTTGCGCCTCCGCAGCGGGATGGCGGCGCTGGAGGACTACATCCGCGGCTGCGCGGGCGCGCGCGAGCTCGCCAGGAGCGCCACCGTGCTCTCGGCCGCGACCTCGGTCCTGACGGCGCTCGCCGCCGTCGCCCAGGACCGGGTCGCCGCCGGCTCCGGCGACGGGGCCGAACCGGCCAACCGGCTCGCCGACGTCGAGAAGGCCCTGGCCGAGCTCGCCACGACCGCCCGCGAGCGGCGCAGGCTCGGCGCGGGCAACCAGTTCCTCGGGCAGGAGGTCGCCGGGCTCGTCCGGGCGCGTCTGGCCGAGATCCGCCGGCCGTACGAGGAGGCGATCGGCGAGCTGGACTCGAGGGCGAAGATCGACCGCTACCTGGAGCAGCTTCCGGACAGCGTGGAACGCTCCCTGCAGGCCGCCTGGGACGAGATCCTCGACGAGGCGCACACGATGACCACGCAGGCGCTCAACGAGTTCCTCGCGTCACTGGGCCTCGCCCCCGCCGAGATGGATCTCGCCCGGGTGGCGATGCCCGCCGTACGGTCGCGCGACCTGCGCATCGAACCGTCCGCGCCGGCGCGGTTCGACTTCCTCCGCGAAGGGGTGCCCGCCGCCTCGATGGCGGCCTCGATCGGGCTCATGCTCGCGCATCTGACGCCTGTCGGGTTCGTGGTCGGCCCGGTGCTGGCGGCGGCGGTGATCGCCCGGCGCCGCGGGTGGGACGACGTGCAGCGCAACCAGGCCTCGCTGCGGCGCCTGCTGGCCGAACAGTTCGCGCAGGCCTCCGGCGACCTCGCGCTCGCCCTGCAACGAGAGGTGGCGGGCTGGCGGACGGCCGTCGAGCAGACGGCCGACGAGGCGCTGGCCAAGCAGCGCCGCGAACTGGAGACGCGCCGGGCCGAGCTCAGGTCGATGGTGGGCGAGGATCCGGCGGGCCGCGACCGGGCCCGCGCGTCGGGCAGCACGCGCCTCGAGACGATCACGGCGCTCAGCGGCCGGGCGGTGACGTTGCGCGCGGAGATCGCGGCCGCCGTCAACGCGATGAACAGGCCGTCGGTCTAGAAGCCGGTCGCGTACGCCCGCGCGCCTTCCACGGCGGTCATACGGCGATGCGCACCAGCCCGGCCGCGGGAGGGCGGCTCACGCCGGGCGGGGTGCCGGGCAGGTGCAGGCACATCAGGCCGTACGGGACCTTCGCCACCGGCTCGATCCATCCGGGGGCGCGGAACACCTCCTTGGCACCCGAGGGCGTGACGTGCAGGATGCGCGAGGTGCCCTCCTCCCCCGACACCGCCATCCAGAGCGAGTCCCCGTCGGAGATGACCCGGGGGCGCTCAAGCGGCGCCCGGGAGGTCAGGTGCCCGAGCAGGCACGCCCGATCCTCCTGCGCGAGCACGCGCGCGCTCGCGGTCGTCGCGTCGAAGTGCAGCACCGACCAGCCTCGCGCCGGGACGACCGTGTCCATCCCGACGGCGTACATCTCGGTGCCGGCCGGGAACCACCGCAGGGCCCCGGCCCGCTGCCGCGGCACGATCACCTGGGGCGGTTCCGGTGCGGCGTCGATCTCCAGCCCGGCGTTGGTGGAGATGAACCACTTGCCGTCGTGCAGGACGACCTGCTGGAGCCAGTTGGGCGACCGGCGCTCGATCCGGCTGATCTTGCCGCCGGGCTCCACCACGCAGAGCACCTGCCTGGGGACGAAGTTCTGGTGAGCGCCGCCGAAGACGCCCTTCTTCGACTTGAACTGGCCGAGCACCACGACGCACCCCGACGACCCGACGGCGAGCGCGGCCTCGCCGCCCGTCGGGCTGTCCTGGTCGAGCAGCCTCCGCTGGCTGTTGTCCTCGTTCACGAACCACTGGGCGGTGTTGCCCAGCGGCACGGGAGGCGCCTCCTGCGAGAAGAACCCGCCCAGGCTCACCTCGATGACCGAAAGCGACCCGGTCTCCCCCCAGGGCAGGCCGATCGCGTTGTTCACCAGCGTGGGACGCCTGGGCTGGAAGAAGGCCCATCCGGCTCCGTCGCGGGCCAGCACCCGCGGTTCACTGCCGAGCGGGAGCAACTGGCCCGAGCGGATCGTGAGCTCCGGCGTCAGCGTCCGGAGCCGTACGCCGTCGGGAGCCCGGTCGGCGACCACGACGCCCTCGCTCGACACGGCCCAGTCCAGGACCTCGCCGAACTGCAACTCGCGGTCCGCCCGCCCCGCGGTGAGGTCGATGCGCCGCAACACGTGGCGGCCGGCCTCGCCCGCGCAGAGGGCGTAGACGCCCGCCGTGCTCGCCGCGACGTCGAAGACGCCGTCCATGACGGGGACGATGTGGTTCTCGTGGTCGGACTTCAGCTTCCACGCGAGGCGGGCGGCGCCCAGAGCCACGACGATCTTGGGGTCGTCCGAGGTGTGGACGAGATCTCCGTGACGTTCGCGCAGGGTGGAGTGGACGAGCGGCATCCGGCTCGCGCCGCCCGTCATGAAGATCCCGGCGAGGTCGGCCGGCGTCACCTTGGCACGTTCCAGGGTCTCGTCGAGCAGGTCGGCCGTCCGCGTGACGTCGGCCTTCACCAGACCCTCCAGGTCGTCCTTGGTGATGGTGACGTCCACGTCAGCGCCGGCGATGTACTGGCTCGCGGTGCCGTACGCCGACAAGGTCTCCTTGGCGATCCGCGCCTCCTCCAGGAGGTCGGCCGCGGCGGCCAGGAACCGCCGGTCGGGGTTGCCGGTCACGTCGGCGAAGAACTCGGGCCGCGTCCGCTCCAGTTGTTCGCCGAAGAAGCCGTAGACCTGCTCGTCGAAGACCTCTCCGCCGATGGCGTCGTCGCCGCCCGGCTCGCCGATGACCTTGAAGTCGTCGCCGTCGGCGGCCAGGACCGCGGCGTCGAACGTCCCGCCGCCGAGGTCGTAGACGGCGACCCGCTTCCCGCCGTTCACCCGGTGGGTGGACGCGTAGTGGAGGGCCGCGGCCACGGGTTCCTCGACCAGGACGATCCGCGCGTCGGGCACGACGGCCTCGCCCGCGCCCCTGAGGATCTCCCTGCGGTCGTCGCGCCAGGCGACGGGGCAGGTCAGCACGACGCACGACGGCATGGACCCGTTGAAGCGCACCCGGCCCTCGTTCACGAACAGGCCGAGAAGGGCGGCCAGCGCGTCCCCGACGTCGACGGGCACCCCGCCGAGGAGCATCGTCTTCTTGCCGACGTACCGCTTCGGGTTGCGCTCCACCCGCTCCGGGTAGCGGGCCATCGACCGCTGCGCCACCCGTCCGGCGACCAGCACGCCCTGTTCATTGAGCAGAATTGTGGACGGAATCCGTTTTTCTCCGCCGATTTCAAGAATTTCTATACGGTCATCCGTCGCAATCGCCCCAGCGGAGAAACTCGTACCTAGATCGACTCCCAGGCACCACAAAGCCATTCGAGGCTCCCCCACCCATATCGCTCGAGCACTGATGTGGATGGTCGCCCTTTTCCCCAAGGTTGGCAATGAATGTTGCTGAAATGATGTCCCGAGCACGGAATGCGAGATCTGACCCCACGGGACGTGCGTGACCCCCCGGCGACGCCGCCTCCCGCCGGCAAGGGCCCCGGCACGAGCCGCACCAAATCGGGCGGGAACCATGGCCGAGTCGCGACCACGCCTGGACATCGGCACAATGTTCGATATGGCCCGACGGACGACCACACCCACCCCGGACGAGGAGTTCGAGGAGCGGATCGTCGACATCGACGTATCCGCCGAGATGCGCGCGAGCTACCTGGAGTACGCCTACTCGGTCATCTACCAGCGTGCGCTCCCCGACGCGAGGGACGGGCTCAAGCCCGTCCAGCGCCGCATCCTCTACTCGATGAGCGAACTCGGCCTGCGTCCGGACCGCGGCCACGTCAAGTCCTCCCGCGTCGTCGGCGAGGTCATGGGCAAGTTCCACCCTCACGGCGACGGCGCCATCTACGACGCCCTCGTGCGCATGGCGCAGCCGTTCTCGATGCGGCTGCCGCTGATCGACGGGCACGGCAACTTCGGCTCGCCCGACGACTCCCCCGCCGCGATGCGGTACACCGAGGCCAGGCTGGCCCCGGCCGCCATGCTGATGGTCCAGTCGATCGACGAGGAGACCGTCGACTTCCGGCCCAACTACGACGGCCAGGAGACCGAGCCCTCGGTGATGCCGTCGGCGTTCCCCAACCTCCTGGTCAACGGCACCACGGGCATCGCGGTCGGCATGGCGACCAACATGGCGCCCCACAACCTCGGCGAGGTCGTGGCGGCGGCCCGGCACCTGATCAAGAACCCGGGCGCGACGCTCGACGAGCTGATGCGCTTCATCCCGGGGCCCGACCTGCCGACCGGCGGCTCGATCATCGGGCTGCAGGGCGTCCGGGACGCCTACGAGAGCGGCCGCGGCACCTTCCGCATGCGGGCCAGGGCCACGGTCGAGAACGTGACGCCGCGCCGCAAGGGCATCGTCGTCACCGAGCTTCCGTACAACGTCGGCCCGGAGCGGGTGGTCACCAAGATCAAGGAGCTGGTGACCGCCAAGAAGCTGACCGGGATCGCCGACCTCAAGGACCTCACCGACCGCCACAAGGGCCTGCAGCTGGTCATCGAGGTCAAGAACGGCTTCAACCCCGAGGCCATCCTCGACGAGCTCTACCGGCTCACGCCGATGGAGGAGACCTTCGGCATCAACAACGTCGCGCTCGTCGAGGGCCAGCCGAGGACGCTGGGGCTGCGCGAGCTCCTGTCGGTCTACGTCGAGCACCGCATCGACGTCGTTCGCAGGCGGTCGGCGTTCCGCCGCCGCAAGCGGGAGGAGCGCCTCCACCTGGTCGACGGCCTCATCATCGCGCTGCTCAACATCGACGAGGTCATCCGGGTGATCCGCACCTCCGACGACTCGTCCCAGGCGCGGGCGCGGCTGATCGAGACCTTCTCGCTGAGCGAGATCCAGGCCAACTACATCCTCGACACCCCGCTGCGCCGCCTCACCCGCTACGACAAGCTGGAGCTCGACCGCGAGAAGGAGACCCTCCAGTCCGAGATCGACGAGCTGACCGCGATCCTCTCCTCGGAGGACCGGCTGCGCTCCGTCGTCTCGGGCGAGCTGGCCGAGGTGGCGAAGACCTACTCCACTCCCCGCCGGACCGTGCTGCTGGAGTCGTCCAACGTCGTGCGGACCGCCGCCGTGCCGCTGGAGGTGGCCGACGACCCCTGCCTCGTGCTGCTGTCGTCGACCGGGCTCCTCGCGCGTACGGCCGACGCGTCCCCCCTCGGGGGCGAGGGTGAGCGGACGCAGCACGACGTCCTGGTCTCCATCGTCCGCGCGACGATCCGCGGCGAGGTGGGAGCCGTCACGTCCGAGGGACGCATGATCCGGGTGTCCGTGGTGGACCTTCCCACGCTGCCTCCGTCGGCGAACCCGCCCTCCCTGGCGGGCGGGCATCCCGTCTCCGAGTACGTCACGCTCGAGCCGGGCGAACACGTCGTCGGGCTCGGCGGCATCGACGTGGAGGGCCCAGGCCTCGCGATCGGGACGGCGCAGGGCGTGGTGAAGCGGGTCGTGCCCGACTATCCCAACCGCGACGAATTCGAGGTCATCGGCCTTCGCGAGGGCGACACCGTGGTGGGCGCCGTCGAGCTGACGTCGGCCGACCACGACCTCGTGTTCATCACCTCAGACGCCCAGTTGCTGCGTTTCTCGGCGTCCCATGTGCGTCCGCAGGGCCGTCCGGCGGGCGGCATGGCGGGCATCCGCCTGGAGGACGACGCGAAGGTCATCTGGTTCGGGTCGGTCGACCCGTCGCAGGAGGCGCGGGTCGTGACGATCGCGGGGTCCTCGACGGCTCTCGCCGGCACCCAGACGGGCGCGGGCAAGATGTCGGATTACGCGGACTTCCCGGCCAAGGGCCGCGCGACCGGAGGCGTCCGCGCCCAGCGGTTCCTGAAGGGCGAGGACACGCTCCTGCTCGCCTGGGCGGGCCCCGCGCCGGCCAAGGCCGTCTCCTCGGCGGGCAAGCCCGTCCCCCTGCCCGGGGAACTCGGCCGCCGGGACGGCTCGGGCGTGCGACTGCTGCACGGAGTCGCGGCCGTCGGCGGCGCGCTCGGCGCCGGAATCGACGACGCGGGTTCAGTGGGCGCCGACGGCGCGGACAGCGCCGGTTCGCCCTCGGACGGTGCGCCGGACGGCCAGGCGGAGGCAACGCCGGCCTTCTGACCCGACGCCGGCCTTCTGCCCTGACGTCGATCTTCTGAGCGGCGCCGATCTTCCAGGTCGGCGCCGTCAGTCGTCGACGCAGAGGCAGAACGGGTGACCCGCGGGGTCGAGGAAGACGGTGAACCCGCCGTCGACGCCGGGCTGGTGCGCGTGCTTGACCGCCCCGAGCGCCAGCACCTCGGTCTCCGCCTCGGCCAGATCGTCGACGGTCACATCGAGGTGGAACTGCTGGGGGTGCTCCGGGTCCGGGCAGTCCAGCACGATCGACCGCATCCGTGCGATCCCGCTCATTCGCCTACCTCCTTCGGCTCACCGGTCGGAAACCCTACATCCGCGTTCCGTACGGAGGCGGGCGCGTGAGTTCTCAGATCTCGTCCCGGCTCCGGGTCGACAGGCCGTACGACTCGGCCACCGGATTCCACAGGTCGACGAAGGCGTCCTTCGCGTCGCCGGCGTCCTCGGAGTAGGAGACGCCTTCGTCGTAGGACGAGTAGTCGGTGATGCTGCCGCCGCAGCCGTCGTCCTGATACGACCAGCCCGCGTCGTGGAACGCCTCGTCCGCGGAGGCGGAGGCCTCCAGGAACTCGACCAGGTACCCCTGCAGCGACTCTCCGTCGTCGAGCGCGTCGACCTCCAGGTCCCGCGCGGTGCTCGCCTGGCTGTCACGGTCCTCGCCGATGCTCGACACGGTGGAGAGCGCGCTGTCCATGTCCCGGCAGGCCGACAGGTCGCTGATGGCGGAGGACAGCCCGGAGCGCGAGGAGGCGCTCTCGTCGAGGAGGTCGTCGATCGCCTCGGCCTGTTCCTGCCCGTAGCCGTACTCCGGAGTGGGAGACGGGTCCACCACGGACAGGCCCTCGGGCGAGGGGGATTCGTACGGGGTCGGAGAGTACGAATCGGACGGCGAGTCGGACGGCGAGGCCGGCGGACTGGACGAATATCCGGGCGAAGGACTCGCCGACGAGTCCGAGGACGGCCCGCTGTTGGCCGCCGCTATGCCGACGAGAACCGCGATGACGGCCACTCCCGCAACGACGGACAACACGAGCGGGAGCCTGCGCCGCTGCGGCGCGGCGGTGGCCGGGGCGAACGCCGGCGGGGCGGCTGACCCGGACAGGAAGTCGGACACGGGAGGCAGCCGGGCGGATGACGGCTGTGTCGGCTCCGCCTGGGGGTACGGCGGAAGCCGGGCGCCGGGCAGGGTCTGGGAGTCTTCCTCCAGCCGGGCCCTGGCCAGGATCGCCGCGCCGCGCGCGACCGCCTCCGTGTCGTCCGGCGACGGGCCCGGGCCGAGGGCGGCGACGGCGGCCTCGGAGGTCTCGACGCGGATCTTGGCCCGGTCGAATCCGGCGGCGACGGCGGACTCGACCATCTGAACGCGCCGCTGCCCCTCCCACGACGCCGGCAGCGCGATCACCACCATCGCCGGCGTGCCCGGGACCCGCGCCTGGGCGCGGACCCGCAGGAGGCCGAGGACGCGGGCGGGGATCTCGCTCCCGATCGGCTCGGGATCGCCGATGCCGGTGTTGCCGCCGGGGCCTTCGCCGATCACGAGGGCCGCGTGCGTGGCGCCGAACTCGATTCCGTAAACGAGATCCGTCACGACTCTCCCTGAGGCTCGGTGCGCGGTGGTCGAACGAGCCGGACCCTCGTATATCGGTGTGCTCCGTCCGGCTGCTACAGGCCGATTCGGCATCCGTCACCCCGATCACCGGGACCCCACTAAACGAATGAAATGGACATGAGAGAACATCAGTCCCATGACCGGTGCTTTCGATGACCTCCTGGCCGCCAACGAGAAGTACGCGAGCACGTTCTCGCAAGGCGATCTGACCGGGCGTGCCGCGCGCGGGCTCGCCGTCGTGACGTGCATGGACTCGCGGATCGACCCGCTCGGGCTGCTCGGGCTACGCGCGGGAGACGCCAAGATCCTGCGCAACGCGGGCGCCCGCGTCACGGACGACGTGCTCCGCACGCTCGTGCTCGCGGTCTACCTGCTCGGCGTCGACCGCGTCCTGGTCATGCCGCACACCGACTGCCGGATGTCGAAGTCGACCGACGACGAGGTCCACCAACTGATCTCCGCCGAGTACGGCATCGACACCCGGAGCCTGGAATTCCAGACCGTTCGTGACCAGGAGGAGACCCTCCGGCACGACATCACGCGCATCATGACCAGCCCGTTCCTGCCCAGGACCCTCACCGTCGGCGGCGCGCTCTACGACGTCCGCACCGGCGCGCTGCGACTGGTCGAGACCCCGCACCCATAACCGTTCCGCACGGCGTCAGGGGGCCGTGAAGAAGCTGGAACCCCGGCTTCGGCTGCTACGTTCTCCTGCTGAGTGGATCACCTCCCCGTGGTCCGCCGGCCCCCCGACCCGTCGAAGGAACCGCCGATGTCCCCCACATCCGTCCGCACGGCGACCGGCGGCCGCCGGTCCTTCCGCGCAATCGCCATCCTGATCGTGGTCGCGCTCATCGTCGTCGCGGTGCCGACGGTGATCGGAGCGTTCAACGGCTTCGAGCGCACCAGCGGCGGCGAGGTGGCCGTCGTCCGCAACGGCGGACTGCTCGACGACAACAAGGTCCGCCAGGTCATCGACCCCGCCTCCGGCGTCACCTGGGTCGGATGGTGGTCGCAACTCCACCGGTATCCGGCGCAGCAGCGCTTCTACACGATCACCTCGGTCGGCCGGGGTGAGCGTTCCGGCGTCGACGTTGTCACCGTGCCGAGCAGTGACGGCGTCAACATGGGCATCGAGGGCACGGTGTACTTCGCGCTCAACCTCGACCACGCGGCGCTCAAGGCGTTCGACGACAAGTTCGGCACCCGGACGTACCGCAGCGTGGCCGGCGGCACCTACTACCCGTGGGACGGCGATGCGGGCTGGTCGGCCTTCCTCGACCAGATGGTCCGCCCGGTGATCGACAACGACCTGCGGACGGAGGTCAACAACTTCCGCTGCGCCGAACTCGTGTCGTCCTGCACGCTCGTGCAGAACAACACCGATCCGCAGAGCGGCCTGCCGCAGCAGGGCAACAACGCGAACATCGCGAAGATCCAGGAAGCGGTGAACACGAGCCTCGCCGAGGACTTCAAGTCGACGCTGGGCGGGGAGTTCCTGACCGACATCCACTTCAACCTCTCCCGCGTCACCCTGCCGCCCGAGGTCCAGGCGGCGGTCGACAAGGCGCAGGCCGCCTTCGCGCAGGTCAGCGAGGCCCAGGCCAAGGTCGCCTCGGCCCGCGCCGAGGCGGACGCCAACAAGGCGCGCCAGGACGGCTACAACAGGTGCCCCACGTGTGCTGAGATCGAGAAGCTCAAGGCGCTTCCGCAGGGCATCACGGTGTACGCGCCGGGCAACACCGGCGGCGTCGCGCTGCCCACCAAGTGACGCGCTGAACTCGCGGGGAAGGAGGCAAGACCCGATGCGGCTGTTCGCCCTCCCCGTGACGCTGATCGTGGTCGCCGCCCTGATCTACCTCCTGGTGGTCCTCCTCCGGGGGTGGAGGAGGGCGGCGTCCGACGACGCGCGCGGCGCGCCCCGATGGGAGGTCGACACGGTCATGGAGGACGGCTGGACGCTGATCGTCGTCAAGCGGACCGCACTCGGCCGCCGGGGCCCCGTGGAGCTCACGAGGCAGACGGTCCGGGCCATCCCCGACGACGACCCCCACTGGGACGAGCGGTATCGCGAAGCGATGCTGGAGGCCCGTGCCCGCGTGGCCACGTTGGAGATCGAGTCGACCTGACCGCCGCGCCGGACGTCCACGTCACTCGGCGCGGCGAGATCGCCGGGACCATACTTCAACAATGGTTCAGGTCCGCTAGCGTGGGTGCGTGACTGTGTCCTGGCAGGCCCGCGAGCTCACGGTCGGCGACCTGGCAGAACGGAGCGGCGTCCCTTCGTCGGCACTTCGGTTCTACGAGCGCCAGGGCCTCATCCGAAGCCGCCGCACGAGCGGCAACCAGCGGCGGTTCTCGCGCGACACCCTTCGCCGCGTCGCCTTCATCCGCGTCGCCCAGCGCGTCGGCATCCCGCTCAGCCGGGTCAAGGATGTCCTGGCCCTGCTGCCCGAGGAACGCACCCCGAACCGCGAGGACTGGGCGCGCGTGTCCGCGTGGTGGCGGGACGACCTCACCGACCGCATCGAGCACCTCCAGCGGCTGCGGGACAACCTCACGGAATGCATCGGGTGCGGCTGCCTGTCGATCGACCGGTGCGCCCTGGCGAACCCGTGCGACTCCCTCGGCGACGAGGGGCCCGGCGCACGACGCCTGCTCAGCCCCTGACGAGCCCCGAGGGCCGCCAGGACGCCTCCGGGTGCGCGTCCCGGGTTCACCCGCGCCGCATGCCTATCGGCCCTCCCCCGCCACGCCCAGGCGGCCTGGGCCCGCTACCGGGCTCGTGTTCATGCCGTTGACGATCGCGGCGCCGGCGGGCCGGGAGATCTCGTCGAGGTGCTCGATCGTTTCGGCCGGCAGGTCCGTGGCGAGCCCGGCGAGGTTGCCGTGGAGCTGGTCGAGCGTGCGTGGTCCGACGATGACGGACGTGACGCCCGGCCTGTGCCGTACCCACGCCAGGGCGACGGCCGCGGGGGTCGTGCCGAGTTCGGCGGCGGTCTCGACGACGTGGCCGGCGATGTCGAGGTTCGGTTCGTTGAGCAGGCCGTCGGCCCAGGCGCGGGCCATCGGCAGCGCGGACGCCTTCAGCCGGCCCATCCGGCTGCCCGCGTCGGGGGCGGCGCCTCGACGGTAGCGACCGGTCAGCACTCCGCCGCCGAGGGGAGACCAGACCAGAGTGCCCAGACCGTGCTTCCGGCAGGCCGGCAGGATCTCCGCTTCGATGCTCCGGGCCAGCAACGAGTACTGCGGCTGGAGGCTGATGAACGGCGTGGCGTTGGTACGCTGCGCCGCCCATTGGGACTCCACGATCTGGGCCGCGGAGAAGTTGGAGCAGCCGAGGTAGCGGACCTTGCCGGATCGCACGAACCCGTCCAGGGTCGCCATCGTCTCCTCGATGGGAGTGGAGTCGTCCCATTGGTGGCACTGGTAGAGGTCGATGTAGTCGGTGCCGAGCCGCCGCAGACTGGCCTCCAGCGCCCTGGTCAGGTGGACCCTGGACAGTCCCCTGTCGTTGGGGCCCGGCCCCTGGGGGAGGAACGCCTTGGTGGCCAGCACGACCTGGTCGCGCCTGCCTTTGACGGCCCGGCCGACGATCTGCTCGGACTCGCCGCCCGTGTAGGCGTCAGCGGTGTCGACGATGTTGCCGCCGGCGTCCAGGAAGGCGTCGACGATGCGAGCCGCCTCGGTTTCGTCGCAGGCGGCCACCCCGCCGGACGTGCCGAAGTTCATCGTTCCCAGGCAGGCCCGGGAGACCGTGAGGCCCGAGCGGCCGAGTGTCGTGTACTGCATCGGGAGGTCCTTCGTCCGCGAGGCGGCCGGTTGAGCCGCTAGGATCGGAACAGCTGTTCCGGTTAAGGAACATACGGAACAACTGTTCCGGTTGTCAACGCGGCGAGGAGGACGATGGGCGGGGAAGCCAAGCCGTTGCGCGCCGACGCGCGACGCAACCGGGAGCGGATTCTGGACGCGGCCGAGGTCATCGTGGCCCGTGACGGCCTGTCCGCCTCGATGCGGACGATCGCCCAGCACGCCGGTGTGGGGCTGGGCACGATCTACCGGAATTTCCCCACCCAGGAGGCCCTCTACGCAGAGGTGATCATCGACCGTACGCGGCGGCTCATCGCCGAGGCGGACGCGTCGCTGGCCGCGGATGATCCGGGTGCGGCGTTCTTCGAGTACCTCACCCGCATCGTGGTGGACGCGACCCAGAAGAAGACCTTGGCCGACGTGCTGACCCAGGCCGGCATCGACCCCAAGGCCGGGACGGCGGACATCAGCCGGGACATGAGAAACGTCATCGAGAGGCTGCTGGTCCGCGCCCAGGAGGCGGGCGCGGTCCGGCGGGACCTGCGCATGCCCGAACTGCTGGCCCTGCTGGCGGCCGCCTGCATGGCCGCCGAACGCGACCAGTGGAGCGAGGAACTGCGCACCCGAACGCTGGCCGTCGTCTTCGACGGGCTGCGCTCACAACGCTGACCCGGGCCCCGCGGCATGGCAGGCCTGTGTGAGCCCAGTGGTCAGGAGGTGCGGCGCAGGGGCGGGCGCCGGGCCCAGGTGGCCCACCGCCAGAGCCATTCCAGGGGTCCCTGGCGGTAGCGGCGCAGCCAGAGCGTGGACACCAGCCACTGGGGGACGAGGATCGCACCGGCGACCAGGAGCACCGTCGCCGAGGACCAGCCATCCGGTGAGCCGCCGACGATGCGGCCGGCCACCAGGACGAGAACCGTGGCGGACAGGTAGTTGGTGAGCGCCATTCGGCCCAGTGGCGCGAAAACCCCCTGGAGCACCGGCCGGAGCGGCGTTCTGAGCAGGAGCAGCAGCGCGCACACGTACGCGCCTGCCGTCAGCAGCCCGGCGACGGCGAACCAGGTGCTGAAATCGTCCCTGCCGGCGGCGCCGGACTCGATCTGCATCCACACGGCGGGCACCGCCCCCGCCGCGAAGACCAGGCCGAGTACGGCCGGGACGCGGACGGAACGCCCGATCCGGTCGATCACGCCGTATCGGGTCAGCGCCGAGCCCAGCAGGAACAGCCCGGGTACCAGCACCACGCCGTTGCTGCCGAGGATCGGCGGCAACGCGACGAGGACGGCGGCGAGCCCTGCGACGGCCCGGCGCGGCAGCCAGGTCGAGGGCAGCAGCACCAGCAGACCGGCGACGGCGTAGATGGTCAGGATGTCGCCCCGCCACAGCAGGAACATGTGCGCCAGGCCCATGGCGAGCAACACCAGGAGCCGGCGCAGCAGGAGCACCCGTGGACGAGCGACACGGGCTCCCGCGGAGTCCAGCAGCAGCGAGAAACCGATGCCGAACAGCAGGGAGAAGATCGGGAAGATGCGCTGGTCGACGAACAACCCCAGCCCCAGCCAGGAGCCGTCCGTGTTCTCCGTCACCACCGCCTGTGTGGCCGACGCGGTGTGGAGCATGTGGGCGATCGGCTTGACGTTGGCCAGCAGGATCCCGCACAGGGCGAACCCGCGCAGCACGTCCAGCGCGGCGATGCGCGGCCGGCCGGAGGAGGTCGTCGTGGGCCGTCCAGGCCCCGTGACCTCCGGCGCAGGAGGAAGCGTTTCGTATGTCATGAGGCCAAAGTCTGCGGCCCCGGTTCCGGCGACGGACCTGCCGAAAGAAGGGTTCAGAGCGGCCCCGGCCGTACTTCCGGCCGGTTCGCGCGCGTCACGGGGGGGCGAGCCCGCGGTGACGCGGCGTCGGCGGGTGCTACGCGTCGATGTGGTCGCGGTCGATCTCGGCCGCGTTGCCGACGATGAACTCGCGCCGCGGGGCGACGTCACTGCCCATCAGGAGGTCGAAGATCCGCTCGCCCTCCTCGACGTCCTCGATCCTGACGCGGCGCAGGACGCGGTGGCGCGGGTCCATGGTGGTCTCGGCCAGCTGGTCGGCGTCCATCTCACCCAGACCCTTGTAGCGCTGGATGGGGTCCTTCCAGCGCTTGCCCCGCCGCTCCAGGTCACGCATGACCTTCCGCAGCTCGGCGTCGGAGTAGGTGTAGACGTACTTGTCCTGCCCCTTGCCGGGGTTGGTGACCTCGATGCGGTGCAGCGGAGGGACCGCGGCGAAGACCCTGCCGGCCTCGACCATGGGCTTCATGTAACGGTGGAAGAGGGTCAGCAGCAGGCAGCGGATGTGCGCGCCGTCCACGTCGGCGTCGGCCATCAGAATGATCTTGCCGTAGCGGGCCGCCTCGATGTCGAACGACCTGCCCGAGCCGGCGCCGACCACCTGGATGATCGCGGCGCACTCCGCGTTCTTGAGCATGTCGGCGACGGACGCCTTCTGCACATTGAGGATCTTTCCCCGGATGGGGAGCAGCGCCTGGAACTCCGAGTCGCGGGCCAGCTTCGCGGTGCCGAGCGCGGAGTCTCCCTCGACGATGAACAGCTCGCTGCGGTCGATGGCGTCGCTCCGGCAGTCGACCAGCTTGGCGGGGAGCGCCGAGTTCTCCAGGGCCGACTTGCGGCGCTGGTTGTCGCGGTGCTCACGGGCGGCGATGCGGGCCTTGGCCGCGGCCACGACCTTCTCGAGCATCGCCCGCAACTGCAGCTTCTGCCCCCGCTTGGGATTGGCGAACTGGGCCTTGAGCTCCCGCGCCACCACGTGCCCCACGATGCGGGTGGCCGCGGAGGTGCCGAGGACCTCCTTGGTCTGCCCCTCGAACTGCGGCTCGGGCACGCGGACGGTCACGACGGCCGTCAGGCCTTCGAGGATGTCCTCCTTCGTGACCGGGTCGTCGCCGTTCTTGAGCAGCCGCGTCTCGCGAAGCTGCTCATTGATCGTCCGCACCAGGGCCCGCTCGAAGCCCGTCACGTGGGTGCCGCCCTTGGGGGTCGCGATCACGTTGACGAACGAGCGCACGGTCGTCTCGTAGCCCTTGCCCCACCGGAGCGCGACGTCGACGTTCAGCTCGCGCTCGACCTCGGTGGAGGTCATGTGGCCCTGCTCGTCGAGGACCGGAACGGTCTCGTGGAAGTGCCCGGCGCCCTGCAGCCTCAGCACGTCGCACACCGCCTCGTCGCGGGCGAGGAAGTCGGTGAACTCGCCGATGCCGCCGTCGAAGCGGTAGGTCTCCTCGACAGGCTCCTCGCCCCGGGAGTCGCGGAGCGTGAGGGACAGCCCCGGCACCAGGAACGCCGTCTGGCGCAGCCGCACATGGATCTCGTCGACCGAGACCTCGGCCTCGGGCAGGAAGATCTGCCGGTCGGTCCACCAGCGGACCCGCGTGCCGGTGGACTTCCTCCCGGCCGCGCCGCCGTCGCGCAGCCCCGACTTCTTGCGGAACTTGGCCGTCGGACCGTCGCCGTCGAAGGCGCCGGCGACACCCCGGCGGAAGCTGATCTCGTGCGTGCGCCCGTCACGGTCGACGTGGACGTCCAGGCGCGAGGAGAGCGCGTTGACGACGGAGGCGCCCACGCCGTGGAGACCGCCGGACGCGCCGTAGGAACCGCCGCCGAACTTTCCGCCCGCGTGCAGCTTGGTGTAGACGAGCTCGACCCCGGCGAGGCCGGACTTGGGCTCGACGTCGACGGGGATGCCGCGCCCGTCGTCGCGGACCTCGAACGACCCGTCCGGATGGAGCTCGACCTCGATGTGCGAGCAGAAGCCGGCGAGCGCCTCGTCGACACCGTTGTCCACGATCTCCCACAGGCAGTGCATCAGGCCTCGGGTGTCGGTGGACCCGATGTACATCCCCGGCCGCTTGCGGACGGCTTCCAGACCTTCCAGCACCGACAGATGGCGAGCCGTATAACCCGTCTCCGCGCTAACCGCCGTCACACCGAGCTCCCACTTATCAATCGAACACGCGTACGCAGCTTACCTTCACCCACGTTTTTACGCGTACAAGCTTGCCAGGCGCAGCGGGGTCCTCCACACCAACGCTGTGATCCGCGTCACTTCGCAGATCATTCCGCTCTCGGCGTAGTTGCGGCACGGTTGGGAAGCCCCCCATCGGGTTAGATGTTGTCCCAAGTGACTGACGCCAACGTCCCCACACGGTGGGGCGACCCGAAAGGCGATACGTGACTGGAGCTCTCGCCCCCACCAAGCCGCTGACAGCCCTGGACCGGTGCGACCGGTGCGGAGCTCAGGCCTACATCCGCGCGACCCTGCCCCTGGCAGGCGGGGAGCTGCTGTTCTGCGCCCACCACGGGCGTCAGCACGTGGCTGCCCTGCGGGACAAAGGCGCTGAGATCCTGGACGAGTCGGCCCGACTCAGTGAATCCCCCGCGACCGCCCCGAACGACGAACGCTGATCATCGAACGGTGCGGCCGGGATGATTCGTCATCCCGGCGGCACCGCCGGTGTCGTCAGGGTGCGATCCGGTAGTGATATCCCCCGGCGACGCCGAAGCCCTCACCCTCGTACAGGGCGCGGGCTCCGGCGTTCGTCATCGTGACCACGAGGTATGCGCTGCTCGCGCCCGTGTCCCGTCCCCAGGCGAGCAGGGCGCGCAGCACCGACCTGCCCAGCCCCCGGCGCCGTGCGCCGGGGTCCACGGCCATGCAGTAGATCCCCAGCCAGTCTCCCTGCGGCACACCGCGTCCCACCGCCGCCCCGGCCCCCGCCGACGCGTAACCCGCGCGGACGCCGCCGAGGATGCGCTCGGCCCATTCCCGCGCCGGGACCCGCCCTCCTTCCGGATGCCGCCCTCCGTCCACGCCCCACCAGGTGCGCAACCACGGCTCGGACGGGCTGTCGCGCACCTCCGTGCCTTGCGGGACTCCCCCTGCCTGCTCCGCCAGCGGCGCCGTCATGACGAGAGTCGGGTCGGCCCGCCGGTATCCACGCCGGGCGAGTTCGGGGTCGAGGCCCGGCGGCGCCTGAGCCCCCACCGAGAACACGCACGGCAGGCCAAGCCCGGCGTAGAAATCCTCGGCCTCGTCGACAGCTCGGGACAGATCCCGCCGCTCCCCCAGAGGCAGCACCGAGTTGGCCCGTTTGGTCACCCCGCCGGCGTGCCGGTAGATCCATCCTTCCGCGTCCACCCGGTGCGGCGCGGGCCACGCCTGATTCACGAGCCGGTCGAACGGCGGCGTCTCCTCGTCCATCCGTGGAGCGTAGCCGGGCCCCGGTGACGTCCCCTGTGCTCAGGGTGCCCGCACGCCCGGGTCAGGGGCCTAATAGAGTGCGGGATCGTGCTCATCCTGCTGCCACCCTCAGAGGGGAAGGCGCCCCGGGGGACTTCGAAACTCAGGCGGCTGAGCTTCCCCGAGCTGGCGTCACCGCGCGAGAAGGTTCTCGACGCCTTGATCGCGCTGTCCGAATCCGGGCAGGCGCAGTCGGTGCTCGGCCTGTCGGACGGCCAGGCGGCCGCGATCGACCTCAACCGCGAGCTGCGCACGGCCCCCAACCTGCCCGTGTCGGACCTCTACACCGGCGTCCTGTACGACAATCTCGGGCTGAGCACGCTGCCTTCTGATGCCAAGGCGAGGGCCACCAGGCGGATCGTGGTGTTCTCGGGGCTGTGGGGGCTGCTGAGGCTGGGCGACAGGGTCCCGCCGTACCGGCTGTCCATGGGCGTGCGGCTTCCGCCTATGGGCGGCCTGGCGGCGTTCTGGAAGCCGTACGTGGCGGAGGCGCTCGATCCCGTCAAGGGGCTCGTGGTGGACCTGCGCTCCACGACTTACGCGGCCGCCTGGCAGCCGGGCGAGCGGGCGGTCACCGTACGGGTGCTGCGTGAGGTCTCGGGGACGCGGACCGTGGTCAGCCACATGGCCAAGGCCACCCGGGGAGCAGTGGCCCGTTCTCTCGTGGAGTGCCCGGACAGAGTCGGCACGGCTCGGCAGCTCGCCGAATTCCTGACGGAGCGGGGGCATCGGGCAGAGCTGGGAAACCCGCCGCGGCCTGGCAGGCCGTGGACGCTGGATGTGATCGTCAGCTGACGTCGAACCGTCCGCACTCCCGCTGGTGGGGATCGCCCCGGCTCCCCAGATGAGCCGAGGCCCCCGCAGTGACGCCCCCAGCGGGCGGCCTCGGCCGTGTCGCCGAGAAGGGCGTCCGCCCATGGACGGCCAGAGATCGCCCCCGACCCCCGAGCGGACGCCGGTTCACCTCGATCGCTCCCATGGGCCCGGAGGCCGTCCAGGAGCGCCGAGGTGCACTACCGCAACGTCATACGGAGAGGTTGAAGCCGATCAGTCGAGGTAGTCCCGCAGAACCTGGGAGCGGGACGGGTGCCGGAGCTTCGACATGGTCTTCGACTCGATCTGGCGGATGCGCTCCCGGGTCACGCCGTAGACCTTGCCGATCTCGTCGAGAGTCTTCGGCTGGCCGTCGGTGAGACCGAACCTCATCGAGACGACGCCCGCCTCCCGCTCGGACAGCGTGTCCAGAACGGAGTGCAGCTGCTCCTGCAGCAGCGTGAAGCTGACGGCGTCGGCCGGGACGATGGCCTCGGAGTCCTCGATCAGGTCGCCGAACTCGCTGTCACCCTCCTCACCGAGGGGAGTGTGCAGAGAGATCGGCTCGCGGCCGTACTTCTGGACCTCGATGACCTTCTCCGGGGTCATGTCCAGCTCGCGGGCCAGCTCCTCCGGCGTGGGCTCCCGGCCGAGGTCCTGCAGCATCTGCCGCTGAACCCGGGCCAGCTTGTTGATCACTTCGACCATGTGGACCGGGATGCGGATGGTCCGCGCCTGGTCGGCCATGGCCCGGGTGATCGCCTGCCGGATCCACCACGTGGCGTACGTCGAGAACTTGTAGCCCTTGGTGTAGTCGAACTTCTCGACCGCGCGGATCAGACCCAGGTTGCCCTCCTGGATCAGGTCCAGGAAGAGCATGCCGCGCCCGGTGTAGCGCTTGGCGAGCGAGACAACCAGTCGGAGGTTGGCCTCGAGCAGGTGGTTCTTGGCCCGGCGGCCGTCCTCGGCGATCCACTCCAGCTCGGCCCGGACGTCGACGGGCAACTGCTCGCCGTCGCCGGACAGCTGCTCCTCGGCGAACAGGCCGGCCTCGATCCGCTTGGCGAGCTCGACCTCCTGCTCGGCGTTGAGGAGCGGGACCTTGCCGATCTGCTTGAGGTAGTCCTTGACCGGGTCCGCGGTGGCTCCCGCGGCCGCGACCTGGGCGACCGGCGCGTCGTCGTCGTCATCGGTGAGGATCAGGACCTCATCGTCGGATTGGACGACGGCCTCGGCCTTCGGCTCGTCACCCTCGGCCTCGGCGTCGGGCTCGCCCTCCGCGTCGGACTCGGACTCGGACTCGGACTCGGCGTCGCCCTCGGCCTCGATCTCGACGTCCTCGGCCTCCAGGTCGAAGTCCTCGATCTCGACGTCGCCCTCGAGTTCGAGATCTTCCTCGTCCTCGGCCGCGTCGGCGGACTTGGCCTTGGTGTCGGCCTTGGCCGCCTTGGACTCGGGGCCGTTGGCGGGTGCGCCCGGCTTGTCCTTGGCGGCGGGCTTGGCCGCGGGCGCGGCCTTCTTGGCGGCGGCCTCCGCGGGCGCCTTCGCCGGAGCGGCCTTGGCGGCTCCCGGCTTCGCCGGCGCCTTCTTCGCCGCGGGCTTGGCCGCGGGCGCGGAGTCGGTCACCACGGCGGTGACGGTCTCCGGCTGCGACTCCTTGGCCGCGGCCGACTTGGTCGTCTTCTTGACGGGCGCGGTGGTGCGACGCTTGGATTGACCTCGGGACCGCTTCGGAGCTGCGGCGGAGTCAGCAGCGGTGACCACGACGGTCACACCCTCTTTGCTGAGGCTGCGCAGGAATCCAGCGGCGTGCGACAGCGGGATGTCCGCTTCCTCGAAGGCCTTGCGGACATCCTCGGACTCGAGGAAACCCTGCGAGCGCCCACGCTCGAGGAGCTGCTGAATCACTGGCTCGTTCAGCTCCGACGGCTTCGAGCGAGTCGAACTTGCAGGCGACACGAACACCTCTCGAACGAACGCATGACGGGAATGGACCCAGTGCTTCTTCTTTTCCGGTGGTGAGGCCGCGCGGACCGCGACATGCCATTGTGGCACGCCACGGCACGTAATACGGCCGCGTACCGCCGGTTGCCTCTCCACCCTAGGCGGACCGAGAGACTAGTGCGTACGGAAGCCGGTCACTGATACCCGAAAGCAACCGTTATGACTGATTCATTCAGTCACTCTTCGTGGCGGACGGCACATGAACTGCGAGTACCGTAACGTCGTCATCTTGCTCGTACCCGGACAACATTCGATCCACCAGGAAATCCAGCAACATATGAGGGCTGCTCACGACCTCTGGGGGCGCCTCGGCCACAACGGACGAAAGCTCGCGAAGCCCCGCATCCAGCCCTCGCTTGCGGTTCTCGACGAGGCCGTCGGAGTAGAGGACGGCGGTGTGCCCGGGCGGCACGCAGAACCGGAACTGCCTCCGGCTGGTGGCCCAGCCGAGCGGAGTCCCGGGCTCGGTCTCGTGGAGCAGTGCCGTCCCCTGGGGCGAGACCAGCAGGGGCGGCGGGTGGCCGGCCAGCGCCAGCGTGCCCTCTCCCGTGCCCGGCTCGACGACCATGTAGGCCAGCGTGGTGACCTGCTCCTCCTCCTCGGTGGCCTCGAACACCCGGTCGAGACCGGTGAGGACGGCGGCGGGCGGCGGGTTGGTCAGCGCGAGGGCCCGCATCGCGTTGCGGATGCGGCCCATTCCGGCGGCGGCCTTGACGCCCTTGCCCATGACGTCGCCGACGACGGCCGCGACACGCCCGTCCTGCAGGACGAACGCGTCGTACCAGTCGCCGCCGACCTGGACGTGGCGCGAGCCCGACCGGAACCGCTGAGCCAGCTCCAGGCCCCGGACCACGGGCAGCCGGTCGGGCAGGAGGCTCCGCTGGAGCGTCTCGGCCGTCCGGTGCTCGCGCTCGAACAACGTCGCCCGCTCGACGGCGAGCGCGCACTGGCCCGCGAGGGCCTCCAGGAAGACGCCGTCCTCCTGCGAGATCTTCTGCGGGCGGGTGAAGGAGAACCGCAGCGCGCCGAGGGCGCGGCCGGCGGCCAGCAGCGGGAGGCCGACCCAGGCGCGCTCGTCGGTGTGCTTGAGGAAGCCCAGGATCTGCTCCTCCTCCGCGCCGGCGTCCACCAGCTTGGTCCGGAGGCTGTCCGGCGACTCGGCGAAGACCGGGCGGCGGCTGTTGACCGCGATGGTCATCACGCTGGACTGGGACAACAGGATGTCGTCCCCCGGCGCGCCGGGCGCGTCGGGGATGCCGCCACTGTTGATCACCTTGAGCGTGGCCCGATCGGGGTCGAGCAGGGCGACCGCCGAGTGGTCGGCGGCCAGGGCCGTACGGCCGACGTCGATGATGACCTGCACCACCTGCTCGACGGTGAGGGCCTCGGCCAGCAGCGCCGTGGCGCCCTGAAGCCGGGCCGTGCGCAGAGCCGCGGCGCCGAGCTGGTCGGTCAGGCGGCCCCGCATCTCCTCCGCCTCGCGCTGCGGCGTGACGTCGGAGTTCGCGCCGACCCACTCGACCACCCGGCCGTGCCGGACGATCGGCACGGCGCGGACCTCGAAGTGCCGGTAGCCGCTGGCCCGGGTGCGGACCCGGTAGCTCCACTCGAACATCGTCCGGCCGCGCAGGGCCTCGCGCCACGCCTCCTCGGCGCCGGGGCGGTCGTCGGGGTGGACGGCCTCGAGCCAGCCGTGGGCGAGGTACTCCTCCAGGCCCTGGCCGGTGATGGCCCGCCACTGCGGCGCGTCCTCGACGACGCTGCCGCTCGGGGCGGTGATCCACACGAGCTGCTGCTGCGACTCGACGAGCGACCGGTACCGCTCCTCGCTGCGCCGCAGGTCCTCCTCGGTCATCTGCCGCTCGGTGAGGTCGATGCCGAACAGGGCGACGCCCACGACGCCCTCGTCACCGTGCATCGGGAAGAACGACACCGCCCAGTGGCGGCTGTCGCCGTTCTCCGCCCTGGTCCTGATCCGCTGGTCGGTGACCGGCAGCCCCTCCTCACCGATCCGCCGCAGGGCAGAGTCGATGAGCGCCGTGAGATCGGCGGCGAGAAGTTCCGCGGGGCGGCGGTCGAGATGCCGCTCGACTGGAAGTCCGGTCAGTTCGGTAAATGTGGAATTAACTCGGACAAATCGACCAGAAGGGTCGAAAAAGGCAAAGGCAAACGGAGCCTCCGACATCAGACCTCTGAAGAGGTCGGAGTCTGAGATGTCCAAACCGGACTCCCGGGGCCGGGGCACGGAGGTTTCGGCGCTCATGGTCGGCACCTCCGTCGCGTGCCAGGCTCTCCCACGAGGCACATCTCCATAACTGTGATTGGTAGCGCAGATCTGCCCTACATCATCGGCGATGGGCATGTGCGGACGGAAGCCCCGCCCGCCATACGGTCAACGCATCCTGTCAAAAGACCGGCGCCCCGCGCAGGAAGATCCGGGCTTACTTCTTGGCCGCCCGCTTGGCTTCCTGCTTGGTCGCACGGACCAGCTCCAGACTGCCGGCGTCGACGACGTCGGCCACCGACCGGTGCACGCCCTCCTCGCCGTACGGCCCTGCCGCCTCACGCCACCCCTGCGGCCGGACACCGAGTTGTTTGCCCAGCAGTGCCACGAAGATCTGTGCCTTCTGCCGCCCGAATCCGGGCAGCGCCATCAACCGGCGCAGCAGTTCGGCACCGTCGCCGACATCTTCCCACACCCCGTCGGCCGAGCCGTCGTAATGCTCGACCAGGTAGACCGCGAGCTGCTGGATCCGGCCCGCCATCGACTTCGGATAGCGATGAACCGCGGGCTTGGCCGCCAGCAGATCCGCGAACTGCGCAGGATCATAGGAGGCGATCTCCCGCGCGGCCAAGTCATGGCCCATCCGATCGGCGATGGCCCGGGGTCCCGAGAACGCCCATTCCATCGGAATCTGCTGGTCGAGCAGCATGCCGATCAGAAGGGCGAGAGAGTTGCGGCCGAGCAACTCGTCGGCCTCAGGTTGTTGTGCGAGCTGGATCCGCATGCGACCAGCTTGGCATGCGACGTCATCAAAGGGTTGACAGTCGCCCGGAAAGAGGTGGAATAAGGGGCGGCAGGACCCCATTGAGCGAGGATTGCAGCCTATGCCCGCACTCGCAATGCAGGTCAGTGGCGGCCCGTCCGCGGACGCCGATCTCCGCGGACATGTGATCGCCCGGCTGGCCGCCGAATTCCTGAGCATCCCCGTGAGCTCCATCAACCGGTGCGTCACGGACGTGTCCGCGTGCGCCGGCCACCTGGGGCTCGAGGTGACTCCCGAGATCGTCGAGCGGGTCGCCCGCGAGCACCTGCTCGGAAGGGTCAACTCCGCGCCGCCCTCGCGCACATAACGGGGACGTCACCGGCCCGCGTTCCTGATGCCTTCCGGCCCGGGAATGCGAGAAGGTGGGAGCGTGAGCGAGCGGAGCGAGTTCTCGTGAGTCGTCGGCACCGGCGAGATCCCAGGGAGACCCGGCCGCCGGACGACGTTTTCGCGGAGATGTTGCTGGCGGCCAGGGAGCTGCTGGCCGTACGCAGCCCGCTCGACGCCGAGCTCATGGTGTCCGACATGCTCGGCGCCTGGTGGGGACGGCGGCTGCGCGGCGGCGACGTCGAGCAGATACTCGGCGAGGGCCTCGTCGACTACGCGGCCAAGGCCGGCACCCCCGCGGCGCTGACGCTGCTCGTCTCCGTCGCCTATCTCGGCCCCGCCCGGCAGGCCGCCAAGGCCGAGGGCGCGGCGCTCGCGCTGATGGAGTCCGACGTGGCCAGGCCGCAGTGGGCCGACCGCGTCGGCGCGGTGAAGCCCGCCGGCTGCTACGTCTCCCGGGACGTCTACGGCGACCAGGACACCGTCGTGTGCACCTTCGCCTACAACGGGCAGGACACGCACGCCCTGGTCCTGGTGGTCGACTACAACATGGGCGGCATGGCGCGGGACGCCTGGGTCTCGTCGCAGGTCGACAAGCTGCTCGAGCAGGCCAGGCAGGAGGCCTCGGGCAACGCCCTGCTCCGCTTCGAGGAGATCGAGCCGCAGCAGGCCCGGGCGCTCCTGGACTTCGCCATGAAGGCGACCGGGGCCGCCCAGGGGCGGAAGGCCCCCCAGCTCGTCAGCGACAGCTACAGCGCCTACCACGCCTTCGCCCGGTCCCGGATCAAGGCGCTGCCGCCGGGACGGCTGCGGCCGGCGCCGGCGCACACGGAGGCCCCCTACAGCCGAGACCGCCGTGCCATGCTCGCGGCCGAGTTCCTGGCCTCGGACGCGGCGGAGAACCTCTCCGACCCCTCGGCGGCCTCGCGGTGCACCGACCACATCATCGACTACGGCTGCGACCAGGACTTCGGCCGGCCGATGCGGGTCAGCCCGACCAAGTGCGAGACGTTCCTGCTCGACTGGCTGCCACGCAAGGTCCTGCTCTCCCCCGCCGAGCAGGACGCCGTCCCGCACGTGCTGTCGGCCTGGGTGCGCTTCGCCGGACCGCGCATCGGCCTGCCGGAGGAGGGGATCCGGGCCACCCTGGACGCGGTCTGGGAGGCGACGGCGCGGTTCACCGAGGCCTACCGGGACCCGACGTCGTTCGGCCTCGACCCGTCGCTGGTGCGCCGCCTGCTGCCCGACGGCGACCTGTCCGCCCTCGCGCGGCGGGCGTTCGCCTTCCCGCTGCTCCAGGGCATGCGGGGCTCGACCGACCTGGACCTGCTCAACCCGTCGGACGAAGCGGACCGGCGGATCCTGCTCGAGATCGACCACGCGGACGAGCTGAGCAGGCACGACCTCGAGGAGCATCTCGCCTGGCACGAGGAGATCGCGGGCCGGCTCTGGGTGGGAGACCCCCCGCAGCTGTGGGAGGCGGCCCAGCGCCTGATCGATCTCGGCCACGACCGGCACGACGTGCTGCACATCCTCATCGAGATCGCCGAGCGGATCGGCGACCACCCCGACGAGTTGGCCGCGGCCCTGGACGACATCGCCGACATCCCGGACGAACCACCGGTCTGACCTCGCGATCGGACCGATCTGCGGCAGGATTGGTGGTGCGAGGGGCGTTGCGGTGCCCGGGCCGGGGAGCGCCCGCGGCGAGGGTCGAGCCGGCATGCGACGGGGGCTGTGTACATCGCGATTAGTCGCGGTTCGTCGCGCGCCTCCGGCACGACCCACCGCCTCCAAGGCGCCCTGAGCCCTCCGAGCGGAGCGAGGACCATGAACGCAATGATCGATCTGAACGCGGATCTCGGCGAGGGCTTCGGGGTCTGGAGGCTCGGCGACGATCTCGCCCTGCTCGATGTCGTGACGAGCGCGAACGTGGCGTGTGGATTCCACGCGGGCGACCCGCTCATCATCAGGAGGACCTGCGCCGCCGCCGTGGACCGGGGGGTGACCATCGGGGCCCAGGTCTCCTACCGGGACCTCGCCGGCTTCGGCCGCAGGGAGATGGAGGTCGACCCCGAGGAGCTCTGCGCCGAGGTGCTCTATCAGATCTCGGCCGTCGACGGGATCGCCAGGGCCATGGGCGGCATGGTGTCCTACGTCAAGCCGCACGGAGCCCTCTACAACCGGGCCTGCAGGGACGTCGAGCAGGCGCAGGCCGTGGCCGCCGCCGTGTCCGACTACATCCCCTCGGCCGGCCGGCCTCTGCCGGTCCTCACGCTGCCCGGCTCGGTGCTGCACGGGGTCGCCGCCGGGTACGGCGTGCCCACCGTGAGCGAGTCCTTCGCCGACCGGGCCTACACCCCGTCGGGCACGCTCGTGCCGCGGAGCGAGCCCGGCGCCGTCCTGCACGACCCGGACGAGGTGGCCGCCCGCGCGGTCCGGATGGCCCGTGAGGGGACGGTGACCGCCGTCGACGGCACCGAGGTCCGGATCGACGCCCGGTCCGTCTGCGTCCACGGGGACACCCCCGGCGCCGTGGCGCTCGCCGAGGCCGTGCGCAAGGCCCTGACGGGGGCGGGCGTCACGATCGAGGCCTTCGCGTGACGATCCGGCGGGCGGGCGAGCACGCCCTGCTGGTCGAGACGGGCTCGACGGCCGTCGCGCACCGCCTGGACGCGCTCCTGCGAGCCGACCGCCCCGAGCACGTGGAGGACATCGTGCCCGGCCAGGAGACCGTGCTGGTCGTCGCGCCGGACGCCGACCAGGAGCGTCTGGAGTCGCGGCTGGCCGGCCTGCTCGCATCGGCGGAGGCCGCCGGCTCTCAGGAGGCGGGGACGCCGGTCGGGACCGTCGAGATCCCCGTGGTCTACGACGGCGCCGATCTCGAGTCCGTGGCCGCGCTGACCGGCCTCGGCGTCGACGAGGTGATCGCGCTGCACGCGGGATCGGAGTTCGTCGTGGGGTGGCTCGGCTTCGCCCCGGGGTTCGCCTACCTCCTGGGGCTCGATCCACGGCTGCACGTGCCGCGTCTCGACGCGCCGCGCACGTCGGTCCCGCCTGGTTCGGTGGCGATCGCCGGCCCCTACTCCGCCGTCTACCCCTCGGCGTCCCCCGGTGGGTGGCGGCTGCTCGGCCGTACGGACCTGCGGGTCTGGGACGTGGCCGCCGATCCCCCGGCGAAGTTGCCGCCGGGGACGCGGGTCCGGTTCGTTCCATGATCGAGATCGTGTCGCCGGGGCCGTACGCCACCGTCCAGGACCTCGGCCGGCCCGGATACGCCCATCTCGGCGTGCCGCGCTCCGGAGCGGCGGACGCCCCCAGCCTGTGCCTGGCCAACCGGCTGGTGGGAAACCCCGAGTCCGCGGCGGGGATCGAGCTGACCTTCGGGGGCGCGGTGCTGCGCTTCGGGGACAGCGCGTGGATCGCCCTGACCGGGGCTCCCTGCCCGGTGGAGGCGGACAGGCGGCCCGCGGGCATGTGCGCGCCCGTCTGGGTCCCCCAGGGCGTCACGCTCCGCGTCGGCGCACCACGCGAGGGCCTGCGGACGTACGTCGCCGTGCGGGGCGGGATCGCCGTCGAGCCGGTGCTGGACAGCCGGTCGACGGACTCGCTGTCCGGGCTCGGCCCGCCGGCGTTGCGCGCGGGGACGGTCCTTCCCGTCGGCGACGCCGAGCAGCAGACCGCGATCAGGGTGGACTCCGCCGTCCAGAGCCCGTTCTCCTCGTGCCCTTCAGTACGGCTCGTCCTCGGGCCGAGGGCCGACTGGTTCGCGACGGACGCGGCCGGTGCGCTGGCTGCAGGCCCGTACGAGGTCGCGACCGAGACCAACCGCGTGGGCGTGAGGCTGCGGGGGACCACCCTGGAGCGGGCCCGCGAAGGCGAGATCCCCAGCGAAGGGATGCCTCTGGGGGCCGTCCAGGTTCCCCCGGACGGCCGGCCCATCGTGTTCCTCGCCGACCATCCGACGACGGGCGGTTACCCGGTGATCGGCGTGGTGGCGGCGCGCGACGTCCCCGTGGTCGCGCAGCTGCGCCCCGGCGACCGGCTGTGGTTCCGGCCGGTGCCGGGCCGCGGCGTCAGGACGTGAATCCGATGTCGGCGAACTTGAGGTCGTAGAACCCGTTCGCCCCGATGTTGGCCAAAGTGGACCGCACGGCCACGCTCTGCGGCGTCTGGTAGAGCGGGAGGACGTTGATCTCCTGCCAGACCAGTGCGTCGGCCGTGTTGACGGACTCCTCGGCCTCCGCCGGGTCGAGCACGCTGCCCGCCCGGTACATCGCCTGGTCGATCTCGTGGCTGCCGGTTCGGCCCAGGTTGGAGTACCACTTCATGTCGTCTCCCTTGGCCGCCTCGCCGTTGGCGTACACGTCGAAGGCGTTGGAGATCGGGTACGGCGTGGCCGGATACGAGAAGGCCGTGAGGTCGAAGTTGCCCGGGATCAGGTACTTGGTGAAGAAGTCGTTGAACGGCACCGTCTGGATGGTGACGCCGACCCCGATGCGCCGGAGCATGAGCCGCGTGACCGTGGCCTCCGTGTCGCTCATGCCGACTCCCGCCGGAACCACGAAACGCAGGTTCAGCGGTGTGCCGTTCTTGGCCCTCGTCTTGCCGGAGAGCCTCCAGCCCGCCTCGTCGAGCAGTTGCCCGGCCCGCTGCGGGTTGTAGACGCCGAGGTCGCCCGCGTTGCCGCGATACCCCTGCTGGCTGTTGGCCAGGAAGTGGTTGTCGAGCGTGACGGCCGGCCAGCCGAGCCCCTTCAGGTCGAGTTGCATCAGGGCGCGGCGGTCGAGCGCCATCGCCATGGCCCGGCGGACCTTGATGTCGGACAACGTCGGGCTCTCGCCGTTGAAAGTGAACTGCCGGAAGTCGGTGCCCGCCGCCTGCCGTACGACGGCGTCCCAGGCGCCTCTCGCCCGCGAGTACTCGTCGGGAGAGGGGCCGACGTCGAAGACGTCCACCTCTCCCTTGGTGAAGGCGCGGACCATGTCGGTCTTGACGCCCTTGAAGACGATCTTGTCGAGCTTGGCCTTGTCGCCCCACCAGTTGTCATCGCGGTCGAGCGTGATCGTCTTGTTCTTCGCGTCGAACGACGACAACCTGAACGGCCCGGCCGTGACGGGGATCTTGTTGACCCAGTCGGAGTTGAACGCCTCCGGAGTCGCGTTGGACGAGCTCGGATACAGGGGTGAGAACAGCGACTGCCACTCGTTGAACGGCTGCGTCAGCGTGACCACCACCTCGTGGTCGCTCGTCCCCCGTGTCACGCTCTGGATGTTCTCGTAGGCGATCGTGGAGTCGACGCGGTAGGCCTTGTTCTGCCCGTTCATCGCCTTCCACTGCGCCGCGTAGTCGGCCCAGGTGATCGGCTTGCCGTCCGACCACTTGGCCTTCGGGTTCAGCGAGTAGGTGATGACCTGGTGGGGCGTGGTCGCGGTGACCCGGGCGTTGGTGACGTAGTCGAGGTCGAGGGAGACCTGCCCCCTCTCGTCCGACCGGAAGGGCGTCGGCATCAGGGCGCCCATGACCGTGTCGACACTGGCGGTGTCGCCGTCTATGTGGTTCTGGTTCCACTGGACAGGGAAGTCGCCGAGCCCCCATTTCAGGGTGCCCCCGTCCTTCACCTTTTCTCGCGGCATGGGGTTGATGTCGATCGCCTTGACGGGAGACGGAGCGAGGCTGCTTCCACGCCACCCCGGGAGGTTGTCGCCCCCGCAGGCGCTGACGGATCCCAGAGCGATCAGTGCGGCGGCCAGGGCGGCCGGCCATCGTGCTCTCAACGTGCTCTCCGATTCCTCCAGCTACTTATCGCACTTGATTAGTAGCAGAAAGTAATCACTCCGGGCATCTGGACGCGCGAGCACGGAAAACATGGAAGGTCAGGAACGCTTCAGCGGGTCAGGACAATTCGTCGACCGCGCTGCGGACGTCCTCGCTGGTGATCGTCGTGAGCTCGGCGGCGTTGGCGGTCCCCAGGGCCGCCAACCGCACGTCGCGCCGCAGCGCGGCCTTCTCGTACAGCGAGCGGGCGAAGCGGCCGTTGCCGAGGCCGTCGATGAGTCCCTCGCGGCAGACCCAGTCGAAGACGTCCGCGAGGTCGCGGGCCGCCGCGTCGTCGAAGCGGTCTCCGCTTTTGGACGCCGTCAGCGCGGCGATCTCGGCCAGTTCCGCGGGGGCGTACGACGGGAACGACACCCGCTGGTCGAACCGGGAGGCCAGGCCGGGGTTGGTCGCGAGGAAGGCGTCCATCTCCCGCCGGTACCCGGCCAGGACGATGACGACGCGGTCGCGGTCGTCCTCGGCTCGTTTCAGCAACGTCTGCACGGCCTCCGCGCCGAAGGCGTCGCCCCCGGAGTAGCCCGCGTTGACCAGGCCGTACGCCTCGTCGATGAAGAGCACTCCGCCGAGCGCCCGGTCGACGAGCTCGTTGGTCTTTATGGCGGTGGCCCCGAGGTGCTGGCCGACCAGGTCGGCGCGGGACGCCTCGACCACGTCGGGCCGGGCGAGCAGGCCCAGGGCGGAGAAGATCCGGCCGAGGATCCGGGCGACGGTCGTCTTGCCCGTGCCCGGCGGGCCGACGAAGACGAAGTGCCGCATCTGCGACTGGACGGGCAGTCCCTGCTCCTGGCGCATCCGCGCCACCTTCAGCTGGGCCGCTATCGCGTGGACCTGCTGCTTGACCGGCTCGAGGCCGGCCATGCGGTCGAGGTCGGCGAGGGCGTCCTCGAGTGTCGGAGTGGCCTGGTAGCCGCGGAAGCGCGCGGTGATCTCGTTGAACGCCCTGGTGACGTCGGCGGCGACGATGGTGACGAGGTCCTCGCCGCGCGGCGCGCCGCCGGCGCTGACGACCCGCACGTCACGGGCCTGCGCGGCGGCCTCGGTCAGGCTGCGCGCGAACCTGGCGTTGCCCAGCTCGTCGACGAGCCCGCGGCGGTGGACGTCCTCGTAGAGGCGGCGGAACACCGGCCTGGCGTCGTCGGCGAGGGCGTCGCCACGCCTGGCCTGCAGCGATTCGGTGATCTCCAGCAGCTCGGCCGGCGTGTAGCTCGGGAAGCGGACCCTGCTGGCGAACCGGCTGGACAGACCGGGGTTGGACGCGAGGAAGCCGTTCATCTCCTTCTCGTAGCCCGCCAGGATGACGATCAGCCGGTCGCGGTCGTCCTCGGCCCGCTTGAGCAGGGTCTGCACCGCCTCCGAGCCGAACCGGTCCGGCTGCCCGTCTCCGGAGTTGATCAGGCTGTACGCCTCGTCGACGAACAGGACGCCGCCGAGCGCCCGGTCGATGAGCTCGTTGGTCTTGATCGCCGTGGCGCCCAGGTACTCGCCCACGAGGTCGGCCCGCTGGGCCTCCACGACGAACGGGGTCTCCAGCAGCCCGAAGGCGTAGAAGATCTTGGCCACCGTGCGGGCGACGCTCGTCTTGCCCGTGCCCGGCGGCCCGACGAAGACGAAGTGCCGCATGGGCGCCTCGTTGGCGTAGCCCGCCTCCTTGCGGAGCCTGGCCGCTTCGATGGAGGCCGCGATCGCCCGCACCTGCTCCTTGACCGGCTCCAGGCCGATCATGGCCTCCAGCTCGCCGAGCGCCTGCTCGACCGTGATGGGCGGCGGCGCGCCCTTGTCGCCGGAGGGGGCCTGGTGGCCGCCCAGCCTGATGCGCTGCTGGGCAGCCGGAGTCTCGCCCTCCGTCCCGTCCTGCTCGTAGTCGGACCGCACCCCGCGGGCCAGGACGAACCGGAAGACGAGGACGGCGGCGGCCACGCCGTACGCGCTCCACACGGACGCGGCGGGCGACAGCCACGACACCGCGAACGCGGCGACGCCGGCCGGGGCGAGGGCCATGAGCGTGGTGACCCACGGCGTCACCCAGCGGATCAGGTGCGCGGCCGCGGCGACGGGGACGGCGAGGAACAACAACAGGGACGGCGCGAACGACTGCGTGCCGAACACGCCCAGGAACGGCCACAGCAGCAGCCCCCAGGCGGCCATGACGAGCGCGGTGGCCGCGGCCCTCGGATAGCTGAGCGTGAGCGCGACGAAGGCCAGCACCACCACGGTGCACACGAACGTCGTGCTGAGCGGCCAACTCAGCGCCGCGGCCAGGCCCATGACAGCGATCAGCAGCCCGACGAACACGACGCGTCTGGCGAACGGCGAAAGGCGGAAATAGCGAACGCGGACCTGTTCGAACACATCCCGTGCCGTGGTCCGTCTTAAGATCCCCGCGGACCGTGCCCTTTCGGAGTCTCGCATCGACGCCTCCCCGGTTCGCCCCCGGTTATACCGCACGGGGCGGCGCAATGGGTGGACCTAACGGGTGCGAGCCTGGTGGCGGCCGGGGTACTCCCGCATGAGGACGTGTCTCGGGGTGACGCGCAGGACGTCGTCGTCGGGCACGGCGACGCCTCTGACCTCCGCCCAGAAGCGCGGATCGCCGACGTACAGCACGACCCGGGGGTCGCGCTCCACGGCGTCCCACGCCTCGTCCCCTGTGATCAGCCGGAACTCCCCCGACGCGCTGACCGAGGTGACCGCGCTCACCGCGAGCGCGCGCGGCCCTCCGGGCTCGGTGTAGGCCAGCACCACGCTCCGGGAGAAGGTCGCGGCGTGCCGCACGTCGTCGCTCAGGCTCGTCGAGGGGCTGACGTCGCCGGGCATCGGCGCGGACCGCGCGTCCGACATGACGAGGGAGGAGCGCAGGGGTCCGGGGCCGCCGCGCCACCACGCCCGTGCGGCCCGCGCGGCGAACGCGACGGCCACGACCGCCAGGGCGCCCGCCGCGCCCAGCAGCGCCGCCCGGGTGACGGCGGACGTCCCCGCACCCGCGGGCACTCCTTCCGTCTCCGGCCCGGCGAGGATCGCGGCGGTCCCGCCGGCGACCCCCGCCACGACGAGTCCGGCGGAGGCCACGAGCAGTGCCACCAGCGCGATCGCGAGCCACCGGTCGCCCCGCAGGATCACCCGCAGAGGAAGCCCTCCCGAGCCCGCGCGCGCGACCCTCGCCCTGCCGTACAGGAGGGCGACCGGAACGGCCAGCGCGGCGACGGCCGCGAACGGCTCGCCGGTGACGGGGGGCAGCAGGGCGGCGATCGCGACCAGCCACCACGCGCGGCCCACAACGAGCCAGAGCGTCACGTCGATGTCGCGCAGTGCGGTCCTGTCGTCCCCGGCGGCGGCGAACTGCCTCAGCGCGGGGACGAGCCTGCCCCGCCACGTCTCCACGATCAGGCGTGCCAGCGCGACGGCCAGGCCGTTGAACAGCACCAGGCCGAACGCGCCCGCCCACACGCCGTCCTCCGGCCGTGTCAGCGCCCCCGCGGTCGTGCCGGGAAGCGTCGGGTCGGAGAGCGTCGTGTCGGGAAGCGTCGCGACACCCGCCACGTAGGCCGCGACGACGAGGAGGCCGACGGACACCGACATGCTGAGCCACAGGTCGCGTCTCATCATCGGGACCACGTACGGCCAGGCCCGCACGCGGCCGGCCTGCCTGATGGTGATCGCCAGCACCGCGGCGAGCACCGCCGCTCCCCCGATCTGCGCCTCCCTGCGCAGGTCGAACCCGAGGCCGGCGACCGACGCCGCCGTCAGCGCCAGCGCGAGCAGCACCCGGATCTGCCGCGACCACATCACGATGGCGTGCCTCGCGCGGCCCGTGTCGCGCGGGTCGGCCTCCCAGGCGGGGTCGTGGTGACCACGCGGCCGTTCCCAGCGCAGGAGCGTGAGGCCGAGGTTGATCCGCGCCACCCGATGGTCCCGCGACCGGCTCAGCGCGGCCTCGTACGCCCTGGCCGCCCTGTCGTGCTCTCCCCGGAGCAGGGCCAGATCCCCGGTGAGGACGTGCGGATCCGCCTCCTCCGGAGCGAACCGGACGGCCGTGCGCGCCTGGGCCCACGCCTGGCGCCACTGCCCGGACCCGCGGCGCAGGGCTCCGCCGAGCCGCAGCCGTGCGGCCCACGACCCGGGCACGAGCCGAACCGCCTCGCGCGCCGCCTCGACCGCCTCCGCGTCCCTGCCGAGACGTTCGAGCGCGAGGCTCGCCAGGCGATGCCCCCACTCGCCGTACGGGTCACGGTCGACCGCCTGGCGAGCCGCGTCCAGCGCCGACTCCTGCTGGCCGCGCGACAGTCTCGCCACCGCGACCGCGCACCAGGCCCGAGGGTCGGTGTGGTCGTGCGGGGGCGGAACCGGGGATGTGTCCCATTGATCGATCTCGCTCCCCACGACCGCATGATCCGTTGCGGGTCGCGGCTTGCCTAGACAGCGGATATATACCTATAGCTCTCTAGAGAGACTTAGGGGGTATGACCCGATATCGGGGGGAGCTCACCGGAAGCGGCTGAGGAAGTCGCATGTGATGGCCTAAGCTGCCACGCATGTTCCAGCACCCCGAGGAGCCGTGATCCGCCTATGATCATGGTCGGGGTTGAGGCCGAGTCCGGCGCTGTCCGCGCTGGAGGCGTCGTGCATGAACACCGGGCGAACCGGTGGTGGATCCTTGTGCTGCTCTGCTTCAGCCTGCTCCTGATCGCCGTCGACGCCACCGTCCTGCACATCGCGGTGCCGGCGCTGACCGCCGCGCTCGAGCCGTCCTCGATCCAGCTGCTCTGGATCATCGACATCTACTCGCTCGTGGTCGCGCCGTTGCTGGTCACCTTCGGCACACTGGGAGACCGGTACGGCAGGCGGCGCTTCGTGCTCGCCGGCTACGTGGTCTTCGGGATCGCCTCGCTCGCCTCGGCGTTCGCCTGGAGCCCGCAGGCGTTGATCGTCTCGCGCGCCCTCCTCGGCGTCGGCGGCGCGATGATCATGCCGGCCACCCTCTCGATCATCCGGCAGGTGTTCACCGACCGCAGGGAACGCGCGATCGCGCTCGGCGTCTGGAGCGCGGTGGCGGCGGCCGGGGCGGCCGTCGGGCCGCTGATCGGCGGCGCGCTGGTCGAGCATCTGTGGTGGGGGGCGGTCTTCCTGATCAACGTCCCCCTGCTCGTCGTCGCGCTGCCGCTGGCGGTTCGGCTCCTGCCCCCGTCGGAGCACCGCTCCGGCCATTCGTGGGACGCGCTGAGCGCCGTCCTGTCGACGCTCGGCATCCTGTCGGTCGCGTTCGGGCTGAAGGAGGCCGGCTACGGCCACACGATCGGCCGTGGCCCGTCGGCGGCCGTGTTCCTCCTCGGCGTCGTCCTGCTGATCTGGTTCGTCCGGCGTCAGCGCCGCCTGGCGTTCCCACTGCTCGACGTCGGGCTCTTCAGGCAGCGCGGGTTCTCGACCGGCGTGGCCTGCGTGCTGTTCGCGATCTTCGCGCTGGTGGGGCTGGAGCTGATGCTCGCGCAGTACCTCCAGCTCGTGCTGGGCCTGACTCCGCTGGCCGCCGCGGTCCGCATGTTGCCCCTGATGGTGGCCGCCATCGCCGGAGGGCTCGCCGCGGCTCATGTGCTCCAGCGGATCGGCCTGCGCGCGACGACGAGCGGAGGGCTCGCACTCACCGCCCTGTCCCTCGTCCCCGTCCTGACCTGGGGCGTGGAGCAGCACCCGGTCATGCTCACGCTCTGCTTCATAGGGATCGGCTTCGGAGTCGAGGTGGCGCTGCTCGCGGCCTCGGACACGATCATGGCGTCCGCCCCGGAGTCGCGCGCCGGAGGAGCGGCGGCGATCGAGGAGACGGCCTACGAACTGGGGGCGGGGCTCGGCATCGCGGTGCTCGGGACGATCACCGCGATCGTCTACGCGCCCTCGCTCGCGGCCGTCCCCGGCGTGCCCGAGCCCCTGATGGCCGAGGCACGCGAATCACTCGCCTCGGCCGCCCACGTGGCCGCCGAGACGGGGAGCACAGCGGGGCCGGAGTTGCTCGGCGCGGCCCGGGTCGCCTTCGTCACCGCCCTGCACTCCACGGTCGTCGTCAGCGTCGCCCTGCTCTGCCTGACCGCGCTCGCCGTCGCCGTGCTGATCCCCCGGCCCGACCCGTCGGCCCCCGAGGACGACGAACGCCTCTCCGCCTGACGATCACGCATGAGGGCGGGGGTTACGGGGAGAGTGTCTGGGCAAGCCCCTCCGATCCCCCCAGAATGAGGAGCCGTGAAGAAAACCCTCCAAGATCTCGCGTCGCTAGCGGCCCGGATGGGCGTCGGCGGAATCTTCTTCGCCAACGGCTGGCACAAGCTGGAAGCCGGCCTCGACGCGACGGGCGTGCAGTTCGCCGCGCTCGGAGCTCCCGCGCCCGACCTGTGGGCCGCGGCCACGATGCTCATCGAACTGGTGGGCGGCGCCCTGCTCATCGCGGGCCTGGCCGTGCCGGCCATCGGGCTCCTGCTGTTCGCCGAGGCCCTCGCCGTATTCGTCATCGCGGCCGGGGACACGGGGCTGCCGCTCACCGGCGGGAGCATCGAGCTGATGGTCGCACTGGGAGCCGCGTCCGTGCTGCTCGCGGTGGTCGGCGCGGGCCGCATCTCGGTCGACCACATGGTCGTGATCAAACGGCGTGAGGCCGAGGAGGCCGACGACTTCGCCACCGACGCCGAGGCCGACGCCGTGATCGCCGCGCTGCGCGAGCCCCGGCCCGGCGACACCCGGCCAGGCGAAGGCCCGGCCGGGACCGCGGGCGCCTCGCCGTCCGCGGGGAAGGCTGCGGCGCCCTCCGCGGGTAAGGGCGCGGCCGCCAAGGGCGCGACCTCCGGCACCTCGCCGGCCGGCGAGCCCGCGGGAGGCACGGGGGCCGGGGAACCGAAGAAGGCCGAGGACGCCGTGGTGAACGACACCGTGCCGAAGCCGAGGCTCCGCCGTCCCAAGCGGCCGGACGAGACGACCGAGAGCCGCAGCGAGGCGCCGCCGTCCAAGCAGGGCGACACACTGGTCGCCGGCCGGCGGGTCGGCAGGCAGGACTGACCGGCCCAGGCCGCTAGTCGGCGGCCACCGCGGCGACCGGGCGCCTGGACCTGCGAAGGGGGACGAGGCCCTGAATCACCGCGATCCCCGCGAGGACGACGAGGGCGCCGACAGGCTGGTGCCAGGTAAGCCGCTCATCGAGGATCGTGACGCCGGAGACGGTGGCGAACACCGGCAGGAGATACGTCACCGTCGAGGTGGTCGTGACGCCCGCGATTCGCTGGACGCGATAGAGGAGCAGGTAGGCGATTCCGGTGCCGAGCGCGCCGAGGGCGAGCAGGCTGGCCCAGACCTCCCCCGGCACGTCCAGGTCGACCAGCGGCACTCCGGCGAGCGGCGTGATGACGGCCAACTGGACGGTGCCCGCCAGGAGCTGGGAGGTCGCGAGCACGAGCGGCTCCTCCCCCCGTGGTGTGATGAACCGGCCCATGTAGGCCCCGCCGACGCCGTAGCAGGCGGCGGCCGCGAAGCAGGCGAGGCTGCCGGTCAGCTCGCCGCCGGAGACGGGCTCCCAGACCCCCAGGACCACCATCACGCCGGCGAAGCCGACGCCGAGGCCGGTGATCTTGGCGGCGGTCGCCCGCTCGCTGCGGAGCAGCAGGGCGAACACGAGCGTGCACAGCGGCGTCGTGGCGTTCCAGATGGAGGCGACCACCGAGGACACGTGCTGCTCGCCGTACCCGAAGAGGGTGAACGGCAGGGTGGTGAGCACGACCGAGCCGAGGGCGAAGTGACCCCACAGCCGGAGATCCGTCGGAAGGCGCCGCCCACTGGCGAACAGCGCGACCAGCAGGGTAACCGAGGCGATCACCATCCGGCCGAAAGAGATCTGGAGCGGATGGAGGCTGCCGACGGCGACTTTGATGAAGAAGAAGCTGTTGCCCCAGATGGCGGCCAGCAGGATGAAGGAGGGAGCCCACCGGCGCATGTATGCAGTCCTCCGCTCGGGAACGATCTCGTGCCGGTAAGGAGCGTAATGCCCAATGACACCTTAGTTCGAGCGTTTTCGGACTATGTGTTGGGATAGGAGAATGTCGAGCGCATCGGGACCCTTGCCGATCATCAACGTGAGCTCCCTCGTCGGCCCCGGCTCACCCGAGGAGCGCGCGGAGGTCGCCCGTCAGATCGAGGCGGCCTGCCGGGACAGCGGGTTCTTCTACATCAGCGGGCACGGAGTCCCGCCGGAACTCGTGGCCGCGCTGGACGGCGCCGCCCGGCGCTTCTTCGCGCTCCCCCTCGAGCGCAAGATGGAGATCTCCATGAATAGGGGAGGCCGGGCCTGGCGCGGCTTCTTCCCCGTCGGCGGCGAGCTCACCTCCGGGCGTCCCGACCTCAAGGAGGGCGTCTACTTCGGCGCCGAGGCGCTCGACGACCGGCAGCGGCCGCTGTACGGCCGCAACCTCTTCCCCGCCGAGGTGCCGGAGTTGCGGGACGCGGTGCTGCGCTACCTCGACATGCTCACCGACGTGGGCCAGGCGGTCATGCGCGGGATCGCCCTGAGCCTCGGGCTCGACGAGGACTACTTCTCCTCCGGCTACACCGCGGCGCCGACCGTGCTGTTCCGGATCTTCCACTACCCGCCGTCGCCGCGGGGCTCCGACGACTGGGGGGTGGGCGAGCACACCGACTACGGGCTGCTGACGCTGCTGCTCCAGGACGGCAACGGCGGCCTCCAGGTCCACACCTCCCGGGGCTGGGTCGAGGCTCCGCCCGTTCCCGGCACGTTCGTCTGCAACATCGGCGACATGCTCGACCGGCTGACCGGCGGCCACTACCGGTCGACTCCGCACCGCGTGCGCAACGTCAGCGGCCGGGACCGCCTGTCGTTCCCGTTCTTCTTCGACCCCGGGTGGGACTGCGAGGTGCCGCCGCTGCCCTCGCTCCCCCTGCGCAACGGCGGCCGCCCCCGATGGGACGGCCAGGACCTGCGCGCCTTCACCGGCACGTACGGCGACTACCTGCTCGGCAAGGTCGCGAAGGTCTTCCCTCAGCTGCGCGACGAGGTTCTCGATCAGCCGTGATGTAAGTGGTGCAATCTTGTAATCAAGAAAGCTCCACAATATCGGCATGCGCCTGCCCACCTGGTTCAGCGAAAGGGTGGAGCCCACCTCCCCCGAGAACGAGCTCCGCGTCTCGACGATCGAGCTCTTCTTCGACCTCGTCTTCGTCTTCACGGTCACGCAGCTGACCACGCTGGTCGTCGGCGACTTCACGGAACGGGCGCCCGGCGCGCACCACTTCGCCGGGCAGGGCGTCGTCCAGACGCTGCTCATCTTCGGCGTGCTGTGGTGGATGTACGCCGGCTACGCCTGGCTGACGAACGCCGTCCCGCCGGAGCGGCCGGCGCGACGGGTGCTGATCCTCTGCGGCATGGCCGGATTCCTGATCATGGCCCTGGCGATCCCGAGCGCCTTCGACGGCGGCGGACTGTCGTTCGCGATCGGCTACCTCGTCATCGTGCTGGTCCACGGCGGCCTCTACCTGCAGGCGTCCAGCAGCGTGTTCCGGCTGCTGCCGTTCAACCTCGGGGCGACCGCGCTCATCTTCGCCGCCGCGTTCGTGAACGCGCCGTGGAGCTACGTGCTGTGGGCCGCCGCGCTCGTCCTGGTGTGGACCAGCCCCTACTTCATCGGCCAGCGCGGCTTCGCCCTCCACCCGGCGCACATCGTCGAGCGGCACGGGCTGCTCGTCATCATCGTGCTGGGCGAGTCGATCGTCGCCATCGGCATCGGCGCAAGCGGCGCCCACCCGTCGGCGGGGCTGATCGTCTCCGCGTTGCTCGGGCTGGCGCTCACGACCGCACTGTGGTGGGTGTACTTCGGCGGGGACGAGGAGGCCCCCGTCCGGGCGCTGCTCCGCCTGGAGGTCGTGAGCCGCACCCGGCACATCCTCGGGGCCTACTTCTACGCCCACATCCCTTTGCTGCTGGGCATCGTGGCCACGGCCGCCGGGATCAAGAAGGCCATCGGGCACGACCATCTCGACCTCGGGCCGGCCGTGGCCCTGGCGGCGGGCGTGGCCCTGTTCATGATCGGCGACGTGTGGTTCCGCCGCCATCTCGGGCTCGGCCGCGGGGCGGCCCGGCCGCTCGCCGCGCTGCTGGCCGCGGCGAGCTTCCCCATCGGGCTGTGGTCGTCGGCCGCGCACCTCGGAGCGCTGGTCGCGCTCCTCGTCGTGACGCTGTCGGCCGAGCGCGCCCTCTAGATCCGACGCGAGCCCTCTGAGGCGTGTCCCGTGGATCGTCGATGGCGGTGATTCGGGGGAAACAGCTCAAGGCATTGAGAGGGGCAGTCCGAAGGGCGCGAAGTGCTCGGAGCCGAGGAATGATGTGATCTCGGCGATGTGGTCGTCGCGCAGAGTCAGCACGTTGATCGACCAGGCGTGGTGAACGCTGCTGAGGCTTTCCCCCAGATAGCACGCGATGGCCGGCTGGCCGTTCGCGCTGGTGAGGCGGTGACGCCAGCTGGGACAGCGGGTCAACGGGACCTCGACGGCGAAGTCGGCGACGGCCGCGAGGCCGCGGTACCAGTGCGGCAGCGGCGGCATCGACCAGGTGACGTCCTCGGTCAGCAGCGCGACCAGGGCGTCGGCGTCGCCTCGTTCCAGCGCCGTGGCGAACCTGGTGACGATCTCCTGCACCCGGGCGTCGCCCATCTGGCGCAGCGCCCGCTGCTGAGCGGGACCGGGAACCTTCTCCGCGACGATCTTGCGGGCTCGGGCCAGGGCGGAGTTCACCGAGGTGGCCGAGGTGTCCATCATGGTGGCGATCTCGGACGAGGAGAAACCCAGGACATCGAACAGCAGCAGCGCCGCCCGCTGGTTGCCCGGCAGGTGTTGCAGGGCGGCGACGAAGGCGAGCTCGACGGCCTCCCGCTGCTCGTAGTGCGCGGCCGGCGTGGCGGGACCGTCACCGAGGCCGACGTCGGGGTAGGGGCCCAGCCAGGCGACGTCGGTCAGTGGTGTCGAGTCGAGTACGGCGCGCTCACTGGACGGACCGAGGTCGACGGGCATCGCACGCTTGGCACGGGTGCCGACGATGTCCAGGCAGATGCGGGTTGCCACGACGTACAACCACGAGCGCAGTGAGCTGCGTCCCTCGAAACGCGCGAGCCCTCGCCACGCCCGCAGCAGCGCGTCCTGCAGCGCGTCGTCGGCGTCATGGGTGGAGCCGAGCATGCGATAGCAGTGCGCGTGCAGCTCCCGCCGCAACGGCTGGACCAGGCGGGTGAACGCCGCGTCGTCTCCCGCACGCGCCCGGGACAGGTCGGCGTGCTCGGCGGCCCTCACCTCGGAGCCCGCGGACGGTCCGGAAAAGACTTCACCCACGAGCGACGATTCTGCCGTGCGGCGGGAGTCACCACTACGACTGACCGCCGTCACACGCGCGGCCGAGGTCATGAACCACGACAGGAGTCCACGACATGCCCAAGACGCGAGCGACGTCAGATCTCCGGCGCCGGACCGAGACATGGTCTCTCATCCATACCGAGCGCGCCGCCCTGGCGGCCGACCTCATGAACCTGACCGACGAGGGATGGGCGACACCGTCGCTGTGTACCGGGCTGACGGTACGCGAAGTGCTCGCCCACCTGACCGCCGGGGCCGGCCTGACCCCGGTGCGCTGGCTGGCGGGCGTGATCCGCTGCCGATTCGACTTCGACAGGCAGGTGGCCATGAGGCTGGCCGAGCAGCTCGGCTCGACCGAGGCCGAGACGCTCGAGAGATTCCGCGGCGTCATCACCAGCACCACCAAACCGCCCCTCCCGACTCTGGCGATGCTCGGCGAGACGATCGTGCACGCGGAAGACATTCGGCGCCCGCTGGACATCCACCGTGACTACCCGATCGACACATTGACGCGAGTAGCCGAGTACTACCAGGGCTCCGACCTCGTCGTCCTCGCCAAGGGGCGAATCGGCGGCCTACGACTCGTCGCCACCGACGGTCCGTTCACCACCGGAACCGGGCCACTCGTGTCCGGTCCCACTGTGGCCCTGATCATGGCGATGACCGGACGGACGGCGTACTGCGACGAATTGCAAGGAGACGGCGTCGCCACCCTCCGCCACCGCTGATCTCCGCACTCGGTCTTCCCGGTGGCCGGATCGGCCCGGGCGGTGGCCGCCGATCACGGCTCAGGACGGCAGGCCACCCCGCGCGATCACCTCGCGGTACCAGCGGGCGCTGTCCCTGGGAGTGCGCTCCAGGGTGTCGTAGTCGACCCGGACCAGGCCGAACCTCATGTCGTAACCCCGGGCCCACTCGAAGTTGTCGAGCAGCGACCACACGAAGTAGCCGCGCACGTCCGCCCCCTTGCCGATGGCGGCGTGCACGGCGCGCAGGTGCCCGTCGAGGTAGGCGGTCCGGCCCGGGTCGGCCACGCCGTCCGGCACGGCCACGCCGTTCTCCGTGATCATCAGCGGGACGTCCGGGTACTCCTGCGAGAGCCGTACGAGCAGGTCCTCGAGCCCGGACGGGATGACCTCCCAGCCCATCTCGGTGAGCTCTCCGTGGGGCGTCGCCCACGCGATCCCCTGAGTGCCCGGATGCTCCAGGGAGCCCTCGGCCTCGGGGTCGGCCACCACCCGGTTGACCGTGTAGTAGTTCACCCCGAGCACGTCGATCGGCTCGGCGATGGTCGCCAGGTCGTCCAGGTTCACCTCGGTGTAGCGGGACAGGTGCTCCAGGACGTCGTCCGGGTAGGCGCCGCGCAGCACCGGGTCGAGGAAGATCCGGTTCGCGAGGCCGTCGACGAGGCGGGCCGGCTCCGGGTCGCCGAGGATGGGCGTCAGGTTCAGGGTCAGCGAGATCGACTCGGCCCCCGCCGCGCGGAGCGCCTGGACGCCGAGGCCGTGCGCCAGCATGAGGTGGTGCGCGGCGGTGAAGGCCGCGGCGGGGTCGGCCACACCCGGCGCGTGCCGGCCCGAGCCGTGGCCCACGAAGGCGGAGACCCACGGCTCGTTCAGCGTGGTCCACGTCCGGACGCGGTCGCCCAGCAGGTCGTGGACGCGTGTGGCGTAGTCGGCGAACCGGTACGCCGTGTCCCGGTCGGTCCAGCCGCCCTTGTCCTGCAGGCTCTGGGGCAGGTCCCAGTGGTAGAGGGTGGCCACCGGCGCGATGCCCTTGTCGAGCAGCGCGTCCACGAGCCGGTCGTAGAAGCCGAGGTCGGCCAGGCGCGGCCAGGCGACGGAGAAGCGGTAGGCCCCCAGTCCGAGCCACGACATCGTCTCGACGTCTTCGAGGTACCAGTGGTAGTGGTCGCACGCCACGTCGCCGGTGTGCCCGTCGCGGACCTTGCCGGGCGTGTGGGAGAAGGTGTCCCAGATCGAGGGGACGCGGCCGTCGGCGTGGACGGCGCCCTCGATCTGGTAGGAGGCGGTGGCCGCCCCCCAGAGGAAGCCTTCAGGAAATATCGTCATTGAGTGCTCTCACGTATGGTCAGGCGGGGTTCGAGAAGGGTCGACTGCGGTACGGGATGGTCGTCCAGTTTGGCCATGAGCAGTCTGACGGCCTGTCGGCCGACGTCTTCGGCGGGGACCAGCACTGAGGTCAGCGCCGGGCTGGCGCGCTCGGCGACGTCGTCCGGGCAGATCGCCACGACGGACACGTCCTCGGGCACCCTCTTGCCGAGGACTCGCAGCGCCCCCAGCACGTGCCCGACCGCGGCCTCGTTGTGCACCACCAGGCCGGACACGCCGGGGTGCTCGTCCATCAGGTCGCGTACGGCCGAGCAGACCTCGTCGAAGGACTCCTCGCAGGGCCGGGTGACCGCGCGCACGCCGTGCCTGCCCGCCGCTTCCACGAAGCCGGCCAGGGTGCGCTCGGCGAAGCCGGTGCCGCGCTCGTAGACCACGCTCGGCGCCCCGAGCAGGGCGATCTCCCGATGGCCGAGCCCGGCGAGGTGGTCGGCGCACAGCGCCCCGGCCCGGGCGAAGTCCAGGTCGACGCAGGTCAGCCCTTCCCTGTCCGCGGGGAAGCCGATCAGCACGCTCGGCTCGCCGAGATGGCGCAGCAGCGGCACGCGCGGATCGTGCATCTCCACGTCCATCAGCAGCATGCCGTCGACCAGCGCGCTGGCCGCGACCCTGCGCAGCCCGTCAGGACCTTCGTCGGCCGTCATCAGCAGGACGTCGTGGTCGTACTGCCGCGCGGTGGTCACGACCGAGGTCGCGAACTGCATCAGCACCGGCAGGTTCATGCCCGCCCGCAACGGCAGCACGAGCGCGATCACCTTGGCGCGCTTGCTGGCGAGGGCGCGGGCTCCGGCGTTCGGGTGGTATCCGAGCGCCCGGACGCTGTCGAGCACCCGCTGCCGGGTGGTCGCCGAGATGGCCCGCTTGCCGCTCAGCACGTACGACACCGTGCTGACCGCGACTCCGGCGTGCTTGGCCACGTCGGCGATGGTCGCCGTTCTGGGAGAGCTCACGGGCGGAACTCCAGCGCGCTCACCGCGAGCCCCTCGTTCTCGAACACCACATAAAGATCGCGCACTCCGGCGGCTCCCGCCAGAGGGGTTCCGAGCCCGGCGAAGTCGTGCCTGCTCGGCGTGGGCGGCACAGTGACCGCTCCTATCACGTCGCCGAAGAGGGGGTCGTCGAGACGCAGCGTCAGGATTCCGCCCTGTGCGCCGCCGGCGGCGAGCGCGCAGCCGGACGGCGCGCCGGTGAGGTCGGCGTCGCGGAACACGATCCACGCCCCAGGCTCGGCGGACCGGACGGCGTCGCCGGCCTCCGGGGAGGCGTCGCACAGCACGACCCCGTCGTACTCGTCGTGGTCGGCGGCCTCGATCGGGCGTCCGACGACCTCGCGCGGGGGGATCCGCTCCCCCTTCACGGTCAGCGGCGCGCTGAGCTCGACGTCTCGCGACGAACGGCCCACCAGCACCTGGTGCGGCGCGTCCTCCACGACGAACCTGCCACGCGTCACGTCCCAGAACGCGAGGTCGGCCACCGGGACTTCCACCGAGACCGTACGGCTCTCGCCCGGCTCGAGCCGCAGCTTGCGGAAGCCCCTCAGCTGCCGAAGGGGCTGCTTGACGCGGGAGCGCCGCTGGTGGGTGTAGACCTGCACGACCTCCTCCCCCGCGCTTCCGCCCGTGTTGGTGACGCTCACGCGGACGGTCAGCGTGTCGCCCGGACCGACCTCGGCGGCGGACAGGACCAGGTCGGAGTACGCGAAGCGGGCGTAGCTGAGACCGTGGCCGAACGGGTAGAGCGGGGTGCCGAGGAAGTAGAGGTAGGTGGAGTCCGTCCCGATGATGTCGTAGTCCAGCAGGTCGGGAAGGTCCGCGGCCGAGCGGTACCAGGTCTGGGTGAGCCTGCCCCCGGGGTCCTCGTCGCCGAAGAGAACGTCGGCGAGCGCGTTGCCGTACTCCTGGCCGCCGTGAGACGACCAGACGATGGCAGGAACGTGCTCGTCGGCCCACGTGACCGCGAAGGGGTAGCCGCTGGAGACGACGAGGACGGTCGAGGGGTTGGCCGCGTGGACCGCCCTGACCAGGGACTCCTGCTGCCGCGGCAGGCGGAGGTCGGTCCGGTCCTCGGTCTCGCGGCCGTTGACGAGGGGGTGGTCGCCGACGACGACCACCGCCACGTCGGCCGCCGCGGCCGCCTCCGCCGCACGCGCGCGGCCGCTCTCGATCAGTTCGACCGTGAGCACGGCCGCCGTCTCGGGGTCCTCGGCGACGGTGGCGACGCCGTCCGAGAGCGTGACGTAGTGACCTGTGGAGATGTTCCGCAGGACCATCCCGCCGGGCCGCTCCTCCATCCGGAAGGTCTGACGCACCTCCCAGCCGTTCGGCCCCGGCTGGTCGTTGACGAGGACGCCGTCGTCGCCCGCCGACACGTGCTGCCCGTTGGCCGCCGCCCGGAAGGCGTACGCTCCGCCGCCCCAGTCGAACACGTCGAACGCCGACCTGTCCGGCCCGACGCTCAGCGGGCCGCCCGCCGGGTCGTCGGTCGCCTGGAGGTACCCACCGTCGGCGCGCAGCGCGACCCGGTCGACGCCCTCGCAGTGCACGGTCCTGCACCGCCCGCCGAGGGCCCCGCGCGCCGTCACCTGGTAGGGCAGCGTGCCGCTGTACCAGTCCTCCAGCAAAACGTCGGAGAGCGGTCCGATCACCGCGACCGTCTTCGGCGCGCTGAGAGGCAGGATGCCGTCGTTCTTCAGCAGGGTGATCGACTGCCGGGCCGCCTCCCGCGCGAGCGCGCGATGCTCGGGGCCGTTGACGACGTCCTGAGTGATCCCGTCGTACGGCGTGGCGGGGTCGAACTCGCCCAGGCGGACCCGGATGGCGAGCACGCGCCCCGCCGCGGCGTCGACGTCGCGCTCGCTCAGCAGTCCGCGCTCCAGCGCGGCCTTGAGGTGACCGAGTGTCGCCGCCGTGTTCGCGTCGTCCTGGGTGAAGCTGTCCAGGCCCGCCCGGACGGCGTGCGCGTACGCCTCGGGGAGGTCCTCGTGGTAGCGCTGCAGGCAGGCGAGGTTCGCGGGCGCGTGGGCGTCGCTGACGACCAGGACGTCGTCGTCCGTCCAGGCCCGCACCTGCGTGCCGATGAGCGGCGACAGGTGGGCGGGGCGTCCGTTGACCAGGTTGTACGACGGCATGACGGCGACCGCCGCCCCCGACTCGATCGCGGGCCTGAAGGCCTTGAGCTCGTATTCGTGCAGGACACGGGGCGGAACGCTGCTCGACGTCACCTGTCGGTCGGTCTCGTTGTTGTAGGCGAGGAAGTGCTTGAGGGTGGGGGCCGTCTTCAACACCTCGTGGTCGCCGCGCAGGCCGCGGGCGTAGGCCGTGCCCATCACCCCGGTCAGCCAGGGGTCCTCGGCGTAGCCCTCCTCGTTGCGGCCCCAGCGCGGATCCCTGAGGGGGTTCACCACGGGCGCCCAGACGTTGCGTCCCGCCCCGCCGGGATCCTTGTGGTGGAAGGCCAGCACCTCGTCGGCCGTGGCCGCCCCCACCTGCTCGACCAGGCCGGGGTTCCACGTGCTCGCCAGCCCCACGGCCTGCGGGAACACGGTCGCCGGGCCGAGCCACGCCAGGCCGTGCAGCGCCTCTGTGCCGGTGCGGAACGCCCTGAGTCCGAGCCGGTCGACCGGAGCCTGGTACTGGTGCAGCAGGCCGAGCTTCTCCTCAAGGGTGAGCCGGCCGAGCAGGTCGTCCACCCGCTCCCGGACGGGCAGCGCGGCGTCCCTGAACAAGCAGGCGTCACGGGCCTCGTCGTCGGCCGCCGGACCGGAGGCGGTGACCGGTTCGTTCATGAGGATCCGACCTTCCTGTCGAAGCGCTTCGACGACCTGGCGGAAAAACGCGCCCTGAGGCGCGACTGTGCATTCGACCGGCCGTGTTCGGTTCGCTGAAGCGCCATCGGAGTCGAAGCGCTTCGAAAAGGATTCTCTGAGTTTCCGATGTGTTAATTCCGGACTTATCCGGAAGACTGCCCCTTTGTTGGCTTCCGGTCAAGACCCAAGACGGTCACCCGCACGCCCGTACACCCAGGGTCGCCCGTACGGGTCGGGCACCCTAGACGCGCCCTGCGGCGAACGGGGTGCCCGGGTTCCTCCCGATCAGGGCCGCGGCGGGAGGCGCCCGGAGTCGACCGAGTCGAGCACGCGGGCCGCGGCGCCCAGGGCCGCAGCACGATGACCGAGCGTGGAGACGACCAGCCGGCAGCCGCCCGCGCCGGGGGCGAGCGAGCGGCGGAGCATCTCGTCCTCCGCGGGTCCGAGCAGCCACGGCCCGAGAGGGACGTAGTAACCGCCGAGGACGACGACCTCGGGGTTGAGCAGGTTGGCCGCGATCGCCACGCCCTTGCCGAGTCCCCTGCCGACGGTCTCCAGCAGCGCCAGCACCTCCGGGTCGTTCCGCTTCGCCCGGCGGACGACCTCGTCGACCTCCGCCGCCAGTTCGGCCGGCGGGGCGCCGGGCGCGGTGCGGGCGAGGATGGCGCCGATGCCGGCGACCGCCTCCAGGCAGCCGCGGCGGCCGCAGCGGCACTCGGGCCCGCCGGGGTCGACCTCGACATGACCGATCTCGCCGCTGTAGCCGTGTCCGCCGCGCCGCAGCCTGCCGTCCATGACGACGCCCGCGCCGACCCCGACCTCTCCGGTGACGTACACGAGGTCGCCGACGTCGCCGTGCGGACCGAAGCGGCACTCGGCCAGGGCGGCGAGGTTGGCGTCGTTGTCCACCAGCACGGGGAAGCCGGGATCACGGAGGGCCTTCATGAGGTCGCCGCCGAGGTCGGCGTCGCGCCAGCCCAGGTTGGGCGCGATGCGGACCGTGCCGTTCACGTCGACCAGGCCGGGGACCGCCACGGTCAGGCCGAGCACCTGCCGGGCCTCCCTCGTCATCCGGCTCACCGCGCGCTTGGCGATGGCGGCCACCGCGGCCACCGCCTGTCCGGCGCTCGACGTCCCCCCGGGGAAGGCGCGCCGCCAGTTCAGCAGTTGCTCGCCCTTGAGGTCGACCGCGACGGCCGTGATGTAGTCGACGTTGACCTCGATGCCGATCGCGGCGTACGGCGAGCCGTCCAGCACGAGCATCGTGGCCGGGCGGCCGACCCGGTTCTCGGTCAGCCCGGTCTCGCGCAGCAGCCTGCGGTCGATCAGGTCGGCCACCAGACTGGACACGGTCGCCTTGTTGAGACCGGTCGACGCCGCGATGTCCGCACGCGAGCAGGGCGCGCCCTCCCGCACGAACCGCAACACGACCGCCAGGTTGGTCGCCCGGACGTCGGTGAAGTCGGCAGGCTGAGGCCCGTTGTGCGATGTGATCAAAAGTCAGCCCCGTTCGTGCTCCGGCTCATCATGCCGCATGGGCGGGCGGCCCGGCATGCCACACACCTTCCTGCGGGCACGGCGTTCCCATTTTGTTTGACCTCAATACTAACTAACGGGAACGCGGGGCGGGAGTGGCGGCTCGCGGCCGGAGCACGGAGGCCCTCGTCAGTCGGTGATCCTGGCCACCCTCCTGAGCTTGTTGACGGCGTCGAGTGCGGCCACCTTGTACGACTCGGCCAGCGTCGGGTAGTTGAAGACCGCGTCCACCAGGTAGTCGATGGTGCCGCCGCAGCCCATGACCGCCTGGCCGATGTGGATGAGCTCGGTCGCCCCCGTGCCGAAGACGTGCACTCCGAGCAGCGTCCGGTCCTCCGGCGAGACCAGCAGCTTCAGCATGCCGTAGGTGTCGCCGATGATCTGGCCGCGGGCGAGCTCGCGGTAGCGGGAGACTCCCACCTCGAACGGGATGAGGGAGTCGGTCAGCTCGTCTTCGGTCTTCCCGATGAAGCTGATCTCCGGGATGGTGTAGATCCCGATCGGCTGGAGCCCGTTCAACCCGCTGACCGGCTCGTCGCAGGCGTGGTAGGCCGCCAGCCTGCCCTGCTCCATCGAGGTCGCCGCGAGCGAGGGGAAACCGATGACGTCGCCGACGGCGTAGATGTGCGGGACGGAGGTCCGGTAGAACTCGTCGACCGCGATCCTGCCCCTGTCGTCGGCCGACAGCCCCGCGGCCGTCAGGGCGAGGTTCTCGGTCATCCCCTGGCGGCCCGCCGAGTACATGACCGTGGACGCCGGGATCTTCTTGCCGCTCTCCAGGATGGTGAGGGCTCCGCGCGGGTGCTTCTCGACCGCGGCGACCGTCTCGCCGAACCGGAACGTCACCGCGAGGTCGCGCAGGTGGTACTTGAGCGCCTCGACCACCTCGAGGTCGCAGAAGTCCAGCATCCGGTCGCGCCGCTCCACCACGGTGACCTTCGTGCCGAGGGCGGCGAACATCGAGGCGTACTCGATGCCGATGACCCCGGCGCCGACGACCACCATGGAGTCGGGCACCCGGTCCATCTGCAGGATGCCGTCGGAGTCGATGATCGTCTGGTCGTCGAACTGCACACTGGCGGGCCGCGCGGGCCGCGTGCCCGTAGCGACGATGATCTTGTCGGCCGAGACCTTCAGCTCGTTGCCGCGATCGTCGACCACGGCCACGGTGTGCGGGTCCACGAAATGGCCCGAGCCGCTCAGGACCGTCACCCGGTTGCGGGCGAGCTGGTTGCGGATCACGTCGACCTCGCGGCCCACGACGTGCCGCGTCCGCACGGTCAGGTCGGTGACGGTGATGTCCTCCTTCAGCCGGTAGCTCTGGCCGTACATGTCCCGCTGGGTCAGGCCCGTCAGGTACAGCACCGCCTCGCGGAGCGTCTTGGAGGGGATGGTCCCCGTGTTGATGCAGACGCCGCCGATCATGTCGCGGCGTTCGACGATGGCGACCCGTCGTTCCAGCTTCGCCGCGGCGATCGCCGCCTTCTGCCCACCTGGCCCGGAGCCAAGGACAAGTACGTCAAAGTCGGTCACATCGTTAGTTTGAGGCTCCGAGTTGGCGCCGGAAAGAGTTCCCTTCGTTTCACCTGGCCCGACGTGACATATTGATCCGCATTTCGCGAAAAGTTCACACGGCCCCGGAATGACGATCCTGGGCCGGCCTGAGACGGCCGGGGTCAGCCGGCGGCCACCTGGGGCAGCGGCACGCCGGGGTCGGCGAGCCTGCCTCGGTCGACGGGGGCGCCCGAGCGGATCAGCGCCTGGATCTGGTCGGCGACGCCCCAGACGTTGACGTTCATGCCGGCCGTCACCTTGCCGTCCGCGATCCAGAACGCGATGAACTCACGGGACGCGAGGTCGCCTCGCACCACGACGTCGTCGATGTGGCCGGGTGAGGGGTGGCCGCTGTACTCCATGCCCAGGTCGTACTGGTCGGTGTAGAAGTAGGGCAGCCGGTCGTAGGCGACGTCCCGGCCGAGCATGGCGCCCGCGGCGACCACGGGCTGGTTGAGGGCGTTGGCCCAGTGCTCGACGCGGATGTGGACGCCCAGCAGCGGGTGGTAGGCCGCGGCGACGTCGCCGGCCGCGAAGATGTCGGGATCCGACGTGCGCAGGTCTGCGCCGACCCGCACCCCGTCGCCGACGGTCAGCCCGGCGGCCGCGGCGAGACCGGTGTTGGGGACCGCGCCGATCCCGACGACGACCGCGTCCACGTCCAGCTGGGCGCCGCCGGCCAGTCGCACCCCCCGGACCCGTCCGTCCTCGCCGGTGATCTCGGCGACCCGCGCTCCCAGCCGCAGGTCCACGTCGTGGTCACGGTGCAGGTCGGCGAAGACGGAGGCGATCCGGGGGCCGAGCACGCGCAGGAGCGGCTGCGACTCGACCTCCAGGACGCTCACCCGGACCCCGGCGGCGCGGGCGGCGGCGGCGACCTCCAGGCCGATCCACCCCGCGCCGACGATCGCGATCCGGGAGGCGGTGGCCAGGGTGTCCCGGATGCGCTCGCTGTCCCCCACGGTGCGCAGGTACAGCACGCCGTCCAGGTCCGCTCCCGGGACGGTCAGGCGGCGGGGCGAGGCGCCGGTGGCCAGCAGCAACTTGTCGTAGCCGAGCCGTTCTCCGCCGGACAGCGTGACCCGATGGGCGCCGGGGTCCACCGCGGTCACCGCGACGCCCGAGCGCAGGTCGACGTCGTGCTCCCGGTACCAGCCGGCGTCGTGGACGAAGATCTTCTCCCGCTCCGACCTCCCCTGCAGGTAGTCCTTGGACAGGGGCGGCCGCTCGTACGGCGGATGGGGCTCGTCGCCGATCAGTACGACCCGGCCGTCGAAACCCTGCTCCCGCAGCGCCTGGGCGGCCTTGGCCGCGGCGAGCCCGCCGCCTGCGACAACGAACGTGGGGGGTGTGGACATGACGTCATGCTCCAGTCGGGCTCGTGGCGGACGCGGGCGGGACGGCTGTGCCGAGCTCGACGCAGCAGGCTCCCGGCCGGGGCGCCAGAGTGGCGGTGAGGGTGGTGGCGCCGAGCCCGTCGAGGAACCCGGCCAGGAAGGCGTGGTTGATCGCACAGACCAGGTCGGGATCCTTGGCGGCCAGCGGGTGGAAGGGGCAGTTCTGCAGCCGGACCAGCGTCGGCGTGGCGCGCGCGGGCTCGAACCCATGGCGTTCCAGCATCTGGCCGGCGCAGGTCAGGGCGCGTTCGGCTCCCAGACGTCCCGGCCTCGTCCGCCCGCGCTCGGCGTCGCCCAGCTCGCGGCCGCGGTCGGCCGCCACGCGCAGCGCGGCGTCCCGTCCGCTCTCCCCCGGGTCCTGGGTGCGGACGGCGTCGAGCAGGATGTCCGCGAGCAGGCCGTGTTCACGCTGGGGGATGCTCACCTGGACGTCCAGATCGGTCGGCTCGTACACCTTCGGCGCGCGGCCGACTCCGCGCGTCTCTCCCGGCCGGCCGTAGCCGGCCCGCAGCAGCCCCACGTCGACCAGCTTGTCCAGGTGGAAGGCCGCGAGCTTGCGGGAGATCCCGACGCTGTCGGCCGCCTCGTCCCGGGTGACCGGGCCGTCCGATCGCCGGATGAAGCCGTACATGCGGCGGCGAAGGTCGTCGCTGAGCACCGCGACGGCCGCGAGCGTGGAGTCGTCCATGGTCACCCGACCACAGTAACACCCAAACTTGTTGGTTAAATAGCCCAGCCATCCTGCTTGTTGACGTTCGTTCCCGATATGGCTAACACTTGCTTCCGAAACAGGAGGTGGCAATGTCCAGTCCGGCACACCAGGCCGAACGGCCGGTGACGATGGTCCCGGGAACCCACGGGCGCCCGACGCGTCACGACGGCGTGGACGTCGCGGCGGCCGAACGCGCCGCCGGGGAGTTCCTCAGCGCCCTCGGCATCCCCGTCGACGCGGAGGGCCTGCGGGACACGCCTGGCCGGATGGCCCGCGCCTACGCCGAACTCTTCAGCCCGCGCCCCTTCGACCTCACCACCTTCCCCAACGACGAGGGGTACGACGAGCTCGTCCTGGTCCGCTCCATCCCCGTCCGGTCCGTGTGCGAGCACCACATGCTGCCCTTCGCCGGTGTCGCCCACGTGGGCTACCTGCCCGGACGGCGCATCGTCGGCCTGTCGAAGCTCGCCCGGATCGTGGAGCACTTCGCCTGCCGCCCCCAGGTCCAGGAACGGCTCACCAAGCAGGTCGCCGACTGGTTGCAGACCCGGCTCGAGCCCAAGGGAGTCGGCGTGGTCGTCGAGGCCGACCACACGTGCATGACGCTGCGCGGCGTCCGGGCCTCGGGATCGCACACGGTCACCTCCGCCCTCCTGGGCGTGCTCCGCGACGACGCGCGCTCCCGCGGCGAGTTCTTCGCCCTCGCCCACCCCACCGGCCACTGAGACGACGGGCACCCGATGGAGATCTGGATCAATCCCGACTGCTCGAAATGCCGCTCGGCCCTGTCTCTTCTGGACGGCGCGGGCGCGGAGTACACCGTGCGCCACTATCTGGACGAGCCGCCCACGGAGGAGGAGCTCCGTGACGTGCTGACCAGGCTCGGCCTCGAACCGTGGGACATCACCCGGACCGGTGAGAGCGTGGCGGCCGGCCTCGGCATGGCCGGCTGGCCGCGCGACCCCGGGGACCGCGACCGCTGGATCCGGGCCCTGGCCGCCCATCCGATCCTCATTCAGCGCCCCATAATCACGGTCGACGACGGGCCCGCCGTCGTCGGCCGATCCCCCGACGCCGTCCGCTCCGTGCTCACGCCGCCCTCACCCAGGAACGGAACCCCCTAACCGCTCGCACAGGTGCCCGGGGCAGGCGAAGCAATCCGAGTGCAACTCAGACGCAACTGGGGCGAGGCACCCTGCTAAGCATGTGGAAGGACACTTCGCGCTACCTCAGCGAGCTCCTCATCTGGGAGATCGAGGACTATCTCAGCGCACAGGCGGTGAAGCCGGACAAGGCCCGCGTCGCGTACCTGCGGCTGGTCGACCAGCGGGCCGCGGCCGCGGTCGCCGCGGACCTGGAGGCGGGCGGCAGCTTCTACGCGGCGGCCAAGCGGGCGCACGTGTTCGGCATGACCCTGCCCGGCGACATGTTCGGCGTGGTGACCCGGGCAGAGCGTCCCAGCGTGTTCGACGCCGTGCCCGGCACCACGTTCCCTCCCGTGCCCGACGGTGAGGGATATGTGATCATCAGGTTGATCGCCTTCGAGTCCTGACCCCGGGACTACCGCCGCCCTCCGGGGAGGGTCTCACGGTCGGCGATGGTCTTCGCGCCCGCTTCACGCGCACAGTGGGCGCAGCAGAACCATCGCCCGTCCAGGGCCACGCCGTGCCCGACGATGCGGCACGAGCAGTGCTCGCACACGGGCGCCATCCTGGTGATCGCGCACTCGAAGCTGTCGAAGACGTGCACCACCCCCTGAGCGTGCACCTCGAACGCCATGTCGTAATCGTTGCCGCAGACCTCGCAGGTCGCCATGGTCACCCCCGGTCAGCCGATATTTCGACTCCGGCATACCCGTCCGGTCACACCGGCGAACCGCGATGTACCGCGCATAACAACGCACTGACCAGGACTTTCATCACCGGCGCCGGACGCCGCGCCCCCCGGTGGCACGCGGCGTCCGGAACCGGCGGCTCCGGCCTGGTCAACCGCCGAGGACGAAGTCCCTGATCCTCAGGTCTCCGGTGAAGACGAGGTACAGATCCCTGACTCCCGCGACGGGGCCGACCGGGGCGGTGGCCGTTCCCCAGGCGTGGACGTCGCCCGTGGCGGGGACGGGGACGGTCGCGACGACCTTGCCGGTCGGCGAGCCCAGGCGCAGCTCGAACGATCCGCCGCTCACCGAGGAGACTCCCGCGGTGACCCGCGCCGGCTTCCTGAGGTCGGCGTCACGGAACACGATCCAGTCGCCGCTCGAGGCGCCGACGGCGTCACCGCGCTCCTTCGTCTCGTCGACCATCTCGACGCCGGAGTAGTCGTCGAAGTCGACGGCCCTGGTCAGCCGGGTCAGGTCGCGGGGCGGGATCGTCTCCCCCGTGACGTTCAGCGTCGTCCGCCGGCGGACGCCGTCGGATGAGCCGCCCACCATGACGTCGTGCCCGGATGCCTCGACGACCCATCTGTTCCGGGTGACGTCCCAGATGGCCAGGTCGGCCGCCTTGAAGGACAACGTCACCGTCCTGGTCTGCCCGCGCTCGAGGTGGACGCGCTCGAACGCGCGGAGCCGCTTGACGGGCTGCTCCACCCGCGAGGACCGCTGGTGGGTGTAGAGCTGGACCACCTCGTCACCCGCGGCCGGGCCGGTGTTGGTGACCTTGACGGTCGCCACGACCGTGCCGTCCGGCCGCGCCGAGTTCGCGTTCAGCTTCAGCCCCTGGTACGCGAAGGTCGTGTAGCTGAGCCCGTGGCCGAACGGGTAGAGCGGCCGGTCCTTGGAGTACTGGTACGTCGCGCCGCTCTTGATGATGTCGTAGTCGAGGATGTCCGGCAGGTCGCCCGCCGAGCGGGGCCAGGTCTGGGTCAGGCGTCCCGCCGGGTTGACGTCGCCGAACAGCACGTCCGCGAGCGCGTGCCCGGTCTCGGCGCCGGCGTGCGTGGTCCACAGGATGGCCGGGACGTTGTCCTGCTCCCAGCCGATCGTCGTCGGATAACTGTTCTCGAGGACCACCACGGTGTGGGGGTTGGCCTTCCTGACCGCCTTGACCAGGGCCTCCTGTCCTTCGGCGAGGTTCAGGTCGGTGCGGTCGTGCGCCTCGCGGCCGTTGATGAACGGCATGCTGCCGACGACGACCACCGCGACGTCCGCGCCCCTGGCCGCCGCCGCGGCCGCCTCGACGCCGCTGGCGACCGTCTCCTTGGCGAACCTGGACGCCTGGTCGGCGGTGGTCAGCACGAGGGTCCCGTCGTCGCCGGCCTTGATGTAGGTGTTCGGCCCGAACCAGCTCTCGGCGGTCTCGTAGCCGGCGTAGCGCAGGAGGTAGGCGCCGTCGGCCTGCTTCTCCAGCTTGAACTGCTGCTGGACGAACCAGCCGTTCGGCTGGGCCTGGTCGTTGACGAAGTTCGACCAGTTGTACCCGGCGTACTTGCCGTTGGCCACGCTGCGCAGCGTCAGGACGCCCTGGCCCCAGTCGAACACGTCGAACTTCTCGGTGTCGCCCGCGGTGGTCGCGCTCTCCCTGAGCACCGCGCCAGCCTCTCCGGCGCCGGCGGTGATGTACCTGCCCGTCGCGACGTCCTTGAGGGCGATGCGGTCGGCGCCCTCGGTGCCGGTGACGGCGCCCGCGCCGAGCCGCTCCCGGATCCCGTCGAGCGGGGTCACCCGGTACGGCAGGCCGCCGGAGTACCAGTCGGTGTAGAGGGTCTGGCTGAGCGGGCCGATCACGGCCACCTTCCTGGCCGCCGGGCTCAGCGGAAGGGCCTTGTTCGAGTTCTTGAGCAGCACCATGGCCTCGGCCGCCGTCTTGCGGGCCAGCAGGCGGTGCTCCGGGCTGTCTACCACGTCCGCGCCGATCTTCCCGTACGGTCCGCCGTCCGGATCGAACTCGCCGAGCCGGAAGCGGATGGACAGGATGTGCCGGACGGCGGTGTCGACGTCTGACTCCGTGATCAGTCCCCGCTCCAGGGCGGCCTTGATCGCCGTGGTGGTGGGAGCCGCGTTGGTGTCGTCGGTGGTGAAGCTGTCGATGCCTGCCTTGAGCGCGGCCGCGTCCGCCTCGGCGAGGTTCGGATAGTAGGACTGGGAGCCGACGAGGTTGTTGGGAGCGCCGGCGTCGGTGACGTTCAGCAGGTCCTTCTCCGTCCAGGACCGCACGACGTCGTCCAGGTCGGGGTTGACGGTGGCGGGCCGTCCGTTGACCAGGTTGTAGGAGGCCATGACGCCGGTGGCGGCGCCGGCCTCGACGGCGGGCCTGAACGCGGCCTGGTCGTACTCCTGCTCGACCCGCGGCGGGAGGCCGGACGACGTGCTGTCCCGGCGCACCTCGTTGTTGTTGGCCAGGTAGTGCTTGAGCGTCGGCGCCGCCCTGAGGTGGTCGGGGTCGCCGCCCTGGATGCCCGAGCCGTACGCGGTGGAGATCGCGCCGGTCAGCGTCGGATCCTCGGAGTAGCCCTCCTCGTTGCGGCCCCAGCGCGGGTCGCGCAGCAGGTTGACCACCGGCGCCCACAGGTTCAGGCCCCAGACCCGCGGGTTGCGGCTGTTGAAGCCGCGCGCCTCGTCGCCGACCGCGGCGCCGACCCGCTCGATCAGGTCCGTGTCCCAGGTGCTGGCGAGGCCGACGGCCTGCGGGAAGACGGTCCCGTCCGCGGTCACGACCGCGCCGCCGTGGTCGATGTCGGTGGACCAGGCGACTCCGTGGAGGGCCTCGGTGCCGGTCTTGAACAGCCCGATGCCGAGCCTCGGGATCGCGGGCTGGTACTGATGCAGCCACGAGATCTTCTCGTCGAGCGTGAGGCGGCCGAGCAGGTCGTCGATCCGCTGGCCGAGCGGGAGGGCGGGGTCGCGGAAGGGCGGGTCCTCCGCCGCCCTGGCGGCCGGGGCCGCCAGGAGCGTCATCAGCAGGCCGATGACGGCCGTCACCCATAACGGACGTCGCAGGGACATGGTGCCTCCAGGTCAGGTGGGGGGCATGGAGTTCACTGGGTCCGGGAAGACGAGGGGATCGGGTCCTCACTTGATGGCGCCGACGGTCACCCCTCTGGTCAGCGTGCGCTGGAAGATCAGGAAGAAGGCGACGGCCGGCACGATGCCGAGCAGCGCCGATGCGCTCGACATGGTGGCGTCCATCATCTTCTCGCCCTGCAGGACGCCCAGGGCGACCGGCACGGTCTGGTTGTCGTTGGAGATCAGGAAGATCAGCGGCAGGAAGAACTCGTTCCACGTCCAGATGAAGAAGAAGATCACCAACACCGACAACGTCGGGCGGCTGATCGGGACGACGATCCGCGACAGCGCCCGCCACTTGCCCGCCCCGTCGATCGAGGCCGCCTCGAGGATCTCGCGGGGGAACTGCCCGAGCACCGACGAGAGCAGGTAGGTCCCGAACGCCGCCTGGATGACGGTGAAGATCAGGATCACGGCGAGCTTCGAGTCGTAGAGCCCCACTTCCTTCGACAGGTAGTAGAGCGGGTAGACGAGCGACTCCTGCGGGAGCGTGTTGGCGACGAGGAACAGCACCAGGATCCACAACCTGCCCCTGACCCGGCCGATGCCCAGCGCGTACGCGTTGAGCACGGACAGCACGACGGCGGCGATCGCGACCGCACCGCTGATGAGGAGGCTGTTCAAGAACTTCTCGCCGAAGTCCACCCGGTTCCAGAAGTCGATGATCCCGTCGAGGTAGAGCCCCTTGGGCAGGCTCAGCGGCCCTCCCGCGGAGTACTCCGCGGGCGACTTGAACGCGTTGAGCGTGACGATCACGAACGGGGACACCATCGCGACGGCCAGCACCACGAGGGCCGCGAGCACCGCCCACCTGCCGGGGGCGCGCACGCTGCGCACGGTGCGTACTGCGCGTACGGAGGTCATGCGTCACGCTCCTGGACGCGCAGGAAGAGGAAGGTCACGACGACGATGATCAGCGCGAGGACGGTCGCGATGGCCGAGCCGTAGCCCACGTTGGCCTTCTGGAAGAAGTTCAGATACGAGAAGTACGAGGGCACCATCGTCGCGTTGCCCGGCCCGCCCCGGGTGAGCACGAAGATCGGCCCGAAGACCTTGAGGGCGGCGATAGTGCAGGTGAGGAGCACGACGAAGATCTCTGGCCTGATCTGCGGGATCGTGATGTGCCAGAACCTGCGCCACCAGGAGGCGCCGTCGATCTCGGCGGCCTCGTGCAGCGCCGGGTCGGCCCGCTGGAGCCCGGCCATGAAGATCACGACCGGGTAGCCGAGCTGGAACCACACCATGATCGCCATGACCGTGGCGAGGGCGAGGTCGGGGTCCCCCAGCCAGTTGACCTTGGTTCCGAAGATCGCGTTGACCGCGCCGTACGACGGGTGCAGCATCCAGTTCCACACCACGCCGGCCACGGCGATCGGCAGGATCTGTGGCAGGTAGTAGGCGGCGCGCAGGACCGACGCCGTGCGCGAGCCGAACTTCTTGCCGATGTAGTCGAACAGGGCCGCGGACAGCACGAGCCCGATCAGGGTCGGCACGACGGCCATGGCGACGATCAGGGCGACGTTGTGCTCGAACGACGTCCAGAACCGCTCGTCCTTGAACAGCTTCGTGTAGTTGTCCAGCCCGATCCAGGTGGGGGTGCCGACCCCGGACCAGCGGGTGAAGCTCGTCGCGACGTTCATGACGAACGGCACGACGATGACGGCGAGGAACAGCACGAAACTGGGGATCAGGAAGATCCAGTAGCCGCCTCGCCCTCGGGGGCGCGCCGGAGATGGCGCCATGAGCAGACCTTTCGGGATATGTCCGGCGGCGGGGGCCGGTCACCCCTGCCGCCGGGAGCCTTGCGTTCGCCTTGGGGGTCAGTTCCCGATGTCGGCGAGGTTGTCGTTGTACGGCTGGGCGATCTCGTCGAGCACCTGCTCGGGCGACTTGCTGCCGTTGATCAGCTCCTGCACGCCCGCGACGAGCACGTCGTAGTAGCCGGGTGCCGGCCAGTCGGGATAGAAGGCCAGGCCGTCCTGGGAGGAGAGCTTGTTGAAGTTCTCCACCAGTTCCTTGCTCTTGGGGTCGGTGATCGCGGTGGGGTCAGCCGCGACGGGAAGGCCGCCGGAGTTGCCCAGCAGGTTCTGGATGTCCTTCTTCATCGTGATGTCGATGAAGTCGTAGGCCAGGTCCTTGTTCTTCGCCTTCTCGGGGACGACCCACAGGTTGCCGCTGGATCCGGGCGCCATCGCGCCGCCTGGCCACAGGAACGAGCCCCAGTCGAAGTCCTTGATCTGCTCCTGGAACCGGCCGTACCACCAGCTGCCGGAGATCATGATCGGGAACTTGCCGCCGATGAACGAGACGCCCATGTCCTCGGCCTTGATCCCGGCCGAGTCCTTGCTGATGTAGCCCTTCTTCACCCAGTCGGCGAAGGTCTGCGCGCCGTAGGTGAACTCCGGCCCGTGGAAGTCGACCTTGCCCTTGTACTGCTGGAAGGCGTCGACCCAGGCCCGGTCGGCCTTGCTCAGCGCGAGCAGATACATGATCTGCTGGGCGGGGTACTCGGCGCCGCCGGTGGCGATGGGCGTGATGCCGGCCTTGGCGAACTTGTCCAGTGCGGCGGTGAACTCGTCGAAGGTCGTGGGCACCTCGATGCCCTGCTTCTTGAAGGCGTCCTTGTTGTAGTAGACCATCACGTACTCGGCGTAGTTCGGGATGCCGAACCACTTGCCGGAGCCCATGATGCCGCGGTCGTCGTAGCGGGCCGTGGTCTGGAGCGACGGGCTGAGCAGCTTGTCCCAGCCGCGCTTGGCGGCCTCGTCGGACAGGTCGGTGAGCAGGCCCTGCTTCGACAGCAGGCCGGCCGTGGCGTTGCCCTTGTTGTACTCCATGACGTCGGGCGCCTCGTCGGAGTTGAGGACCATGCCCGCGGTCTTCTGGATCTGCTCGAAGCCCTTCTCCTCGAACTTCACCGTGACGCCGGGGTGGCTCGCCTCGAACTCCTTGATCGCCTGCGCCCAGGCCTTGCCCATGGCGCTGTCGGCGCCCTCGTAGTGCCACAGCGTGAGGGTCCTCGGGCCCGACGACGAGCCGCCGCCCCCGCCATCCGACGATCCGCCGCATGCGGCGAGCACCATCGCGGAGGCGGCCAGCACAGCCGCCGCGGCCGTCCTGCCTATCTTCAGCATGGTCATTCTCCAGGGGGTTTCGTGCTAGTTGATGATGACCGGGGCGCCGGGGCCCGTGAACTCGACGCCAGTGATCCGCTTGGGACCCTCGACCGTGACGACCAGGCGGTCGCCGTCGCGCACGGCGGTGACGACGGTGTCGCCGTCCAGGTCCCTGATGGTCGTACGGCTCTCGCGGGCGGGCACGCCGAAGGCGGCCAACGTGACCGGGGCGTCGTCGCCCACCGTGTCCCCCGGCTCGGTCACGGGGATGAGCGCGCCGTGCCGTACGAACAGGGGGATCTGGTCCAGCGGCGGGGAGACCGTGATGTGGCGGCCGCCCTCGATCGCCTCCCCGGTCCAGTAGTCCACCCACACCCCCGCGGGCAGGTAGACCTTCCGGGTTCCGTCCGCCGAGATCATGGGGGCCACGAGCAGGTCGGTCCCGAGGAGGTATTCGAGGTCGGCCTGCCACGCGACGGGGTCGTCCGGGTAGTCGACGCACAGCGCCCGCATCATCGGCGCGCCCGTCTCCGCCGCCGTGACCGCCGCGGAGTAGATGTACGGCATGAGCCGGTAACGCAGCCGGATCGCCTCGACGGCGCCCCGCTCAGCGTGCGCGGGGAACCGCCACGGCTCCCGGGTGGTGGTGCCGTGGAAACGGATCAGCGGCGAGAGCGCGCTGAACTGCGACCAGCGGATGTAGAGATCGGGTGTCGGCGTCCCGGTGAAGCCGCCCGCGTCGTGGGTCCAGAACGGGATGCCGGACAGGCCGTGCGACAGGCCGCCCCTGATCGTGCTGCCCATCGAGGGATAGGCGGAGTCGACGTCGCCGCTCCACTGCGCGGCGTGCCGCTGGCCGCCCAGGTAGGACGAGCGGGCCCAGACCATGCCGTGTCCCGCGACCTCACGGGTGGCCTCGGAGACCACGTCGTTGAACAGCAGCGAGTAGACGTTGTGCAGGTCGGTGCCGGTCATCCCGTTGAAGGCCACCGCGTCGGCCGGGACGCCCTCGGCGAAGTCGGTCTTGAAGACCGAGACGCCTTCGCGCAGGCGGTCGCGGAGCAGGCCCTTGAACCAGTCGACGGCGGCGGGGTTGGTGAAGTCGACGATGCCGCAGGCCGGGTGCGAGCCGTGCCAGGAGTCGGCCACGTAGACCTCGCCATCCTGCCTCCTGAGGAGATATCCGTTCTCGGCCGCCTCCGGGAAGGCCGGACTGAGATGTGAAATATACGGATTCATCCAGAGGCAGACCCTGAAGCCCTGCTTCTTCAGGGCGGCCAGCATGCCCACGGGGTCGGGGAAGGTCTCGGGGTCCCACCGCATGTCCGACCAGTGGTCGCCGACCTGCCAGTAGGTGTCCAGGTGGAGGACGTCACACGGGATGCCCCTTTCTCTGATCGTCGCGGCCCGCTCCAGCACGCGCTCCTGGCTGTCCCGGAAGAACCCCGAGGAGATCCACGTGCCGAACGCCCACTTGGGCGGCAGTTCGGGCTTGCCGGTGAGCCGTCCGAATCGGGTGAGCACGTCCGCCGGGGCCGGTCCCGCGATCACGTAGTAGTCGAGCAGGTCGTCCGGCACGATGATCTGCACGTCGCTGTGCGTGGACTGGCACATGTCGAACTCGACCGGGGAGCCGCTGTCGACCATGAGGCCGTATCCCCTGTTCGACAGGTAGAACGGCACGTTCTTGTAGGCGCGCTGCGACTCCGCGCCGAAGGCGTCGAAGTTCCACATCAGCGGCCGCTGGCCGCGCTTGTCCAGGGGCGTGAACGACTCGCCGAACCCGCCGAACGCCTCGTCCGCGGGGGCCAGGAACGTCTCGTGGTAGGCCACGGGCACGCCGTCGGCGCTCGACCGCCCGAAGGGCAGCGTGCGGAGCCGGCCGCTGATGTCCGGTTGCCCGGGGTCCTGCTCGACCAGCGTCCGTCCTGCGCGGTCGGTGAAGCGCATGTTCCACGGGTCGAGCCTGATCTCCGCCCGGAGCGAGCCCGCGTCGACGATCACCCTGCTGTGTCCCGCCTCCACGACGGCGTCGCCGTACCGGCCGGGGGTGACCATCGTGATCGCCCGGGACGCACGGCTGCGGGCGTCGGCCTCCGCGCCGAGCCTGACCCGGATGACGCCCTCCCCCGCCACCGAGACCTGCACGACCAGCGTCTCGTCCGCCGAGGTCGAGCCCTTGAAGGTGACGCCGTCGCCGTCCGAGGCCACGACCTCGGCCCGCGTCACCGCCGACAGGCCGGTCTCCCCGGGCCTTCGCACGGGAAGCTCGGGCGGGTCCGCCACGAAGTACTCGCGCGCGATCAGGGGAGGGCGGTACGGCATTTGCGACACTCCATCGTTGGTGCGAAGACTGTGGAGTTAGTTTGCCGTCCATCCGAACAAAGGTCAACGGCTCCGTGACGCTTCGAAGATCGAAATGAGCATCTTCGTGCGACTTTCGCCTGTTTTATTCCGATTTATGCATGTTTTGGGTAATGTGACCGGCAATTAAGGGCCAGGAGGTGGCATGAACAAGTTCGTTCACGTGATGCCGCTCGACGACGTCATCAGCCATGAGGGCACGCCGGACTGCATCTGCGGACCGGCCGGGCAGATCGTGAGCGCGGCGGACCTCCTGGAGGACCCCGACCTCGACGGCGTCGTCGACGCCGACGACCTGACCGGCTTCGAGGACGAGGACCTCCCGGACGGCGCGTACTCCCCGGACACGGGCGCGGACGACTGGGATCGGGCCGACGGCCTGGAACAGGCGGACGACGACGAGGGACCGGAGGGCGACCCCCGCCTGGCGGTCTGCATCATCATCTACCACCACTACGCGCTACGCCCCTGCCACGAATGGGAAGCCTCCCCCGAGCCCTAACGCAGCCCTTTTGGGGGTGATCATGCACACCTTCGTACACAGGCCTCCCGACCAGCCCTTTCACAGTGCGTGATCATGCACGCGAGGTCACAGAGGGCAGCCCACACTCTTCACGCCGGGCGTCCGCGTCCGCTTCGGCTCGCGCCGTACGGCAGGCGGGGCAATTCATGCATGATCACAGACGGGTTCGGCCAGGTCATGGGACAGGCGCGCGAATCTGCGCATGATCACGACAGGCCTCACCGCAGGTAAGCGGGCACTCCCCCGAAGGTGTGCATGATCACACCCCAAAACATGATCACCCCACAAATAAGGGGGTCAGGGGAAGGCACGGAGGGCGATTTCGACAGCGCGGGCGAGTTCCTCGCGGGTGGCGCCGGCGGCGGCGTGGACGGCCAGGCCCTCCGACACGGCCATGATGTAGCGGGCGAGGTCGTCGGGATCGTTCTCGGGGCCCAGGTCCCCGTCCTCGATCGCGCGGCGGAACCGGTCGCGCATCGCGAGTTCCCCGGCCTTGCGCGCCAGGGCGAGGGTTGAGGCCACCTCGGCGTTGTCGGGCCCGCAGGACAGGCCGCCCTGAATGGACAGACACCCCGGCGGCCGGCCCGGCATGGTCACGGCCTTGGCGTTCTCCCGCAGGAAGGTCTCGGCGACCTTCCTTGCGGTCGGCGCGGCGAGGGCGTCGCGCGCGTAGGCCAGGTCGACCTCGGCGTAGCGGGCGAGCGCCTTCCCGAACAGCTCACGCTTGTTGCCGAAGGCGGCGTACATGCTGGTCTTGTTGATGCCCATCGCCTCGGTGAGGTCACTGAGCGAGGCGCCCTCGTAGCCCTGACGCCAGAAGACCTCAAGCGCACGGTCCAGTGCCGCGTCGGCGTCGAATCCGCGGGGCCGGCCGATCACGGCCCGTCCAGTGCTGCTCATGTCTTCAGGGTAGCCAACGAAAAACCGATCGGTACACAAGTCGGCCGACGAGTGCTATCGTCCTTTTCAGTACCAATCGGTACCGAAGTTTCCGCAGGAAAGGACCGAGTAATGGGACAGCTCGAAGGCAAGACCGCGGTCGTCACCGGAGGCACCACCGGCATCGGACTCGCCGCGGCCCAGCGGCTGGCACAGGAGGGCGCACTCGTGTTCGTCCTCGGCAGGCGCAAGCCGGAACTCGACGACGCGGTACGGAAGATCGGCCCCAACGCCGTCGGCGTCCAGGGCGACGTGTCGGACCCGACGGACCTCGACCGCCTCTACACGGCGGTCGGGCAGCGTGGGCAGGGAGTGGACGTGCTGTTCGCCAACGCGGGCGGCGGCGCCTTCGCCCCGCTCGAGCAGGTCACCGAGGAGCACTTCGACCAGACCTTCGACACCAACGTCAAGGGCACGCTCTTCACCGTCCAGAAGGCGCTGCCGCTGCTCAACGACGGCGCGTCGATCGTCTTGACCTCCTCCTCCAGCGCGGACTCCGGCAGCGAGGCCTTCGGTGTGTACGCGGCGTCCAAGGCGGCCGTCCGCTCCTTCGCCCGCACCTGGGCCAACGAGCTCAGGGGCCGCGGCATCCGGGTGAACGCCATCACTCCCGGGGCGGTCGACACCCCCGGATTCAGCGGCCTGGCCCCCGACGAGCAGCAGGCCGAGCAGCTCAAGGGCCATATGGCGAGCCAGGTGCCCATGGGCCGGCTGGGCCGGCCGGAGGAGATCGCCGACGCGGTCCTGTTCCTCGCCTCCGGCCAGAGCACCTTCGTCACCGGCGCCAACCTCTACGTCGACGGCGGCCTCAACCAGATCTGAGACCAGAACTGAGACCAGGACTGAGACCGGCTCTGGAACCAACGACAGACCGACAGGAGCGTCAACGATGGACCTGGGACGAACGGGAATCTGGAGCACGGAGCTCCGCCTCGGCGATCCGGGCGAGACAGCGGAGGCCGCGGCCGAACTCGACGATCTCGGCTGGGGAACACTGTGGATCCCCGGCCTGGGCGGCGGCGACGTCCTCGGCGACGTGGAAAGGCTGCTGCGCGCCACCCGTGCGACCACGGTGGCCACCGGCGTCATCAGCATCTGGCGGCACCACGCCGAGGAGATCGCCCGGGGTCACGCCGCACTCCGGGAGGCGTACGGCGCACGCGTCCTCACGGGCCTCGGGGTGAGCGACCCCGCCGCCGCGGATGGGGCGGGCCGCCCGTTCCGGCCGGTGGAGGACATGAACGGGTATCTCGACCGCCTCGACCACACGGGCGCCCCCCTCCCTGCAGACGAGCGGATCCTCGCCGCGCTGAGCCCGCGCCTCGTACGGCTGGGCGGGGAGCGCACCGCGGGGGTGCACCCGTTCATGGTCACGCCCGAGTCCACGGCGGCCACCCGGGAGTCGCTTGGGCGGGCGCCCACGCTCGCCCCCTACCAGGCCGTCGTGCTGGACGGGGATCCCGGCAGGGCGCGCGCCACCGCGCGCGGCTTCCTCGGGCCGTTCCTGACCATGGACCACTACGCCAGGAGCCTGCGCCGCCAGGGGTTCGCCGACGAGGATCTGGCCGGTGGCGGCAGCGACCGCCTGATCGACCGAGTCGTGGCCTGGGGGGAGGTCGAGACGATCGCCGGTCGCCTGAGAGAACACCACGACGCTGGGGCCGATCACGTCGCCCTCCACGTCCTGCGCGCGGACGGGGCGTTCCCGCGCCGCGAGTGGCGGGAACTGGCACCCCTGACCCGTGCGTGATCATGCACACGTTCGGGCCGAAACCCTCCGACCAGCCTCTTCACGGGTCGTGATCATGCACACATTCTAGGAGGCCCCTCTGTGATCACGGTCGGTATTCCTCCAGTTCAGCGCATGTTCTGTCGAATGTGTGCATGATCACGCTGAGGGGTTATCGGTGGGCGAACGCCCCCATCGCGGGGAGCGCCCGATCGTCGTAGCCGAACAGCGCCTGGTTCTCCCAGCCGTTTCCGGAGGAGGGATCGGCGGGGTCCCAGCCGTTGCCGGCCACGGCGGTCCAGGTGGGCTCCCAGTACACGGCCCCGAGCCCGCGCCCGTCCGGCACCGCCTGGACGATGCTCAGCACGTCGCGGAACATCGCGGTCTGGCCCGCGCGCGTGGCCGGATAGTTCGGGTACGGCTCGGCCGAGGTGATGATGTTGGTGAGGGGGTCGTTCTCGGCGTCGGTGAAGGGATAGGCCGTCTCCGCGACGAGCACGGGCTTGCCGTACCGGGCGGCGATGTCGTCGATGTTCGCCTGGAAGGCCCCGAGCGTCCCGTGCCAGTACGGGTAGTAGGAGACGCCGATCACGTCGTAGCGGACCCCGTTGGCCGCGGCGCTGTCGAACCACCAGCGGAACAGCCCGTTGTTGCCGCCCTCGGCCACGTGCAGGACGACCATCGTCTCGGCCGAGACGTCCTTCACCGCCTGGTATCCGGCGTTCAGCAGGCCGGCGAGGTCGGCGAAGTGCGAACTGCGGCCCTCCTCCCACAGGATCCCGTCGTTGATCTCGTTGCCGACCTGGACCATGTCCGCCGTGGTCCCCTGCGCCTTCAGCGCGTTGAGGACGTCGTAGGTGTGGTCGTAGAGCGCGGTCTTCAGCCCCGCATAGTCCAGGTCCGCCCACGCGGCGGGCTTGTACTGCTTGCCCGGGTCGGCCCACGCGTCGGAGTAGTGGAAGTCGATCAGCAGCCCCATGCCGAGCGCCTTGACGCGTCTGGCCATGGCCAGCACGTGTGCCTTGTCGTTGTAGCCGTCGGCCGGGTCGACCCACACCTTGAGCCGCACGTAGTCCGCCCCGGCGCCGTGCATGATCTTCAGTGGGTCGGCTCGCTTTCCGCTCGCGGTGAAGTACCTGCCGCCGTTCGCCTCCGACTTGGGCAGGCTCGAGGTGTCGGCTCCCTTCACGGCGAGCGTCGCCTTCCCCGGGGCGAAGGTGACGTCGTCGAAGTCGGCCCAGCCTCCGGCGGCCGCGTCGGTGGCCAGGCTGATCGTGCACCTGCCCCGCGTCACCTTCTGGGTGACCGCGATGTGCAGCCACTCGGAACCGGACGCCGGGACCCAGGTGGACGTGTCCGGCGAGCCGCAGTCCTTCAGGGTGATCCTGCTCTGGTTCATCGCACCGGCACGCACCCAGGCGCGCAGCGTGTAGTAGCCGTCCCGCAGCCCGGACACCGTCTGGCGGGTCTCGGCCCGGGACGCCGTCGCCGCCTGCTGCGTCAGCCGTGACGAGCCGCTGTGCCCTCCTGCCTGGGTGAGAGCCGACGCGCCCTTGCCCGTGGACGTCCGCCAGCCGGTGACTCCCTTCTCGAAACCGCTGTTGGTGACCGCGGGAGGACCGGACGAGGCGGCCCGTGCCGGTTGGATCGCGACGAGCGTCGCGGCGGCGCACAGGGTGAGCGCCATCAGGGTCTTGTTCATGTGTCCTCGCTCAGGTGAGGAGTGATGCGGACATCCCCGAACCCCCGTGCGTCCCCGGTGCCGCGCCGCGGTCAGGCGTCGGCGCGGCCCCGAGGACCTCTATGTGCGGACCACCGCCACCCCTCCGGGCGGGACGGTGGCGGATCCCCGGTGTTCCACGCCGTCGAGCAGGCCGGTTCCCGTCACGCCGGGAACCGTGACCGGCCGGTCGCCGTGGTTGAAGAGGAACAGATGGGCGCCGCGGCGGACGACCTCGACGTCCTCGGGAACATCCGCGAGCCGCCGTACGCCCGCGTGGTCGAGCACCTCCCCGAGCAGCCCCCGCAGGCCGTACGGGCCGCGCGGCCCGGAGCCGGAAGCCTCGTCGAGGGCGGTCGCAACGTACCAGGCCGCACCGGCGCCGAGGTCGTGCCTGGTCACCGCGGGGTGACCGGCGTCGGGACCGTCGGCGAACGTCCACAGGGCCGCCGCCTCCCCGAGCCGGACGCGCTCGGACCAGATCCGGCCGGCGTACTCCCCGGCACCGGAGCTCACGGCGACCGTTCCGTGCTCACGGAGCGGATGGAACTCCTCCACCGACAGGCCGAGCACCTCGCGGAGCACACCCGGGTACGGGCCCCCGTGGATGGCGTCGTTCTCGTCGACGATGCCGGAGAAGAACGAGACGAGCAGGTGGCCTCCCGCCTCGACGTAGCGGTGCAGGTTCTTGGCCGACCCTTCGGTCAGCAGGTACGCGCTGGGCACGACCACCAGCCGGTACGCGGACAGGTCGGCCGACGGGTGGACGAAGTCGACGGTGACGTGCTCACGCCACAGGGCCTCGTAGAACGCGCCCACCCGCTCCCGGAACCCCAGGTCCGCCGAGGGACGCCACTCCAGTTCGAGGGCCCAGTACGACTCCCAGTCCCAGACGACGGCGACGTCGGCCTCGACGCGCGAACCGCGGACCGGGGCCAGGCGGCCGAGGTCGGCTCCCAGGTCGACGACGTCCCGCCACACCTCGGAGTCGGTCCCGGCGTGGGGCACCATCGCCGAATGGAACTTCTCCGCGCCGTGGCGTGAGGCGCGCCACTGGAAGAACATCACCGAGTCCGAGCCCCTGGCGACGTGCGCGAGGCTGTTGCGCCGCATCTCCCCTCGGCGTTTGGCGAGGTTGCGGGGCTGCCAGTTGACCGCGCCCGTCGAATGCTCCATCAGCATCCACGGCCGGCCGCCGGAAACCGAGCGCGTGAGGTCCGCCGCCATCGCCAGCCCGATGTGGGCGTCGGGCGTCTCCGCGTCGAGGTAATGGTCGTTCGCGACGACGTCGACCTCGGCCGACCACCGCCAGTAGTCCATCGGCTTGCAGTTGGGGATCATGAAGTTGGTGGTCACCGGCAGGTCGCTGAACCGCCGGACGGCCTCCCGCTCGCGCCGGTAGTTCGCGATGTGCGCGTCGACGGAGAAGCGCATGAAGTCGAGCTGGAGTCCGGTCAGCAGGCCGGGCGGGGCGAGCAGCGGCGGTTCGACCTCGTCGAACGAGCCGTAGGTCAGGCCCCAGAACGTGGTCCCCCACGCGGCGTTGACGGCGCCGACGTCCCCGTACCGCTCTCGCAGCCAGGCGCGGAACGCCTCCGCGGAGGTCGGGCAGTAGCAGTGCGCGTTGGCCCAGCCGTACTCGTTGTGCACGTGCCACATGGCCAACGCCGGGTGACCGGCGTACCGCTCGGCCAGCCGTCCGGCCACGCGCTCGGAGGCGGCGGCGTATTCGGGCGAGCTCGGGCAGAAGCTGTGGCGGGTGGCGCCGCCGAGCACGTGGCCCTCCCGGTCCACGAGCCGGCTTCCCGGGTGGCGGTTGCGGAACCACACGGGCGGCGAGGACGTCGGGGTCCCGAGGTCGACCTTGATGCCCTCGGAGTGCAGCAGGTCGAAGATCCGGTCGAGCCGGTCGAAGTCGTACACGCCCTCCGCGGGTTCGATCAGGCCCCAGTTGAAGACGCCGACCGTGACCAGGTTCACCCCGGCCTGCCGCATCAGCCGGACGTCCTCCTGCCACACCTCCTCCGGCCACTGCTCGGGGTTGTAGTCCCCCCCGTATGCGAGGCCCTCGGGCAGGGCGGGATATCCAGGCAAAGCTCCCCCTCAACTTGTTCTGTGAACGTGCACAGTAATCCAGCCACTCGGGAGAGAAAAGAGTCGTCGCAAACATCGCAGATCAAGGCGTCAGTTAACGACAACGTAACGAGCATTGACACCCGCAGACCGGGATTCCAGTCTGTGAACGTTCCCAGACTGTTGACGTCTCCCCACCCCCATGGAGGCACGTATGCGTTCAGGTCGGCTCGCAGTGGCGGGGGCCGCGGTCCTCGCCCTCGCCTTATCCGCCGGATGCTCGAGCGGATCGCAGGAATCGGCCGCGCCGACGGCCGCCCAGACCTCCGCCGCGGGGCCGGTCACGCTCACCTACTGGAGCTGGGTCCCCAACATGGACAAGATCGTGGCGGTCTGGAACAAGGCGCACCCCGACATCCAGGTCAACGTGAGCAAGCAGGCCGGCGGCGACGACGCGGCGGCCAAGTTCCTCACCGCGGCCAAGGCAGGGAACCCGCCCGACCTGATCCAGGCCGAGTACCAGATGTTGCCGTCGTTCGTGGCCGCCGACGCCGTCGCCGACCTCACGTCCGGCACCGCCCAGGTCAAGGGCGAGTTCGGCGAGGGGGTCTGGGGCCTGGTCACCCTCGGCACGGACGCCGTCTACGCGATCCCGCAGGACAGCGGCCCGATGATGCTCTACTACCGCAAGGACCTCTTCGAGAAGTTCGGCGTCGAGGTGCCCAAGACGTGGGACGAGTACGCGGAGGCCGCCCGCGCGGTGCACAAGGCCGACCCCAAGGTCTACCTCGGCACGTTCTCGAGCAAGGACCCCGGCTCGTTCGCCGGTCTGGCCCAGCAGGCGGGCGCCCAGTGGTGGTCGATCCAAGGTGAGTCGTGGAAGGTCGCCATCGACGACGCCGCGACGAAGAAGGTCGCCGACTACTGGGGCGGCCTCGTCAAGGAGGGGGTCATCGACGACCAGCCGTACTTCACCCCCGAATGGAACAAGGCGCTCAACGACGGCACGCTGCTGACCTGGCCGTCCGCCGTGTGGGGTCCGGGAGTCCTGTCGAGCAACGCCCCCAAGGGCAAGGGCAAGTGGGAGATCGCCCCGCTGCCGCAGTGGTCCGCCGGTGAGAACGCCACCGGGTTCTGGGGCGGCTCGTCGACCGCCGTCGCCCAGAAGTCGCCCAACCAGGCGGCCGCCACGCAGTTCGCCACCTGGCTGAACACCGACCCCGAGGCGCTGTCCCTGCTGGTCACGGAAGGCGCGGTCTACCCGGCGGCGACGAAGGGCGGCGCCGCGCTGACCAGCGCCCCCGACTACTTCTCCAACCAGCCGGACTTCTGGCAGCAGACCGCCGCCATCTCCGCGACGGCCCGGGGCTTCACCTTCGGACCGGACGTCAACGTGACCTACAACGCCTTCAAGGACGCCTTCGACAAGGCCCTGCAGAACGGGTCCTCGTTCTCCGACGCCGTCGGGGTGATGCAGGAGACGACCGTGGCGGACATGCAGAAGTCCGGATTCCAGCTCGCGCGATGAGAGCGCACCGGCCGAGCGGCGCCCGCGGTGCGGGCGCCGCCCCCTACCTGTTCCTCGCGCCGGCCGTGGTGCTGTTCACGCTGTTCACCGCGGTCCCCATCGTGTACACCGCCTACCTCAGCCTCCGCAGGACGAAGGTCTCGGGTCTCGGCCTCGGCCGCGGGGCGCGCAGGGAGGTCTTCGCGGGTCTCGACAACTACAGTGCGGCGCTCGGCGACGGCGAGTTGTGGGCGGGCTGGCTGCGCGTGCTCGGCTACGGCGCGATCGTGCTGACCGTCATGCTCGGCCTCGCCCTGCTGTTCGCGCTGCTGCTCGACTCGGCACACGTACGGCTCGCCCGGTTCTCGAGGATCGCCCTGTTCCTCCCGTACGCCGTGCCGGGCGTCGTGGCGACGTTGTTGTGGGGCTTCCTCTACCTGCCCAGCGTCACGCCCCTGCGCGACCTGGGTGTCGACGTCGTCCTGCTCGGCCCGGGCACCGTCACGTTCTCCATGGCCAACATCGCGATCTGGGGCGGCACCGGTTTCAACATGCTGGTCCTGTACACCGCGCTGCGGGCCGTCCCGCGCACCTACTACGAGGCCGCCCGCATCGACGGGGCGAGCGAACGCCACATCGCGCTGCGGATCAAGATCCCGATCCTGATGCCGGCGATCATCCTGACGACCGTGTTCTCGGTCATCGCCACGATCCAGGTGTTCACCGAGCCGACCGCGCTGCGCCCGCTGACGAACACGATCAGCTCCACGTGGAGCCCGCTCATGAAGGTCTACCGGGACGCGTTCGTCAACGGCGACCTGTACTCGGCCGCCGCCACGTCGATCGTCATCGCGGCGATATCCCTCGTCCTGTCGTTCGGTTTCCTGCGCGTCGTCCGCGACCGCGCGTTCCAGGAGGGCTGATGGCCGTCACCACCCGAGCCGTCGCGACCCGCCGCGTGCTCAAGAGGCCGCTCCGGCCGTACGGCGTCGCCCCCACGGCGATCCTCCTGCTGGGCGCGGTCTACTGCCTCCTGCCGGTGAGCTGGGTGCTGGTCGCCGCCACCAAGTCGAAGGCCGAGCTGTTCTCGACGTCGACCTTCGCTCCCGGCACGGGACTGATGGCCAACCTCGCCGACCTGGCCGCCTACCGCGGCGGCGTGTTCTGGCTGTGGATGCTCAACACGCTCGTCTACGCGGGCGGCGGCGCGCTGCTGTCGACCGCGGTCTCGGCCGTGTCCGGCTACACCCTCGCGAAATACCGGTTCCGGGGCAGAAACCTGATCTTCAACGTGCTGATCGGCGGCATCCTCGTGCCGTCGGTGGTGCTGGCGATCCCGCAGTACGTGCTGTTCTCCTCGATCGGGCTGGCCGGTTCCTACTGGTCGGTCCTGCTGCCCCAGATCCTGCATCCGTACAGCATCTATCTGGCCCGGGTCTACGCCGGTGCGGCGATCCCCGACTCGCTCCTCGAGGCGGGCCGCATCGACGGGGCGGGGCACTGGCTGCTGCTCCGCCGGGTCGCACTGCCGCTCATGCTGCCGGGCATGGTCACGATCTTCCTGTTCCAGTTCGTCGCGATCTGGAACAACTTCCTGCTGCCGTTCATCATGCTCGGCGACGACCACACGTTCCCGCTCACTGTCGGGCTCTACACGCTGCTCGCGGCGGGGGCCAACCAGCCGGCGCTCTACAACCTGATCATCACCGGCGCGCTGGTCTCGCTCATCCCGCTGATCGCGCTCTTCCTCACGATGCAGCGGTACTGGCGCACCGATCTGTCCAGCGGCGCCGTCAAGAGCTGAGTGACAATACCGGCATGGCAAAGCGTCCGACCATTCACGACGTCGCGGCGGTGGCGGGCGTCTCCCGGGGCACCGTCTCCCGCGTGCTCAACGACGATCGGTACGTCAGCCCCGCGGCCCACGCCGCCGTCCGGCGCGCGATCGCCGAGACCGGCTACGTGGTCAACCGCAACGCCCGCAGCCTCGTCACGCAGCGGACCGGGTCGGTCGTCATGGTGCTGTCCGAGCCGCACGAGAAGCTGTTCGAGGACCCCAACTACAGCGTGACCATCCGGACGGCGGTCCGGCGGCTGGCCGAGCGGGACATCTCGCTGGTGATGATGGTGGCGGGGGACGACGGCGACCGCGACCGGGTGATCCGCTACGTCCGGGGCGGCCACGCCGACGGCGTGTTCCTGCTGTCCACCCATGCGGGCGACCGGATGGTGGACGCCCTGGTCGACATCGCGATTCCGGCGGTCGCCCTCGGCGCGGTCGTCGGCAGGGAGAGCGTGATCCCGCACGCGGCCGCCGACGACCGGGAGGGCGCCCGTCAGATGACCCGCCATCTCATCGAGGCGGGCCGCAAGAAGATCGCGACCATCACCGGGCCGATGGACACGCCGGGCGGCATCCAGCGGTTGGAGGGCTTCGCGGACGTCCTCGGCCGAAAGGCGTCCAGGAAGCTGATCGAGCACGGCGACTGGACCCAGCTGAGCGGGGAGAGCGGGATGGCCCGGCTTCTGGAGCGGACGCCGGATCTCGACGCCGTCTTCGTGGCCTCCGATCTGATGGCCGCCGGCGCGCTGGCCACGCTGCGCGCGGCCGGGCGGCGGGTGCCGGACGACGTGGCGGTCGGCGGCTTCGACGACTCGTCGGTCGCCCTGTCCACCCATCCCCCGCTCACCACGATCCGCCAGCCGCTCGCCGAGGTCGCGGAGGAGACCGTGCGCCTCCTGCTGGCGCTCATCGACGGAGCGGAGCACGTGGAGTCCGTCATCCTCCCCACGCGGTTGATCGTCCGCGAGTCCGCCTGACGTCTCATCCGGACCGCTTTGCCGTGATCCGTACGGATGGGTGGACACCCGAAAGGGACGACGTATACGACAAGTGGATAATTGGGCAGAGGATGGTCGTCGCCGCGACGGCTCCAAGGCCCGTCAGTCGCTCTACGGCCTGGAGCGCTTCCTGCGCGAGAGCGCGCTGCCCCGGCGCACGATCCATCCGGTCAACTGCGGGTCAGCCAGATCAACGGGCGCACCTACCGTGTCGAGGCGCACAGCCGTAAGACCAAGGGAGGAGGGGGAGACCGACCAGCGCCTGTTCACCGTTGCGGCCTGGCGGGACGCACCGTTCCATACCGACGCCCAATGAGCGGCGCTCGCGCTCGCCGAGGAGTCCACCCACCCGAACGACCGGCCCGACCCGGTGCCGGACGAGGTGGGGCAGGGGCCGCCGAGCACTACGACGAGGAGTCCCTCGCCGTGCTCGTGGTGGCGATCAACGCTTGGAACAACATCGCCGTGACCACCCGGATGCGGCCGGGCTCGTACCGCTGACGCCGCGATCAGCACCGCGCCGGCGCATACCGCCGGCCTGCGCGCCGCACCACCGGCACTGCAAGCGGAAAACAAGAGGACCGCAAGCGGGAGGGAGCATAGTCTGCTCACCATCGTCGTAAGGAGGCACGGATCATGAGACGCATAAGGATCTCCCGGCCACGCCGCTTCCGCCGCGTCACCGGCCTGTACGACCTCGATCTGCGCTCCCCCTCCGGCCGCCACCTGCCTTACTGATCTCTTTACGCTTGCTTTACGCGGCCACCTGTATCTATCTGGGACGGATAACGGAACCATCACGGTCGGGGGGTCTACATGCTCAAGGTGGTGCCGTCACTCGCCAAGGTCAGGGACATCGGGCCGGCTCTGCGCCGCAGGCCCGTCCTGCCCAGCCGCAAAGTCGTCGATCTGCGGGCCTACACGGGGGCCAACGTCATCCGGCTCCCGCGCACCTCGGGTCCGACCCCGGCGGCGTGATCGGATCAGCGGCTCGTCCCTGAGGCTTCCGGCAGGCTTCGTCGTTGGGTTAGATGTCACCTTATGAGTGAACTGTCGGCTACCAGCCGAACCCGTCACCGGCGGCTCCGGGAGCAGGGCCGTACCGACCGCGAGGATCTCTTCGCGGTCCTGCGCGCCGGGTTCGTCTGCCACCTGGGGATCGTCGTCGACGGCGACCCGATGGTGGTGCCGACCGTCTACGGATTCGACTCCGGCCACATCTACGTGCACGGATCGGTCGCCAGCCGCAGCCTCACCTCCGGGGCGACGGCGTGCGTGACGATCACCCACGTGGACGGCCTCGTGCTCGCCCGCTCGGTGTTCGAGCACGGGGTCAACTACCGCAGCGCCATGATCTACGGCGTTCCGCGCGTGCTGGACGGCGAGGACAAGCTGACGGCACTCCAGTGCCTGACCGAGCACGTCGCCCCCGGCCAGTGGGACTACGCGCGCCGCCCCAACCGCAAGGAGCTGGCCGCCACGACGATCCTGGCGATCCCCCTGGAAGAGGCCTCCGTCAAGGTACGGCAGGGCCCGCCGGACGACGCCGACGATCCGCACGACGTCTGGGCGGGTGTGCTGCCGCTGTCGACCTCGTGGCGGGAACCGGTGACCGACCCGCGGGCGACCCGCCCGGTCCCCGACCACGTCGCCCGGCGGACGTACGGCGATCAGGGAGTCTGACCCAGCGCCCGGCGGATGAGATCGTCGCTCAGCGCGCGCAGGCGGGCGCGCGCCTCGGCGTCGTACGCCTGGGAGTCGGCACGGGCCTCGCGGGTGCCGTTGAAGTAGCGGCCGCTCGGGACGTCCTCGTCGATGAGGCGCAGGGTCGCGTCGCCCCCTTCCTTCACCGACGAGAGGATGGGAGCGCCCGACTGACGGACCATCGCGGTGTCCATGTAGGTCGCCGGATGCAGGGCGGTGACCGACACCCCTTCGGCGGCCAGTTCGGCCGCGAGGTCGACGGTGAACATGATCTGCGCCAGCTTGCTCTGTGAGTACGCCCGCTGCCTGCCGTACTCCTCGGTGAGCAGGGGGTCGCCGAAGTCGATCGCCTGCTGACCCGCAGACGCCACGTTCACGATCCGGGCGGGCGCCGACCTGACCAGCAACGGGACGAGCCGCCGGGCCAGGTGACGACCGGCCAGATAGTTCACCGCGAACCTGAGCTCGATGCCGTCGCGGCTCTCCTCCCTGCCGGATCCGGGCACTCCCCCGCCGATGCCCGCGTTGTTCACGAGCACGTCCAGCCGGTCGAACCGCTCCTCGACCTCAGTGGCCATGCGGTCGACCTGCCGCAGGTCGGCCAGGTCCGCCAGCACACTCTCCGTGGTGCCGCCGATCTCCTCGCGCACCCGTCGCACCCGGTCGGCGTCCCGGCCATGGACGATCACCCGGTCGCCCCTTTCCGCGAGGCGTCCTGCCAGGTGACGGCCCAGGCCGTCCGTGGCGCCGGTGATGAGAATCGTCCTCATGCCGTCCCCCTGATTAAATCGAGACATTATGCCTCGTAAAGGCTAAACGAGACACGGTGTCCTGTAAAGTGGCCGCATGGTCGGCAGACCTCGTAGCGAAGAGTCCCGCAGGGCCATCCTTCAGGCCGCCCTGCGGCTGTGCGACCGCGACGGCTATCCGAACGTGACGCTCAAGGCCGTCGCCGCGGAGGCCGGGACCGGGCGGCAGACGCTCTACCGGTGGTGGAACACCAAGGCCGACGTGCTCCTTGAGGCGATGACCACCATCGTCGCCCCCGGTCTCCCGCCGTCGCCGCCCGACCTTCGATCGTTCCTGATGGACACCTTCGCCCTGACGGACGGCGTCGCCGGACGAGTGGTCGTCGGCCTCATGGCCGAGGCCCAGAGCGACCCGGACCTCGCCGAACGGTTGCGCATCGGGCTCATCGGTCCTCGGCGAGCCGCGCTGAGGGGCGTGCTGGAGAGCTCCGTCTCCTCCCACTTCAACCTCGACCTGATCGTCGACATGATCTTCGGGGCCATGTGGTACCGGCTGCTCAACCGGCACGCGCCCGTCGACGCCGCCCTCGCCGAAGAGATCACGGAACTGGTGGAAGCTCACCTGAGGCGGGACACCGGCAGGTCCCGCACCTCACCGCGACGGTCCATCCGCAGCTGAAGCGGCGGATATCCCGGAGCCTCGAAGCGCAGAGACCGGTACAGGCTCATGCCGTCCTGAGTGGCGTTGAGGCTGATCACCCCGACCTCCGTCTCGTCACGGAACCAGTCGAGCAGCGCGACCAGACAGGCCCTCGCGTACCCCAGCCGCCGGCTGCGCACGTCCGTGCTGATGTTGAAAACATGGCCGTGACCTCCGCCGACATTCGTCGGGCTGGGTGCGCGGTCCTCGCAGATCCCCGCGGCGCAACTCACGACTCCCAGGTCGGGATCGTCGGCCACGAACACCGCGAACCGCGACGGGTCCCTCAGCCGCTCTTCGAACCATGAGACGGCGCCGTGACGCCATGCGGCGTCCTCGCCTCCGATGTCGAGGCCCATCTCCCCGAGCATGAGCGCGCGGAGCCGTACCAACGCGGGGACATCGGCCGGGACGGCCCGCCGGACCGGCGAACCGGCCCGGGCCTCGGAGCCGTCGGCGGAGCCGGGACCCTCGACCTCCGCGCCTGAGCCTGACGTTTCCCGGCCACCTGAGTCTTCGCCTGAGACCGACATGCTCCCAGCGTGCTCCCGCCGTCTCACGGACGACGGCGGGAGCCGACCGGCCGGTGGGCGGGCCCGAACAGCCGCTTGTGGTGCTCCTCGGATTCCTCTGGCGCGACGGCCCGCTCATCGACGGCCCGTGGTGCAGGATGGTAGACGTGACCCCTTTGCCAGCGGTCGTCCAGCCGGATCAGGAACTCATCACGGAGATCCTCGACGAGCTGGATCTCGAGCACACCGTCGACTCCGAGGGGGATCTCGCGATCTCCACCTCGGAACTGACGATCTTCTTCCTGTTCGGCTCGGAGGGCGACCTCTTCACGATCCGGACGTTCTACGACCGGCATTACTCCGTCGACGAGAAGCCGACGTTGCTCACGGCGCTGAACGAGTGGAACGCGGACACCATGTGGCCGAAGGTCTACGCGTTCACCCCGGACAGCGGCCTGATCCGGGTCATCGGCGACGCGCAGCTCTACATCGGCGCCGGCGTCACCCGAGAGCACCTCACCACGGTCATCGCCCATTGGGTCAGGTTCGCGATCAAGTTCCACCGCTGGCTGGACGACCGCCTCGCCTTCGAGGCCGACTGAGCCACCCCGGCCGGCCCTCGGACGGCGACCGAGCCGCGGTCAGCCTTGAGCGAGGGCTTCCTTCAGCGTCTCGACCGTGAAGCGCGGACCGTAGGCCGGCTTGTCCCGCTGGAACCTGCGGCCCTCGGCGAGCGGACCGGCGTCGACCACGTCGAAGCCGAAGGAGTCGATCAGCTCGGTGACGGCCTTCTTGGCCTCCGCGTCGTCGCCCGCGATGGGCAGCGCGCGCCTGCCTTCGGTGCCACTCGGAACACCCTCTTCGCCCAGCTGGGCGTAGTGGATCGAGTTGAACGCCTTGACCACCCGGGACGTGGGCAGGTGGGCGGCCAGCGTCCCGCTGTCCGTCGTCTCACCCGAGTCGATGTCCGGGAAGCGCCCGTCGCGCTCGTGGTAGTAGTTGTTCGTGTCGATCACGATCTTGCCGGCGAGCGGCTCAACCGGAACCTCACGGTAGCGGCCGAAGGGGATCGTCACGACGACGATGTCTCCGGCCGCCGCCGCCTCGGCCGCGGTCGCCGCACGTGCCCCGGGGCCGAGTTCCGCGACCAGTTCCGACAGGGTCTCCGGGCCGCGGGAGTTACTCACGACCACCGAGTGGCCCGCGGCCAGCGCCAGCTTCGCGACCGTGCCGCCGATGTGCCCGCTGCCGATCAGTCCAATAACCATGGCCGCTGCAACGCACTGCCGGCAGGCCACATTCCCAGCTCAGCGCAGTGTGCGGAAGAACTCCCGCACATCGGCGACCAGCAGGTCAGGCGTCTCCATGGCCGGGAAGTGGCCGCCCGTGTCGAATTCCGACCAGTGACCGATCTCGTTCTCGGGGTCGAGCAGGCTCCGGATGCCGTTGTCGGCGGCGAACACCGCCACTCCGAGCGGCCCGGACGGGCTCAGCCGGCCGTGCCCACCCTCCCCGCCGGATTGAGCGACGAACTCCTTGAAGGCCTTCATCCCCTCATAGCCGAAGTTGGCCGAGGAGGCGCCCGAACCCGTGAACCAGTACAGGCTCACCCCGGTGAGCAGGTGGTCCCGGTCGACGGCGTCCTCCGGGAGCGCGGCCGCCGGGTCCGTCCACTCGCGGAACTTCTCGGCGATCCAGGCCAGCTGCCCGGCCGGCGAGTCGTTCAGCGAGTAGGCGAGGGTCTGCGGCCGGGTGGACTGGATCTCCAGGTAGCCCATGCCGTCCGACTGGAACGCGTTGAACCGTTCGGCGCGGACCCGGTCGGCCTCGCCGAGCCCGTCGAGCGGCACCGGCGGCCCGAAGGGGACCGGCCCCGGTCCGTTGATGTGCACACCGGCGACGCGGCCCGGCGCCAGCATCGCGAGCATTCCCGACACCCCGGATCCGATGTCGCCGCCCTGCGCGGCGAACCGGTCGTAGCCGAGCCGGTCCATCAGCTCGATGAACGCACCGGCGATCCGGAAGATGTTCCCCCAGCCCTGCTCGCGGACCGGGTTGGAGAACCCGAAGCCCGGCAGCGAGGGAACCACCACGTGGAAGGCGTCCGCGGGGTCGCCGCCGTACGCCCGGGGGTCGGACAGCGGGCCGACGACCTTGGCGAAGTCCACGAACGAACCGGGCCACCCGTGCGTGAGGATCAGCGGCAGGGCGTCCGGCTCGGGTGAGCGGGCGTGGACGAAGTGGAAGTCCTGGCCGTCGATCGTCGTCATGAACTGCGGCAGCTTGTTGAGCTCCGCCTCGTGCTCGCGCCAGTTGTAACCGTCGCGCCAGTACGCGGCGAGCCCCTTCAGGTACTCGAGGGGGACGCCGCGGGTCCAGCCGACGCCGGGGATCTCCCCGGGCCACCGAGTACGGCCCAGGCGGTCGCCGAGGTCGTCGAGGTCGGCCTGCGGAACATCGATGCGGAACGGGCGGATGTCTGTGGTGTTCTCCATGACGGCGACGTTGTCACCTCATGCGGAAAGCTTCTTTCCGCGTTCGATGAGATGGTGAAGAAATGCTGGAAACCTCGGCACGTCTCCTGCGTCTGCTGTCGCTGCTGCAGACCCGGCACGACTGGACTGGGCCGCAACTCGCCGAACGGCTCGGCGTGACCACCCGGACGATCCGCAACGACGTGGAACGGCTGCGCTCCCTCGGCTATCCCGTGCACGCGAGCCCGGGCGCCGCCGGCGGCTACCGGCTCGGCGCGGGCACCCGCCTGCCCCCGCTGCTGCTCGACGACGAGGAGGCCGTCGCGGTCGCGGTCGGGCTCCGGACGGCGGCGGGCGGCAGCGTGTCCGGCATCGAGGAGACCTCACTGCGCGCGCTGGCCAAGCTCGAGCAGGTGCTGCCCGCACGACTGCGGGACCGGGTCAACACGGTGCAGAGCCAGACGGTCGCCATCACCGGGACGGGCCCCACGGTCGACCCCGCCGTGCTGACCGTCCTCGCGGGGGCCGCGCGCGACCGTCAGCGGTTGCGGTTCGACTACACGGGCCACGACGGTACGGCAGGCAGGCGCGAGGTGGAGCCGCACCGCCTCGTGCACGCCCGCGGCCGCTGGTACCTCGTCGCCTGGGACGTCGACCGGCGGGACTGGCGGACGTTCCGGGCCGACCGCATCGAGCCCAGGACGCCCACCGGCCCGAGGTTCGCTTCCCGGGAGCTTCCCGACCTCGAGACGTACGTCATGGCCGGGCTGGGGCAGGCCACCTGGAGGTACCGCGCCCGCGTGACCGTGCGCGCGCCCGCCTCCGCCGTCGTCGGACGGCTGCCGCCCGCCATCACGGTCGAGGCGGTCGACGACCAGACCTGCGTGATCACCGCGGGGTCGGACACCCCGCACATGCTCGCCCTCTACCTGGGCATGCTCGACGCCGACTTCGAGGTCACGGAACCGCCCGAGCTCGTAGAGCACATCCGCCGGCTCGGCGAGCGCTACTCCCGCGCGGCGCCGTGATCACGTCCCGGAGCCGCGTAGGAGGTCGTTGAGCTCGCCGTAGCCGATCGCCTCGGCGAGAGTTCCGTACGTGCCGGTCGTGAGCACCTCTCGCGCGCCGCGCCGGACGACCGTGTACGCGGCCTCGGCGATGGACGAGCCGAGGCTGACCCGCGCGACCCCCAACTCGGCCAGCTCCGTGACCGTTCTGGCGCCCGGACCGGCGAGCACGTTCAGCGGCGCCCCGACTCCCTTCACCAGTGCCAGGACGAGCACAGGGTCGGTGACGCCGGGCACGAAGATCCCGTCCGCGCCGGCGGCAACATAGGCCTCGGCACGGCTCAGGGTGTCCGCCAGACGGGTCTCCGCGTCCCCGGAGGACAGCAGGTAGGTGTCGATCCTGGCATTGATGAACAGAGCGGCCGGATCGGCCGCCTCCCGGGCCGCCGCGATCCGTTCCGCCTGCTCCCCCACCGCGCGGAGCGCCCCCGGCCCGGAGTGACGAGCGTCTTCGATGTTGATCCCCACGGCTCCGGCGGCGACCACGTCCCGGACCGTCGTGGCGACCCCGCCGGGATCGTCCGCGTAACCGCCTTCGATGTCCGCGGTCACGGGAACCCCCACCGCGGCGGCGACCCGGGCGACGAGGCCGACGGCGAGGTCGCGGTCGAGCCGGCCGCCGTCGGCGGCGCCGAGACTCCACGCGACGCCCGCGCTGGTCGTGGCGATCGCCGCGGCGCCCTCGTCCTCCACCACGCGCGCGCTCGCCACGTCCCACGCGTTGGGCAGCACGAGCGGGCGGCCACTCTCGTGCAGGGCGCGGAACAGCCGGGCGCGGTCGGTCGAGGACGCGGTCTGAGTATGTGAAATGGACATACGTGCATTCCAGCGGGAGCGACCGGCGGAGGTCTGGCGAGATTCCGACATCAACGTCATCCAAGGGCCATGTCGACGTTGATGTCGGATTTCCGCTAGCTTGCGCGGATGGCCGGCCGCACAGTTGTTGACATGCATGATGACCGGGACCGATGCGTGCGAGCCGTGCAGTCCAAGGACGCCCGGTTCGACGGATGGTTCTTCACCGCGGTCGTCACCACGGGCATCTACTGTCGGCCGAGCTGCCCGGGCGTGCCGCCCAAACCGGAGAACATGCGCTTCTATCCGACCGCGGCCGCAGCGCAGCAGGCGGGATTCCGGGCGTGCAAACGGTGCAGGCCGGACGCCAGCCCCGGGTCTCCGCGATGGAACGAGCGCGCCGACGTCGTGGCCCGGGCGATGCGCCTGATCGCCGACGGCGTCGTCGACCGCGACGGCGTCTCGGGTCTCGCCACCCGGGTCGGGTACAGCACCCGCCAGATCGAACGGCAACTCCTGGCCGAGATGGGCGCCGGTCCGCTCGCCCTGGCGCGGGCCCAGCGCGCCCAGACGGCCCGGATCCTCATCGAGACGACTTCCCTGACCATGAGCGACGTCGCCCACGGCGCCGGGTTCGGCAGCGTGCGGGCGTTCAACGACACCGTCCGCGAGGTCTTCGCCCTGACCCCGAGCGAGTTGCGGGCACGCGCCGCCCGCGGGCATCAGGCCGCGACCCCCGGAGTCCTCTCTCTGCGCCTGCCGTTCCGGGCGCCGCTGTGCCCCGCCAACCTCTTCGGCCATCTCGCGGCCACCGCAGTCCCCGGAGTGGAGGAATGGCGGGACGGCGCCTACCGGCGGACGCTCCGCCTTCCCCGCGGACACGGCGTGGTCGCGCTGCGGCCAGAGCACGATCACATCGCCTGTGTGCTCACACTGACCGACCTGCGCGATCTGTCGACCGCCATCACGCGGTGCCGCCAACTGCTCGACCTGGACGCCGATCCCGTCGCCGTCGACGACCTGCTCCGCCGCGACCCGGTCCTCGCCCCGCTCGTGGACAAGGAGCCCGGACGCCGGGTGCCTCGGACCGTGGACGCCGACGAGTTCGCGGTGCGCGCGGTGCTCGGCCAGCAGGTCTCCACGGCCGCGGCACGCACCCATGCCGGACGGCTGGCCGCGGCCTATGGCCGGCCGATCACCGACCTGGGAGGCGGGCTCACCCACCTGTTCCCCGACGCGGCGGCCCTGGCCGAGCTGGACCCGGCCGGGCTCGCCCTTCCCCGTGCGCGCCGCGAAGCCGTCGTCACGCTGGTCAGGGCTTTGGCAAGAGGAGACGTCGACCTCGGCGCGGGCAACGACTGGCAGCGCGCCCGTGCCCAGCTCGCCGCCCTGCCCGGGCTCGGACCGTGGACCGTCGAGACCATCGCCATGCGCGCCCTCGGCGACCCGGACGCCTTCGTGCCCGGCGACCTCGGAGTCCGCGTCGCCGCCCGAGAGCTGGGCCTGCCGGCGACCCCCGCCGCGCTGAGCCGGCACGCCGCCGCCTGGCGGCCCTGGCGCGCCTACGCCGTACAACATCTGTGGGCCACCGGCGATCACCCGATCAACCGCATGCCGGACACGCCCCCGACGAAAAGGATTCTGTGATGATCGCGAAAGCCCGCACGGGGCACCGTACGCACACCGTGGTGGACAGCCCGGTGGGCCCGCTCACCCTCGTGGCGCTGGACGGCGTCCTGAGCGGGCTCCACATGGAGGGGCAGCGGCACCGTCCTCCGGAGGAGAGCTTCGGCGACCTGGACGACACGGCGTTCGACGACGTGAGCGAGCAGTTGGCGGCCTACTTCGCCGGGCTGCGCACGACGTTCGACCTCCCGATGAGGCTGGTCGGCACCCCGTTCCAGCAGCGGGTCTGGGCCGCCCTTCGCGAGATCCCCCACGGCGAGACGATCTCGTACGGCGAACTCGCCGAACGGATCGGGCAGCCGGCCGCCGTCCGGGCGGTGGGCCTGGCCAACGGGAGGAACCCGATCGGGATCATCGTGCCCTGTCATCGCGTCGTCGGCGCCACGGGCAGCCTGGTGGGCTACGGGGGCGGGCTGGACCGCAAGCGGCACCTGCTCGCCTTCGAGCGGCAGGTCAGCGGGAGCACGCTGTTCTGACCCCGGCCGGCGCGATATCGAGAGGCGCCGCCGCAGGGCCGATCACTAGCGTGTCCGCCATGGAACCGTTCGGGCGTTTCCTCAACGTGGTCGATGTGGAGGCCACCTGCTGGGCCGGCCCGCCTCCGCCGGGGCAGACCAGCGAGATCATCGAGATCGGGCTCTGCGTCGTCGACCTGGAGTCGCTGGAGCGGGTGTCGCGTCACCGGCTGCTGGTCCGCCCGGCCCGGTCGAGGGTCGGCGATTTCTGCACCGGGCTGACCGGTCTGACTCAGCGGGAAGTCGACGGCGGCGTCGGATTCCAGGAGGCGTGCGACATCCTCAAGCGCGACCACTACGCCCGGCACCGGACCTGGGCGAGCTGGGGCGACTACGACAGGCGGCAGTTCGCGCGGCAGTGCGCGTCCGGCGGCTACCCCTTCGGTGCCCGGCACGTCAACGCCAAGCTCAGGTTCTCCGAGACGTACGGCCTGACGCGCAGGCTGGGCATGAAGGCGGCCCTGGAGCACGCCGGATTGCCGTTGGAGGGCCGCCACCACAGCGGAGCCGACGACGCGTGGAACATCGGCGCTCTCGTCCTGCGGATGGCGCGCGCCCAGCGAGGCCGGCCGGACGACCCCTGGTCCCCTCCTCGCGCGAGACACGCCGAAGGGGGAACGGCCGGAGCCGCTCCCCCTTCGGAGTCCGCCTGATTCAGCCGGAGCCGATCAGGTCATACGCCGGACGCGTACGCGCCCGATCTCAGTTTTCGAGCTCAGCTGCAGCCGCTGGTGCTTCCGCAACCCTCGCAGACGTAGCAGCTACCGGCGGGCCGCATCTTGGTGCCGCAGGTCATGCACAGCGGGGCGTCGGCCGTACGGCCCGCGTGGCTCTCCAGCGACGGGATGAGCTCCAGCTCCTGACGTGAGGAGGCAGGAGCCTCGACCGCCGGCTTGCCCTCGGCCGGCTTCTCCTCGATCGGCGCCGACTGGGCGAGCGCGGCGGTGTCCACGACGTCCTGGAGCGCCGCCGGGTCCTCCCCTCGCGCCTGAGCCGTACGCTCGGCGGCCGAGTAGATGCCCAGCGCCGCGCGGTCCTCGTACGGCAGGTAGTCGAGGGCCAGTCGCCGGAAGATGTAGTCCATGACGGACTGCGCCATCCGGACGTCCGGGTCGTCGGTCATCCCGGCCGGCTCGAACCGCATGTTGACGAACTTCTGGACGTAGGTGTCCAGCGGCACGCCGTACTGCAGGCCGATCGAGATGGCGACGGAGAACGCGTCCATGACACCGGCGAGCGTGGACCCCTGCTTCGACATCTTGAGGAAGACCTCGCCGACGCCGTCGTCGGGGTAGGAGGACGCCGTCATGTACCCCTTGGCGCCGCCGACCGTGAAGCGGGTGGTCAGGCTGGGCCGCTGGTTCGGCATCCGGCGGCGCGTCGGCCGCGGCACCTCGATGACCTGGACGGCGGGCGTCTCCGCCGTCGCCTCCTCCGCCGGCTTCTTGGCCGCCGACAGCGGTTGGCCCACCTTGCAGTTGTCGCGGTAGACGGCCAGCGCCTTCAGGCCGAGCTTCCAGCCCTGCTGGTAGACCTGCTCGATGTCGTCGATCGTGGCCGACTCCGGCAGGTTGACCGTCTTGGAGATCGCACCGGACAGGAACGGCTGGGCGGCCGCCATCATCCGGACGTGTCCCATCGGGGCGATGGCCCGCTCGCCCATGGCGCAGTCGAACACCTCGTAGTGCTCGCTCCGCAGGCCGGGGGCGTCGACCACGTGACCGTGCTCGGCGATGTACTCGACGATCGCCTCGACCTGCTCCTCCTGGTAGCCGAGGCGCCGCAGCGCCCGCGGGATCGTCTGGTTGACGATCTGCATCGAGCCGCCGCCGACGAGCTTCTTGAACTTGACCAGGGCCAGGTCGGGCTCGATGCCGGTGGTGTCGCAGTCCATCATCAGGCCGATGGTGCCGGTCGGTGCGAGCAGCGAGGCCTGCGCGTTGCGGTAGCCGTTCTTCTCACCGAGCTTGAGGCACTCCTGCCACTGCCGGGTGGCTTCGGCGTGGATGGTCCTGTCCATGTCGTCGAGCGTGCGCAGGTCGTCGTTGGCCGCCGCGTGCTTGCGCATGACCCGCTTGTGCGGCTCGGCGTTGCGCTCGTAGCCGTCGTACGGGCCGACGATCCCGGCCAGTTCGGCCGAGCGGCGGTAGGACGTGCCGGTCATCAGCGACGTGATCGCTCCGGCGATGGCCCGGCCGCCGTCGGAGTCGTAAGCGTGGCCGGTGGCCATCAGCAGCGCGCCGAGGTTGGCGTAGCCGATCCCGAGCTGGCGGTACGCACGGGTGGTCTCGCCGATCTTCTCCGTCGGGAAGTCCGCGAAGGTGATCGAGATGTCCATCGCCGTGATGATCAGCTCGGTCAGCTTGACGAAGTTGGGCACGTCGAAGGTGTCGTCGTCGCCCAGGAACTTCAGCAGGTTGATCGAGGCCAGGTTGCAGGACGAGTTGTCCAGGTGGAGGTACTCAGAGCACGGGTTGCTGGCGGTGATGCGCCCGGTCTCCGGGCAGGTGTGCCAGTCGTTGATCGTGTCGTCGTACTGGAGACCGGGGTCGGCGCACTCCCAGGCGGCCTTGGCCATCTTGCGGAAGAGCGACTTCGCGTCGACCTCCTCGATGACCTCGCCGGTCAGGCGCGCCCGGAGGCCGAACTTGCCGCCGGCCTCGACGACGCGCATGAACTCGTCGGAGACGCGGACCGAGTTGTTGGCGTTCTGGTACTGCACGGACACGATGTCCTTGCCGCCCAGGTCCATGTCGAAACCGGCGTCGCGCAGGGCACGGATCTTGTCCTCTTCCCGCGCCTTGGTCTCGATGAACTCCTCGATGTCGGGGTGGTCGACGTCGAGCACGACCATCTTCGCGGCCCTGCGGGTCGCGCCACCCGACTTGATCGTCCCGGCGGAGGCGTCGGCGCCGCGCATGAAGGAGACGGGACCGCTGGCGGTGCCGCCGCTGGACAGCAGCTCCTTGGACGAGCGGATGCGGGACAGGTTGATGCCCGAGCCGGAGCCGCCCTTGAAGATCACACCCTCTTCCTTGTACCAGTCGAGGATCGCCTCCATCGTGTCGTCCACGGCGAGGATGAAACAGGCCGACACCTGCTGCGGAGACAGCGTGCCGACGTTGAACCACACGGGCGAGTTGAAGCTGAAGATCTGGTGGACCAACGAATGCTTGAGCTCGTGGTCGAAGATCTCGGCGTCCTCGTCGGTGGCGAAATAGCCGTTCTCCACGCCGGTCTGCGTGTAGACGCCCACCACCCGGTCGACGAGTTGCTTCAGGCTCCACTCGCGCTGCGGCGTGCCGACGGCGCCGCGGAAGTACTTCGTCGTCACGATGTTCGCGGCGTTCACGGACCAGAACTCAGGGAACTCGACGCCGTGCTGTTCGAAGTTGACCGAGCCGTCGCGCCAGTTCGTCATCACGACGTCGCGGCGCTCCCAGCGGATCTCGTCGTAGGGGTGCACCCCCGGCGTCGTGAAGATGCGCTTCATCTTGAGGCCCTTGCGCGGACGCTTTCCCCCACGGCCTCCGCCGGCCGTCCCCCCGGTTCCTGTCGCGGTGCCGTTCACGATCTCCGTCATGACTTCCCCCTTCAAGGGCCCGGTGGGAGCCCCTTGTCGGACCACATGTCTCTATAACCACGCCGACGTGCCGGCCCGTACCCGGCACAAGGGCGGGCTGTTACTGATCGGCCGAGGCCCGAGCCACTCTGAGCTGCTCGATCTCGGCCTCGAAGTCGGCCAGCGTCTCGAAGCCCCGGTAGACCGAGGCGAATCGCAGGTAGGCCACCTCGTCGAGATCGCGGAGCGGACCCAGGATGGCGAGGCCGACCTCATGTGAGGCGATCTCCGCCGCTCCGGTGCCCCGGATGGTCTCCTCCACACGCTGCCCCAGTTGCGCGAGCGAGTCCTCGCTGACCGGCCGGCCCTGACAAGCCCGCCGGACCCCGGCGATGACCTTGTCCCTGGAGAACGGCTCGGTCACGCCGCTGCGCTTGCTCACCATGAGGAGTACGGTCTCCTGGGTGGTGAACCGGCGCCCGCATTCGGAGCAGGTCCGCCTGCGGCGGATCGCCGCCCCGTCCTCGGTCGACCGGCTGTCCACGACTCGCGTGTCCGGATGACGACAGAACGGACAGTACATGTCATCACCTCCCGGGACCGCACACCGTAACCACTAGGTGTGGTGAACTTACATCGGTGTGACTACTAGATGTTGTGGTCCAACCGTAGAAGTGCCCGACCATGAACGCAAGTCGACCCGCCCCGCCACGCCGAAGTCGCTGTTCAGCCCGCGTGTCACAGGAGTCTCCCCGCGTGTCACGGAAGATTCGCCTGGGGCATTCCGCTCGGGACGTAGAGCCGGGTGCCGGGACGGATGAGCGAGTCGGACAGCCCGTTGAGGTTCATGATCTGGCGGACCATCGCGGCGGGATCGCCGTCGTCGCCGACCGCGTTCGCGATCTTCCAGAGCGTGTCCCCGCGCTGGACGTCCACGTACGGCAGGCCGTCGTGGGCCGGCGACGCCGGGCCGGTGGAGGCGGTCACCGCGGCGAGGGTGCCCAGCCACAGGACTCCGAGCGTCACCAACGTGACGGCCGTGACGAGCACCACTTTTCCCCGGCGGGTCAGCCGCAACGGGGGGGCCGTGTGTCCGCGCACGACGGCGCCCGGACGGGCCGCGTTCTCCGTCTGGGACCCTCGGCCCGCCACTGGACCGGGGCGGGACACGCCGCCGATCCCGGGAACGCTCGCCCCACCGATTCCTGTGACGTTCGCGGTGCGGGGCGACCCGCCGATCCCGGAGACGTTCGATGAGCGCGGCGACCCGCCGACCCCGGTGGCGTTCGCGGTGCGGGGCGATCCGCCGCGGAGGCGAGCCGGCTGCCGCCGGGAACGCGACGTCGGCCGGACGAACTCCCGGACGTTGTTCGGAAGCTCCGGCGTCTCCCGCGCATGCGCACGGGCATCGGGCGCGCCATGGATTTCGGCGGCACCCTCACGGATTTCGCAAGCGTGTTCCCGAGCGCCATGCACCCGTTCACGGCCCTCACGGGACCGCGAAACGTCTGAATTGATACGGACAATACGGGGGACGTTGGGCTCCGGCCGCACGATGGCCTCCCTTAACTGTTCCTGAGCTGCATGGACACAGTTGAAAAGAAGATCGGAAAATCGAACACGATGTCGATCGAACTCCCGTACGATGTTGTACACCACGGTGCCCACGATTTCGAGGACTATCGAACAATTGTTTGATATTGATCTTGAATCGAGGTACCGTCGCTCTGAGCGACATGAGGAACACGGATTGAGAGGTGGCAACGTGAGCGACCGAACGGAGCAGGCGGAGAATGTCAGCGATCTCGCCGTTCGCCGGCGTGACTCGCTTGGTCTCACCCCGAGGCAGCGCAAGATCCTCGAGGTGATCCGCGACTCGGTCCAGCAGCGGGGCTACCCGCCGTCCATGCGGGAGATCGGTGAGGCGGTCCAACTGACCAGCACCTCGAGTGTGTCCCACCAGCTGACGGCGCTTCAGCGCAAGGGGTACCTGCGGCGCGACCCGCATCGCCCCCGGGCGCTGGAGGTCAGGTTGCCGGGCGAGCCGGTGCTGTGGGTGGATCCCGACGCGGCCGAGGAGGAGGCCGGGTTCAACCGGCCGACGGCGGCCTATGTGCCGCTCGTCGGACGCATCGCCGCCGGTGGGCCGATCCTGGCCGAGCAGAGCATCGAAGACGTCTTCGCGCTGCCCAAGCAGCTCGTGGGCGAGGGCACGTTGTTCCTGCTGCAGGTCACCGGTGACTCGATGATCGAGGCGGCGATCGCCGACGGCGACTGGGTGGTCGTCCGGCAGCAGCCCGTGGCGGACAACGGCGACATCGTGGCCGCCATGATCGAGGGCGAGGCCACGGTCAAGACCTTCAAGCGCAAGGACGGGCATGTGTGGCTGGTGCCGCACAACCCGAGCTACGAGCCGATCCCCGGCGACGAGGCGACCGTGCTCGGCAAGGTCACCGCGGTCCTGCGCAAGCTCTAGCGAGGCGCCTGCGCTCCGCGGCGTCGATCGGCACGCCGCGGAGCGACGGGTACACCCTTGCGCCCGGAACCGGGCCAAATAGGGTGAGAGCGTGCTTAGCGATCTCGACTCCCTCACCCTCGAAGACGCCCGTACCCGCGACGGGATCAAGTGGGCGACCACTCCGCCCGGCGTGGTCCCGGCCTGGGTCGCGGACATGGACTTCCCTGTGCCCGACGCGGTGCGGGAGGCGGTCATCAGGCGCGTCAAGACCGATATGGGCTACCCGACGTGGGTGGACAATGCCCACGTTCCTCCGCTCGCCGAGGCGTTCGCCGAGCGCATGGCGGACAGGTACGGCTGGCAGCTCGATCCCGGCCAGGTCAGGTCGTTCACGGACATTGTCCAGGCGCTCCAGGTGGTGCTGCGGCTGACCACCCGGCCCGGAGACGCCGTGGCGATGCATGTGCCGGCCTACGATCCCTTCTTCGGGACGTTCCGGGCCATGGGCCTGCGGCTGCTGCCCATTCCGATCGGGCCCGACGGCCGGTTCGAAATGCCGGACGAGCCCGCTCGCGTGGTCCTCCTGGTGAACCCCCAGAATCCGACGGGCCGCTCGTTCACCCGCGCGGAGCTGGCGGAGGTCGCCGAGTACGCCGAGCGGCACGACGCCCTGGTGGCCTCCGACGAGATCCACGCGGAGCTCGTCTACGCTCCGGCGGTGCACATCCCCTTCGCGACGATCCTCCCGGCGCGTACCGTCACGCTCACATCGGCGAGCAAGGCCTTCAACATGGGGGGCCTGCACTGCTCCGTCGCCCATGTCGGGGCCTCGGCCGTACGTGAGGCGCTGGCCGAGGAGCCACCGAACATTTATGGCTCGCCGAGCGTGCTGGGCGTCGACGCCACGATCGCGGCCTGGAGGCACGGTGACGCGTGGCAGCGGGAGGTGCTCACGATCCTGGACCGCAACCGGGAGCTGATCGCCAAGCGGCTGCCACCCCAGGTCGGCTATCGGGTCCCTGAGGCCACCTATCTCGCGTGGCTGGACTTCGGCATCACGGATGCCGCCACGTTCGTCGAGCGGGAGGCACAGGTGCGGCTCAACCCCGGTCCGATGTACGGCGGCGCCGACACACACGCCCGTCTCAACTTCGCCACCTCGGCCCCCATCCTCGAGGAGATGCTCTCCCGCATCACGCGGGCGCTCTGATCTCCCCTGCCCCGTACGGCAGGCACCGGGACCCGGGCCTGCCGTACTGGGTCGAGATCAGTTGTCGACCGTCGAGGAAGCCGCCGCGGACGCCGTCAACCGGCGGTCACGGGACGATGTTGACCAGCTTCGGCGCCCGCACGATCACCTTGCGCGGCGTGCCGTCGAGGTGGGTCTGGACCTTCTCGGAGGCCAGCGCCAGCTCGCGCAGGTCGTCCTCGGAGATCTCCGGCGAGACCTCCAGGCGGTCGCGCACCTTGCCGGCGACCTGGACGACCGCCGTGACCGACTCGCGCACCAGCAGCGCCGGGTCGGCCGTCGGCCAACCGGCCCTCGCGACCGTCGGCCCGTGACCGAGCCGCTCCCAGCCCTCCTCTGCTACATACGGCGCGACCAGCGAGAGCATCACGGCGATCGCCTCGGCGGCTTCCCGCACCGCGGGGTCGGCGGCGCCGGGGCCCGAGTCGATGGCCTTGCGTGCGGCCGAGGTCAGCTCCATCGTGCGGGCGATCGCCACGTTGAAGCGGAAGCCCTCGACGAGCTTGGTGACCTCGTCGATGGTCCGGTGGGTGACCTTGCGCAGCTCCTCGTCACCGGCCGAGAAGTCGGCCCCGGCGGCGGAGGCCTCGCCGGCCTCGACCATCACGCGGAACGCGCGGGCTAGGAACTTCTGCGACGCGGCCGGCGAGACGTCGGCCCAGTCGATGTCGTCCTCGGGCGGGCCGGCGAACAACATCGTGAGCCGAACCGCGTCCACGCCGAAGGCGTCGATCTGCTGCCCCAGGTCGACGCCGTTGCCGAGCGTCTTGGACATCGCCTTGCCGCGGTTGATGACCTGCCCTTGGTTGAGCTGGCGCAGGAACGGCTCGGTGAAGTCGACCATCCCCATGTCGTGCAGCACCTTGGTGAAGAACCGGGAGTAGAGCAGGTGCAGCACCGCGTGCTCCACGCCGCCGACATACTGGTCGATCGGGCCCCACTTGCGGACCTTCTCGACGTCGAACGGCCCGTCCTCGTAGTGGGGGTCGACGTACCGCAGGAAATACCAGGACGAGTCGACGAACGTGTCCATGGTGTCGGTGTCACGCTGCGCCGGACCGCCGCACTTGGGGCATTCGACGTTCACCCAGTCGGTGGCCGCCGCCAGCGGCGAGACGCCCTTGGGCTTCAGGTCGGCGCCGCGCACGTCGGGCAGCGTGACCGGCAGCTGCTCGTCGGGGACCGGGACCTCGCCGCAGTCGGGGCAGTGGATGATCGGGATCGGCGTGCCCCAGAATCGCTGGCGGGACAGCAGCCAGTCGCGCAGCCTGAAGTTGACCGTCGCCTTGCCGCTGCCACGCTCCGCCAGGATCTCGATGATCCGCTGGATGGCCTCGACCTTGGACAGCCCGTCGAGCGGCCCCGAGTTGACCAGGGTGCCCTCTCCGGGGGTCGCGACGCCGGTGTCGCCCGGGTCTGCCATGCCCGTGTGCACCACGACCTTGACCGGCAGGCCGAACTTCACCGCGAAGTCCAGGTCGCGCTGGTCGTGCGCGGGGACCGCCATGATCGCGCCGTGGCCGTAGTCGGACAGCACGTAGTCGGCCGCCCAGACCGGGATACGCTCGCCGTTGACGGGGTTGATCGCGTACGTCCCCAGGAAGACGCCGGTCTTCTCCTTCTCCGTCGACAGCCGCTCGATGTCGGAGAGCTTGGCGACCTCGGCCCGGTACGCGGCCAGGGCCTCGCGGCGGTCGGGGGCGACGATCTCCTCGGCCAGCGCGGCGTCGGCCGCGACCACGAAGAACGTCGCGCCGTACAGCGTGTCGGGGCGGGTGGTGTAGACGGTGACGGCCTCGTCACGGCCCTCGATCGCGAACTGGACGTCGGCGCCGGTCGACCGGCCGATCCAGTTGCGCTGCATGGTCAGCACGCGCTCGGGCCAGCCGCCCTCCAGCTGCGCCATGTCGTCGAGCAGCCGGTCGGCGTACTCGGTGATCTTGAAGTACCACTGGGTCAGCTCGCGGCGGACCACCTCGGAGCCGCAGCGCTCGCACCTGCCCGCGACGACCTGCTCGTTGGCCAGCACCGTCTGGTCGACCGGGCACCAGTTGACCAGGCCGCCCTTGCGGTAAGCCAGCCCGCGCTCGAAGAAGCGGTTGAACAGCCACTGGTTCCAGCGGTAGTACTCCGGGTCGCTGGTGTGCAGCCGGCGCGACCAGTCGAAGGAGATCCCGTACCGCTTGAACGAGGTGGCCTGCGTCTCGATGTTCGCGTAGGTCCACTCGGCGGGGTGCGCGTTCCGCTTGATCGCCGCGTTCTCGGCGGGCAGGCCGAAGGAGTCCCAGCCGATCGGGTGCAGGACGTTATAACCCTTCTGCATCCAGAAGCGCGCGATAACGTCGCCGATGGCGAACACCTCGCCGTGCCCCATGTGCAGGTCGCCCGACGGGTAGGGAAACATGTCGAGCATGTATTTGCGCGGCCTGGTGTCGGCGGCGTCCTCCACCGCGGCGAAGGGCTTCAGCTCCTCCCACCGCGGCAGCCACTTGGCCTGCAGCGCCCGCGGGTCGTACACCGGCTCGTCCACTTCCACTCCTCGCCAGGCGGCTGATCACTGATGAAAGACGCCTGCTCATGACGGAGCCCCCCGCTCCGCACGAGGGGCAGCCTGCGTTTCCGCATATCGTGTCGGCTCACGGAACAGCTGCCTGAAAAGCAGGGTCGCGACACGCGAGTCCAGCGTAGCGCAGACGACAAGGCGGTCGCCGTCGGATATTCGGGGCTGACGGTGTCAGTCAACCCACGATGCCTGATGGAGACAGATCCGTAGTGACCTCTTATGTCCCGTTAGTCTACTGTCTTCGCTGTGGCTGACCCATTCCCGGACCTGCCCATGCAGGATCCGCCAACCGATCCGACGGGGGAGCAGTTTCGTGGGGCATTCTCCAGTTTCGCTGCGGCACCCCCCACGGGGCATGAGAACATGCCAGGCACCCCCAATCCGGGCATGAATTCGGGAGGTAACGTGCCCTCGGACCGCAATGAGCCACACCGGTCGAACGCCTGGCCGGAGATCCCACCAGCGTGGCCAGAGGTCCCAGGAGCCTCCCCCTCGTTCTCCGACCCCGTGCCTCCCTTCGGCGAGAACGGCCCCGCGACCGCGGCGATGCCCCCCATCCCAGCCGCCCCTGACACCCCTTCCCGGTACTCCTCTTCGCCCGCCCCCGGCCCCCGGCCGTCCGGCGGCCCCGAGTACCGGATGCCTGAGCCCGGCGGCTCCGAATACCGGATGCCCGAGCCCGGCGGGTCCGGCTCCGCCCGGCCGTCGCAGCAGGGCAACGCCGAGGTGAGGTCGCCGTTCACCCCGGTCACCGCCCCTGTGCCCGGCGCGGAACCCTCGGACATCGCGTGGACGCCGTCCGCCTCCTTCGAGGCCATGCCCACCTCCGCGGGGGCCTTCCAAGCCACCGGGCCGTTCGACGCCGCCCGGCCCGCGCCAGGCGGACCGTTCGACACCGCCCGCCCCGCGCCAGGCGGACCGTTCGACTCCCTCCGGCCGGGTACGGCGCCGCCGGAGCCCCCGGCGTCCTCCTGGTCCCAGCCGGGGCAGGGCGACACCGGGTCATGGTCGCAGCCGGGCCAGGCCGACTGGTCGCAGCCGCGCCAAGGGGAACGGCCGGGCCAGGGGGAACGGCAGCCGAGCCAGGGGGAATGGCCCCAGTCATCCGGCCAGGCCGACACCGCGTCGTGGCCCGCCCCCGCGTCCATGTCCGCGCCCGCCACCCCCGCACCCACTCCCGCGTGGTCGACACCCGCGCCCCCGGCCCCCGCAGAGACCCCCTGGGGCGCCTCCGGCGGCTCGGACGCGGCCTGGCCCGCCGCCGGGGCCGGCGGTTCCGATACCGCCTGGCCCGCGAATGAGACCCGGGGCGCCGATCCGGCGTGGGGCGAGGCGCCCGCTCAGCCGAGCGCGCCCTGGCCCGGACCGCCCGCCGATGTCGCGCACCCGGCTTCGGCCGACCCTGCACGGGGCGAGGATCCCTACAAGCCGTTCGTGACGGCGGGGCAGATCAGCGGGCCCAAGACGCCTCCCGCGCACCGGCAGCAGGAACTATGGGACACCGTCTTCGGGGACAGCTCTCAGACCATGGACGACTACGACGACGAGCGCGGCCGGCCCGTCTGGCTCTTCGCGCTGATCGCCACGGTGATCGTGGCGCTGATCGGCGGGCTGGTGTGGGCCTTCGTCGCGGGGCCGCTCAGCGCGGGCGACACCGGCGACAAGAGCGCCACGCCGCCGTCCGAGCCGACGTCGTCGGCCGCCGCGGCCAAGCCGCAGGTGCTCTTCCCGGCCCTCGCGGCCTACAACAAGGGCACGCCTTCCCCCGTCAAGGGCACGGTGCCCGACCCCGACGCGGCCCTCTCGCTGCCGCGGCTTCGCGGGCCGTGGAAGGTCGACACCAATGCGGCCGCCATCCGCACGACGTACGGATTCTCGACGCGCCAGTACGTGCCCGCCGGGATGACGACCCGCGGCAAGCGTGAGTTCGCCCAGGTGATGTCGGGCCCGCTGCCCGAGTCGCTGGCCTCGAAGTACACCTCGCCGAGCAAGCTCACCCCCGTGGTCTCCGCCGTGATGACCACGGCCAGGCAGACGCTCTTCCCCAAGGGCAGTACGGCCGCGAAGGTGGCGCAGCAGCGCTACTCGCACAACGGCATCACCGGCCTGCTCGTCACCTACAAGGTCACCGCCGACCACGAGAACACGACGGTCGCCGTCGCGGCGCTCAACACGGGCGGCGACCTGCCGGCGATCGTCTACGTGGCGGTGCCCGAACTCAAGGACGACCTGCTTCCCGACATCAACTCGGTCTTCAAGTCGACGCGCAAGCTCAAGGCGAGCTAGGCCGGCGTCACCCGGCGGGGGCGGTCAGAAGGTGCACTCCATGTGCTTGGTGCCGTTGATGAAGCTGGAGAACAGGCGCTCAGGCTCCCCCGCCTCGATCTGAGGCACCCGCCGGAGCAGTTCGCGGAACATCACGGTGATCTCCCGCCTGGCGAGGTGGGCGCCCAGGCAGAAGTGCGGGCCCGGGCCGCCGAAGCCCACATGGGGGTTGGGGTTGCGGGCGATGTCGAACCGGAGCGAGTCGTCGAAGACGCTCTCGTCCCGGTTGGCCGACCAGTAGTAGAGGACGACCTTCTCGCCCTCGCGGTACAGATTGCCGTTCATCTCGTGGTCCCGGGTCACCTTGCGCCGCATGTAGTTGACCGGGGAGGCCAGCCGGACGATCTCCTCGACGGCGCCGGGCGCCCGGCCGTCGACGTCCTCGAGCCACGACCTCTTCTGGTCGGGGTTGAGCGTCAGTAGGCGCATGCCGTACGAGATGGCGTTGCGGGTGGTCTCGTTGCCGGCGACCACGAGCAGGATGAAGAACGAGCCCAGCTCCTGAGCGGTCAGCCTCTCCCCGTCGATGTTGGCGTTGACCAGGGAGGACGTCAGGTCGTTCGTGGGGTTTTCCACCCGGTCGGCCGCCAGCCTCTGCACGAGCTCCTGGAGCTCCATGCCGGCGGTGAGCAGCGCGGTGCCGATCGACTCGGCGTCGGAGACGTACTCGGGGTCGGAGGCGCCCAGGATGATGTTGGACCGGTCGAAGACGAAGCCGTAGTCGCTCTCCTGGATGCCCACCATGTCGCAGATGATCTTAAGGGGAAGGCGTGCCGCCACCTCGGTGACGAAGTCGCAGCCGGAGCCCTTCTCCAGAAGGTCGTCGACGATGCGGCTCGCGGCGACCTCCACGTCGTCCTCGAACTGCTTGATCATCTTGGGCGTGAACGCACGGGAGACGATCCGCCGCAGCCGGGCGTGACGGGGGTCGTCCATGTTGATCATCGAGCCGAAGTACTCGGCGAACTCGGCCGGCATGTCGATGATGCTGGTCGCCCCGCCCAGGCCGGAGGCGAAGATCTCCGGATTCCGGCTCGCCTCGAGGATGTCGGCGTGACGGACGAGCGCGTGGTAGCCGAGCCCCTTGACCGACATGTACGGAACCTCGGGGTCGGCGAAGAACGCCGGCTTGTCCAGCTCGCGCAGCAGGCGGAAGGCATGTTCCCGCTCCGCGGGAGGGCGCAGCCAGAAGGCGTGATCGGACAGGTTGATGTCCGCGGCCGACATGATGGGAGTGCTTTCCACAGGCTGGGGGGTCACGGCCGATCCCTTTCTGGCGATTCACAAACAGAATGACATTCGGTTTATCCTGCCACAGACCACCCCCAGTCCGGTGATCTCTCCAAAAATATCCCCCGGCGTGATCATGCACAGGTTCGCGGACAGCCCGCCCGACCTGCACGAACGCAACCCGTGATCATGTACTTAGAAGCGGTAGCTCAGGTGCTTGATCCCGTTGATGAAGTTGGAGAGCAGGTACGAAGGCTCGCCTTCGGCGCGGATGCCGGGCATCCGGGTGAACAACTCGCGGAACATCACGGTGATCTCCCTCCTAGCCAGGTGGGCGCCGAGACAGTAGTGCGGGCCGGGCCCGCCGAAGCCGACGTGCGGGTTCGGAGTGCGTGTGATGTCGAACACGCCCGGATCAGTGAACACGGCCTCGTCTCTGTTGGCCGAGTTGTAGAACAACAGGACCTTGTCGCCTTGCTTGTAGTCCATGCCGTTCATGGTGTGATCACGGGTGACCGTCCGGCGGAACTGGATGACGGGGGTCGAATAGCGGATGATCTCCTCGACCGCGCCCGCGATGTGCCCCTCGAAGTCGCCTGTCAGCAACGCGCGCTGGTCGGGATTGTCGGTGAACGCCTTGAGACCGTGACTGATCGCGTTGCGCGTCGTCTCGCTGCCGGCGACCACGAGCAGGATGAAGAACGACCCGAGTTCCTGGGTGGTGAGCCGCTCGTCCCCGTTGACGAGCAGGCTGGTCAGGTCGTCGGTCGGGTTGCGGCGGCGCTCGCGCCCGAGACGCTGCGCCAGCGAGCTGAGCTCGTGGCCGGCGCGCAGCAGCCTGATGAGACCGCGGGCCGTCGTCCAGCGGCCGGCGACCTCGTCGGGGCGCGCGTAGTCCACGCCGAACCCCGAATACTCGGCGTCGGCGTTGGCCAGGATCGTGTTGGTACGGCTGAGCACCATGTCATGAAATTTGGCCGGAATGCCGATCATGTCGCAGATGACCTGAACGGGAAGCCGTGCGGCGATCTGCGGGACGAAGTCGCCTGCGCCCTCCTTCACGGCCTTGCCGACGATCTCTTCGGCGGCCCGCTGGAGGTCCTCCTCCATCTTGGCGAGGACGCGCGGCGTGAAGGCCCGGGAGACGATCCGGCGGAGCCTCGCATGCCGGGGATCGTCCATGTTGATCATCGAGCCGAAGTAGACCGCCAGCCAGCGCGGCATGTCCGGAATGCTGTTGGACGTCGGCTCGCTGCTGAAGATCCCGGCGTTCCTGCTGGCCTCGGTCACGTCCGCGTGCCGTACGAGCGCGTAGTAACCGGCACCCTGCGGGATGAAGGGGATCTTGTTCTCGGTGAGGAAGACCGGCCGGTCCAGGTCGCGCAGCCGCCGGAACGCGTCCAGCCGTTCGGCTCGAGGCAGCGCCCAGAACGGAATTCGCGACAGGTCGAGCTCCGGTGCCACGCTCATGCCGTCAATCTTGTGCAAGCGACCGCCTGCGTCAAGACCTCACCCAGTGCATGATCACGCGCGGTGGCCGCGCCGCTCAACCGCGTGATCAGCGAATCTGTGCATGATCACGCGGAAGAGACGCGGGGTGACGCGGGATCAGGGCCAGTCGAGGCTGGGGCGGAGGGGGACGTGCGCAGCCGCCTCGTCGTCGAGCCGTACGCCCAGGACCTGGTGAAGCTGGATCTTGTTCCGCTCGAACCCGACCACGCAACCCGCCATGTAGAGGCGCCAGACCCGGGCGGTGCCCTCCCCCACCTCGGCGACGGCCTCGTCCCAGTGGGCGTCGAGGTTCTTGCACCACTCGCGGAGCGTCAGGGCGTAGTGCTCGCGCAGGTTCTCCTCGTGGCGGATCTCGTAGCCGACGTCCTCCATCTGGCGGACCAGGTAACCGACCGACTCGAGCTCACCATCGGGGAAGACGTACCGGTTGATGAAACCACCCTTGTTGATGGTCTTCTCGGTGCCCGTGGGGCGGGTGATGCAGTGGTTCAGGAGCCGCCCGCCCGGCTTGAGCTTGCCGTACAGGAACGAGAAGTACGACGGGAGCTGCTCCTTGCCGATGTGCTCGGTCAGGCCGATCGAGCTGACCCGGTCGAATCCGGTCTCGGCCACGTCGCGGTAGTCCATGTAGCGGACCTCGGCCAGCTCGGACAGGCCTGCCTCGGCGATCGCCTTCTGGGCCCACTCCGCCTGCTGGCGCGACAGCGTCACGCCGAGGCCTTTCACGCCGTACTCGCGGGCGGCGTGCATCACCATGCCGCCCCAGCCGCAGCCGACGTCGAGCAGGCGCATGCCGGGCTGCAGGTCGAGCTTTTTGGCCACGAGGTCGAACTTGGCGTACTGCGCCTCCTCGAGCGTCGCGTCCGCGGACGGGAAGACCGCGCAGGTGTACGCCATCGAGGGGCCGAGCACCCACTCGTAGAACCTGTTGGAGACGTCGTAGTGGTGGTGGATCGCCTCGGCGTCACGCTGCTTGGCGTGACGGCTGCCCAGCCTGGCCATGGCGCTGCGGCGCATCTCCTGCGGCGGCGGGGGGGCCTTCATCAGCAGCGGCTTGGGGCCGAGGGTGCGGATGGCGGCGACCTTCTCGCTGAGCGGCAGGTCGTTGAGTGTCAGCGACCACATGCGGTCGAGCAGCGTGTACATGTCGCCGTGCACGTCGAGGTGCCCGGAGACGTACGCCCTCGCGAGGCCGAGCTCCCCCGGAGCCTTGGCGAGGTAGGCCACCGCCTGGGGCGACTTGACCTCGATTTGGATGTCGGCGCCCGACGCGCCCGCCTTGCTTCCGTCGTACGCGGAGAACTGCACACCCGCGTCACTGCCAACGATTTTCTCGAAAATCTCGGCAAGAGTCATTTCAACCTCTCCCCACGTACGAAATCTCGTACGAAATCCACACGCAGGAACTGCCTACCTGCCCCGGACACACTTGTCGTATAGATCGAGCAGTCGCCCGCCCGGGTCGTACGCACGCTTGACCGGCCAGTACGAGTCCCCGTTGTACAGCCGCCAGAACTCCTCCCGCTCGTAGTACGAGCTGGAGTAGAGCGACTTGTGGCCACCGAGCCTGTGCACGGCATGCTCGATGAGACGGTTGTAGTAACCGTCCTGCTGACCACGCGGCAACGGGACCATGCCCCAGAAGCCGAAGTTGATGTAGAGCTTGCCCGGCTCCAGCGGGTAGATCGGCCAATCCTGGGTGGCCTTCAGCGGGCACATCCAGACCGGAGTCATGCCGACCTCGCTCTGGAAGATCTCGAGGAACTCCGCGCCCCGCTCGACCGGCACCTCGACGTCCTGGATCACCGACTCCTGCACCGGCCTGTCCCGCCAGCGGTCGAGCCGCGCGGTCACGCCGTGGCGCTGGTCGAAACCCACCAGCTTGCGGTAGACGTCCGAGCGCAGCCAACGGCGCGGCACCAGGGACCGGACCAGCGGCTGCTGCACGCCGAACGCGCGCGAGCACCAGAACCAGTCGGTGTCCCAGCGCCACAGGTAGTCGCGAATGGTGAGCCAGTCGCGCGGCCGGGTGCGGATCGACTGGTAGTAGATGCGCATCCCGGTGTAGTCGGAGGTGTAGGGCGCCTTGTCGGAGAACGTCCCGACGGTGACGTAGAGCTCTCCGGGGCCGAAGTAGGTGCCGTCGACGAAGTCGATCGGCTCGCCCTCGTGGCTGCGGCTCTCGCAGATCTCGCTCAGGGCGAGCATGCACTTGTCCGCATCGGTGAACCGGATGTGCGTCAGCCGCACGAACGGCTTGACGGGCGCCAGCTTGATGCGGATCCGCAGCGCGTAGCCGAGCGTGCCGTACGAGTTCGGGAAGGCGTTGAACAGGTCGGCGTGCTCGTTGTCGGCCCGCGCGACCACGATCCGGCCGTCACCCGTCAGGATCTCGAGCTCCTCGACCGACTCGTGCGGCAGGCCGTCCCGGAAGCTGGACGACTCGATGCCGAGGCCGGTGACCGCGCCGCCGAGGGTGATCGTCTTGAGCTGCGGCACGACGTACGGCATGAGCCCGTACGGCAGGGTCGCGTCGACCAGGTGCTCGTACGTCGTCATGCCCTGGACCTCGGCCGTCATGGTCTCAGGGTCCACCTGGATCACCTGGTCCAGGTCGCGGGCCGACAGCGACGCCGTCTTGGTGGGCTCGCGGAACCGGAAGAGGTTCGTGGTGGCCTTCGCCAGCCGGGGGGCCGCGTCGTCAGGAATCGCCGCGTAGGAGTCCCTGATCTGCTCGACCGCCTTGAGATGGGCGGTCATACTGGTCGTGCTGCTCGTGGGCATGGCACCACTCCCATGGATCATTGAGACCGCCTCTAGGCACGTTATCCCTCGAAAACAACGCAGACCAGATTAGACACGTTACGTCTCCGAAAACCATCGGGGTATGCCGTAGCCGGCGGCGACATCGGCCCTCAAACCGGACCTTTCGAATCGCCGCAGGTCAGACGGCACGAACGTCGATAACGTGTGGACGGACGGCGCGTCCGGGGCGAGGATGACGCCTTGTGGATCTGTTCGTCAGCACCCTCACGGAACGCCCCGAACTCGCGCGCGACCTGTTCGGCATGCCCACCTCATGGCCGGAATTCATGCTCAACGATCCGATCGCCGACCTGTACTACGCGGTGGCCACGACCGCCTACCCCGAGTTCGTGCTCGTCGCCACCCTCGACGGCCGTCTCGCGGCGAAGGCGCTGTCCGTCCCCCTGCCGCTCGGCGAGGATCCCCTGCCCGCCGGCGGCTGGGACGACGTCGTCAGGCGGGCCTGGCGGGCAAGACTGCGCGGCGACCGTCCCGACGCCGTCTCGGCCATCGAGATCTCGATACGGCCCGACCTGCTCGGGCAGGGTCTGTCGGCGGTGATGCTGGCCCGCCTGCGCGAGCAGGCCGCCGGGCTCGGGTTCACGGAACTGCTCGCCCCTGTACGCCCCAACGCCAAGCACCTCGAGCCGTGGACGCCGATGTCCGAGTACGCCTGGCGGACCCGCGACGACGGCCTGCCCCACGACCCGTGGCTTCGCGTGCACGTCCGCGCGGGCGGGGTGATCGACCGCGTGGCGCCCAGATCCATGGTGATCCCCGGCACGCTCGACGAGTGGCGGCGCTGGACGGGGCTCCCCTTCGACCGGCCGGGACGCCTCGAGGTCCCCGGGGCGCTGAGCCCCGTGCACGTGGACCTCGAGGCGGACCACGCCGTCTACGTCGAGCCCAACGTCTGGGTGCGGCACGCCCTCCGCTGACGGCTCACCTGCGCCGGACGACCGGGTCGACGCCGTTGACGACGTTGACGACGGGACGGCCCTCGACCGCCGCGGCGAGGTTGTCGAGCACGCAATGGATCAGCCGCGCGCTCGCCTCCGGTGTCACCGCGGCGGCGTGCGGCGACAGCAGGATCTTCTCCGACGCGCGCAGCGGGTCCGCGGCGCCGGGCGGCTCGGTGTCGTAGACGTCGAGCGCGGCCCCGGCGAGGTGCCCGGACTCCAGCGCGGACAGCAGCGCCACGTCGTCCACGATCGGGCCCCTGGCCGCGTTGACGAGGACGGCCCCACGGGGCATCCGCGACAGCCGTACGGCGTCGAAGAGCCCGTGGGTCTCGTCGGCGAGCGCGATGGCGAGCACCAGCACGTCGCTGGATGCGGTGAGCTCGTCGAGCTCGAGGTAGGCGGCGCCGCCGGAATCCGGCCTTGGCGTGCGCGACCAGTAGGACACCCGGCACCCCAGCGCGCCGAACATGCGCGCGCAGGCGGCTCCGACCGGTCCGAAGCCGACGATCCCGAGCCGGGCTCCCGCGAGCTCGCGCCGCTGGAACGTGAACTGCGGCCAGCCTCCGGCCCGCATCTCACGGTCCGCGTCAGGCAGGTGCCGCAGCAGCGCCAGCGACGCCGCGAGACACCATTCGGCGACCGCGTCCGCGTTGACTCCGGCCGTGTTGGAGACCGGCACGCCGGCCTCGGCCAGCGCCTCCAGATCATGACCGTCCACGCCGACCGACGGCTGCTGCACGAAGGCCAGCCTCGGGGCGCGCCGTACGGCCTCCGCGTCGAGCACGAGCCCGCCGCTCCAGTCGCCGACGACGATGTCGGCGTCGGGCAGCGCCTCGAGCAGGGCGTCCCGGTCGCGGCGGGCGGGGACGGCGAGTTCCACCTGGTCGCCGAGGCCTCCCAGCAGTCCGCGGAGGGCCTCCTCCGGCAGTGGGGGCAGCGCAAGGATCTTCCACGTCACGGTCGGAGTCTCGCATGCTCCAGAAACATGTTCTACTGGGCGCAGCGAATGTAGGACCCACTGAGGAGAGCCGCATGGAACAGCCCCGGAAGGGCCCGCTGGCCGGGGTGCGCGTGCTGGAGCTGGCAGGGCTGGCGCCCGGGCCGTTCGCCGGGATGATGCTCGCCGATCACGGCGCCGAGGTGCTGCGCGTCGACCGCGTCACAGCCGTGACGGACGCTCCGCGCCCCGACGTCATGGATCGCGGCAAGCACACCATCGGCATCGACCTCAAGTCGCCCCCGGGCGTCGAGGCGTTCAAGAAGCTGGCGGCCGGAGCCGACGTGGTGATCGAGGTCTTCCGCCCGGGCGTGGCGGAGCGGCTCGGCATCGGACCTGAGGACCTGCGCGCGGACAACGAGAGGCTGATCTACGGCCGCATGACCGGCTGGGGCCAGGACGGCCCGCTGGCCAAGGCGGCGGGACACGACATCGACTACATCGCGATCGCCGGCGTCCTGTCCATGCTCGGCCGCGCGGGCGGCAGGCCCACTCCCCCGATCAACATCCTCGGCGACTTCGCCGGCGGCGGCCTCATGCTGGCGTACGGCGTGCTGCTCGCCCTGTTCGAGCGGGAGCGCACCGGGAAGGGCCAGGTGATCGACGCCGCGATGGTGGACGGCGCCGCCGTGCTGTTCTCGATGTTCTACCAGGGGGTCCAGAGCGGCTCGTGGGGCGCTCGGGGCACGAACCTGCTGGACACGGGCGCCCCGATGTACGACACGTACGAGACGGCCGACGGGGGGTTCCTCGCGGTGGGGGCGCTGGAGCCGCAGTTCTGGGCCGAGATGCTCACCAGGATGGGCCTCGAGGACCTGCCGAGCCGGGGCGACCAGGCCAACTGGCCGCGGATCCGCGAGCGGCTCGCCGCGGCGTTCCGGTCCAGGACGCGGGCGGAGTGGGAGGAGGTCTTCGAGGGCTCCGACGCCTGCGTCTCCCCCGTGTTGTCGATGGGCGAGGCCGCCCGGCATCCGCACAACCAGGCCCGTGGGACGTTCGTCGAGGTCGACGGCGTGGTGCAGCCGGTTCCCGCGCCCCGGCTGCTGGGGAGCGGCACGGGGGACCTGTCCCCCGCCACCCGTCTGCGCGACCTCGACGCCTGGGGCCTGTCCGAGAAGGAGGCGGAGGCGTACCGCGAGGCGGGCGTCCTGATCTGAATCCCGGGAAACCGATGAGAGCCCGCGGCGCGCACGTGCCGCACGATCGTGAGCGAGGAATGAACGGCCGATGAGCATGGACCTCTTCGAGGCGCTTTACACGACCCGCGCGATGCGGCGTGTGAAGCCCGACCCCATCCCCCAGGAGATCCAGGAGCGGATCCTCGACGCCGCGGTCCGGGCGCCGAGCGGCGGCAACGCGCAGGGCTGGCGATTCATGCTGGTGGACGACCCGTCGGTGAAGGCTCAGCTCGGGCCGCTCTACCGCGACGCGCTCGGCACCCTGTACGACGGGCACTACAAGGCCGCGCGGGAGCGTGCCGAGGCGAGCGGCGACACCAGGACGCTGAGCGTGATGAAGTCGTCCCTCCACCTGGCGGAGCACTTCGAGGGCTACCCGCTGCTCCTGTTCGCCTTCACCCGGAACGACCCGGGCGGCGGCTCGATCTACCCGTCGGTGTGGAGCGCGCAACTCGCCGCCCGCGGTTTCGGCGTGGGCAGCGCGCTGACGACCGTGCTGGGGCTCTTCCACGGTGCCGAGGCGATGCGGATCCTGGGCGTCCCGGAGGGCAAGGGCTGGGAGCTGGCCTGCACGGTCACCTTCGGGTATCCGACGGGCCGCTGGGGCGTGGCGCCGCGCCGGCCCGCCCACGAGGTGAGCTACCGCAACCAGTGGGGCGAGCCGGTCGGCTTCGAGACCCCCGAGCCGCTGTGGCCCGGCGACGAGACGAGTACATGATCACGAACTGCGTGGCCGCAGGTCGGCGGTGACGCGGCCGAACCCGTACATGATCACGAGCGGCGAACCCGCAGGTCAGAGGCGACGCAACCGAACCCGTGCATGATCACGCCGGGAGTTGGGGTGAGGGGGTGGGGCGGGGGTCGCCGTAGGAGGGCAGGACGGCGACGTAGAGATCCGCCCCTCCCCGGTGATGGACCTCGAGGTCGGTGGTGAACGCCCTCGATGGCGTCCCGCCCGACTCGCTGTGCTTCCACACCTGCTGCCACGCCTCGATCAGCGCGCCCGGCATGGGGCCGCGCGCCTCGATCAGCAGGGCGGGGACGCCGGGCACACGGACCGCGACCATCCCCTCGGGCAGCCTGGCCGCGGTGTGCACCGCGATTCCCACGATCTGCGTGTACGCCCCGTAGTGATCGCCCTCGTAGTCGGTCAGCACCGCATAGAGGTTCTCATCGACGCGGCTCGGCACGTGCGCGAAGGCGCCGGGTGCCCCCGCACGCGCCCACAGGCCGGGCAACTGCGCACGGGACGGGTCCGCCTCGGCGGCGTTGGTCGTCCGTACGGCATGGCCGACGATCAGCAGTTCAGGCCGGTCGACGATGACCACGGCTCCCCCTCTCAACCGCGTGAATCCATCCGGCATCCACGCGTCTGGCGCCGTCTCCCGCGGGGAATGCCGGACAGGGAAGGCTCAGGACGTAGGCTGGACAAACGTGCGATTCCTCAATGATGTGACGCCGCCCTACGATCTCACGTACAGCGACGTGTTCATGATCCCATCACGGTCGGCCGTGGGTTCCCGGCTGGCCGTCGATCTTTCGACCAACGACGGCACCGGCACCACCATTCCCATCGTGGTGGCCAACATGACCGCGGTGGCCGGGCGCCGCATGGCCGAGACCATCGCGCGGCGCGGCGGCATCGCGGTCATCCCGCAGGACATCCCGTTCGACGTGGTGGCCGACGTCATCGAGTGGGTCAAGAGCAGGCATCTGATCCACGACACCCCGCTGACGCTGACGCCCCACGACACCGTCGGCGAGGCGCTCAACCTGCTGCCGAAGCGGGCGCACGGCGCCGTCATCGTCGTCGACTGGGAGAACCACCCGGTCGGGGTCGTGACGGAGGCCGACTGCCAGGGCGTCGACATGTACACCCAGCTGGCCCAGGTCATGTCGCCCTCGCCGCAGACGCTGCCCCAGGACACCGACCCGCAGACGGCCTTCGAGGCCCTGCACGAGGGCCGCCACCGCCTGGCGCCCGTCGTGAACGCCGAGGGGCAACTGGTCGGCATCCTCACCCGCACCGGCGCGCTCAGGGCGACCCTCTACGAGCCCGCCGTCGACGCAGGAGGCCGGCTGCGGATCGCCGCGGCGGTCGGCGTCAACGGCGACGTGGCGGCCAAGGCCAAGGAGCTGCTCGACGCGGGCGTCGACGTCCTCGTCGTCGACACCGCGCACGGCCACCAGGAGAAGATGCTCGCCGCCCTCAGGGCCGTGCGGGCCCTGGATCCCGGCGTTCCGATCGCCGCGGGGAACGTCGTGACGGCCGAGGGCGTCCGCGACCTGGTGGAGGCGGGCGCCGACATCCTCAAGGTCGGCGTCGGGCCGGGCGCCATGTGCACCACCCGCATGATGACCGGGGTGGGCCGGCCGCAGTTCTCGGCCGTCCTGGAGTGCGCCGCCGAGGCGCGTCGTCTGGGCCGCCACGTGTGGGCGGACGGCGGCGTACGGCACCCCCGCGACGTCGCGCTGGCGCTCGCCGCCGGCGCGTCCAACGTGATGATCGGCTCCTGGTTCGCCGGGACGTTCGAATCCCCGGGCGACACACGCACCGCCGCCGACGGCCGCAAGTACAAGGAGAACTTCGGCATGGCCTCCGCTCGGGCCGTACGGCTGCGCACCGTGGACGACACGCCCTTCGAGCGGGCCCGCAAGGCCCTGTTCGAAGAGGGCATCTCGACGTCGAGGATGTACCTCGACCCGGTGCGGCCGAGCGTCGAAGACCAGATCGACGAGATCGTCGCCGGCCTGCGCTCCTCGTGCACGTACGCGGGGGCCGCCAACCTGGAGGAGTTCCACGAGCGGGCGGTGGTCGGCGTCCAGAGCGCGTCCGGGTACACAGAAGGCATGCCTCTCCACCAGAGCTGGTAATGACGTGAATATCGAGCCACCGTCGGGTAGGGCCGTGTCGTATCGACCGCACAACCCGACGGAGGCGAAGATGTTCACCTCTCCCGCCAAAGGGCCGGTCGCACAGACTGCCGACATGCGGCCGCTGGCCAGTTACCCCGACTACGCGTCGGCGCAACGGACGGTCGACGCCCTGTCCGACGCCGGCTTCCCGGTGGAGACGACCGCCATCGTCGGCAGCGACCTCCGGCTCGAGGAGAAGGTCACGGGGAGGCTGACTCCCGGCCGGGCGGCCCTGCGCGGCCTCGAGAGCGGAGCCGTGATCGGCCTGATCTTCGGCCTGTTCCTGGGCCTGTTCACCGCCACCACGATCTCGTTCATCGGCATCGTGATCTGGTCGATCATCTGGGCGGCGATCGTCGGCGCCATCTTCGGCTACGTGGCCCACGCTCTGAGCCGCGGACAGCGTGACTTCTCGTCACGCAGTGCGCTCGTCGCCGGCCACTACGACGTGCTCGTGGCGGGCCCCATGCTCGATCAGGCCAGGGCGGCGCTCGCCCACGCCGCCGGCATGCAGGGGCGCGCCGGGCAGGGCGGCCCGGGCACCATGCACATGCCCGGCGGCCCCCAGGGCGGCCCCATGCAGGACCGCGGCATGCAGGGACCGGCCGGCCAGGACCACATGGGCATGCCGGGCCGGCCGTCCATGGAACGGCCCGACACGCACCGCACCGAGACGAGAGGGACCGAGCCCGGACGCACGGACCTCGGGCACGGGCCGGGACCGGACCGGAACCGCCCGCAGTAACCGTCTCGGGCCGAAATGATCTGAACCGCCACGCCGGGTCGCGAGAGCGGATCCGTCGTGCCGCCGACCACGCCCTTCCCACCAGACTCGGGGAGGGCGTCGGTCGTCTGGGTGATCTTCGGTAGAGTCGTTCGGTCGGCCGGAAACATCCGGCGCGCAGAGAACAGGAGACCCACGTGGCACTCGAGAAGCCCGAGATCGACTTCCCGGAGGGCGCGCCTCCGGCGGACCTCGAGATCGTCGACCTCGTCGAGGGGGACGGACCGGAGGCCAAGCCCGGACACACCGTGACCGTGCACTACGTCGGCGTCGCGTTCTCCACGGGCGAGGAGTTCGACGCGTCCTGGAACCGCGGGGCGCCCTTCCAGTTCCCGCTCGGCGGCGGCCGGGTCATCGCCGGCTGGGACCGCGGAGTCGCCGGCATGAAGGTCGGCGGGCGTCGCCGGCTCACGATCCCCGCCCACCTCGGGTACGGCAACCGCGGCGCGGGCAACGCCATCAAGCCCGGTGAGACGCTCATCTTCGTCGTCGACCTGCTCGGCGTCGGCTGATCGTCCCGGTTCGGCCGCGCACGGCGCGCCGAACGGAGAGGGCCGCCCCGGGGGGTGGTGCGGGCGGCCCGGTGACACGATGATGTCCCCGTGACCACGATCACCGAGGTCCACGAGGGCACTCGCCTCCCCCCGTTCGCCCGAGTCCCTGTCGGCGGCGTCGCGCTGGCGACGGCGGCGGTCCTGCTCGCCGTCAGCCCCTGGTACGGCTACCACCGCGACGAGCTCTACTTCCGGCTCCTCGGCGAGCATCCCCAGCCGGGATACTTCGACACCCCGCCGCTCACGCCGATGATCGCCCGGGTGTCCACGGCGGTGTTCGGCGACACGGTCGTCGCGCTGCGGATCGTCCCCGCGTTGTGCACCGGAGCCCTGGTCGTGCTGATCGCCCTCGTCGCGCGTGAGCTCGGCGGAGGCAGGGCCGCGCAGGTCCTGGCCGCCGCCGGGACGGCGACGGCGGTGCTCCCGCTGATCGCCGGGCACACGCTGCTCACCCTCACGCCCGACCTCGTGGTCTGGACGGCCGTGGTGCTCTGCCTCCTGCGCGTCCTGCTGCGCGGGGACGGCCGGTACTGGCTCTGGGTGGGCGTGCTCGCGGGGGTCGCGACCTACAACCGCGACCTGATCGTGCTGCTGCTCGTCTCCGCCGGCGTGGGGATCCTCGCGGCGGGGCCGAGGAAGGTGCTCCTGGACCGGCGGCTGTGGATCGGCGCCGCCCTCGCGCTCGTCATCGCCGCGCCCAACCTCGTCTACCAGGCGACGCACGACTGGCCGCAGTTCCAGATGGCCGACGCGTTGAAGATCGACGAGGGCGCCGACAACCGGGCCGCCTTCGTGCCCCTGCAGATCCTGCTGCTCGGACCGCCGCAGTTCGTCCTCATCGTGGTGGGATGGATCCGGCTGTGGCGCGACCGCGCGACCCGGGCCCTCGCGATCGCCTATCCGGTCGCCTGCGCGCTGACGCTCTACTCGGGCGGCCGGCCCGACTACGTCGGCGTGTTCCTCCTCTATCTGTTCGCGGCGGGCTGTGTGACGGCCGCCGGATGGCGGTGGCGCCCGGTGCTGGTGGCGGCCCTGGCCGTCAACGCGGCCGCGTCCATCGTGGTCGCGCTGCCCGTGATCCCGGCGTCCTCGCTGGCCGGAACCCCGGTGGCCGCGATCAACGAGGTGGCCCGCGAGTCGGTCGGCATGCACGGCCTCGCCGAACAGGTCGCGGCGGTGGTGCGGGGGCTGCCTCCCGCCGACCGGGCCGGGGCGGTGCTGCTCACGAGCAACTACGGCCAGGCCGGCGCCCTCGACCGGTGGGCGGGCGAGCTCGGGCTGCCGAAGGTCTACAGCGGGCACGACGAGCTGTGGTGGTGGGGCCCTCCGCCGGAGGGCACCCGGGTCGTGGTGGCCCTCACCTGGGACACCACCTTCCTGGCCGCGCGCTTCGCCCGGTGCACCCAGGCGGGCGTCGTCCACGGCATGGCGGGCGAGGAAGAGGGGATCCCGATCAGCGTCTGCCACGACCCCGTCCGGCCGTGGAAGCAGATGTGGCCGGAGGCGCGTCACTACAGCTGACGCCCACCGTGGGCAAACGCCGGTGCGTTGAGGCAGGATGACGATGTGTTGCTGATTGACCTCACCCGGACGTCCGCGGCGGTCGCCTCGGACGCCGCCCGTCTGGCCAAGATCGCGCATCTGGCCGAGCTCCTGAGCCGGGTGGGTCCGGACGAAGCCGAGATCGCGGTCGCCTATCTCTCCGGCGAGCTGCCGCAGCGCCAGATCGGCGTCGGCTGGCGCACGCTCCAGGACGTGCCGGAGCCGCGGCAGGTGGCCATCGCCACCCTCGCCGAGGTCGACTCCCTGCTGCAGCGGATCAAGGCGCAGTCGGGGCCGGGCTCCCAGGCGGCGCGCAAGGCGCTGCTGGCCGAGCTGTTCGGCTCGGTGACACGGCAGGAGCAGTCGTTCCTGCAGCGGCTGCTGACCGGAGAGCTGCGGCAGGGTGCGCTCGACGGGGTGATGATCGAGGCGATCGCGAAGGCCTCGGGCGCCCCGTCGGCCGAGGTACGGAGGGCGCTGACGCTGCGCGGATGGCTGCCCGCGGTCGGAGCCGCCGCGTTGCGGGGCGGCGTCGAGGAACTGCGCGCGTTCACGCTGGAGGTCGGGCGTCCCGTCGCCCCGATGCTCGCGCAGAGCGCCCCGACGGTGACCGCCGCGCTGGAGAAGATCGGCGGGCCGGCGGCCGTGGAGTGGAAGCTCGACGGCGTGCGGGTCCAGGCGCATCGCTCGGGTGAGCACGTCGGCGTCTTCACCCGCACCCTCGACGACATCACCGCCCAGGTGCCCGAACTGGTCGAGGCGGTCCTCGCGCTGCCGTCGGACGACCTCGTCCTCGACGGGGAGGTGATCGCGCTGCGGCCCGACGGCCGGCCGGAGCCCTTCCAGGTGACCGGCGGGCGGGTGGCCAGCAAGACCGACGTCGCGGTGCTGCGCCAAGCCGTTCCGCTCAGCGTCTTCTTCTTCGACGCCCTGCGCATCGGGGGCGCCGACCTGCTCGACCTGCCCGACGAGGAACGGCATGCCGCGCTGACGGCCGCCGTCCCCTCGCAGCTCCTGACCCCGCGGCTGGTCACGGCCGACGCAGAGGAGGGCGAGGCGTTCTTCGCCGAGGCCCTGCGGCGCGGCCACGAAGGCGTGGTGGTCAAGTCGCCGGCGACGCCGTACGCCGCGGGCCGCCGGGGCGCCGGGTGGATCAAGGTGAAGCCGCGGCACACCCTCGACCTGGTCGTGCTGGCCGCCGAGTGGGGCAGCGGGCGGCGCCGAGGCCGGCTGTCCAACCTTCATCTGGGCGCGCTCGACCCGGAGACCGGCGGGTTCGTGATGCTCGGCAAGACCTTCAAGGGCCTGACCGACGAACTGCTGGCCTGGCAGACCGAGCAGTTCCTGCGCCTGGCGGAGGGGTCGACGGACGACTGGGTCGTCTCCGTCAAGCCCGAACTCGTGGTGGAGATCGCCTTCGACGGCGTCCAGCGGTCGACCCGCTATCCGGGCGGCATGGCGTTGCGGTTCGCCCGTGTCCTGCGTTACCGGCCCGACAAGCGGGCCGAGGAGGCCGACACGGTGGCGGCGGTGCGCGCGCTCATGCCCTGACCACCGGCCGGCGTCACTTCACCAGCCGGACCGTCAGCGGGTAGCGGAAGTTGCCGTCCGCGAGGGCGGCGACGCCGCCGACGACGGACAGGACGAACCCCAGGATCCAGATGAACGGCAGCAGGACCACGCCGATCACGGTGAACGGCAGCAGCAGCGTCGCGCCCAGCACGGTGAGATGGAAGTTGAGCGCCTCGAGCGCGTGCCGCCTGATGTAGGGCGAGGTGCGGCCGCCCGCGAGCAGCATGATCAGAGGCCCGACGACGAACAGCCCGCAGAAGGTGAGCAGGTGGGCCGCCGCGCCGCCGACGCGTTCCCCGGCGTCCGGCACGGGTTCCCCGGCGGGGAACCGCGGCTCGGGCTCGAACTCCGCGCGGACGCCGTACAGGTCGTTCATGATCGGCAGCAGGTCGGCGTGGGTGCGGGCGGTCATCGCGAAGTGGAGCCGCTCGTCCATCTCGTCCTTGTCGAGCCTGCCTTCGGCGAAGGCCGCCTGGACGTGCTCGACCACCCGCTCACGGTCCTGGTCGGTCACCCTCAGCCCCGGATGGGGCATCGGTGCCCGCCCCTGCCACGGTGGTGTCGCTGCCGCCGGCATCACACCATGCCTTCCCGTCGATGAAGTCACCCCGCCCTGCGCCGGGCCTGATTCCATCTTGCGCGGCGAATCGGCGTCCGGTCCATCGGGGACTTCCCTTACCCGGCCCCGAGAAGTCCCTCTTAACACCAACGTGATAATCGGAACGGTATACAAGGCATATGAGATGGCGCGATCGCTACGGGATCCGGCGGCTGCGAGGCCCCCGGATCGCCAGGTTCGACCGTGAAGCCACGAACGACGACATCGAAGCACTCATCGAGTTCGCGAAGTCTCGGCGCGGTGTGGAGTTCTTCGTCGAACCGGAGACCTTCGCGACCGACACCACCGCGGTCGCCGTGGCCCACGACGGGGAGTGGACGCGCCGCCGCGTCGGGTCACCCGCCGTCATCAGGAAGGTCGCCAGGGACCTGGCCCTTCCTGTCTACGACGTCCAGCTCACCGGTTATCCGGCGCGGATGCGCGCCTACAACGAGCGGCGCCGCCAAGCCGAGAGCGGCGAGCACGCCTGACCGCCTGCCCTCCCCCGCGCCCCCGCCCCCGCCCCCGCACGAACGGCCTCAGCCCGCCCGCGCGGACGGCTCGTCGGACAGCCATGTGACGAGGGGGCCGAGCCAGCAGCCCCTGGGCGGCCCCATCTCGGCCTCCAGCTCCTCCGGCGTGGGCATCCGGTCCAGCAGGGAGGCGGGCGAGAGCATGTGGATCAGCGCGTCCCGGAGAAGGTGGGCCATCGAGTAGCCGCCGTCCGCCTCCAGGGCGCGCTCGACCGCCATGCCCGCCAGCGCGCAGTCGCCCGACCGCCAGGCCGCGGCGGCGAGCAGCGAGGCGGCGGGCGCGGCGTAGCGGGGATCGAGCCGCCGGGTCAGGTCCTTCCACAGGGCCAGGTGGGCGTCGGCGTCGTCGAGCAGGGCCCATGCCTCGTCGCGCACGCGGATGATCGACAGGTCGAACCCGAGGCGCGCCGCGGCCCGATCGTCGAGCCGGCCGCCGGAGGCGTAGACGTCGATCGCGGCATGGACCCTCGTGAGTCCCCCCGCGACGAGTTCCGCCGCGAGCGCGTCGTCCGGCTGCCCCGGCCTGGCCAGCCGCGCCCGCAGCTCCCCCGCCACGCCCCGTGACGCCTCCAGCATCGCGGCCGCGGCGCTCGGCTGGACGGTCCTGCGCAGACTGCCCCGGTCGGGCAGCGCGACGAGCCCGTGCACGACCGCCTCGGCCGCGACCGGGCTGGACACCGGATCGTACGGCAGGCCCTCGTCGGGGCAGCACACGATGGTCGGGCAGGCGTAGGACCAGTAGCGCCCGTCCTCGGCGCGCAGCGCCTCGGTCACCCGGACGCCGACGTTCTCGAGCAGCCGCCCGGCCTCGAGCACCGCGGAGTCCACGACCGGCTCAGGGCCGTATCCGACGAGGACGGCCATGGTGACCCCCTCCCGCACGAACAGCGGCGCGAGAGGGTCGAGGTCGCCGGGCCCGGTGGGCAGGTCCCACCGTGTGCTCAGCTGGAGCGACGCTCCGGTGAAGCCGATCACGACGAGGCTGTCGGCGGGGTGGAACCCGACGAGATAGGGCACGGCGGCGAGGATGTCCGCCGGGCTGGAGAGCACGAGCTTCGGGGTGGTGGTCATGGCCGCGAGCATCGCCGAGACGCGCGCGGCGGCCAGGCGCTTAACGCTGTTCTGTGGAGGAGCCCGGTTGTCCACAGGACCGGGACGGCCGCGTCTCAAGCAGGGAGCCCCACGGCCACCGTCGCGAAGGGACGTCACACCCCACGGGGGAACGCTGGCCGGTATGGAACTGCGGGGAAGGCACGTGGTGGTGACGGGCGGGGGCAGCGGCATCGGCCGGGCGCTCGTGGAGCGTTTCGCCAGGGACGCCGCAGGGGTCGTCGTCGTGGACTGTGACGGCGCGGCGGCCGCGGAGGTGGCCGACGCGGTCGGCGGCCTGGCGGTCACGGCCGACGTGGGCAGCGAGCAGGAGATCCTTCGAGTGATCGCGGAGGCGGAGGGGGCGTACGGGCCCATCGACCTCTTCTGTTCCAACGCGGGGCTGGCCCATCCACTCGGGGGAATCGACGCCGACGACGAGGGCTGGACGAGACAGTGGAACGTCCACGTCATGGCGCATCTGTGGGCGGCCCGCGCGCTCGTCCCCGCCATGCTCCGGCGGGGTGGCGGGTATCTGCTCAGCACGAGTTCGGCGGTCGGCCTGCTGATGGTCCCCGGGGCCCTGCCGTACACCGTGACCAAGCACGCCGCGCTGGCCCTGGCCGAGCAGCTGGCCGTGCTCTACCGGGGAACGGGAGTCCGTTTCTCCTGCCTGTGCCCCGCCCTGGTGGAGACGCCGATGATCGAAGGGGTGGGCGAAGGGGCCGTCGGCCGGTTCCTGCGGCTCGAGGGCCCGCCCATGGAGCCCGCGGAGGTCGCCGACGTCGTCGTCGAGGGCCTGCGGGAGGAGCGCTTCCTGATCTTCACGCATCCCCAGACGGCGGCGGCCGTACGTGGGCGGGCCACCGACCCCGAGGGGTATCTGGACGCGGTGGCGGCGATCTGGGCGGCGGCGAACGCCCCGGAAGGGCCGCCGGCGTGAACACCTGCGGCAACCCGCAGCCGGAACGTCCAGCGTGATCCCGTACGGGACCCGCAACCGGAACGCCCGGCACGATCACATGCGATAGCCGCGCCCGCCACGATCACGTGCGAGCCGCCGCGGGAGCGCCCGCCACGATCAGGAGGCGGCCAGCCGTCCTCTGACCATCATCGCGGCCCCCGCCACGGCCCCCGGCATCGCGACGACGACGACCAGCGGCACCAGGAAGGCCAGGAAGACGGGCACGCCGAAGCCCAGCGACATGGCCAGGTTCGATCGGAGCAGGGCGAAGCGCTCCTTGCGCGCGATGCCCCGCCGCTCCATGGCCAGGGCCGTCAGCTCCACCGTCAGGAAGAACCCGGAGACGATCGCGCCGAGGACCGGAACGACCGTCTGCCCGATCACCGGCACGAAACCCAGCACGAACAGGGGGACGGTGAACATCAGGACGTAGACCAGCGTGATGAGGCTGTCGCGGATCGACCGGAAGAAGGTCCGCCAGAAGGGCAGGTCGACTCCGCCGGGGAGGCCGCCGAGGTCCTCCTCCACCTTCTCGGACAACTTCTCGTAGAAGGGCTCTCCGATCGCCAGCGCGACCGCCGTGAACGTCACCACCGCGAGCGCGAGTCCGCCCACGAAGATCATGATGCCGACGAGCACGCGGAAGAGGTCGCGCCAGCTCCAGTCGTCGGCGAACGGGGTGACCCACTCCGCGACGTCGGTCGCGTGGGTGCCCAGCCACGTCAGCGCGAGAACGTAGAGCACCAGCGCGATCAGCGCCGGGATCAGCCCGAACAGCCACCACCGTGGATGCCTGGCGACCCAGCCGACTCCCTTGAACGCGAAGCCGATGCCGTCGGCGAAACCGCCGACCCGCCGTCCGATGCCGCTCATGCCCGGCAGGCTAGCGCCACAGGGTCGCGACAGACACGCCCAATTCACCGAAAAGGCGGCGCAGCAACGGAAGTGAGATGCCGAGGACGTTCCCGTGATCGCCGTCGATCCCCTCGATGAACCAGCCGCCCAGCCCGTCGAGGGTGAACGCGCCGGCGACCCGCAGGGGCTCTCCGCTCGCCACGTACGCGATGATCTCCTCGTCCGTGGGGGTCCCGAACCGGACGACCGTCGCGCAGACCTCGGAGACCGTGCGGCCGGCCGCGACGTCGACGACGCAGTGGCCGGTCAGGAGCCGCCCCTGCCTGCCCCGCATCGACCGCCATCTCTCGATCGCCTCCTCGGGCGATCCCGGCTTGCCGTACGCGACCCCGTCGAGCTCGAGCACCGAGTCGCAGCCGATGACGATCCCGGACGTCAGGGAACCCGCCACCACGGCCGCCTTGGCCTCGGCGAGAGCACGGCAGAGCCGCTCCGGCGATTCGGCCGTGATCGCCTCCTCGTCGACCCCGCTGACGATCACTTTCGGGTCGAGGCCGGCCCCGCGCAGCACGCCGAGACGGGCCGGGGATGCGGAGGCCAGAACGAGCTCAGTCACACCACCAGAGCCTAGCGGCCCCTACTATGAGTCGATCAATGATCGTATTTGTCCGGAGGAGCTGTCTTTTGTCGAGGGCGACAGTCAGGGAACGGCTGAGGTACTGGTTCGACAACACCATGGCGAAGGGCACGGGCGCCCTCATCGGCTGGCTGGCCCTCGTCTCGGTCGGCCTGATCCTCGCCGTGAGCGCGCTGGCCCTGTGGCTGACGCCGAGCGAGGTGGACGCCCACGAGGGCTGGGCCGGCGTGTTGTGGATGACGCTGATGCGCGCCCTGAGCCCCGGGAAGATCGCCAGTGACACCGGAACCGCGCCGTTCCTCGGCCTGATGCTGACCGCGTCGCTCGGCGGCATCTTCATCGTCAGCACCCTCGTCGGCGTCCTCTCCACCGGACTCAAGGGCAAGATCGAGGAGTTGCGCAAGGGCCGATCGAGGATCATCGAGAGCGGCCACACCGTGATCCTCGGCTGGTCCGAGCAGGTCTTCACGATCGTCTCCGAGCTCGTGAAGGCGCACGCCAGCCAGCGGGGGTCGGTCATCGCGATCCTCGCGGACGTGGACAAGCCCGCGATGGAGGACGCCATCCGCTCGCGGGTCGGCGACACCGGCAGGACCCGCCTGGTCTGCCGCACCGGACGGCCGACCGAGCCGACCGACCTGGACCTGATGAACCTGGACGCGGCACGCTCCGTCGTGGTCCTGTCCCCGCAGGGCGAGGAGCCGGACGCGCACGTCATCAAGACGCTGCTCGCGCTGGCCAAGCGGGCAGGCGACCACCCGCCGGTGGTGGCCGCCATCGCCACCTCCCGCAACATGGCGGCCGCCCGCCTCGCCGGCGGCCCGGGGGTCCACCTCGTCGACTCCGACGACACCATCTCCCGGCTGATCGTGCAGTCGTCCCGGCAGTCCGGCATGTCGGTCGTGTGCATGGACCTGCTGAACTTCGACGGCGGGGAGATCTACCTCCGTTCCGATCCGGCGCTGGCGGGCATGCCGTACGGCCGGACGCTGGGGGCCTACGCGTCCGCGTCCGTCATCGGCCTGCGCACCTCCGAGGGCGTCATGCTCAACCCGCCGATGGACACCGTGCTGGGCACCTCCGACCAGATCATCGTGATCGCCCAGGACGACTCCCTCATCCGGCTGGCGAGCGACGCCGGCGTGGTCGACGAGGATCACGTCCGCGACCACGAGCACACGCGGCCCGGACCCGGGCGGACGCTCCTGCTCGGCTGGAACGGCCGGGCGGCCCAGATCGTGCGTTATCTCGACGGCTACGTCCCCGCCGGGTCGGTCCTCGACGTCGCGAGCGACCATCCGTCGGCCGGTGACGGACTGGTGGGCCTGCACAACCTCACGGTCAGCGTCAAGGAGTGCGACACCACCGACAGGTACGCCCTGGAGTCGCTGGGAGTCGGCCTCTACCAGCACGTGATCGTGTTGTCGGACGACCGGTACCGGCCGAACCACGCGGACACCCGCACGCTGATGACCCTGCTGCAGCTTCGCGACATGCAGGCGACCCTGGGCGAGCGGTACTCGATCGTGAGCGAGATGCACGACGAGAACAACCGGGCGCTGGCGGAGGTGACCGAGGCCGACGACATCGTGATCAGCGACACGGTCATCGGCCTGCTGCTCGCGCAACTCGCCGAGAGCCCGCACCTGAGCGAGGTGTTCGGCTACCTCTTCGACTCCCGGGGATCGGAGATCTATCCGCGCCCGGCCGGCGTCTACGTCACCGAGGGCGCGCAGGTCGCCTTCCCCACCGTGATCGAGGCGGCCCGCAGGAGGGGCGAGACCGCGATCGGCTACCGCCTGGCCGCGGGAGCGGGTGAGGCGCCCCACTTCGGGGTCGTCCTCAACCCGGACAGGTCACGGACCGTGACGTTCGGGCCCGGCGACTCGGTGATCGTGCTCGCGGAACGCTGAGAGCACCGCGGAACGCTGAGCACCGTGGAACACGGTAACCACCGCGGAACACTGAAACCCCTCGCAGGAGGCTGACCTCTCGGGGAACGCCGAGCCCTCGCGGGACGCCGAGACCGGGGTCAGGAGACCTTGATCCCGGTCACCACGCTGTTGATGTCGCGCCAGGCCTTCTTCTGCGTGTCCGGGATCACGGCGTACACCAGGGCGGGCTTCTTGTTCGGTACGTCCAGCACGACGACCGCGGCCGACGAGGTTCGCTTCTTGCCCTTGACCTTGTAGTGCGCGTTGAAGCCGAGCACGAGGGCGTCCCGCTTGCCGATCGTGACCTCGTCCATCGCCGTCCAGGACAGCGTGGTGCCCTTCGGCTGGTACTTCAGCGTCCACCGGGCGGCCAGCAGGGCGGTGTCGCGCAGTTCGTCCTGCTCCGGGACGGGCAGCGGGAGGGAGATCACCATGCCGTGGACCGGGGACCCCTTGACGATGGGGAGATCCTGCCGCGTGCCGAACGCCTTGGTCTTCACGGGCCGCCAGACCTTGGTGAAGCGCGGGATCGAGACGCCCGCCCGGCGGTCCTTGAGCACCCCGCGCCTGGGCGCCGGCTTGCCGGGCAGCCTGCCCAGCTTCTTCTCGCTGTCGGGCAGCGGCTGCAGTCGCGAGTCGGCGAGCGCCGCCGCCAGCGCCGCAGAGACCGTCGGCGTGGGAGTGGGCGTCGGGGTCGGCGTCGGAGTCGGGCTGGCCGTGGCCATCAGCGGCGAGGGCACGGGTGGAGCGGCCGCGCGGGGAGCCTCCGATCCGGTCCTCCCGAGGATCACGACGGTCGCGACGGTGCCGACCCCCACGACCGCGGCGGTTCCGGCGATGATGCGGTAGATCACTCGCATCGGAAGGTCGCCGAGACCCCTGCGGACGTTCACCGGGGCCGGCGGAGCCAGCGGAACCGTGATCTTCGGAAGGGGGGTCGTCTCCGCCTCGGCCGCTACGTAAGTGGGAACAGCTTTCGTCCCATAGTCCCCAGGTGCCACGGATCGGAGCGTACGGCATATCCCGGTCGTTCGTGTTCGATCCCGATCACACTTCGAAAACGCCCAGCCGCAGCCAGGGCGCCTCGGCGACGACCGTCGCGGAGCCCGGTTCGATCTCCGTGAAACCGGCGTCCCTGACCACCGGCAGACCACTGCCGACCAGCGCGGACCACCTGTCCGGACTCGCGGTCCGCACGGCCGTGGCGAAGCCCCGGTCCCGCCACGCGGCCCGCGCGGACTCGTCGGACCCCCACCAGGCGAGCTGTGCGCCGTGCCCCGCCTGGGCCATCGCCTTCCCTGCGGTCATGTCGAGGTGGGGGTTGACCCAGAGCACCGCCTCGTCGGTCACGGACGGCGGCGCGGCGGAGTCGGCGAGGTCGGTGCCGGAGACCTGCAGCCGCGACAGATCCTTGGGCCAGTCGTCCAGCGGCACCGGCGGATGGACGCGGACCTCCGCCGTCCGCACCGTCACGGTGATGCCGGGCAGCGCCAGGACGCGCCGCCACTCCGCACCCCGCGCCCGCCTGACCACCTTCCTGATCCGGTGGTCCTCCCATTCGGTGATGGCCTCGTCCCAGGCCTGCCTCTGGTCCTGGAGGGGGTCGAGCAGGCTGAGCACGGCCGTGGCCGCGGCCTCGAGCGCGTCGGTGCGCTCGGGCGGAGCGGCCCGCTCGATCCTGACCACGAGGGGAAGTACACGTTCGGTCACCCGACCAGGATCGCAGCCTTCCGGTTCTGCTCCGCCCCGGAGACGACGCGGAACGACATGAGCGCGGCGAACATGCACAACACGCCCGCGCCGTACCAGGCGAGGTCGTAGTTCCCGAGGTGGTCCCGGGTGATGCCCGCCACGCTCGCCGCGATCGCCGCGCCGAGCTGGTGCGACGCGAACACCCAGCCGAAGACCACCGATCCCTCCGCGCCGAAGATCTTCCGGCACAGCGCCACGGTCGGCGGCACGGTCGCCACCCAGTCGAGGCCGTAGAAGATGATGAAGACGAGCATGCTCGGCTGGGTCGTCGCGGCGAACAGCTGGGGCAGGATCAGCAGGGACAGTCCGCGCAGCGCGTAGTAGACGGTGAGGAGGATGCGCGAGTCCACCCGGTCGCTCAGCCAGCCGGACAGGACGGTTCCCGCGATGTCGAAGACGCCGATGACGGCGAGCAGCGAGGCGGCGGCCGTCTCACCCATGCCGTGGTCGTGCGCCGCCGGGATGAAGTGGGTGCCCACCAGCCCGTTCGTGCTCGCCCCGCAGATCGCGAACCCGCCGACCAGATACCAGAACCGCCTGTGCCGCGCCGCCTGGCCGAGCACGCGGATCGCCCGGGCGGCCGCTCCCCCGCCGGAGGCCCGTACGGCCGGCTCGGTGGCGCCCAGCGCGGTCAGGCCGATCTCCTCCGGGGTGTCGCGGAGCAGGAACCACACGAGCGGGACGACGGCGAGGGCGGCGGCCGCCACGGTCAGCGACGCGGTCCGCCAGCCCTGCATCTCCGCCAGGTGCGCGAGCACCGGAAGGAAGACGAGTTGGCCGGTCGCGCCACCGGCCGTCAGCACCCCGGTGACGAGTCCGCGGTGCCGGACGAACCACCGGTCGGTGAGCGTCGCGGCGAAGACGAGCGCCATCGAACCCGTTCCCGCCCCGACCAGCACTCCCCACAGGGCGACGAGCTGCCAGCTCGCGGTCATGAAGACGGTGAGGCCGCTGCCCGCCGTGACGAGCAGCAGTGCGAGGGTCACCACCCGGCGCATGCCGAAGCGGTCCATCAGGGCCGCCGCGAAGGGCGCGAAGAGGCCGTAGAACATCAGGTTGACCGAGACCGCGAGCGAGATCGTGCCCCTCGTCCAGCCGAACTCGTCCTGAAGCGGGGTGATCAGCACCCCGGGGGTAGCCCGGAATCCCGCGGCTCCGATGATGGCGACGAAGGCGACCGCGGCCACCAGCCACGCGCGATGCAACGATCTCATGAGCCCACATCCTGGACGGAGCGGCGGGCACCGGCCAGTGGCCGGAAGGCCAATATGTGAAAGAATCCGGCCATGCATCGCATCGCCATGGTGGTCCTGGAGGATTTCGCGACGCTCGACGTCGGCATCCCCGGCCAGGTGTTCTGGGCCGCCCTCGACCCCGACCGGCTCTACGAGATCGTCACCTGCACACCGGGCGGCCTGCCCGTACGGACCTCGGCGGCCGGGTACAGCCTGACGCCCGATCACGATCTCAGCGTGCTGAAGACCGCGGACACGGTGCTGGTCCCGGGCATCCACGGAGGCTCCGCCCTGACCGACGGCACGATCGACCCGTCCCTGCGGACGGCGTTGCGAGAGGCCGCTCAGCACAGCCGGCTCATCTCCATCTGCACCGGCGCGTTCGTGCTCGCCGCCGCCGGACTGCTCGACGGCCGCCCTGCGACGACGCACTGGCGCAACGCCGAGCGGTTCCGCGAGTTGTTCCCCCGCGTACGACTCAGGCCCGACGTGCTGTTCGTCGACGACGGGGACGTCCTGACCTCGGCGGGCGTCTCCGCCGGGATCGACCTGTGCCTGCACGTGATCCGGCGCGACCACGGCAGCAAGGTCGCCAACCGGACGGCCAAGCGCTGCGTGACGGCGCCGTTCAGGGAAGGGGGCCAGGCCCAGTACATCGAGCGCCCGCTGCCCGACCCCCTGGACACGAGCACGGCGTCCACCCGCGCCTGGATGCTGGAGAACCTGCAGGACCCGCTCGACCTGAACGCCCTGGCGGCGCACGCCCGGATGAGCGTCCGGACGTTCACCCGGCGGTTCCGGGAGGAGACGGGCCTGAGCCCGGCCAGGTGGCTGTCCCGGCTGCGGGTCGAGCACGCCCGCCACCTGCTGGAGACGACCGACCTCTCCGTGGACGTGATCGCCCGGCAGGCCGGATTCGGCACGGCCGTCTCGTTGCGGCAGCACCTCCACACGGCCGTGGGCGTGTCGCCCCTGGCCTACCGCCAGGCGTTCCGCACGCCGCCCGCCGGCGCCGCCGGAGCGATCGGCACGGCGACGGCGGTGGGCAGGGCCACGGCGATCGGGGCGGCCGGCGCCGCGGCCCTCACGCAACCGGCGTGATCATGCGGCCGGGGCGCTCGGGTGACCCCTCCGGCCCCGATCTCCGCCCCGCATCGGGATGACCGCTCCGGCCCTGGCTCTCAGGCCGGAGCGCCCGCTCAGCCGACCCGCGTCCTGCGGCGGCCACGGTCGGACGGGCCCTGCCACATGTGAGGTCCACGCGGCTCGCGGCCCGGCTCGCGCAGCTCGGGAACGCGCCCTGCCCGGTCGGCGCGCCTCTTACGGATGATCCACCAGCCGATGCCGAGCAGGACGAGCCCCAGGGGCGTGCGGGCCAGCCGGCGGGCGAGGATGAGCTCAAGAATCCGCTTCATACCCGTTCGACTACCCGTGACCTGCCCTTTCATGTGGTCAGCAGTCGCAGGTGACGGCGCCGACGGGAGCGGTCAGGGGGTCGGCCGGCCGGCGCTCCACGCCCTGGTCGGTCTCGACGGGGAATCCCTCCCGCGCCCAGTACTCGAAGCCGCCGACCATCTCCTTGACCGCGTAGCCGAGCCTGGCGAACTCCAGCGCGGCCCGGGTCGCGCCGTTGCAGCCGGGCCCCCAGCAGTACGTCACCACGGTGACGTCCCTGGGGATGATCGCGGCGGCCCTTTCCGCGATCTCACCCGTGGGCAGGTGCACGGCGCCCCTGATCCGGCCCTGCCGCCAGCTCTCGTCGCCGCGGGAGTCCACGACCACGATGCCGGGCTCGCCCGCGGCCAGGTCCGCGTGCACGTCGGACACGTCCGTCTCATACGACAACCGCCCGGAGAAGTGGGCGATCGCGGCGCCGCCGCCGGCCGCCGGGGTGCTCGTGACGAAGGACATCGTCGCCTCCAGATCTGAGTTCGTTACCTGTGAGCCAAGAGTGGCGGGCGGAGGCCGTCCCCGAGGAGTGGCATGAATGCCACATATCGCTAAGATCCAGCCATGCTCGAGCGTCGCGGCAGCCGTACCGTCTCGGCCCTGGCCTTCGACGGCATGAGCCCCTTCGAGCTGGGATGCGTGGTCGAGCTGTTCGGCCTGCCCCGGCCCGAACTGGGCGTCCCGTGGTACGACCTCGAGGTCTGCGCCGAGTCGGCCGGACCGCTCAGGGCCGTGGGGGGTTTCACCGTTCAGGCGGCCCACGACCTGGCGGACTTCGCCTCGGCCCGGACGGTCATCGTCCCGGGCGTGCCCGACGTCCGGGGTGAGGTCTCCCCCGGCCTGGTCGCGGCGTTGCGGACGGCCCACGATCGGGGAGCCAGGATCGTCTCGATCTGCTCGGGAGCGTTCGCCCTGGCGGCGGCGGGCCTGCTCGACGGCAGGGAGGCGACGACCCACTGGAAGTACGCCGAGCTCCTGCAGGAACGTTTCCCCGCGGTCAGGGTGAACCCCGGCGTTCTCTACGTGGACGGCGGGCAGGTCCTCACGAGCGCGGGGAGCGCCGCGGGGATCGATCTGCTGATCCACCTGGTAAGGCTGGACCACGGCCCGAGCGTGGCCAACGCGGTGGCCCGGCGGCTGGTCGTCCCGCCCCACCGCGAGGGCGGTCAGGCCCAGTTCATCGAGGTCGCGGTCACCCCGGTCGAGGACGACGACGCCGTCGGCCGGGCGATGGAGTGGGCTCTGGCCCATCTCGCCGAACCGATCACGGTGGCCGTGCTCGCCGGGGTCGCGCGGCTGTCGCCGCGAAGCTTCGTCCGCCATTTCAACCGGCGGACCGGGACCAGCCCGCTCCGCTGGGTCGTCGCGCAGCGGATCACGGCCAGCCTGCCCCTGCTGGAGACCACGGCGGTGCCGGTCGAGGAGGTGGGCGCCGCCGTCGGCTTCGAGAGCCCGGTGACGTTCCGCCACCATTTCGCCCGTGCGATGCGGACGTCCCCCTCGGCGTACCGGCGGACGTTCGGGGCGGCGGCCCCCCGGGACTCATCGCCCGCGAGCTCAGCGGGCCAGCGACTCCACGAAGCGTGACATCCCGCTGAGCCAGCGGTCGGGATCGCCGGCCTTCATCTGGAAGAAGCCGGCCACCTCCGGATGGGGCAGGATGTAGAACCGCTCCGCGTCCAGGCCCTCGACCACGTGGCCCGCGACCTCCTCGGGTTCGAGCACGGCTCCGGAGGAGATGACGGCGCGGGCCGTGAGGTTCTCGTCCTTCAGGTCCTCCCGCATCATCCCGGTGCGGACTCCCTGCGGGCACAGCACGCTGACCCCGATGCCCCTGGCCCGGTAGTGGATCGCCACCCACTCGGCGAAGGAGATCGCCGCCGCCTTGCTCACGGCGTACGGCGCGTCGCCGGGGCAGTTCACCAGGCCCGCCGCCGAGCACGTGTTGAGCAGGTACCCGCCGCCGCGCTCGACCATGGCGGGGAGCACCGCGCGGGCCGCGTAGACGTGGGCGAGGGTGTTGACAGCGAGGGTGCGCGACCACTCCTCGTCCGACGCCTCCTCAACGCCGTGGCCGGTGATGATCCCGGCGTTGGAGCAGAACAGGGCGATCTGGCCGAGGGAGCGTTCGGCGGTGTCGACGATCTCCCGGACGTCGTCCTCGACGCTCACGTCCGCCCGTACGGCCTTCGCGCGGTCGCCGATGCGCTCGGCGACGGCGGCCGCGCCCGCCTCGTCCAGGTCGGCCACGAGGATCCCGGCCGCGCCCTCCTCGGCGAACCGCACCGCCATGGCGCGGCCGATCCCGCTCGCCGCGCCGGTCACGACGACCACCTTGTCCCGAACTCGCATGCGACCCCTCCCAACCGACCAGTCGGTATCGGAACCTACGCGTCCGCCACGGCGGCCGTCAACGCGGCCGGCCGTCCGGAATGGGCAGGGAGAACCACACGGTCTTGCCTCCCGCGACGCGGCTGGTCCCCCAGCGGTCGGCGAGCTGGCTGACGACGTACAGCCCGCGCCCGTCCTCGTCGAGCGCGCCGGGCTCCCGCATGATCGGCATGCGGTGGTCGTCGTCGCTGACCTCGCACAGCAGCACGTCGGTCCGCATCAGCCTGATGGTGATCGGCCGGGAGGTCTGGCGCACGGCGTTGGTCACGAGCTCCGAGGCGAGCAGCTGGGCCGCAGGGATCATCGCCTCCAGCCCCCACATGGTGAGCGTCCTGCGGACCAGGCGGCGCACCCGTCCCGGCGTCATGGGCTGCGGCTCGACGAGCCACTGGGCGACGTCGCCGCTCGGGATGCCCTTGAACCTGATCGCGAGGAGCGTCACGTCGTCGGCCCTGGTCGCGGGGAGCACGCCGTCGCACAGCGCCTCCATGGGCGCGCCGGTGGACAGCTTGCGGCACAACGTGTCGACGCTCTGCCCGATGTCCGTCCCGCGTTCCTCCACCAGGCCGTCGGTGTAGAGGACGAGCATGCTGTCGTCGTCCGCGGCGATCTCCATCGTCTCGAACGGGGTGCACCCGAGGCCGATCGGCGGGCAGCGGGGCGGCGCGAGAAGCTCCGCCTTGCCGTCCGCCCCGACGAGGACCGGCGGCAGGTGACCCGCGCTGGCGATCGTGCACCGCCGCAGCACCGGGTCGTACACGCAGTAGACGCAGGTCGTCAGCGTCTGGGCGGCGAGCCGCTGCGCCATCTCGTCGAGCGAGTGCAGCACCTGCTCGGCCGGCAGGTCGAGGGAGGCGAGCGTCTGCACGGCCGTGCGGAGCTGGCCCATCACCGTGGCGGCCGCGAGCCCGTGGCCCATCACGTCGCCGACGACGAGCGCGACCCGGCTGCCGGGCAGCGGGATGACGTCGAACCAGTCGCCGCCGACCCGTTCGGCTGCGGGCTGGTACCGGAAGGAGATCTCCAGGCCGGGCAGCTCGGGCGGGCTTCCCGGACGGATGCCCCGCTGCAGCGTCTCCACCGTCTCGAGTTGCCGCCGGTGCAGCCGCCCGTGGAATACGGTCAGGGCGGCCGGCACGCCGAGTTGCCGGGCCGCGAGCAGATCTGCCTCGGCGAACGGCGACCGTTCCCGGGCCCGCGCGAGGACGGCGGAGCCGACCGGCCTGCCGTACGCGCGAAGGGGCACCACGATCAGCCGCTCGTCCACGAGTTCCGGCGCGCGGGAGCCGTCGCCGGCCCACTGCGGCGGAAGCCTCCCGCCGGGATCGACCCGGTGCTGCGCGCCTCCGTCGAGGTAGACCGCGGCGGCGTCGGCCAGCCGGGGCACCGCCGCCTCGCAGAAGAGCCGGGTGGCGTGCTCGGGCTCAGGGCTCTCCCCGATCGCCTGCACGGCCTCGCTCATGAAGCTGAGGAACGCGAGCGATTCCCCGTCCCAGGACACCGGAGATGCCGCTCAGAACTGCTCGCGCCGGCAGTTGAAGAACAGCTGGATCTCCGGTGGAGCCTGGGTGGTCGCCGGAGCGTACGAGATGTGGTTCTCGGTTAGGACGGTGAAGCCGGCGTCCTCGACCGCCGCGCGCATCTCGTCGCGCAGGTAGCCCGTCACCCGCACCGGCGCCCCGAGGAACTGGAAGGGAACGTCGTCGAGGTCGATCTCCACCATGCTCAGCGAGAACAGCCCACCGGGGGCGAGCGCCGCGTGGATCTTGCCGAGCGCCTCGGTGATGCCCGCGCGGGGCAACATCAGCAGCGAGAAGAACGCGGTCACCGCGTCGAAGGCGCCGAGCGAGTCGTCCAACTCGAGCACGTCGAGCTCCAGGAACGTGCCCTCGGGGACGTTCTGCCGCGCGATCTCGAGCATGACCGGGGAGATGTCGATTCCGGTGACATCACAGCCGGCCTGTGCGAACTGCTGCGCGCTGGGCGCTCCGGTTCCACAGCCCACGTCGAGGACGCGCGAGCCGGGCCTGAGCTGCTTGATCAACCATTCTCCGGCGGCAACTTGTCCCTCTTTATGAGGAAATGCGTCGTCGTAGCGGACACCGATGCGGTTGAACGCCTCGGCCTGCAGTGCGCGGTACTCCTGCCGGGCGCTACCCGAACCCGATTCGATTGTCATCTACGCCACCAATGGTGCTCAGCCGACTCCTGCTTCTCTTGAATAGGGGGTGCTCACTATTTGAGTCAAGCTATTTCACCATAAATTCAGCATTTTCCCAGTTCCGTGCAGTCAAGATGGGTTGTCAATGCGCACCGTTTCGCATGAATACCGACACTCGCGAAATATAAGCCTTAACGTAGAGATAGCTCCCATCTACTTCCGTTTCGTACGGAAGATCCCTAGCGTGTGATCCGTGACGACGGACCCCGGCCTGCTGCGCTCACGAGCCACAGGCGGGCGCGTCACCTTCCCCGAGCTCTTCTTCGACCTCGTGTACGTCTTCGCGGTCACACAGTTGTCCCACCTGCTGCTCGCCCATCTGACGTGGCACGGCGCGGCCCAGACCGCGCTGTTGCTGCTCGCCGTGTGGTGGGCCTGGGTCTATACGGCATGGCACACCAACTGGTTCGACCCCGAGCGGTCCTCCGTCCGGCTGGTCCTCGTGGGCGTCATGCTGGTCAGCCTGATCATGTCCGCCGCGCTGCCCGACGCCTTCGGCGGGCACGGCCTGCTGTTCGCCTGCGCGTACGTCACGATCCAGATCGGCCGCACCGCCCATTCGGTGATCGCCGCACCCCGGGACACACCCCTGCGCCGCAATCTCGCCCGGGTGCTGGCCTGGGCGCTCCTGTCCGGCGTCTTCTGGATCGCCGGCGGCCTGACGGAGGCGCTCGCACGCGAGCTGCTGTGGGCGGCCGCCGTCGGCGCGGACCTGGTGGCGCCCTGGGTGGGGTTCGTGACGCCGGGGCTCGGCAGGTCGGCGACGACGGACTGGTCCATCGACGGCGCGCACATGGCCGAACGCTGCCAGCTGTTCCTGATCATCGCGTTCGGGGAGTCGATCCTGGTCACCGGTTCGACCTTCGGGCAGGCCATGTCCCCGTCCTCGGCGGCGGCCTTCGCGGTCTCGTTCGCGGGAAGCGCCGGCCTGTGGTGGGTCTATTTCGGGCGCAGCGCCGAGGCCGGCAGCCGCGTGATCTCCTCCGCCGAGGATCCCGGCAGGCTGGCCCGCTCCGCCTACACCTTCCTCCATCTGCCCATGGTCGCGGGCATCGTCGTGTCCGCGGTCGGCGACGAGCTGGTCATCAGCCATCCGGGCGAGACCGGCGTGGAGGTCACCCTGACCGTGCTCGGCGGGCCGGCGCTCTTCCTCGCCGGGCACGCCCTGTTCAAGCGTGTGCTCTGGGGGCGCTTCCCCGCGTCCCACCTCGCCGGTCTGGCGGCCCTGATCGCCCTCACGCCCGCTGGGCTCGTCGCGCCGCCGCTCGCGACGGCCGCCGCCGCGGTGGTGGTCGTCGTCGCGATCGCGAGCTGGGAGTCCCTCCGCCGCAGGCGTACGTCACGCCCGGAGTGACCTAACAAGCCTGATTTTTTCATCCTTTCTCAGGACTTGACCAAATCCTGACTCTCGCCCTACCGTATCCGCCAATTGTTAGTAAAGCTTCTTAACTTCTGGAGGTGAGGATGCGAAGGACCCCCCGCTTCGCATCAGCGCTGGTGACACTGGGTCTCGTGGCGGCCGGCCTGTTAGTCGGCGGCTCCGCGAGCGCGGCGACCAACCGGCTGGAGGCGGAGAACGCCGTCGTCTCCCAAGGCGTGGTCGAGTCGAACCACGCCGGCTACTCGGGCAGCGGCTTCGTCAACGGCGACAACGTCTCGGGCAGCTACACCGAGTGGACCGTGAACGCGGCCGCCGCCGGCAGCTCGACCCTCGCGATCCGCTACTCCAACGGACCGGCCTCGGTCCGCACCGCGAACATCGCGGTCAACGGCGCCGTCGTCTCGGCCAACCGCGCGTTCAACAGCACCGGCAACTGGGACACCTGGGCCGCCGTCTCGATCATCACGAACCTCAACGCGGGCGCCAACAAGGTGCGGATCACCGCCACCAGCGCCGACGGCAACCCGAACTTCGACTACATCGACGCCACCACGCCCGGCGGGGGCGGCGGCACCGTCACCGCCGACCAGTTGCTGGCCAAGGTGACGTCGTGCACGCAGATCTCCAACGGCAAGTACAAGACCGACGAGGACGTCAGCACGGCGACGGTGCCGGTGTGCCAGAAGACCGGCGCGGTGTTCTGGAAGGCCGACATGGACATCGACTGCGACGGCGTCCGCACCACCCAGTGCAACGAGAACACCGACTGCTGCTTCTACCCCGACACCGCCTGCCACACGACGGGTGACTCCCCCCTCGACTCCGCGGCCCTGCCGTACGTCGTGGTGCCGAGCTCGAGCGGCATCTGGAACTACACGTCGAAGGGCATCGGCTGCGGCACAGTGGTCGCCGTCATCTACAACGGCAAGATCGAGTACGCGGTCGTCGGCGACACGGGACCCACGCAGATCATCGGTGAGGCGTCCCACAAGGCGGCCTCCGACCTGGGCATCGACCCCGACCCCAGCACCGGAGGCAGCGACGGCCCGGTGACGTACATCGTGTTCACCAGTTCGGGCACCAAGGTCTCGGCCATCGAGAACCACCAGCAGGCCGTCACCCTCGGCCAGCAGCTCGCCCAGCAGTTCGTCGGCGCCAACTGAACGCGTGATGTGCCCGCCCCGGCGCCGCGGGGCGGGCACATCACGGTCTCCGGCCGTCACACCATGAGGGCCCAGACCATGAAGGCGAAGGCCGCCAGGTGGACGAGGGTGCGGGCGACGTTCCAGCGCACCCACCTGCGCTCGAACCGCTCGCGCGCCAAGGCGTGCTCGGCCGCCGGGGCCGCCTCGTCGACCCTGTCGAGCGCGTTGTTGAGCGGAATGTTGACCGAGAACGTGAGCACGAGGGCCAGCGCGTACGTCACGAAGGCCGCCACCAGCAAGGGCGTTTCGGGCTCGCCGAGATGGAGGAGCACCGCCGCCAGGGTCAGCAGTGCCGATCCGCCGAAGGCGAGAAGGAACAGGCCGTTCTGGATGGCGATGTTGATCCTGCGCATCGCCACCACGAAGGTGCGGTCGTCCGACGCGGCCAGGCCCGGCATCACCGAGACCGTGTACGCGTAGAACAGCCCCGCCATCAGCCCCGTCGTCATCGTGGCGGCGAACAGGACCACGCCGCGCAGCGCCTCGCTCATGACGCCTCCCAGACACCCGTCGCGGCCGCGTCGGGAGCGTATTCGGCGAAGTCACGCGGCGGCCTGCCGAGCACCCGCCGCACGTCGTCCGACAGGTGGGCGTTGCGGCCGTCCAGGACGCTCTCGAACAGGTCGGCGAGCGCCCTCGCCTCGTCCGCGGGCATCTCCGCTGACAGTGCGGCCGCGTACTCCTCCCCCGTCACCGGCACGTACGTGACGTCCCTGCCGGCCGCCTCTCCGATCTCCGCGGCAGCGTCGGCGAATGTCAGCAGCCGCGGGCCGGTCAGCTCGTAGACCCGCCCGATGTGGCGGTCGTCGGTCAGCGCCGCCACGGCGACGTCGGCGACGTCCTCGGCGTCGACGAACGGCTCCCCGACCTCGCCCGCCGGCATCGCGATCTCACCGTCGAGCACCGGCCCGAGGAGGAAGTGCTCGCTGAAGTTCTGGAAGAAGAAGGCCGCCCGCAGGATCGTCCAGTCCGCCCCCGAGTCCCTCAACTCCTGTTCGGCGGCCTGCGCCTCGGGCTCGCCCCGGCCGGACAGCAGCACCAGCCGCCTGGCTCCGCTCGCCACGGCCTGCCGGGCGAAGGCGCGGATCGCGGCGGCCGCCCCGGGGAACGCCAGGTCCGGGTAGTAGGTCACGTACACGGAATCGGCTCCGCGCAACACGGCGGTCCAGGTGCCCGGGTCGTCCCAGTCGAACGGCGGCGCCCCGGACCTGGACCCCACCAGCACGGGCAGGTCTGCGGCCCGCAGCCTGTCCACCACACGACGGCCTGTCTTGCCGGTGCCGCCGACGACCAGCGTCGTCCTCTTCTCTCCGTCTCCTGTCATGGATCCAGTGAAATCCGCGCGGGCGATTCCGGCCATCGCTGAGAATCCCGATGGCATGTCCGACTGTCTAGACTCGGGCGCATGGACGCGTTCGCCGGCCTCCTCGACGGGCCGAGAGCCCGCGGAGCGTTCCTGATCCGCTCGATCCTCGACCCTCCCTGGTCCCTTCGCGTCGAGGACCGCGCACCGCTCACACTCGTCGCCATGGTGCGGGGCGAGGCCTGGATCGCCCCCGACCGGGGCGAGACCGTGCGGCTCGGCCCGGGGCAGATCGCGCTCATGCGCGGCCCCGACCCGTACATCGTCTCCGACGACCCGGCCACGCCGGTGCAGGCGGTGGTCCGCCCGGGAGGGTGCACCACGACCCCGGCGGGCGACGACCTGTGCGACGCGATGTCCCTGGGCGTCCGCACCTGGGGCGACTCCCCGGACGGCGCCGCGGTGATGCTGACGGGCACCTACCAGCTGGGCGGCGAGGTCGGCGGGCGTCTGCTGTCGGCGCTGCCCGCATCGCTTGCCCTCCCCGCGGGAGCCGCGGGCGCCTCGCTCCTCCCGCTGCTCTGCGACGAGATCGTCAAGGACGAGCCCGGCCAGGAGGTCGTCCTCGACCGGCTTCTCGACCTCCTCCTGGTCGCCGTCCTGCGCGCGTGGTTCGCCCGGCCGGAGGCGAACGCCCCCACCTGGTACCAGGCCCAGGGCGATCCGGTGGTGGGCACGGCCCTGCGGCTGCTCCACGACAACCCGGCGCATCCCTGGACGGTCGCCTCGCTGGCGGCGAGGACGGGCGTCTCCCGGGCGGCCCTGGCACGGAGGTTCACCGAGATGGTCGGCCAGCCGCCCATGTCCTACCTGACGAGCCGGCGCATCGCCCTGGCCGCGGACCTGCTGCGAGGCTCCGACGCCACGGTCGGCGCGGTGGCCAGGCAGGTCGGCTACGGCAGCCCGTTCGCGCTCAGCACCGCCTTCAAGCGCGTCCACGGCGTCAGCCCGCAGGAACACCGCTCGCCGCGCGCCTGAGCAGCGCGCGCCTGAACGGGGCGCGCCGGGGAGGCCCCGTGCCTCCCCGGCCTCGAACGGCTCAGCGGCCGGGGATGCGCTCGGTGACCTCCTGCAGCACGAAGCCGTTCCCGTCGGGGTCGCTGAACGAGGCGAACGAGCCGTACGAGCGCCGCTCGGGGTGGAGACCCGGCACCCGCTTCTCAGTCCCCGCGTGGTGGAAGACGCCGCCCTCGTCGTGGAAGATCTCGCTCACCTCGACGCCACGGCCGACCAGGTCGGCCCGCGCCTCTTCGATGTCGTCCACGATGAGGTGCACGTTCTGCACGGAGCCCGGCTGGGCCGTGCCGATCCCCGTGCCGACGACGATCGAGCACCGGGAGCCCGGCGGGGTGAAGTGCACGACCCGGAAGTCGGCGCCGCTCACATAGTCGACGTCCTCCCGGAAGCCGATCCGGCTGTAGAAGTCCTTGGCCCGGTCGACGTCCGCGACGGGCAGGACGATCACTTCGAGCTTGTACTCCACCATGTCCGCTCCTCAGCGATACCGGATGCCGGTCGGCATCCGGCATCCACGATCGCCCCCGGAGCGGCGCCTCGCCCCAGGGAGACACCCTGGGGCGGACCCTGGGGGTCACCGGCCGCGTGGCGCCCGGGGTCACCGGCCGCGCAGCGCCGCGGCGAGCTCGCGGCGTGATCCGATGCCCAGCTTGATGAAGACCTTGCGCAGATGCCACTCGACCGTTCGCGGGCTGAGGAACAGCACGGCGCCGATCTCGGGGTTGGTCCGGCCGGACACGGCCAGGCGGGCGATCTGCGCCTCCTGGGAGGTGAGCTCCTCGCGCGCTCCGAGGGTCCGCTGGCGTACGGTCTCGCCGGTGGCGGCCAGCTCCCGCCCGGCCCGTTCGGCGAAGCCTTCCGCGCCCATGGCGGTCAACGCGTCGTGGGCGCTGCGCAGCTGGTCCCGGGCGTCGCCGCGGCGGTTCTCCCGGCGCAGCCACTCGCCGTAAAGCAGGCGGGCCCGGGCCAGCGGCAGCCGGATCCTCGTCGCGGACAGCCGCTCGACGGCCTCGCGGTAGTGCTCCTCCGCCTGCCCCGGCGGACCGGCCAGCGCGTCGGCGAGGGCTTGGACGCCACGCGCCCAGTCCGTCCCCGCGGCCGCGGTCCGTCGCGCGAGCCGCTCGCGCGCCTGCGACGCGACCGCCTGCTCGCCGCTGCGCACCGCCGCCTCGACCAGCTCACCGAGTGTCCAGTTGAAGACGGCGAGGTCCTCGTACTCGGCGGCCTGCCGGGCTGCCTCCAGCGCGGCCTGATAGCGGCCGAGCCCGTTGAAGAGCGCGGCCTTGGCATAGCCGGCCAGGCCGAGCAGCCGGCCCTCACCGCGTGCGTCGGCGTCCTTGACCGTGGCCTCGATCAGCTCCAGCGCGGGGAGTTCCCGCCCGGTGTGGGCGGCGAGGGCGAGCGAGGCCGACGGATGCACGGCCAGGCCGGTGGCCCGTCCCAGGGCGTCGACCTCGTCGAGCAGATCCGACGCGTCCGCGAACCGTCCCTCGAACAGCAGCGCGCCGGCGCGGAAGACCAGCGCGGTGGGCAACAGCGACAACGCCCCGGTCGCGCGGGCGAAGCCGACCGCCTGCTCGGTGAGCCGGTGCCAGGCCTCGTCCCGCCACACCTCGTGCGCGACGGGACCGGTCAGCCACAGCAGGCCCGGATCCTCGTCCGTCGTGAGCGCGTCCAGCGCCCAGCGCAGAAGCGGCGCGGCCGCGGCGTACCCGTCCAGGCTCCACGACGTGAGACCGGCCAGCAGCAGACCTGCCGGGTCCTCGCCGTCGGGGACGGCTCGGGCGGCCTCCGCGGCCCGGCGCAGGTCGTCTCCGCCGAGCCGACCGGCATGTACGGCCGCGCCCAGCGCCGACAGATAGGTCTCCCGGGCCGCGGCGGGGTCCAGCGTCTCGAGCCGGCGGGCGGCCGCGAGCAGCGGCGGGCCCGCCGTCCGGCCGGGATTGAGCACGAAGGCGGCCTGGGCACGCAGGCGCTCCATCCCGGCCCGCTGCAGCGGGTCGAGCGGGCCGAGCTCGGCGGCGGCCAGCAGGTCCGGCACCAGGCCGGGGGCACCGGCCGCGAAGTGGGCGTGCGCGGCGGCCAGCGCCAGCGCCGCCCGTCGTCCCGGGTCGGCGGTCAGCTCGGTCGCACGCTCGAGGAAGGACGCCGCCGCCGCCCGGCCGCCGCGGGCCATCGCCCGGTCGGCCGAGCGTTCCAGTTCGCTCGCTACCTCCTCGTCCGGTCCCACAGCTGCGTGCGCCCGGTGCCAGGCGCGCCGGTCGGGATCCCGCCCCGGGTCGGTCACCTCGGCCAGCGCGCGGTGCACCTCGCGCAACTCGGCCGCGTCGGCCGACCGCCACGCGGCAGAGCGCACCAGCGGGTGCCGGAACCGGACCCGGGTGCCGAACTCGACCAGTCCGTCGGCCTCCGCGGGCGCGACGGCGTCCGGGCTGACGCCCAGCCGCTCGAGCGCGCGCCACAGCAGGGTCACGTCGCCGACCGGCTCGACGGCGGCGGTGAGGAGCAGACGGCGCGTGTCCGCGGGCAGCGCAGCGATGCGCCGCTGGAAACCCCCCTCCACGCGGCTCACGAGGGGTGTCGCGCTCTGCGCGCCGAACCCGAACGCCAGCTCCGCCGGGGTGAGGCCCTGGGGCAGTTCGAGCAGGGCCAGCGGGTTGCCGCGCGTCTCGGCGACGATTCGATCGCGCACGCGCGCGTCGACCGGGCCGGTGAGCACCGAGTCGAGCAGCGCCCGCGCGTCCGCGTCGGGCAGCCCGTCGACGCGCAGTTCCGGCAGGCCGCTGAGCACCTGCTCGTCTCCCGGGCTGCGCGAGGCGAAGACCAGTGCGACCGACTCGGCGTCGAGCCGGCGGGCCACGAAGGTGAGGATCACCTCGGACATCCGGTCGACCCACTGCACGTCGTCCACCACGCAGACCAGCGGCTGCTCCGACGCGGCCTCCGCGAACAGGCCGAGCACGGCCAGTCCGACGAGCAGGCCCTCCGGCGGGTCGCCGGGAGTCAGCCCGAAGGCGGTGGCGAGCGCGGCCCGCTGCGGTTCGGGCAACCGCTCGAGCCGGCCGAGCAGCGGCGCGCAGAGTTGCTGCAGCGCCGAGTACGCGATCTCGGACTCCGGCTCGACCCCGGCCGTCCGGGTCACCCGGCCGGCCGGCGCACGCTCGGTCAGATAGTCGAGCAGAGCGGTCTTGCCGGCACCCGGCTCACCACGCAGAACCAGCACGTGACTGCGGCCGTCGTGGACGTCGCGCAGCAGACGGTCGATCGTGTCCCGCTCGCGCTGCCGGCCGCGCAGCTCGAAACCCCGGAAGTTACTCGGCACCTCACCCTCCCCCGCCAGGACGCTACACCCGGCTACCGCGCCGGCCCGGACCAGGGACACCGGGGATCGACCCCCGGGTGCCTCCCTGGGGCGACGCCGGTGCCCTCCGGGTGACAGTGGCCGGCATGAAACGTCTGATCATGTTGATGGCCGCGGCGATAGTCCCGCTGTCGGCGGCGCTGGCGCCGACAGCCGCCGGCGCCGCGGTCCACCACGGCGGCGACGCCGCCACCACCGTGTGCTCCGCGGTTCCCGTCTCCGCGCCGTCCGGCGCCAAGGTCGAGTCGGTGAGGGCGGCCGCGCACGCCGGAGGTACCGTCTCGTTCCCCGACGCGCCTCCGCTGCCCACTCCGGCGCCGATCACCGATGTCCCGGCCTGGTGCGACATCACGGTCACACTCACCCATCCTGGCGCGAACGACCACGTCAATGTCAAGATCTCGCTGCCTCAGGACCCGCACAGGTGGACCGGGCGGTTCCAGGCCACCGGCGGCAGCGCGTACCTGGCAGGCGACTTCGGCGCCCCGCTGGTCACCGCGGTCAAGGCCGGTTACGTGGCGGCGGCCACCGACGCCGGCGTCGGCACGTCGCCGATCGACGTGAGCGGGTGGGCGCTGACCGCCGACGGCGAGGTCAACACCCCGCTGCTCAAGAACTTCGCCTCGCGGTCGCTGCACGACATGGCGGTCGTCGGCAAGGACGTGGCGTTGAAGTTCTACGGCAGTCCGGTGCGGTACGCGTACTGGAACGGCTGCTCGACCGGCGGCCGTCAGGGCTTCGCCGAGGCGCAGGACCACCCGGACGACTTCCAGGGCATCCTGGCCGACGCGCCGGCGACCAACTGGGACCGGTTCGCGGTCGCCACACTCTGGCCGCAGGTGGTCTTCAACGAGGAGAAGACCTACCCGACCCAGTGTGAACTCGAGGCGTTCAACACCGCCGCCGTCAAGGCCTGCGACGGCCTCGACGGCGTCAAGGACGGCATCATCGACGACCCGAGGTCCTGCCACTGGGACGCGCGGCGCCTGATCGGCACCAAGGTCCTCTGCGAAGGCAAGGAGATCACCATCTCCGCCGCGGTCGCCGACGTTGTCGACAAGATCTGGGCGGGGCCGGTCTCGCCGGACGGCGAGAAGCTCTGGTACGGGCCCAACCAGGGCGCGAGTTTCAGCTACCTGGCCCAGGTCGGAATGCCGTTCTTCGTCGCGGACAGCTGGGTCAAGTACTTCGTGGAGAAGGACCCGCAGTTCGACACGACCACGCTGACCTACCGGCGGTTCGCCCAGATCTTCCGGCAGTCCCAGCGGGACTTCAACGGCATCATCGGCACCGACGACCCGGACCTGTCCGCGTTCCGCAAGGCCGGCGGCAAGCTGCTGAGCTGGCACGGCCAGGCCGACGAGCTGGTGCCCACCCAGGGCAGCGTCGACTACCGCGAACGCGTCGACCGGCTCATGGGCGGCGACAAGAAGGTCGACGACTTCTACCGGCTCTTCCTGCTCCCCGGCGTGACCCACTGCGGCGGCGGTCCCGGCCCGCAGCCGACCGACGCCCTGGGCGCGCTGGTGAAGTGGGTGGAGAGGGGCCAGGCGCCGGCCACCCTCGCCGCCGCGACCACCGGCGCCGACGGCAGGCCCGTCACCCGTGACGTGTGCCGGTACCCGCAGGTGGCCCGCTACACCGGGCACGGCGACCCGGCGGCGGCCTCCAGCTACCGCTGCATGACGACCTGATCCATACCGATTGACGGCGGCGGTCCCGGGAGAGATCCCGGGACCGCCGCCGCGTTTCCCGCGCCGAGGTCCCCCGCCGTCGCCGCACTCCGATCTCCCGCGGGAATCGCACCCGGGACCAGGGCCCCGGCCAGGGTCTTCCCCTGGGGACCGCGGCAGGCCCGGCCGACGAGAGTGATCCGAGTACCCGATCCTGGAAGGAAGGCTGGCACTCTCATGTCCGTCCTGCTGCGCATCTACCTCGTCCGCGGCCTCGTCGCCATCGCCTGGGCCGTGGGTTTCTCGGCCGTCCACGACTCGCTGTCGGCCGCGTCGGCCGTCCTGCTCATCGCCTATCCGCTGATCGACGTGGTGGCCTCACTGCTCGACGTCCGGGAGGATCCCGGCACCCCGGCCCGGACGCTCCAGGTGTTCAACACCGCGCTCAGCGCCCTGGCGGCCGTCGCGCTGGGCATCGCGGCCATCAGCGGCGCCGCCGCGGTGCTGTTCGCGTTCGGCGTCTGGGCCGTCGTCTCCGGCGCCGCACAGTTCACGGTCGCCGTACGGCGGCGCGGTCCCGAACTGGGCCGGCAGTGGCCGATGCTGGTCGCCGGCGCACTGTCGGTCATCGCGGGCGCGACGTACTTCTTCCAGGCGGCGGGCGAGCACCCGGCCCTCGACGCGCTGGTCACCTACACGGCCGCGGGCGGCACGTTCTTCGTCCTCCAGGCCGCGGCGCTCGCCTGGCGGCGACGCCGGACGCGTCACGTCCCGGCCTGACCCCCCGAACACGACACCGTGGGTTCACCGCGTGGTCCTCCTCGACTTGCCTGTCGGACACGAGGCTGAGCAAAGTTGGCTATACAACTTTTCTCATTCTGGAGGACGACCATGCCGGACCTGCCGATTTCCTCTGCGATCGACCCCGCCGCCCTCATCGCGGGGCTGCCTCCGATGTGGCTGCGGGACAACTGCCCGTGTGCCGCGTGCCGTGATCCGCGCAGCGGGCAGAAGTTCTTTCAGATCACCGATCTGCCGGATGACCTCGCCATCGGTACCGTGACCGCGCTGCAGGTCCACGGCGCGGATGCGGTGGAGGTGATCTGGTCTCCTGACGGCCACCGTTCGGTCTACGCCGTCGAGTGGCTGACCACCCGACCGGGCGACCCGGTCGAGGTGGACCACCGCAATGAGGCCGGAAAGCAGCTGTGGGAGGCCGCGGACCTGGGGGCACTGCCAGAGGCGGACTGGTCGGCCTATCTCTCCTCGGACGGGGAGCGTGCGCGGGTGCTGGAGGCCGTGCAGCGGCTCGGCTTCGCCCTGCTGCGGTCCGTGCCGGCCGAGGAGGGGCAGGTCCTGGCCGTCGCCCGGTCTTTCGGATTCGTTCGTGAGACCAACTACGGCGAGCTCTTCGATGTCCGTGTGGAGCCCGCTCCGGACAACCTCGCCTTCTCCTCGCTGGCCATCGCCCCGCACACCGACAACCCGTACCGCGACCCGGTGCCGACCATCCAGCTGTTGCACTGCCTCCGGAACGCGGCCGAGGGCGGCGACTCCGGACTCGTCGACGGGTTCCACGCCGCGGCGCTGCTGCGCGAGGAGGACCCCGAGGCGTTCGCCGTGCTGACCCGCACCCCCGTGCCGTTCGGCTACCGCGACGCCCGCGCCGAACTGACGGCACACCGCCCGCTGATCGACCTCGACCCGATGGGCCGCATCCGCGAGGTGAGGTTCAACAACCGGTCGATGGGCACCCTGCGACTGCCCGCCCGCGAAATCGACGCCTTCTACGCGGCCTACCGCACCTTCGCCGAGCTGCTACTGCGTCCCGAACTGCTGCTGACGTTCCGTCTGGAGCCGGGCGACTGCCTGATCTTCGACAACACGCGGCTGCTGCACGCCCGCACCGCCTTCGAACAGACGGGAGCCCGGCACCTGCAGGGTGCCTACGCCGACCTCGACGGACTGGCGAGCACCTTGGCGGTGCTGCGGCGCACCGCCGTCCTGGATGAGCTCGCCGAGCTCTTCCACGGCCCGGGTTCGGCCGACTACCTCGGTGAGGCGGTCACCCAGGCCGAGCACATGCTGCAGGCGGGCGCGCTCGCCGAGGCCGCGGGCGCCCCCGCGCACCTGGTGGCGGCCGCCCTCCTGCACGACGTCGGCCACTTCGGAGGGCCGGTCAGCGGCGAAGAACTGATGGCGGGCACCGACAACAGGCACAGCCACACCGGCGCCGACCTGCTCGCCCGCTGGTTCGGTCCGGAGGTCACCGAGCCGGTGCGGTTGCACGTCGCCGCCAAGCGTTACCTGTGCGCGGTCGAGCCCGGCTACCGGGCGCGCCTCTCGGAGGCGTCGGAGTACACCCTTCAGGTGCAGGGCGGCCCCATGAACGAGCAGGAGGCCGCCGCGTTCGCCGCCTTGCCGGGTGCGGCCGACGCGGTCGCGGTGCGGCGCTGGGACGACGAAGCCAAGGAAGCCGACGCGGCGACCCCGGACTTCGAGCACTTCCGGCCGCTGCTCGCCTCGCTGCTGCGCCGCTGACCGCGCGTCAGCGGGCCGGGCCGGCATGGCGCAGGCGGGACAGAGCGGAGGCGGCGATGGAGTTGTGCACCGTGAAGGCGACGGTGCCCGGCAGGTAACGGTCCTCGGACCACTCCAGAGGCCGCCCCGCCGGATCGGTCGTGTGACGGCGTTCGCGCAGCAGGGCGGCGCCGTCGGCGCAGCCCAGCAGCCGGGCGTCGTCGGCGTCCGCGTAGGCCAGGTCGATGGTGTGGTCGGCGTCGGCGAACACGATGCCGTGCTCCAGTAGCTGCTCGGTGTAGGACACCTCGTTCACGGGCAGTTCGGCCACGAGTTCGCCGACCCAGACCGGGTACACGGTCCGCTCGATCATCACCGGACGGCCCGACAGGGTGCGCACACGCAGCGCCGCGTACACCTCGGCGCCCGGTTCCAGGCGTAGCCGCTCGCGCTCCTGGTCGTCCGCGGGGCGGACCACCATGGAATCCAGGACGGCGCCGGGTTCCTCGCCTATCGACCGCGCCCAGTTGGTGAAGCTGAGCAGTTCGGAGAAACTCTGCACCGGCGCGGCGCCGAGCACCACGCGCCGGGTGCCGCGCCGGGAAGTGACCAGGCCGTTCGAGCGCAGCAGTGCCAGGGCCTGCCGGATGGTGCCCCTGGAGACCCCGTAGTGCGTGGCGAGGGCCGCCTCGGCGGGCAGCTTGCCGCCCGAGCCGTAGGCCCCGTCCGCTATGGCATCGCGCAGGTCCGCGGCCACCCGGCGATACATCGCGCCGTCCTCCGTGCCCCGCCGCGCCCCGCCATGGTCCTTCATCCGGTCTCCCGCCGACTCCGCCGGCGCTTCCGCGAGCAGCCGCCCGGCGACTCTATCCGCCGTCTGAGCGCCGGCCGGCTCCGCCCGTCCGCCTTTGGTCGGCGTGACCAGGGCGCCTGAGTGATCTTGTACGGGCACGCCGTCTCGCCCGAAGTCGATCGTCTCGGCGTCGCTGACTCAAATACGGCGACCACGCGTGGGGGCGAGAGCCCCCACATCGGGGGTCGGGGGGTCGTCCCCCCGGTTAAACGACGAAGGGACCTGCGGGAAGCCGCCCAGAGGGCGGCGACCAGCAGGTCCCTTGTCACAAGTGGAGCTATGGGGACTCGAACCCCAGACCCCCTCCATGCCATGGAGGTGCGCTACCAGCTGCGCTATAGCCCCTTGCGACGAGTGAAACTCTACAGGACTCCGCGTGGGACCGGGTAATCGAACGGGACTCGCGAAGCCGATGTCAGGCCCAGGCCTCTGTGATACGTATGTCGTCATATGACCGCACAACGGTTCAACGAGCACCGCGATCTCCTGACCGGTGTGGCGTACCGGATCCTCGGCAGCGCCGCCGACGCCGAGGACGTGGTCCAGGAAGCGTGGCTCCGCTGGTCGGAGATCGACTCGGCGGAGATCGACAACACGAGGGCGTATCTCGTCCGCGTGACGACCAACCTCTCGATCGACCGGCTGCGCAAGGTCAGGTCGCTGCGGGAGACCTATGTCGGCCCGTGGCTGCCCGAGCCGATCATCACGGCGCCCGACGTGGCGGAGCAGGCCGAGCTGGCCGACAGCGTGGAACTCGCCCTCCTGGTCGTGCTGGAGACGCTGTCGCCGCTCGAACGCGCGGTCTTCGTGCTGAGAGAGGCGTTCGGGTTCTCCCACGCCGAGATCGCCGAGATGATCGGCCGGGGCGAGCCGGCCGTACGGCAACTGGCGAGGCGGGCGCGCGACCACGTGCGCGAGCGGAGGCCGCGTTTCGACGTGGACAGGGCGCGGCGCCGCGAGGTGACCGAGCGGTTCATCGGGGCCGCCACCGGCGGCGACCTCGACGGCCTCATGCAGATGCTGGCGGCGGAGGTCACGCTGGTCGGCGACGGCGGAGGCAAGGCGAGGGCGCCGCTGCGGATCCTCGAGGGCTCCCGCAACGTCGCCGCCTTCCTCTCCGCCATCGCGACCGAGGACGGCATCATCCGGTTCCTCCAGTCGATCGGCGCCCCGCTCACCGCGGACATCGACATGGAGATCACCGACGTGAACGGCGGGCCGGGCGTCGTCCTGAGCGCGGAGGGCCGTGTGATCACGGTCATCTCTCTCGTGATCAGCGACGGGCTGATCGAGACCGTCTACCTCGTCGCCAACCCCGACAAGATCGCCCGCCTGTCCGGGCCACCGGCGGCCGACGGGGCCTGAGAGACGCCCTCCCCGCGCCGGCGCTCCTCTGATCGAGATCGGCGCGCCGGCGCGGGGGGCAGGGGTCAGCGTCTGGTCCTCGACGATCCGAGCAGGCGCTGCAACAGGATGAACAGCAGGAGCAGGACGCCGATGGCGATCCGCGTCCACCACGAGCTCAGCGTGCCCTGGAACCTGAGGATGGTCTGGATGGTCCCGAGCAGCATGACGCCCAGCACGGTGCCGACCACATAGCCGGAGCCGCCGGTGAGCAGGGTGCCGCCGATGACCACGGCCGCGATGGCGTCCAGTTCCGTCCCCACCTCGTGGAGCCCGCTCGCGGAGATCGTGTAGAAGGCGAACAGGATGCCGCCGAGCGCGGAGCACAGACCGCTGACCATGTACGCGCGGATCCTGGTCCGGGCCACCGGCAACCCCATCAGCAGCGCCGACTGGTCGTTGCCGCCGATGGCGTACACCGCACGGCCGAAGCGCGTGTAGTGCAACGTCCAGAACGCGACGGCGAACACGACGAGCCCGATGAGCACCGTCGGCGTGAGGTTCGTCTCCTCCCCGAGCGGGATCCGCGTCTGCGCCCACTCGGTGAAGAACGGGTGCGTGATCGAGATCTGGTCGACGCTGATGACGAAGCACAGGCCGCGGGCGAGGAACATCCCGGCCAGCGTCGCGATGAACGGCTGGATCTCGAAATGGTGGATGACGTAGCCCATCCCGAACCCGAACCCGACTCCCACCAGGAGTACCAGCGGCAGCACGACGGCCACCGGCCAGTGCCACTGTCCGAGCAGGAAGGCGCACAACATGCCCGACAGCGCCGCCACCGCGCCCACCGACAGGTCGATCCCACCGGTGAGGATGACGAACGTCATGCCGATCGCGATGACGAGCAGGAAGCCGTTGTCGATGAACAGGTCGACCACGACCTGCCCCGATCCGAACGCCGGGTACACGATCGAGCCGGCCGCGAACATGGCGACCAGCAGCCCGAACGTGACCAGGACGGCGGCGTGCTCGCGCCGGATCCGTACGGGGCCTTTCACGCCGAGCGTGGTCATGCGTTCACCTCCACGTCCGCCGCGGCGGGCGAGGCCGGCGGAGGAGCCTCGGGTCTGGCCCGGCGGCGGAACACCTTCGCCCGGAAGGCCGGCGACTGGATCAGGCAGACGATCGCCACGACGACCGCCTTGAACACGAGCGTCACCTGCGAGGGGACGCCGGTGGTGTAGATCGTGGTGGACAAGGTCTGGATGACCAGCGCGCCCAATATGGTGCCCGCCAGGGTGAACCGGCCGCCGGTCAGCGCCGTGCCGCCGATCACCACGGCGAGGATCGCGTCCAGTTCCATCCACAGCCCGGCGTTGTTGCCGTCCGCCGTGGAGATGTTGGAGCTGATCATGAGCCCGGCGATGCCCGCGCACAACCCGCAGAAGGTGTACGCCAGGACGACGAGCCGCCGGGAGCGGATCCCGACCAGGCGGGAGGCCTCGGCGTTGCCGCCGATCGCCTCCAGCAACATGCCGAGGGCGGTCCGCCGTACGGCGAGGCCGGTGAGGGCGACCACCACGGCCACGACGATGACCGCGAACGGCAGCGTCAGCCAGTAGCCACCCCCGATCAGCTTGTACGGCGGGCTGTTGACGTTGATGTTCTTCCCCGACGTGATCAGCTGGGCGACGCCGCGCCCGGCGACCATGAGGATCAGCGTCGCGATGATGGGCTGGATTCCGACGCGCGCCACGAACAGCCCGTTCCAGAACCCGAGCGCCGCGGACAACACCAGGGCGAGCGCGACGGCGACCAGCACCCCGGTGACGGCGCCCTGGTCCTCCTGGCCGCTGATGAGATAGCAGGCGAGCGCCCCCGAGATCGCCACGACCGCGCCGACCGACAGGTCGATCCCGCCGGTGGCGATCACGACGGTCATCCCCAGCGCGATGAGCATGAGCGGCGAGCCGAGCAGCAGGATGTCGATCAGGCTCCCGTAGAGATGCCCATTCCTGACCTGGATGGAGAAGAACCCCGGAGTGACGACCAGGTTGGCCAGCAACATGACGACCAGCACGGCGGCCGGCCAGAAGAGTCGGTGCCCGGTGACTGCCTTCATGATGTCGTTCCGTTCGCGATGATCTCCAAGATCCCCTCGGGCGTGACGGAGGCGGCGTTGCCTATCTCGGCGATCAGGCGGCGGTCCCGCAGAACCTCGATCTTGTGACTGATCCGCAGGACCTCCTCGAGCTCCGCGGAGACGAACAGCACGGCGACGCCGTCCTCCGCGAGTGAGACGACGAGTTTCTGGATCTCCGCCTTGGCGCCGACGTCGATGCCCCGGGTCGGCTCGTCGAGGATGAGCAGCTTCGGCTGGGTGATGAGCCAGCGGGCGAGCAGCACCTTCTGTTGGTTGCCGCCGCTGAGGTTGCGGGCCGGCATGTCCGGGTCGGCAGGGGTGATCCGCAGCGCGGTCATGTAACGCCCGACCAGTTCCTGGCGCTTCGCCTGCGACAGCGGGCGCAGCCAGCCATTGGCGGCCTGCAGCGCGAGCACGATGTTCTCACCGACGGTCAGGTCCTCGATGAGTCCCTCGCTCTTGCGGTTCTCCGGGCAGAACGCGACGCCGTGCTGGATCGCGGCGTTCGGGCTCCGCAGCGGTACGGACGCCCCGCCGAGGGCGACCGTGCCGGAGTCGGCGACGTCCGCGCCGAACATCAGCCGTGCCGCCTCCGTACGGCCGGAGCCGAGCAGCCCGGCGAGACCGACCACCTCGCCGGGATGGATCTCCAGGTCGAACGGCGCGATCGCACCCTTGCGGCCGACGCCGTCGGCCTTCAGGACCGGCTCGGCCTGGACGCGGGCCGTCTCGTCGCGGACGTGCAACTGCTCGAGCGTGCTGAGCGTCCGGCCGGTCATGTGGCCGACGAGGTCGATCCGGCTGAGCCGCGCGGTCTGGTACTCCCCGACCAGGGCTCCGTTGCGCAGCACGGTCATCCGGTCGCTCACCTCGTAGACCTGGTCGAGGAAGTGCGAGACGAACAGGATCGCCACTCCGTCGTCGCGGAGCCTGCGCATGACCGTGAACAGCTGCTCGACCTCGTCGCGGTCCAGGCTGGACGTGGGCTCGTCGAGGATCAGCACCTTGGCCGAGATGTCGACCGCGCGGACGATCGCCACGAGTTGCTGGATCGCCAGGGAACACGTGTCGAGCCGCGCGCCCGGGTCGACGTCCACGCCGAACCGGGTGAGCAGCTCGGCCGCCCGGCGGCGGATCTCACGCCAGCGGATCGCGCCGGCCTTCGACGGCTCGCGGCCGATGAAGACGTTCTCCGCCACGGTCAGGTTCGGGCAGAGGTTCACCTCCTGGTAGACGGTGCTGATGCCGAGGGTCTGCGCGTGCTGGGGGCCGGTGACCGACACCCGCTCACCGCCGAGCCGCACCTCCCCCGCGTCCGCGGAGTACACCCCGGTCAGCACCTTGATGAGGGTGGACTTCCCGGCGCCGTTCTCGCCCATCAGGGCGTGGATCTCTCCGGGGAACAGCCGGAAGTCGACATCGGCCAGCGCCCGCACTCCCGGAAATCCCTTGCTGACGCCGATCATCTCCAGCACGGCTCCGGGCATGCTGGGACTCCTCTCAGAGAGAAGGCGAGGGGCCCCGTCCCCTCGCGCCTGGTCTCAGTGGTCGTGTCTCTGCTGTGGGTCGTATCTCAGTACTTGCGGCTCGGCAATGCCTCGGAGGCCTGCTGCTGGGTGAAGGTGGTCTCCTTCGTGATGATCCGCTTCTCCACCGGCTGGCCGGCCTTGATCTGCTTCACGATCTCCATGAGCTGGTCGCCGAGGAGCGGGCTGCACTCCGCGATGAAGTTGATCTTTCCGTCGGCCAGGGCCTGCATGCCGTCGTGGACCGCGTCGATCGTGACGATCTTGATGTCCACTCCCGGCTTCTTGCCGGCCTCCTCGATCGCCTGGATGGCGCCGATGCCCATGTCGTCGTTGTGCGCGAACAGCAGGTCGATCTTGGGGTTGGCCTTGAGGATCGCCGTCATGACCTCCTTGCCGTCGGCCCGGGTGAAGTCGCCGCTCTGCGAGGCGATCACCTTGAGGTTCGGGTTCGACGCGATCTTGCTCTCGAAGCCCTTCTTGCGGTCGATGGCGGGCGCCGACCCGACCGTGCCCTCGAGCTGGACGATGTTCACCGGCCCGGTGGCGTCCTTGTACTCGTTGAGGGTCCAGTCGCCGATCGCCTCGCCCTCCTTGACGAAGTCGGAGCCGAGGAACGACACGTACAGCGAGGGGTCGGAGTCGACGGCCCGGTCGGTGAGCACGACCGGGATCTTGGCCGCCTGCGCCTCCTTGAGCACCGCGTCCCAGCCGGTGACGACCACCGGTGAGAACGCGATGACGTCGACCTTCTGCTGGATGTAGGACCGGATCGTGGCGATCTGGTTCTCCTGCTTCTGCTGCGCGTCGGAGAACTTGAGGTCGATCCCGGCGGTCTGCGCCGACTCCTTGATCGACTTGGTGTTCGCCTCGCGCCAGCCGCTCTCCGAGCCGACCTGCGAGAAGCCCAGCGTGATCTTCCCGTCGTCTCCGCCGGATCCGCCGGATCCGCCGGATCCGCTTCCACACGCGGTGACGACGAAGGCCAGGGCGGCGCTGAGCAGCACTGCCGGCAGCTTCCTTCTCATTACTCTCTCCTTGCTTCTTCTCAGGGGGGTGGTGGAGGAGTACGTCGCTCCAGCCGTCCTCCACGGGTCTGGCGACTCGTGGAGCGGGTGGTCGATTTGATCTAGCATTTGGTTGTGTTTGCGTTAACATTCATGGCCGTGCGCGTCCCTGGGCACGGACCACGATTTCAACCGGGCGGGCTCACGCCCGCGCTCTCCCGAACGACGAGCTCGGGCTCGACCTTGAGCCTCCGCTCGCCCAGGACTCCGTCGATCCGGTCGAGCACGAGCTGGAAGGCCAGCCGGCCGACCGTGGCGAAGTCCTGGCGGACCGTGGTCAGCGGCGGCCAGAAGTAGGCCGCCTCCGGGATGTCGTCGAACCCGACCACGCTGACATCCTCGGGAACCCTTCGCCCCGCCTCCCTCAGAGCTCTGAGCAGTCCCATGGCCATCTGGTCGTTGGCCACGAATATCGCGGTCAGGTCGTCCTCAAAGGCCAGGCGCCGGCCGAGTTCGTGGCCCGAGCGGGCGGACCAGTCCCCCGCCAGAGGCTCGCGGACCTCACGGCCCTCGGCCTCCAGCACCGACCGCCATCCGGCGATGCGCGCGCTGGCGTCCACCCAGTTGGCCGGACCGGACAGATGCCACACCGTCCGGTGACCGAGGCTGAGGAGATGCCGGGTCGCCCGGGCCGCCCCCGCGTGCTGGTCGACCATCACCACGGGGAAGGGCACTCCCTCCCCCGCGTCGACCGCGACCACGGGCAGGTCCGGCGGCAGGTGCCGCAGGCCGTCGGTCGCGGACTCGTGCGGGGCCACGATGATGACGCCGTCCACCGACTGGGAGGTGAGCCGGCCGACGCCCTCCGAGATGGACTTGCGGTTGAGCGCGTCCAGACTCGCGATGCTGACCGAGTACTCGTTCTGCCTCGCCGCCCGCTCGATGGCGTAGAGCGTGGACGCGGGACCGTACTGGGTGGTGTCGAAACTGACCACGCCCAGGACGCCGGACCTGCCCGTGACCAGGACCCGCGCCGCGGAGTTGGGCCGGTAGCCCAGCTCCTGCACGGCGGCGAGGACCCGTGCCCTGGTCTCGGGCCGCACCTTCTCCGGCGCGTTGAGCACCCGTGACACCGTCATCGCCGACACGCCGGCGAGTTCGGCCACGTCCTCCATCACGGCCACTTTCGGCCGATGTGGGACGTCTCCACGGTGCGAGGGAGTCGTCATGCGTTGTCCCTTCTCGGTTTCCCGAGTGTTTGCGATAACACTCACCCCCGTCAAGGACACAATTCGGTTAACCGTGCGACCTGGGGAGTGGTGAATTCGGCCCAGCCATAATCCGGCGAGAATTGCGGTGATTAACGTGATAACGCAAACAGAAACCTTTTCGGTGGAGTCCCGCGAGCGGCCGGGCGAACACTCGAATCGGAAACGCCGTCCGGCGGTCGCCGCGCGCCCGGCCGCCCGTTGAACGGGGGACGCGGCGACGTGGCGGCCGCCGGCCGGCCTCACCTCATCGGGCCCGTCCGCCGACCTGTGCGCGGGCCAGGACCACCACGGAGGCGAGCAACAGCGCGCCCCCCGCGACCTGGCCGAGGGCGGGCCGCTCCCCCAGTGCCGCGATGCCGATGACGGCCGCGACCAGCGGCTCCAGCAGCACGACCACCGAGGCGGTCGTCGCGCCGACCCGGGTCAGGCCGGCGAAGAACAGCGCGTAGGCCAACGCGGTCGGCACCGCCCCGAGATAGGCCAGCACCGGCACGTCCGCCTGGGACGGCACCAGCCCCGACACCGCCGCGACGGGGAGCAGGCACAGGGCTCCGACGGAGAAGCCGCCCACCGCCCGGCCGTACGGGTCGCCCGACGACGCCCTGGCGAGCAGCGTCGTCGCGGCGTAGGACACGGCCGACAGCAGCGCCCAGGCGACCCCCCACAGGGAGAAGGTCCCGTCGCCGCCTGTCATCAGGAGCAGTCCCGCCACCGACAAGGCGATGGCGATGGCTTCGGCCCGGCCCAGCGGCTCCCGCAGGAACACGCGGCCGCCGAGCGCGACCAGCACGGGCGTGGCGCCCATGGTGATCATCGTGGCGAGCGCGACGCCGGTCTCGGCGATCGAGGCGAAGTACGCCACCTGGCACACCGCCATGAGCGGGCCGGCGACGGCGGCGTCCCGCCAGCCGATACGGCCCGCCCGGGGCCGGAAGCGGCCCAGCAGCCCGACGACGACGAGCAGCGCGGCGCCGATCGTGAACCGCCAGAAGGACACGGCCGCCGGGCCGAGGTCGCCGGTGCGGGTGAGGAGCGCCCCCGCGGCGCCGCCTGTTCCCCAGGCGATCGCGGCGACGAGGACATAACTGAAGCCCTGCCGTACGGACAGGGTGTGAACGCGCGTCATCGTGACGTCTCTCTCGGATGAGTGGTCGATCAGGGCCCGGAAGCGGGCAGAGACCACCGGCCCGGCCGTTTCCGGCCCGGCTCGTGAGAGGGAGTCCGCCCGCTAGGAGGCGGGCGGCGGAGAGACGATCAATCGCATGCCGGGACTCTAACAGCCCGTGCGGTCCGGGGAGATTCCGATATCGGCGGACGGCGCCTACCCTTGCAGGGTGGTCGCCCGAGGCGAGGTCAGGTCGCCTCGGGCGGCCACCCGCGGGCGTCAGGACAGCTCGTCCAGGAACGCGAGGATCCGCCGCCAGGCGTCGGCCGAGGCGTCGGCGAACTCCTCGTTCCCCAACTCGAAGAACCCGTGCGGCGCCCCGGGGTAGGTGACGAACTCATGGGACACGCCGGCGGACTCGAGCGCGTGGCCGAAGGCGCCCACGACCGCCGGAGGGATGCCCTCGTCGTCGCCGCCGAACATGCCGAGGACCGGCGCGGTGAAACCGGAGGCGAGCTGGGTCGGGCCCGCAGCCCCGAACAACTCGTCGGGATAGCCGTACAGCCCTATGACGCCGGCCAGGCCGAACCGCCCGAGTGCGGTCATGAACGCGAACCGTCCGCCCAGGCAGAAGCCCAGGGAGACGACGGCCGTGCACCCGTGCGCGCGCAGCCGGTCAGCGCCCGCCGCGAAGTCGTCGTAGAGCCCGTCCCTGGTGAGCTTGCCGAGATGGTCCATGAACGGGAAATCGGGCTCCCGCTCCTCCAGCCGGGACGTCCGGGAGAAGTAGTCGATCGCGACGGCCGGATGACCGTGCTCGGCGAGTCGTACGGAAAGTTGTTCGTAGAAGCCGGAAAGGCCGCGGTTGTCGGGAAGGACCAGGACCCCCACCCCGGACGAGGCGCCGGGCACGGCCTGGAAGGCGGCGATCTCGGTTCCGTCGGCCGAGGGCAGCGTGACCCGCCCCGAGGCGGTGACGGCGGCCGGCGACGCGGGCACAGGCGGCACGGCGTCTGCTTCGTAACACACGGGCGAATTCCCTTTCTCTGGGAGATACGCCGGTGATGCTACTCATGACAAAAAGATTATTTTCCTAGCATAACATTGGAAAATAAATTTCCGGCCACTTGTGGATATATATCGAAAAACACCGGTACGGCGTGCGCCCACCACGAGCGCACGCCGAAACCGGACCGCCGTCTAGCTCACGACCCCGTCCTCAGCGCCATCCATTCGAGTACGCCGGTCGAGTAGCCGGTTCTGGAGGTGATGCTCAACCGCAGCCGCGTGGTGTTCACCGAGGAGAACGTCGTGACGTTGTAGGTGTTGCCCGCGACCCCGCACGCCGACTGACCGGGCACCGCCACGTAGGCGCTGCCGTTCCAGTACTGAACCTGGCACGAGGCGGGCAGGTCGATGCCCTGGTTGTCGTCGAACCAGTAGGTCGCCACCCGGTTGACGTTCTGGGCGGTCGTCCACCGGTACTCGAGCCATTCGGTGCCCTGGTGGTTCCAGTTCCCGTACGCCCCGTGGGAGTGGTCGGCCGAACTCGTGGGGACGAAGCCGTCCTTGATGGCGTTCAGCGTCTCCCAGGACGAGACGAACGACGTGGAGGCCGTGGCGCTCGTCGCGAGGTTGGCGCCGGAGGGCTGCCCGCCTCCTCCGCCGCCGCCTCCCCCGGTGGTCGTCTGGACGACCTTCTGCATGGTGCCGTCGGCGTTCCAGTACAGCTTGTCGAGTGTGACCGACCTGCGGAAGTTGCCCCCGCCCGGGGCGTTCGCGTTGTGGTAGACCATGTACCACTGCCCGTTGAACTCGATGATCGCCGGGTGGTTGGTGGTCGAGGTGACCTGGTCGAGCACCACGCCTCGCTGGGTCCACGGTCCGAGCGGGTTGCTCGCGGTGGCGTACCGGATGCAGGCGTACCCGGGGGCGGAGCAGCCCGAGTCGTTGGCCGCGTACGCCAGGTAGTAGACGCCGTTGCGCTTGAACATCCAGGGCGCCTCCCAGAAGTTGCTGACGCCCTGCGGGGTGATGACCGGCCCGTTCAGCGAGATCATGTCGGAGTTGAGCTTGGCCGCCCTCACCCCGTTGTAGGAGCCCCAGTACATGTAGACCTGGCCGTCGTCGTCGGTGAAGACGGTCGGGTCGATGTTGAGCGGCGAGGAGTTCGGCGTGCTGTCGCTGATCAGCGGTCCGCCCTTGGCGTCGTGGAACGGGCCGAGCGGGGTGTCGCCGACGGCGACGCCGATGTCCATCCAGCCGGCGCCCCTGCCGTTGACCGGGACGTACCAGTAGTACTTGCCGCCGTGCGGCTCGACCTCGCCCGCCCAGGCGTCGCCGCCGGCCCAGGGGAAGTCCGCGAGGGACAGCTTGACCCCCTGGTCGGTGAAGGTGGTCGCGTCGGTCGAGGTGAAGACGTGCCAGTCGCGCATGACGAAGTTGGTGCCGCCGGTGGCCGCCTCGTCGTGACCGGTGTACAGGTAGAGGGTGTTCCCGACCACCAGGGCGGCGGGGTCGGCGGTGTAGATCGACGTGGTGATCGGGGCGGCCCCGAACGCGGGGCCCGCGGCGAACAGGACCAGGCCGAGCGTGACTACGGCGGCCCACAGGCGTCTCATCACAGTGCTCCGATTTCTGCGGCGGAAAGAGCGCGGCTGTAGAGGCGGAAGTCGTCGAGTTGACCGTTCAGGTACGGGTCGGCGTACTGCGACCGACCGAGGTAGTTGGCGGTGGTCGCGCCGAGCCCGCTGGGGCGCAGCGTGACGGCGGAGTTGCGCGCCACCTCGGCGCGGTTGACGTAGAGGATGCAGAGGTTGCCCGAGAGGGTGACCGCGACGTGCGTCCATGCGCCCGTGGGCAGGGCCGAGGGCGCGTCGACCCGCTGCTCGCCGCCCGAGCCTCCGGTGGTGATGGCGAACCGGGCGGTGCCCGACCCGCTGCTCGGGGTCAGGAACATGTTGGCCGTCGTCCCGGTGCCGAAGTCGAAGATCCTCGACCAGTTCGCGAGCGAGGTGAGCCGCACCCAGCACGCCACCGTGAAGTCGCCAACACCGGAGAGCACGCCGTTCGGCAGCCGGACATGGCCGTTGGAGCCGGCGAGGTTGACCGCGTTGCCCGTACGGCCGGCCACCCACGAGGTGCCGCCGGACAACGTGCCCGGGTTGCCGCTCCCGGACGCGTCGGCCGCCGTGGTTCCGCTGGTCTCGTCGAAGCGGTACCACGCCAGGAGCGGTGGCCGGGCGGCGGTCACCGACCAGTAGACGGTGTAGTTCTGGTGGTGGGTCTTGTAGAAGGGCGCGAGCGTGACGTTGGCGCCGTTCGCGCGGGCGGTGAACTGCAGCGGGGTCGAGGTCGGCGTGATCGTGGCCGGGTCCAGGGAGGGCAGCGTGCTCAGCGTGGCCGAGCCGTACTGCCCGGCCAGCACGATCCCGCCGTACTTCACGGCCTGGACCGTCGCGTTGTCGGGGGTGCGCTCCAGCGTGATCGCCATGGGCAGGCTGACGTCGACGACGTCGCCGGTCGCCCACGTGCGGTCGACGGTGAGGTAGGAGCCGGGCGTGACCCCCGACTGGACCGCGCCGTTGACCCGCACCTGCGCTCCGGTGGCCCAGGAGGGGATCCGGATCTTCAGGGCGATGTGGCCGCCGCCGGCGGTGATGGTCAGGCGGGTGGTGGCCTGCTCGGGGAAGGTGGTGTCCTGCCGTACGGAGATCCCGCGGGCGGCCCAGTTGAGCTGCGAGGCGATGAAGAGGTTGACGTACAGGGTCTCGCCGGAGAAGAAGTAGATCGTGTCGGCGTACTTGGTGTTGCTCTCCATCCCCGTGCCGTGGTCGCAGGTGAAGCTGTTGTAGTCGTTGCTGTAAGTCTTCTGCCCTCCTGCCCGCAGGGGCGTGTAGTAGGTGACGAAGCCGTGCGCCGACTGCGGGTCCTGCTGGCCGAGCACCTGGTTGAACAGGGCCTTCTCGTAGTAGTCGAGGTAGTCGGCCCGGGTGGGGTCGGTGAAGAAGAGCTGGCGGCCCAGCTTCAGCATGTTGTAGGTGTTGCAGACCTCACAGGTCGTGTCGCTGAGCTGCGAGGCGATGGCGTCGGGCTGCTGGAAGTACTCGCCGTTGCTGTTGCCTCCGATGACGTAGCTGTGGTGGGCGAGGACGACGTCCCAGAAGTAGGACGCGATGTCGCGGTAACGCTGGGTCCCGGTGGCGTGGTACTCGCGGATGGCCCCAATGATCTTCGGGATCTGTGTGTTGGCGTGCTTTCCCGCCAGCTGGTCCTGCCGGTTCGCGAGCGGATTGAGGATCACGGCGTGGTCGAACCGCTGGGCAGTGGTCAGGGCGGCGGCGTCCCCCGTCGCCTGGTAGAGGTTGGCCAGCACCTCCGGCATCCCGCCGAACTCGGTCTGCAGGCTGGCCTGCATCTGCGTGGTCGTGAGCCGGGCGGTCCGGGTGTTCACCCAGGCCGTCATCCGCTGCAGGACGGTGAGCGCCTGGGCGTTGCCGGCCAGGAGGTACTGGTCGAGCAGCCCCGCCATGATCTTGTGGATCGTGTAGTAGGGCGCCCACACGGACTGGCCACTCTCCAGGCGGTCGAAGAAGCTCTCCGGGAAGGCCGACAGGTAGCCGTTGGACCTCTGGCATTTGGCGAGCTCGGCGACGAGATAGTCGCCCTTGGTCTTGTGCGCGGCGGTGCCGGTGTTGGCGTAGGACTGGGCGAGGGCCGTCAGCAGGTGCCCGGTGCTGTGCCCGCGCAACTCGGTCGTCGGCGACTCCCATCCGCCGCAGGGCGTGGCGGAGGAGGCGAGGCCGGCGTTGAGCCGGAAGGTGTGCAGCAGCCGGTCGGCGTCGACGAAGGACAGATAACTGGCGGTCCGGGTCATGTTGCTTCTGAACGGGCCGTCGAGCAGGGTGACCTGGGACAGCGGGAACGGGAACACCGACACCCCGAAGTCGGTTCTCGCGGCTGCGCTCGCGGCGGTCGGCATCATTCCGGCGACGGCCAGGCCGGCCACCGCCCCTCCCGCCACCTTGATGAAGTCACGACGGTCGAAGGTCATGGGTCACCTCTCAATCAACCTAACGCTTGCTTGCGTTAGCGTTAACAAATCCAGGCCTGCGCACTCCTTGGCGATTCCTTCGCGGCACGTCACGAAGCGTGTTTCAGTGAGGTTTCCCCGAGTGTTTGCGGTAACAGCAACCTCGTCAAGACCCACTTTTCCGGCGCCCCGGACAAGGCCGCCTACCAGCGAATATGTCGCCCGGAAAGAGAGGCGGAGTGGTGATTGTCGCCGTGTTTGCGATAACACGATTTAACATGCCTTCGGTACGGCCCGCACTCCGCTGTAGCGGTGCGGGCCGTACCGAAGGGAATCGACGCGGCCCCGGGCGCGGATTCACCGCGGCCCTGTCAGGCGCGTCTGGGCGGGCAAGGCCGTGATCGCCGGCCCTCGCCCCGGACGGTGGTCCCGTGAGGCTTGCGCCGCCCCCGCGGTGGCGCACGCCTCGGTGAAGGGATCACACGATGGCTGACTCTCCGCGTCAGGCGGAGAGGGGAAGGGACGCGTCCTCGTCGTCGCCGGACGGCGAGCCCCCCGGAGCGGCCTCGTCCTCGCGGGACGGGGAGCTCCCCGGAGCGGCCTCGTCGTCGCCGGGCGGAGTGGCTCCCGAAACGGCCCGGTGGGCGGCGTGCCTGCCACGGCGCGACTGATGGTACTCGTCCTCGACGGTCCGGTCGGCGCCCGCGTACCAGCCGGTGACGACCTGGCCGGCCACAACCGCGAACAGCAGCGCGAACGGCACCGTCCACCCGCCGCTCACCTGGTGCAGAACGCCGAAGGCCAGCGGCCCGGCCCCCGCGATGAGATAGCCGGTGCTCTGCCCGAACGCGGACAGCGCGCTGGTGGCCTCAGGCGTCCGCGTGCGCAGGGCGAGCATCGACAGCGCCATCGGGAACGTGCCCATCGCGACGGCTACGACGAGCGACCAGACCCAGAGCGCGTGGCCCGTCATGAGGCCGGCGAACCCCACCGCGTAGAGGACGGCGAAGCCGACGACCAGCGGGCGCTGGTTCCGCAGGCGCGTCGCCAGCGAGGGCACGAGTAGGGAGATCGGAATGCCGAGACCGGTGAAGACGGCCAGAACGGTTCCCGCCTGGCCCGAGGTGTAGCCGTTGTCCCGCAGGATCTCGGGCAGCCAGCCGAACATCACGTACGCGATGAGCGACTGGGACCCGAAGTAGCCGGCGACGGCCCAGGCCAGCCTGGTCCGGACGAGTTCGCCGGATCCCGTGCGCGCGAGGGTGCGGGACCGCTCCGGCTCATTGCGCGACAGCGCAAGCCACGGAATGGCGGCGACAGCGGCCAAGGCCGCCCACACTCCCAGCGCGATGTGCCAGTTGCCGTCGGCCGCCCGTTGGATGGGCACGGTCGCCGCTGCGGCGACCATCGTTCCGACTGCGAGAGCCGTCGAGTAGACGGTCGTCATGGCACCCGCACGGCGGGGGAAATGTTGCTTGATGAGGGTCGGGATCACTACGTTGCCGATGGCGCCGCCGGAGAGCGCGACCACGCTCGCGACCAGGAACACCGGTGTGTTCCCCACCACGGCGCGGACGACGAGGCCCACGCCGAGCAGGGCGAGCGCGACCAGGAGCAGCCGGCGCTCGCTCAGGACGCGCGACAGCGCGGGCGTCAAGGCTCCGAAGACGGCGAAGGAGAGCACCGGCAGCGTGGTCAGCAGGCCGGTCGCCACGCCCGACATGCCGAGGCTCGTGCTGACCTGGTCGAGGACCGGTCCCACGCTGGTCACGGCGGTCCGCAGGTTGAGCGCCGCCAGGGCGATCCCCGCTGCGATCAGCCAGGCCATCGACCTGTTGCCTTGTCTGTGTGCGGCGACGGCACTCATGCCGGTGTCCACTCCTGTTCGAAACGATCGTCCAGTCATCCCACGTTTCGACAACCGTATCAGCGGCTTTATTCCTCACCATGGGCGGGGTGGGGCCACGAACCCTGGGAAGCACGAACCCTGGGAAGTGGGGCGACTCTAGGAAGCGGGACGGCGGCGCAGCAGCCAGATCAGGCCGAAAACCGGCAACACGAGGGGAACGAATCCGTAGCCGCTGCCGAAGCCGGACCACACGGTCGCGTCGGGGAACGCCTGGGAGTCCACGAGGCTCAGCGTTCCGACGATGAGGACTCCGGCCAGCTCGATCGCGCACGCGACCAGCGCCAGGCGCCGGTTGTTCCTGGCGAGCGCCACCGTCAGCACGATGTAGACGATCCCGGCGAAGGCCGACAGCAGGTAGGCGAGCGGCGCCTCGGCGAACTTGGTGGCGATCTGCACGCCGGCGCGCGAGGTCGCCGCGAGGGCGAACACCCCGTAGACCGCCACGAGCAGGCGTCCCGGCCCCGATCTGACCTGCCGGTCACCCTGGGTCATGCGGCCCCGTTCCAGATCTGCATCAGCCTGCCGGTCATGACGGCGACGGTGAAACCGGCCACCGCGATGACGCCGGGCCCCCAGCGCGTACGCTCGGCCATCCCCCACCACACGGCGGCGGGCGGGATGACGAGCGTCCCGGCCAGATAGCCGATGAAGGTGGCCTTGTTCCGCACATGGTCGAGCCCGGCCAGCGCGATGCCCGCCTGGACCAGCAGCGCCACTTCGAGCAGCGCGAGGCCCGCCAGCAGGACCACGCCCATGGACTTGTCACGTACGGCGGTGACGATTCCCGCCAGGGCGAGGAGCAGTGCGGCGGCGATGATCCAGCCCGAGTAGGCGGCGGTCATCGCGGGCCGAAGGCCGGGAACGTCGGGGACATGGCCAGTAGGCTATCGGCCCGGCTCCGCCGTCCGTGACACAGGGCGAGTGACCGCCGGACCACCGCTATGACCTGCACGTCTCCTGGAGCAGGAGGTCGACGGCGGCCTCCGGGCGGCCGTCTCGGGCGTGGGCGCCGCGCTGGCGCGAGGCCGAGCTGCCGCGGCGCAGCGCGGCGTCGGCGAGTTCGGAGACGACCTCCCAGTCCCCCAGTTCCTCCAGCGTCGGCCGAAGATCGTCGAGCAGCCAGGTGATCAGCTTCGGGGCGCTCGTGGGCCGGCTGTTCACCGGCGACAGCAGGTCGCCCTCGAGACCAGAGCGCGCCGCCCGCCAGTTCGCCGCCCGCAGGAGCGCGACGCGGCCCTCGCCCGTCGGGGGCTCGCCCTTCTCCACGGCCTCGCTCTCCCTGACGACCAGCGCCCGGAACAGGCCCGCGAGCAGCACCACGTCGTCCACCAGGGGGCACGAGTCGCAGACGCGCAACTCGACCGTCGGCACGTGGGCGCTGAGCCGGACGTCGAAGTAGACCATGCCGACGTCCTCGATGACGCCGGAGGCGACCAGGTCCTCCGCGGCCTGGTCGTACTCGGCGGCGCTGCGGAAGGGCCCGACGGGCCCGGCCGTCGGCCACCGCTGCCAGGCCAGCGCCCGGCTGCTGGCATATCCGCTGTCGGCGTCCTGCCAGTACGGCGAGCTCGCACTCAACGCCAGCAGCGCGGGCAGCCACGGCTCCACCCGCTGGACGGCGAGCACGGCCACATCCCGGTCGCCGATCTCCACGTGCACCTGGGCGCCGCAGATCAGCTGTTCCTGGGCGAGGAACCGGTAGGAGTCGGACAGGTAGCGGTACCGCTCGCCTGGTGTGATGGTGAGCCCGTCCACCCCGGCCAGCGGGGTCGTCCCCGACGCGATCACGCCGGCCCCCAGCGGCTCGGCGGCCGCGGTGAGGGCGCCGCGGAGCCGTACGAGCTCGGCCCGCACGTCCATCAGGTCCCCGCACGGTGTGCTGTTGGTCTCCACGACCGCGCGCTGCAGTTCGGCGGCGAAGCCCTCCTTCGGCAGCCGGTCGAGCATCGCCTGCGCCAGCGGGGCCAGCCGCCGGGACTCGAGGTCGACGACGAGGAACTCCTCCTCCACACCCACCGGTCTTCTCAGCGTCATGCGAGGTCCCTACCCAGGTCACACGGATTACCCTTGACGCGATCATGAGCGCGTCCTACGATCTGGGCGATTTTGTTAATAACCCTTATTAACAAATGCTCAGGAGGATTTGTGCGTCCCCGGACCCTGCTCCGATCACTAGCCGCGCTCGCCCTGACATTCGCCGGCCTCACGGCGCTGCCCGCCGCCGCCTCCTCACAGGCGGCGACCCAGCCGATCGCCCTCCCCGGCTACAAGATCCAGTCGTCGTCCGTGACCCCGGACTCCGGCGCGGCGATCTCCTCGCCGGGCTACGCCGCCCCGGGCTGGTATGCGGCCGGACCCCGCTCGACCGTCTTCGCCGCCCTGGTCGCCGACGGCGTCTACCCCGACCCGTTCTACTCGACGAACATGAAGAACGTGCCGGCGTCAGACTTCACCGTGCCCTGGTGGTACCGCTCGGACTTCACGCTCGGACCCGAGACCGGCCTGAGCACGTTCCTGGACTTCACCGGGCTGATCTCGGGCGGCGACGTCTGGGTGAACGGGACGCAGGTGGCCGCCGGGCTCGCCGGGGCGTACACGCGCCACGAGATCGACGTGACCTCGCTGGTGCACCCCGGCACCAACTCGGTCGCCTTCAAGGTCAACCCCAACGACCCGAACAAGCAGCTGACGATCGGCTGGATCGACTGGGTTCAGAACCCGCCCGACCGGAACATGGGCATCTTCCGCGACGTCCTCGTCCGGCGCAGCGGCTCGGTCGCCCTGCGCGACGCCCACGTCGTGACCTCGCTCAACAGCGCGCTGAACCGGGCCGACCTGACGGTCAAGGTCGACGCGCGCAACGACTCCGCGTCCCCGGTCACCGCGAAGATCGCCGGCACGGCGGGCTCGCAGCGCTTCAGCCAGACCGTGCGGCTCGCCGCCCACGAGACGAAGACGGTGTCCTTCCCGCTCACCGTGACGCACCCGCGGATCTGGTGGCCGTACGGCATGGGCGGTCAGCCGCTCTACGACCTCGACGTGACCTCCACGGTGAAAGGCGCCGTGACGGACTCCTCCTCGTCGACGTACGGCATCCGCTCGGTCACCTCGTCGCTCGACGCGAGCGGCCACCGCCTCTACAAGATCAACGGCCGCCCGATCCTGATCCGCGGCGGCGGCTGGTCCTCGGACATCTTCCTGCGCTGGGACACGACGTACGTCCAGGACAAGCTGAAGTACGTCCGCGACATGGGCCTGAACACGATCCGGCTGGAGGGCCACCTCGAGTCGGACGAGCTGTTCGACATGGCCGACCGGATGGGCATCCTCGTCATGGCCGGCTGGGAGTGCTGCGACAAATGGGAGGGCCAGACCAACGGCGGCGAGTCGGGCGACCCGTGGACCGCGGCCGACTATCCGGTCGCCAAGGCCTCCATGGCCGCGGAGGCGGCCCGGCTGCGCGACCACCCGAGCGTGTTCACCTTCCTCATCGGCAGCGACTTCGCGCCGAACGCCACGCAGGAGGCCGACTACCTCAGCGCGCTGAACGCGGCCGACTGGAGGACCCCCGTCGTCGCGGCGGCCTCGGACAACTCCTCACCCCAGCTGGGCGACTCCGGCATGAAGATGGAGGGGCCCTACGACTGGATCCCGCCCAACTACTGGTACGACAAGCGGCTCGGCGGAGCCTCGGGCTTCGCGTCCGAGGTCAGCGCGGGGCCCGACATCCCCACGGTCGACTCGCTGAAGCGGATGCTCTCCCCCGCCGAGCAGAACACGCTCTGGCAGAACCTGACCGCCGCCCAGTACCACCGGTCGCCGTCGAGGACCTTCGACGACCTCACCCTGTTCAACAACGCCCTCGTCGGCCGGTACGGCGCGCCGTCGAGCCTCGACGACTACGTGCGCAAGGCCCAGCTCGCCCAGTACGAGAACGTGCGCGCCCAGTTCGAGGCGTTCGGGCGCAACTTCACCGACGCGGCCGACCCCTCGACGGGGGTCATCTACTGGATGCTCAACAGCGGCTGGAGCTCGTTGCACTGGCAGTTGTTCGACACCTACCTCGACCAGGGCGGGGCCTACTGGGGCACCAAGAAGGCCACGGCGCCGCTCCACGTGCAGTACTCCTACGACGACAAGTCCGTGGTCGTCGTCAACTCGACCCACACGCCCGCCGCGGGGCTGACCGTGAAGACCGACGTCTTCGCGCTCGACGGCACGAGTGAGTACAGCAACACGGCGACCGTCACCGCGCCCGCCGACGGCGGCAGGGTCACCGCTGTCACCGTCCCCGCGATCAGCGGCCTCCCGTCGACGTACCTGCTGCGCCTGACGCTCAGCGACGGCTCGGGCGAGATCGACCGGAACGTCTACTGGTTGTCGACCGCGAACGACACGCTCGACTACGACGACAGCGACTGGTACTACACGCCGACCACGTCGTACGCGAACCTCAAGGGCCTAACGAGCATGCCCCAGGCGCCGATCTCGGTGACCGCCGCGTCCGCCTCGGCGGGCACCGCGACGGTCACGGTGAAGAACACAGGCACGGGGAAGGTCCCCGCGTTCTACCTCGACGCCCACGTGGTCGACGCGTCCGGGACCCCGGTCCTGCCCGCCCAGTGGTCGGACAACGCGATCAGCCTCTGGCCGGGTGAGTCGAAGACGCTCACCGTCACCTACCGGGGCTCCGCCGCGGGCGTCCGCGTCAGCGGGTGGAACACCCCGACACAGACGGTGACGTTCGGCGGGACGGGCCCGTCCCCGTCGAAGGTCTACCAGGCGGAGGACGCGCGGTTGTCGAAGGCGGGCGTCTTCACCGACCACACCGGGTACACCGGCTCCGGCTTCGTCGACTACGACAACAGGGCCAAGGGCTACGTGGAGTGGACCGTCGACGCCGCCGCGGCGGGATCCACGCCGCTCACCATCCGGTACGCCAACGGGACCACGGCGAACCGCCCGATGGACATCTCCGTCAACGGCGAAGTGGTGGCCTCGAAGGTCGCCTTCAACGGCACCGGCGGCTGGGACACCTGGGCAGACCGGGCGGTCACGGCGAATCTCAGGGCCGGGACGAACACGGTGAGGGCCACCGCGACGTCAGGCCGCGGCGGCCCGAACGTCGACAAGATCACCGTCAACTGAAGGACGGGCGTCCGGCAGGGCGCGCGTGAGACGCTGGACCCGTGCGGATCAGGCTGCTGGGACCTCTGGAGGTCCTCGACGACACCGGCCGGACCGTCGACATCCCGGGAACACGTCTGCGCGCCCTGCTCGCCCGACTCGCACTGGACTCGGGCCGTACGGTCTCCGCCGCGGAGCTCGTCGAGGCCGTCTGGGACGGACGGCCTCCCGCGAGCGGGGCGAACGCCCTGCAGACACTGGTCTCACGACTGCGGCGCGCCCTTCCCGAGGCTCACCTGGAGCTGCTGCCCACGGGTTACCGCCTGGCCGTGCCCGCCGCGGACGTCGACGCCCGGCTCTTCGAACGCCTCGCGGGCGAGGGCCGGGCGTGCCGCGACGCCGGTGACCTGACCGCCGCCTGCGACCTTTTCGACCAGGCATTACGGCTCTGGCGCGGCGAACCGCTCACCGATCTGGCCTCGACCGGCTGCGGCGCGGCCGCCGCCCGCCTCGGCGAACTGCGCCTGCGAACCGTCGAGGACCGCGCCGAGGTAGAGCTGGCGATCGGCGGGGACCCGGCGGACCTGGTGACCGAGCTCGCCCATCTGGCGGCGGCGCACCCACTGCGGGAACGCCTGGGCGAGATGCGCATGCGGGCGCTCGCGGCCGCGGGCCGGTCCTCCGAAGCGCTCGTGGTGTTCGAGGAGCTGCGCAAGGTCCTAGCCGACGAACTGGGCGCCGATCCCTCTCCGCGGCTCCGCGAGCTGCACACCTCGATCCTGCGGGGCGGCCCCGCGACGCCTCCAGGCCAGGCCCCCCGACAGTCCGTCGAAGCACCGGAGGACCGGCGGGGCCGTGCCGTACGGCGGGACGGGCCACAGGATGGGCGACGCGACTTGAGGCCCGGTGGAAGGCACGGTGCGCGGCGTGGCAATCTCCGTGCACCGGTGACGAGTTTCGTGGGGCGCGACGAGGACGTGGCCCGGGTCCGCGACGTCCTCGGCGCGGCCAGGCTGCTCACGCTGGTCGGGCCCGGCGGCGCGGGCAAGACCAGGCTCGCCGAGGAGGTCGCCGCGACGCTGGCCGACGAGTACGCCGACGGGGTCTGGTCGATCGAACTCGCCGAGGTCCACGACCCGGAATGGCTGCCCGCCGCGGTCTCCCGGGCGCTCGGGCTGCGCGAGGGGGGCCTGCGCGGCGGGACCGACGCCGGACCCGGCGAAGGCACGGGCGGCGCGGCGGCTCGGCTCGCCGCGCGCATCGGCGACAGGCAGGCGCTCCTGGTTCTGGACAACTGCGAGCACCTCATCGAGGCGTGCGCCCGTCTCGCCGGCCGCGTCCTCGCCGACTGCCCGGGCGTGCGGATCATCGCGACGAGCCGCGAGCCGCTGGGCATCTCCGGCGAGTTCCTCCATCCGGTGGAGCCGCTCGGGCTCCCGCCCGTGGACGTGGAGTTCGCAGATGCCGACGGTTATCCGGCGGTGCGCCTGTTCCTCGACCGCGCGGCCGCCGTACGCCCGGGGTTCACCCTCACTCCGGGCGATCTGCCCGGCGTGCTGGAGATCTGCCGGCGCCTCGACGGGCTCCCGCTGGCCATCGAGCTCGCCTGCACCCGCCTGCGGTCGCTGAGCCCCCCGGAGATCGCCGCCCGGCTCTCCGACCGGTTCCGGCTGCTCACCGGAGGCAGCAGGACGGCGCTGCCGCGCCATCAGACCCTGCTGGCCGTGGTCGAGTGGAGCTGGCGGCTGCTGACCGAGGCGGAGCGCACGGCGGCGTGCGGGCTGGCGGTCTTCACCGGGGGCGCCACGCTCGACGCGGCCCAGGCCGTGTGCGCGGCGGGCGGCCTGGAGGACGAGATCGAGCACGAGATCGTCGAGGTGGTCGCGGCGCTGGTCGACAAGTCGCTCGTGGAGATGGTCGAGACCCCCGGCCGGCCGTCGCGGTATCGGATGCTCGGCACCGTCGCCGCCTTCGCGGCCGCGCGGCTCGCCGAGTCCGGCGAGGCGGATCGGTCACGCCGGGCGCACGCCGCGTTCTTCCTCGCGCGGGCCGAGGAGGCCGAGCCCGGCCTGCGCGCCGGAGCGCAGTTGGAGCGGCTGGCCTGGTTCGACCAGGAGTACGGCAACCTGACCGCCGCCCTTCGCTGGGCGGTGGACGGCGGCGAGGAGCAGACCGCGGTCCGGCTGGCCGCCGCGCTCGGGTGGTACTGGGTGCTGCGCGACGTCCGCGACGACGCGGCCGGATGGCTGCGCCAGGTACTGGACATGCCGCACGTGCGCAACACCGTACCCGGCCGGCCCCTGGCCACCGTGTACGCGTACGACGCCCTGTACCAGTCCAGTGGCGATCCCGCCCGGAGCGCCTCGTCGGCCGCCTCGGCGCGCGCGCTCGCCGGTGACGACGAACATCAGTGGCCTCCCGCCGTCGCCTTCATGGCCACGCTCCTGGGCGGCTTCGACGGGGGATCCGGCCTCGGCGGACGGCTGTCGGCGCATCCGGACGGCTGGGTATCGGCCCAGGCCGAGCTGACGTCCGGATACGCCGCCCAGAACGACGGCCGTCTCGACGCCGCCGGCGCGCACTACGCGACCGCGCACGCACGGTTCACCGCGATCGGCGACAGATGGGGAATGGCCGCCGCCGCGAGCATCCTGGCCGATTTCCACGGCGTGTCCGGCAGGCACACCGCGGCCGTCGAGGCCTCCGGCGAGGCCCTGCGCATGGCACGGGAGGTGGGCGCGCTGACCGACGCGGCGTGGATGGAGGCGCAGCGCGGCATCCACCGGCTGCGAGCTGGGGGGACGGCGGGCGCGCTCGACGACCTGACGAACGCCGAACGCGCCGCCGAGGCCGGCCGGTTCGTCTCCGTGGTCGCCGCGGCGCGGATCGGGATGGCCACCGCCGCCCGCGCCGCCGGAGATCTCACCCGTGCCCGGGCGTCGCTCGTCCAGGTGCTCGCGGACCTGCGCGGAGGAGGGTTCATCGAGGCCCGGATGCATGTCCTCGCCTTGATCGAGCTGAGCCGGGTCGCGACCCTGTCAGGAGACCTCGCGGAGGCCCGGGCCCACCTGCGTGACGCCCTCGGCCGCCTCGGCGCGAGCGGCGCTGGCGGAGCGGCGCGGGCGGCGGCGCCGGGAGTGGCCGAGGCGCTGGCCGACGTGGCGCTGGCCGAACACCGCCCCGGCGCCGCGGCCACGGCGCTCGGGCTCGCCTCGGCTCTGCGCGGCACTCCGGACCGCGGCAACCCCGACGTCCTGGACAGCGAGCGGCGCGCCCGCGCTCACCTCGACGAGACCTTCGACGCGGAGTACGCGGCCGCGGCCTCGCTCGACGCGGGCTCCGCCCTCGACCGGCTCAGTGCCGACCTGGCCGCACCGGCCTCACTCGACGCCGTTGCCGACCTGGCCGAACCGGCCTCACTCGACGCCGGCTCCGCCCTCGACCCGCTCCCTGCCGACCTGGCCGCACCGGCCTCCCAGCCCGGCGATCAGCCCCGGCGGCGGTAGAGGAGGACGGCCGCCGGGGCGAAGACCGCCGCGATGGCCGCCGACCAGAGCAACGACGCCGGTACCGATCCGCCCGCGGGCAGGTCGAGAGTCAGTTCCCGCACCGCGTCCGACACCTGGGTGACCGGGTTGATCCGCACCCATGCCTGCAGCCAGCCGGGCAGCTTCGCGGTCGGGACGAAGACGTTGCTCCCGAAGGTGAGCGGGAAGATCAGGACGAGGCTGAGCGCCTGCACGGTCTCCGCGGTCCTGGCCACCACGCCGATCAGGGCGCCGATCCAGCAGGTGGCGAGCGCGAACGCCATCAGCAGCCCGGCCGCGCCGGCCACCGCGAGCACGCCGCCCTCGAACCGGAAGCCCAGCGCCGCCCCGAACGCGAACACCAGCACGACGGACAGCACGTATTTGATCGAGTCGCCGAGGATGTGCCCGACCAACGGCGCCGACCGGGCGATGGGCAGGCTGCGGAACCGGTCGTGGACCCCTTCGCGCAGGTCGGCGTTGAGCGCGAGCGCTCCGCCCAGCATGGCGAACATCAGCGCCTGAACCGCGATGCCCGGGATCACGAACCGCAGGTAGGCGTGCCAGTCGCCCGAGACCGCGTTGCCGAACAGGAAGACGAACATCACGATGAACGTGATCGGCATCAGCAGGATGTCCAGCAGCTGATCCGGGGTGTGCCGGAACTTCACGACGTTCCGCCACCCCAGTGTGATGCCGTGGCGGGCCGCACGCGTCGCGTTCATCGTCCCGCCTCCACCGGTGCGTCGTGCCCGGTCAGGGCGAGGAAGACCTCGTCCAGGGTGGCCAGCCGCACGCCGATCTCGGCCACCTCGATCCCCGCCGTCTCCAGCCGGGCGGCCACCGCGGCCAGCACCGCGCCGGCTCGGCCGCCGGCGGGCAGCGCCGCCGAGACCAGCCCTCCCTCCCGGTCCCGTGCGGCCGTCGCCCCGGTGACGCCGGCCAGGATCTCCTCGACGTCGTCCGCCCGGCCGCGGTCCACCGGCCTCAGCTCGATCGTCTGGCGCCCCAGCCTCGCCTTGAGCTGCGCCGGCGTGCCGGTCTCCACGACGCGGCCATGGTCGATCACCGAGATCCCGTGCGAGAGTTGGTCGGCCTCCTCCAGGTACTGCGTGGTCAGAAGCACCGTCGTGCCGCCCGCCGCGAGGCCCCGCAAGAGATCCCACACGTCACCGCGCGAGCGGGGGTCCAGACCGGTCGTCGGCTCGTCGAGGAAGAGCACTGACGGGGTGCCGACGAGGCTCGCGGCCACGTCCAGCCGGCGGCGCATGCCGCCCGAATACGTCCTGACGAGCCGGCTGCCCGCATCCGCCAGGCCGAAGCGCTCCAGCAACTCGCCTGCCCGCTCCCGCGCCCGCCGGTCGGGGAGTTCCAGAAGCCGGGCGACGAGCAGGAGGTTCTCGAACCCGGTCAGCGCCTCGTCGACGGCCGCGAACTGACCGGTCAGCCCGATCAGCTCGCGTACCCGTTCCGGCTGGCGTTGGACGTCGGCGCCGCAGATCGACGCGCGACCGGCGTCGGGGCGCAGCAGGGTCGACAGGATGCGGACCACCGTGGTCTTGCCCGCGCCGTTGGGCCCCAGCAGGCCCCATATGCTCCCCGGGGGGACGATCAGATCGAGGCCGGCCAGTGCGGTCGTGTCGCCGTAGCGCTTGACCAGGCCCTCGGCCTCGATCGGGCCCGACGGCGCGGACGCCGGTGAGGATTTCGGTGAGGAAGTCATGCGCCCACGATCGGGGCGCCCGCTGGCACGGCCCGCACACGGCGCTGACACGGCCCACACACCGTCCCCTCAAGGAACGGTGTGGTCCGCGACGGCGTGGCGCGATCAGGCGTCGGCGGTGGCGGCCGGGCTGTCGTCGCTGATCACGGGTTCGGGCAGGGTGCCCGCGTTGTGCTCGAGGAGACGCCAGCCCCTCCGTCCCTGTTCCAGGACGGACCACGCGCAGTTGCCGAGGCCCCCGAGCGCCGGCCACAACTCCTGCGGCAGGCCCATGAGACGGACGATGCCGAGCCGGAGGGCGGCGCCGTGCGAGGCGACGACCAGCAGGCCGTCCTCGGCGATCTTCGCCGACCAGCGGAGCATCGCCTCCGCGACGCGCTCGGCCACATCGGTCACGAGCTCGCCGCCGGGCGCCTCCCACGCCTCGAACTCGGCGGGCCACCCCGCCTTGATCTCCTCGCGGGTGAGGCCCTCCCACTCGCCGCCGCCGCGTTCCCGCAGGTCCTTGTCGACCATGACGTCAAGACCGCTGACGCGCCCGAGGGCGGACGCGGTGTCGTACGCCCGCCGCAGGTCGGACGAGACGATCATCGTGGGTTGCAGGGCCGCGAGCAGGGATGCCGCCCGAGCGGCCTGCGCGACACCGGTGTCGTCGAGGCCGATGTCGGTGTGTCCCTGGAAACGCCGTTCGACGTTCCACACGGTCTGGCCATGGCGGAGGCAGACGATCCGTCGGCTCACTCCGCCCCCTCGCGCCGCCGCGTCACCGAACGCCTCATGGGCTGCCGCTGCGTCACTGACCAGCCCCGCGGGCCCGCTGGGCGGCCACCTGGGTGACGCTGTCCGGAAGCGGGATCGAGGGGCAGTCCTTCCACAGCCGCTCCAGGGCGTAGAAGGTGCGGTCCTCCTCGTGCTGGACGTGGACCACGATGTCGAGGTAGTCGAGGAGCACCCAGCGCCCCTCTCGCTCGCCCTCCCGGCGTACCGGCTTCGCGTCGGCCTCGATGCGCAGGCGGTCCTCGATCTCGTCGACCACGGCGCGGACCTGGCGGTCGTTGGACGCGGAGCAGAGCACGAACGCGTCGGTGATGACGAGTTGTTCGCTCACGTCGTAGGCGATGATGTCGTCGGCCAGCTTCTCAGCGGCGGCCTCGGCGGCGACCTTCACCAGCTGTATTGATCTCTCAGATGCGGTCACGATGCGGCTCTGTCCTCCTTTGACGGCATCTCAAGGGTGCCCGCTCCTCGGCGGCACCCACAACCTGGTTTCCCGGAGTGACCCTATCGGGACACGCCGACAACCCCGAGTTATCCCCAGGCATAGACATTTCAACGCGTTCCGGTGACCCTCGATTCCGGTCCGGAGATCCCCTCCCGGTGCGTGGTGGCCCAGGTCATATAGGTAAAGTGCCCGGATATTACATATGTCCAAGATTGACGGAGTTGGGGAATGACGGAGGTCGAGTCAGGCCTGAGACGTGTCGCGCTCGATGTCCGCCCCCTCAGCGTTCCCGCCTACCGCCGGCTTCTCGTGGGCCAGGGAGTGTCGTTCATCGGCTTCCAGCTCACCTCCGTGGCCGTCAGCGCCGAGATCTACGACATCACGAAATCCTCGTTGTGGGTCGGCCTGCTCGGGCCCGCGAACCTCATCCCCCTGGTGATCTTCGGGCTCTGGGGCGGCGCCATCGCCGACGCGGTCGACCGCCGCAAGCTCCTGCTCGCCGGATCGGTCGTGGCCTGGCTGGCCACCCTGGCCCTGCTCATCCAGACCTGGGCCGGGATGAAGAACGTCTACCTCATCCTGGTCGCGGTCGTCCTGCAGTCGATCGGGTTCTCGATCACCTCGCCGACACGCGGCGCGATCATCCCGAGACTGCTCCCGAGAGAGCGTGTGGCCGCGGCCAACACGCTCAACTTCCTGGTGAGCAGCATCGGCTCGGTGCTCGGCCCGCTGCTGGCCGGCGTGGTGCTCGTGCAGGGCGGCTACAGCACGGCGTACCTGGTCGACGGCATCCTGTTCGGCGCGGGCTTCTACGCGGCCGTTCGGCTGCCGCGCCTCGAGCCCCTCGGCGAGATCTCCCGGCCGGGCCTTCGGTCGGTGGTCGACGGGCTGAGCTACATCGTGAGCAAGCCCATCGTGATGATGTCCTTCGCCGTGGACATCATCGCCATGGCGTTCGCGATGCCGCGGGCCCTGTTCCCGCAGATGGCGGCCGAACGGTTCGACGGATCCACGGTCGCCTTCGGGTGGCTGTCGGCGAGCATCGCGATCGGATCGGTCACGGCCGGCCTGTTCTCGGGATGGATCGGCCGCGTGCGCCGCCAGGGAGTGGCTCTCACCTTCGTGATCGCGGTGTGGGGTCTCACCGTGGCCGCCGCGGCGTTCGCGCAGCAGTTGTGGCTGGTCGTGATCCTGCTGGCCATGGGGGGCGCGGCCGACCTGGTCTCCGCCGTGTGGCGGCAGACGATCCTGCAGACCTACGCACCCGACGAGATGCGCGGGCGCATGCAGGGAGTGTTCATGGTCGTGGTCGCGGGCGGCCCCCGGCTCGGGGACCTGCGGGCGGGCGCGACGGCGAGCGCGTTCGGGCTCGTCCCCGCGTGGGCGGGCGGCGGCGTGGTCTGCGCCGTTCTCGTCCTGATCGCGGGCTTCTCGGTCAGCGCCTTCCGGCGGTACGACTCCGTGGCCGACCGCCTCAAGGAGCAGTGAGACCGCCGGGCGTCACGGAGATCACGCACGCCACGGCGTCAAGCAGGTCACCGGCGTCACGGGCGTCACGCGGGTGGAGGCGGGGCGGGTGCGCGCAACGCCCGAATTCTGGGCCCGTGGCGCTCGTGACGCCGTCAACGGCGGAGGACACCTATGTGATCAGGTGAGGCCATGACAGACCAGAACCACGACGTCGGCCGGCACGACGAGCAGCCGCTGATCGGCGACGGCGTCACTCAGGCGATCGTTCGGGTCGGCGACACGGTCCGCCGTCCGGCCCGGCCCTTCACCACGACGGTCCACGCCTATCTGGCGCATCTGCACACCGCGGGTTTCTCCGACGCTCCGATTCCCCTGGGCTTCGACGATCAGGGGCGAGAGGTGCTCACGTTCGTTCCCGGCGACGTCCCGCGCGAACCTCTTCCGCCTCACACCTCAGGCGAGGAGGTGCTGATCGCACTCGCACGGCTCGTCCGCCGGCTTCATGACGCCGCGGACGGCTGGGTGCCGCCCGCAGACGCGCAGTGGGGAGGAACTCCTGGGGCGCTGAACAGGGACTCGACCCCCGACGGCGAGCCCCTGCTGGTTGGTCATCGCGACTACTGCCCCGGCAACGTCGTCTTCCGTGACGGCCTGCCCGCGGCGCTCATCGACTTCGACCTCGCCAAACCGACCACGCGGATCGACGACCTGGCCAACGCGCTCTACTACTGGGGGCCGCTGCTGCATCCCAAGGACAGGGCGCCCTCATTCGTCGGCCTGGACATCCCTCATCGCGTCGCCCTGTTCGCCGACGCGTACGGCATGACCTCGTCGCAGCGCCGGGCCTTGGTCCCCGCGGCAGCCGCCATGATCCACCGCTTTCATGTCAACATGAGCGCGGCCGCCGCGATCGATCCGATCTTCAAGCGGATGTGGGACGAGGGCGTGAAGGACCGCCTGCCTCGCGCTGAGGCCTGGCTCCGTGACCATGGCCCCGCCATCGCCGCCGGACTCTAGATCCCGGGCATGTCCGACGGCATTCGCGTCGCGACGCCCGGTGGAGAAGACGGCCTGATTCCGATTCTCACGGAATCGTGAGCGACTTCCATGAGAACCGAAAGCCGCCTCCTACCATCCCCCCATCCAGCAGTAGAGCATCTGATCTTCGTCCTTGGCTCGGCGTGCGAGACCCACGAGGTCTTCGACTAACGACAACAGGTCGTCCGGGGCCGTACCTGCGCTCCCGGATCAGCGCCCGTGATCGGGGTCAGGGGTGGTCAGGGGCAGGTGGCGCGGCGGCGGGTGCGGAAGGCTGCGCTCCGTGTGGGTGGTGATGCCGTCGAAGGCCAGCTCGAGGTACCGGTGCCACGCCTGCGGCTCGGCGATCAACAGCGGTGCCGCCATGTGATGGATGCCGCCCAGCAGCAGGACGACATCGGTGCCGGTGAGATCCGGCCGGACGATGTTCTGCCGGCGGGCACGGTCGGTGAGCGCTTCCGCGACATCGCAGAGGCGGTCGATCGCGTCACGCACCTCCCGGTGCTGCAGGGACGGGCGTCCGATTACCTCACAGAACGCCCGATCCGTGACGAGACTCTGCACGCCGGCGGCCATGAACTCGCGCAGCGCCAGGCCGGGATCCTCGGCCGCGAGCAGCGCGGTTCCGGTGTCCACGAGCTCGTCGAGCATGCCGAGCATGATCGCCGCCAGCAGTTCCTCCTTGGAGGAGAAGTGGCGGAAGACCGTGCCCTTCCCCACCCCGGCGCGTTGGGCGATCTCACCGATCGACACCTCGACTCCGCGCTCGGCGAACGTCTTGGCCGCGGCGTCCAGCAGCAGTCGGCGGTTGCGCACCGCGTCACTGCGCGACGGGACGGCGGGCGTCCTAGAACGTTCTCCATGGTCAAGCGGGCTGTGAACCCTGTGAGCCGCCCTGTGAGCCCTGCGGAAAGGAAGCACATGAGCACCACGTTGGATGGAAAGGTCGTCCTCGTCACCGGAGCGTCTTCGGGCATCGGCGAGGCCACCGCGCTGGCCCTCTCAGCGAAAGGGGCCCGTGTCGCGGTCGGGGCCCGGCGCGCCGATCGGTTGGAGTCTCTGTCGCGCAAGGCCGCAGGCGAGGTGCTGGCCCTCGAACTGGACGTGACCGACCAGGAGTCGGTGCGGGCCGCGGTCGCGGAGACCGTCGAGCGCTTCGGCGGCCTGGACATCCTGGTGAACAACGCCGGGGTGATGCTCAGCGGCCCGATCGTGGGCGCGGACACCACGGAATGGACGCGCATGGTCGAGACCAACCTGCTCGGGTCGATGTACATGGTCCACGCGGCGCTGCCGTACCTGCTGGAGCGCAAGGGCACCGTCCTGCAGGTCTCCTCGACCTCAGGCCGGACCGCGTCCGCCAACAGCGGTGTCTACGCCGCGACGAAGTTCGGCGTCACCGCCTTCTCCGAGTCGCTGCGCCAGGAGGTGACCGCCCGGGGCGTGCGCGTCGTGGTCATCGAGCCCGGCTTCGTCGCCACCGAGCTGGCCAGTCACATCACGGATCCCACGATCCAGGCCGCCGCGCAGAAGATGGCCGCCTCCATGCGCACCCTGCAGCCGGAGGACATCGCCGATGCCGTCCTGTACGCGGTCACTCAGCCGGAGCACGTCGCGGTCAACGAGATCCTCATCCGCCCGACCGACCAGACCCGGTAGACGGGCGGCACAGGCCCTGTGCAGGCATAAGCCTCCGCAAGGACACCCCACGGCCCACACGGCATCGATGAGTACGTGCACCGCCACCAGGATCGTTCAAGCCCTCAGGCGGACGGTTGGCGATCTCCCGGCTCGTCATGCCTCAATGGCCAGTCCCTTACATGTTGTACATGAGCAGGCAGAACAGCCCAAAGAACACCACCCACCCAATGAGTCCGAGGTATCCGAGAATCAGGCCCGTCACCGCCAGTTCGGTGCCACGCTCACCCGTTGCCCTAATCTTGCGGCGGGCAATATGTCCACAGACAATTGCCGGGAGACTGGTCAACCCCATTGTGGGAAAGATCCCGGACAGCGCCAAGATAAGCGACGCCAGGGCCGCGGAATTGACGCCGTCCTGAGGGTAACGGCGTACGGGAATCAGTGGATGCTGCGGCTCATGAGGGGGCACCCAATGGGATATGTCCGTCACTTGAGTTGCCCGCCTCCGGCTGCGCTGACCGAGTGAAATGATCTCATACTGCGCGATGCGGCACCCGATGGGCCACAGTTCGGCCAGTGTGACGCTGAACATCTGTGTCGCTCACTGCCGTGCCCGTCACCATCGCCGTTCAGGATGCACCGCCGTGGCCTATAGGTTCGATCCCGTTCGAAGCCAGGCCTGATCCACTCATGAGGGAGGTCGGATGGCCTACATCCACCACACCACCATGGCGCCAACCAAACTGGAACTGCTCGCCGAGTGGCTGCCGAAGCAGAGCTGGTACGTGGGCGACATGGGGACACCCGAACTGGCCAAGGCCGGTGGGTTCCGGCTGGACGATCCGGAGGGCGAGGTCGGGATCGAGTTCATGGTCGTGGTGGACACCACCGTGCAGGAGCCGGTGGCGTACCTGGTGCCGATGAGCTACCGCGGCGCGGCGCTGGAGGGCGTGCCCGGTGAGGCACTGATCGGCACCTCTGAGCATGGGGTGCTCGGCACCCGGTGGATCTACGACGGTGCCCACGACCCAGTGGTGATGGCGCAGTTGCGCGCGCTCCTGCGCGGCGAGGCGGTGCCCCAGCACCAGAGCAAGAGCGACACAACAGATGCGACCGTCACCGTGCATGCGACTGGCCCTGACGACGGGCTCGGCGTGCAGATCAACCGCGTCCTGGGGTCGACCGAGGCCGCGGAGGGGTCATCAGGACGCGTCGTCGCCGGCTGGACCTGGCCGAACGGAACGGTGGCACGGGGCGTATTCGCGTGGTCCTGATCCCAGACCAACGGCCAGCCCAGCGCTTCGCTCCAGAAGTACCCGACCTCCTGCGAACCGTCGCACGCGAGCGCTCCGATGAATCCGCATTCTGCGAGGAACTTGTCGCCCGGCTCGATGACGCAGAACTCGTTGCCCTCGGGGTCCGCGAGCACAACATGACCCTCCTCCGGGCGTTGACGGGGACCCATGGTGCCGGGCCCACGAGTGGTGGACGCCGGCGGAGATGGCGCGTGAGGTCGAACCTGACGATGAGCACGTCTGGTGGGGGCACGTCCTGGCGACGGCCGGGGGACCCAGTTGGAGCTGTTGCTCCGGCACCACGACGGCGAGTGGTGAGTCGAAGCGGTCGCTGACTGAAACGGGCGTTCAAAAGGTCGAGCGGCGTCTCCTCTCGCGAAGGAGACGCCGCGCGATTTCAACAACCTTCCGGCTAATGGAGGATTCGCCGCATATATCGCGTACGCGGGGAAATCCAGCAGGAGCTGGATCACCACGAGGAGGCCGTCGCCGACTTCACCCAGGCCCTGACCTTGAATTCGGCAACCGAAAGCCCGGGTCTTCAGCGTTTGCATGCTGTTTCCCCGATTCTAGTCAAACTTACCTATAAACCCGCATAAAATTAGATAAATACCAACGAAAGGATTATCCGGGTCGAGCAGAGTTGGGAGGGAAAAGAGGCCAAATGGACGTCATCGAGCGCGAAGCCCTCACCGCTCTCGAGCGGGCCCGTGAACGTTTCCACGCCGGCGAACCCGTCGAGAGCGGCGTACGGCCGTGGGTGCTGACCTCCTGGGAGCGCAGCCGGCACATGGGGGTCGTGCCTTACCAAATGCCCACCGTGTACGACCCGGACGTCGACCTGCACGGCAGGCTCGTTGAGGCGGCCACACCCGTGCTCGACCAGCTCGAATCCAGGCTCTCCGGCATCAAGGTGGCCGCGGTCCTCGGGGACGCGCACGCCCGGGTGCTGCAGCGCCGGGTCGGCGAGCCGGCGCTCAACCGGTGGCTCACCGACAGCCAGATACTGCCCGGCTTCGGGTTCCCTGAGCAGGCCGTCGGCACGAACGGCATCGGCACCGCGCTGGCCGAGCGGCGGCCCGTACTCGTCTGGGGGCGGGAACACTACGCGGAGGCCATGGGCGGGCTGGTGTGCGCGGCCTCGCCCATTCGCGATCCGATCAGCGGCCGCGTCGAGGGCGTGCTGAACCTGGCGTGCCTGGAGCGGTTCGCCGACCCGGCGATGCTCGGCGTCGCCGTGGACGCGACCGACCGCATCGAGGAACGCCTGCTCGAACAGATCTCGCAGCGGGAGCAGGTGTTGCTGGGCGCGTTCCTCGCGGCCCGGCGCCGGGCCGGCGGGGCCGGCGCCGTCACCCTCCGGCCGCTCGACGAGGCCGGCCCGATCGCCTCGCACGACCGGCTCAGCCTGCTGGAGAAGGCCACAGAGCTGATCTCCGCCAGCCACGCGGGCATGGCGGTGGTGCTGCTGTCGGGGGGCCGCGCCGCCACGCTGATCAGCCGCCCGATCGAGAATCCCGCCGGGACGCACGGAATCGCCGTGGAGGCCATCCTGACCGACGGTTCGTTCTGGCACGTGGCCTCCGGCTCGCGTGAACCTACGGTCACCGAACTCACCACCGCTGAACCCACAGCCCCCGCCAAGCCCACCGCCGCTGGGCCGGCACACGCTGTTCCGGCCTCCCTGCTGCCGGAGGTTCCTCTTCCGCGCGCCCTCGAGCCTGTCACCGCGACCGAGCGGTGGTTGCTCGCCGTGGGCGAGCCCGGTGTCGGGCGGCTCGCCGTGCAGGCACGCGAACGGCTCAGTCTCATCTGGGAGGCATGCGCCCGCGTCGGCACCAGTCTGGAGGTCACCCGGACCGCTCAGGAACTGACCGAGGTCGCCGTCCCCCGCTTCGCCGACTTCGTCGCCGTCGACCTGCCCGACCCCGTGCTGCGCGGCGACGAGCCGGGCGTGCTCGATGCCGGGCTGCGCCGGATCGCCCTCACCACCACCCTTCGGGACGCCGACCTGCCCGGGGTCGGCGCGCCCATCCACCCGCATCCGGCCACGCCGCAGGGCCGTTGCCTGGCCGACGGGCAGTCAGTGCTCGAACCCGAGCTGGACGTCACGCTCTGGTGGATGGCACAGGATCCGGAACACAGCCGGAAGGTGCACGAGCAGGGCATCCACTCGCTCATCGTGGTGCCGATGCGGGCCCGGGACGTCACGCTCGGGGTGGTGAGCTTCTACCGCTCCCGGCGCATGAGCGCGTTCGAGGAGGACGACCTGACCCTGGCCGAGGAGTTGGTGGGCCGCGCGGCGGTGTGCGTGGACAACGCGCGCCGCTACACCCACGAGCACACGATGTCGGCAGAGCTCGAACGTGCCGCCGAATCGCTGAAACAATCGCTCGAACGCCAGCGGCGCTTCACCACCGACGCCTCGCACGAGCTGCGTACCCCACTGGCCGGGCTGCGGGCCCAACTGGAGGAGGCGCAACTGCATCCCGGCGAAACCGATCTCACCGAGCTGCTCGGCCACACGCTGGGCGACGTGGACCGGCTCCAGGCCATCATCACCGACCTCCTGCTGCTGGCCCAGCTCGAAGCCGTCCCGGCCACCGCCTTCGAGCGCGTCGATCTGGCCGAGGTCGTCGAGGCCGAGGTCTCCCGCCAGTTCGGCGACCGCTGCCCGGCACGGCTCGATCTCGAACCCGGCGTGGTCGTCGACGCCGTCCCTACGCAGATCCGCCGGGTGCTGGGCAACCTGCTCGACAACGCGCGCCGGCACGCCGCCCACAGCGTCGTGGTACGGGTGAGCCGTGCCGGCGACCAGGCCGAGCTGAGCGTCATCGACGACGGGCCGGGGGTCCCCGAGGCCCAGCGCGAGGACATCTTCCAGCGCTTCGCCCGGCTGGACACCGCGCGCGGTCGGGGCCACGGCGGCACGGGTCTCGGGCTGGCCATCGCCCGCGACATCGCCCACGTCCACCAGGGCACCCTGCACGTCGAGGAGGCGCGCCCGCACGGAGCCCATTTCATCTTCCGCCTCCCGCTCGCCGAGCCACCGGCGGCCGAGGCGGGCGCGGCGAACCTGGGCCGGGGTTGTACAGCTCTACTTCTGACGTTCGCCTACGGCAGATACGCGGGCAGGGCGTAGTCCGCGGCGGCGGGCAAGGCGGCGACCTCGGTCGCGCTCTGAATACCGCAAGCGCTGTTGTGCGAACACGGTTTTGCGAGAGGCTCTGAGAACGGTCGGGGACAAACGGTCGACCGCTAAATGGCGCCCGGCAGTCTCTCAGAACTGAGTATTTCTGAGAACAATCAACGTGGTTGGGATCATGGCGGGAGGACGTCGGGCTGTACGGCGCGCATTCGTTTCCGTTCGGTGGAGGCTAGACCTGTGAGTAATGTGCGTTCGACGCTTCTGGTGATCTACAGCCCCGACATTGATGCGTGTCGCAGGTTCTACGCGGACCTCGGCTTCGATTTCCAGTCGGAAAAGCACGGCACTGGTCCAGAGCACTACGCCTCCACGTTCCCGGACGGCGCCGTCTTCGAAATCTACCCGGCCAAACCAGGCCGGGAGACGGGTGCTCTACGTCTGGGATTTGCCGTCGAGGGGACTGCGGTACGACCGCCGCTAGCGCCGGGCGTTCACGTGCTGACCGATCCGGATGGCCGGGTAGTGGAGGTCCACGCGAGTTGAGGCTGGTCAGGGGTCCGGCTCATGGCCGCCATGAGTCCGGCCCCCGCACCCGCAGGGGTAGAACCGCCACTCTGCTTGCCATTGCGGCCAGGGCTGGGCGTCGGTGGACGCGAGGACGGAACTCGGCCACCCACCCCTCACATGGGGGCGGCACAGCGGGCATCGGAGCTTGGCCGCCTGCTGCGGGTAGAGGTCGATGCCCGTCAACGCCTCCAACTGGGTCGCCAGCGCGCAAGTAGACGAGCGCTGCGTCGTTCACGCTGAGAACATTGTCTTTGAACTGCTCGGGTGGCGACGGTGGCGTGGGAGAAGCCGAAGTGGGGCCCGCGTTGCCAAAGGATGGCCGGGTTGGGTGGGTGCATCACATCTAGGAAGGATATTCCGGGGAGGGCCACGGCCTTAATCATCGGGCCCCGTTGGCAGACGATGGCAGCGTCACATTTCGAACGATGGCTCCCCGCTCACTTCCGTTGGAGAGGAGTAGCCCATGGTCGGCTAGGAGAGCGCCGAGTCACGCAGAAGGAGCCCTCTTGTGCGACACATCGTGATTCTTAACCGCGTCCCGTCATCCTTGGGCGAATTCACCACATCACACCGGCGCCAGATCGTCGACGCGCTGCTGGCAATCGCCATCCTCTGTTTCACCGTCCCGACGACGCTCATGGGTTTGACCTTTTCTCTGTGGGGCCCGATACCGGATTGGATCGAGATCATCATCGAGGTGATCACCGTGGGCTCCTTACTGATACGTCGGCGCACCGCACTACCCATGATCATCGCCTCGGTTGCCTGCGGCGTCGCCACGGGGCAGATCGTGCCCATGGCCTTCGCCGCATACTCGATGACGGCGGAGAACAAGGTGCGTCACTGGCAGCTGGTGTCCATCCCTCTGATCGCGGCTGCCACTGCCATCGACTACGTGGACCCCGGGACGGACAACTTCCTCTACCTCTGCCTGGTGCGCGCGCTGACGCTCATCTACCTGCCCGCGCTGGTCGGCACCTGGGTGCGCGGATATCGCGGCATGATCCTGGAGTTGCGGGCGGGGATGCGTGAACGCGAGCGGCAGGCCGCCCGGATGGAGCGCCGGAAGATCGCGCGAGAACTGCACGACACGGTGACACACGCCGTCACCGTGATGGTCCTCAACGCGGGGATCATTCACGACAGCGCGGATCCCAAGGTGGATAGGCTCGCCACCACCATCGAGGACAAGGGGATAGAAGCCCTTGGCGAGCTGCGAGATCTGCTCAGGGTGCTTAGACGCGAGGACGAACCTCGGACGGCGGCGGCGGCGAGGAACATCCCTGGCCTCGTGAAGGAGGCGGCCACCACGGGCACTCAGATCAACCTCGACTATGGCCTGCCGGACGTCGGCCTTCCCAACCAGGTGGGGCACGCCTGCTATCGGGTCGTGCAGGAGGGGCTGAGCAATGTTAGAAAGCACGCTCTCGGGTCCCGGGTGCAAGTCTCCTGTCAGGCCCGGGACGGTGTCGTGACCGTTTCGGTGGTGAATAGCAGGGGTGGGGGCCGAGCGGGGATGTCCCTCCATCGCCTGCTCCCCCGCTCGGGTTTCGGTCTGGCTGGGCTCGAGGAGCGAATCACGCTCCTGAGCGGCCAGTTGGAGAGAGGGCCGACTCCTGACGGCGGCTTCATGTTGAGAGCGCGTATCCCCTTCGACCTTGGTAGCGCCCGGCCTCGAGGCGAGTCCGCCGATGAGGTGGCTGGCGGCGAGAAGCAGTGACCGGCCGACCCGCCAAGACTCTTGAGATCACCGGCGGCATGAGGCGCGGGCGGCATGAACACCACACGATGGCGGGGCCGCACTGGTGGACCAAGCGGAGTCGGCGGTGAGCGACGGTCTCAGTCGTCATCGGCCTGCGCCTCCTCTGCAGCGTCCAAGAACTCGATCACCGTCCTGCCGCCGGCGACCGGGAAGGGCTCTGGGGCTCGGCAACTCCCCCGATCCGGCCTGGCGAACGGGCAGAGGACCGCGATCGGTATCGCTCATAGACTGCCGCAATGTCGCGGAAAAGCCGGTGGGTTGTTAGGGCGGTAGCTGCCGTCGCAGTGTGCGCGGTGGGCGCCGTCGCGTACGACTGGGGCATCATTCCGCCGTTTCAGCGGTACTGGGTGGCCATTCCTCCCGCCACCGCGACTCCTGAGCAGGTGACGTTGGCCTACCTGAGGGCCTTAGACGCGCACGACACGAGTACAGCACACGCTCTGTCGACAAAGGCTCATCGTCCTGAGACGGACATGTGGCTTCGGTCGACCACAGGGATATCAGACATCAACATCGGTGATTCGCGGGGCGAGGGCTGGGTCACCGTGGCCACCTCGTTCACCACCCATGGGGGTGACGGCAGTTTCGTGGATGGAGCCCTTTGGGAGTACACCCTCACCAAGGACTCCCACAGCGGGCGTTGGCTCATCAACTCAGAGGGGACAGGTTGACCGGAATCGGACATCCGGTACGGCGAGAGCGTCAAGAAGGTACTTCGGTGCGTAGGGTCCTGGCAGTCAAGCCAGCAGGTCCCTGGTTGGTAATCTCCGACGCCGCTTGGACGGGCGAGTCACTGAATTCGGGGACTGCTACTCCCATTGAGCGATCGAGGATATGGCTCTTACCGCTTCTGGAGAGACCGCGGGACGAAGTGGAGCCAGGCTGGCCGCCTGCTTACTCCGGATGATCCAGACCTCAACGAGGCACTGCGTCCGGTCGTCCATTGTGGCCTGACCGCAGGGTCGGACTACTGGATCTCAAAGGCGCTGGCCTGGATCGCCGCTGATGAGATTGAGGCTTCCAAGGAGTTGCTCCAAGAAATCGCCCTCGGGCGACGCGGGTCTCAGGCCGGTCAGCACGCTGCGAAACAACTCCTGAAAAGAAGCGGCCTCTGGCCTGACGACTATCGCCAACCCGCGTAGCCAGTTTGGAAGACTTCGGGCCATCGTTGCGGGACCTGCTGTTGCGCAAGGCTCCTGTGAGGTTGATCTGTACTAGGACCACCTTCATATACCGGAGTCCTGCGCCTTGTCGTTCATTACTGGCCTATGCGTCCGTCGATCCGCTCGCGCAACAGGTCGACGTGACCCATGTGGCGGCCATACTCCCAGATCGTTCCGACCAGCACCTCGCGCAGCGACATCGCCCCTCCACCGCTGCCATGCTGATTCAGGGGATCGTCGCCGGTCATGTCGAGACTGGGCGCCTCGGCCACAAACCGCTCGGCGAAGTCCACCTCCGCACGCCATGCGTCCCACGCCTCCGCCACCACCTGAGGGTCGGGAACAGCACCATCGAAATCACCGTCACGGTCGGCGTCGGAGCAGAACAGCCGGGGAACGTCCTGTCCCGCCATCAGCACCCGGAACGTCGCACGCTCTACCTCGGCCAGGTGGCGCACCAACCCCAGGAGCGACATCGTCGACGGCTCAATGGAACGCCGCGCCATAGCCTCCGCATCAAGACCTGAGCATTTCATCTCTAATGTGAGGCGTGCACAGCGCAGGGCTTCGACCAGCGTGATGCGCTCGTCGCCCAACGTTGGTCCGTTCTCACGCGGGTCGTCGTCAGACGGCTTGCCGTCCGCGGTGAACATGTCGGCTCGTCGTGTCGTAGCCATGGCCGCAATCATTGGCGATGCGCACAGCGGCCGACAAGTGATTAACGATTCCTGCACTCATGGTCAGCGGGTTCGGGCTGTCAATCTGATGCTCACGCCGTTTGTCGACGTGGTGCGCCGCCGCCGGCGGGACCGGCCGAAGAGGCCGCAGCCCGCCGGTGGGCGGGCGCGCGGCCAACAGGTAGACCTGGTGTCCGTGCCCGCTCGTGAATACGGGCCGTGATGACGACCTGGGCAGCGCTGTGCAATCCCCTCGATCGACTCCTACGGTGTCCCGGAAGCAGCTCACCAAACAGCTCCTCCACCGATCCAATCCATCTCCCGGCGTGCTGTCCCCCCACGAGCCGCCTCCTGGATCGTCGAGCTGTCTCCTCTCCGAGCTACCTTCTCCCCTCACCGCTCCAGTCGGCCACTACATACGCGACAACCTGGATCGCCGTTTCCTTGTCCATCTGACCGACGGACAGACCGACCGCGCGCTCGCCTCGATCCCAACAGACGACCTCGACGGTTCCGTGCTCAAGCAGCAGCTCGGCCAAGGGTGATGACTCATCCTGAGCGAGCCGATGCGTGATGTCCGCCCTATGAGGGTCGCCCCAGGCGGCTGTGGCTGCGACCTCATACTCTCGGCACAACGATTCCAGGCGCGCCCAGGCCGCCTCGGCTGCTGATCCGTCGTCGTCCTCCCAGAACTCCTCGGACTCCGCGAGGACGATCGCATGGCCAGCGGAGTTGCTGGTCACGGTCAGGTCGCCGTGCTCCCAGACGGTCAATGACTCGGGAAACACCCGAGACTCGAATTCGGCGTAGAGCGCCGGAAGATCCACATTTGGCATGTGGAGAGGATAGGTGAAATCGGGAAAACACCTGGAGGTGGGCGAGCAAGTCCCTCGGCGACCGCTCTCCGCCGAAGGCGGCTTGACCACGAATGAAAACGTGTGACAGCTAAGCCGATCGGGATCTGTTGAGCTCATCTCTCAAGCACTGGAGAGGGACTTCCCATAGGCAGTGCGCTATGTTCTCAGCGCCTCAGTGATCTTTTGAATGGATCCCTCGATGAAACTGCGGATCGCCACGCTTGTTGCATGCTCGTTACTGTGCCTAACTGCGTGTAAAGGGGGAGCCGGCAAAGCGGAGCCGGCTTCCTCTGCTCCCGACGCCACGCGGATCAATGCTGCGAAATCTGCCGGCTCGATCTTAGAGACGGGCTTCGGCCAGCAGGCCGAAGGCATGCATGCGATCGCGATCGTGCAGAACACATCCGACACCGTTGGACAGAAGGTCACGGTTCAGTTCAACATCAAAGACGCAGCCGGGAACGTTCTTGCGCGCGAGTCGGAGGTGGAGCACTTCGCTCATGTCGGAGAAAAGATGCCGGTTGGAGTAAACGTCTACCTCCCCGAGCACAAGAAGGCAGCCTCTGTTGATGCGACGCTATCGGTCGAAGACGGCACCGTCCCGTCAGAACCGTTCCCTGAGGTCACCGTTGACTCGGTCGAGCTGGTGAAGCTGTACCGGGGATGGCACACCAGTATTTGGGTGACCAACCCGAAGCCAGAGCCACTCAAGCAGCCGCGCGTAGAGGTCGTCTGCTACAACAAGGCAAAGAAGATCATCGGAGGCGGCAACTCGTCCCCCATGTATCTCCCTCCCTCCGGTGACACCATTGTGGAGGCGGATCTCTTCACCAGCGGCAAACCGTCGTCCTGCACCGCGTACGTCGGTGTTAGCACTTATTCTCAACCAGCGTGACGCTGAACCTCTATGCGCACCTGTGGCCTGACGCCGATGATCGGGCGCGCGCCGCCGTTGATGCGATCTTCGCTGATGTGCCCTCGACGTGCCCTCCGATGGAGAGCGGGTGAGGTCCGTGCTCGTCAGTGACCCGTGTCGCGGTAGAGGCCGCGCTTGTTGATGTACTGCACGATGCCGTCCGGGACCAGGTACCAGATCGGCTGGCCGTCCGCGACACGCTCGCGGCACTCCGATGAGCTGATCGACAGGGCGGGGATCTCGATGAGGCTGACCTTGCCGTCGGGCAGGCCGGGATCCTGGAGGGTGTGGCCGGGCCTGGTGCAGCCGACGAAGTGGGCGATCGTGAACAGTTCCTCGACGTCCCGCCAGCTCAGGATCTGGGCGAGCGCGTCGGCGCCCGTGATGAAGTAAAGCTCCACGTCCGGCCCGTACGCCGCTCCGACGTCACGCAGCGTGTCGATGGTGTAGGTGGGGCCAGGGCGGTCGATGTCGACCCTGCTGACGGAGAAGCGCGGATTGGACGCCGTCGCGATCACCGTCATGAGGTAGCGGTCCTCGGCCGCGGAGACCGTCTTGTCGGCCTTCTGCCATGGCTGGCCGGTCGGAACGAACACCACCTCGTCCAGATCGAAGTGATGCGCGACCTCGCTGGCGGCCACCAGGTGCCCGTGATGGATCGGGTCGAAGGTGCCGCCCATGATGCCGAGACGCCGCGTCGGAGCCCCATTTCTCATGGGACGGACCCTAACCTGCATACCGGGAGTAATCGGACACCACCCCTCTCTCAGAGCGCTCAGCCGGGAGCCCGCCGCCCCGCGCGCGGCCCGCCGGTGAGGCATAGCATGCGGACATGACCACTCCGGATCGCAATCGCGTGCAGCTGCCCGGCATCAGCTCCCGAGCGTACGAACACCCCGCCGACCGCTCGGCGTTGGTGGCGATGCGTTCACTCAGCGGGTTCGACTCGGTGCTGAAGCGCATGTCAGGCCTGTTCAGCGAGCGCCGCCTGCGCCTGATGTTCCTGGCGTCCGCGGTTCGCACCGACGAGACCCAGTTCCGCGCGCTCTACGACATGGGCCGCGACAGCGCCTACATCCTCGACCTGCACCGGATCCCGGAGATCTACGTGCAGCAGGACCCGAAGGCGTACGCCATGGCGGTCGGTTTCGACGAGCCGTTCATCATCGTGTCGACCGGCCTGCTCGATCTCATGGACGAGGCGGAGCTCCGGTTCGTCGTGGGGCACGAGACCTCTCACATCCTTTCCGGTCACGCGGTCTACGGCACCATGCTCGCCGTCCTCACCCGTCTCGCCACCAGGGTGGCCTGGATCCCGCTCGGCTACATCGGCCTTCGCGTGATCGTCGCGGCCCTCGAGGAGTGGCAGCGCAAGGCGGAGATGTCGGCCGACCGGGGCGGGCTGCTCGCCGGGCAGGACCCGGAGGCGGCGCTGCGGGCGCTCATGAAGCTGGCCGGCGGCTCGCGCCTCCACGAGATGAACATCGAGGCCTTCCTCGACCAGGCCAGGGAGTACGACACCGCCGGCGACGTGCGCGACGGCCTGCTGAAGGTCCTCAACCTCCTCGGCACCACCCACCCGTTCGCGGTCACCCGGGTCGCCGAGCTCGACCGCTGGCGGCGTTCGGGCAGCTACGACACCATCCTCGCAGGCACCTACCCTCGCCGGGAGGACGACGCCAACACGAAGATCACCGAGGAGATCAAGGCCGCGGCGAACTCCTACCGCGAGTCCTGGGCCCAGTCGCAGGATCCCTTCATCGGCGTCCTGCGCGACGTGGCGGAAGGCGCCGTCCACGCGGGCGAGCGCATCTTCAACAGGTTCGCGCGCAGGGAGAACTAGCCGGGAGCCCCTGAAGGGCTAGAAGAACAGGGACACCGCCTGTACGGCTCCCGCGCACAGCGCGACGAACCCGCCGAACACGGCCATCGCCCGCAGCGGTTCCCGCCTGAGCGCGGGCATCCTCGAGCCCATCCGCTCGATCTCCCGCCCGATGATCCCGCCGACGACGACGCCGAACACGACGCCGGCGACGGTGACGGGAGCGACCTGAGTCCACCACCGGTCCTCCAGGTGCGTCCCGGCGGTCAGCCAGAGCGCGAGGAGGGCCGCGGCGGCCGCGGGCACCCCCGGCCATAAGACGCCGGTCGCCAGTGAGCCCGCCAGCGTCACCGGATAGCTGAGCACCCCCAGGTATCCCCGCGTACGCGGGGACCTGCGGTTGCGCACGATCCAATGGGTCACCCAGGCGGCCCTGGTCACTACCGCGAAGGCTCCGCTGATCGCGAACGTGGCCAGCGGCTCGACCACCGACACCACCACGCACGGCACACCGAGCAGCCCCAGCGCGAGCAGGACCGTGCCGCCTGTGGGGATGCCGGCGCTCGTCGCGGCGACGGGCGCCTCGGCGGCCAGGGCAGTTTCGGCCCTGTCGCCCTGCTTCGGCCGCCGGGCCGACGCGGCGCCGTTTCCCGTTCTGGCTCCCTTGCCGTTCTTGGACCCCGCCGCGCCCCCGCCGGCCGCGCCGCCACCGGCCGAACTCGCGGTCGCCGTGCCGCCTCCCACCGCGCCGCCACCGGCGGAGCCGTTCGACGAACCGCCCGCGGAGCCGCTCTGGGGCCCGCCGTTCATCCCCGTGGCCTTCGCAACCCCGCCGTTCTTCGAGCGGCCCCTGCGGCCTCCCCCCTTGCCGGCCGGCGCCTCCTGCTCCTCCACCTCGGCGGGAGCGTCCGGGTCCGTCACCGCCTTGCCCGCTCCGGTACGGCCCCGCGTGGCCGTACCACGGGGGGTGTCGCCGGAGACGCGGGCGAGTCTGGCCAGCCGGTCGGACAACAGCGCCGCGGTCGGACGCTTGGCCGGGTCACGGTGGAGCGCCGCCCGGACGAGCGGCAGCAGGGAGGCCGGAACGCCCGCCAGATCGGCCTTTCCGTTGAGGACGGCGTACATCTGGGACTGGACGGTCCCCCGCCCGAACGTATGCCGGCCGGTGGCCGCGAAGGCCACGGTGGCGGCCCAGGCGTGCACGTCGGCGGGCTCCCCCACCGCCTCGTCGGCGAACAACTCCGGTGCGGCGTAACCGGGGGTGCCGAGAAAGGTCCCCGTCACGGTCAGCCGGGTGGCGTCGAGCACCTGGGCGATCCCGAAGTCGATCAGCACCGGCTCGTCTTCGCGCACGAGCACGTTGGTGGGCTTGAGATCGCGGTGCACCACCCCGCCCGCGTGGATGATCGCCAGAGCGGCGGCCAGCCCCTGAGCCAGGGGGATCAGGGCGGATTCCTCCATGGCGCCGCCCCGCTGGACGGCCTCGAGCAGGGTCTCGCCCTCGATGTACTCCATCACGAGGTAGGGCCGGTCACCGGAGAGATCGGCGTCGATCACCTCGGCCACGTAGGGGCTTTCGACCCTGCGCAACGCGCGGATCTCCCGGTCGAGGCGTAATCGCGCGTCGGAGTCGGCCTCTATCGGCTCGCGGAGCATCTTGACCGCGACATGCTCTCCCCGGCGGTTGGCGGCGAGGTAGACCTCGCCCATCCCGCCTCGGCCCAGGCGCTCCAGGAGCGTGTACGGGCCGACCCGCCCGAGACGTCCAGACATTTGAGCGCCGAGCATAGCGGGCGCCTCCGACATTTCCCCGGAGGCGCGCCGCTTCGCAAGAGACTCTAGAGACGCACGTGCCCGTCGCCGGTGTAGATCCACTTGGTGGACGTGAGCTCGGGCAGGCCCATCGGGCCGCGCGCGTGCAACTTCTGGGTGGAGATCCCGATCTCCGCGCCGAAACCGAACTCGCCGCCGTCGGTGAACCGCGTCGAGGCGTTCACCGCCACGGCCGCCGAGTCCACGGTGGCCACGAACCGCCGTGCGGCCGCCTGGGAGCGCGTGACGATCGCGTCGGTGTGCGCCGAGCCGTACCGCCTGATGTGCGCCACCGCCTCGTCGAGCGAGTCGACGACCGCCGCCGCGATGTCCAGCGAGACGTACTCCACGGTGAAGTCGTCCTCGGTCGCGGGCTCGACGTCAGCGCCGTAGGAGCGGATGCGCTCGTCCCCGTGTACGGTCACGCCCACGTCCTTGAGCGCCGCCAGCGCCTTCGGCACGAACGCGTCGGCGATGTCCGCGTGCACCAGGAACGTCTCGGCCGCGTTGCACACCGACGGGCGCTGCGCCTTGGCGTTGATCAGGATCTTGAGGGCCATATCGACGTCGGCGTCGACGTCCACGTAGACGTGGCAGTTGCCCACACCGGTCTCGATCACCGGGACGGCCGACTCCTCCACGACGCTCTTGATCAGCGAGGCTCCGCCGCGCGGGATGAGCACGTCGACCAGCCCGCGGGCGCGCAGCAGGTGCTTGACCGACTCGCGGGTCACGCCCGGCACGAGCTGTACGGCTCCCGCCGGCACCTCGGTCCCCTCCAGCGCCTCCTGCATGATCCGCACGAGCACGGTGTTGGAGGAGTGGGCGCTGGAGGAACCCCGAAGCAGCACCGCGTTGCCGCTCTTCAGGCACAACACGGCCGCGTCGACGGTCACATTCGGCCGGCCCTCGTAGATGATCCCAATGACGCCCAGCGGGACCCGGACCTGACGCAACTCGAGCCCGTTCGGCAGCGTGCTCCCCCGCACGACCTCGCCGATCGGGTCGGGCAGGTCGGCCACCTGCCGTACGGCTGCCGCGATCTTCTCCACCCGTCCCGCGTCGAGCCTGAGCCGGTCGATCATCGACTCGGACGTGCCGTTGCGCCGGGCCCGCTCGACGTCGGCGGCGTTGGCCGTGACGATCTCGCCCGTCGCGGCGACCAGCGCGTCGGCGATCGCGTGCAGGGCCGCGTCCTTGGGGGCTCGCGGCAGCGGCGCGAGCACGGTCGTGGCGTCCTTGGCCGCGCGGGCGACCGCCAGGAATTCCTCTGCCTCAGTCATGGTCTCGCGCTCCATCACTTCTCCGGCTCCAATATGACGATGTCGTCCCGATGGATCAGCTCTCGCTCGTACTCCGGCCCGAGCGTGCTCGCCAGCTCACGCGTGGAGCGGCCCAGCAGTTCGGGGATCTCGGCGGCGTCGTAGTTGACCAGGCCCCTGGCCACCGGGCTGCCCTGAGGGCCGTACAGGTCGACGGGATCGCCGGCGGCGAAGTCGCCCTCGACCTTGACCACGCCGGCGGGCAGCAGGGACATACGCCGGCCCACCACGGCGTCGACCGCTCCGGCGTCCAGGTGCAGCCGGCCCCGGCCGGTGGCGGCATGGGCGAGCCACAGGAGTCGAGTGCCCGGGTGCCGGCCCCCAGGGTGGAAGTACGTGCCGACGTCGGCGCCGGTCAGGGCTTGCGCCGCGTGGGCCGCCGCGGTGAGCACCACGGGGACGCCGGCGCCCGTGGCGATCCTGGCCGCCTGCACCTTCGTGATCATGCCGCCGGTCCCGACCCGCCCCGACGTGCCGAGCTCCACGCCGTCGAGGTCGTCGGCCCCGCGGACCTCGGCGATCCGCGTGGCGCCCTCCCTGCGCGGGTCGCCGTCGTAGAGGGCGTCCACGTCAGAAAGGAGCACCATCGCGTCCGCGTGGATGAGATGGGCCACCAGGGCGGCCAGCCGGTCGTTGTCGCCGAAGCGGATCTCGTCGGTGGCCACGGTGTCGTTCTCGTTGACCACGGGGACGATGCCGAGCTCCAGGAGCCTCGTCAGCGTCCGTTGGGCGTTGCGGTGGTGCGACCGTCGCATCATGTCGTCGGCGGTCAGCAACACCTGCCCGACCCGCAGGCCGTACCGGGCGAAGGAGGACGTGTAACGGGCGATCAGCACGCCCTGCCCCACCGAGGCCGCGGCCTGCTGGGTGGCGAGGTCCTTGGGCCGGGCCCGGAGGCCGAGCGGTCCGAGACCGGCGGCGATCGCGCCCGAGGAGACCAGCACGAGCTGCGTGCCGGCCTGACGGCGCGCGCCGAGCACGTCGACGAGCGCGTCGACGCGGTCCACGTCGATCATGCCCTGCGGGGTCGTCAGGGAGGACGACCCCACCTTGACGACCAGCCGCGAAGCCTCCCGGATCCGCTCCCTGCCTGCCACGCCGCTCCTTCGCCCGTCGAGCCCGTTGACCTACATCAATCTGTTGTCCGTGCCCCGGGGACCGCCCACCCTGCTCTGGGTCCCCTCGGAGGGCTGCCAGTCGAAGAGGTAGCCGCCCTCCATCGGGCCGATCACGACCTCCGCGCCCACCTGCGCCCCCGCCTCGATCAGCGCCTCCTCGACACCGAGCCGCTCCAGGCGGTCGGCCAGGTAGCCGACGGCCTCGTCGTTGGTGAAATCGGTCTGGCGGATCCAGCGCTCCGGCTTCTCACCGGTCACCTGGAAGGTGTTCTCGTCGACCCGCCGGACGGCGAAGCCGGTCTCGCCGAGCTGCTTCGGCCGGATGACCAGACGGGTCGGCTCCTCGACCGGGGCCTGCGCCCGGGCCCGGGCCACCATCTCCCCCATCGCGAAGGTCAGCGGCCGGAGGCCCTCGTGGGTGGCCGCGGAGATCTCGAAGACCCGCAGGCCCCGCTCCTCCAGGAGGGGCCGGACGATGTCCGCGAGGTCCCGGCCGTCGGGGACGTCCACCTTGTTGAGCACGACCATACGGGGCCGGTCCTGCAGCTCGCCGTAGGCCGCCAGCTCCGCCTCGATCACGTCGAAGTCGGTGAGCGGGTCACGCCCGGGCTCGATGGTGGCGCAGTCGAGGACATGCACGATCGTCGAGCAGCGCTCCACGTGGCGGAGGAACTCGTGCCCGAGTCCCTTGCCCTGGGAGGCGCCGGGGATGAGTCCCGGCACGTCGGCGACCGTGAAGACCGTCTCTCCGGCCGTGACCACGCCGAGGTTGGGGATCAACGTGGTGAACGGATAGTCCGCGATCTTCGGCCGGGCCGCCGAGAGCGACGCGACGAGCGACGACTTGCCGGCGTTGGGGAAGCCGACCAGCGCCACGTCGGCGATGGTCTTCAGCTCCAGCGCGATCTCCGCCCCGTCACCCGGCTCGCCGAGCAGCGCGAACCCCGGGGCCTTGCGCTTGGCGTTGGCCAGCGCGGCGTTGCCGAGACCCCCGAAACCGCCCTGGGCGGCGACGTAGCGGGTCCCCGCGCCGACGAGGTCGACCAGGACCTCGCCCGTCCTGGCGTCCTTCACCACGGTGCCGTTGGGGACCGGCAGGACGATGTCCTCGCCGTTGGCGCCGTCCCGGTCGGAGCCCATGCCCTGCTTGCCGTTGCCGGCGTGGCGGTGGGGCCGGTGGTGATACTCGAGAAGCGTGGAGACGTTGGGATCCACCTCCAGGATCACATCGCCTCCCCGTCCGCCGTTGCCGCCGTCCGGGCCGCCGAGCGGCTTGAACTTCTCGCGATGGACGGAGGCGCAGCCGTTTCCGCCGTCACCCGCCTTGGCGTGCAGGACGACGTAGTCCACGAAATCGGCCATCAGCCGCTTCCCCCTATAAAAAACGATGAGGCGGACCGAGTGCTCGGTCCGCCTCATCTGCAACGTTTGTCCCGGGCGGATCTACTCCGCGATCGGGATGATGCTGACTGCGCGACGACCGCGCTTGGTCCCGAACTGCACGTGGCCCGCGGCCAGCGCGAACAGCGTGTCGTCGCCACCACGGCCGACGTTGTCACCCGGGTGGAAGTGCGTGCCACGCTGGCGGACGATGATCTCGCCTGCGTTCACGAGCTGGCCACCGAAGCGCTTGACACCGAGCCGCTGAGCGTTCGAGTCACGGCCGTTCCGGGTGGACGAGGCGCCCTTCTTGTGTGCCATGATTCACTACTTCCCGGGGTTGATGCCGGTTACCTTCACCTGGGTGTACCGCTGACGGTGACCCTGGCGCTTCTTGTAACCGGTCTTGTTCTTGTACTTGAGGATGCGGATCTTGGGGCCCTTGGTCTCACCGAGAATCTCGGCGGTCACCTGGAACTTGCCAAGCGTGGCGGCATCGGTGGTGACATCGCCGTCGTTGACGACGAGGAGCGCCGGCAGCGCCACCGAGGAACCCACCTCGCCGGCGACCTTGTCCACCTCGAGGACGTCCCCGACGGAGACCTTCTGCTGCCTGCCGCCGCAACGAACGATCGCGTACACCGCGGAACCCTTCTTCTGGCTAAATGCGTAGATGCGCGCCCCGCATCCAGCTGCTGTCGATGACTACGACCGGCGATCCGAGCGGGCGCGCAAAGCCAGGCGCGCCAGCGGGCGCACCGGATGACTAGGGTACCGGATTGGCGGCACCCAGGTCGAACCGGGCGGAACACCGGACAGGCGAACTTACCGCGGAGCGGCTTATTCGGCCTGCTTCCTGCGGGAGCGGCGACGCCCCCGCGAGTGGGCGGGCGGAGTGTCGTCGTCGGCCAGGGCGTCGGTGACGCTGTCCCGTCCGTTGGCGGAGGCCGCGACGACCGCGCTCTCGCTCGCCCCGAGCTTTTCGGCCACGGTCTTCTCGATGGCCATCTTGCCCTGCGTGCCGCGCGGCTCCGGCTTGGCCTCCACCGGGTCGGTGGAAAGGATCAGGCCGCGGCCGTTGCAGCACTCACAGGGCGTGGAGAAGGCCTCCAGCAGGCCCTGGCCGACCCTCTTGCGGGTCATCTGGACCAGGCCCAGCGAGGTGACCTCCGCCACCTGGTGCTTGGTCCGGTCCCTGGCCAGGCACTCCAGCAGTCGCCGGAGCACCAGGTCACGGTTGCCTTCCAGCACCATGTCGATGAAGTCGATGACGATGATGCCACCGATGTCCCGCAGCCGGAGCTGGCGGACGATCTCCTCCGCCGCCTCCAGGTTGTTGCGGGTGACCGTCTCCTCCAGGTTGCCGCCCTGACCGGTGAACTTCCCGGTGTTGACGTCGACGACGGTCATCGCCTCGGTCCGGTCGATCACCAGGGAGCCGCCCGAGGGCAGCCACACCTTGCGGTCGAGCCCCTTGGCGATCTGCTCGTCCACCCGGTAGGCCGCGAAGGCGTCGCCCTCGCCGTCCCACTTCGTGAGCCGCTCCACGAGATGGGGCGCGACGTAGCGGACGTACTCGTCCACGGTCTGCCACACCTCGTCGCCCTCGACGACCAGCGAGGAGAAGTCCTCGTTGAACACGTCGCGGACGACCCGGACCGTCAGGTCGGGCTCGCCGGAGAGCAGTTCGGGCGGGCTGGCCGACTTGGCCTTGCCCTGGATGTTCTCCCACTGCGCGGAGAGCCTCGCGACGTCGCGGCTGAGCTCCTCCTCGGAGGCGCCCTCGGCGGCGGTGCGGACGATCACGCCCGCGTTCTCGGGCATGACCTTGCGGAGGATCTGCTTGAGCCTCGTCCGCTCCTTGTCGGGGAGCTTCCTGGAGATCCCGGTCATCGAGCCGTCCGGCACGTAGACCAGGTAGCGGCCCGGAAGACTGACCTGGGAGGTCAGGCGCGCGCCCTTGTGGCCCATCGGGTCCTTGGTGACCTGCACCAGCACGGACTGGCCGGACTTCAGCGCCGCCTCGATCCGCTTGGGCTGCCCCTCCAGGCCGGCGGTGTCGAAGTTGACCTCACCGGCGTACAGCACGGCGTTGCGGCCCTTGCCGATGTCGACGAACGCCGCCTCCATCGAGGGCAGCACGTTCTGTACCTTGCCCAGGTACACGTTCCCGACGTACGACTGGCTCGACTCCCGGTCGACGTAGTGCTCGACCAGCACGCCGTCCTCGAGCACCGCGATCTGGGTGCGGCCGTGGCGGCGCCGGACGACCATGACGCGCTCGACCGACTCGCGCCGGGCGAGGAACTCAGACTCGGTGATGATCGGCGGGCGTCGGCGGCCCAGCTCGCGCCCCTCACGGCGGCGCTGCTTCTTGGCCTCGAGCCGGGTCGACCCGCGCACGCTCTGGACCTCGTCGACCGAGGTGCTGCGCGTGGCCCGGGGCGCGCGGATGCGGACCACCGTGTTCGGCGGATCGTCGACCGTGGCCTCGGCCTCGTCGCCCCCGCGGCGGCGACGGCGGCGGCGACGGCGCGAGCCGCCCTGCTCCCCGTCGGCGTCCTCCGCGGACTGCTCGTCGTCCTCTTCGGCGGCGGAGGCCTGGGTCTCCTCGGCCTCAGCCTCGGACTCCTCGCCCTCCTCCGCGTCCTTGGCGCGCGTTCCCCTGCCGCGGCCTCCGCGGCGGCGGCGCCGCCTGCGGTGCGAGCCGTCGGCGTCGCCGTCGGCGCCGTCCTCGTCCTCGTCCTCGACGACGTCCTGCGCCTCGTCCGTCTCCTCCGCCTCGTCCTGGTCCTGCGGCCACTCGGCCGGTACGGCGGGCTGGGGCCGGGCCGGCACGGCCGCGAACGGGTCGGGAGCCTGGAAGAGCGGCTGGAAGATCGCCGCGGGAGGCTGGAACGCCACCGAGGGCACCACGGACTCGCGCTCGGACATCCCGAACGGGTCCGCGACGACCCTGGCGTTGGCGGCCGGGGCGTCGTCCGCCTCGCGAGCGTCCTCTCCGGTGTCCCCCTCCTCGGTGAGGCCGGCGGCCGCGTCCTCGACCGGCGCCTGCTCATCGTCAAGGGGTTCGACGTCGAGCAGGTCGTCGGCCTGCGGCCGCTCGTCGGTCCGGCCCAGCCGGAGCGCGGCGGCCACCTCGGCCTCGGCGGCGCTCATCGCACTGGACCGCTCGGAGACGCTCTCGTCCTTCTTGCGAGTACGGCGCCGCCTGGTCGTGGGCGCCTCCTCGGCAGCGGTCTCGGCCGCCGCGGCCGGCTCAGCGGCCTGCTTCCTGGTCCGGGTCCGGCGCGTCGGCTTGGCCTCGGCCGGCTCGTCGGCGACCGCCGGGGCGGCGGTCTCGGCCCCCGCGCCGGTCACGGTGGCGGCCTCGTCGGCACCGGAGACCTGGGGTTCCTCGGGCGCGGCCTTGGCGGAGGTGCGGCGCCGGGTGGCGCGCTTGGGCTTTTCCGCGACCTCGGCGGGTGCCTCGGGACTGACCGCAGGCGGCTGGGCCGCGGCAGCCGCGGTGGTGATCGCCGGTCCGGCGTCGGTCTCGTCCGGCTCGGGCGGCGGCCCGGCAGGCCGGCTCGCCGCGCGACGGCGCGGCGAGCTCACCACGACACCACTGGTCACCTGCGTCACTCCGGACCCGGAGGACGGCTCGTTCGCCGCGAGAGTCTGCGCGCCGGTGGACGCCGAACGCGTCACCTGTGCGTCGAAGGTCTCCTGTGGCGTGTCTTCCGGCCTGGAGTCCTGCTCTCGGCCGATGTTCGTCGTTTCGCCGTCAAGGCGCACAGCCCCGTCGGCAGGGTCGTTCTCGAGCATGCGGGCGCTCTCCCGTCAGCCTCCGGGCACGTTTCCGCGCCGCGCGGAGGCTCTTGTCCTCACGTCCGCCGCCGCCTCCTGTGCGGGGCAGCGACGGCAAGTCTTATAGGTCCCCGTCTGCCCGTTCGACATCGAACGGATCGCCGGGCTCACCGGTCGTTGCGTCGAGCGGCCCCTGCGCCAGCCTGGTCACCTCGGGAGGTGACGGCGGCGCGAAGCCTGCCACGAGACGCAGACCCATGAGTACGTCATCGGGTCGAACGGCAGGTGTTTCATGCCGGACAACCATACGAAGTATGACACACGGCGGGCCTGGCTCCTGACCTGCCGTTCTCTCCTGCTCGTTCACGACGGCCACCGATCGCACCGCTTCGCGGGCGTCGAACCGCCGCATTCCCTTCTTCGTCAGGCGTTCGACCTCCACACGGTCGGCCGCCTCGAACTCCTTCACCGCCTGCTCAGCCGCTGCCACGTCGGCCCCCGGCAGGCGCAGCCGCCACACCGAGGCCTCCAGCCGGTCGGCCAGGCTCCCGGAACGGGCCTCGACCACCTCGAGCACGTCCAGTCCGGGCGGCAGTGAGGCGTCGAGGTCGGCGCGGACCCGCTCAAGGTCGCAGGCGCTGCTCAGGCCGATCTCGAGGTATTCGGCCTCGCTCGCCACCCCGGTGGGGGCGGCACCCGCGTAGGAGATCTTCGGATGGGGACTGAACCCCGCGCTGTACGCCACCGGGATGCCTGACCGCCGCACCGCCCTTTCGACGGCACGGGAGATGTCACGGTGGCTGGTGAAGCGCAGTCTGCCCCGCTTGGCGTAGCGCACGCGCAGGCGCTGCACCACGGGCGGGGGTGCCGGCCCATCGGGAACGGGTTTCAGAGTTCCGCCGTCCTTCCGAATCTCGGTCGATCGACTTTCAGGATAGGCCGCGCCGGGTGCCGGAGCGGCCTGTGGTGATGCGGGAGCGCCTCCCCCGTGCCGGTGCGAAGACCGCATTCCGGCCCGGGAGCCTCAGACCACGGTGAGCGGGAGCAACTTCCTGCCGGTCGGGCCGATCTGGATCTCCGTCCCCATCGTGGGGCAGACACCGCAGTCGTAGCAGGGCGTCCAGCGGCAGTCCTCGACTTCGACGTCGTTCACGGCGTCCTGCCAGTCCTGCCAGAGCCACTCACGGTCGAGACCCGCGTCGAGGTGATCCCAGGGGAGCACCTCGTGCTCCTCGCGCTCCCGCGTGGTGTACCAGTCGACGTCCACGGGCTCGCCGGAGAACCCGCGTTCCGCGGCGGCCATCCAGCGGTCGTAGGAGAAGTGCTCGCTCCAGCCGTCGAACCGGCCGCCGTCCTCCCAGACCGCGCGGATGACCGAGCCGACGCGGCGGTCGCCGCGCGACAGCAGGCCCTCCACGATCGACGGCTTGCCGTCGTGGTAGCGGTATCCGATCGCCCTGCCGTACTCCTTGTCGCCCCGCAGGGCGTCGCGGAGTTCACGCAGGCGACGGTCGACCGTCTCGTGGTCGCACTGGGAGGCCCACTGGAACGGGGTGTGCGGCTTAGGCACGAACCCGCCGATGGACACCGTGCAGCGCACGTCCCGGGAGCCGGTCGCCTCCCGGCCCGCCTTGATGACCTTCTTGGCCAGGTCGGCGATGCCGAGGACGTCGATGTCCTCCTCGGTCGGCAGGCCGCACATGAAGTAGAGCTTCACCTGCCGCCACCCCTGGCTGTAGGCCGTGGTGACGGTCCGGATCAGATCCTCTTCGGTGACCATCTTGTTGATCACCTTGCGCATGCGCTCGGAGCCGCCCTCGGGAGCGAAGGTGAGCCCGGACCTGCGGCCGTTGCGGGAGAACTCGTTCGCGAGGTCGATGTTGAACGCGTCCACCCGCGTGGAGGGCAGCGACAGACCCGTCTGGGTGCCTTCGTACCGGTCGGCGAGACCCTTCGCGACCTCGCCGATCTCGGAGTGGTCGGCGCTGGACAACGAAAGCAGGCCGACCTCGCTGAAACCGGACTCCTTGAGGCCCGCCTCGACCATGTCGCCGATCGTGGTGATCGACCGCTCGCGCACCGGACGGGTGATCATCCCCGCCTGGCAGAAGCGGCAGCCCCGGGTGCAGCCCCGGAAGATCTCCACGCTGAACCGCTCATGGACGGTCTCGGCGAGCGGGACCAGCGGCTTCTTCGGGTAGGGCCACTCGTCCAGGTCCATCACCGTGTGCTTGAAGACACGGGAGGGCACGCCGGAACGGTTGGGGACGACGCGCTTGATGCGGCCGTCCGGGTGGTACTCGACGTCGTAGAACTTCGGGACGTATACGCCTCCCGTGGAGGCGAGGCGCATGAGCAGCTCGTCGCGACCGCCGGGAGCGCCCTCGCCCTTCCACTCGCGGATGACCTCGGAGATCGCGATCGCGATCTGCTCTCCGTCGCCGAGCACGGCGGCGTCGAGGAAATCGGCGATCGGCTCGGGGTTGAAGGCGGCGTGGCCCCCGGCCAGCACGATCGGGTCGTCATCGGTCCGGTCCACCGCGTCCAGCGGGATCCCCGCCAAATCGAGCGCCGTCAGCAGGTTGGTGTAGCCGAGCTCGGTGGAGAACGACACTCCGAGGACGTCGAAGGCGCGCACCGGCCGGTGCGCGTCGACGGTGAACTGCGGGACGCCCTCCGACCTCATCAGCGCCTCGAGATCGGGCCAGACCGCGTAGGTGCGCTCGGCCAGCGTCTCGGGCAGCTCGTTGAGGATCTCGTAGAGGATCTGCACGCCCTGGTTGGGCAGGCCGACCTCGTAGGCGTCCGGGTACATCAGCGCCCAGCGAACGGTCGCCTCGTCCCAGTCCTTGACCGTCGAGTTGAGCTCACCCCCGACGTACTGGATCGGCTTCTGCACCTTGGGCAGGAGCGCTTCCAGGCGAGGAAACAATGACTCGACAGACATGCGTCCAGGGTATCGGCTCCGGGAGGCACGCCGGATCGGTCGCGGATCAGGGTCGCCCGCAGCCGCTCCGGCACTTCGTCAGTGCCATCTCTCCCGGATGTGGATGGCCTGGAGTATGCCCATCGAGGCCATGTTGGCGAACGCGGCCGTGCCTCCGTAGGACACGAACGGCAGGGGCACACCGGTGATCGGCATGATGCCGATCGTCATGCCGACGTTGACCAAGGTCTGGAACCCCAGCCAGGTGACGATCCCGCCGGCGACGAGGGCGCCGAAGCGGTCCTCGCACATCCGCGCGATCCGGAGGCCGCGCAGCAGGATCACCCCGAGCAGGGCCACCACCGTGACCGTTCCCACGAAGCCGAACTCCTCGCCCGCCACCGTGAAGATGAAGTCGGTGTGCTGCTCCGGCACGAAACGCCCGGTGGTCTGCCCTCCGTGGAACAGGCCCTTGCCGAACAGCTCTCCCGACCCGATCGCGACCAGCGCCTGGGTGCTGTTGTATCCGACGCCGCGCGGGTCGCTCGAGGGGTTGATCAGCGCGGTGAACCGGGCCACCTGGTAGGGCTTCATGAGCCCGAGCGACCACACCGCCTGCGCGCAGGCGACGGCCGCGACCGTCGCCAGGGCGATCCAGCGCTTGCGCAGCCCCGCGAACACGATGACCCCGGCGGTGATCACCGCCAGGACCATCGTGGTGCCGAGGTCGGGCTGGAGCATGACGAGGACCGCCGCGACGCCCGCGGCGGCGAGGCACAACGCCACGTCGAGCGGCCGCGGCCGGTCCTTCTTCTTCCCCTGGAGGTGCCGCGCGAGCAGGCGGGCCATGAAGACGATCAGCGCCGGCTTCGCCAGCTCAGCCGGCTGGATGGCGAAGCCGCCACCGACCATGATCCACGAATGATGGCCGTTGATCGTCGACCCCATGGGCGTGATGACGAGCAGGAGCGCCAGGATCGCGATGCCGTACACGAGCGGCGCGTAGGTGCGCAACCAGCGGTAGTCGGCCATGGCGATCACGAAATAGAGCACCAGGCCCACGCACAGGTTGAGCACGTGCTTCTTGGCCAGCGCGGTCGGCTCGTTGGAGATCCAGGTCCGGGTGGACGACCACACCAGCAGCGTCCCGATGACGCTGAGGGCGATCATCGCCGCGAACAGCACGCCGTCCATCCGCCAGATCGGCGAACCCTGGCCGACCGTGCGCTTGACGAGGGACCGTCTCCCGATCCTCACCGCCTCAGGCATGGCGCCGCCTCACCGGCCCACCGTGCCGTCAGGCCTGATCACCGGGAGACGGCTGGCGGGCCTCCCGTCGGGCAGCGCCGCCTTGACGGCCTTGCCGTCGTCGCCCTTGCCGAGCCCGAAGATGCCCTCCCAGATCTGCCGTACGGCGGGAGCAGCCGCCGAAGCGCCGAAGCCACCCTGGGAGACGAGCACGACGGCCACGAAGCGCGGGTTGTCGGCGGGAGCGAACGACGCGAACCACGAGGTGTCGGCCTTGCCGAAGACCTCGGCCGTTCCGGTCTTGCCGCCGATCTTCACCACGCCCATCGGGAATCCGGCGAACGCCCCCGCCGCGGTGCCGTCGGAGGTCACCTCGCTGAGCGCCTTGCGGATGTAGTCGCGGGTCTCGGTGTTGATCGGCAGCTTGCCGACCACGGGAACCGGGATCTCCTTGACGAGCGTGCCGTCAGGCTTGACCAGCGCCCAGCCGACCCGCGGGGCGCGCAGCTTGCCGTCACCCACGAGCGCGGCGTACGCCCTGGCGAGCTGGAGCGGGGTGACCTGCACGTCGCCCTGACCGATGGAGAAGTTGGCCGCCTCGTAGGCGTGGAGCATGTAGCCCTCGAGGCAGTTCTCGTTGGCGAGCCGCTTGGAGAACGCCGCGCGGGCCTGGTCCTCGATCTCCGGGTAGCCGGTCTTGGCCCGCCGGCACATCTGGTCCTTGGTGGCGTTCCACAGGTCGCGCTTCCAGGCACGGTTGGGGATCAGGCCCGCCGACTCGCCCGGCAGGTCGACACCCGTGGGCTTGCCGAAGCCGAAGGAGCGCGCCATGTTCGCCATGGGCTCCTTGACCTTCGACTTGGCCTTCTTCCCTCCGTCGCGCAGCCACTCCTCATAGCCCGCACGGTAGAAGACCGTGTCACACGACTTCACCAGCGCCGTGTGCAGGGAGATGGATCCCAGGCTCATGCCTCCGGCGTTCGGGAAGGCCCGGCCTTCGACGTTGTAGGCGCTCGGGCACTCGTAGGTGCCGTGCAGCGGCTGGCCGTCGGCGACCATCGCCGCGACCGAGCTGATCTTGAAGGTCGATCCGGGAGCGTACGTGCCCTTGATCACCCGCGACACCAACGGCTTGCCGGACTTGTCGGACAGCAGATGCCGGTAGTCCTTCTCGGCGATGCCGCCGGTCCAGACCGCCGGGTCGTAGGTGGGCCTGCTCGCCATCGCGATGACCCGTCCGGTCTTGACGTCCAGGACCACGCCCGCCGCGCTGTCGGCCTGCGGGTTGTCCCGCATGGCGTCGGAGACCGCCTTCTCGACGATCGCCTGGACCTTCGCGTCGATGCTGGTGATCAGGATGTCGCCGGGAGTCGGCGCCGCCTGCTGCTGGACCGCGATGGTCTTGCCCATGCGGTCGACCTGGACCCTGCGCACACCGGGCTGACCCCGCAGCTCGGCGTCGTACTGCGCCTCCAGCCCGTCCCGGCCCATAAGGTCGACGCCCGAGTAGCTGGCCTTGAGTCCCTCACGCCGCTCCAGCTCCTCCTTGGTCACGGGCTGGAGATAGCCGAGCATCTGCGCCGCGTTCTTCCCGTCCGGATAGCTGCGGAGGGCCTGGATCTCCGCGGTCACGCCGGGGAAGTCCTCCTGGCGTTCCAGGATCTGCAGCGCCTGGCGGCTGGTGACGTGGTCGGCGACCGGAGTCGGCTGGTACGGCGAGCCCGGCCAGCACGGCCGTGAGATCCCCGGCCCGCAGGGGCGGATCCGCAACTTCAGCGCCTGGAACTGCACTCCCAGCACCGCGGCGAGTTTCCTGAGCACGGAGTCGCCGCCATCGGGCATCCGCTCAAAACGTGCCGGGTCGATCGAGACGACCAGGCTGGGCACGTTGCGGACGAGTGGATGGCCGGTCGAGTCGAGGATGGCCCCCCGGAGGGCCGGCACACGCACCTCGCGGGTGCGTGTCTCCGTGGCCACCGCCACGAACTGCTTGCCCTGCACCATCTGCACCTGCCAGAGGCGCACGACCAGCACCACGAGCAATGCGACGACGAGCACCTGCAGGACGAAGAGCCGCCCCCTCAACCGTGTCATGCCGTCCCCCGTCCATAGCCCGTCACGAACTCCGACCCTCTGGCCCGCCGCCTCGGCTGTACCGCCCTCACCACCCAGAGCACCACGGGTGCCAGCAGAAGATTGCACACGGCGACCTTGGGCCACGCCGATCTGAGGACGGACCAGGTGACTCCCGGGTCACCGAGCAACGCGCCGATCCCGGACGCGAGGCCAGGCGCGACGACCGCGCACAATGCCACGACGAGCAGCGGCAACTGCCCGCCGGCACGGCCCGCCAGGTAGCCCAGGACGCACATCACCAGTGCCCACTGGCCCAGCGCATGGTCCGAGGGCGGCAGGAGATCGTAGGCGAGACCGCCGCAGAATCCGATCACCGCCCCCGGAACGGCGCCTCCGCGCAACGCGGCCAGGGAGAGGACCACGAGAAGCACCAGGTCAGGGCCGATCCTTGGCGACACTCTGTTCACCAGGCCGACCTGAAGCACCAGGGCGGCGACGATGAGCGCTGCCGCCACGAGGTTGCGAACCATCAGGATCAGGCCCCCCTGTCCTGTCTCCGCTGATCCACCGCTTCCTGTCCTGGCTGTCCCGGCGCCGCGCGCTCCGGCGCGGGCGTGGCCGCGGGACGAGTCTCTCCTCGCGGTTCATGCCCCGAACGCGGAGGCTCGGACTGCCCCGTGTTCACGTCCGGTCCCGCCACGGCGGGCTGCTGGTCGCTCGTCCGCGTCTCGGCCTGGCTCGTCTCCGCAGGCCCCGCCACGGGCGGCCTCAACGCGGGCGTCCGCTCGGCGGGCTTCGCCTGACGTGAGGCGGGAGGCTTGGGAACCGGCGGCAGCACCGAGTCACGCGGATCACGCTTGGGCGCCTCGGTCACCACGCCCACGACGTCGATCGACGAGAAATCGGCGAACGGCCTGGCGTAGGCGGTCCTGGTGAGCTCGCCGGGCGTGGTGTCCACCCGCTCGATCACCCCGATCGGCACCCCCGGCACGTACGGCGCGCTGCCCTGGGAGCCGAAGGAGACGATCCTGCGCCCCACCTGCACCGGCGACGACGAGTCGAGCATCCGGAACTTGATGAGGTTGTCGTTGCCTCCGGCCTCCCCGAGACCGTTCACCACGCCGAGCTCGTTACCGCCCTCCATCCGGGCTCCCGCCGCCAGGCCGGGATCGGTGAGCAGGACGACGGTCGACGTGCTCGGACCCGCGTGGACGACGCGGCCGACCAGGCCCTCGCCGCTGAGCACCGTCATGTCGGTCCGCACACCGTCGCCGGTGCCGATGTCGATCTCGACGGCGTCCTCGAAACCGGGCGAGGCACGGCGGGCGACGACCTGGGCGGGCACGATCCGGTAGCGGCCGAGACCTGCCAGTCCGAGCATCCGGTCGAGCTTCATGACCCGATCCCGGTTCAGCCGCTGCGCGTCGAGGTCGCTCTTCAGTTGTGCGTTCTCCTTGCGGAGTGCGGTGATGGCCCGCTCTGCGCCCGGCGCGTTGCTGATCGTCTTGAAGAAGCCGGTGATCGGCCCGGTGACGGTCGCAGTCGCCCCTTCGACCCTCCCGAACACCGAGGACGCAACGTCGCGCACTGGAGCAAGGAGGGTCCCGTTGGCGGCCCGGTGATCCACGGTTATGAGGATCAACGCGGCCGCCAGAAGGACTCCGATCACGAGACGGGCGCGGCGGGTGTCTCTCATGAACGGCTCTCCTTAGTTGCGGGGCTCCTGGACGAGGACCTGCTGGAGCGCCTCGAAGTCCTCGACGCACCTTCCGGAGCCGAGCGCGACAGAGTCGAGCGCGTTGTCCGCGAGGTGGACCGGCATGCCGGTCTCCTCCCGGAGCCGATCGACCATGCCCCTGAGCAGCGCACCGCCGCCCGTCAGGGCGATGCCCCTGTCCATGAGGTCGCCGGAGAGCTCCGGCGGGCACTTGTCGAGCGTGGACTTGACCGCGTCGATGATCACGTTGACCGGTTCGGCGGTCGCCCTGCGAATTTCCTCGGCCGAGATGACGACCGTCTTCGGCAGCCCGGTCACCAGGTCCCTGCCGCGGATCTCGGCGTGGAAATCCTCGCCCAGGGCGTACGCGGACCCTATTGCGATCTTCACTTCCTCCGCCGTGCGCTCCCCCAGCATCAGGGAGTACTCCTTCTTGGCGAAGGACATGACGGCGTCGTCGAGTTCGTCGCCCGCGATGCGGATGGACTGGCTCGTGACGATGCCTCCCATGGAGATGATCGCCACCTCGGTGGTACCGCCCCCGATGTCCACCACCATGTTGCCGGTGGGCTCGTGGACGGGCAGGCCGGCACCGATCGCGGCCGCCATGGGCTCCTCGATGATGTAGACCCGCCGTGCTCCTGCCTGATATCCCGCTTCCTTCACCGCGCGCTGCTCGACTCCCGTGATGCCGCTGGGAACCGCCACGATGATGCGGGGCCGGACGAAGTGCCGGCGCTTGTGGACTTTCTGGATGAAGTACCTCAGCATGCGTTCGGTCACGTCGAAGTCCGCGATGACGCCATCCCTCAAAGGACGGATGGCGACGATGTTGCCGGGCGTACGCCCGATCATCCGCTTCGCTTCGATCCCGACCGCCACGATCTTGCCGGTTGTGACGTTTATGGCGACGACGGACGGCTCGTTGAGCACGATTCCGCGCCCTCGCACGTAGACCAGAGTGTTCGCCGTGCCAAGGTCAACCGCCATGTCACGGCCCAGGAATGTCAGCTTGCTGCCCATGCGGAAGGAAGCCTTCCTTCAGGTGGTTGGCGGGATAACGCATCGCACTCGAATCGTAACTCGATGTACCCATCACTGGGCACATCGAGCTATCAGGCACGGGGAAAATCTGCGCTTCCCGGGCCAGGGATGTGCCACCACCTGGGAAAACACCAGAGGCCCCGGTTTAGGCCGGGGCCTCAGGCGCGGCAAGGACTAGAAACGGTCCGGAAAGAAGATCTTGATCTCACGGGCCGCGGACTCCGGGGAGTCGGAGCCGTGCACGATGTTCTCGCCGATCTCCAGCGCGTGGTCGCCGCGGATGGTGCCGGGGGCGGACTTCACCGGGTCGGTCAGGCCGGCGAGCCCACGGAACGCCTCGATCGCCCGGGGGCCCTCCACGACGAGCGCGACGAGCGGCGCGGAGGTGATGAAGGTGACGAGTTCCCCGAAGAAGGGGCGCTCGGAGTGCTCGGCATAGTGGGCCTTCGCCGTCTCGGCGTCGAGCGTGCGCAGCTCCATTGCCACGATCTTGAGGCCCTTGCGCTCGATGCGGCCGATGACGTCGCCGATGAGGCCACGACGGACACCGTCCGGCTTGATCAGGACAAGCGTACGCTCGGACACGGATTCTCTCCTCGTATGAGTGCTCGGTGACATGGTGCGCGGGTCGCGCGGGGTGCACAGGTGGCCTCGGCGGCGGCTGACCGCCCCCGGACGACCGGATCCTGCGGCGGCCGTGTCGTCCGAGGCCTTCGGTGCTCCGGCGGGGCCGGCGCAACGGCAGCTTACCGGTCCGTCAGCGACTCTCCGGTCGCGCCGTCCTCCCCCTCGGGCGACGGCGTCGGAGCGGGGATCACGACCTGCTCGCCCCGTGCCGCGCCGCCTCGGGAGAAGACGCCGCCTGACGCCCCGTCCCGGCGTGCCAGGACGGACGCGAGGACGATGACGACCACCACCACGAAGCCCCCGGCCAGCGCACCGGTATGGAGCGCGTCGACGAAGCCGCCGAGGACGGCCTGCCTGCTGGGATCGCTGGAACGGCTGACCTCCTGGAGAAGGAGGAACTGGATCCCCGAGGCGAGGAGGAAGCCCGCCATCACCGCGGGGACGCACAGCGACAGCCCGAGGAGCGCCGAGCCCTGACCTGCGAGCCTGAGCGCGCTGACCAGCGCGACGGCGGCGCCCGCGGCGAGCAGCACGAACGGCACCACGAGCGGCGGGCCGTACGGCTGCGGGACGAGCAGCCTGATCGCGCAGAGACCGGCCACGACCACCGCCAGCCCGCCGTTGGTGAGCCGGAAGGCCATCGACAGCGGGGCGCGGGCGGCCAGGAGCGCGGCCAGCAGGGCGGTCACGGCGGCCAGCACGAACGGCAGCCAGATCCCGGACAGTCCCGGGCCGCCGACGCCGCCCAGCTCGAGATAGGTGGTCTGCGCGGCCGTCGGCAGAACGACCAGCCCGACCGCCACGTTGGCGAAGGCCAGTGTCCGCCCGCCGGGCTCCTCGAACGTCCCGGTCGCGACGAGCCCCAGCATCACGACGAGCGCGAGGGCCGCGGCGATGACGACGAGGTTCGGCGACCAGTCGAACGTCATGCCGATCGCGAGGACCGCGATGCCCGCCGACGGCAGGGCCGTACGTGCCAGCCTGACCCGCTCCGCGCGCGCCGACCTGTTCCCCGCGTCCTCCGCGGGTCCGGCCTGGACCGAGGCGGCGACGTCGGCGTCCGCTCCCTCCTGGTCGGCGGACGCGGCCGCGGCGACGCGCTCGGCGTCGCCCCTGATCAGCCAGAGCACGAGGTAGGCGGCGGCCAGAGCGAGCGCGATCCCCGTGAGCAGCGGATACGGCTGCAGGGTCACCCGCCATGATTGGACCTTGTCGAGCGGCCACAGCGCCAAGGCCTGCGCCGAGAGCAGGCTGGCCGCGAGCATGCCCGCCCAGATCGGCAGCAGGACGTTCTTTCGCGGGCGCTCGAGCACGGCCGCGAGCGTGCCGGGCACGAGCATGCCGGCGCCGATCCCGTGGAGTACCCGCAGAATGCCGACGAGCCAGGCCGATTCCGCGTAACCCCCGGCGACGTCGGCCAGTGCCAGCAGCGTGAGCCCGGCGACCAGCACCGGCGCCGTGCGGAACCGCCGGACGGCGATCGACGCGAGCGGGACCGTCAGCAACATCGCCGGCAGAGCCAGACCATGCGCCCGCATCATCGACACGGGCGGGATGTCGGGCGGCAGCAGAGCCGCCACGATCGAGATGGTGTTGGGGATGGCGACGACCGCCAAGGGCAGCGCGACCGCGGTCAGCAGCCCGACGACGACGTCGAGGAGCACGGGGACGCGGACCGCTTTGACCATGACAGCGGTCCGAGCCTGCGGGATGGGAGGGACGGCCATGGTTGCCGACTTTAGCGCTTAGTCGTCCCCTCGACACGGCGAGCGACGAAGATGGCAGTTATCCATAGAGCGGCGAAGATCGCCCCGAGGAAGAACATCACCGTGACCAGGAAGCCGGTGGCGATGGCCAGAACCTGGATGACGCTGCCGGCGATGTAGGCGGAGGGTCGCTTGAGCATGCCCGCGACCACCACGCACAGTATGGCCAGGCCGATCCCGACCGTAACGGCGAGCGCCGGTTGCACGTGGTTGATGACGATGGCGACCGGTGTGGTCAGCGCGACCACGATGGCCTCCATGCCGAGCACGCTCGAGCCGAGCCGCCGCATCCCGGGCGTCACCTCGAACATGCCGCCCTCCTTCGTCTCCGGCTGCTCCGCGATCACTTTCCGCCCTTCAGCAGCACGCGGGCGTCACCCGCCGTGACGACGGATCCCGTGATCAGGACGCCGGAGCCGAACTCGTCCCCCTGGTCGGCGAGCCCCACCGCGATGTCGATCGCGTCGTCGAGGCGCTCGGCGATGTGGACCCGATCCGGGCCGAACACGCCCTCGGCCCGCGCCGCGAGGTCCTCGGGCTCCATCGAGCGCGGCGAGGAGTTCCGCGTGACCACCAGTTCCTCCGCGACCGGCTCCAGCAGTTCGAGGATGGTGTCGATGTCCTTGTCCGCCATCATCGCGACGACGGCGACGAGGCGGGTGAAGCCGAACGACTCGGTCAGGCCGTCCACGGTGGCCTCCATGCCGCCGGGGTTGTGCGCGGCGTCGACGACCACCGTCGGGCCACGCCTGACGATCTCGAGCCGTCCCGGGCTGGTGACCTCGGCGAAGCCCTGCCTCACGATGTCGTCCCCGAGCGGGTCACCGCCGGCGGACAGGGCCTCGACCGCCGCGAGCGCCGTGGCGGCGTTGCCCGCCTGGTGCTCGCCGTACAACGGGAGGAAGACGTCTTCGTAGACCCCGTTGAGGCCCCTGAGCTGAAGCAACTGTCCGCCCATGCCCAGCTCGCGGTGCAGGACGCCGAACTCCAGGCCCTCCCTGGCCACCGTGGCGCCCACCTCGGCCGCCCGCCTCATCAGGACTTCGGCCGCGGGAAGCGGCTGCTGGCCGAGTACGGCCGTCGCCCCCGGCTTGATGATGCCGGCCTTCTCCCCGGAGATCGTCTCGACGTCCGGGCCCAGGTAGTCGGTGTGGTCCAGCGAGATCGGCGTGACGACGGCGACGGTCCCGTCTGCGATGTTCGTGGCGTCCCAGGTGCCGCCCATGCCCGCCTCGATGACGGCGACGTCGACCGGAGCGTCCGCGAACGCGGCGAACGCCATGGCGGTCAGCACCTCGAAGAAGCTGAGCCTGCCGGTCTTGGCGTCAATGATCTCCAGGTACGGAGCGACATCCAGGTAGACCTCGGTGAAGCGCTCCTCGGACAGCGGCTCGCCGTCGACGGAGATGCGCTCCCTCATCGAGCTCAGGTGCGGGCTGGTGTAGCGGCCGACCCGGAGGTTGCGTGCCCGGAGCAGCGACTCCACCATCCGCGCGGTGCTCGTCTTGCCGTTCGTCCCGGCGATATGGATGACGGGGTAGGCCTTCTGGGGGTCACCGAGGAGCTCCATCAGGGCTCTGACCCGGTCGAGAGTGGGATCGAAATCCCACTCGACTCCCCTATCCATGATCGCTTGCTCGACGGCTCGGTATTCCACGGTTGTCAGCCTACGGGCAGATCATCGTGGTGCGACTCCCGACCCGCGTCTTCGGGTTCTCACCGCGCTTTGGATTTCCCGGTGATCGATCATTCCGGGTGTGCTGGATTTCTGCGGGG
>NZ_BOOP01000021.1 GCF_016863295.1 Planotetraspora phitsanulokensis
CAAAGCCGTCGCAGCCCCGCAGGCCCGTCGCATCGCAAGGGGCGGAAACCGTACGGCCCGCCGGGTGGGGCGGGCCGTACGGGATGGCGATTACCGGAGGATCAGGCGACGGTCTCGGGCGACTCGACCTCGTCGATGGTCCGGCGTGGGCCGGTGAACCACTTCTTGGCGGACAGGCTCCACCACAGGGCGATGCCGATGAGGACGGCGCCGACGGCGATGGGGGCGTAGTTCACGGACGTCCAGGCGAAGTCCGCGTTGCCAGGCACGCCCGCCGGTGCGATGGGGAGGATGAAGTAGATCGAGATGATGGCGATTTCGATCACGGCGATCCAGCCCAGGACCTTGTACTTGGGGCCGAGTGTCCAGGGGCCGGGCCGGAACGAGTCGCCGGCGCGGAGGCGCAGCCAGATCGGGATGAGGAAGGCCAGGTAGAGCCCGATCACCGCGATGGAGACCACGGCCAGGAACGCCACGGGGGTGGCGCTTCCGGGAGGGGCGTACAGCGCGGGCAGCGTGATCAGGAGAGCAACGGCGCACCCGCCGATGATGGCGTTGACCGGGGTGCGGTTGCGGTCCACCCGCGACCACAGCCGCCAGCCGGGCACGGCGCCGTCACGGGAGAACGCGTAGGTCATCCGCGACATGGAGGTCACGCAGCTCATTCCGCAGAAGAACTGCCCGATGGTGGAGATGCCGAAGATGACGGTCGCGAGAGGCGACGACAGCGCCGAGGTGAAGATCGCCCCGACGAAGCCGAACTCCTTGTTGATCGCGTCGACGTCGGTGGCGGCGAACAGGAACGACAGGAGCAGGATCCAGCCGCCGATCGCCGAGTAGAAGATCGACTGCCAGAGCCCCTTGGCGGCGGTTCTGGCCGCGTCGTGCGTCTCCTCCGAGACGTGTGCGCAGGCGTCGAAGCCGGTGATCGTGTACTGGGTCAGCAGGAAGCCCAGCGGCAGGACGTAGAGCCAGAAGGTCGGCCCGGAGGTGCCCCCGCCGCCGAAGCCGGAGTTGTTGAACTGCTCGAACAGGAACCCGACGCTCTGGTGGCTGGACGGCCCGAAGATCAGGATGAGGACCACGGCCGCGGCGCCGAAGACATGCCACCAGACCGAGATGTTCTGCAGGATGGAGATCAACCGGTGGCTGAAGATGTTGATCAGAGCGTGCAGCACCAGGACGACGGCGAACAACAGGAAGGTCTGGTGCAGCGCGTTGCCGTTGGCCCAGCTGTCGCTGAACCGGCCGATGGTGATGTTGAGGAAAGTGGCGCATCCATAGTCGACAGAGGCGGTCACCGCGATCAGGCCCACCAGGTTGAGCCAGCCGGTGAACCATCCGTGGATCGGCTTGCCGAGCTTCGCCGCCCACCAGTAGATGCCACCGGCGGTCGGGTAGGCCGAGACCAGCTCCGACATGCAGAAACCGATGATCAGGATGAAGATCGAGATCAGCGGCCAGCCCACGGAGATGGCGAGCGGGCCGCCGTTGTTCCACGCCTGGCCGAAGGTCGTGAAGCAGCCGGCGAGGATCGAGATGATGGAGAAGGAGATCGCGAAGTTGGAGAAACCGCTCCACGACCGGGACAGTTCCTGCTTGTAACCGAGCTCGGCTAGTCGTTTGGCGTCGTCGTCGAGGGCTTGCGCCATGAGGCCTCCTCTAGGTGGGGGATGTCCGGCCGTCGATCAGATGGCCGAAGCTCGGATCTTCGATATCTCGTACGGCCTGCGCGAACTTGTCGGCGGCCTCCGCGCTGTAGTCGAGGCCGGGGAACGCCTGGTCGCGGACCAGGCCCTGGTGGACGACGAACCACAACGTCCAGGTGAGGTTGGACATGATCAGGTTCAGCCGCACTCGCGCGACCTGGTCGTCATCGCCGAAGTAGGCGCGCGTGAGCCGTACGACCTGGTCGGGGTCGAAGTCGGACTCCGCGGCGATGTCGCCGAGCTCGAAGCAGGGGTCGTTGTTGCCGGACAGCTGGTAGTCGATGATGCGGACGTCCGGCCCCGTGGCGATCAGGTTCTCGGCGAGCAGGTCGTTGTGGCACGGGACGGCCGGCAACGGACGCGCGTCGAGGGCGGCCTCGATGTCGACCACGACGGGCAGCACGTCCTCGTATCCCGCGGGGAGACGCAGCCCTCGGGTACGGCATCGCTCCACCAGCTCGTCGAGCTTGCGGAAGATGGAGAAGTCGTTCACGAAGGGCGGTCCGGCGTGGAGCCGCCGGCAGGCCGCCGCCACCTTCTCGATCATCGCGGGGGTGCGCACCGCGGGAGCGTCGAGCGTGACGCCGTCGAGGTATTCGAGGACCATCGCGCCGGGCATCACGTGCAGGACTCGAGCGCCGATCCCGGTGGAGGCGGCGTGGAGTGTGTTCGCGATCTCCTGGTCCAGGGGGATGCCCAGTCCGGCCGCTGCGATCGAGGGGTTCAGGACGCGAAGGAGCCAGCGTTCGCCGTCCTCGGTCTCCAGCCGGGAGATGTGGTGGCTCAGTCCGCCTTTGATCGTCGTGGAGGTGACCGGCCGACCGGCCCAGGCCGTGACGAGCTCCAGTGCGTCCTCGACGGCATCTGGCATGCCCGGCTCCTTTTGGTCTACCTTCAGACCATTGATCCGATTGTGCGGGCCAGGTGTTACAGGAAGGTTCCGATGTCGCAACTTCCCGCCGACGCACAGGTCGTCGTCATCGGTGGTGGCGTGGCCGGATGCAGCGTGGCCTACCATCTCGCCCGGCTCGGTTGGACGGACGTGATCCTGGTCGAGCGGCATGACCTGACCGAGGGCACGACCTGGCACTCCGCCGGTTTCGTCGGGCAACTCCGGTCGACGGTGACGCAGACCCGCATGATCATGTACTCGGCCGGCCTCTACCCCGAGTTGCGGGAGCTGACCGGGCTCGATCCGGGCTGGCACGGCGTCGGCGGGTTGCGACTCGCGACGACCCCCGAACGGCAGGAGGAGCTCCTGCGGCAGGCGGGCGCCGCCGAGACATACGGCCTCGACATGGAGATGCTCGACGCCGCGCGGACTCTTGAGCGTTTTCCCGCCATGGAGGTCGGAGACGTCCGGGGGTCGTTGTGGCTCCCCGGCGACGGCTGGCTCGATCCCGCAAGGCTGGGCCGGGCGCTCGCCGAAGGCGCCAGGAAGCTCGGGGTCAAGATCTTCACCGGGGTCGAAGTAGCCGGTGTGGAGGTCGAGGACGGTCGGGTGCGCGCCGTACGGCTCCGCGCCGCGGCCACGGGTTCAGGGGACGACGAGTGGGTCGTCCGGACGGAGACCGTGGTCAACGCGGCGGGCGCGGCGGCCGGAGCGGTGGGACGCCTCGCGGGCGTCGACGTGCCGATCGTGCCGATCAAGCACCAGTACGTGGTGACGAAGCCCATGGGCGTCCCGGCCGATACGCCGACCGTGCGCGACCCGGACAACATCGTGTATTTCAGGGAGGACGGCGGCGGGATCCTCGTCGGGGGATACATCCGCACGCCTCAGGTCTGGGACGTCGATCGCCCACTCGCCGAGCCGCGGACGCTCTTCGCCCCAGATATGCCGAAATTTCAGGAGTCGTGGGAGTCGGCCGTCCACCGGCTGCCGGGCCACCTCGCCCAGATCAGCGCCCAGATCGGCGCGGGCGCCCAGGCTGATCCAGAAACGGCGTTCCGGAAGGTGGTCCACGGGCCGGAGGCGTTCACGCCGGATGGCGAGTTCCTCCTGGGTGAGACGGGCGTCCGGGGTTTCTGGGTCGCCGCCGGGTTCTGCGTCCACGGCCTGGCGGCGGCGGGCGGCGTGGGCAAGGTCATGGCCGAGTGGATCGTCGACGGCAGCCCGGAGTACGACGTCTTCGGCATGGACGTCCGCCGGTTCGGCGCCCACGCGCGCTCGGCCAGATGGGCGCGGGAGAAGGCGCTCGATTCCTACAGCAAGTACTACGACATCGTGTATCCCGGCGAGGAGCGCACCGCCGCCCGGCCACTCCGCCGCTCGCCCGCGTGGGTACGGCATGTGGAGCTTGACGCGGCCTTCGGGGAGAAGGCCGGCTGGGAGCGGGTCAACTGGTTCGGCGTGACAGCGCCGTCCAGCAGGTCGTCCGGCAGGTCGTCCGACAGGTCGTCCAGCGACGCGTCCGGCGACACGCGAGGGCCGGGGCCGAGAGGCTGGGCGGGCAGGGCATGGTCACCCGCGATCCGTGAGGAGTGCCTGGCGACCGAGAGCGCCGCCGGACTGTTCGACCAGACGTCCTTCTCGAAGCTGGAGGTCTCGGGCAAGAACGCCCTGGCCGACCTGGAGCGGGCCTGCGGCAACGGCCTCGACCGGCCTGTCGGCACGGTCGTCTACACCCAGGTGCTCAACGAGCGCGGCGGCATCGACGCGGACGTCACCGTGACGAGACTCGCCGAGGACCGGTTCAGGGTGGTCACCGGCACGGCCTTCGGCGTCCACGACGCCGAGATCCTGCGCCGGCACGGCCTGGAGGTCAGGGACGTCACCTCCGCCTACGCCTGTTACTGCCTGTGGGGGCCCCGGGCGTACGACATCCTGAGCGCGTTGAGCGACGACGACCTGACCTTCGGATACATGCGGGCCAGGGAGATCAGCGTCGGTCACGTCCCGGTGCTGGCCCAGCGGGTGACCTTCGTCGGCGAGTTCGGCTGGGAGCTCTACTGCCCGGCCGAGTTCGGCCTGACGCTCTGGGACGCGCTCATGGAGGCCGGCCTGCCGTACGGCATGCGTCCGGCGGGCTATCGCGCCCTCGACTCGATGCGGCTGGAGAAGGGGTACCGGATCTGGGGGCTTGACATCACCCCCGAGACGACACCGCTCGAAGCCGGGCTCGGCTTCGCCGTACGGCCGGAACGGCGGGCGGCTCTTCCCGAGCCGCGTCAGACGTTGCGCTGCCTGGTGGTCGACGACGAGCGTGAGGTCTGCCTGGGCGGCGAGCCGGTACGGCTGGGCGGCCGGCCCGTGTCCCGCGTCACCAGCGGGGGGTACGGCTGCCGCGTCGGCCGGTCGATCGCCTACGCGTACCTGCCGGTCGGCGTCGCGGACGCCGCGGATGCCACAGAAGTCATGACGGAGACGCGTGTGGAGATCGGCGTGAACGGCGGCTGGGTCGGCGCGCGGATCGTCGCGGAGCCCCTCTACGACCCCGGCCTCGACCGGGTCAGAAGCACGCCCTGGACCTCACGGAGGTAGCTCGCCCCGAGTGGGCAGCCCCTGCCATGAGCCGTGGCCGGCCACGGCGTACGCGGCGAGCGAGATGCCCCGCTTCAGCCGGTCGGCGGGGTGGAGGTCGTCGAGGAGGGCGCTGAGATATCCCGCGACGAAGGCGCCGCCGACACCGGTGGCGTCGACGGCCGTCACCGGCGCCGCCTGGGTGTCGTAGCGAAGACCGTCGACCGTCGCGCTCGCCCCTTTGGCCCCACGGGTCACGATCAGCTCGGGAACGCCCGCCAGAGCAGGTTCGACGAGCGGCAGCTCGTCCTGGCTGGCGAACAGGATGTCGGCGGAGGAGGCCAGCTCGGTCAGCGCCTGCCGTGCCTCGTCGGCGCTCTCCCAGAGATGCGGCCGGTGATTGACGTCGACGGAGACGAGCACCCCGGCGTCGCGCGCCAGCTTGACCGCGTGGTGCACGGCGCTCCATGCGTATCCGCTGAGCGCCAGGGTGATGCCGGTGATGTGCAGGACGCGCGCCGCCTGAACGGCCTCGGCGGGGACGTCGCCCGTGGACAGGCGCGACCCCGCGGAGCCGCTCTGGTAGTAGACCTCGTGCGACAGACGGCCGATCCGCCGCTGCCGGATCACGATGCCGGTGGGGGCGGTCTCGTCGACTCGGGCGTGTGAGACGTCCACGCCCTCGCCGCGCAGAACGCTCAGCGTGCGCGCACCCAGTTCGTCGATGCTCACCCGGCCGAGCCAGGCGACCTGATGACCGAGCCGCGCGAGACCGACGGACACCGTCAGCTCTGGGCCCTCGACGTCCAGACGGGCTGTCATGTCGTGTCGTATCCGGTCGGCCGAGACGACGCCGAGCGCCTCTCCGAGCGTGAACACCTCGGTCATGCCTGTATTTCTCCGCGCTCTCGTGCCGCGATGGTGCCGCGTGAAAGCATGGCAGAGCTCGTTCCCCGCCCGTAAGGCGTATGCCGACTAGGTGCGGATCGCGTGCGGATCACTCGCTGAACGCGTCGAGGGCCGCCTGGCAGAACGCCTTGAGATCGTCGGGCTTTCTGCTGGTCACGAGCGTGTTCGGGCCGTCCGTGTCGATCATGACCTCCTGGTCGACCCACTCCGCCCCGGCGTTGCGCAGGTCCGTCTGCAGGCTCGGCCACGACGTCAGCGTACGGCCGCGTACGACGTCGGCCTCGATGAGCGTCCACGGCGCGTGACAGATGGCCGCCACCGGCTTGCCGTTCTCGAAGAAGCCCTTCGCGAACCGGACGGCCTTCGGCTCGGTGCGCAACATGTCCGGGTTGGCCACGCCGCCCGGCAGGACCAGCCCGTCGAACTCCGCGGCGGACACGTCGTCGACGGTCATGTCGACCGGGAAGGTATCCGCCTTGTCCAGGTGGTTGAACGCCTGGACCCGGCCAGGCCGGATGGACACCAGCCGGGGTGTTCCGCCCGCCAGTTCGACCGCCCTCCACGGCTCGGACAGCTCGACCTGCTCGACTCCCTCGGGAGCGACCAGAAACGCGATCGTCTTCCCACGGATCATCATTCGCCCCTCTCGTAGCTGCTTTCTCTGCGATTTTCCGATCCGAAATTCGCCTGCCCCTGTTTGGGCGATCTATGCCGAATGTGGGGTAGGGGGGTCGTATGCCGATGTTCATCGGGACCTCCGGCTGGCAGTACGCCGACTGGCGGGACATGATCTACTCCGGCGTGCCCCAGCGGCTCTGGCTGGAGAGGTACTGCGAGGTCTTCGCCACCGTCGAGAACAACAACGCGTTCTACCGCCTGCCCACGAGGGAGACGTTCGAGAGCTGGCGGCAGCGCACGTCCGACGACTTCGTCATGGCGGTGAAGGCCAGCAGGTTCCTCACGCACATCAAACGACTGAAGGATCCGGAGGAGCCGGTCGAGCGGCTCATGGGAGTGGCGGAGGGGCTCGGCCGGAAGCTCGGCCCGATCCTGCTGCAACTGCCGCCCACTCTGCGGGCCGACGCGGAACGGCTGCGCCGGTGCCTCGCGCGCTTCCCGAAGAAGGTCAAGGTCGCGGTCGAGCCCAGGCACGACTCGTGGTGGACGGACGAGATCAGGGAAGTCCTGGCCGAACACGGTGCGGCCCTCTGCTGGGCCGACAGGCGGGGCAAGCCGCAGTCGCCCCTGTGGCGGACGGCCGAGTGGGCCTACCTGCGCTTCCACGAGGGCCGGGGCCGGGCGTGGCCGAGTTATGGGGAACAGGCGCTGAAGAGCTGGCTCGACCGGCTGCGCGAAGCGGGCGACATGCGTGACGCGTATGTCTACTTCAACAACGACGTGGGTGGCGCCGCCGTACGGAACGCCCTCACGCTCGCCCTCCTGGCGGAGGACGCCGGGTGGGACGTGAGCCGCGTCAGGCAACTCGACGAGCTCGAGTCCATGCACGCGGGTGGGAAATCCTGACGTGCGCGCACCCGCGCCGCCTCGGAGGATGACGGCGCGGGGCGCGCGGGAGCCGGGTCAGGCCGGGTCAGGCGGGCTCGCCTGGGTCGCGGGGGTCTCCGCTGTGGTCGGAGCGGGGCGTGCCACGCCGGCCGGCCACGAGCTGGTCGGACGACGACTGGGCCGGGACCGTGACGCGACTGCCGGGCGGTTCGTCGGTGCGGTCGCGCTCCACCCGGCCGGGCCGGGTCATCTCGCGCGTGTCGGCCTCGCGGACGTCCGCGTCGCGGGTCGCCATGAGGTCCCGCTCGGCCGCGGAGCCGGTCACAGGGCCGGCAACAGGGCTGGTCACAGAGCCGGTCGCGGGGTCGGGTGCGGGCCCGGTCGCGGTCGCGGTCGCGGGGGTCTCGGCTCCCTCCAGCTTCCGCTCGAGATCGCGCTTCTCCGCCTCGAGCTGTGCCAGGCGCTGCCGCTCGGCCAGTCGCGCCTCGCGGACCTTGCGGCGCTTGGTGCTCGAGCGGCGCAAGCCGCCGCTGACCATGAGAAGGCCGACCAGGAACACCACTGCCGTCGCCGCTCCGGCGGCGAACAGTTCGAGCGGGCTCAGATTGACCGTCCAGTCCCAGATGGTGACGGGCATCGTCGTCGCGGTCTCGTTGATCGATATCTCGATCACGGCCGCCGCCGCGACCATGATCAGGAGAAGGCCCAGCAGGACCATTTTGACCTCACCCCAAGCTGCGGTTCCGATTCACGGGCAGCACCCCACTGCCCGGGGATTCGCGATTCATACGCGGCCGGGGTTCCGAGGCGGATCACCGCAGGAAGTCACGACAGCAAGGTCACAACAGGAAGGTCACAACAGGAAGGTCACAACAGGAAGGTCACGACAGGCCTCATCGCAGCAACGCCTGACGGGCGGAGGCGGCCAGCCACTCCTGTGCACGGTCGAAGCTCCAGCCGCGTTCGCCGACGAGGACGAACCAGGAGCGCTGGCCGAGGTAGAACCACAGAAGATCGACGGCCGTCTCCCGGTCCAGGCCGGGTCGCAGCCCGTCCAAGGCGACCAGGCGATCGGCCACCGCGGTCAACGCCTCGATGTAGGCGCGGATGCCTGCGTTGTGCACCTCGGTGGCGGCGGCCTCTCCCAGACCGTCGTGGAGCAGTCCGAACAGGATGTCCCAGTGCCGCTCGTGGTCCTGCCGGGTGTGGGCGGCCGTGAGGTCGACGACCTCGCCCGGATCCGTGGCCGCCGCCACCGCGTCGAGGGCCTCCACGACGCTCGGGTCGTTCACGGCGGGGGCGAGCAGGGCGGCCAGGATGCCCGTCTTGCCCCCGGCGCTGTTGTAGACGGTCGGTACGGCGACGCGCGCGCCTGCGGCGATCTGCGCGACCGTGACCGCGGAGTAGCCGTGGATGAGGAACAACTCCCGAGCGCTCCGCAGGATCGCGGCACGGGTGTCGGCGGCCGCGTCCGCGCGGCGGGGAGAGCGGTACGTGCCCATCCACCGATTATCCATCATATTGATCACATAAGGCAATATTGACCATAGGGTCCTATATTCAATACCGTCGTCGCATGCAGAACTCTGAACCTATGGCGATCATCGAGACCCGTCTCGCGCACGGAATGCACCGAACGGCCACCTCACTGCTGGTCGAGGCGACCGGGCGGCCCACCGTCCCCAGTACGGCGCTGGCCGAGCTGCGCGACTTCCTCGTCGCGAACCTGCATCACCACCACGAGAGTGAAGACGGGCTGCTCTGGCCCATGATCACCGCTGTCGAGCCGGGGGCCGCCGACGGCCTCGCCGCCCTCGGCGCCGAGCACGTGCAGCTCGACGCGGTCCTGGACGCGCTCGGTGAGGTGGAGATTCGCGACGGCGTCGACCGTGCCGCCCTGCGGGAGGCGGCGATGGCCGTTCGCGACCTGGTGCATCGCCATCTCGAGAAGGAGGAACCCCTCCTGTTCCCGGCCCTGCGCGACCACGTCTCGCCGGAGGCCTGGGCTGATTTCTCCCAGAAGGTCATCGCGACGTCGCCGACCGAGGCGGCCCACCTCATGGTCGGATTCTTCGACGAGGTGGGCACCCCGGAGGAGGTCGAGTCGGTGCTGTCCGCCCTTCCCGAGCCCGCTCGGCAGTTCGTCCCGATGATGCGCACGCAGGCTCAGGCCGGCTTGGCCGTACTGCGGGCCTGAGGGCCCGGCGCGCCTACGCACAGGCCCTGCCGGGGGAACCGAAGCCTCCGGCGGGGCCCGGGCGGGGGCGTGGTGAAGGCGTCGCCGAGTGGGCACCTCGCCTTAATGTGAGAGTCGCTTACACCACTTATGGTCCGCTCATGACCATGATCCGTAAGTTCGTGGCCGGGGCTCTGGCCCTTCTCGCGGGCGGTACGGTTGCCGCTGTGCTGATCCAGCCCGGCGCGGCGACCGCCGACAAGCGGGACCAAGAGCCCATCGTCATCGGCCATCGAGGCGCGAGCGCCTACCGGCCGGAGCACACTCTCCTGTCCTACGAGACGGCCATCGGCCTGGGCGCCGACTACATCGAGCCCGACCTCGTCTCGACCAAGGACCACATCCTCGTCGCCAGGCACGAGAACGAGATCGGGGGGACCACCGACGTGGCCGACCACCCCGAGTTCACGAGCCGACGCACCACCAAGACCATCGACGGCGTGGCGGTGACCGGCTGGTTCACCGAGGACTTCACGCTCGCCGAGCTGCGCACCCTGCGGGCCAAGGAGCGCATCCCCGACCTGCGCCCGGAGAACACGGCCTTCAACGGCCTGGCGCCGATCCCGACCTTCGACGAGGTGATCGACCTCGCCCAGCGGTACGGCGTGGGCGTCTACCCCGAGACGAAGCACCCGACCTACTTCGACTCCATCGGGCTGTCGCTCGAGGAGCCGCTGCTCGCCACGCTGGCCAGGCACGGCTGGCGGAAGTCGACCGACCCGGTGTTCATCCAGTCGTTCGAGACGGCGAACATCCGCGACCTGCACAAGAAGACCAAGCTGCGGCTGATCCAGCTGGTCAACGGGTCTGGTGCGCCGTACGACCACGTGGCCAAGGGTGACGGCTTCACCTACGACCAGATGGTCACCCCGGCGGGTCTGAAGGACGTGGCGTCCTACGCTTACGGCGTCGGCGTGGCGACCACCCGCATCCTTCCGGTGGGCGCCGACGGCCGTACGGTCGCTCCCACCACCCTGGTCAGGGACGCCCACCGGGCCCACCTCGACGTCCACACCTGGACGGTCCGGCCGGAGAACTCGCAGCTCCCGGTGGACTACCGGCGCGGCGATTCGGCGAGCCCGGTCTACGCCCGGGCGACCGGCGACGTCACCGGCTACCTGAACAAGCTGTACGACCAGAACATCGACGGCGTCTTCTCCGACGACCCCGGTGTCGCCCGCGCGGTGCTGGGAGCCCGCGCACGTCACTGAGGAATCCGAGGAGCGGGCCCTCCCGCAACGACCGCCGGCGTGCCGATGACCTGTGTCATCGGCACGTCGTCGTTTCCGGGCGCCAAAACGAAGTTGACAATCATTTTCATTTACGCCACGATTCGGGTGTATCTCCTCGATACGTCTACAAACGTCGAATCGAACAGGACTGTCGTGCATTCCCCTCTTGCCCGAACCTTGCCGGTCGCCGCCCTTGTCGTGATGTTCGCGGCTGCCTGTGGCTCCGGTTCGTCGTCTTCGTCGCAGTCCGGCGGAAGCCCGGGGGCTCCCCACGCCCTCAAGGTGGTCGCCACCACCACCCAGGTCGGCGACTTCGCCCGGAACGTGGGCGGTGACAAGGCGGTGGTCCACCAGATCCTCAAGCCCAACGTCGACCCGCACGACTACGAGCCGTCCCCCGCGGACATCCAGGCGATCGCCGAGGCCGACGTCGTGGTCAAGAACGGTGTGGGCCTGGAGAAGTGGCTCGACCAGGTGATCACGTCCGCCGGCTTCGACGGCACGATCGTCGACGCCAGCCAGGGTGTCGCGATCCGCCAGGGCGACGGGTCCGAGGAGGAGGCCGACGGAGACCCGCACATCTGGCACAACCCGATGAACGTGAAGATCATGGCGGCCAACATCGAGAAGGCCTTCGCCGCCAAGGACGCCGCCGACGCGTCCGCCTACGAGGCCAACCTGGCGGCGTACAACGCCAAGATCGACACGCTCGACGCCGACATCGCCACGAAGATCGCCTCGATTCCGGCGGACAGGCGCAAGCTCGTCACCAACCATGACGCGTTCGGCTACTACATCGACCGCTACAAGCTGACCTTCGTGGGCTCGATCATCCCGAGCTTCGACACCTCGGCGGAGCTGTCCGGCAAGCAGATCGCCGATCTCGTCGCCAAGATCAAGGCGACCGGCGTCACCGCGATCTTCTCCGAGTCGTCCCTGCCGCCCAAGACGGCGGAGGCGATCGGTCGCGAGGCCGGTGTGAAGGTGGAGGCGGGAGAGGACTCGCTGTACGGCGATACGCTCGGTCCGGAGGGGTCGGCGGGAGCCACCTACCTCCAGATGGAAGAGCACAACACCGACACGATCGTCACCGCCCTCAAGGGTTCCTCCACATGACACAGCAGCAAGACCGTACGGCGGCACTGGTCCTCGAACAGGCCAGTGTCGCCTACGGGCACGTACCGGTGCTGGAGGAGTTGCACGGCACCGTCCGGTCGGGCGAGGCCGTGGCGCTCATCGGCCCCAACGGCGCCGGCAAGTCCACGCTGATCAAAGCCATTCTCGGGCTGGTCCCCACGGTCCGTGGGCGGATCGAGGTGCTCGGTGTCACGCCCGCGCAGGCGCGCCGTGACGTCGCCTACGTGCCGCAGGCCGACACCCTCGACCCCGACTTCCCCGTGTCGGTCGAGCAGGTGGTGATGATGGGCCGCTACCGGAAGATCGGCTGGCTCCGTCGTCCCTCCGCGGCCGACCGGGCCCTCGCGGCAGAGGCGCTGGAGCGTGTCGGGCTGAGCGACCGCGCGAAGAACCGCTTCGGCACGCTGTCCGGCGGCCAGCGCCAGCGGGTGCTCCTGGCCCGGGCGATCGCCGCCCAGCCGCGACTGCTGCTGCTCGACGAGCCCTTCAACGGGGTGGACGCGGTGAGCCAGCACGCCCTGCTCGAGGCGATAGCCCTGCTCAAGCAGCAGGGGGCCGCGGTGGTCGTCAGCACGCACGACCTGGCCATCGCGCACCTCGCCTGCGACGAGGTGTGCTTGCTCAACCGGCACCAGTTCGGATTCGGGCCGACCGACGAGGTCCTCACCCCCGAGCGCCTGCGGGCGACGTACGGCGGGCACGCGCTGGAGTTGCGCGGCGACCGGGTGATCGTGACCCAGACATGAGCCTGTTCGAGCCGTTCCAACTGCCGTTCATGGCGCGGGCGCTGGTCGAGCTGGTCATCCTCGGCGTGCTCGCCGGCACGGTCGGGGTTCTGGTCCTGCTGCGCCGGCTCGCGTTCGTGAGCGACACCCTGACCCACACCGTCTTCCCCGGCGTGGTCATCGGCTACCTGATGGCCGGCCAGGACGGCGTCTTCTGGGGGGCGCTGGCCGCGGGAGCGGTGACGGCGGTGCTGCTCACCGTGCTCGCCCATCGGAGGAGGGTGAGCGAGGACGCGGCGCTCGCCATGGTGCTGACCTCGCTGTTCGCGATCGGTGTCGTGCTCGTCTCTCAGCGGACCGCCTTCACCTCCGACCTCACGCAGTTCCTGTTCGGGCGGATCCTCACCGTCACCCAGGAGCAGCTCGTGCAGACCGCCGTCGTCACGGTCCTGGTCGCCGCCCTGCTGGCCGTGTTGCGGCGACCGCTCATGTTGCGCACGTTCGACCCCGAGGGCGCGGCGGCGGCGGGCATCCGCGTCGGCCTGCTGGACCTGGTCATGAACGTCGCCGTGGCCCTGGTGGTGGTCGCCGCGGTGCAGGCCGTGGGCACGATCCTGGTCATCGCGCTGCTGATCGTCCCGGCCGCGGCGGCGCGCGCCCTGTCCGACCGGCTCGTGTTCATCGTGCCGCTCGCCTGCCTCATCGGCGCACTCGGCGGCTGGCTCGGGCTCGCGGCCAGCTACGAGGCCTCGGTCTACCACGGGCTGCGCCTCGCCTCGGGAGGCACCGTGGTCCTGGTCCTCGTCGTGTTGTACGGCGTGGCCGCCCTGGCGGGAGCCGTACGGAGACGTGTGGGGCTCAGCCGTGCCCGGCTGGGCACCCCTGAACTGGAGATGACGCGGTGACCTGGCTCGACTCCACCGTCCACCGGGCCATGATCGAGGCGGCCCTGGTCGGCGTCCTCGGCGGCGTGGTGGGCGTGTTCGTCATCGCGCGCCGGTTGCCGTTCTTCACGATGGCGCTGACGCACGGGACCTTCCCCGGGATCGTCGTCGCCGCGTTGCTGGGCGTCGACCTCTATCTCGGCGGCGGCGTCTTCGGCCTGCTCGTGGTCCTCGCCGTCGTGGTCTTCTCGCGGGCGCGCGGGCAGGACTTCACCGCCGCGACCGGGATCGCGCTGTCCGGGGGGTTCGCCCTCGGCGTCGTCCTGGTATCGGCGCAAGACGGCTTCAGCAAGGACCTGACCGCCTACACGGTGGGCGACGTCCTCGCGGTGAGCACCTCGGATCTGGTGATCACGGCCGTCGTCGCCGTCGTGGTGCTCGTCGTGATGGCCGCGCTGGGCAAGGAACTGCTGCTCGTGGCCTTCGACCGGGAAGGGGCGGCGGCCGTCGGGCTGCCCACCGCGGTGCTCGACTTCGCCCTCCTGGCGATCATCGAGGTGACGGTGGTCGCCACCGTGCCCGCCCTCGGCGCGATCCTCACCGTCGCCCTCCTGGTGGGCCCGGCCGCGACGGCGCGGCTGATCACCGACCGGCTCGCGCTGCTGTTCCCCATCGCCGCGGCGGTCGGCGTCTCGTGCGCGCTCGCCGGTGTCTGGGTCTCCACGCAGTGGAACATCGCGGCCGGAGCGTCCATCGCGCTGTTCTGCGGCTCCGCCTTCGGCGCGGCCTTCGTCGCCTCGGTGGTGCGCGGCCGGCTCCGGTCCACGGTCGACGTTCCCGTGGCGGTCACGGTTCCGGAAGAGGCACCCGCCTAGGGCACGATGTCGCGGGGTGGATCCCGTCACGGTTCCGCATGGTTCCGCGGGGTGACGCACGTCACAGTCTTCTGTGTCACAGACTGCCGACTTCTTACGTCAGAGAGGTGAAAGCACCAACGACGACGCAGGAGTGCACAATGAATGCTCGCTTGAACCTCTTCACCAACCCGGTCACGACCAAGTCCCTGAAGCACTTCATCACAGCGAGCAAGGTGGTCGACGGGTCCACGCTGCCCGCCGCGACGCAGGAGCTGGTGAAGATCCGCGCCAGCCAGATCAACGGGTGCGGTTTCTGCACCGACATGCACACCAAGGACGCCGCGCACGCCGGGGAGACCTCCATCCGCCTCAACCTGGTCGCGGCCTGGCGTGAGGCCACGGTGTTCACCGACGCCGAGCGCGCCGCCCTGGAGCTCGCGGAGCAGGGCACCCGCATCGCCGACGCGGCCGGTGGCGTCACGGATGAGGCCTGGGCGAACGCCGCCAAGCACTACGACGAGGAGCAGCTCGGCGCCCTGGTGTCCCTCATCGCCATCATCAACGCCTACAACCGGGTGAACGTCATCACCCAGCAGCCCGCCGGCGACTACCAGCCCGGCCAGTTCGCGTAACCGGGGGCGACCATGCGGCATCCCGGGCACCCCTCACCGGGGGCCTGGGTGTCGTTCCGGTACGCCCGGCGACCCGACGATCTGAGCGACCTAGAGGTAGACCACGCTGCCCAGGTGGTCGATCTTGTCGGCGGTCTCGTCGTCGAACCACAGGCCGCCGGTCGCCAGATACCGGAAGCGGTGGACGCCGGCCGGCAGGATCACGGACACGGTCCGTGTGCCGTCGCGGCGGCGCAGCAACTCGTGGTCTCCCGGCCGCCATTCGTTGAAGTCGCCGACGACGCTGACGGCGCCGGAGGGTTGATCCAGGGGGAGGGTGAACGTGACGCGGGTCTTCTGTCCGAAAAGGCGGGTCCGCCGAAGCATGTGAAGATCCTCCCTTGTCGCCGGGATGAGCACAGCATTCCGCGCTGTCACCGTTCAGGAGAATTGGGACACGCGGTGCGTAACGCAATATTCACCGTATTTTGATGCCTTGCCGGAAGTTCGTTTCGGACTTCTGACGGTGGTTCGCCCCCATGGGTGAGATGCAGGTGTACGCCCGGTGAATAACGATTGCCGTTATCTGCTTCCAGCTGATCTTTCTGGCAGCCACGATGAGTGCATGAGCGTGTCTGGAATCGCCAGGCAGTCGATGGCCTCACGCGTCCTGAAGCAACTGGAGACCTGGCCGGAATGCCGGACCGGGACGGCCGAGTGCGGGTGCGGCGCAGGCGTGTCGGTCGGCGCGAGACAGATCCTCCATCTGCATACCGGCAACGAGGCCGAGTTGTGGCTGACGGTGCCGCTCATCGAGCGGATGCGGCCGGCCCTCGAAGGGGCGCGGCAGGTCGCACTCGAGCCGCACCGCGACTGGATCGGCATCCGGCTGGAGACCGAGGACGACGCGGACCTGCTCGTCGCGCTGTTCAGCCTGGCGATCAGAACCCATGACGGGCCGGAGCCCAAGCCCGAGATGTCGGAGTGCCTCGCCGGTTGAGCCGTTCGAGCCGATTCGAGCCGATTCGAGCCGGTTGAAAGGCCCGGGTCAGGGCACCCGGCCCGCGCCGCACAGGAACCATGTCGGCAGGTCGAGCCCTCGGTGCGCCAGAGAGGCGTCGAGGTCCGGCCGCCATTCGTCGAGCCGCACCACACCAGGTTCGACGAGCTCGAAGCCGTCGAAGAAGCCGCAGATCTCGGCGCGTCCGCGCAACGTGACGCTTGAGCTGGCCCGCTGGTAGACGGCGGCGCCCTGGCGGGCGGACGTCACCCGCTCCTCCGCCGTGACGTGCGACAACACGACGTAGCTGCCGGGCGGCAGCGTGTCGCGCAGCCGGGCGACCACCTCGGCGGGCTTGGCGCTGTCGGGCAGGAAGTGCAGCACGGCGACGAGCAGCACCGCGACCGGCTCGGCGAAATCGATCAGCGACAGGAGTTCGGGGGTGTCGAAGATGCTCTCCGGCTCACGGAGGTCGCCGGGGATGGTGATCGTGTTGGTGGCGTTGGAGAGCAGGGCGCGGGCGTGCGCGAGGACGACGGGGTCGTTGTCCACGTAGGCCACCCGGGTGCCGGGGTCGATCTCGCCGGCCACCTCGTGGACGTTCCCCTGGGTCGGCAGCCCCGTGCCGATGTCCACGAACTGACGGATCCCGGCGTCCTCCGCGAGATGGCGTACGGCTCTGCGCAGGAACGACCGGTTCTGACGGGCCAGTTCTCTGGCCTCGGGCGCCACCGCGAGAACGAACTCGGCGGCCTCCCTGTCGACGGGGAAGTTGTCCTTTCCACCCAGGAAGTAGTTGTACATCCGTGCGGCGTTCGGGACGTGCACGTCGATGCCTGACGGGAGGGGTCCGTCCTCGGCCAAACATTCACTCCTTTATTGGGGGATCCATTGCGAGCATATGAGGCGTTAGCAGGAATTCAAATCAATTGCCGGTAAGAGCCGGCAATTTTGCGGGGAGGAGAGCGCGATCAGCCGACCATGACAGGGTGGGCCAGGACCGCGTTCTGGCAGTAGCCGAGAGCGTTCCATGCACTGGAGTCGGGCTGGGCACGCCCCTGGTCGTCGATTGCGCGCACCCGGATCACGTGGTCGCCCGGCCGGGGGTTCCAGTGGAACTGCCATCGCGCCCACACGCCCGCCGTTCCGGGCGTTGTCAGGACCGCCGGCCGCCAGGGGTCGTCGTCCACGCGGTAGTCCACGGCCGCGACCGCGCGTTCGCCCGCGAACGCCCGCCCGCGGACGATCTGGGGGCCCCGCCGGAGCCGGGCGGGCCAGGGCAGCTCGACCAGGGCGGACACGGGAACGCCGGTGATGGGGGTGCCCTCGGCCGGATGGCCTGGGCCGAAGAGCACGTAGTCACGGGTGTTCCACGGCACGCGCAGCGGTTGCTCCGACACCTCGATCCGGCCGACCCACTTGATGCTCGCGGCGCCCAGCCAGCCGGACACCACGACCCGGGCCGGAAAGCCGTGATCGAGGGGAAGGACCTCGCCGTTCATGGCGACGGCGAGCAGGGTGTCGTCGGCGAGGGCCTTCGCCAGCGGCAGGGGCCTGCGCGCGCGGGCCGCGTCGAGGCCCTCCGGCATGACCTCGCACGCGCGGGAGGTGATTCCCGCCGGTTCGAGCAGGTCGCGCAGGCGCACGCCCGTCCACTCCGCCGTGCCTACGGCGCCGCGTCCCCATTGGGTCCCGTCGAAGCGCGCTCCGGTCTCCTCGGCGAACAGCGCCCTGCGGTTGCCCGCGCACTCGAGCGTCCGGACCACCGAGACCATCGGGAACCGGCGCCACAGGTCGTCGTAGGTGTAGGAGACGGGGGCCCGCACGCCGTCGCCCTCGATCATCAGGGTCCAGGTCGCGGCGTCGAGGCGCGGCGTCGGCGCGTGGTTGCGGACGAAGAAACGGTCGGCCGGGGTGAGGTGGCCGGGCATCCGGTCGGGGCGCGTCCCGAAGTCCAGGCCGGTCCCGGTGTCCTCCATCAGCTCCGCCGGAGTCGGCTTGACCACCTCGCGCGTGGTGAGGGTGCGGGTGACGGCGTGCTGCTCGGTCATCGGTGCCCCTCTCCTCAGGGCCCGCCACAGGGCCGGGTGACCAGCAACTTTGTCCGGGTATAGGTCCTTATATCCGAAATATCAGTGAGGTGAACGAGAGCGGCCGAACCACCGGGGGGAGATCGCATGCTGTCGAGAGTCGCCGTCGTGCTGGGCGTTTCCGCGGTCGTGGTGTGCGGAACGGTCGGCGTCGCCGCCGCGCGGGAAGGGGTGAACCAGCAGGACCGCACGTTCCTGATCGAGACCCATCAGGCGAACCTGGACATGATCGAGCACGGCCCGACGGTCGAGCGGACGGCGAGCGCACCGGCCGTACGTGATCTGGTGAAGCGGCTGGTGAGCGACCACACCGCGCTCGACGAGGACGTCAAGCGGGTCGCCCGGCAGGTCGCGGTGACGCTGCCCGGTACGGCGGGGGCCGCGGGCGCGGCGGAGATGCGCCGGATGGCACGGAACACGGGGGCGGCGTTCGACCGGGCCTGGCTGGCCCACGAGGCCGATCATCACCACCGCCTTCTGCGCAGCATCGCCCAGGAGTTGCGTGAGGGCTCGTCCATCGAGGTGAAGCGGCTCGCGGCCGAGGCGAGGCCCGCCGTACGGGCGCATCTGGCCCTGCTGGGCCAGGTGGGCGGCCGGATCCCCGACGCCGGGATGCCCGGCCACTGAGACTCGGGTCACCGAAACGCTGAGACGCGGGTGTTGAAACGCGGGCCGCCGCTCCCCGTGACGAGGGGAACGGCGGGCCGTGGTGCGAGCGGTGCCAGGGGGGTCGGCGGGTCAGTTCGGGTTGTCGCCGTGGGTGAGGGTCTCCCACGCGACGAAGAGGTTGTTGGTCCCGGCGGGGCGCTGCTGGAGGGTCAGGGTCTGGGTGTTCGTCATGGCGATGCCCATGCGGTTGTGCAGGGCGTTGTAGCCGACCTCGGTCACCGGGCCGAGCCCGCGCTTGACGCTGCCGCCGCACAGTGAGGACGGCACGGCCGCCCCGAGCTCGTACTTGGACTGCAGCCCGAGTGCGTGGCGGAGCCGCTCGCTGATCTCCGGGTAGAGGTCCTGCCCCTGGATGCGGGTGGTCTCGGCGAAGTGCGCGATGGCGTCGATGCCGTACCCGGTGTGGACGAAGTCGCGGCAGGTCTCCTGGGTGAGCCCGTCCATGAACGTGGACTGGCCCTGCCAGTAGCCGATGATCTCGTCACGGGTGTCGATCGAGCTGCCGGGGGGCGCCTTGGGGAGCGCGCCGTCGGCCGTGATGTGGATGTAGGCGGGCACCCGGCCGCGGAACTTGGCCACGGCCTTGTCGTAGCTCGTGCGGTCCTCCAGGAAGACCGAGATGCCGATCGCGGCCTCCATCATGCTCAGCTCCCAGTTGCCGTTGCTGTTGGAGCCGTTGATCACCTTGGGCAGGTAGACGTTGCGGAGCATGGTCGCGAAGCGGGTGACGTTCGCGGACGGCCAGCCGGTGTAGGTGTAGCGGATGATCTCCGCCGCCCTCGGCCAGGAGGACCCCGCCCACCCGGTCTGCAGCGGCGCGTTGCTGTTGGTGTGGTCCCTGATCGTGGCCGACCAGGCGTCCATCAGGCTGATTGCCTTCTCGGCGTACCGGCTGTCGCGGGTGATGTACCAGATCAGCGCGTCGGTGTAGGCCGCGATCGCGTCCTCGCGCTCGTCGGTGCATCCGTTGTTCGGGTTGGAGTACGACCCGCACTCGACGATCGCCCGCGGCTTGGGGGTCCGGGAGAGCGAGGCGTACCTGCTCGCGAGCATCTGGTCGTAGGCGGCCTTCCAGGGTTGCGCGCCCGCCTGCACCTTCGACCGCACGAAGTCGAGTTGCGGCCTGCTGACGAAGACGCCCGGGTGGACGAACGTGGCCGGTGCGGCCGCCTTCGCGAAACTCGGCGTGCTCGTCAGCCCGGTCAGGCCGGTCGCCCGGGAACCGGGCTCAAGCCGGGTTCAGATGACGTCCCAGGGGACGGAGTCGTACAGGCGCGCCGCGGCCTCGACGACGTGGTGCCCGGTGGGGAGGACCAGGTCGTCGATGCGCCTCACCGCGGCGACCCCGTGGGAGTTGGTGATGAAGACCGCCTCGAATCCGGCGACGTCCGCCAGTCGCACCGGCCCGCGCCGGGACCCGATCCCGATGTCCGGCAGTCGCGGCTCCAGCAACTGCATGGTGATCCCGTGCAGGCACGGTTCGTCGGGCCAGACGACGGACGTCCCGTCGAAGAAGCCGATGTTGGCGATGGCGCTCTCCGCGACGACCCCGCCGTGCCCGGTCAGCAGCGCGTCGTCGAAGCCTTCGCGTACGGCCATGCGGCCGTAGTAGTACTGCCCGAACCCGCCGATGTGCTTGATGTGGGCGGCGGGCCGCTGGTGGGCGACCGATTTGAGGCTCTGCGGACTCTTGGGGTCGGGTGCGGGCGGGCGCACGGTCACCACGATGGACGCAGCGTCGTCGCCGTCCGGCCAGTAGACGATGACGCGCACCGACGCGTCGGAGACGTCGTCGCCGAGGGCGTGCCGGATGTGGTCGCGTACGAGGTCGCCGTCCAGTCCGTCGCCGAACAACTCCCGGGTGGCGCCGTCCAGGCGCGCGAGATGCAGATCCAGGCCCCTCGTCCGTCCATCTCTGACCTGCATGGCGGTGAAGTGGCCGTGGTTGACCAGGGGAAGCGGGACCTGCTCGGCGACCGGCGGGCGGCCGTTGATCTCAATTCGCGGCTGAGCCAGTTGTCTCATGCCCCATTTTGGGGGTGTCCGCGGCGTCGTCGCGAACAGGGACGGAAGAGCGCCTCCGCGGAATCGCGGGCAGGCCGTGCCGGACCCGCAGGAGGGTCCACACGGCGGGCGCGGCGAGCAGCACGCCGACCAGCACCCAGACGGTGGCCGTGTTGCCCACACCGAACATCTTCAGTGCCGAGGCGAGCAGCACGAACGCCAGGACCCGGCGCACCAGCCCGCCGGGAGCCCGGGAGGAGATGCGCGAGCCGAGGTAGACGCCGGGAATCGACCCGGCGAGCAGCGCGGCGGTCACCGACAACTGGAAGTCGCCGAAGAGCACGTGCCCGAGGGCGGCCGACATGACGAGCGGCACGGCCTGGACCAGGTCGGTTCCGACGAGTTGGTTGGCCTTGAGCGCGGGATACAGGGCGAGCAGCGCGACGATGATGAGGGAGCCCGACCCGACCGACGTCATGCCGACCACCAGTCCGCCCACGACTCCGACCAGCACCGTCGGCAGTCGCCGTACGGTCACGGTGGGCAGCCCGGTCGCGGCCGGCTCGCCCGGGGCGGCGGTCCGGCGTCCTGTCGCCGAGGTGCGTCCCTCGGCCCTGTCGCGCATGGCGAGATAGCCGCGTACGGCCAGGCCCGCCGCCGCGATGAGCAGCGCGACGCCCAGCGCCGCCTGGATCACGCCCTGGACGTCCTCACCGGTGCCGAGCGCCCTGGCGACCAGTACGCCGCAGAACGCGGCGGGAACCGAGCCCGCGCACAGCCAGCCGACGAGCCTGAGGTCGACCGTTCCGCGCCGCAGATGGACGAGGCTGCCGACGGGCTTCATGACGGCGGCGGCGACGAGGTCGCTCGAGACCGCGGCGAGTGGCGGCACGCCGAAGAAGGTCACCAGCATGGGTGTCATGAGTGCGCCGCCGCCCATGCCGGTCAGTCCGACGACGACCGCGACCAGGAAGGAGCCGATCGCCATGACGTAGTCGAAATGCATCGGGAAATCCTACCAAAACCATCGGAATAATCGAGTAAGTCGCCGGAGAATTCCCTGGGGCGCATGTCGAGGACCCGCCGTCCGCTCCGACGTACCGGTGAACGCGCCGCAGACGGCGCCGCTCGGCGAGAGGGAGACCATGAAGTACATGCTGTTGATCTACAACCGCCCGGGGTTCGTGGAGGAGCTGCGGGAGAGCGAGCGCACCGAGCTGTTCGCGGAGGTCGACACCATCATGCGGGAGCTCACCGAGTCCGGGGAGCTGATCGGGGGCGAGGCGCTGGCCTACCCGTCGAACACCAGGACCGTGCGCCCGCATGACGGCGTTCCGGCCGTCACCGACGGCCCGTTCCTGGAGGCGAAGGAACATCTGGCCGGTTATCTCATGGTGGACTGCGAGAACGTCGAACGCGCCACCGAGATCGCCATGCGCTGGCCCGACGCCAGGTTCGGCGCCATGGAGGTACGGCCCCTCATGAACCAGGGCGGAACGGAGATGTGACGACCGGGCCTCGGGGCGGGGCCTGTGTCCAGGCCCTGCCCCGAGGGGGTGCGGTGACCGCCGCGAGGGGCAGTCAAGGGCCTGTCAAGGGCCTGTCAAGGGTGGCCGTCCGCGCCGCACTTGATGATGGGACGGATGCAGTCGTTGACGCGGCGGGCCATCTCCGCCTCGGGCCAGGCGTTGAAGAAGTCGCCGTGCATGGTGAAACCGGGACCCGACGCCAGCCGGAAGTGCGACGGGTCGCCGCTGACGGGGTAGCGCAGGACCTGGCGCAGCTTCGGCACCGGCACCGGGTGGGTCGCCGGGCACTGCCCGTTCACCGGGTAGGCCATGTGGCTCTTGTGGTCGGCCGAGTCGAGGTCGCGGCCGTTCCAGCACTGCGGGAAGTCGAGGTAGGACTCCAGCATCGTGCCCGCCGGGCAGTTGACGAAGTCCTTCCCGGGGTTCACCTGACCGGCGTGCAGGCACGACCAGCGGGAGATGGTCGTCGCGTCCGGCGCGGTGGCCTTGGCGTTGCCGGCCACGATGCGCAGGCCCAGGGGCATGGGCTGCGTCTGCGCGATGATGTCGTCGCGGACGCCCTCGCCCAGGTAGTAGAACGTGGTGATGACCGGCTCGACCGGCACGTCGTCCTTGTACAGGGTCGGCACCCAGTAGGCCGACTTGTCCACGGCCGGGTTGCAGTTGCTGTTGGCGTTCTGCAGGCTCGTCAGGGTCGAGCTCGCGTTGGTCGTGGTGCTCCCGAAGAAGCTGTGCATGTGGGAGGCGCCGGGCAGACCCGGATAGATGATCGGGTCGTCGGGGAGCCGGTGGCTGAACGGGCAGTCGGCGAGGAACTCGGCGACGCGCACGACGTTCCCGCCGCCCCCGGTCGGCGGAGGCGTCGTGCCGCCGCTGCCGAAGACCTGGAACTCCCACAGGGAGACGCCGTACTGGGTGGCGCGCTTGGTGGTGTACAGCCGGACATAGCGGCCGCTGCCCGAGACGTTGAGGGTCTGGTTGCCGCCGGTCGCCGTCGTGGTCGAGTAGAGGGTGGTCCAGCTCGTGCCGTTGGCGGAGATCTGGATCTGGAAGGCGGTGGCGTAGGCCGCCTCCCAGTTGAGCACGACCTGGTTGACGGTGGCGGTCGCGCCCAGGTCGACCTGCAGCCACTGCGGATCGGCGAACGCGCTGGACCAGCGGGTGCCCAGGTTTCCGTCGACGGCGGAGGAGGCGGGGGCGCCGGCGTTCTCCACGGAGGAGGCGGTGACCGGGTGGCCCTGCGAGAGCGGGGGCGCGGCCGCTTCGGCACGCGGCAGGAACACCGCGGAGGCGCCGAGGACGGCGAACAGCGCGGCGGCGAGCGCCGCGAGTCTCAGACGGGGGACGTGCCGGGGGACATGCCGGGGAACATGGCTGGGTGGGGACATGACGGACTCCAGAGGGTGGGGGGGTGGGTGGCCCGGGAGAGCTCCCGGGCCACCGGCTGATCGGTGCTGGATCAGTGTGTGCAACCAGCGCGTGAATCAGTGCGTGAAACCAGCGCGTGAATCTGTGCGTGAAACCAGCGCGTGAAACCAGCGCGTGAAACCAGCGCGTGAAACCAGCGCGTGAATAAGTGCGTGAATCAGTGCGTGGATCAGTGCTGGATCACTGGTAGACGCGCACGTAGTCGACGAGCATCCGTGACGGGAACGGTGTGCTCGCGTCCGGCGGGCCGGGCCAGTCGCCGCCCACCGCGAGGTTGAGGATGAGGTAGAACGGGTGGTCGTAGACCCATGGCCCCCGTGTCGCCTCGACCTGGTCCTTGCTGAGCGTGAACACCGTCTGGCCGTCGAGCGTGTAGACGATGCCCTTGCTGTCCCAGTTGGCGGCCCACACGTGGTAGTCGGCGGAGAAGTCCGCGTTCCCCGGGAGCGTGTACGGCGAGCCGATCCCGCCGCCGCCGTTGTAGGCCGGCGCGTGGATCGTCGAGTAGGCCGTCCTGGTGTCCTTTCCGAGGATCTCCATGATGTCGACCTCGCCGTTGTACGGCCAGGGCCGCCCGGTCAGGAAGTCGGAGCCCATCATCCAGAACGCCGGCCAGAAGCCGTTGCCCTTGGGCACCTTGATCCGGGCCTCCACCCGCCCGTAGGTGAAGGTGAACTTGGTGCCGGTGTTCATTCGGTGGGAGGTGTACTGGCAGGGCCCGCCGGGGCAGGCGGAACCCGCGGTCGTCTCCCTGCGGGCCTCCATGACGAGGCTGCCGTTGCCGTCCATGGAGGCGTTGTTGTTGTTCGTGTAGTACTCGAGCTCGTTGTTCGGGCCGGTGCCGGTGTCGATGGTCCACTTGGCCGGGTCGGGCTTGCTGCCGGCGGGGCCGTTGAACTCGTCGCTCCACACCAGCTGCGGCGGGGTGCGCGGGTCGGGGGGCAGCGGGGGCGGGGTGATGGGCGCCCCACCGGTGCCCCATACCTGGAACTCCCACAGCGAGTAGCCGTAGGCCGTGGCGCGCTGTGTGCCGTACATGCGGACGTAGCGGCCGGTGCCGTTGACGGTCAGGGTCTGCTTGAACCCGGGGCCCGTGGTCGTGGTGTAGATCGGGGTCCAGTTGGCGGCGTCCGGCGACACCTGGATCTGGAACGCCCTGGCGTAGGCCGGGTCCCACTGGAGCACGACCTTGTGGATCTGCGCGGTCGCGCCGAGGTCGACGTAGATCCAGCCGGGGTCGACCCAGCCGGTGGTGCTGCTCGTCGCCCAGCGGCTGGCCGGGTCACGGTCGAACGCGCGGGCGGGGGTGCACTCGTAGCAGTTCACGTCGCTCTGGGAGCTCGAGGCCACGCCAGGCTTGCCGTACGACAGAAGCTTGTCGCCGCCCGTGTCGGGCGGGGTCGGCGTGGGGGTGGGAGTCGGTGTGGGGGTAGGCGTCGGCGTGGTGCCGGAACCGGTGCGGACCGAGAACGTGAAGAGCGAGTAGCCGAAGGCCGTGGCGCGCTGCGTGCCGTACATGCGGACGTAACGCCCGGTGCCGGTCACGTCGAGGGTCTGGGTGCCTCCGGCGCCGGTAGTGGTGGAGTAGACGGTCGTCCAGGTCGTGCCGTTGGAAGACACCTGGATCTGGAAGGCCCTGGCGTAGGCCGCCTCCCAGGTGAGGGTGACGCCGCAGATCTGCTGGGCGGATCCGAGGTCGACCTGGATCCACTGCGGGTCGCTGAACGCGCTGGCCCAGCGGGTTCCCGCGTCGCCGTCGACGGCGTTGGCGGCCGGGAAGACGGCGTTCTCCGTGGAGGAGGCGGTGGCGGGGCGGCCACGTGCGGCGTCGGCCGTGCCGCAGCCCGGCGTGGTGCCGCCGGGGCCGAACACCTGGAACTCGAGCAGCGAGTAGCCGTAGGGGAGGGCGCGCTGCGTGCCGTACAGGCGGACGTAGCGGCCGCTGCCGGTCACGGCGAGCGTCTGGTCGCCGCCCGTCCCCGTGGTGGTGGAGTAGACGGTCGTCCAGTTCGTCCCGTCGGCCGAGGTCTGGATCTGGAAGGCCCTGGCGTAGGCGGCCTCCCAGTTGAGCACGACCTGGCTGACGGTCTGGACGGAGCCGAGGTCGATCTGGATCCACTGGGGATCGCTGAACGCGCTCGACCAGCGGGTGGTCAGACTGCCGTCGACGACGTTGGAGGCGGGGAAGGCCGCGTTCTCCACCGAGGAGGCGGTGACCGTCTTCCCCTGCGAGATGAGGGTGTCGGCCGCGGCGGCGGGGACCAGGACGAAGCAGGACGTGATGAGGATGATCGCCGTTGCGACCAGTAAGCCCAGGCGGTGACGGCCTGGACTGCGGGATGGACTCACGGGGGTCTCCTTGGCGGGCGGGGGGTTCAGGGAGCGCTCCCGGAGCTGAGCGTCCTACCTGTTAGGAAGAGCTGTCAAGAACCCTGTTAACCGAACCGAAATGCAGCGCACATCCGAAATATCCTTCAAGTTACAACTAGAGAGCGCTCTCTAGACTCGCGATTCCGGCGATAGACATGCCTGTGAGCTGGGGAAATCATATGAATCAGAAGAAACCGCTCTCTCGATTCGATCCGCCCGCCGTTCCGCAGGTATCGACCATTGTTACGGTGGGGCCCTTGACATGAAATGCCGCCGGAATCCACGGTGTGAGGGAGCGCTCTCTAAAAGATCACTGAGGGGCCCAAGGAGGGTTCTATGGGCAAGCTTCGCCCCGGACGCATCACCCCGATGCTCACCGCAGCCTTACTGGCCGTAAGCGTGGCCGCCTGCGGTGGCGGCTCGGGAGAACCGGCGGCCTCAGGTCAGCCGGCCGAGAAGATCAAGCTCACCGTCGGCCTGTTCAGCGACTTCCACTTCGCGCCGCTGTACGAGGAGTTCAAGAAGACCCACCCGAACGTCGAGATCGTCGAGCGTCGGGCGCAGTTCAACGACCACCACAAGAACCTCACCACGCAGCTCGCGACCGGCGCGGGCGCCGCGGACGTGGTGGCCGTCGAGGCCGGATACATCGCCACGTTCACTCCGCTCGCCGACAAGTTCTACGACCTCGGCCAGTACGGCCTGGGCAAGAGGCAGGCCGACTACCTGGACTGGAAGTGGAGCCAGGGCCTGTCGCCCGACGGCAAGCTGCTGGGCCTCGGCACCGACATCGGCGGGCTGGCCATGTGCTACCGGACCGACCTGTTCAAGGAGGCGGGCCTGCCGACCAACCGCGACGAGGTGTCCAAGCTCTGGCCCACGTGGGAGGACTACTCCAGGGTCGGCCAGCAGTTCGTCGCGGCCAAGGTGAAGGGCGCCAAGTGGTTCGACGGCCCGGGTGAGAACTTCCGCGCCATGGTCGACCAGGCCCCGGTCGGGTACTACGACGAGCAGAACAACCTCGTCGCCGGGACCAACCCCGATGTGAAGAAGGCATGGGACCTGTCGGTCCAGATGCTCCAGGCGGACGAGTCCGCCAAGCTGCTGGCCTTCAGCCCGCCGTGGAACACCGGCCTGACCAAGGGCTCCTTCGCCACGATCATCTGCCCGTCATGGAAGACCGGCAGCATCAAGGACGCGGCCCCGACCACGGCCGGCAAGTGGGACGTCGCGGCGGTGCCCGGCGGTGGCGGCGGCAACCAGGGTGGGACCCACCTCATGGCGCCGAAGCAGGGCAAGCACCCCAAGGAGGCCGCCGAGCTGATCGACCTGCTCACCAGCAAGGACAACCAGCTCAAGCTCTTCACCGACGCAGGCGCTCTGCCGTCGATCCCCGCGTTGTACGACGACCCGACGATCACGGGCTTCACCAACCCGTTCTTCAGCGACGCGCCGACGGGCAAGATCTTCACCGACGCCGCCAAGGCGCTGAAGCCCCAGCACGTGGGGCCGAAGGCCGGTGACGTGCTCACCGCGTTCGGCAACGCCCTGCAACGCGTCGAACAGGGCAAGCAGCAGCCCGACGCGGCGTGGCAGCAGGCACTGCAGGACCTCGACCGGATCAAGTAGCTCGCCGGGTGGCCGGCTCGGACCAAGCGAGCCGGCCACCCCAACGATCTCACGAACCAAGAGAGGACCCGCTGTGGCCACCCGCGCCCCCGACCGTCCGACGGCGGTCCCGCGCCACAGGTCTGAACGGTTCAGCCGGCAACTCGCGTACCGGCTCGACGTCAAGGCCTCGCCGTACGCGTATGTCATGCCGTTCCTGCTGGTGTTCTGCGCGTTCGGGCTGTTCCCCCTGGTCTACACGGCCTGGGTGAGCCTGCACGAGTGGACGCTGCTGTCCGACGTCCACAAGTTCGTCGGCCTGGACAACTTCGCCTTCCTGCTCGGCGACGAGTACTTCTGGAACGCGACCTTCAACACCGTGTCCATCGGGCTGGTGTCGACGGTCCCGCAGTTGCTGCTGGCGATCTGGCTGGCGCATCTGCTGAACCGCCCGCTCCGGGCCCAGACGCTGTTCCGGGTCACGCTGCTGCTCCCGAACGTCACCAGCGTCGTCGCCGTCGTGGTCATCTTCAGCCAGCTCTTCGGCCGGGACTACGGGCTGATCAACTGGGTGTTGTCGTGGTTCGGCGTCGGCGCCATCGACTGGAACGCCGGGACCGCGAGCTCGCACGTGGCCATCTCCACCATGATCATGTGGCGCTGGACCGGTTACAACGCGCTGATCTTCCTGGCGGCCATGCAGGCCGTGCCGCGGGACCTCTACGAGGCCGCCACCATCGACGGCGCCTCCGGGTTCACGCAACTGCGGAAGATCACCATTCCGATGATCAAGCCCACGATCGTCTTCGTGGTCGTCACCTCCACCATCGGGGCGATGCAGGTCGTCGCGGAGCCGTTGCTGTTCGGCACCTACAGTCCCACCGGCGGCCCCGACCGCCAGTACCAGACGCTCTCGCTGTTCATCTATGAGAACTTCGCGAAGCTCGACTTCGGCTACGCCTCGGCGATCTCCTGGATGATGTTCGTCTTCATCGTCATCGCCGCCGGCGTCAACTACCTGCTCACCCGCCGCTCGGGGGGGAACCTGACATGATCCCGCGGTTGGGTCCGGGCAAGGCCCGTACGCTCACCTACCTCACGCTGATCGCCGTGGTGTTCTTCTCGGCGCTCCCGCTGTACTACAGCGTGGTCGTCGCCTCCCGCGACAACTCGGCGCTGGCCGACGTGCCGCCGCCGCTCTGGCCGGGAGGCAACTTCGTCGCCAACGTGGAGAAGGTCTTCGACACCGTCCCGTTCGCGCTGGCGCTGCTGAACTCCGTCCTGGTGGCGGGGTCGATCGCGATCGCGGTCATGTTCTTCTCCACGCTCGCCGGGTTCGCCTTCGCCAAGCTGCGCTTCCGGGGACGCAACGCGCTCCTGCTGATCACCGTGGCCACGATGATGGTCCCGACGCAGCTCGGCATCATCCCGCTCTACCTGATCATGGTGAAGCTGGAATGGACGGGATCGATGTACGCGCTCATCGTCCCCGCCCTGGTCAACGCGTTCGGCGTGTTCTTCATGACGCAGTTCCTGTCCCGGGCGCTGCCGACCGAGCTGCTCGAGGCGGGCCGCGTCGACGGCTGCACGACCTGGGGACTGTTCTGGCACGTGGTGCTGCCGGTGGCCCGCCCCGCGGCGGCCGTCCTCGGCATGCTGACGTTCATGTCGGCGTGGAACGACTACTTCTGGCCGCTGGTCGTGCTCACCCCGGAGAACCCCACCGTCCAGGTGGCCCTGTCCACGCTGGCCGCGGGTTACGTCAGCGACTACGCGCTGAGCCTCACCGGCACCACGCTCGGCACGCTGCCACTCGTCATCGTTTTCGCCCTGCTCGGCAAGCAGATCATCGGAGGAATCATGCAAGGAGCTGTCAAGGGATGACGATCACCACCGTCGAGACTCGGGGGCAGACGCTGGTCTTCCCTGATGGTTTCCTCTGGGGCGCGGCCACCGCGTCCTACCAGATCGAAGGCGCCGCACGAGACGACGGCCGGGGGCCGTCGATCTGGGACACCTTCTCGCACACCCCCGGCAGGGTCGCCGCGGGCCACACCGGTGACGTGGCCTGCGACCACTACCACCGCTACGCCGACGACGTGCGGCTGATGGCCGACCTCGGGCTCGGGGTCTACCGTTTCTCCGTCTCCTGGCCGCGGGTGCAGCCCGACGGCTCCGGGCCGACCAACACGCGAGGGCTGGACTTCTACGACCGGCTCGTCGACCGGCTGCTGGACGCCGGAATCGACCCCTACGTCACGCTCTACCACTGGGACCTGCCGCAGAGCCTGGAAGACCACGGCGGCTGGCCCAACCGGGAGACGGCCTACCGCTTCTCCGACTACGCGCTGGCCGTGCACGCCCGCCTGGGCGACCGGGTGCGGACCTGGACCACGTTGAACGAGCCGTGGGTGTCGGCCTTCCTCGGATACGGGAACGGCGTGCACGCGCCCGGCCGTACGGACGCCGCGGACGCGCTGCGGGCCGCGCACCACCTGCTGCTCGCGCACGGGCTGTCCACGCAGGCCCTGCGTACGGCGGGCGTCGAGGAGATCGCGCTCACGCTCAACCTGTCGCCGATCATCGCGCACGGGTCGGGGGAGGCGGACGCCGAGGCCGCGAACCGGGCCGACATCCTGCTCAACCGGCAGTTCCTCGACCCGGCGCTGCGCGGCGTCTACCCCACCGAACTGCTCGAGATCGTCGAACGCCGTGCGGGCCTCGGGCACATCCACGACGACGACCTGGACGTGATCCACCAGCCGATCGAGCTGCTGGGCATCAACTACTACAACCCGACGTACGTCGTCGCGAAGCCGGGTGAGCCGGCCGACCCGGCCTGGCCGGGCGCCGAGGGCATCGGGTTCGACGGCTCCGACGAGCCGACCACCGCGATGGGCTGGCCGATCAGCCCCGACGGCCTGTCCTCGCTGCTCGTACGGCTCTCGCACGACTACCCCGAGGTGGGGCTGATCGTCACCGAGAACGGCGCGGCCTTCGACGACGTCGTCGTCGGCGACCGGGTGCACGACACCGACCGTGTGGCATACCTGGACGGGCACCTGCGCGCCGCGCACGCCGCGATCGAGGCGGGCGCCGACCTCCGCGGCTACCTCGTGTGGTCGTTGCTGGACAACTTCGAGTGGCACGACGGGTACCACCGGAGATTCGGCCTCGTGCGGGTCGACTTCGGCACCCAGCGCCGCCTGCTGAAGGACAGCGCGCTCTGGTACCGGGGGGTCATCGAACGGAACGGGCCGGCCTGAGCGGGCCCCCTCTCGCGGAAGACGGAGACCATGCTGGACCAGCTCGTGACCCGTGAGCAGGCATGACGAAGCGACCCACCCTGGAGGCCGTGGCCGCGAGAGCGGGGGTCTCCCGCGCCACGGTGTCCAGGGTCGTCAACGGCGAGACCACGGTCACGCCGGGGATCCGCGACGCGGTGCTGCGTGCCGTCAACGAGCTGGGCTACGTCCCGAACCTGGCGGCGCGCAGCCTCGTCACGCAGCGGACCGACTCGGTGGCCCTCGTCGTGTCGGAGCCGCCCACCAGGGTCTTCTCCGACGATCCGATGTTCTCCACGGTCATCCGGTCGGCCAGTGCCGAGCTCGAGGCGGCGGACAAGCAGGTCGTGCTGATGCTCGTGGGCGACCGCACCAGCCACGGCAGGGTCGAGCGGTACCTGACGGGCGGGCACGTGGACGGCGTCATGCTGATCTCGATGCACGGCGCCGACCCCATCCCGGCCGCGCTCGCGCGGATGCGCGTCCCCGTCGTGTCGTACGGCAGGCCGGCCGTGAACATCGCCCTGCCGTACGTGGACAACGACAACGTCGGAGGAGCCGAGGCGGCCGTCCGGCACCTGCTCGACCGCGGCCGCAGGCGCATCGCCACCATCGCCGGGCCTCCGGACATGATCGCCGGGCAGGACCGCCTGACCGGCTACCGCACGGTCCTGCGCGACTCCGACCGCCGTTCCATCGTGGCCGTCGGCGACTTCACCCGGGAGTCGGGCGCCACCGCGATGCGGCAACTGCTGCGTGACGACCCGGGTCTCGACGCGGTGTTCGCCGCCAACGACCTGATGGCGATCGGCGCCCTCCGCGCGTTGCGTGAGGCGGGCCGTCGCGTTCCCGACGACGTCGCGGTCGTGGGGTTCGACGACATCGAGGCCGCGAGCTACGCCGAGCCGCCGCTCACCACCGTGCGCCATCCGTTCCCCGAGCAGGCCGCGGCCATGGTCACCTTGCTGCTCGCCCTGCTCAAGGGGCAGCCCGCCGTCCCGATCATCCTTCCGACCAGGCTGATCGTCCGAGAGTCCGCGTAACGCCTCGCCCGGCAGCGGAGATCAGTTGACCGGTTTCGTGGTCCATTTCGCCTCGTCGGTGCCGAGATCGTCACCCAGCCTGCGGGCGACGTAGCGGATGATGTGCGGTGCGTGCCGCTCGTAGAGCACGGCGAAGACCCCGGGCTCGCGCCACGACTGCTCGATGACAGCGGCGTCGCTCACCCCCTGCCGGGTCGTCACAGTCATACGGCTCCTGTCTCTCGCAGCCGGTGACCCGGCCGTGCGCGGTGTGCGCCTCACCGGCTTTTCCCTGATCCGGCGATCGGGTTCCCTCGCCGAGGACGCCGAGGGCCGGGTCGCGGCCCTGCCCGGCGAGACGGCATGACGGGCGGGCCGAGGTGAGCCGGAACGGAGGGGGCGTTACATCCGCTTTGTCGCTTTCGTGCGACGTCGCAGGGTGGGTCGTACGCGTCCGTGGGAGGTCTCAATTTTCATTTCTTATGAATAGTTATTGACGGCGCTCGATCCGGAATGCCAGGGTTGCCCCAGTCTCGGCCGGACCCACCCCCCACCGGTTCCTTACGGAGGTCCCCTGTGAGTCACCCCATGAGCCGACGCGGTTTCCTCGCCGGCGTCGGCGCCTTCGGCGTCGCATCCGCGCTCGCGGGCTGTGCGACCAGCACCCCCTCGCCGGCCGCTGGATCCGGCACGAAGAAGTCCGCCGCGCTGCAGTTGAAGTCCCGTGAGACCAGCGACGGCGGCCGCAAGGCCATGCAGGCGCTGCTGGACGAGTTCGCCAAGGCGAACCCGCAGTACAAGCCGACCCTCAACACGATGGAGCCGGCCGCTTTCCAGCAGCAGATCCGCGCCGACCTCACCCTGGCCACGCCGCCCGACATGCTCACCTGGTTCGCCGGCGAGATCGCGAGCAACTTCGCCAAGCAGGGACTGCTGCTCGACGCGACGTCGGCGTTCCCCGCGGACGGCTACAGCAAGCAGTTCGCCGACCTGTCGACGGACGCCGGCGGCAAGAAGATCTTCGTCCCGACCAACTACTACTGGTGGGGCATGTTCTACCGCACGTCCCAATTCGAGAAGTGGGACGTCTCCGAGCCGAAGACCTGGGACGAGTTCATCGCCCTGTGCAAGACCCTGAAGGGCAAGGGCGTCAGCCCGATCGCGCTTCCGCTGGCCGACTCCGCCTGGTTGACCGCTTCGTGGTTCGACTACCTCAACCTGCGCATCAACGGCGCGACCTTCCACCGGGCGCTGCTCGCCGGCCAGGAGTCCTACACCGACCCCCGTGTCGCCAAGGTGCTCGACACCTGGCGTGAGGTCCTTCCGTACCTCGACCCGGACGGCAAGGGCCTGGCCTTCCAGGAGGGCTCGGCGAAGTGGCAGCAGGGCAAGGACGCGATGTTCCTGGCCGGCACGTTCCTCGGCGACGCGACGCCGGCGGACGTCAAGGCCGACGTCAACTTCTTCCAGTTCCCGATCATCGACGCCAACGTCCCCGTCGCGGAGGAGGCGCCGCTGGACGGCTTCATCGCCAGCGCCCGCACCGCGAACCCGGAGGGCGCCCTCGCCTTCATGAAGTACGTCGCCACCCCGCAGGCGCAGGAGCTCTACCTCAAGACGTCCGGGAGCACCCTCATCCCGGCCAACAGCAACGCCAAGTCGCCCGTGTCGACGCCGCTGCTGGAGAAGGGCCGGGCCATGGTGGCCTCGGCGGCCGACGTCACCCAGTTCTTCAACCGCGACTCCAACGACGACCAGTTGAACGCGCTCACCACGGCGCTCGTGCGGTTCATCGACAAGCCCGACGAGGCCGGAGACATCCTCAAGAAGTGGCAGGACGACTCCGCGAAGGCGCGCGGTAACTGACGATGGCAGCCCTTCCCAAGGCCGTCTCGCGCGGTGGTCCGGGCGCCCTCTCCGTGGGCGTCCGGCGCGGGTCCCGTGAGACGCTCGTGCTCCTCGCGTTCGTGCTGATCCCGTTCGCGCTCGAGATGTTCTGGACCTTCTGGCCGGCGCTGAACAGCGTCTACATCTCGCTGACCCAATGGGACGGCATCGCCCCGCCCGTCTTCGTCGGCCTGGACAACTACACCAGGATGTGGTCCGACGAGACGTTCCGTACGGCCCTGCGCAACACCGTCATCTGGCTGGTGCTGTTCGGCGGGCTGTCCGTGCTGGGCGGCCTGGGACTGGCGCTGCTGCTCGACAAGCCGCGCAAGGGGATCGGGATCTACCGGGCGATCTTCTTCCTGCCGGTCGTGTTCTCCATGGTCGTGACCGCGCTGGTGTGGCGGATGATCTTCCAACCGGATGGCGTGGTCAACAGCCTCCTCGCCGCCGTCGGGCTGGAGGACCAGGCGCGCATCTGGCTCGGCGAGCCGGAGACGGCGCTCTACGCCCTCATCGTTCCGGCGCTGTGGCGGCAGGTCGGTTACATCATGGTGCTGTTCCTTGCGGGGCTGAAGACCGTCGATCCGCTGCTGCACGAGGCGGCGAAGATGGACGGGGCCACCGCGTTCGAGCGGTTCCGCCACGTCACGCTGCCGCAGCTGCGGCCGATCACCACCGTGGTGCTCGCCGTGACGGTCATCGACGCGCTGCGCTCCTTCGACATCGTCTGGGCGCTCACCAAGGGCGGCCCGTACCACTCGTCCGAGTTGCTGAGCACCTACCAGTTCTCGACCGGACTGCTCGGTTCGCAGCTCGGGTACGGCTCGGCCCTGGCCGTGGTGATCTTCCTGCTCACCGTGGGGACGATCGTCGTCTACCTCGTCCGCAGCCTTCGTGAGGAGGAGGCCGCATGACGGCCCGTAAGTCGCGAGTGCGGCCGTGGTTCTTCCACGGCGGGATGTCCGTCCTCGCCTTCCTTTGGCTGGTGCCGCTCGCACTGGTCGTGGTCACGTCGCTGCGCACGTTCGACGACCTGGCCGACGCCGGGCTCGCCAGCGTGCCGAAGGGCCTCACCATCGACCCCTACCGCGAGGCGCTCGACTCCGGCGAGTGGCAGTCGATCGTGAACAGCCTGATCATCACCATTCCGGTGGTCGTCGTGACGCTGCTGCTCGCCTCGATGGCGGCCTACGGCCTGGCCAGGCACCGCATCCCGTTCCGCAAGACCCTGCTCCTGCTGATGCTCGCCGGCAACCTGCTGCCCGCCCAGTTGCTGCTGATCCCGGTGCTGAAGCTGACCGAGCAGTTCGGGATCTTCGACTCGCGGATCGGAATGATCGTCGTGCTGACGGCGGTGGGCCTCGGGTTCTACGTGTTCGTGCTGCACGGCTTCATGCGGGGCATCCCCGACGAGATCACCCATGCCGCGAAGATCGACGGCGCGACCACGTTCGGCGTCTACCTGCGCATCGTCCTGCCGCTGACCAAGCCCGCCATGGCGGCGCTCGGCTCGCTCGCCTTCACGTGGACGTTCAACGACCTCCTGTGGGCGATCACCCTGCTGCGCGACGAGCAGAAGCTCCCGGTGACCCCGGCCATCCTCGGCATGCAGGGCGAGTTTGTCTCGTCCTGGAACGTCATCGCGGCCGCGACCGTGATCGCCGCGATCCCCACCGTGATCGTGTTCCTCCGCTTCCAGCGCTACTTCATCTCCGGGCTGCTGATCGGGTCGGCCAAATGACCCGGCGCGGCGTATCGGTGGACGGCGGCTGGCGTGCGGGGAAAGATTCCGCATGATCACAGATTCCCCCATTCGAGGACGGCGAAATTGAGCGTCTACCCGGGCCGCGGCGTACATGGGCAGGTCGTCGAGGCGATCGGCCGTCGGATCGTCACGGGCGTCGAGGGCCCGGGCTCGACCCTCGACGTGGAGGCGCTGGAGATCACCTACGACGTGAGCAAGACGGTCGTGCGTGAGGCGCTGAAGGTACTCGCCGCGAAGGGACTGGTGGACGCCCGCCCCAAGCGCGGCACCTTCGTGCGCCCCCGCTCCGAGTGGAGCCTGCTCGACCCCGACCTGCTCCGCTGGCAGTTCGAGGCTCCCGCGGGTTCCGGGCTGCTCGACGACCTCTACGAGGTGCGCATCATCGTGGAGCCGGCCGGCGCCAGGCTCGCGGCGGCCCGCCGTACGGAGGAGGACGTCGAGCGGCTGACCGCCACGCTCGCGGCCATCAGCCCGGAGTCGGGGGCCAAGGAGATCGTCGAGGCCGACCTGGCCTTCCACCGCCAGCTTCTGGAGGCCTCGCACAACGAGCTGCTGATCCGGATGGAGTACATCATCGAGATCGGGCTGCGCGCCCGTGACCTGCTGGTGCACGCCGAGGGGCACCAGGACGACTTCCTGCCGCCGCACCAGGCCGTGCTCGACGCCGTGCGCGCCGCCGACGCCGACGGCGCCGAGCGCGCCATGCGGGTGCTGCTGGAGCAGGCGGCCAAGGACGAGCAAGAGATCAAGAATCGGGGTTGACGGTGAAAATCGTCAGGATCGAGACGTTCCTCGTCCCTCCGCGCTGGCTGTTCTGCCGCGTGGAGACGGACGAGGGCGTCGTCGGGTGGGGCGAGCCTGTCGTGGAGGGCAGGGCGGAGGCCGTGCGCGCGGCCGTGCACGTCCTGGCGGAGTATCTGGTCGGGCAGGATCCGCTGCGCATCGAGGACCACTGGCAGGTGATGGCGAACGGGGGCTTCTACCGGGGCGGGCCGGTGTTGTCCAGCGCGCTGGCCGGCCTCGACCAGGCGTTGTGGGACATCGCGGGCAAGGTCTACGGTGCCCCGGTCCACGCGCTGCTCGGCGGCCCGGTCCGCGACCGGGTCCGCATGTACGCCTGGGTCGGCGGCGACGAGCCCGCCGAACTGGCCGAGAGCATCACGGAGCGGATCGAGGCCGGCTTCACGGCGGTCAAGATGAACGCCGCCGGCCGGATGGCGGTCCTCGCGACCGCGGCCGACGTCGCCGCGGTGGTGGACCGGGTGGCGCTGGCCAGGCAGGTGCTCGGCCCGGCCCGGGACGTGGCCGTCGACTTCCACGGCCGGGTCTCCGCCGCGGACGCGCGCCGGATCCTGCCGCTCATCGCCGAGTACCACCCGATGTTCGCCGAGGAGCCGATCCTGCCCGACCGGCCGCACCTGCTGCGCGACGTGGTGACCGCGAGCAGCGTCCCCGTCGCCACGGGCGAGCGGCTCTACTCGCGATGGGACTTCCGGCCCGCTCTCGAAGCGGGGATCGCCGTGGTCCAGCCCGACCTCTCCCACGCCGGCGGCATCTCCGAGACACGCAGGATCGCCGCGCTCGCCGAGGTGTGGGACGCGAAACTCGCCCCGCACTGCCCGCTCGGCCCGATCGCGCTGGCGGCCAGTCTGCAGGTCGCCTTCGCGACGCCGAACTTCCTGATCCAGGAGCACTCGATCGGCATCCACTACAACGAGGGCGCCGACCTGCTCGACTACGTCGCCGACCCCGGCGTCTTCCAGTTCGTGGACGGCCACGCCGCGCGGCCGGAGGCTCCCGGACTGGGCGTGGAGATAGACGAGGCCGCCGTACGCCGGGCGGACGAGATCGGGCACGCATGGCGCAACCCCGTCTGGCGGCACGACGACGGCGGGCTCGCCGAATGGTGACCGGCGCGGAACACGCGGCTTCCCCTGGCCGCGAAACGGATGAACGCGGAACGGATGAACCGGTGAAGGAACAGATCTTTCTGGAGACGCTGACCGAGCGGCGCCTGCTCGCGATCGTCCGCGGGACCGACGCGGACGCCGCGTTGCGCACGGTGATCACGCTCGCCGAGGGGGGCGTGGAGTTCATCGAGGTCTCCCTCGTGACCCCCGACGCGCTGCGGGTGATCCGGGACGCGAGACAGGCGCTCGGAGAGTCCGCGGGCCTCGGCGCGGGGACGGTGGTCACCGCCGACGACGCCCGCGCGGCGGCGGACGCGGGCGCGTCCTACCTCGTCACCCCGGCGGTGAGCGAGGCCGTGCGGACCGGCCGCGACCTGGGGCTGCCCGTGCTCGCGGGCGCGCTGACCCCCACGGAGGCGGTGACCGCGCTCGGCGAGGGGGCGACTGCCGTCAAACTGTTCCCGGCGTCGCTCGGCGGAGTCCGCCACCTGCGCGCGCTGCGTGACCCGTTCCCGCACATCCCGTTCGTTCCGGTCGGCGGCGTCGGGGTCGCTGAGGCGCGCGACTACCTCGCCGCGGACGCGGTGGCGGTCGGCGTCGGCTCCCCGCTCGTCGGCGACGCCGCGGCGGGCGGCAGCCTCGACGCACTCAGGGAGCGGATCAAGAGCTTCCTGGACGCGCTGTGATCGACGTCGCCACCTTCGGCGAGACGATGGCCGCTCTGCGGGCGAGCGACCCCATCAGGCTCGGCGGCACGATGCGGCTGTCGGTAGCGGGCGCGGAGTCCAACGTCGCGATCGGCCTCGCCCGCCTCGGCCACCGGGTCCGCTGGACCGGTCTGGTCGGAGCGGACGAGACGGGCGAACTCGTGCTCCGCACCCTCCGCGCAGAGGGCGTCGACGTCTCGCACGCGCGGTCGGACGGCAGGGGGCCCACGGGACTCATCCTGTTCGAGCGCAGGATCGGCGACCTGACCCGGGTCATCTACCACCGGGCGGGGTCGGCCGCCTCCTACCTGGACACCGCCGACGTGCTGCCCGCACTCGACCCCGCGCCGAGGCTGCTGCACGTCACCGGCATCACGCCGGCGCTCGGCCTCGGTCCCGCGGCCGCCGTCGACGCGGCGGTGCGCGCGGCGGCGGACGCGGGCGTGCAAGTCTGCCTCGACGTGAACCACCGCTCGCGCCTGTGGTCGCGGGACACGGCCGCCGAGGTCCTCCGTCCGCTGGCGTCCCGGCTGTCGGTGGTGATCGCGTCCGACGACGAACTGGAACTGGTCGCTCCCGCCTCGGCCACGACGGAGCACGAGCGGGTGGCGGCGCTCCTGGACGCGGGGGTGTCCGAGGTCGTGGTCAAGCGCGGAGCCGACGGCGCGAGCGGCCACACCCTCGCCGAGACCCTCCACGTGAAGGCCCGGCGGGTGCCCGTCACGGACCTCGTCGGGGCGGGGGACGCATTCGTCGCCGGTCACCTGTCCGGCCTGCTCGACGGCCTCGACCTGGCCGGGTGCCTCGAACGCGCCGTCACCGCCGGAGCCTTCGCCGTCGCGTCTCCCGGCGACTGGGAGGGACTGCCAACCCGTGCCGAACTCGGGCTGCTCGACGCCCTGCCCGGATCCACGCTGCGCTGAACGAGGTGAGACATGGACGTCTGGAGCCCGACCTCCTGTGAGCTGGGCGAGGGGGCGAGGTGGGTCGACGGACGGCTGGTCTTCGTCGACATCCTCGCCGGGAGGCTGCTGGCCGCCCCGGCCGATCGGCCGGGGCCGGCCGAGGAACTGCTCAGGGTCGACGTGCCGCTCGGCGCCGTCGCCCCGGTCGCCGGCCGTCCCGGCACCTGGATCGCGGCGGCGGGCAGGGGATTCGCGCTGCTCGACCAGGCGACGGGCGCGCTGGACTGGATCGATCAGCCGATGCCCGAGGGCAACCGCGTGAACGACGCCGTCTGCGACCCGGCGGGCCGGTTCTGGGCGGGCGGCATGCCGTACGACGGGACTCCCGGGGCGGGGGCGCTCTACCGCGTCGACGCCGATCTGAGCGTGACCACGGTGCGCACCGGCCTGACGATCCCCAACGGGCCGGCGTTCACGGCGGACGGCCGGACCATGTACCTCGCCGACAGCGCCGAAGGCCGCATCGACCGTCACACGGTCGACCCCGTCACCGGCGACCTCGGCGAGCCTGAGTCGTTCGTCTCGATCGCGGATGGCGGCCCCGACGGGATGACCGTGGACGAGGAGGACCATCTGTGGGTGGCGGTGTGGGGCGGATCCGCCGTGCACCGGTACGCGCCCGACGGCCGCCTCGACCGCGTCGTGCCCGTGCCCACCCCGCAGCCGACCAGCGTCTGCCTGGTGGACGGCCGGCTGCTCGTCACCACCGCCGCGTACGGCCTCGAGCCGATCCCGCAGGGGGCGGGCGCGGTCTACGCGACGGACGGCGTCGCGCCGGGCCGACCGGCGAGCCGCTTCCTCCTCAGCTGACCCGTCCCGGTCGCGCGGGGCGCGGACCGTCGCGGGCTCAGGTCCCGCAGCAGGCGCATCCGCCGGCGCAGCCCTCTTCCTGCTCCGCTCCGGCGGCACCCGGTACGGCACAGCAGGCGTCGCCGCGCCACGCCTCACGCCCCTCCTTGACCGCGACGACCGCGATGACCAGGGCGGCGACGGGGTCGGCCCACGACCAGCCGAACAGGCCGTTCAGCGCGAGCCCGACGAGCAGGACGGCGGACAGGTACGTGCACAGCAGGGTCTGTTTGGAGTCGGCCACCGCGCTGGCCGAACCCAGCTCGCGCCCGGCCCGGCGCTGTGCCCGGGAGAGCACCGGCATGACCACGAGGGACAGCGCCGCGAGGACCATCCCGGTCGTGGAGTGGGCGGCCTCGTCCGCGCCGAGCAACGCGTGGACGGCGTCGAAGGACACGTAGGCGGCCAGGGCGAAGAACGAGACGGCGATGATCCGCAGCGCCGCGCGTTCCCGGCGCTCGTGGTCGGCGCCGGAGAACTGCCAGGCCACGGCGAGAGCCGAAGCGACCTCGATGGCCGAGTCGAGTCCGAACCCGACGAGCGCGGCGGAGGAGGCGGCGGCCCCGGCCGTGAGAGCGACCGCCGCCTCGACGACGTTGTAGGTGATCGTCGCCGCGACGAGCAGGCGGATCCGCCGCGCGAGCGCCAGGCGCCTGGCGGGGGACGGGCCGATCGAGGCCGCCGTCATGGCGTCGGCCTCGACTCGTGCTTCGGATCGTCGTCGTCGCAACATTGCGAGCCGGGCGGGCACTCGTCGTGCTCGACCACCAGCACGAGCGAGGCCAGGTCGGCCAGCGCGCCCGCGAGGCGGGGGTCGGCGAGCTCGTAGCGTACGCGCCGGCCCACCGGCGTGGTCGTGACGAGCCCGCAACCGCGCAGGCAGGACAGATGGTTGGAGACGTTGCCGCGGGTCAGCTCGAGCCGTTCGGCCAGATCGGCGGGGAACGCCGGTCCTTCGAGCAGGGTGAGCAGCAGACGGCGGCGGGTGGCGTCGGCGAGCGCGACGCCGACGCGGGCCAGCGCGTCCGCGTCGACGACGACACGGGGACCGGATGGAGTGGCAGGCACTCGTTCACGGTAAAGCAAGAACTGAATTCAGCACAAGCTGAATCATGTTCGGATGCTCGGGAGGGCCCTTCACGGGAGTCCTGACTGAGGTTAGGTTCCCTGAGGAAGGTACGCGGATCTCCCGTCATTGGATCCAAAGGAGGACCAATGCGCATCCCCGTAAGCCGCAGGGCCGGCGTCGCCACCGCGATCGCCGCGCTCCTGTTACCCCTGGCGCTCGCCGGACCGGCCAGTGCCGATCCCGATCCCTCTGCCCTGGCACGATCGATCTCCGCTCCCGGAGTGAAACAGCACCTGCAGAAGCTGCAGGCGATAGCGAACGCCAACGGCGGCACCCGCGCGGCGGGCACGCCCGGGTTCGACGCCTCCCGCGACTACGTGGCGGGACAGTTGAAGAAGGCCGGCTACAAGGTCACGATCCAGCCGTTCGAGTTCCCCTTCTTCCAGGAGCACTCGACGGCGACGATGCAGCAGACCTCCCCGGACGCCAAGACCTACGCGCCCACTCCGCCCGACGGCAGCTCGGTCGGGGAGTTCGCGACCATGACGTACTCGGGTGCGGGTGACGTGACGGCGACCGTGCAGAACGTCGACCTGGTGCTGCCGCCCGCGCCCACGCCGAGCAGCACGTCAGGGTGCGAGGCGTCGGACTTCGCCTCGTTCGCCCCCGGGAACATCGCCCTGCTCCAGCGCGGCACCTGCGACTTCCAGGTGAAGGCGGACAACGCGCAGGCGGCGGGCGCCGCGGGTGTGATCGTCTTCAACGAGGGCCAGCCCGGCCGCACCGAGACCCTCCAGGGACGGCTGACGACGCCCACGGTCACGATCCCTGTCGTCGGCGTGAGCTTCGCCGTCGGCGAGGACCTCGCGAGCCCCGCGGGAACCGTGGTGCACCTCAAGACCGACACCACGAGCGAGATGCGCACGACGTACAACGTCATCGCGGACTCCAAGTGGGGTGACCCGAACAGGGTGGTCCAGCTCGGCGCCCATCTGGACAGCGTGCTCGCCGGTCCCGGGATCAACGACAACGGCTCGGGCAGCGCGGCGATCCTCGAGACGGCGCGGACGCTTGGCAAGATCCCGACCAGGAACAAGCTGCGCTTCTCGTTCTGGAGCGCGGAGGAACTGGGCCTGCTCGGTTCCGACCACTATGTCGCGAACTTGTCTCCGGCGGACGCGGCCAAGATCAAGTTGTACCTCAACTTCGACATGGTCGCCTCGCCGAACTACGCGTTCAAGATCTATGACGGGGACGACTCGGACGCGACGGGTTCCCCCGCCGGGCCGCCCGGCTCCGACGAGATCGAGAAGCTCTTCGCGAAGTACTTCGACACGCTCAGGCAGGGGCACGTGGGCACCGACTTCGACGGGCGCTCCGACTACGGGCCGTTCATCGCCGTCGGCATCCCCTCGGGCGGCCTGTTCACCGGCGCTGAGGGAACCAAGACGCCCGAGGAGCAGGCGCTGTTCGGCGGTACGGCCGGCGAGGCCTACGACGGCTGCTACCACCAGGCCTGCGACACCATCGCCAACATCGACGACAAGGCTCTCGCACTGAACACCGGCGCCATCGTCACGGCGGCGGTCGTCTACGCGTTCAGCCGCGACCTGCCCGGTCCCGACGTGCGGCCCGCCCCGGCCGCCCGCACCGCGGCAGCCCGGACGGCCGGCGCGCAGGTGCACGGCGGGACCGCCCGATAAGTCGCTCGTCAGCCGATTAGGTACTCTCTGCCGTCACGTGGTCATGCGCATTCCCCGAGCGCATGACCACGTTCGCGTCGGTGGTCACACCGTCGCCGACCGCTCGAGAACCGGGACGAAACCGTCGTCGTCGAGCACGTGCACGCGGGCCGTCCCGATGTCGAAGTAGAGGCCGGTCAGCTCGAGCCGTCCCGACCGGACGTGCTCGTCGACGAGCGGATGGGTGCGCAGGTTGTCGAGCTGCTGCATCACGTTGATCCGGCAGAGCAGGTCGAGCCTGCTCGCGTCGGAGAGCGCGTCCTCCGACTCCTCGAAGGACCGGAACCGGTCCAGGCTGAGCCGTCCGTGGCGGAGCCAGCCGCGCAGCCCGGGAAGGTCGGGCGTCGTGCCCAGTAGGGCGGACATCGCGCCGCATCCCGAGTGCCCGCACACCGTGATCGTCCGCACCTCCAGCACCCCCACGGCGTACTCGATCGCGGCGGTGACCGACTCGTCGGGCGGCGCGCTCGCGGCGCGGGGCACCAGGTTCCCGATGTTGCGCGCGGTGAAGAGATCTCCGGGGCCGCTGGCGGTGATGAGGTTCGGCACGACCCGCGAGTCCGCGCAGGTGATGAACAGGTGTGTGGGCGCCTGCCGCCGGGCCATCCCGTGCAGGAGCGGACGCATGAGCGGCGCCGTCCGCCGCTGGAACTCCCGCGTGCCCTCGATCAGGCCGGGCAGCGCCGGATCGTCGTCCGCCTGTTCGCCGCCGGCGACCGGCACCGCGCCGAGGACGGCGGCCTGGGCGTCGGCGTCGTCGGGGGCGTCCGCGCGGTCCGCGTGTCCGGGCTCCCGCTCCGCGCCGGACGGCGAAGCGGTGTCGAGGCCGCCACGGCGGTAGGCCCACGGCAGCCACCACTGGTCGTGCCGCATGTGCGTCTTCCCCGGTGACGTCCGCGCGCCGCTGCGCGCGTTGACGTACCACTCGCCGTGCACCTCGTCGACGTCGACGGTGCCGCCGCCTCGTTCATGCTCCAGCCGCCACGCCTGCAGCGCCTCGAAGGCCGCGTTGTCCAGGAAATCGATGTTGAGGTCGAGGTCGACGGCGGCTCCGGCCGGTACGGCGGCCAGCGCCTTGGTCAGCCGGGGGACCGCGAGGAACGTGAGCGAGCCGTCGACGGCGATCCTCCAGCGTCCGTCGTCGGCGGCCCACGCCCGCACCGAGACCCTCGTGAGCCGGAGCAGCGCGAGCAGCGCGGCCAGACCGAGCCCGATGGCGACGCCTTCCGCCAGCCCGATCACCACGACGCCGCCCATCGTCACGAAGTAGATCGGCATCTCCCGATGGTTGCGGAGGTTGCGCGCGTGGCCGAGGTTGACCATCTGAACGCCGATGAACATCAGGAGCGCGGCGAGCGCCTCCATCGGGATGAGGCCGATCAACCAGCCGAAGGCCGTGACGAACACCAGGATCCAGACGCTGTGCAGCACCGCCGACCAGCGGCTGCGCGCCCCCGCCCGGACGTTGGTGGTCGTCCGCACGACCACGCCGGCCACGGGGAGCCCGCCGCACGCGCCGGAGATGACGTTGGCGACGCCCTGCGCGGTGAGCTCCCGGTCGAGGTTCGCCCGCGGTCCGGAGTGCATCCGGTCGGACGCGACGCAGGTGAGCAACGACTCCACGCCCGCGAGCAGGGCGACGAGCAGGACGGCGGAGACGACGGCGAACCATTCGCCCTGCGGCAGCAGCGGGTGCTGGAGCGAGGAGAAGCCGCCGGAGAGGTCGATCTTGGTCAGGCAGCCGAGCAGGGCCGCGGGCACCGCGGCGATCAGCAACGCCGCCAGCGGCGCGGGCACGACGCGGACCTTCGGCAGCCGCCGCCACACCAGCAGGACTCCCACGGTGAGCAGGCCGATCAGGACGGCGTGGCCGTGGTGGTTGACGATCTGCGCGGGCAACGCCAGCACGTTGTCCAGGGCGGAACTCTGGGGTTTGCCGCCGAGAACGATGTGCACCTGCGACAACGCGATCACGATGCCGACACCGGCGAGCATGCCGTGGACGACCGCCGGCGAGACGCCGAGCGCCGCCCGCGCGACGCGGGCGAGGCCCAGCAACAACTGCAGCAGCCCCGCGAGCAATGTGATCATGCAGGTCACCCGCCAGCCGAACTTGTGCACGAGCTCGGCCACGACCAGCGCGAGGCCAGCCGCGGGACCGCTGACCTGCACCACCGATCCGCCCATCGCGCCGGCCACGACTCCGCCGATGACCGCGGCCACCAGGCCGGCGGCGATCGGCGCCCCCGACGCGACCGCGATGCCCAGCGACAGCGGCACCGCCACCAGGAACACCACAAGCGACGCGGGACCGTCATTGCGCAACACGGACAACCAGTAACTCTTTGAGTGTATTGCGTCACAATAGGTCATTGAATGAACGTAAGACACAGATCATCACGAACGTCACAAAGAGCGGAGAAGGGTGGGCTAAGACGTCGCAATCATCGACGTCGCGGTCCCGGTGTGATGGTCGGGCGGCGTGGTCATGCCTCCGTGCAGGCCGGATCGTTGATCGAGGTCCTGACGCGCGAGAGGAGCAGTCGCAGTTGCGCGACCTGCTCGTCGTCGAGGTCGGCGAACAGGTCGCGCTCCACGGCCGCGATCGCGTCCTCGACCACGGACTGGGCCTTCCTTCCGGCGGGCGTGATCTCCACGATGTGGCGGCGCCGGTCCGCGGGGTCGCGGCGACGTTCGACGAGACCGTCGCGCTCCAGGTCGTTGAGGATCACCACGAGGACGCTGGGGTCGACCTCAAGGGTCTCCAGGAGCGCCTGCTGGCTCATCCGCCCGGCGCTCGCCAGGTTCATCAGCGCGACGCCCTGTCGGTGGGTGAGCCCGTTGGCGCCGAGTGCGTCGCGGATGCGGACGTTGGCGATCGCTCCGTGCCGGGCCAGCAGCAACCCGAGCCGGTCCGTGCTGCTCGTCGCCGTCGGGACGTCCTCGAGTGCCATGTCCGCATGCTAACAGACTGTCAACGATATGCCAGTCATAAATAATTGAAGAGCGTCAATCATCTGGTACGGTCCACGGTATGACTGAACGCAAGGTCTCACCGGGGGCGCCCGGGGAGCATCTGGTGCGCGAGCTCGCCTGGGTTCACGACATGGTCCGGCAGGATCTCCGGACCGTGCAGGAGCTGGCCGCCAAGGTCGCCTCGGGGGCCGCCGTCTCACAGATCACGACGACGATCCGCTCCCTGCAGACGCGGGGGCCGTTGTGGCAGCTGCGCGTCAACTGCCTGCAGTACTGCCGGTTCGTCCACCACCATCACGAGTCCGAGAGCGCGATGTTGTTCCCCGCCCTGCGCCGGGCCGACCCCTCTCTCGGGCGGACGGTGGACCGCCTGGAATCCGATCACAAGAAGGTGGCCGTCCTCCTGGACACGGTCGAAGACCTCGCGAAGGCCCTCGGCGACGGTCAGAACGCCGGCACTCGCCGGCAGTTGGCCAATGCGCTCACCGACCTGGGCACCCACCTGCTGGAGCACCTCGACTTCGAGGAGAAGTCGATCAACCCGACGTTGCGGAAGTGGAGAAGGTGGCCATGGCAGTGAACAGGGCAGTGAACAGGGCAGTGAACGCTTCGCGCCCGCCCGTCCTGTTCGGCGTGTCGGTCACACCCGACGCCGCGGCCATCGACGAGATCACGACCCTCACACGGATCGCGGACGCCGCCGGGCTCGACCTCGTGGCCATCCAGGATCATCCGTACCAGCCGGGGTTCCTCGACGTCTGGACGTTGATCACCCACCTGGCCGCCCGGACGGAGCGGATCGGATTCTTCCCCGACGTCGCCGACCTCGCGTTGCGGCCGCCGGCGATGCTCGCCAAGGCCGCCGCCTCGCTGGACCTGCTCAGCGGTGGCCGGATCGAGCTCGGCGTGGGCGCGGGGGCGTTCGCGGACGCCATCGCCGGGATGGGTGGCCCGTCGCGGACGCCCGCCCAGAACGTCGAGGCCACGCGGGAGGCCCTGCAGGTCATCAGGGCCGCCTGGGGGGCTCGCCCGTTCGCCCTCCTCGGCGACCATCACCGGATCCAGGGCTACCATCCCGGCCCTCCGCCGAGTCGTGAGATCGGGCTGTGGGTGGGCGCGCAGAAGCCGCGGATGCTCCGGCTCATCGGTGACCTGGCCGACGGATGGGTGTGCCCGCTGAACATCTACATCTCGCCCGGCGAGGTGCCACCGCTGCAGGAGATCATCGACGAGGCCGCGACGGACGCGGGCCGCGACCCGAACCGGATCCGGCGGATCTACAACGTGCTGGGCACGATCGGGCCCGGAACCGGCGGTCAGGGGCTGAACGGCCCCGTCGAGTCGTGGGCCGAGACCCTGGCCGACTGGGCGACCCGGCTGCGTTTCGACACGTTCGTCTTCTGGCCGACGGGCGCGCCGGATACGCAGTTCCGCCTGTTCGCCGAGGAGGTCGTCCCGAGAGTCCGCGCCCTGCTCGACGAGGGCTGAGGCCGGGGCGGCACGGTGGGAGGAGTGTCGGGGCGGGTTGTTACGGTCGTGCCCATGATGCGACACGTGCCGTACACCGCCGACGAGAAGACCAGCCTGCATGTCAGCCTCGACCGCCACCGCGACGTGGTCGTCTGGAAGCTGCGGGGGCTCGACGACGAGCAGCTTCGCAGGCCGATGACCCCGTCGGGCACCACCCTGCTCGGCCTGGTGAAACACCTGGCGAGTGTGGAGTACGGCTGGTTCTGCGAGACCTTCGGGCGGGAGACCGAGCCGTTCCCGGCCGACGAGGACGACCCGGACGTCGACATGCACGTGTTGCCGTACGAGACGACCGAGCAGATCCTGGCGTTCTACGAGCGGGCGCGGGCGGCGGCGGACAAGGTCGTCGAGGAGGTCGACGTCGACACCGTCGGCACGGCATGGCACGGTGCCACGGTGTCGATGCGCTGGGTGCTCATCCACATGATCGAGGAGACGGCCCGCCATGCGGGTCACATGGACATCCTGCGGGAGTTGATCGACGGAGCCACCGGCTCCCACCCCGAGGCCGCCACGGCGTAGGAAGGCGCCGGGCCGACGGCTCAGACGGTGGTGGCCTGCTGCTCGGGCTCGGCGCCTCCCCACGGGGCGCTCCAGTCGATGTCCTGTCCGTCGACGCGGACCGTCGGCGTGCCCTGCACCGCCTTCGACAAGGCCGTCCGGGACATCTCGTCGGCCTTGTCGGAGGTCTCCTCAGACGTGAGGCAGGCGGCGAAGTCGTCCGTCGGGATGCCGTGCTTCTCCGCGAGGGCCACCAGTTCGGGGACGGCGAACCCGCCGTCCTGCGTCTCGGCCGGCTGACCTGCGTACAGGGCGTCGTGGTAGGCCAGCCACTTCTCCGGGTCCGTGACGCACAACGAGGCCGACAGCGCCCGATGCGAGTTCTCGTGCATCGGCGACTCGCTGAAGATCGTCATGGGGTGGATGAGCAACACGATCTCTCCGCGGAGCACGGCCTGCCTCGCCACCTTGCCGTTCCCGCGCTCGAACTCCTGGCACACGGGGCACTGGAAGTCCTCGTAGACCTCGAGGACGGGACGCACCACGCCGGGCCGGGCCAGCATGACGCTGCCGTCGGGCCGCAGGGTGACCAACTGCTCGATCGCGTCGGCGCGCGCCGCGATGCCGGGCTCCTGCCGGGACAGGTTGGCCGCCAGGGACACGGCGATCACGGCCAGGGCGGCGATCATGGCCGCGTACCTGCGTGCTCGACTCCGGCTCGGCGGGACATCCACAGAGTTCACGACCTGCTGCCTTTCCGCAATGTTCGTTCGGAATGGCACCCTAATGGGACCTCGCCCGTCGCCCGCGCGCGGCCTCGCCCGCCTTCCCGGCGCATGGCGGGAGCCCTGAGCGCTTTGTCGCCTTAAATGCGCTTATATCCTCGAAATTACTGATGATCCGCCACTGCGTATCGGTGAACGAGGCGGTGTGATCGATGGCGAAATCGACGATCAAGCGGACGACTCGGTTGCGGGAGCTGGTGAGCGCACCCGAGATCCTGGTCGTCCCCGGCGCCTACGACGGCACCGGCGCCCGGATCGCGCGATCCCTGGGGTTCGAGGCGATCTACCTCAGCGGTTTCGAGACCTCCGCGGGCCTGCTGGGGATGCCGGACGTCGGCTACCTGACGATGTCGCAGATGGCGACGCGGGTCTCCGACCTCTGCGACGCCGTCGACCTGCCCCTCATCGCGGACGGTGACACGGGGTACGGCAATCCGCTCAACGTCCGCCGTGCGGTCCGCGCGTACGAGAAGGCGGGTGCGGCGGGCATGCACATCGAGGACCAGACCTCTTCGAAACGCTGCGGTCACATGCTCGGGCGGCAGGTGATCCCCGTGAGCGGGATGGTCGAGAAGGTCAAGGCCGCGGTCGACGCGCGGAGCGACCCGGACTTCGTGATCATCGCCCGCACCGACGCGCGCACGACGATGGGACTCGCCGAGGCCCTCGACCGGGGCGCGGCCTATCACGAGGCGGGCGCGGACATGTTGTTCATCGAGTCCCCCGAGAGCGAGGACGAGATGCGGCGCATCTGCGCGGCCTTCCGCGGCACGGTTCCCGTGCTGAGCAACCAGGTCGAAGGTGGCCGCACACCGACCCCGGGCGTTCGGGCGCTCGAGGAGATGGGCTACGCGCTCGCGCTCTTCTCCGTCGGAACGGCCTTCGCCGCCGCGAAGGGGTTGCGGACCTACTTGGCGGAGCTCGCGGCCAAGGGCGACACCCGTGGCGTGCTCGACGACATGATCCTTTTCGAGGAGTTCAACACGCTGATCGGTCTCGACGAACACATGGAGCTCGAGAAACGGTACGAAGAGCGCGAGTGACCGGTGCTCTGCCGTCCGGACATCATCTGAGCAAGGGGACGCGCTGTGTCGGCCACGGGACGGTTCGGTGCGGCGCCGTCCGCGGCCCGGCGAGGGATTCGTGATTACCTCTTCATGCGGCTACGGACTGGTTACGATCGATCGGTTGCCTATGTCGGGAGTGCCGTGATGGACGTGTTCACGTATGTCGATGGCGTCGACCCGATTCCGGGGCTGACGCGAAGGTTCCGCACCGAGCCGCTTCCGGAAGGCCTGTGATGTCCGCCCACCACTCCAGCGGGCTTCGCCGTACGCGACAGGACGGTGCGGCGGGCGCGGTCTGCGGAGTGGCGCTCGCGATCACCGCACTCCTGCTGTCGGGATGCACCGCCTCCACGGCGGCGAGCGGTGGTGCGGCGAGCGGCGCCGGTGACGCGGTTGCGGAGGAGGTGCCGCAGGCGCAGCCCGCGCCGACGCCACGGGTCACCCCTTCGTCGAAGCCGGCGTCACCCCAGCTGGCCGCGAAGCTCACGCACAAGTCGACCCCCATCGCCCGGAGCACCGCGACGGCTCCCCGGCCCGCGTCGGGTTTCCCCACCGCGGCCACCACGGGTGTGCCCAATGGAACCGCGCTCAAGGTCGTCAACGGTGACCAGGTCTTCTCGCGGACCGGGCAGATCGTCGTGGGCATGGACTTCCACGGGTTCGTGAAGGTGGCGGGCAGGAACGTGACGTTCAGGAACTGCGTGTTCCGGGGCCGGGCCACGGGCAGGAACGCCGCGCTCCTCGACGCGGAGAACGGGATCGGGACGGTCGTCGAGGACTCCGAATTCGTGCCGTCGAATCCGTCGGCGACCATCGACGGGATCTGGGCCCGGGACACCAAGATCTATCGCGCGAACATCCACGGCAGCGTGGACGGCATCAAGGCCTACAGCGACACGCTCGTTCAGGACTCCTACATCCACGACATGAGGTCGTTCAGCAGCGACCCCAACCAGGGTGGCGGACCCACGCACAACGACGGCGTGCAGTCCTTCGGCGACGTCGCCCGGGTGACACTCCGGCACAACACGATCGACATGTCCACCTCGAAGGACGCCAACGCGGCCTACCAGAGTTCGGCGCGGGACTCGCTCATCGAGAACAACTCACTCGACGGCGGCGGCTGCACTCTGAACTTCAGTCACAAGGACGCGGGCACCTCGATCTCCGGGATCCGCGTGGTGGGCAACCGGTTCGGCCGCCACTCGTTCTACCAGTGCCCGATCCTGTTGAGCACCAAGTCCTTCCTGTCGCAGAACAGTGGAAACGTGTGGGACACCGGCGCGGCGATCCCACCCCCGCAACGCCACGACTGACCGGGCCGTGGCCGTACGGCGACGCTCACGATCCCGCGATATCGTCGTCCCGGCCAGGTCTGGAACCGATTCGCGTGCCGTGCTCGTTGGCTGGGTGTATTCGCAGCGGGCGCGCGAGGTGACCGGATGTCGCAGCTGTCAGTCGAATTGTTGTCTCTCGGCTCCGCTTTCATGGTCGTCCTGTTCGCGCTGACGGATCGCGAAGCGCGCCGCCGTTCACGCCGGGTGCCGCGCGGCGCCGTCGAACGCCATCCGGGTCTCTACGAACTGGCCTACCTCGCGGGTGGCCCGCGCCGGGCCGTGGTGACCGGGCTGGCGGCCCTGGTCCGGGCCAAGGCCGTACGGCTCGCCGGTGACGGGCACATCGAGGTCCTCGCGGCCGGCAGAGGAACGAACGCGGTCGAGGACGCCGCCATGACCATCCTGGCGTCCCGCGACGGCCGGCTCACCGTCGGCGAGTTGTGCGCCGAGATGTACGGCGGCCCCGCGATCGCCGACCTGCCGCAACGGCTCACCCGCCAGAGGTTGCTGCTGCCCGCGGGCTACAGCGCTCCCGGCTGGAGCCGCCGGCTCCTGAGGCTGTCCACGGGGATCGCCTGTGGCGTCGTGGTGCTCGCCGCCTTCGAGCGGCAGCCGTTGAGCGCGGTGATCGCACTCGTCGGGGTGGCCGTCGGAGAGGTCACGTGGCGGGTCGCCCGAGCGAACGGCAGGGTCCCGCTGACCGATGCGGGGCAGTTCGTGTTGGCGCGCACGCTGACCCGGTACAAGGAGGGGAACCTCCGGGGAATGCCGGACGTCGCCGTGGCGCTGCGAGGCGGCTCGGCCGCGGGCGACCTCGAGGTACGGCGAGGGCTCCAGACCGTTGACGTCATCCCGCTGGACGCGGACGGCTCGTGGGTCTGGAAGCCGGCACGGCTCCCCTCGACCGGCCCCGATGGAGGAAGCGGCGATCACACCGGCGGGCTGCCCTACGGAGCGGGATCGTATTGACCGGATCCCGTCCGCGTTAACGATCGTTTCGTGTCGGAAGAACCACTGGCTCCGGTAATGTCACCTCCGTTTCCGCGTGCGTGGAGGTTCAATTGCAAGGGTCGCAGCCGCTTCGCACGGATGATCCCCGCCAGATCGGTGCGTACCGGATCGCCGGTCTGCTCGGCGAGGGCGGCCAGGGCCTGGTGTACCGGGGCGTGGGGGAGAACGGCGAGTTTGTCGCCGTCAAGCTGCTGCACGCCCGGTTCAGCGGGGACGCCAAGGCGCGCGCACGGTTCGCGGCGGAGCTGGCGCACGCGGGAAAGGTCGCGGCGTTCTGCACGGCACGCGTGCTGGACGCGGACGTGGAAGGCGACAGGCCCTACATCGTCAGCGAGTTCGTGGACGGTCCGGCGCTCTCCCAGGTGATCGCGGCCGGCCGGGCGCCTCAGGGGCCCGCTCTGGAGAGGCTGGCGATAGCGACGGTGACCGCGCTCGCCGCCATCCACGAGGCGGGGATCGTGCACCGCGACTTCAAGCCCAGCAACGTCATCATGGGCGCCGACGGGCCACGCGTCATCGACTTCGGCATCGCCCGCGCCCTGGACGCGACCGGCACGTTGTCGAGTGCGATCGTCGGCACGCCCGCGTTCATGGCGCCCGAGCAGATCGAGGGGGGCGAGGTCGGCCCGGCGGCCGACGTCTTCGCCTGGGCGTGCACCATCGCCTACGCCGCCAACGGCGCCACGCCGTTCGGGCAGGACTCGATCCCCGCGGTGATGCACCGCATCCTGACCGGCGAGCCCGACCTCGGCCGACTCGTGGGGGCGCTGCACGGCATCGTGACCGACTGCCTGGCCAAGGACCCCGCCCGGCGCCCCACCGCACGGGCGATCCTGCTCCGCCTGCTCGGCGGGACGCCGTCCTCGTCGACGCCGGAGACGTTGCTCATCGAAGGTGCGCGGGCCTCGGCATCGGGCACCCTGCTGCTTCCACCTGAGCCCGTTCGGCCGGTCGAGGAGCCGCCCACCCGGCCGGTCGCGCGGCCGGCGGCGCCAGGCGGCGAGCAGGCCGGGGTAGGCCGCCGGGCAACGGCGTACGCGGTCGCGGTCGCGGCCCTCTTCCTGGGCGCCTCGACGTTCCTTCCCTGGGGGAGGGTCGGCAAGCTGCTCGGGTCGATCACCGTGCCCGTCGACAATGCCGATGTCGCCGGTCTTGCGACACAGTGGGGAGTCGTCACCCTGGTCATGGCCGTGGCCGCGATGGCCGTCGCCGTCACCGACGCGCTCACCCGGCGTCTGTCCGCCGCCTGGGCGGTCGTGCCCGGCGGCGTCGCTGCCGCGTCGATGGCCGCGTTCTGGATCCGTCAGGACGACCTGCACTCCAAGGATCCCAGCGCGGGGATGTTGACGGCCGACGATCTGCGCGCACTCGGAATGAGCTTCCGCGTCTCCATCTCATACGGCTGGTACACGGCGGTCGCGCTGGCCGCGGTCCTCGTGGTGCTTGCGGTGGTCGCCCTGTCGGCCCGCCGGTCGTGACGACTCAGCTCTGCGCGCCTCGGTGACGGCGCCCCTGTCCTCCCCATATGGAGGAGGCGGGAACCGTGCTTGAGAGCCGTCCGGGTCTGCTGGAGAGGTGGGCGCCGAGCTTTTCTTATTGATCAAGCCGTCGATAAGGTTCCCGTCATGCAACGTATGACCGGAATGTTGATCGGTGCCGTCTTTGGGATGGTGTTCGTGCTCATCAACGCGGCCGACCCGCTGAACGCCGTGATCGGTGGCGTCCTTCGCGGGCTGGCCGTCCTCAGTCTCATCGGCGTCGTCGTCATGTGGTTCCTCGCCGTCAGGCGGGTGAAGACCGGTCGTACCGAACCGATCGCGATCCCGGGGCCGGCGGCGCCCATGTTCAGCAGGGGCTACTGGCTGGTCGTCGTCGCCGAGGCCGTCCTGCTCTTCGGGGGCATCGCGGTGCTCCGTGCCTGGGGACGGCCCGAGCAGACCAACGTCGCCTGGATCGCGTTCGTCGTGGGTGTGCACTTCATCGTGCTGGCGCCGGTCTGGAAGCAGTGGGGCATCGCCGTCCCGGGCGTCATTCTGACCGTGCTCGGCGTCATCGGTCTCGTGCTGGCGGCGACGTCCGCCGTCGCATGGGTGCCCTTTGTCAGCGGCGTCCTGTCGGGAGTGTTCCTCCTGTTGGGCTGTGTCACGTTCGCCTGGCGGGGGCTCGCCTCGCTGACGCCGCGAGACGAGGTCACCGCCGCGGCGTGAATCCACGCCGCGGTTCCCGTGGCCGCGGAGAGATCCGTCCGCCCGTGGCCGCGGTTCCGCTCGTCATTCGTCCGCCGGCCACCTTTTCCAGCCGACGGACGGATCGTCGGCTTCGACGAACTGCTTCGCCTTACTCACGCAATCGGGACAGATCGGCACGTCGATCGCTCGTGCGAGAGCTTCCGGTGTCGGCTCCCGCATCCCACCGAAGACGGTCATTCCTGGAATTAGGCCCGTTTCCGGGTCGATCGAGAACATCATGACGGTTCCCGGATCGAAGGCGAAGGTGCGCTTGCACGCGTAACAGCGGCCTATCGTGGTGATCTTCTTGTCCGTCATGCCGTCCGTCCTCCTTCCCGCACCGTACCTCGTCGGGGGCAGCCGGCCATGGCGGCGCTGGTCAGTCGTTGAGCGACACGGGTGGATCGATGTCGAAAACGGTCAGCCATTCGGCGTCGCACGGCCGGTAACCGAGCCGCCAGAGTGCGTCGACCACGGCGTGCATGTGCTCCGCGCCGTAGATCACGCCGACGAGGATCTGTTCCATGCATCGCTCCTGGTGGATGGCGTGGATCGCGCTGACGAGCAGCCGATCGCGCGAGTGCAGCATCAGTTCGTCGAACGCGTCCGGGAAGTCGTTGAGAGCGGGGTCGACGTCGCCCTGTTCCTCCACCGCGAGGTGGCGGGCGAGGACACGGCGGGTGCCGAACAACCGCATCTGGATGACGTACACGGGGACGAGAAGCCGTACGAGGGCTCTTTGGAATAAGGAGATGCGTCGCCAGCCGTCCTTGACGGCCTCGGCTGTGAGGTCGGGATTGATGAACGGAACCCCGACGGTGTGCAGGTCGATTCTCTGGACGACCAGTGCCAACCGGCTGCTGCCTTCCAGGTGCCGGTAGGCCGCGGAGAGGGCGCGTCCCGCGGGCGAGTGCGCCACTCCTTCGACGACCAGCAAGTCGTGCGAGTGCAGCCGTTGTTCCACTTCGGCGTAGAAGCCTGGTTCGCCGAGATGGACCATCGGATAGACGACGAACCGGAGGGCGCTGCCGGCTCGCCGGAACGTGATGACCGCGGATCGCACTCCGCAGAGTTCCGTGACTTCGATGAACTGCATGTTTGACCGCCTGCGAACAGGTGGCCGCACCACGGCCTTCGCTGTTTAGACGAACCGCGGGCCTGTGGAGTTCGGCCCGCTTTCCGCGGGCGTATATGTGTTGACGCAAGATCCGCTGGTGGGCTGTACTGGCGGCTCGAAATGCCGCGATTGATCCGCCGGCCGACGTCGCCACGCCGCGTCCCGACGGAAGGGAACCCCCGTGACCAAGCTCAACCAGATCCTCGCCGTGGAAAAGGGCGTCAAGGCCGACGCCCAGCGCAAGGTGACCGACGCCTACCACACCATCCAGAAGAGCCCGCTGCTGTCGGGCATCTCGCGGTCGTACCAGCCGATCGACGACGAGGGCGAGCAGCTTCCGCCCGAGTCGACCAGGGTGCAGGTGCAGGCCGGCAACGTGCTCGGGGACGTGGGAGCCGCGCTGACGCGGTTGTTCGACGTGACGGCGACGAAGGACTGGGCGAACTGCTCGGCGAAGGCCAGCGTCACGGTGGACGGCGAGACTCTCCTGACCGATGTCCCGGTCACCTACCTGCTGTTCCTGGAGAAGCAGTTGGTCGACCTGCACACGTTCATAAGCAAGCTGCCCACGCTGGACCCGTCCGAGACGTGGACGCTCGACGAGAACACCGACACCTGGCGCACGGAGCCGGTGAAGACGACGCGGACGAAGAAGGTTCCGCGCAACCACGTGCTCGCCGAGGCGACCGACAAGCACCCTGCCCAGGTTCAGGTCTACAACGAGGACGTCGTCGTCGGTTACTGGACCAAGGTCACCTTTTCCGGCGCGTTGCCGCAGCGGCGTGTCAACGAGCTGCTGGGCAGGGTGCAGAAGCTCCAGGACGCGGTGAAGTACGCCCGTGAGGAGGCCAACGGCACGGAGGTCGTCGACCGCAGGATCGGTGACGCCGTGTTCGGCTACCTGCTGAGGTAGCCCCACAGACCCCCATCCCTGCGTGGATGGGTGCGCAAGGAGCGCAAGCTGAAGATGAAGCTCAGCCTGAACGACGGTGACAGCGGAGGTTCGATTCCTCTCCCGGGCACGCGGGCCCGGGTAGCCCAACTGGTAGAGGCAGCCGTTCAGACTCAGACTCTCGCTCCAGATTCAGCATCGCCGTCGAGTGCCGGATCGACCGGGAGTGGACTGTGATTGTTGAGATGCCGGTTCGAGTCCGGCGCGCGGCTCCAACCATGCCGCGGTAGCTCAATGGCAGAGCGCACATCGTGAGGACTGATCCACTCTCTTAAACGCCGCCGGCGCCGTGATGTGGCGGCACTGACAGACCCCCGGGACATGGACAGGTTCCCGGGGGTCGCTCCATTTCGTGCACGCTTCCGCTGCTGTCTCATATATGAGATAGCGTCTCTCATGTGAGAGATGAAGTCGCGCCGCACGACGCGCAGGTGGAGGTCCGTCTGGCGGGCCGGCTCGCGTGGTTGCGGGAGGAGCGCGGCTGGTCCCTGGACGAGCTGGCGCGGCGGACGGGCGTGAGCCGTTCGACGTTGTCGCGGCTGGAGCGGACGGAGATCAGCCCGACCGCGACCCTGCTCAACAGGTTGTGCGCGGCGTACGGCCGGACGATGTCGCAGTTGCTGGCCGAGGTCGAGGAGGAGCCGCCGCGACTGGTGCGCGCCGGTCAGCAGATGGTGTGGCGGGACGAGAGCTCGGGGTTCACCCGCCGCTCGGTCTCCCCGCCGCACCCCGGACTGCGTGGTGAGCTGGTCGAGGGGCTGCTGCGGCCGGGTGCGGACATTTCCTACGACGAACCGCCCGTGCCGGGTCTGGAGCAGCACATCTGGATGCTGGAGGGCGTGCTCGAGGTCACCGTGGGCGACGTCGTGCACGAGATCCGGGCGGGGGACTGCCTGCGGTTCCGGCTGTGGGACCGGTCGCGCTTCCGCTGCCCCGGTCCCGATCCGGCCCGTTACGCCTTGATGATCGTCCTGCCGTGAGAGGAAGCCACGTTGCACACCATCACCCGCCTGTCCACCGATGACTTCGACCGCAGTGTGAAGAGCCTGGCCGACCTGCTCGTGGACGTCGTCGCGGGGGGAGCCTCCCTCGGCTTCCTGCTCCCGTTCGACCAGGACGCGGCGGTGGCCTGGTGGCGGGCGCGGCGGCCCGCCGTGGCCGAGGGCGGCCTCATCGTCTGGGCGGCACACGGCCCCGACGGCGTCGCCGGGACCGTCAGCCTCGCCCTGGAGGGCAAGCCGAACGGCCGGCACCGCGCCGATGTCGTCAAGCTGATGGTCCACCGCGACGCCCGCGGCCGGGGGCTCGCCCGAGCGCTCCTCGCCACCGCCGAACAGGCCGCCTCGCAGGCGGGAGCCACACTGTTGCTCCTCGACACCGTGACCGGCAGCCCCGCGGACCATCTCTACGCCTCCGCCGGCTGGACGCGGTTCGGTGTCGTCCCCGACTACGCGACCAGCCCGGCCGGCGTCCTCGAAGATTGCAGCTTCTTCTACAAGCGGCTCGCCTGAGTCCTCCGCGTGGTCAGTGGATGAGCAGGTCGGCGAGCGGCATGTGACGTCCCTCTGACAGGGCCGAGGCGAGCCCGGAGGATCCGAGCCGTTCGCCCAGCGCCGTCCGCAGCACGGTGTCTCCGTCGTGTCCGGGATCGAGGCGTTCGGCGGCGCCGAGCAGGACGGCCGCGCGTCTGGAGTCGCCGGTCGCGTGTTCGGCGCCGGAGAGCAGGCGCAGGCCGTTCACGGTGGAACGGTGGTCGCCGAGGCCGACGGTGATCTCCACCCCGTCCGTGAAATGACGCCGCGCCCGCTCGTGGTCGCCGTCGTGCGCCGCGGCGCGGCCGAGACCGATGAGGCAGCGGGCCGTGCAGCGGCGGTCGCCGATACGGCGGAACTCGGAGATGAGGCCGTCGAACCGGACACGCGCCGCCGCGTGGTCTCCTCGGCGCTGGTCGAGAGAGGCCTGGAAGATCTCGGTGTGGAGCCGCTCGTGATTGTTGGCGCTCAACCGGGCCAGTCGTCCGGCCTCGGCGAGCCAGCCCACCGCGTCGTCGAGACGGGTCCCGTTCTCGATCGCGCGGATGGCCATCTGGTTGAGGCAGTTGGCGCGTTTGACACGGTCGTGCAGCCGGCCGAACAGGGCGGCCGCCTCCGACATCCGTTCCAGGCCGGCGGCGATGTCCGGTGTGGCCATCCCCAGGAACGACATCGCCAGAGCACGATGCCAGCCGTCGCCGAGCCGTTCGAAACGTGACGCCGCCTGTTCCAGCGGCTCGATCGCGGCGGTGCGGGACTCGCTGTGCACCCTCGCCCAGCCGCGGGCGAGCAGCGCGAGAGACTGGTCCCGCTCGGTTCCGTGCTCGGCCCGTTCGCACGCGTCGTCGGCGAACTCCCGGGCCCGGCCGGTGTCCTGGTAGGCCAGCAGGATGGCGCAGGTCACCGCGGCATGGATGCCCAGGCCGCCCTGCGGCAGCGGATGCTCCAGCAGCCTTTCGAGCCAGTCGAACAACTCGCCGCGCGCCCCCAGGATCTCCCATCCCGTGCCGATGCCTGCGAGGAACGTCCACGCGGATGTCGTGTCCCCCTGGTCGATGGCCCACCTCATCCCGGTGCGCACGTCCGCCCAGTGCCGGTCGAACCAGCGCAACGCGGCGACCTGGTCCCGCCCGCGCAGATCGGCCAGCAGGGCCACGCCGTGTTCGAGATGGTGGCGGGCGTGCCGCTCGTGCGCCGCGTCGGCGGCCCCGCGTTCCGCCAGTCGACGATGCGCGAACTGACGGACGCTGTCGAGCAGGCGGTATTCGGTGACGTGGTCGCCGCGGCGTCGGGAGATGAGGGAACGGTCCAGCAGTCGCGGGAAGAGTCTCACGAGGTCGGTGGAGTCCAACGGGGGATAGGCGAGGATCTCCGCCGCGGTGTCGTAGCCGAACTCGCCGGGGAACACCGCGCATCGCTCGAACAGCAGGCGTTCGTCGTCGCCGAGGAGCTCGTAGCTCCACCTCAGGGCCTCCTCCAGCGTGCGATGCCGGTTCGGCATGCCCTGCGCCCCATCGGTCAGCAGCGCGAATCGGTCGTGCAGGCGCGCCAGCAGTTCGACCGGCGAGAAGAAGCGGATCCGGGCGGCCGCGAGCTCGATGGCCAGCGGGAGGCCGTCCAGCCGGCGGCAGATCATCGCGACGTGGCGGGCGTTCTCCGGGGTGACGCGGAAGCCGGGGGAGACCGCGGCCGCACGATCGGCGAACAACCGCGCGGAAGCCGCGTCCAGCACTGCTGATGGATCGTCCGACTCCTCGGGCACCTGCAGGGGCGGGGTGTCGTACACGACCTCGCCCGCCAGGCCCAGAGGGCCGTGGCTGGTGGCCAGCACCCGGAGGTGGGTGGTGGCGAGCAGGTCGGCGAGCAACGCCGCCGCGTTGGCCGCCACGTGCTCGCAGTTGTCCACGATCAGCCAGTGCCGGCGTTCGGAGAGCGTCTCGCGGAGCAGGGCGTGGAGACGGCGTTCGTCGTCGGAGACGTGGAGGGCGTCCGCGAAGGCACGTTCCACGGCGTCACCGGGTGGCACGGCCGCCAGGTCGACCAGGATCGCGGCCGGCAGCGTGCTCAGCGAGTGGGCCACGTGCAGCGCCAGCCGCGTCTTGCCCGCCCCCGCCGGACCGGTCAGCGTCAGCAGCCGATGGTCGCTCACGAGCCTGAACAGGTCCTCGGTCTCCCTGTCCCGCCCGACGAAGGACGACAGGGGCCGTGGCAACACCTCACCGGGACTCCAGCGAGCCTGAAGCCGGGCCGCCGTGTCGACCAGTGCGCGGCGGTCGGCGCCGCCGAGCTTGCGAAGCAGGGACGACACGTGGCTCTCCACGGTCCGTTCCGACACCCGCAGCTTGTCGGCGATCTCCCTGTTCTGCAGGCGGTCCCCCACGAGCCAGAAGACCTCGAGCTCTCGCGGCGTCACTCCGGCCGTGCGCAGCGGATCCGGGAAGACATCTGGCCCCATGGAGTGAGTATCACTCGGTACGGACGAATCCTCCTTGATTCCACGGATCGGACTTCCGTACTGAGCACGGATGTGCGACGCGCGTGCTCGGGGTCGAATGCCGGAGAGAGCGCCGCCGTCGGCGGCGCCGCCTGAGGAGGACGTATGACGGACACGGACGTCGACTTCGAGTCGATAAAGAAGACCCAGCGGGCGGGCTGGGAGACGGGGGACTACCCTCGGGTCGGCAACACCCTGCAGATCATCGCGGAACGCCTGGTGGAGGCGGCGGACGTACGCGCGGGGCAGCGGGTGCTGGACGTGGCCTGCGGGCAGGGCAACGCGGCGATCGCGGCGGCCCGCAGGTTCGCCGAGGCCACCGGCGTCGACTACGCGGTCAACCTCCTGGCCCAGGGCCGGGAGCGGGCGGCGGTCGAGCACCTTCCGGTGACGTTCACCGAGGGCGACGCCGAACGGCTGCCCTTTCCTGACGAGTCGTTCGACCTGGTGCTGAGCACGGTGGGGGTCATGTTCGCGCCGGATCACCACCGGGCCGCCGACGAACTGGTACGCGTCACGGCGCCGGGCGGGAAGATCGCACTTGCCAGTTGGACGCCGAGCGGCATGATCGGCCAGTTGTTCAGGACGGTGGGCAAGTGGGCGCCGCCACCGGCCGGAGTGCGGCCCGCGACGTTGTGGGGCACTCCGGATCACCTGGCCGAGATCTTCGGCGACCGCGTGGAGTGGACCGGCCTCGTCACACAGGAGTACGCGTTCCGCTACCACTCGCCGGAGCACTACTCCGAGTGGTTCCGGCAGCACTACGGGCCCATCACCCGGCTGTCCGGCACCCTTCCCGGCCGCGACCTGGAGCGCTTCTCCGACGACCTCGCCGAGGTCGCCCGTGCGTACAACCGGGCCGACGACGGCACGGTCGTCGCACAGGCCGAGTATCTGGAAGCCGTCGGTGTCCGGCGGGTCTGACATGGTTGCACGGGTCTCGATCCGAGGGGAACGTACGGCCATGGACGCAACTGGCTTTCTCCGGGCTCCCGATCCCACCGCCGACACGCAGCGCCTCTACGACGAGGACATCGCGGATCTCGGCTACGTGATGAACCTCACCCGGCTGTGGGCCCACCAGCCCGCCACGGCCGACGGGCTCTTCGACCTGATGCGGAGTTCCCTCGCGGACCAAGGCATCACCCAGCGCCAGCGGGCCGTGCTCGTCGCCGCGTGCGCCTCGGCGTTCGGCGACTCGTACTGCTCGCTGGCGTACGGAACCAGACTCGCCGACGCGGCCGGCGAGCAGACGGCCGCCGGGGTGCTCCGGGGAAATGACGACGCGCTGACTATCGCCGAGCAGGCGCTGGCCGGGTGGGCGCGGAAGGTGGCCCGCGACCCTAACGCCACCGGCGAGGGGGATGTCCAGAAGTTGCGCGACGCCGGTTTCGACGACACGCAGATCTTCGCGATCACGGTGTTCGTGGCGCTGCGCGTCGCGTTCTCGACCGTGAACGACGCGCTCGGCGCCCGTCCCGACGCGGCGCTGGGCGCCAACGCCCCGGAAGCCGTCCTCGGCGCCGTCACCTTCGGCCGTCCCGTCTCCGCCTGACCGTGGGTCCGGCGTCCGGAGCGGGTGATGGCATGGTGGGTATGTGACGATCCGTGGGGTTCTGTTCGATATCGATGACACGCTCTTCGACTACTCGTCGTCGGAGCGGACCGGTGTGCTGCGGCACCTGACGGCCGAGGGCCTCCTGGGGCTCTTCCCTTCGCCCGACGACGCGGTGGCCATCTGGCGGGAGATCATGGAGGAGGAGTACGCCCGGTTCCTCGAGGGGAAGCTCACTTTCGCCGGACAGCAGATCACCCGGGCCAGGAGGTTCCTGTCGCACGTGGGCCGCGTTCCCCTCGGCGGCATCTCCGACGACGAGGCGGACCTCTGGTTCGCGCGGTACCGGGGACTGCGCGACGAGGTGTGGGCCGCCTTCCCCGACGCCGACCCCGTGCTCAGGAGACTCGCGCCCCGATTCCGGCTGGGGATCGTGTCGAACTCGTCGCTCTCGCACCAGCAGGGCAAACTGCGTGCGATCGGCCTGCTCGACCATTTCGGCGAGGCGATCGTCTGCGCCCTTGAACACGGCGCCGCCAAGCCGGACGCCCGCATCTTCCTGGCGGGTTGCGCGGCCCTCGGCCTGCCCGCGCACCAGGTGGCGTACGTCGGCGACAAGTACGAGATCGACGCCGTCGGCGCCCATACGGCCGGGCTCCGTTCGTACTGGCTCGACAGGGCGGCCACCGGGGCCACCCCCCTGGACGGGATCACCGTGATCCGCTCCCTGGACGACCTATTGCCGGCCCTGATCGGCTCGGACCTGACCTGAGGCACAAGCTCGCCACCTACACCGCGCAGAGCTCCTGGGATCTGGTTCTCCCCGGTGCCCCGGGGGCGCCCTGACGATTCCCCGCGGCCCGGGACGTCTCGCGTGTCCCCTGGTGGTGGGCCTGCTTCCGAGTGCCGGCGATCTCGGAAGCAGGCCGCATCCGCCTGGCGGGCGCGGGCCGGTCAGCAGGTGCCCTCCGCCGGGTAGGCAGGCGTGGGATGGCCGGTGCGCGCTAGCCGGTCACGCGCTGGAGGTAGTAGTCGGAGATCCATCCGGGCCGCCCGTTGGAGGACGTGACGGGGACCCAGCCCTGGTTGGCGGTGCAGCCGCCGCCGAACCGCCCGTCGGACAGCCGCAGCGTGCCGACCGGCTGGTAGGCGGTGCCGCGACCGTTGTAGACGGTGACGACGCCGTTCGGCTGGACATGGGTCAGCTGGTAGGTGCACCCCCATGGGCGCGACGCGGAGGCGGCGAGGGGGGTCCGGTTGGTCTTGCGCAGGTAGTGCGCGGCGGCCCAGCCGGTTCGGCCGTTGGACGACTTGACCGCGACCCAGCCGCGGCTGGAGGAGCACCCGCCGGAGAACCGCCCGTCGGACACCCTCAGCGTGCCGACCCGCCGCGCGGTGACGCCGGGGGCGGTGCGCACGTTGAGATAGCTCGCCCGGCGGACGTTCGCGACCTGGTAGCTGCACGTCAGGGACGGGATCGTCGGGACGGCGGCGCGGTGCACCGTCCTGCGCAGGTAGTGGCCGGAGACCCAGCCGGAGCGGCCGTTGGAGGAGGTGACGGAGAACCAGCCGCGCGTGGACGTGCAGCTTCCGGTGAACGTCCCGTCGGACGGCTTCAGCGTGCCGACCGCCCGTGAGGTGGAGGCGGGCGAGGTCCGGACGTTGAGGTAGCCGCCCGTGCGCAGGTTCGTGAGCTGGTAGCTGCAGGTGACGGTCCGGATTGCGGGTGCGCCCGCCGGAGGGGCGGTCGCGTGGGCCGGAGGAGCGGCGACCGCGAGCCAACCTGTGGCGGCGCAGATGGTCAGTGCGGACGCGACCCTCTTGGCGACTTTCACGATGTCTCCCTTCTGTCCGCATCGCTGTCCGGGGTGGCCGGGGTGATGGTCGGGGTCAGGAGGACCCGATCCACGATGCTCACGCTAAGTAATGCTCTGTTTACTTAACGCTTACACTCGCGGTCGAAGATTCGATGATTCTTTTACGTTCTGGACGTTTGCAGTGATCACCATTTCCGGCGGGCCGGTCACCCGACGCCGTGTGCCGGTGCGGAGGGCTACTCGAACAGGTGCCGGTTGTCGCGGCTCCAGGCGAGCTTCCGCTCCAGTTCGCCGAGGTAGCCGCCGGCGACCCAGCCCGCCTGCGGCTGGTATCCCGCATCCGCCAGGCGGCGGACCTGGTCGATGCCGTCCTGCTGGACGTCGATGACGGCGTCGACCAGGCCGGTCAGGGAGGTCAGGCCGTAGGCGCCGGCGAACAGTTCCAGCCGGCGGCGCCGGTCGGGAGGCCGGGGGTAGGCCATCCAGCGCAGGCACTCGTCGTCGTCGCGGAAGGGCGCGAAGTACTCCAGCGCGTAGGCGACGTCGTACAGGCGGTCCGCCGGCCTGGCGTAGTCCCAGTCGAGGAGCCCGACCGGACGCCCGTCCCGCCAGACGACGTTCCAGGGGCCGAAGTCCCCGTGGCAGATCAGTTCGCCGTCGGCCGGCCGGGTCTGGCCCGTGAACCAGCTGAGCTCATCGGGCGGACGGAAGCCGGCCACCGCGTCGTGAAAGTCGCGAAGCAGACGGGCGGAGGACACCAGGCCCGCGTCACCGGCAACTTCGATCCAGCTCTGCGGCCCGGATCGGCCGTCCAGGTAGGTCAGGACCTCGCGGTCCTGTTCGTCGATTCCGCGCACGCGTGGCGAGTAGGGGAACCCGACGCCCTCCAGATGGCGGAGCAGGGCGTGGACGGCCGGTGTCCACGGTTGTCTGGGCCTGCGGACGGTGTCGCCGACTCGCACGACCCGGCGATGCGGCGCGTCCTGGAGTACCTCTTCCTCAGACATGACCTCAAGAGACTAACCGCGGCCCCCGGCCGGGCGCAGCCCCCGTTCTCCCCGGCTCCGGTGTCGGTCACGTGGCATGGACGTGGCCGGCGGGAGCACCGCGGCTGAACCGGCGGCGGCCGCCGGACGTACACACAGGTGGCGCCCCCGACACGGTCGACGGCCTGTCGCGGCGCCACCGGCTTCGCAGGGGAAGGACTTTCGGCTTGTCGCTCATCACGCGCTTTCATCAGCCGCAGCCTCAGGGACGGACGACGGCGGAGGAGGACCTGACGGCGGAGGAGGGCACGGCGGGTGACGGCCCCGGCTCTCGCCGACGCCTGCGCTCCGTCGTCGCCCGGGTGACGACCTACCTGGCCTGCCTGCTCGTTCTGCTGGCCCTCATCGCCCCCGACGAGGTCGGCCGGCTCACGCCCGGGGCGTTCGTGCGCATCCCGGTCGAGGCGCTGCTCACCGTCGCCTTCATCCTCGTTCTGCCGGCGAGGGCGAGACGGGTGGTGGCGGTGGTCGCCGGGGCGGCCCTTGGGGTGCTGGCCATTTGGAAGATCACTGACCTGGGCTTCTCCGCGGTCCTCGACCGGCCGTTCAACCCCGTGTTCGACTGGTCGTTCTTCCCCGCCGCCGTCGACTTCCTCACGGCGTCGATCGGGCGGGCCGGCGCGATCGGCTCCGTGATCGGCGTGGGCGCCCTCGCCGTCGCCGTGCTCGTCGTCATGGTGCTGTCCGTCCTGCGGTTGAGCCGCCTGGTGGTCCGGCACAACAGCACGGCGACCGGCGCCGTCGCCGCGCTCGGGATCACCTGGGTGGTCTGCGCGGTGCTCAGCGTGCAGATCGTCCCGGGCTTACCGGTCGCCGCCGTCGCCGACGACAAGCTGACCCAGGTGGGCGCGAGCCTGCACGATCAGGAGGCGTTCGCCGCTGAGGCCTCCGTCGACGCCTTCCGCGACACACCGTCCGACGAACTGCTGAGCGCACTGCGCGGCAAGGACGTCATCGTCTCCTTCGTCGAGAGCTACGGGCGTGACGCGGTCGAGGATCCGAACTTCGCGTCGCAGGTCGGCGCGGTGCTCGACGCCGGGACGAGCCGGCTGCGCGCGGCGGGATTCGGCTCGCGGAGCGCGTTCCTCATCTCGCCGACGTCGGGAGGCGGCAGCTGGCTGGCCCACGACACGCTGATGTCCGGTCTGTGGATCGACAACCAGCAGCGTTCCGACAACCTGCTCAAGAGCGACCGCCTGACCCTCAGTGGCGCCTTCAAACGGGCCGGCTGGCGTACGGTCGCCGTCATGCCGGGCTCCACCGAGCCCTGGCCGGAGGGCGCGTTCTTCGGCTACGACAAGATCTACACCGCCCCGGACCTCGGGTATCGAGGCCCGCGGTTCAACTGGGGCACGATGCCCGACCAGTACACCCTGTCGAACTTCCAGCGCACCGAACGGGCGGCGCCGGGCCACACCCCGGTGATGGCGGAGATCCCCCTGGTCTCCAGTCACGCGCCCTGGACGCCCATCCCCCGTCTTGTCGACTGGGACGATGTCGGCGACGGCTCGGCCTTCAACGGCATGACCTCGGCGGGAGTGTCGCAGGGCTCCGCGTGGAGCGACTTCAGGCAGGTGCGCACCGACTACGGCCGTTCCATCGAGTATTCGCTGAACAGCCTCATCTCCTATGTGGAGAAGTACGGCGACGACGATCTGGTGCTCGTCTTCCTCGGCGACCACCAGCCCGCCCCGCTCATCACGGGGGTCGGCGCCGACCGGGACGTCCCGATCACGATCGTCGCCCACGACCCGGCCGTACTGGACCGGATCTCCGGGTGGGGCTGGCAGGACGGCCTGAAGCCCGGTCCGCGGGCTCCGGTCTGGCAGATGAGCGACTTCCGCGACCGGTTCCTGTCGGCCTTCGGATCGCAGCCCCCGTCCACACAGCCCCCGTCCTCTCAGCCGTCGGCCCCGCCGGCCCGATGAGCCCGGCGCTCGGCGTCGGTGGCGGCGCGCACGAACTCGCGTACCCGGGCCGTGGTGTTGGTCTCCAGCCAGACCAGGCCCCGTTCGATCGGGGGCGCGTCGTCAATCGGCACGTAGGCGATGTCCGGCCGTGGGTAGTACCGGCGGCTGTGCTCGCCCACGGGGAGCACGCCCCTGCCCATCGCGACCAGCGACAACATCTCCGAGAACGTGTTGCCCGCCGGGCCCTTCGGCACGGGCCGGCCCGACGGGGTGTGGTCGGGTGTGCGGTCGCGCTTGAACTCCGCCGAGGTGACCTGGGGGTACTGGATCACGGGGTGCTCGGCGAGCACCTCGAGGGACACCGACGTCTCGCGGGCGAGCGGGTGATCGGCGGCCACGGCCAGCGACCGGCCCTCGGACAGCAGGGCCGGTCCACAGGCCATGCCGTCGAAGGGGTACGACGCGATGAGGAGGTCGATCGAGCCGTCGAGCAGGCTCGCCCTCGAGTTGGACAACTGCACCTCGTGTACCTCGACCTCGCAGTCGGGGTGGCGCTCGCGGAAAACGCCGACGGCTCTGAGCAACACCGGCCCGGTCCACTCGCCGAGGAACGCCACGCGCAGCCGTCCGCTGACGCCTCGCCCGGCCTCGACGGCCCTGCGGATCGCCTCGTCCATCTGAGCCGCCAGCGGCGCCAGGTCGTCGGCCAGTCGCCGGCCGATCGGAGTGACCTGGACGACGCGGCTGGTGCGTTCGAACAGCGGCGCCCCGATGCGGCGTTCCAGCTTCTTGACGACGTGGCTGATCCGCCCGGTCGTCACCCCCAGCCGCTCGGCCGTACGGCCGAAATGCAGTTCCTCGGCGAGCGTCAGGAAAGTCTCGAGTTCGTGGCGCTCCAGCATGGCGACTCTCCATCGTTGAATCCGAGTCAACGATCGTAGCCTCATCGTGGCTTGGTCGGCCTCGCCGTCCGGAGCATCGTTGGACGTGGCCCGGCGAGCACCACACCGGTCCCTCCGAACACCGACTGGCTGGGCCAGACTCTGGCCCTGGAATCGAGGTAACTGTCATGCGAGTGAAGGCTTTCGACCATCTGGTGCTCAACGTCGAGGACGTCGAGCGCGCGCTGGAGTTCTACTGCGGGGTTCTCGGCCTGGAGCCCGTACGCGTCGCCGAGTGGCGGGCGGGCCAGGTCGGGTTCCCCTCCGTGAGGGTCACCCCGGAGACGATCATCGACATGGTGCGCCGTCCCCGGGGCGAATCGAACGTCGACCACATCTGCCTGGTCGTGGAACCACTGGATTGGCAGGAGGTCGTCGACTCGGGCGTCTTCACCGTGATCGAGGGGCCCGTCGGCCGGTTCGGTGCGCGCGGAAACGCGACCTCGATCTACGTGCTGGACCCTGACGGCAACACCGTTGAGCTGCGCTGGTATCCGCAGGACGCCGAAGGCTGAACGGCGGGGGCTGTGCGGGTTCGCGCCGCGTGAGCGCGAGGGCGCGGAGAGCGCTCCGCAGGCCTTCCCCCTGGCCCGGAGACCGGCCGGCGCAGCCCGATCATGATGCCTGGCGGCCTCGCCTCGTCGCGCATGTCACAAGGGGCGGCGTATCGGAATTCCCGCCATGCCGAGGTCGTTGGCGTCTACAGCTTTGGGCAGTCGAGAAAGAGGCGAAGGATGTCCGCACCACTTGAGTTCGGTATCGACACGTTCGGGGACGTCACCGTGGACGCGGACGGAAACCGGCTGTCGTACGCGCAGGTGATCCGCAACGTCGTGGAGGAGGCCGTGCTCGCCGACAGCCTGGGGATCGACGCGATCGGCCTCGGGGAGCACCACCGCGACGACTTCGCCATCTCGGCGCCGGAGATCGTGCTGGCGACGATCGCCGGCCGTACCGAGCACATCCGTCTCGGCACGGCGGTGACCGTGCTCAGCTCCGACGACCCGGTGCGCGTGTTCGAGAAGTTCGCCACGCTGGACGCGGTGTCCAGCGGCCGGGCGGAGATCATCCTGGGCCGCGGCTCGTTCACGGAGTCGTTCCCGCTGTTCGGCTACGACCTCGCGCAGTACGAGGAGCTGTTCGAGGAGAAGCTCGACCTGCTGTTCCACCTGCTTCCGGAGGGGCCGGTCACCTGGCAGGGCAAGCTCCGCCCCGGGCTGAAGGACCAGCACGTCTACCCCAAGACGGAGTCCGGCCGGCTGCGCACCTGGGTCGGCGTCGGCGGAAGCCCCCAGTCGGTCGTGCGGGCGGCGAGTTATGCGATGCCGCTCATGCTCGCGATCATCGGCGGTCAGCCGGAGCGGTTCGCGCCGTACGTCGACCTGTACCACCGCGCGCTCGCCCAGCTCGAGGTTCCGAAGCTGCCGGTCGGCGTGCACTCGCCGGGTTACCTCGCCGAGACCGACAAGCAGGCGCGCGAGGAGCTCTGGCCGCACTACCGGGCCATGCACGACCGCATCGGCCGCGAGCGGGGCTGGGGTCCCACGACCCGCGACCGCTTCGAGGCGGAGGCCGACGAGGGGGCGCTGTACGTGGGAGCGCCGGAGACCGTGGCCGCGAAGATCGCGAAGACCGTGCGCGCGCTCGGCGTCGACCGCTTCGAGTTCAAGTACAGCTCGGGGACCCTCGCGCACGAGAAGCTCATGAACACGATCCGGCTGTACGGCGAGGAGGTCGTCCCGCGGGTGAAGGAGCTCCTGGCCCAGACCCCGGCCACGTCGTCGGCGGGATGACCCGGACGCCCCCCTCGTTCACCGGTACACGAGACCGGACAACCGCCATGCGAGCCTGTGCCGGAAGGCCGGGATCGTGGCGAGTAGGCGGAGGATGACGTTCCGGAACGGCCGGACACGCCTGTCGACGGTGGCGAGGCGGGTGAGCCGGTCGGCGAGGGACACGATCTGCTGGGCCGCGGGTCTGCGGGTGGCGCCGTAGGCGTCGAGGGAATCGGGGGATTGCCCGCCGAGGACGGCGTCCAGGGACTGCGCGAGTGCGACTCCGTCTGAGATCCCGGCGTTCATGCCCTGCCCGCCGGCCGGGCTGTGCACGTGGGCTGCGTCTCCGGCGAGCAGAATCCGCCCCGCTCGGTAGGCGTCGGCGACCCGGTGCTGGACGTGGAACCTCGACCCCCACACCACCTCGTGGACGATCGCCCGCGTCGCCTTCGGGCCGCGGGCGTCGAGGAGGCGCTGGACGAACTCGACGCCGGGCACCTTCGGCGCATCGGCCACGGTCGCCACGATTCTGTGGACGCCGCCGGGAAGCGGCGCGACGACGACCAACCCGGCGGGAGAGAAGTAGAGGATCACCTCGTCGTTCGGGAGTCCATCAGAAAGGCGCACGTCGGCGAGGCTGAACGACTCGTCGTAGGCGCCGCCGGTGAAGCCGATGCCGGCCTGTTCGCGCACGGTGCTGTGCATCCCGTCGGCGCCGACCACGTAGGACGCGAGTACGGTCTCACCGGTCGCGAACCTCACGGTCACTCCCGCACCGTCCTGCGTGAGCCCGGTCACGGTGTACGGGCGGAGCACCTGGCCGCCGAGCTCGGTCAGTCGCTCCAGCAGCACCGACTCGGTGACCTCCTGGGAGATCATCAGCGTGTACGGGTAGGCGGTCGGCAGGCCGTCGAAGGAAACCGGCAGTAGCACCTTGTCACGGTCGCGGATGGTGAAGCGGGATGCGTGGATGCCTCGGGCGACGAGCCTGCCGGCCACGTTGTACGGCTCCAGCAACTCCAGGGTGCGCGCGTGCACGACGGCGGCCCGGGTGGTGGTGGCGCCTGTGGGCTGAGCGTCGACCACGGTGACGTGGCGACCCTGTCGCGCGAGTCCGATCGCCGCGGTGAGCCCGGTGGGGCCGGCGCCGATGATCAGCACATCTGTGGTGGTGGGAAGCATGTGCGACCTCCGAAGGTCAACGCTTGTTGGTCAACAACTGTTGGCATAACTATGCGCCTCTCGCATAGCCGTGTCAACAGTTGTTGGCCTACGCTCGTTGGCATGAGGAGATCCTCCGAGGACACCAAGGCGTCGATCCTCGCCGCGGCCCGCGAGCGCTTCGCCGCCGACGGCTATGACCGCACGACCATCCGGGCCGTCGCCGCCGACGCCGCCATCGACCCCGCCATGGTGATGCGCTATTTCGGCAACAAGGAGAAACTGTTCGCCGCCGCGGCCGACTTCGACCTTCAGCTCCCCGACCTGGAAGGTGTCCCCGGTGACCGGATCGGAGCGACGCTGGCGGCCCACTTCGTGGAACGCTGGGAGGCGGACGAGGCGCTCATGGTGCTCCTGCGTACCGCCGTCACCAACGAGGAAGTCGCGGGACGGATGCGGGCGATCTTCGCGGGGCAACTCGGTCCCATGGCCGCCACCCTGTCGGGCGACCCGGCGACCGCCGCTCGGCGAGCCGGTCTCGTCGCCACTCAGATGCTCGGCGTGGCGCTGTGCCGCTACGTCCTGCGCCTGCCACCCGTCGTCGAGATGACGCGCGAAGAGATCGCCGCCTGGCTGGGACCCACCTTGCAGAGATACCTCCTTGGCTCGCCGCAGTGAGGACGGGCCGTCGAGCACGCCCAGGGACTGCTGGAGGCCGGCAAGGACCCCGAGGCGTGGACCTGGCTCAATGACAGGCAGCCGGCCGATCTCGCGGCGATGCCCGCGTACGTGACGCGACTGCTCGCGATGTATGAGGCCCGAGCCCTGACACCGTGGGCACAGATCGACATCCGGACCGGGGAACGCGATCAGCCTTGGACGGTGGGACGGACGACGATTTCGTTGACGTCGACGTCGTCCGGCTGGGCCAGGGCGTAGCCGATGGCGTCCGCGACGGCGGATGCGGGGATGGCGAGCTGTTCCGCCGCGGCCCGCGCGGCGGCCTGTGCCTCCGGGTCGCCGCCGCGGTCGGTGAGCTCCGACCGGGTGAAGCCCGGGCTCACGACGGTCACGCGCACGTCCCGGCTCTCCTGGCGCAATCCCTCGGACAGCGCCCAGACGGCGTACTTCGTGGCGCAGTAGACGGCCGCCGTGGGGTCGACCCGGTGCGCCGAGGTGGAGGCGACGTTCACGATGTGACCGGCGCCTCGTGACCGCATGTACGGCAGAACGGCGGCGATGCCGTGCAGGGCGCCGCGCAGGTTCACGTCGATCATCTGGTTCCACTCCTCGACGCGCAGCGCGTCGACCCTCGACAGCGGCATCACGCCCGCGTTGTTGACGAGCACGTCGATGCGGCCGAGCCGGTCATGGGCGGACTCCGCGAAGGCGCGCATGCTGCCGAGGTCCGTCACGTCGAGCTCCCGATGATCGGCTCGGCCGCCTGAGGCGCGGATCTCGTCGGCGAGCGCCGCGAGCCGGTCCACGCGCCGCGCTCCGAGGACGACGTGGTGGCCGTCCGCGGCCAGCCGGCGGGCCGTCGCCTCACCGATGCCGCTGGAGGCTCCGGTGATGAGAACGATCTTGCTGGGAGCGGTGGACGGGCTGTGCATGAGAACTCCTGGAAGACGCCGGACTCGCGGCAGGTGCGCCGCGGGACCCAGCGTGCGGGTGCTGTCGCGAACGGAGAAGGCCGTGTCTTCCTGGGTGTGGCGCCCCCAGGAAGACACGGCCTTCCATTCCCACATGGCCGGGCCGCACGATCAGAGTCCAGACCTCATGGAGGGCGACGATCATGGCGAAGGTCATCACCGAACAACAGGTCGAGCACTGGGTCGACGGCTACGTGAAGGCGTGGACCACCGGGGATCCCGAAGACATCAAGGCCCTGTTCGCCGAGGACGCCGAATCGTACGAATGGCCGTACGAGACGGCGTGGATCGGCCGCCAGGAGATCATCGACGGCTGGCGGGCCCGAGCGCCGTGGCAGGAGGGAGGGTGGACCTTCGACTGGTCCCTGCTGGTCGTCAACGGTGACACGTTCGCCATCAAGGGAACCGGCGTCTATGCGAAGCTCGGGACCTTCGACAACCTCTGGGTCGTCACCCTCGGCGACGAAGGTGAGTGCACCGTGTTCCGGATGTGGAACAACGAGGTCTGAGGGCCGGAAGGCCGGTCAGGTCGTGGAGTGCGGGGAACCCAGGTGGGCGAGGGCCTCGGCGCTGCGGCTGCCGGGCTCCGGCGTGCCGACGAGCAACTGCTGACCGGGAGCGTCGCGGACGTCGAAGGTCTGGTACGTCAGCTCGATCCGGCCCGCCACCGGGTGGACGAAGACCTTGAACATGCGGGTGAGTCCGCCCACGGTCTGGTCGCGCCACAGGTCCCGGAACTCGGGCGAGGTCTCCAGGAACTCGCCGACGACCGCCCGGATCCGCGGATCGTCCGGGTAGTGGCCCGCGTTGAGGCGCAGGGCGTGGACGACCTGTTCCACGAGCGTGGGCCACTCGACGAACACGGCCCGCGCCTGCGGATGCCGGAACAGCACCCTGACCATGTTGGTCATGCTGGAGAAGGGGGACAGCAGCGCGGCGGCGACGGAGTTGACGGCGAGCACGTCGAACGCCGGGCTCAGCACGTATGCGGCGGAGGAGGGAAACGACTCGAGCAGTTGCAGCAGGGCAGGATGGACCAGGTCTCGTGAGGCGTACGGGCCCGTGCTCGGGTTCAGCCCGGCGAGCCGGAAGATGTGGCCTCGGGCGTCGGCGTCGAGCCTGAGCGCCTGGCCGATCGCATCCAGGACCTGCGCGGACGGGTTGCGCTCCCGTCCCTGTTCCAACCGGGCGTAGTAGTCGATGCTCACTCCGGCGAGCACGGCGACCTCTTCGCGACGCAGTCCGGCGACTCGGCGGTCGCCACCCCCTGGCAGGCCGACATCCGCCGGGTCGAGGCGCGCGCGATGGGCCCGGAGGAACTCTCCAAGCGTGTTGGTGACTGCGGCCGGCACGCTGACCAGCGTACTTCCCTCGTTTTCAGGGCTGGGCCGCGAGGAAGCCGGAGGGTGATCCCCGATCTTCACCGCGATGTAAGGTGGCATTTCGCATTCGCGGCTTAACATCCGAGCATGACCGGCAGAAGCGCCATTGTGCGATTTGCGGGACTTGGGATGGCCGCACTGGTTTTGACGGGGTGCGCCAACGACGACGAGATCTTCGTCTCGAACTTCAGCGACTCGCACGGCCGGGCCTGCACGTTCGTCTACACCGCCCGGGAAGGCGAGAGCTGGACCAGCAGCAGAGACGTGGACGTCAGCCAGCTCGACTGCGAGTACCCTCCGGCGGGCCGTACCCCGGGGCCGCCTCGGACGACCCATCTGGACGTCGGCCCGGCGGAATGACCGGCATTGGCATGCCTTATGCGTGTTTAATTCGATAAGACATATTCCTGTGCCGCCCACCGGTGACGGAGGAATGCCCCCGTGCGTCTTTCCGAGAAGCGTTGGACCGAGCTCGCCCGCGAGAGCAACCACTACGGTGAGCAGGCCGCGCTGCTCCTTCTCGACGGGCATTACGAAATCGCGATGGGCGCGGCCGGCCGGGCGATCCGTGCGGCGAGCAGGCTTCACCGGAACGACAAGGGTGACCGCGACGTCATCGAGGTCCTCGCGGACTACCTGCGCAATCGTGCCCAGATCCAGTCCTTGTGGGCGCGGACTCCGGATGTGTGGACCCCCAAGGCGACTGCTCTGATCAAGGGCGGGATCAAGGATGCCACCCAGGCGCTGAAACTGGTCGAGGAACTGGCGGCGGCGCCGGACGCGAAGTATCCGTTGCGTCCGGCGGAGGTCCGCCTGACGCTGAGCGAACTTCACGGCATGGCCGGCGACATGGAGACGGCCAGGGAGTCGGCCGAGTCCTCCATCGCGGACTATCGGCGGCACTGCACCTCCGATGATCGCGACCAACGGCTCCCGTTCGCGCGAGCATTGTCCAGATACGCCGACATCATGATCGTGGCCGGCAGGGAAGCCGACGCCTTGGCGGCCCGGCGCCGATCCATCGAGCTCTCCCGGCCCGACGCGCGGCCGGACGGGTGGTTGTGGACCACACGGTACGACCGCGGCCTGGTCTGGCTGAGCACGCAGACTCTGGAACGGTTCTGCCATACCGCCTTCCTGCTCGCGGAACAACTCGCGGAACAACTCGCCCTCGGCGACACCTCGGCCGCGGGGGAGGCGTTGCTCGCGTTGCAGGACGTCGCCGAGGGCTACGCGGGCCTCATCGAGTACTCCCCGTCGCCCCGCGACGCGCTCTGGAGCACGTCGCGGGCGCTGGAACGGCAGGCCGACTGGCTGCTCGCGGTAGACGAGCCGGAGTTGGCCGAGGACCGCATGACCGCGAGGGCCGCCCTGAACGGCCGGCACGCGCACGAGGTGGTCACCCGGCTCAGGGCCCCGCTCGGAGAGGTCGTCGAACGCCTGGTCACAGGGCGGGGAACGCCGCAGTGACCAGGCGCCCGGCGACTCGCCGATCCTCCGGCCGAGCGTCAATCCGCGGCGCCGACCGGCCGGACGTCCGCCAGGCCGGGTACGGCTCGGCGCCGCCGCATCGTGCGTGACGGCCACCAACTCGCCTCGCCGAGCAGCGTCATGATCGACGGCAGGATCATCGTCCGTACGACGAAGGCGTCCAGCAGCACCGCGACGGCGAGGCCGAAGCCCATCTGTTTCATCTCGACCAGCGACAGGAACACGAAGGCGGCGAACACCGACACCATGACGACCGCCGCGCTGGTGATCACCCTGGCGGAGCCGCCGATGCCTTCGACCACCGCCTCACGCGTCGGCACGCCCCGCAGGGCGGCCTCCCTGATGCGGCTGACCGCGAACACCTGATAGTCCATCGACAGTCCGAACAGGATGACGAACAGGAACAACGGCACCCGGGACCCGATGAATCCGGTGGAGGTGAAGTCGAGCAGGCCCTCCGCCCAGGTGTGCTGGAAGACCACGACGAGCAGGCCGAAGGCCGCCGCGGCCGACAGCAGGTTGAGGATCACTCCGACGAGGCCGAGCACCACGGAGCCGAACGCCGCCACCGTCATGACGAACGTCGCCACCAGCAGGAAGCCGATCACCCAGGGGAGCTTCTCGTTCTGGTGCGAGACGTAGTCGACGTCCCTGGCGACGTCCCCGCTGACGGCCGCCTCGGCTCCGGCGACCCTGCCGACCGTGACGGGGAGGTGTTCGGACCGCAGGCGCTGGAGCGGCTGCCGCGCCTCCTGCGAACCCGCCGGGAACGGGACCGCCAGCTCGAGCGTGCTGACCCGCCTGTCGGAGGAGGTCTTCGGTTCCGGAACCGGGTCCGCGGCGAATCGCCGATCCGACTGGACACGCCGCGCGAGGTCCCGCAACGCGGTGACGACCTCGCCGGAGCGCGCCGGGTCGGCCCGGACCGCGATCAGATGCGTCGCCTGCAGATGGGGGAAGGCGGTGGTCAGCCGGTCCCAGGTCCGCACGGCCGGGATCTTCCGCGAGAACGTGTCGGTGCCCGGCACGTTCAGCTTCAAGGTCACGGCCGGCAGCGCCAGCGCCAGCATCGCCACCGTGGCCACGAGCAGGGTGACGACAGGGCGCCGCGTGGCCGGCCGCAGGATCGCCGCCCACACCCGCCCGCCGTCCTGCCGCTCGCCGTCCCGCCATCCAGCACGTCCAGCGCGTCCGGAAGCCGGGCGTACGGCACGGCGGGCCCGGCGGCGCTCGACCCGGTCGCCGGCCTTGGCCAGCACGGCCGGCAGAACGGTCAGCGAGCTGACCATGGCCACCAGGACGGCGATCACGGTCCCGGTGGCCAGGGAGGAGAAGATCACGTCACCGGCCAGATAGAGGCAGGCCGTCGAGACGATCACCGCGAGGCCGGACACCACGATCGCCCGTCCCGAGGTGGCCGCGGCGATCTCCACCGCGGCCGCCGGGCTGACGCGGCCCCCCGCACGCGCACGCTCCTCCCTGTCTCGCTTGAGGTAGAAGAGCGAGTAGTCGACGCCGACCGCCATGCCGATCAGCAGGATCACGTTGTTGCCCACACCCGCGTCCGGCAGCGCGTGCGAGGCGACCATCGCCAGTCCCATGGAGGCGGCGATCGAGGAGACCGCCAGCAACAGCGGCACACCGGCGGCCAGCACGGAACCGAAGACGAGCAGCAGGACCGCCAGCGTCACCGGGAAGGTGATCATTTCGGAGAGGAGGAGGTCGTCGGAGCGTTGCTCGTCGAGGCCCTGGCTCATCGACGGCCTGCCGGTCTCCGTGACGCGCAGGCCCGGGTTGGCCGCCTGCACGGCCGCGGTCTGCTCGATCAGCGGCCCGATGTGCCGCTTGGCCGCCAGTTCCTCGCCGTTCATCACGATCGAGACCATGACGATCTCGCCGTTCTCGGAGCGGACCGGGGGTTCCACCCGATCCACCTCGGGAAGGGCGCGCATCCGGCGGGTGAGCTCCTGGACGGCCCGGTCCGCCGCCACGGCGTCCACGGGACCGGACGGGGACTCGATGAGGACACGCTCCGTCGGCGGGCGCGCCAGGTGGCCCTCCGCCGCGATCGCCTCGGCGCGGCCGGCCTCGCCGACCCGGTAGTCGGCGCTCGTGGCGCTGTTGGTCCCGGCCAGTGAGCCCGCTGCCAGGCACAGCGCCACGAACACGAACCAGGTGGCGATCGCCCGCCATGGATGGGTGGCACTCCAGCTCGCCATGCGTACCGTGAGTGGCCGGGGGACGACTTGGGCGGACTCGGCCCGCCCTCGATGGGATTTGCCTCGGAGCAGCATGAGCTGCTCTCCTTTCCCTTGGAGGTGTGTGCGCTTCAAGGCACGCCGATTCGGCGTGGTCGCACGACTTCCGTTTCCGGGGTGGCGAGTTGCCGCTCGCCGCCCCGGCCTTTCATCAGGTGGTTCAGGACTCCGATCTGCGCGACCGCGCCCCGGTCATCCGACGCTTCGCAGGAGTTGCTCGACGGCGGCGAGCCGTGAGGTCAGCTCGGCGAGCTGGGCGTTCAGCCGTTCCTGGTTCTGGCCCGACTGCTCGGCGAGCTCCTGGTATCTCGCCATCACGGCCGCGTCCGCTCGGTGCTGGAGAAACCGGAAGTAGTAGATGAGGCCCACGGCGACGACGGTGAACACCGCGAACAGCGCCGCGACGGGAACGATGATGTTCTTCAACTCGGGGTCTCCTGCACGTCTTTGAGCCCTTCCTCTTCGTCTGCGCGGAGCGCCGCAAGGACCACGTCCACCGTCAGGTGGACGTCGAACGGCACCAGCTCGAAATACTTCATCGCCTTGCCGTCCGGTGACAGCTCAAGGTCTCCGGTGACCAGCCCGGCCTTCTCCAGCCGCTCCAGATGCAGGTAGAGAAGGGGGCGGGACATGCCGAGCCGCCGGGCCAGTTCGCTGACGTGGACCCGGCCGGCGGACAGCCCGGCGATGACCCGGAGCCGCTGCGGATGACCGACGGCGGCGAGCAGGGCCAACAGCTCCTCACTGGTCAGAGTCCCAATCCTGTCGCCTCGTGATTTCACCTGTAAGTAAAGACTGACAGGTAAGCCCGGCGAGGTCAATGCCGGTGTGAGGCGGGGGACGGGTGGTGACGGATCGAGTGCCTCACGGAGGGGGTGGGCCACTCCCACCCTCGAAGCTTTGCCCTATTTCGGGACGTTGTTGTTGAAATGTGCGGTTTCTTTGACTAGTAGGGGGTGAGCAATCGCGTTCGGGGGACAGATGCCAGCCTGGTACCGGCCATCGTTCAGGGCCCGGAGAACAGTGGCCACCGGAGTCGCGGCAGTGCTGCTCTGTATCGGGGTCAGCCTGCTCTTCCTTCTGTTCGCGGGAAACAAGGAGGCCGACGGCGCCCAGACCCGGGCCACCGCGGCCTGGAACCGCGTCGTCCCCCTCATCCGGCAGGGCCCTCTCCCGTCCGTGCTGACACAGGGCAGGGTCGAGGCGATCCAGGTCGTGAACAGCCGCGGCCAGGTGGTCGCGGCGACACCCCAGCTCGTCGGCAAGCCGCCGATGGCCGACTTCCATTCGACCAACAGCAACGTGCGGGCCGCCCGGGTCCTGTGCCCTCCCGCGGGGCTGCAGGGCTGCATGACCGTCGCGTCGTACAAGGTCTACCAGCCGGGAGGCGTCTGGCTCCTCTACGTGGCGGTCCGGGTGGTCCCCTGGTACGGGAGCACCACGGCGCTGCTTCTGGCGATCGGCGTGTCCCTGCTGGTGACGGCGCTGATGACAGCCTGGTCTTTCCGTGATCTCACCAAGGCCATGGCCCCGGTGAACGCCATCCGAGCGGAACTGGCGGAGATCACCGCCACCGCCCTCGACCGCCGGGTCCCGGTGCCCAGGAAGTACGAGGAGATCAAGTGGCTGGCCGAGACGGTGAACGACACTCTGGACCGTCTCGAAGGCGCCTACCAGCAGCTGCGGCGCTTCACCTCGGACGCCTCACACGACCTGCGCAGCCCCATCACCGCCATGCGGGCGCAACTGGAAGAGGCGCTCATGCACCCGCAGGGGACCGACTGGCCGAAGATGACCGTGGCGGTGCTCGCCGGGGTGGACCGGCTTCAGGCGATCGTGAGCGACCTGCTGACCCTCGCCCGGCTGGACGCGCGAGCGCCCCTCAGCCGCGAGCCGACCGACCTGGGCCAGTTGGTGAGCGCCGAACTGGACCGGCGAACCTACCGGATGATGATCGTCAAGGACCTGCGGCAGGGCGTCGTCATCGACTGCGACCGGCTGCGGATCACCCGCGTGCTGGTCAACCTGCTCGACAACGCCGAACGCCACGCCTCCTCGCAGATCACCGTCACCGTGCTGGCGGACGGGACGGACGCCGTCCTGGAGGTCGTCGACGACGGGGCGGGCGTCGCCCCCGAACATCGGGAGATCGTCTTCGACCGGTTCACCCGGCTGGACGCCTCCCGCGACCGGGACGCGGGGGGGACCGGGCTGGGGCTGGCGATCGCGCGGGAGATCGCCGAAGCGCACGGGGGCACCTTGACCATCCAGGACAGCGCACGGGGCGCCCGATTCGTCATGCGGCTCCCCAGGCGCCGGGGCAGACAGGACGCGCCGAAAGTGTCGGGCCACTCTGGCAAGCTTGGCGGCAGCTGACAGATCACCCGACGCCCCCCGATTCGCGAGGTGAGCGATGCAGCTCCACCGGCAGTCCGCGTCCTTCTACACCAGCCCGTCGGTGATGACCTCCCCGGGCCGCCACGAACGGCTTTTCGACGCGGTGATCCCGCGCGACGTCGCCGGCCTGGCCTCCATCGGGCACGGTCTCATCGTCCACGAGCACATCGCACCGGCCTACGGGGTGGAACTGTCCGACGAGGACCGCGGCAGCGTGCACATTCGGCCGGTGGAGCGGCTGCTGGACCGCATCGCCGGTCGTGACGATCGCCCGCTGGAGATCGCACGAGAGCCGGATGCCCGGATCGCCGGCAACTGCCGGCACTTCACGGTGCTCCTGGTCGCCCTGCTTCGGGCTCAGGGGGTCCCCGCCCGGGCGCGGTGCGGTTTCGGCGGCTACTTCGTGGCCGGCAGGTTCGAGGACCACTGGGTCTGCGAGTACTGGAACGACGCGCGGGGGCGGTGGATCCTCGTCGATCCGCAGATCGACCAGCGGCAGAGCGGCATGTTCCCGATCGACTTCGACGTCACCGACGTCCCGCGCGATCGTTTCCTGACCGCCGGGGAAGCCTGGACCCGGTGCCGGGCCGGGGAACTGGATCCCGGCGTCTTCGGGCTGAGCGTCATCGGCGAGGCCGGGTACTGGTGGATCGCGGGCAACCTGATGCGCGACGCCGCCGCCTTGCTCAACGTGGAGCTCCTGCCGTGGGACAGCTGGGGTGCGATGCCGGCGCCGGATCAGCCGATCGACGACGACCTGGCTGCTCTCTTCGACCAGGTCGCCGCCCTCACCCGGACGCCGGACTCCGCGGAGGCGGAGGTGATGAACGCCTCCGCCGGTCGTACGCGGCGGGGTCATGCGCGCACGTGGAACCGTGCCGGACGGCGCGGGCGATCAAGGCGCGTCGACGAGCCGGCGCCGGTACCTCACGCCCGGACGCCCTTCGATGTTGATGTCCTCCACAGCGGTGAACCCGTTGCGTTCGAGCACGGCCTGGGACGCGTGGTTGTCGACAGTGGTGACCGCGACGAGTGAGGCGAGGCCGTAGGTGGCGGCGGCCAGGCGGCACACTTCCTCGACCGCGGCCGTCGCCACGCCCCGGCCCGAGGCGCTCTCGCCGATCCGATAGCCGAGTTCGGCGGCGCCGTCCTTGACGTCCACGAGATTGACGCGGCCGATGAGGTCTCCCTCGTCGTCCACGATGACGTGAAAGTGACAGATCCCGATCGCCTGCTCGGCGAGCAGGGCGCGGTGCCGGGCGGCGAACTCCACGAAGAACGCGTCCCCGCGATCCGGTATCGACCGTGCGAAGTACTCCCGGTTCTCCCGCTCGAAGACCAGCAGGGCGGGCGCATGGTCGGTGCGGAGTCGCTCCAGCCTCATCATGCTCGACAGCGTATTCGCCGGCCGCGCCGAAGATCCTCACACCGAAAAATAAAATTGTCTTGACGCATGAATTTGTCGGTTGGTAGCGTTCAACCACCACCCAGTGACACGACCCGGAGGAGCGAGTCCCATGCGCATCGTGATCGTCGAGTTCATCAGCTTGGACGGCGTCGTGCAGGCGCCCGGCGGACCGAATGAGGACACCGACGGCGGCTTCGCCCACGGCGGCTGGTCACACCCGTTCTTCGACCCGGACATCGCGGGCGGCGCCTTCGACGGCGCGATGACGAACGCCCAGGCGCTGCTGTTCGGACGCCGCACGTGGCAGACGATGGCCGCGGCATGGCCCGGCCGGGCCGGCGACCCGTTCGCCGACCAGATGAACGCCATCCCGAAGTACGTCGTGTCCGAGACGCTGGGCGACGGCGACCTGACGTGGAACACCACGCGCATCCCCGGTGGCGAGGCCGTCGCCCGCATCCGGAAGCTGCACGAGACCGAAGGCGGCGACCTGGTGGTCATGGGAAGCCCCACGCTCGGCCGCGCCCTCCTCAGCGAGGGCCTGGTCGACGAACTCCGGCTCGTGATCATGCCCGTGATCCTCGGGGGCGGAAAGACGATCTTCCCTGATGACGGTTCGCGGTCCACGTTCGAACTGGTCTCCACGGTCACCAGCGGCGCGGGCGTGAACCTCTGCGTCTACCGCAGGGCCGCCGAGAAGTAGGCCGGGCCGGTGCGGGACGACGGCCGGATCGGGAGGCTCGACGGAGGCCGGAGGATCGCGCGCCAGAGTGATCCCCCGGGGGCTCCAGGAGAACCCCCCGATAGACTGGCCGGGAGCGGTCACCCTTCCGGAGGTCGCGCGGCGGTGGGGCCCGCCGTACCCGAACCGCGGCGAATCGCGCCGCCAACGGTCCCTACCTGGTGACGAACGCGCCTGCGTGCGCACACGGGTAGGAGGTATGCGGATGGAAGCGCCCCAGTCTGAGCCGATCGACTCCGATGTCGACTTCGCGGTCCCGTTGTGGCGGCGAGACCTGTGGCAGGGTCAGGGGCCGGTGGTCTTCGTGGTCGCGGTGGGCGGCGCCATCGGAGCGTGCGCCCGCTACGGGGCGTCACTGTTGTGGCCCGCCCTCACCGGCGCGTTTCCCTGGGCCACGCTGCTGGTCAATCTCAGCGGCTGCGTGATCATCGGCGTCTTCATGGTGACGATCACGGAGTTGTGGACGGCGCACCGGCTGGTGCGCCCGTTCGTCGGCACCGGGATCCTGGGCGGTTACACCACCTTCTCCACGTACGCCGTCGACATCCAGCGGCTGGTGAACTCCGGGCACGCGGGCACGGGGCTCGCCTATCTGATGTTGACGCTGGTCACCGCCTTGGCCGGAGTCTGGGCGGCCGCCAGGCTGACACGCCTGCTGATCGGATGGAGGGCATGATGACCGCTTTGACCGGGACGGCGCTGCGGCTGACCATCTTCATCGGGGAAAGCGACCTGTGGCATCACAAGCCGCTGTCGAGTGAGATCGTGCACCGCGCACACAAGGCGGGTCTCGCCGGAGTGAGCGTGTTCCGCGGGGTGGAGGGATACGGAGCCTCCTCACGGATCCACACCGCGCGGTTGTTGTCGCTGAGCGAGGATCTTCCGCTGTGCATCGTCATGGTGGACGCCGCCGAGCGGATCCGTGCGTTCCTGCCCCAACTCGACGAACTGGTCGGTGAGGGGCTGGCGATCCTGGACGAGGTCGAGGTCGTCCGTCATGCGATCAGGGCGGCCGCTCGGTGAACTGGCTGCTGGTCATCGCCGGCGCGGTGGTGGGCGCACCCTTGCGGTACCTCACGGACCGGGCCGTCCAGGTCAGGCACGACACCGTCTTCCCGTGGGGGACCTTCACCGTCAACGTCGTCGGCTGCCTGATCCTCGGCGTGCTGACGGGCGCAGTGGCCGCGGGCGCCGCCCCGTCCTCTGTGCAACTGCTGGTGGGCACCGGGCTGTGCGGAGCGCTGACCACCTATTCGACGTTCTCGTACGAGACGCTGCGGTTGGTCGAGACGGGAGCACGGTTCTTCGCCGTCGCCAACGTCGTCGCCAGCGTGGTCGCCGGTCTCGGAGCGGCGTTCGTCGGCGCCGCGGTGGCGCGAGCCGTCTGGGGATAGCGACCTCGCCGGGCGGGACGTGCTCGCCGAACCGGTGAGATGCGGCACCTCGGCGCCCGGCGGCCGAGCGGAGCCGCGTCAGCGGTGGCGAGCCCGATACAGATCGCGGAGCAGGGCGATCTCGGCTCCGTGGTGGAGCAGTTCCTGGTTGACCCACCACACGATGTCGATGAAGGGGTTCTCGGGGTCGCTGCCGTAGGGGTAGGTGCTGTGTCCCACGGTGTCGAGAGCACGGTCGTCGGCGGCGAGCAGGGCCGACCGCCACGCTTCGGCACCCGCGTCCAAGGCCGCGACCGCGGTGGCGGCGTCCGCGGCCACCGGATACTCCTCCCGCGTCATGGCGTGGCTGCCGTTGGTGTGGTCGGCGCGCATGGCGAGGAGCTCGCTGAGATGGCTGAGCCGCCAGGCGATGGTGGTGAACGGCGGCGGCTCGGGGTGCGGGGCCGGCGCCGCGTCGCGGCCCCAGTCGCCGGTTCCGGTCAGCAGGGTCGCGCCCGGTCCCGGACCGGACGAACGTCGGCGGACCGACCAGCAGCCGGGCACCGGCTCCCAGAAGTACTCGTCGTCGGTCATGGGCTCGACGCCGACGTCGGTGCCGCTGCCGCTGTCCATCAGCGGGCCCGCCAGCCGATTGGTGAGACGTCTGCGGGCGAAGTCGAATTGCTCCAGCAGGGGGGCGAGGCGTGGTGGCATGGTCGTCGGGGGCTCCTGCCCCGGGTCATCAGGCTGGGGGCCAGTTTCTGAGGAGGCTATCGAGGGCGTCGAGTGTTCTGGACCACGAGGCGTCGACCTCGCGGGGGGTGTGGCGGAACCCGCCCGCCTTCTCCAGGTTCACGTACCCGTGGAACAGGCCGTGCAGCATCCGGATCGCGTCCGTCTGGTCGGGCTCCGACAGCTCATAACCGCGCAGGAGCGCCCGGGTCAGCTCCGAGTGCCGGACCGCCGCGCTGGCGGCCAACGTCTCCGGGTCGAGCTCGATCTGCATCGCGGCGTACCTCCCGGGATGCTCCTTCGCGTAGTCCCGGTAGACGTTCGCGAAGGCCACCAGCGCGTCCTTGCCCGCACGACCGGCCAGGGCGGCGGCGGCCCTGTCGGCGAGCTCGGCGAGGGCCAGCAGCGCCACCCGGACCCTCACGTCCTGAGCGTCCTTGACGTGGGAGTACAGAGCCGCGGGCTTGACGCCGAATCCGCGCGCGAGCGCCGAGACGGTCACGTTCTGAAAGCCGATCTCGTCGGCCAGGTCCGCGGCCGCCTGGGTCAGACGTTCCGCGGTCAGCCCCGCCCGTGCCATGTGTCACCCTTCTCCGCTCGCCTACACACTTTAATGGATTGCTTAATAGGTTTAAGTTAGCTAACCTCACGCCCATGAGACCAGTCACAGAGCAGGACATTCGTACATCATTCGTCAACTGTTCCAAGGGAGAGGCCAAGCGTCTCGATCTCCCCCAGGATCTCGCGGACCTTCCCTGGGAAGACCTCGACTTCCTCGGATGGCGAGATCCGGGTGCACCCGGACGCGCCTATCTGATCGCCGAACGCGACGGCCCCCTCGTGGGAATCGCGCTCCGGGTGACGTCGGGCGCGTCCCGCGGCTTCACCTCGCGCAGCATGTGCTCACTGTGCCTGAGCACGCACACCGGCGGCGGGGTGGCGCTGATGACCGCGCGCCGAACCGGGGAGGCCGGCCGCCAGGGCAACTCGGTCGGGCAGTACCTGTGCATCGACCTCGCCTGCTCCCTCTACACGCGGGGGAAGAAGGAGACCGCGGGGGCCGGAGTCGTCCACGAGTCCCTCACCCTTGAGGAGAAGGTCGCCCGTACCCGGGCCAATCTGCACTCCTTCGTGGACAAGGTGGTCGAGTGACCGGTCCGACACATCGGTCATCCGGGTCGCTCGGGATCGAAGCCCGGTCGAAAACTGCCCCGCCGCCCCCGGCGGGGCGTCCACGTCACTTCGGATGACCGGTGCCGCCGCTCGGGGGTTTCCTGGCCGCGAGCCGCTCGATGACGCCGAGCTTGAAGCGCCCGTGTTGCTCGACGGTGAACCCCATCGCGGACACCTGGCGCATCGGCCGCCGGCGGTAATGCTCCCCGGACATCGGCACGGTGAACGCGTCCACCAGCGCCTGCAGCACGCGAACCGGCCAGGCTGACGATTCCACGTGGTCGGCCAGGAGCAGCAGTCCGCCGGGCCGCAGGACTCGTGCCATCTCGGCGAGAGCCGCGTGTTCGTCGGGGATCCCGCACAACGCGAACGTGCACACGACCGTGTCGAAGTGCTCGTCGGGGAAGGGCAGATCCCGGGCGTCGCCCTGCCGCAGATCGACCCCCCGGCCGAGGGCGCCGGCTCGACGCCGGGCCGTCGCCAGCATCGGGGCACTCCACTCCACGCCGGTCAGTCGCACGTCGTCGGGGTAGTGGGGGAGGTTCAGGCCGCTGCCGACGGCCACCTCCAGCGTGTCGCCGACCGCCTGCCCGCACAGCCAGGGGCGGGTGTCGGCGAACAAGCGGCGCTCGGCGAACGCCATCTGCCGATCGTAGGAGTCGGCCTGCCGGTCCCAGTACCGGCGTAACCGTTCGTCCCGTGGTGAAATGTCCGACACCGGATCACCGTAGCTCTCTCCGGGGAGCACGGACAGCGCCTCCGGTGATATTCGGCCGGACGGGGTGGGCCCTGGTCCGCCCGGCGTGTTCCGAGGCCGGTCGGCTGGAAGAGACTGGGGCGGAACGCCGGATGGGCGACCGCCGCACGACGAACTCGTCCTGCGCACGGCCGCCCACACCTGGCCTTGGGGGCCAGGGGTCATCCGCCTCCTAGTCCTCGTCTATGAACCCGAACCGGTCGCGGCCGCGCTCCTCGCCGAACCGCTCGCGGAAGGGACGCTCCTCGCGGAACCGCTCGCGGCCGCGCTCCATGCCGCGCTCCTCGCGGAACCGCTCGCGACCGCGCTCCATGCCGCGCTCCTCGCGGAATCGCTCGCGGCCGCGCTCCATGCCGAACCGCTCGCGGACGCGGTGCTCCCTGAACCGTTCGCGTTCGCGGACGGGAGCCCGACGGCCCTCTCTGAACCGCCGGTCCTCTCTGAACCGCTCGTGGACGCGGTGCTCGCGGAACCGCTCGCGGTAGTGCCGGCGCTCTCGGTCAGGGCGGGGCGGCTGCGCTGGAGATGCCGCAGCCGTCTTTGCGTGGTTCGCCATGCTGAGCGTTGTCGTGTTCATCGAATTCGGGCCGGTGGAGCCATTCGGCGCCTGACTGAGTCCGAACACCAGAGCCCCGAGGACTGCGGCGCCTAACGACGCCGACAGCAGATTTTTGGGCATGATGCCTCCTCCCCGAATCGCCTGAACGCGGCGATTGCGGATCTACATCCATCGTGGGCATTGAGTTCCGGGCCCGTCTAGGGAAGTTGGCGGGTATTGAGACGACGGCACGGTTATTCAGTAGAGCGGCATGACTTTGTGTTTCCTGTCGCCCGCGCGGACTTGCGGTGGGTTGTGATCCTTGTGTGGGAGAGATTGCGTTCAGAACAGTGAACAGGGGTGCTCGGCGTTCCACGACTGCCTGAGCGGCGCTCTCACCGGAGTCCGCCGCCGACGTCGCCGCTTTCCTTGCCGGTCATTTTCTGCGCCGGTGGCGCCGTATTGACGACCCGGGGGAAGCGCCGTCCCGGCTTTCGCGGTCGATGCGAATCGGCGGCTCGAAGGGTCGCAGCGGCCGACTGGGGCGTGATGCCGTTTTTTCTGGTGAATGCGGATAATAAAACTCATGGAGTGATGAGCCGGAAATAATGTTTTGCCTCGGACGGGGAGATCTCGTCTGATGTCATGATTAGTCTGAGTAGTGTTCAGCGCCACATCTGCGTATCCCGAGACTCGGAACCGACGCTCGTCATCCCCCTCCATCGGGGGTTCGGTCCTCACTTCAGGGAGTGATCTCTGATGCTCAAGCGTTTACTCTTCGCCGTCACGCTGGCCGCGTCCACGCTCATCGTCACCGGAACCGCCGCCGGCACCGCGCAGGCATCCGAGCCGAGCGTCTGCGCGTCTGGTCAGCGCACCGCCCCTGCCATCGACACGGCCCGCCCGGCGCCGCCGTGCATGTGGAAGGGTGACTGCTACATGTGCTACAGCTACCGGGGCGCGAGGTGGGAGACCCAGCACTGCGAGTAGCGCCGACGGACGACGGCAGCCCTGCGAAGCCACCGCCTCGCGGGGCTGCTCAACGCGTGGGGGAGCGCATCGCGGGCGCGCGGCCGGTGTCCCCGGCGCGACGCGACGCCGAATGTCGCCTGACCGCCTGCCCGCACGGTCAGGGCGCTCAAGCAAGCGGGTAGCTTCTGGCGGGTGCGCACCCGGACCGCCCTGGAGGCCCTCACCCTGCGTCCGCTGTCCTTCCTGCGGTCCTGGTGGCCGTGGCGGTCACTGGCGTACCTGCTGTCGAGTGCCCTGCTGGGCGTCACCGTCGCCGCCACCGCGGTGTCGATCTCTCTTCTGGGGTTCGTCCCGCTCATGGCCGTCATCGGGATCGCCGCCGCGGGGATGGTCGTGCCGCTGGTGGCGGGGTTCGAGCGCTGGCGGATGCGCCTGGTCGACTCCGTGCCTGTCACCCGGGTGAACGCCGGGCGGTGGCGGGAGATCAGCCTGACGCTGGTCTCGGTCCTCGCGCTCTGGTGGATCGACCTGGTGGTGGTCTGCTTCAGCGTCGGGGGCCCCGTCGTGCTGATCCTTTCGCCGGTCCTCCAGCCCGTGGAGGCGGGATGGCCGCTCGCCGCCGCGCTGACGGCCTCGGCCGCAGGGCTACTTCTGCTCCCGGTGGCCGCCTACATCGTCACCGCCTGGGCGGGAGCACGTGAAGCCATGATCAGGGCGCTGCTCGCTCCACGGGAGGCGGAACTGGCCGACGTGCTTCGTTCGCGGGCACGCCTGGTGGACGCATTCGAGATGGAACGCCGCAGGATTGAGCGCGACCTGCACGACGGCGCCCAACAGCGGCTTGTCGCGCTGAGCATGAAGCTGGGGCTGGCCCGGCTCGACCTGCCGCCGGACGGACCGGTCGCGGAGCAGGTCGCGCAGGCCCATGAGGAGGCCAAACGAGCTCTGGCCGAGCTGCGGGAGCTGATCCGCGGTGTGCATCCGCAGATACTCACCGACCGCGGCCTCGCCGCCGCCGCCCGCGACACGGCCGGGCGCTCCCCTGTTCCGGTGGACGTGGACCTCGCTCTGCCGCGGCGGTTGCCCGAGGCCGTGGAGATCACCGCCTATTACGTCGTGTCGGAGGCTCTGTCGAACATCGCCAAGCACAGCCAGGCGAGCCGTGCTCAGGTGCACGGCCGTCTGGTCGACGACATGCTGATCATGGAGATCCGCGACGACGGGGTGGGCGGCGCGGATCCCGCGGGCGGGACCGGCCTGACGGGGCTGGCCGACAGGGTCTCCGTGGTCGACGGGAGGATGGCCCTGTCCAGTCCGGCAGGCGGCCCGACGACGATGCGAGTGGAGATCCCGTGCGTGTAGCGATCGCCGAAGACTCCGTCCTCCTGCGCGAGGGCCTCGCCGGCCTGCTGGAGCGCTTCGGGCACACGGTCGTCGCCTCGGTCGGTGACGCCCCCTCCCTTGTCGCCGCGGTGGAGGAGCACAGGCCCGACATCGTCGTGGTCGACGTTCGGATGCCGCCTGGCTTCACCGATGAAGGGCTGCGTGCCGCGCTCGTGCTGCGCGTGGACCACCCGGATCTGGCCGTGCTGGTGCTGAGCCAGTACGTCGAGCAGACCTACGCCGCCGAGCTGCTCGGCTCCGGCCGTGGCGCCGGGATCGGTTATCTGCTGAAGGAGCGGATCGGCGACGTGGGCGAGTTCGTCGACGCGCTGGTCCGGGTCGCGGAGGGCGGCACGGTCGTGGACCCCGAGGTGGTGCGGCAACTGCTCAGCGGACGGCGCGACCCGCTGCGGCGTCTCACCCCGAGAGAGCTGGAAGTGCTCGCTCTGATCGCCGAGGGACGGTCCAACGCCTCGATAGCTCGGGCTCTCTTCGTCACTGATGCGGCGGTCGCCAAGCACATCGCGAGCATCTTCGCCAAGCTCGACCTCCCGCCCGCCGCCGACGGCCATCGTCGCGTCTTGGCCGTCCTCGCCTTCTTGCAGGCCGAGCCGAGGTAGTGCCAGGTCTACTCCAAGGCCGGGCCCCTGGGCCAATGCGCGGCGGAGGTCGCGTCGGTTGGATCGACGGCATGACCACGACCTCTTTCGAGTTCCCCGGCCGCTGGGTCGAGGGCGCCGGGCTTGTCCTCGGGCCGGTTCTGATGCTTGGCGGCGTGCTCCTCCGTGCGGATTTCGATGGCTTCTTCCCCCGGCAACTCGCCGCGTTCGCCGGGAGCCCCGGCCGGATGACCGCCTCCTACAGCGCCTTCGTCGCGGGCGACGTCCTGCTGTGGCCGGCCGTCATGGCGCTGGTCAGGGGCGTGTGGGGGACCCAGACGAGGTGGGCGCTGTGGGGTGGCCTGCTGGTTCTGTCCGGGCTGTTCGCACGCGCCTTCCACGCCGGGATCAACCACCTGGCCTTCCAGGTCGTCGACGTCCAGGGGGTCGAGGCGGCGCAGAAGGTGATGGCCGACTCCTACGGCGCGTTCCACGTGTTCCACTCACTGTCAGGCGCGATCTTCTTCGGCTGGATCGTGCTCGCCGTCGGGGCGTGGCGGGCAGGTGTGCTGGGAATCGCCAGATCCGTCGCGCTGGCGTCGATGAGCGCGCTGCCGATCGGCGTGCTCAAGGGCACGGGCCCGATGTCGATCGTCGCCACCATCGGCCTGTGCGTGGCGCTCGTCCCACTGGGGGTGCGGGTCCTGAGGGACGGCCCCCCGCCCAGGTGGTGGGCTTATCCGCTCACGCTGGGCGTGGGCGCCGCGGCTGTACTCCTCGGCATGGCCGGTTAGAAGTGAGGCATCGTGAGGCGGCCTGAGGCGTGGTGTCTGGATCTGCTCCAGGCGCGCTTTCTCGGGTCGCTCCGTTGAGTCGGTTCGAGTCGTCCGTACGGTCGATCCGTACCGGATCGGGGCCTTTCGCAGCTGCCCGTTTTGTGGGAGATGGTCGATAAGATCCGCAAATGCTTCGCCTCTCCCGGCGCTTGTTGGTCTGTGTCCTCCTCCTGGCCGCGTGTTCGCCGGCCGATCCCGCGCCCTCGTCGGTCCCCCTCGCGGCTCCGCGGACGGCCGCGGCCCCCGCGATCACGCCGTCCCCTTCGGCTTCCCCCTCACCTTCCGCTTCGTTGCCGGCGACGGCGCAGTTACGTGATATCCCCTGGGGCCGCCCCGCCGCGGTCAACAGCCCGCTCTATGCCGCACCCCAGATGAAGGGGAGTTGCAAGATCCCCGCGCTCAGGTCCGGTAGTTGGCGGTCGATGAAGAAGTACATGGAGTCTGTTTCGAGCTGCCTGGATCGGATCTGGGCCCGCTCGTTCAAGGCGGAGAACATGTATTTCGAGCCGCCCAAACGGAAGTTCGTCCAGCGCCGTGTGCGCGACCCGATCTGCGGGCTGCTGCCCAAGAAGAACGACACCGGGGCCTACTGCGGCGGGACCGCCACCTATTACCTGCTCATCCCCGACGACCTGCTGCGGCATCCCCTGGCAGCCGCCTTCGTGTCCAAGACGATCAGCCACGAGTACGGTCATCACGTTCAGTACTCGACGCACATCCTGGATTACAAGGCCGCGGAGGTCGGCGCCGCCAGGAAGCGCGCGACGGCGGACCTGGCGAGCAGGCGTCTCGAGTTGCAGGCCGAGTGCTTCGCCGGAGTGGCCGTGAAGGCGATGCGCCGTGAGATGCCTCCGTGGCAGCAGTTCCGCTACCTGTTCATGGGCATCGTCAACGATCCGTTCGCTCACGATCACGGCCGTCAGTCCACGCGACTGAAGTGGATCGAGAAGGGATACCGCTCGGGCAGGCCGGGTGCGTGCGAGACCTGGTCGAGCCCGAAGAGCAAGGTCACGTGAAAGGCGCCATGGCGGACGACCGCCCCTGACGGACCGGTGTCCCGGCACGGGCAGTGCCGGTCACCTCGGTGCTCGTGGGACGAGCAGTCCGCGGTTGAACGCCTCGGTGACGGCGGCGGCGCGGTCGCTCACGCCCAGCTTGCTGTAGATGTTCAGCATGTGGGTCTTGATGGTGGCCTCGGTGATGAACAGTTTGGCCGCCGCTTCCCGGTTGGTGGACCCGGCCGCCACCAACTGGAGGACCTCGAGTTCTCGTTGGCTGAGTGGCCCGGGGGTGGCGGTGGCCGGCCCGGGCGTGGAGGAGCGAAGCCGGTTCATGAGCAGGGCCGCGGCTGACGGGGCGAGGACCGCCTCGCCCCGGGCCGTTGCCTGGACCGCGCGGAGGAGGTCGTCGCGGGGGGCGTCCTTGAGCAGGTAGCCGGTGGCGCCCGCTTCGATCGCGGGGAGCACGTGGCTGTCGGTGTCATAGGTGGTCAGCACCAGCACACGCGCACTGCTCCCGCGTGCGGAGAGTTCCCTGATCGCGGTCACTCCGTCCATGCCGGGCATGCGCAGATCCATGAGGATGACGTCTGGGCGGAGGGCCTCGGCGAGGCGGACCGCTTCGGCTCCGTCGGAGGCCTGGCCGATCACTTCGAACCCCGGCTCGCGTGCGAACATGCTGCTCAGGCCGTCTCTGACTACGGGATGGTCGTCGGCGACCAGCAGTTTGATCGGGCCGGTGGGGCGGCTCATGCGGGGACCCGCACCGGTTCGGCGGGGACGCAGGCGGAGATTCCGGTGCCGGCGCCCGGTTCGGACTCGATCTGCAGGGTTCCCGACAGGCCTTCGATTCGTTGGCGCATCGCGATCAGGCCGAACCCTCCGTGGTCTTCGCGGGAATCGTCGGTGGCGTCGTCGTGGATCCGGGCAGGGTCGAAGCCGCGGCCGTCGTCGCGTACGTCGAGGGCGACCTGGTGCTCCATGTAGGAGAGTGTCACGCCGACTCGGGTCGCGCGTGCGTGTTTGGCCACGTTGGTCAGTGCTTCCTGTGCTGTTCTGAGGAGTGCGACTTCCGCTTCCGGGCGCAGGGCTCGTGCCGTACCGGTCGTGGTGACCTGGACGGGCACATCGTGCAGCGAGGACCAGCGCTCGGCCACGTTCGCCAGGGCCTCGCCCAGTCGCGCCGTCCGCAGGGGCTCTGGGCGCAACTCGTGGACTGACCGTCGTGCTTCGGACAGGCTTTCCTTGGCGAGTGCGGTCGCGGCTTCGATGTGCCTGCGCCATGCCGCGGGGTCGTCGGCGGCGTGTTCGGCCGCGTGGAGTTGGGTGATGATGCCGGTGAGTCCTTGGGCCAGGGTGTCGTGGATCTCCCGTGCCATTCGCTGTCGTTCGTCGTTCACGCCGGCCTCTCTCGCCTGCGCCAGTAGTTGCTCGTGCAGGGCCGCGTTCTCCGCGAGAGTCGCCTCCAGCCTGCGGTTCGCCTCTCGTGTCTCCTCGAGTGCGCGGTCGCGTTCGTCGCTCTGCCGGGCGCTACGGCGGGCGAACCAGGCGAAGCCGACCATGGGGATCACGTTCGCGGCCATGACGGCGACATACGTGATCAGGCCGAAGACGGTCGTCTTCTCCACGCCGTACGCCTGCGCCGTCCCCGACACCATCGCCACCGCGGCGACGCCGACGGGCAGCCACGGCCAGATCAGGACCCTGAACGCGTAGATGTATCCGGCGGCGGTGAAGAACCCGAACCACGGGTCCCGGATCACCAGGACCGTCATGATCGCGGTCAGCCCGGTGAAGAACACCGCCATGACCGGCACGCGCTCCCGCCAGGCGGGGTGCAGCGTGAAGATCCACAACATCCATGCCGCGGCCAGTGCGCACAGGGCCAGATCGATGAACAGGGAGTGGCCCGCCGAGCGTTTGCCGACCACCGTGACGACGACCAGGATCGCCAGCAGCACGTACGGCATGGCCGTCACCACCGCAGACCGAGGCGGTACCAGACGACTCATGGGGCCTCCACCGTAGGTCTTTCCAACCGGACAATCTAGCCGCATCGACGCGTTCTACGCAGTAGCGAACATCGAGCGCAGGTGCTTGCCGTTGGCGATCACGACGACGGCCGCGAGGAGCAGTCCGCAGACGCTCTGCTCGATCCTCATCCACGCCGGCAGGAGCCCGGGGAGTACGACGAGGGCCGCGATGGACACCACCATGAGGGCCGAGGCGATTCGCAACCGCAGGTAGGCCCGGCGGCGGCCGCGGGCGGCGCCGGTCACGAAGGAGAGCATCAGCACAGAGGTGCCGGCGACGATCCCGCCGCGGATCCAGGCCGTGTCGTTCACCAGTGCGGGGTTGTGGCGCAGCAGGTAGACGGCCACGAGGGTGAGCAGGCTGAAGCCGGCGTAGCCGCCGACGGCGAGCTTCATCCCGCGGAACGCCGCGACGCTGTGCGGGTGGTTCAGGGCTTCGTCGGAGATCGTGGCGGGAGGTGCGATTCGGGCGTTCACGGTGAGCCCTTCCTGTTGTGGAGACGGGCTTCAGCCTCGCAATCGCCCGGTAGGCCGCACATCGCCCGATCTCCTGAGGTCGCGGCTGAATCGGCCGCTCCACCGGACGGTTGAGTCGATCCACCGATCGGTTGATCCGCGCTCAGCGCGTGACGTCGTTCCAGGGGTGCTCCGCAGCCGTCACCTGCGCTGTCGTACGGAGCACCTGCCGCGGCCAGGCTACGGCAGTGCCGACTCTCGGTCCGCGTTCACAACCGGCAGACGGAGCACGAACCGTGCTCCCCTCGGAGAGTCCTCGATCGTGAGCGACCCCCCGTGAGCGTTGACCGTCTCGAGGGAAAGGGCCAGGCCGAGCCCACCACCTCCGGGATCCAGGCGCCGCCCCTCCTCCAAGCGGACAAAGGGTTCGAAAACCCGTTCGCGATCCTCTGGTGCGATGCCCCTGCCGTCGTCCTGTACGGTCACGACGGCCTGCTCTCCGGTGCACTCCGCTGTGACATCGACGCGAGAGGTGGCGTGCCGCTGCGCGTTCGTCAGAAGGTTGCGCAGGACGCCGGCCAGTTGCACCCGGGTGCCGAGGACGGTGGGGTGGCACGTCGCATCGATCCGTATCGGCGTGCCGAAGGGAAGGGCGGCCGTCTCCTCCTGAAGAAGGACTGAGAGGTCGAACGGCTCGGTGGCGGATGCGCGGGTCTCCTTGACCCGGGTGTAAGCCAACAGATCGTCGATGATCGCCTGGAAGCGTTCCGTGGTGCGCAGAGCCGTCTGGATGGTCTCGAGCGGATTCACCTCCTGGGGGTAGGTCAGCGCCTCATCCAGTTGGGTGTGCAGAGCGGCGACCGGAGACCTGAGCTCGTGAGAGGCCGAGGAGGCGAAACGCCGCTGAGCGGTCACCGCCTGCTCGAGCCGTTCGAGGTACTGGTTCGAATTGTGCGCGAGCTGCGCGATCTCGTCATCGCCGGGCGGCGTCGGGACCCGCAGGCTCAGGTCGCTCGCCGTGGCCACGCGCATCCTCTCGCTGATCGCCTTCACCGGGCGCAGGGTCCGGCCCACCACCACCCAGGTGGCCCAGGCCGCGGTGGCGGAGGCGAAGAGAACCGCGGCACCGATGCCGATCTCCAGATAGTGGTTGGCCAGGCCGGGGGGTTCCTCGACACCGACGTAGACGTAGTGGGGCCGGCCGTTCCACACCATGGAGGACGCTTGCGGGCTGAGCCGCATGGCCGTGACCAGGAGGCTCCTGTCGTCCCACGACGGGTATTCGATGAGATTGAGGATCCGGTCGTCAGGGGGAGGACGGACCGTGGTCAGCGGGGGCTTGCCCGCCGCCGCCGCGTTGGACGCCACCACGCGCCCCTGGTCGTCGATGAGCTGGACATAGTCGACGTGACCTATCGACTCGGTCGGCGGCACATAGCCGGGCCGCATCGCATCGGCCCATGCGAAGGTGGCATGACGCGTATCGCGGAAGACGTCCCCATCGATCTTGCTCCGGATCCAGCCGTCGACGAAGCCACCCACCACCGTGAGAACGATCAGGAACAGCGAACCCACGATGAGGGCGTAACGAGCACGGATGGAGCGCCAGAACCGCCAGTTCTGGCGCATGACCGGCCCCTGCCGTCGGCCAGCCATTGGTTCCCCCCCGACGTCGCATCTCCACGATGGAGAGCCGCCATAGAGCCGGATATCGTCCTTACACGCTACTTGACAGTCTGTGTGGGGATCCATGCGGGCCCTTGCCGGTTGATGACACCTCCTTGCCCTGCGTGTCGGCACCGCCACGCCCCCTCCAAGTCGGAGGTACGCCGGCCACCATGGAGATGATCAAGGTTGCGGTGAAGTGAGCACGGCCTTCGACGGCAGGTCCCTCGAGCTCGACGTCGTCGGCGGACGCGCCGCATCGCCGGACAGGGCCGTGTCGGTCCTGTCAGCCGTGACCTGGCGGCGGTCGAAGCGGAGCAGGATGGCGGCACCGGTCAGCGCCGAGCCGATCAGGAACAGCCAGGGCAGCGATCCGTCGACGGCCAGCAGGGCGGTGAAGACCGAGGGGGCGAGGGCGGCGGACAGTGACCAGGACAACTGGTACGACGCCAGGTATCGGCCGCGAAGGTCGGCAGGTGCGGCCTCGATCGCCAGCGTGCTCGCGGCTGGACTGTGGACCAGCTCCCCGGTGGTGTACAGGATCATCATGCCGATCAGCGCGACGATCAGTACGGCGGCGCCGCCGGGACGGATCATCCCGATGAGCGCGAAACCGAGAAACGACAGCGCGAAGACGGCGGCACCGGTGGCCGCGATCCGGGAGCGCCGGCCGATCCGCTGGGCCCACCGGGACATCGGCACCCCGCCGAGCGCGCAGAGTGCGGTGTTGACGGCGAACAGCCCGCCGGTCGTCGCGGCCGGGGCATGCAACACGGTGACGGCGTACGCGGGCAGCAACAGGGACAGGGCCGAGTAGCCGAACGCGATCAGGAAGTTCGCTCCGGTGAGGCTCAGGAACGGCAGGTCGGCGAGGATCGCACGGTAGCCGCCGGCGGTGTCGGTGGCGGTCACGGCAGCGGCCGGAGACCGGCGAGGCAGTCGCCGCGCGATCAGCGCGGCGACGAGGAAACTCGCGGCGTTGAGCCAGGCGGCGATGACGAACCCGGTGTCGCCGGCCAGCCCGACGATGAGTGCGGCGAGCAGGCCGCCTGCGCCGAGGCCGGCGTTGCGCAGGCTGCGGCCCAGCGCGTTGAGCCGGTCGCGGTCCGTGCCGGTGGAGATCTCGCCCACGAGCGCCTGCTGGATGGCGGGGAACGCGCGGTCGCCGGCGGCGGTGAACAGGGCGACGGCCGCGAACGCCGGCAGCGAGGTCGCGAAGGGGTACGCCACGAACCCCAGGCCGCGCACCGCGTACCCGATCAGCTGCATGCGGCGGGCGCCGAAACGGTCGACGGCGGCGCCGGCGAGCGGGAGCAGCGCCATGCCGGCGAGGCCGGCGACGGTCAGGACGACTCCGATCACCGTGAGCGGAAGGCCGGTGACCCGCTGAAAGAAGATCAGCGAGAAGGGCACGTACATCCCCGAGCCGAGCGCGTCGATCGTCATGCCCGTCACCAGCGCGCGCTCGCCTGGGTTCCGCCTGACCATGCTGGTTCCTCCCGAAATCGTTAGCCACTAACTAACTTAGTGCCAAGATACTTAATGCTAAGTATTTGAGAGGTTGTGAGACATGGCACACTGAGCGCATGGCGCAGCAGCGCGGTGAAGACCTGATCGATGCCGACGAGGTGGACGCGATCGTCCAGCAGTGGGCCGTCGAGCGCCCCGAGCTGGAGACGCTCCCGATGGAGGTGTTCGGCCGGATCTACCGGATCGCCCGTCAGATGGGAGACCGGGTGGAGGAGTCGTATGCCCGTTTCGGCATCGGCCGGGGGGAGTTCGACGTACTCGCGGCGCTGCGTCGTTCCGGCGAGCCGTACACGCTGTCGCCCAGTCGGCTGTCGGCGACGCTGATGCTCACCAGCGGCGGCATGACCGGCCGGCTCGACAAGCTGGAGCGGGCGGGTCTGGTCGAGCGGGTGCCCGACCCGGGCGACCGCCGGGCGCTCCGGGCGCGGCTGACCGCGAAAGGCAGGGAACTGGTCGACGAGGCCGTCGGCGCGGGCCTGGCGGAGCAGGCCGCCGTGCTGAGCCGGGTGCCGGAGCGGCAGCGCACCGAACTGGCCGCGTCGCTGCGGACGTTGCTGGCGGCCTTCGCCGATCGCTGAGGCGCGTTCCCGCTACGACGCGTCCACCACGATGCGTTCCAGGGTGCGCCGGCCCATACGGCTCATGGCCGGGTTGGTTTCGAGGTAGTACCAGACCAGCCCCATCGCCTGCTCGAAGGCCCACGCCTTGCCTCGCTCCCATTCGAGGTCGCCGCACTCGAGGTCCCGGCGGAGCTCCTGCCGCGGCCCGGCCTCGAGCAGGTGCCAGGCACTCACGAGATCGAGAGCCGGGTCGGCCGCTCCGAAACCGCCGACGTCGAGAATCCCGGCCAGCCGGCCCGCGGACACGAGCACGTTGCCGGGGATGAGATCACCGTGGGTCATCACGTCGGCGGTCTCGCGCGGCAGACTTCGAAGGTTCTGCCACATCTGGCGGAGCCGGCGGACATCCAGGAGCTGCTCGCTGTGCTTGAAACAGATCTCCATCCACGCGTCGTGGGAGTGAAGGTCGCCTCCCCGTCCGCTGCCGGCGAAGGTGCGGCCACGCGTGTCGATCGCACGCAGTTCTTCGATGAGCTCGGCCAGGTCGTGCGCGAATGCGATGGATTCGCCCGGATCCTCGTCGGCGGCCACGGCACCCGGCAGCCACGTCTGCACCGACCACGGCAGCGGGTATCCCGCGCCCGGTTCACCCAGCACGACCGGCTCCGGCGTGGGAAACCGCGTGCGACCACTCAGCTCACGAGCCGCTTCCGCCTCGGACTCGAGCCATCGGCGCGTCGCGTCGACGTGCCCGGGTTGCAGAGGGAACCGCGCCGTGAAGCGCTCGCCGATGCGAAAGATGGCGTTTACCGTCCCATGGGCGGCGATGACCGTGATGGGCAGGCTTCCCCACTCGGGGAACTGCTCGTCCACCAATGCGCGCACCGTCTCCGGCGACACCGTCAGCTGGTCGTCGTGCATCTTCACGCCGGGAGCGTTCCGCATCCCGGTCTTCCGCCGCAACATGATTTCGACCGAGGACCTGGGCGTTCATGCGTCCGGGACGTCAGCGGCCTCCGGCGGGCGGTCAGCTGTGTGTCAAGCGAGAGCAGGGGATCTGACGCGGGCGGCCACTCATCCAACGTGGTGAGCACTCATCGGGCGCCCAGCGGAAGCGGATCGAAGGTGTGTCCCGACCACAGCCTGCGCGACGTGTCCTCGGGATAGGCCGCCACTCGCGGGGTGGCGTCCAGGATCCAGGTGCTCCGGCCCTCCGGCTCGTACGCCGGCCACCCCGGGTCGCCGGTCGCGGCGAAGGCGGCCCACGCGGTACGAATGCGGGAGGACAACTCGGTCGCCTGCGCGGGCGGCTCCGGCCCGAACCACATCCCGTGCGCCCCCGCCGTCAGGTTGCCGAAGGTCAGTGGCACGTCGAGCCCGTGGCAGGCGCCCAGCACGTCCTCCATGCCGGGAGCTGTCCAGCTCAGCTCGTACAGGTGGACCCGGCCGCCGCCCGCGTGGTGCGCCTGGGCCAGGTGCAGGGAGGGCATCCGGAACAGCCAGTCGGAGTACACCAGCTCGTACAGCCGCTCGGCGTCGGCGCCGGGATGGGCGGCGCGGTAGGCGGCCGGGTCGGGGGCGAACATCCGCAGTGCGGTGGCGGCCCGCTCTGCGGTGATCTGGCCGGTGTCGCCGTTCAAGAAGGTGAACAGCCGGTACTCGTCGCGGGTGTGGCCGACGATCAGTTCCACGTCGGTCGCGGCCCCGCCCGCCAGCGCCCGCCACGGCACCGAGGGCAGCACCGCTCCGTCCACGACCGGGCCGAACAGGGTCCCGGCAGACGCGGCCCGGCCCCAGTGCGGCATCCCGTTCATCTTCGCGGCCACCGCGTCACCGGCGTCGATCAGCCGCTGTGGCGCCAGGCGGGCCAGCTCGCCCGCGACCGGGGGCAGCCCCAGCTCGCCGGCGACCGTGCGGGCGATGTCGGAGGCCAGCTCGGTGGTGAAGAACGGTGCGGGCACGCTCTGCGCGATCGCCCTGCGAAACAACCCGACCGCGCGGGGCATCGCCATCAGGGCGGCGATACTGCCGGCGCCGGCGGACTCGCCGAAGACGGTGACCCGGCCCGGATCCCCGCCGAAGGCGGCGATGTTGTCCCGGACCCAGCTCAACGCGGCCACCTGGTCCAGCAGCCCACGGTTGGCCGGCGCCCCCTCGAAGTGTCCGAAGCCCTCGGCGGCCACCCGGTAGTTGAAGGTCACCACGACGACGCCGTGCCGGGTGAGCAGGCCGCCGTCGAAGGTCGGCTCGCCGGACCACCCGTACATGTAGCCGCCGCCGTGGATCCACACCATCACCGGCAGGTCGGCGGCGCCCAGGTCAGGCGACCAGACGTTGGCGGTCAGCCAGTTCGCGCCCGCCTCTTCACCGATCTGGGTGGCCAGGCCCATCATCGTGGACTGCGGCGGGGGCGGACCGAACTCGGCGGCCTCGCGCACCCCGTCCCACGGCTCCGCGGGTACGGGCGCGGCCAGCCTCATGCTGCCCACCGGCGGTTGGGCGAAAGGCACGCCGCGGAAAACGGCGACGCCGTCCTCCATCCGCCCGCGCAACCTCCCGGTCGTGACGCGGACCTCGGGACCCGACGATCCGGCAGCGCTCATCACATCTCCCTCACGCGATGGCAGGCCCTCAGCGGATTGATGATCGCACCAAGGGCGACGAGAGCCGAGTCATTTTTCGTGCGCGCCGGCGGTGGTGACTGACCCTCACGTTTCGACCCGCGAAGCACGTCGCGATCGCCGTTCACTCGCACACATTGATGCGCTCTCAACGGTCACCAGACCGCCCGCCACGTCGTCGGTACGCTGGCCACCATGGAGATCATCACAGGTGCGGGGGAGTGGGCGCAGCCCGCCGCCGGGGCCGCCAACGACTGGGTTGAGCAGCTCAAGGTGCCGGACCTGTCCGTCGGGACGTACTGCATCCCGGCCGGTGGGGTCGACGACCAGAGCCCGCACACCGAGGATGAGATCTACGTGGTGACCGCTGGCCGTGCCCGGATCGGCGCATGAGGGACAGGCCGGCGGGTCTGGCAGAGGCCGAACTGATGGTGGCGCTGACCGAGGGCTGGGGCATCGAGCCTCACTCGGTCGAGTACCTCCCGGTGGGTGCGGGCAGCTACCACTGGTCCGTGCTGGATCGGCGTGGAACGGCGTCGTTCGTCAAGGTCGACGACCTCGGCGTCGATGTCGCCGGACGCGATGAGGCGTTCGACCGGCTCGGCCGATCGTTCGCCACCGCCCTGGCACTGCACCGGGACGCGGGGCTCGACTTCGTCCTCGCACCCGTCGCGACCGCGACCGACGCCCCGGTCATGCGGCTGACCTCGCGGTACGCCCTGTCGGTGTATCCAATGGTCGCGGGTGCGGCCGGAGACTTCGGCGCGCACCGTCCCGAGGACCGCGTCGAGGTCGTCGACCTGCTGGCCGAGCTGCACGAGGCGACCCCGATCGTGGCGGACACCGCGTCACGGGCCGACCTGGTGCTGCCCGGTCGGGACAGGCTGGAGGAGGCGCTGCGGGATCTCGATCGGGAATGGACCGGCGGGCCTCACGCCGAGCCGGCCCGCGAGCTCCTGTCCGTTCACGGCGGGCGGGTCCGGCGCTGGCTCGCCGACTTCGACCGCAGGGTCGACCAAGTACGGAACACCGCGGCGGCCTGGGTGGTCACCCACGGCGAACCGCACCCCGGGAACGTCATGCGCACCCCGGCTGGAGTCCGGCTCATCGATTGGGACACCGTGCAGATCGCCCCGCCGGAGCGGGACCTGTGGATGCTGACCCCCGCACTCGCCCGCATGCTCGGAGACGACCCGGCCGGCGATGCGGACGACGTAATCGCCCGATACACCCGGGCCACCGGCCGGACCGTCACGTCGGCCGGCCTCGCCCTCTATCCGCTTTGGTGGCGGCTCGCCGACATCGCCGTCTTCGTCGACGAACTGCGCCGGCCCCATGGCACGGGTGAGGACATCGCCGCGTCGTTGACGTACCTGAGCGGCTATCTCGAATCCAGCCGGGACTGACCCGCGGTCCGCATGGCGTGTGCACCGCTCTGCGCGGAGGGATGCCTCCGTGCCGGGCTGTGGCGCGACGGCGGCGCCTTCCGATCACATCATGATCAAGGCACGCTTTAGGTAGGTGGCTGAGCGGCAGTATTTGTGAAATGTCGTTATCTGCCGGATGGGGTTCCGCCGTGACCGATGCGATCACCATGAATGCGCGCCGTCTGCTGGTGGGTCTCCTTGTGGTCATCGGTGCGACGGGTTGTGGCGTGGCCGGGGATGGAGGGGCCGCGAGTGCGGTCCCGACTCCGCGGACCGCTGCCGACCTGACTCTTCCCCTGGACGCATACGACCTGTCCGCGGCCGATCGCAAGATCGTGGACAAGGCCCGGTTCATGATGCTCGCCGACTGCACCCGGGCGTACGGCGTGGAGTTGAAGACTCCTCCGCCGTCCCCCGAGTGGCCCGAGCGGCACAGGAACGCCGATTACCTCCACTGGATGGGTGACCTGCAGGTGGAGAGGTACGGCTATGCGGGCGCGCCCGCTCAACCCGTCGTGAACTTCGCCGGGGGATACTCCGTGTCCGATGAGCAGTTCATCGTCATCGAGGGCAGGAGGCGGACGTTCCGCGGTAAGGCCGTACCTGCCGGCGGATGCATGGGCATGGCGGAGGCGCTCCTTGGCCAGGGGTCCCTGGAACTCCTTGGTGGCAAGGCTGCCGCGGTGCGCGAGGAGGAGGGCCTTCTCGTGCTGGCCGACGAGGCGTCGGATGGCGCGTACAAGGACGCTCGCATCCGTGAGGCCGAGCGCGTGTGGAGCGAATGCATGCAGGATGCGGGCTTCGACTACCCGGATCCCGGGGCCGCCTTCGGAGATCCGAGATGGCGCAAAGGCGCGGTGGACGAGCAGTTCGGCAATCCTCAGGGGAGCCCGGCGGAGATCGCGACAGCCGTCGCTGATGAGGCGTGCAGGGTGGAGACGAACTACTCCGGCGTACGGCAGGTGGCATATCGCGACAGCCAGCAGAGGATCATCGCGAAGAATCAGGCTCGGCTGGACCGCATCAAGATCATCAATAAGGCGCAGATCAAGAACGCGCGTAAGTTCCTGGCCGGCGAACTCGCGGTGACGTGGTAGCCCGACGACATCGCGCACGTCCTCAGCGATCAGCCCGGAGCCACGAGTACCGCTGGAGGCGGGAGGTCGTGATCATCCGGTCGTGCCGTAAGAACTGCCTGCTCACGTAGAGGCTTGGCGAGACCGGATCGCCGACGAGTTCGTACGCCTATACGTCGATTCCGCGGGCGGCGAGGATCTCGCGCCACGACTTTCCCTCATGGGCGACATCACCGGCCATGATCTCTCCAGCCCGGATGTGCATCTGTCGGCGGCCTTCGGGATCACGCACAGAGTCGCAGGCGGAAATCCACCAGCGGTGTACGAAGGCGTTCAGCGCGCCGAGGTCAAGGCTGACTCTGGCCTCGTGGAGCACCGCCTTCAGGCCGGAATCGAAGGCCTCGCGGTCCTGAGGGACGACGAGCGCGGCCCGTATGGCCCGCAGATTCTTCTCCGGCAACGGCGAGTCACCGGGCATGAGGTCGTGTGGTTGCACGGTCATGGCCTGCTCCCTTCCCCGAAGGCAGAGGCTACAGAGGAGCGGTGACGTCTAGGTCGATGAGCCCGCTTCTCTACTGGAACTGCCGATTCCACGCCGGCCTCTCGGGTGGCATCTTGATCGCCCGATCCTGGAGTTCTTGCAGGCGACGAACGCCGAACTTGATGTCGACGAGTACGGGGACACCGACTGACCGGGTCGGGCACGTACTGCAGAAGTAGCTGCGCACGGCGTGATCCCTGGGCTGCTCGGCTTCTCCCGGGTCGATGGCGGGCGAGGTGAGGGTCTGGGCTGGTCGGGTCCGCTACGGTCACAGCCCATGAGAATCCTCATCGTCGGCGGCAGTGGCTTTCTCGGGAACGAACTCGTGCGGCAGTCTGCAACGGACGGCCATGTCGTGGCGGCGACCTATCTGACTCGGCCGGGAACGGCACCCGGAGTCGACTGGCTGCCGCTCGATGTTGGTGACCGTACGGCCGTGGCCGACCTGATCGGCGCGTTCAGCCCTGACGTCGTCGTCAACGCGGCCTACCGGCAAGCGGACTGGGTGACGACGGCCGTGGGCGCCGCACATGTGGCCGTCGCAATCTCCGGTAACGGCGGCCGCTTGGTGCACGTGTCCAGCGATGCCGTCTTTTCAGGTAAGGCGATCACCTACGCCGAAGACTGCGTCCCCGATCCGGTCTCTCCGTACGGAGCGGCGAAGGCAGCCGCAGAGGCGGCTGTCCAGGTCATCGATCCCACGGCGGTGATCGCACGGACGTCTCTGATCATCGGCGACGACGGTGGCTCTCCACATGAACGCCTGGTGCATTCGCTGGCCACGGGGGGCATGCACGGGATGTTGTTCACCGATGAGGTGCGCTGCCCAGTGCATGTATGTGATCTGGCAGCGGCCCTCTTGGAGCTTGCGAACTCTGATCGTGCAGGGATCCATCACGTAGCCGGGGCGGATGCGATGACTCGCTATGAGCTCGGATGTCTTATCGCGCAGCGTGATGGACTGGACCCGGCTCGGCTGCCGACTGGCCGACGTGCGGAAACCGACGTGCCTGGGCCGATCGACGTGCGGTTGGACTGCGTCCTGACTCAGGGTCATCTGAAGACCAGGCTGCGCGGTGCGCGGGAGTTCGTGAAGTGACGCTGCTCTGGTCAGCCCCCGGCAGCGCGGCGTTGAACTGCCGGGTGGCCGTGGCGGTCAGCTCTTCGAGACTTTGCCCTCGGCTTTCCCACGGCCGGCGCGCCGGAGCGGAGTGACGGCCAGGTCGCTCAGCACGTCCGGCTTGTTGGTGATGATGCCGTCGACGCCGTAGGAGATCATGCGGCTCATGTCGCCGGGGTCGTCCAGGGTCCAGGTGAATATCTGCATGCCCTCGTCGTGGACGCTCCTGACGTAGGAGGGGGTGACGTCCGCGTACGGCGGGTTGATCTCGTCGGCGAACGTCGCAAGGTCGTCGAGCTCCGCGGCCTTCGGTGTGCCGAGCAGGCCGATCGGCACCTGGGGCAATTCCTCGTGGAAGGTGCGCATGGAGTCCCAGTCGAACGACTGGACGACGACCCGGTTCCCGGTGAGCCACAGGGGGTTGCGGAGCAGTTCGTCCGCGACGCGGGCCTCGATGCCCGGGTAGAGGTCCGGGGACTTGATCTCCAGCAGCAGGCCGAGCCCGCTTCCCTGCATCGCACTCAGCGTTTCGCCGAGCGAGGGCACCGGTTCGTGGAAATCCGACCCGAACCATGAGCCGGCGTCGAGCTCGCGGATCTGCGAGAAGGTCAGGTCGCCGACCCTCCAGGGGCTCTGGCCGGGGAAGACCGTCTCCGCGTCGGTGGTGCGGCTCAGTGTCGTGTCGTGCATGAGGACCAACTCGTGGTCCCGGGTCTCCTGAACGTCGAGCTCGAACATGTCCGCGCCCTGCTCTGCGGCCAGTTCGAAGGCCGCGATGGTGTTCTCGGGCGCGTACGCCGACGCTCCGCGGTGGGCCACGTTGACCACCACAGAGGGATCGGCGGCCGCTGTGGTCGTGACCACCGCCAGGGCCGCCAGGATGGTCGTGATGACGAGGCCGACTCGACGCAATGCAGCTCTCTCCCCGTTTCGGCTGGGCTGGCCGGACGTGACGGTTGATCGCGGCTTTCGATGACAGACCGGTAAGTCGTTGATATCCCGACGCGCGGGCGTCCGACCGCCGCATGACCAACTCTTGTCACTCCAGTCCCAACGGCCTGGCCACAAGGGCAGATCGTGCCGGGTTCTTGGGGTAGTCCCTGCCTGCGGCGGCCCTGCGGGGGATCGTCCAAGGCGGTGCGTCGACACGGTGCGGCGGGCGTGGTCCGGCGATGAGAAATGCCGTCGTCGTCGATCTATGCAGAGGATGAATCAGGAACCCAGGAGGTCGAAGTGGCCGCTTCTGTGCTTTACATGTCGATGTCGCTCGACGGGTACATCGCGGGGACGAACGACGGGCCGGACAATCCCGGCGGCGACGGCTTCATCCGGCTGCACGAGTGGTGCCTCACGCCCGACGGGGAGTTGCGCAGGGGAAACGGGCCAGCCGGGCAATTCGCCGACGAATACGACGTGATCGGCGCGGTCGTCGTGGGGCGGCGGACCGCGGAGCAGGTCGATCACTGGGGTGGCGATCACCACGGTCGCGGGGTGCAGATCTTCGTGCCCAGCCACCGGCCGCCCGGCCCTTCGGTCGCGAACTATCCGCTGGTGACCTACGTGACCGATGGGATCGAGAGCGCGATGGCGCAGGCGAAGGCCGCCGCCGGGGACCGGGACGTGCTGGTGCACGGCGCGTACACGGCTCAGCGGGCGTTGGAGGCCGGGGTGCTGGACGAGTTGCAGATCCACCAGATCCCGGTGCTGTTCGGGGGCGGCCGCCGGCTGTTCGACGTACTGCCGTCCCGTGTCGAGCTGGACGTCGTGCGGGTCGTCGACACCCCAGAGGCGACCCACATCCGCTACCGCGTCCGCCGCTGAAGGGTCAGTGGCAGGATGCCCGAATGGAGCAGATCGTGCACGCTGCGAGCGCCGGCGACTCGCCGGCCCTGGCGTGATCATGTGCTGCCGAAGCGCCCATGATCACCAACCAGGGCCGCGATTCAGCGGCCGGGGGTCAGGGTGACGGATCCGCCCGGCTTGAGCGTGATCCGGCGTCGCCAGCCGCCCGAACGTACCTCGGTCTCGGTGCCGCCGACGCTGCGGATCGTCGCGCTGGTCACCTTGCCGTCGCGCCAGGCGAGATCCACCTCGAAGCCGCCGCGGGCGCCGATGCCGGTCACCTCACCGCTCTGCGCCCAGGCGTGGGGGAGCGCGGGCGCCAGTTCGATGACGCCGGGCCGGGAGTAGAGCAGCATCTCCAGCGCCGCGGTGGCGCCGCCCAGGTTGGCGTCGATCTGGAAGATGGTGTAGCTGCCCTGGCTGTACATGTCGAACAGGTTGGCCGCGGTGCCGTTGCCGTTGTTCATCGACGGCCGCAGCACGGTCAGGTAGAGCTGGTAGGCGTTCTCCGCGTCCTTGAGCCGGGACCAACACAACGACCGCCACGCGCAGGCCCAGCCGTAACTGTCCATGCCGCGAGCGGTGAGCAACGCCCGTACACCGTCGATCAGTTCCTTCGGGCCGGTGTCGGTGTTGATCCGGTCGCCGGGGTAGACGCCGATCAGCGGGGAGAGGTGCCGGTGCGTGGTCTCGCCGAGGTTGTCCGGCGTCATCCATTCCTCAAGCCAGCCGGTCTTCGGGCTGACCCGGGGCAGGTAGAGCCGGGCCTGGAGATCGGTGACCTCGGCCGCGAAGTCCTCGTCCCGGCCGAGCACCTCGGAGGCGACCCGGATCTGCTGGAACAGATCCCAGGCGAGCTCCTGGGCGTACGTGATGCCCTTCGCGTCCGGGCCGTGCTCCGGTGACCAGGCGGTGTCGTCGATCAGCACCTGGCGGGTCGTACCGTCCGGCTCGGTGACGGTGGTCGGGATGAGCCGGGACTGCCAGAACTCGGCCGCGCCCTTGAGCGCGGGATAGATCTTCGCCAGGTACGAACGGTCCAGGCTGTACTCGTAGTGCCGCCACAGCGAGTTGCACAGCCAGGCGTTGCCGGACGGGTGCCAGGCCCAGCCGCTGCCGCCGTAGATGTTCGTGGAGAACGCGATCGCCCAGCCGGCCAGTTTTCCGCTGGTGTTGCGGAAACGGTTGCTGGGGTCGTTGAACAGCCGCCGGGTCACGTCGGTCCAGACCGGCAACTGGGACACGCAGTAGTCGGCCAGAGCATGCGCGCTCTCGCCGAGCCCGGCCGGGTCGGCCAGCCAGTAGTTCATCTGGACGTTGATGTCGGTGTGGTAGTCCGCGAACCAGTCCGGGTTGTTGTTGTGCACCCAGATGCCCTGCAGGTTCATCGGCAGTCGGTCACGCGACCCGGTGATGGTCAGGTACCGCCCGAACTGGACGTACATGGCCTCCAGTTCCGGGTCGGGGGTGGTCGGGTCGGTGTAACGCACCGCGACACGCGACCAGGTGTCCAGCGCCCGCTGCACCGGTGTCGATTCGCCCAGGCGCAGCCGCATCCGGTCGTAGAGCCGCCGGTAGTCGGCCACGTGCGTGGAGAGCAGCGTGGTTCCGGCGACACCGGCGGCCGCGGCGACCTTCGTACGGGCGAGGGCGAGCGGGTCGATCGCCGGGTCGCGGAAGTTCTTCGCCGCGTCCTGGGAGTAGTCGGTGCCCCCGCAGATCACCACCAACAGTTCGCTGCAGCCCTCGAAGGTGACCTTGGAGCCGTCGGTGCCGATCCGGCCGCCGGTGCCGACCGCGGTGACCGCCGCCGCGTACCTCAAGCCGTTGGCCAGCGTGCCGCCGAAGCTCGCCTGGCTTCCGGCGGCCGTGGTGATCTCGCCATGTGTGCCGACCAGGGATACGGTGCCAGTGTGGCTGCCGCCGCCGGACTGGGTGAGTCGCAGGACGATCACGTCGTCCGGGTGGCTGGCGTAGACCTCGCGCCGGTAGTGCGCCTTCCCGATTCGGTAACTCACCGACACGATCCCGTTGCTGAGGTCGAGCGTCCGGCGATAGTCCGTATACACCTCCGGAGTGTGGTCCGTAAGCGCGATGCGCACCTGAGCGAGCAGCCCGAAACTGCCGAAACCATTCGAGTCGTACGGCAGTTGACCGTCGCTCTGCAGCGTGTCGTTGCGCCCACCGGTCCAGAACGAGCCGTCGGTGAGGTAGACGACGTCGTCGGCGGGATCGCCGCCAGTCAGCGCACCGAGACGACCGTTCCCGATCGGCAGGCCCTCCCGGATGATCTGGTCCTCGCGGGCCGGGGTGCGGTACCAGATCGTGGTGGCCTTGGTGTCCGGGACGAGCGCGGCTTCGGCCGGACGGGCCGGTGCGGCCTGCGCGGCGAACGGCCGGGCGCCGGCAAGCGCGAGACCGGCCCCGGCCGCCCCGGTGAGGCTGAGGAAGTCACGACGGGAGGATTCAAGCATGGGCGATTTCCCTTCCGACACATTCATCGGATCTCTACTGACGGAACTGGGGAGTTATCCAGCCAGTTAGACGGTTTGCGCCTTGATTGCTCCGATGTTTTCATAAAATATGACGGATGTTTCGGGGATGTCAACGCCTGTCGACGCTGCCTGTCAGAGCCTCGGTGCGGCCGTCTCCCGGATGGCCATTCCGGTCCCCTCCCGTTCTGCGCCCCTGATTCGCCTGTTGACGGTCGACAGTCCATTTCGTACGTTGCGCGTGGGCCTTCCCCTGGGTGCCCGGAACCGGAAGGGGTTGCGATGACCACCGAGCTGGATCCGAACGGGACTTGGCCGGACATCGTGCCGGGACCACTCGCGACGCCGTCACCGGAGTTCGCCCGCAGGCGCGAGTCGGGGCCGCTTGAGCCGGCGCCCATGCCGAGCGGCGACCGGGTCCCGGTGGCCGTCAGGTACGAGGACGTACGGGCGCTGCTGGCCTCGCCCACCTCCAGCCGCAACCTGCGCCTTCCGGGGTTGCCGCGGTTCGTCAGCGGCGTCGGGATCGACGACGACCCGGACGCGCTGATCAATCAGGACCCGCCGGACCACACCCGCTACCGCCGGATCATGCACGGCACCTTCACCCCGCGCCAGATCGAACCGTGGCGCCCCCGCGTCGCGAACATCGCCCGAGAACTCCTCGACGGCCTGGGCGACGACTTCGATCTGGTCCAGGGATACGCGCTGCAACTGCCGGGCCGTGTCATCTGCGAGATGCTCGGCGTGCCGATGGACGACTACGAGCAGTTCGTCCGGTGGACGGACATGTTCCTGACCACCTCCACGGTCACCGAGCAGGCGCGGTACGAGGGCTACGCCGAGTTCATGGCCTATGCCGCGGAGCTGGTCGCCCAGCATCGCGCCAAGCCCGGCACGGACCTCATCGACCTGCTCATCCAGGCCAGAGACGAGGAGGACCGGCTGTCGGAGGGCGAGCTGGTCAACACCGTCTTCTCTCTCATCACGGCCGGTCATGAGACGACGGCGTCGATGATCGGCCGTGGTGTCTTCCGGCTGCTCCTGCATCCCGGCCAGTGGGCTGAGCTGGTCGCGGACCCGTCCCTGGCGGCGACCGCCGTCGAGGAGATCCTCCGGTTCGACGGGCCGCCCGCCAGTGCCTTCATGCGCCGGATCACGGAGGACATCGACCTCCCCGGCGGCTCGCTGTGCGCGGGGACGGTCGTGATGCCGAACCTGAACGCGGCCAATCACGACCCGAACGCGTTTCCCGATCCCGGTCGGTTCGACATCCACCGCTTCACCGACCATCCCCCCAACCCGCATGTGGCATTCGGGTACGGCCCGCACCGCTGTCTGGCCGCCAGCCTCGCCAGGGTCGAGCTCACCGAGGCGATCAGAGCTCTGGTCGTTCAGCGACCCGCCCTCCGCCTGGCGATCTCGCCCGAGTCGGTGACCTGGACCGATGGTCTGGTCTATCGGCCGGTCACCCTGCCCGTCACCACGGGGAGCTGACCTCGACCGAGCCTCCGTCATGCCGCGTCATGCCTGGCATCATGATCCGGTGCACCAGGCATGGAACGCATGGGGACACGTGGTCATCGCGGCCGTCCTGACCCTTCCCGTCGCGGCTCTGATCGCGTTGCTCCTCGCGCGCTTCCGCAGCCGCCGGGGGCATCCCGCTCCTCGGCGCACGGCCGTCGCGGACGTCGCCGTCGTCGTCGGAACCGCTCCCTGGATCTGGATGATCTTCACGCCGGGGACCTTGCAGCTTGTCCACCTCGTCCCCCTGGTCGACCTCGCTGACCAGATCACACTGATGTCGCCGGGGGCGGCATTCGTACAGATCGTGGGCAATCTCCTGGTCTTCGCGGTGCTCGGAGCGATGCTCCCGGTCCGCTCGGCGCGCTTCGCCTCGCTCGGAACGGTCGCCGCAGTCGCGGCGACGTCCTCGCTCACCGTCGAGGTGCTCCAGTACGCCTTGCGGATCGGCCGGGTGAGCTCCGTGGACGACGTGATCCTCAACACGGCGGGTGCCGTACTCGCGGCGCTCGTCACGCGCAGGTGGTGGGCCCGCAGGTGAAGGTGCTCGGCGACCGGGCGCATCCCCGCGATGCCGGAGTCGCGGGACTACTCCCGGCGTCGTAGTCCGGCCGGTCGTTGATCCCCGTTCGGTAGCGGCAGATGACTTCGCTAGTGGGACGCCTCTGAACAGTGGCCGGAAGACGATTGCGGTCATGAGAACCCATTCAGTAGGTGCTCGGCCGGGGGTCATCCTCGCCGCGGTGGCCGTCGTGCAGTTCATGGTGTCGCTGGATCTGTCGGTCGTGAACGTCGGACTCCCGCAGATCGCCGTCGGCGTCGGCTTCAGCGCGGTCGGGCTGACCTGGGTGATCCACGCCTACGCGCTCACCTTCGGTGGGCTGCTCCTGCTGGGTGGCAAGGCCGCCGACCGGTACGGCCGCAAGCCGGTCCTGCTGCTCGGGCTCGGCCTGTTCGGTCTCGCCTCGTTCGCCGGCGGCTTCGCCCAGGAACCCGGCCATCTCGTCGCGGCTCGTGCCGTACAGGGCGTCGGGGCCGCGGCACTGGCTCCGGCCGCGCTGGCGCTGCTGGCCGCGACCTTCCCCTCGGGCAGGGCCCGCGTCCGGGCCTTCGGAATATGGAGCGCGACGAACGCCGCCGGGGGCGCCTTCGGCGTCCTGATAGGCGGCCTGCTCACCGAGTACGCGAGCTGGCGCTGGGTGATGTTCGTGAACGTGCCGATGTCCGCCTGCGCGCTGGCCATGGTCTGGCGGAGTGTCGTCGCCGGCCCGCCCCCGGTTCGCGGCGGCCGCCCGGACGTCCTCGGTGCCGTCCTGGCCACGGCGGGCATGACCCTGCTGGTGTTCGGCATCGTCCGCACCGACCGGTATTCGTGGACCTCACCGATCACCGTGACGACCCTGGCGGTCGCCGCCGCGCTGCTGGCCGCGTTCGTCTACGTCGAGCGCACCACCACCCGCGAACCGCTGCTCCGGCTCGGCCTGTTCGCCAACCGCTCGGTCGCCGGCGCGAACGCCTACAGCCTCCTGGTCGGTGCGGCCATGGCCTCGTCCTTCTACTTCGCGTCCCTCTACCTGCAACGAGTGCTCGGGATCGGGCCGGCCCTGACCGGGGTCGAGTTCCTGCCGTTCGCCCTCGGCGTGGTCGCCGGCTCGGTTTTCGCCGTCAAACTCGGCTACCGTCTCGCGCCGCGGACTCTGCTGGTCATCGGCGGGCTGCTGACCGCGACCGGGTTGGCCTGGTTCGGCCTGATCAGCTCAGACGGCTCTTTCACCACGGATTTCCTGGGGCCCTCGATCGTCGCCAGCATCGGCTTCGGACTCTGCCTCGGGCCGCTCGTCTCAACCGCCACCACCGGCGTCGCGCCTCGTGAGGTCGGCACCGCATCGGGCCTGCTCAACAGTTCACGCCAGATCGGCGCCTCGCTCGGGCTGGCCGCCCTCGGCACCGCCGCGCACGACCGCACCGGCCACGCCGTCACACCCGGGGCACTCAACGACGGGTACGCGCTCGGCCTGACACTCGATGCGGTGCTCCTGGTGGCCGCGGTCCTTGTCGCCCTCACCGTCCTGCGCCGGACCAGCCCGCCGGCACGGGCCGAGCAGGCCGATGACCGCGATTCGCTCCCTGTCCGGGGTTGACCGGCGACCCACCCCACGCCGGTGACTCAACCCAGATGAAAGATCACCGTAGGAAGGGCGTCTCGGCATGACTGTCATCCCGATCGATCTCTTCGCGTCCCACATCAGCCTTCACCATGGCGGCGAGGTTCACGCCGCGAGACAAGCGATGGACTCGGACGAGGACGGCTGGCGGTTGACGGCCTTCCACGCGAAGACCGTCGCCGACGTTCACGGCGACCACTGGGAGGTCCATCCCGAGGCCGAGGAGGTCGTGTCCTGCCTCGTCGGGAAGATCAGCGTCTACCTCCGTCCGGAGGAGCCGGGACAGGAGGAGGAAGAGATCAGGTTGTGGGCCGGAACCGCGGCCATCATTCCGCGCGGGCGATGGCACCGCATCGAGCTGGACATTCCCAGCAACATCATGGCCGTCACTCTGCCGCGTGGCAGCCGGCTGGAGAAGCGGACCGAAGCCTAGGCCGGTCCTCTCGACCCTGCGCGGCAGGACCTGCGGGAATCAGAAGTGGGTGGCGATGCCGTACACCCTGCGCAGTTGGGCCATGTCGTGCCGGTCCCGGTCGGTCGGCTCGTAGCCCTGGTGGAAGTGGACCTGCTGCTTGGCCGAAAGGCAGGCGACGGTCACGCCGAGGATCGTGCCGGTGGTGAAGGCGTCGGCGGGATAGGGGAAGACGTCCCCTTGGTCGTTGGCCGGCTGTACGGCGGAGCCGTCCGGCCGGAAGGTCAGCGGGTGCAGGTCGAGCTCCCGCCCGTCGGGATGGCGCATGACGAACCGGGCAGGTCGTCCGGGGACGATGTCGTGCCGTTCGGCGAAGCCGGCGTTCTCCAGGAGCTTGATCAGGATGGGCTCCCGGGTGGCGTCGTGCATCAGGTCCAGGTCCCGGTGAGGGCGGGTGACCTCGCCGACGAGCGCGTCGATGCCCCAGCCGCCGCCGACCCACACCGCGCATCCACCGTCGTGGAGCAGCCGGACGATCTCGATGACGTCGGTGGCGTCGAACACGACGGAGACCCTACTTGCCGGCGCTCGGTCGAGGCGAGCCGTTTGCGCCGGGTGCGGCGCCACGTGGACGGAGGGCTTCGCCCGGATCCGAAGCCTGCGCCCAGCATTTTGAAAATGAAAACCATTGTCGATAAGGTCTCCTCACTGCGAAGGACCGGAGCCGGGTTTCCCGCCTGGTCGTGTGAGCCCGAGGAGGCTGTTGTGTCATCAGTGGAACTCGCGCCGGCTCGATCCAGCCCTCCGCAACCGGCCATGGTGACGGGCACCCCGCAGGGCAGGCACCGGCTCCGCACCCCACTGGCCCTCTTCCTCGTCACACTCGCCTTGCTCGCAAGTCTTGTGCTGTCGACCGCGTTCGGGGCGGAGTCGCTGTCGCCGGCCACGGTGCTCGACGTGCTTGTCGGCCGGGTGACCGGCGGGCCGGCCGCGGACCTCGCCTACGACACCATCGTGTGGCAGTTGAGGGTGCCCCGCGCGTTGCTGGCGGCCCTTGTCGGCGCAGGTCTCGCGCTGGCCGGGGCCGGAATGCAGACGCTCGTGCGCAACCCCCTCGCGGACCCGTACCTGCTGGGCGTCTCCTCGGGCGCGAGTGTCGGCGCCACCGCGGTGATCACCTCAGGGCTGTTCGCCGGCGCCGGGGCATTGGCCCTGTCCGGGGGCGCGCTCGTCGGTGCGCTCGGTGCCGCGGTGTTGGTTTTCGTCGTCGCCACCGCCCAAGGTGGGCTGACCCCGTTGCGGCTGGTGCTCACCGGCACGGTTCTCGGCTCGGCGTTCTCGGCGATCGCGAGCTACCTGGTCTTTCGCAGTCCCGATCCGGCCGCGGCGCAATCCGTGCTGTTCTGGTTGCTCGGCAGCCTGGCCGGCGCGGACTGGCACCAACTCGCGATGCCGGCGATCACGGTGGGGGCCGTCGCCGCGGCGCTGCTCGCCGGCAGCGGCTGGCTCGACGCGCTGGCGACGGGTTCCGATACGGCGGCATCGCTCGGCGTTCCGGTCCGCGCGGTGCGCATCACCCTGTTCGTCCTCCTGGCGATCCTGGTCGGCGTGCTGGTCGCGGTCTCCGGCGGCATCGGTTTCGTCGGTCTGGTCGTGCCGCATGCCGCGCGACTGCTGGTCGGAGCCCGGCACCGGGTCCTGCTGCCGGCCTCGGCGCTGTGCGGCGCCCTGTTCCTGCTGTGGGTCGACGTGGTCACCCGAATCCTCGTGCGGCCCACCGAGATTCCGCTCAGTGTCGTATCGGGGCTGGTCGGCGCACCGGCGTTCCTCGTCCTGCTCGGCCGCCGGCGTTATCGCTTCGGGGGGAACGGGTGACCGTCCACCTGCTCGCCGAAGGGCTTGCCTGCTCAGTGGGGCAACGCGTCATCCTCCGGGATGTCGAGCTCGACATCGCCGAGGGGGAGACGGTCGGGATCGTCGGGCCGAACGGATGCGGGAAATCCACGCTGCTGCGCATCCTCGCCGGGATCCGCGCCCCCTCGGCCGGTCGCGTGCTCCTCGACGGTGTCCCGTTGCACCGCCTCGGCGCCCGCCGGCGAGCACGCAAGGTCGCGCTGGTCGGCCAGGAGCAGGACCTGCCCTCGGATCTGCTCGCCGGTGAACTCGTGGCGCTGGGCCTGACGCCCTACCGCTCCCCGTGGAGTGGCGGTGGGTCCCATGAGCGTGCCGCCGTCGCAGCCGCGCTCGCCGAGGTCGATCTTGCCGATCACGTGGACCGGCCCGTGGACCGGCTGTCCGGTGGCGAACGCCGCAGGGTTCTGCTGGCCAGGGGATTGGTGCAGGAGACGCCCCTGCTCCTGCTCGATGAACCGACCAACCACCTCGACGTACGGCATCAGCTGCACCTGATGCACCTCGTGCGCCGGCTCGATCGCACCGTGGTGGTGGCACTGCACGACCTCGCCCTGGCGACCACCACCTGTGACCGCGTACTCGTGCTGCACGAAGGCCGCGCGCTGTCTCTCGCGCCACCCCGCGAGGCGCTGACTCCCGATGTCGTCAACGCCGTCTTCGGCGTCGACGCGACCCCGATCCGCCATCCCGTCACCGGTGACACGCACCTGCTGATCACCCCCCTCCGTCCGGAGGACATGCCATGAGGCTGGCCATTCCCGTCGTCGCCCTCGCGGCGGCCGTCTCGCTCGCCGCCTGCGGTACGAGCACCCTCACGCAGCCGGCCGGCGCGGCGATCGCGATCACCAACTGCGGTGAGCGCGCGCAGTTCCCCTCTCCCGCGCGGCGGCTCTTCGTCAACGACGGCAACATGATCGCCATGACCCTCGCCATCGGGGCTGCCGACGAGATCGCCGCGGTGTCGAGCCTGCAACGTGACGCCGACACGCTGCGTCGCCACTACGGCGACGTCGTCGACCGGCTGAACGTCGTCGCACCTCAGTACCCGTCCAGTGAGACCGTGCTCGCGCAACGGCCGGATGTCATGATCGCCGGCTGGAACTACGGCTACAGCGAAGACACACGGCTCACCCCGGCTTCTCTGCGGGCACAGGGAATCGCGCCCTACGCGCTCACCGAGAGCTGCCGGCAGCACGGCGAGCAGCGGCGCGGAGTCGTCGAACCGTGGCAGGCGCTGCGCGACGACCTGACCAATCTGGGCGCGATCACCGGCCGTGGGCGGCAGGCGCAAGCGGTCGTCGACGACATCACTCGACGGCTCGACGCGCTCGAGGACGCGCCACGGCCACAAAAGCCGCCCACGATCTTCCTGTTCGACAGCGCGAGCGACACGGTGTTCTCCAGCGGCCGGTTCGGCGCGCCCCAGGCGATCATCGACGGCGCGGGGGGCCGCAACGCGATCGAGGACGTCGACGACAGCTGGACCAAGGTGTCCTGGGAACGGGTAGCCGCGGCCAAACCCGACGCGTTCGTCTTCGTCGACTATCCCCCGCAGACCTTTCAGCAGAAGGTCCACCTGCTCAAGTCGCGGCCGGGCATCGACAGCCTGCCCGCGGTGACCGAGGAACGATTCCTCAATCTGCCCTACGCCCTGTGGACCAGCAGTCCCCTGAACATCGACGCCGCCGAACAGATACGCAAGGCGCTCGAACGCTGGCATCTGGTGCCGGAGTCCACGATCGTCCCGCGCTTCGACGACCGTGTCGCCGGTGGCTGAAGCCGCGAGCAGGTGGTCTGTCGGGCGACCGTGCGATGTAGGTCGAGCGCAGTGGTGCGGGCTCGAGCTGAATGGAAATGGTATTCATTTTCATATAGTGTGCTGTGGCCGGATTCGGCGACGAATGTCCAGCTGGGGGTGATATCGCTATGAGCTGCCGGAATGCCGAGCAACTGGCGCGCGCCCTGCCGGCAGGACGCCGGACGCGGCAGCGGGGCGCGGTCCTGCATGTCCTGCTGGACTGCCCGGACTTCGTCTCGGCCCAGCAGTTGCACGCGTTGACCACCGCCGACGGGATCGGGGTGGGGTTGACCACCGTCTATCGCACGCTGCGAGAACTGGAGGCACGCGGCCGGGTCGATGTCGTACGCGACGACGTCGGAGAACGGCTGTACCGGATAAGGCCGTTCGGCCGGCACCGCCACTACCTGGTCTGCCGAGCCTGCGGTCGCAGCCGGCCGGTGGAAGCGGACGCGGTGGAGGCGTGGGTCGACCTGATCGGCGAGGCCGCCGGATTCGACGCGGTCGAGCACACCGTCGAACTCACCGGAATCTGCGCCACCTGCCGTACCGACGCACCAGCCGTCGCCGACGACGGAGAGCCGTTATGACGTGGGAAACCGCCCCTCCGTACCAGAAGGAGTCTGACCTCATGAGCGAATCCACCTCCGCTCCGCAACCCGCCGATGCGGGGGACGGCCGCGTTCCCGTCACCGTCCTGACCGGATTTCTCGGTTCGGGCAAGACGACGCTGGTCAACCGCATCCTCACCGAGCAGCACGGCCTGCGGATCGCCGTCATCGAGAACGAGTTCGGCGAGGTCGGCATCGATGACGCCCTCGTGCTGGACGCCGAGGAAGAGATCTTCGAGATGAACAACGGATGCATCTGCTGCACGGTTCGCGGCGATCTCATCCGCATCCTCGGTGCTCTCATGCGCAAGCGAGACAGGTTCGACCACATCCTGATCGAGACCACCGGTCTGGCCGACCCGGCGCCCGTCGCCCAGACCTTCTTCATGGACGACGAGATCGCCGCCCAGTTGCGCTTGGACGCCATCGTCACGCTGGTCGACGCGGCCCACGTGCTGCGGCACCTCGACGAGGAGAAACCCGAGGGGGTGGAGAACGAGGCCGTGGAACAGATCGCCTTCGCCGACCGCGTCGTGCTCAACAAGACCGACCTCGTACGCCAGGAGACCATCGACGAGGTCGTGTCCCGCATCCGCGCCGTCAACGCCCCGGTGGAGATCATCCCCGCCCGGCACGCCGAGATCGACCTCCGCCGGGTCCTGGACGTCGGCGCGTTCGACCTGGACCGGGTGCTGAAGGACGACCCGGCCTTCCTCACCGAGACCGAGCACCAGCACGACTCCACCGTCACCTCGGTCGGCATCGACGTGCCGGGCGAGGTGGATGAGGACCGGCTCAACCGGTGGCTGGGAAACCTGCTGCGCACCAGGGGCGCCGACATCTTCCGTTCCAAGGGCATCCTCGCCATCGAGGGAGAACCCCGGCAGTACGTCTTCCAGGGAGTGCACATGCTGCTGGACGGAGAGTTCGGGCGGGACTGGCGGGAGAACGAGGCCCGCCGGAACCGGCTCGTGTTCATCGGCCGCAACCTCGACCGGGAGGCGCTGGAGCGCGCCTTCGCCGACTGCCTGACCACCGTGGGGACCGCTGCATGAGCGGCATCACGTCCGCCGATCTCGACACCGCCTGGGATGTCGCCGTCGACGACGCACCCGTCGCGCTCAGCGCCCAGGGCGACCTCGTCGCCGTCGCCGGGGCCGAGGGCACGGTCTGGGTGCTGGACATGGCCACCGGCGCCACGACCAGGGCACTCGACCTGCCGGGAGGGCTGCTGGACGTGGCCCTGGCCCCCGATGCGCGGCATCTGGCGGCCGCCGGTCCCTTCGGACACGCGCTGTGGAGACGCGACGACGGCCTCACGACCGTCTCCGACACCGGCGCCTGGTCATCGAGGGCGACATGGGCCGACGAGGGGCGGGTCGCGATCACGTCCGGCCGGCGTGCCCTGGTTCTCGATTCGGACGGCGGGGAGTTGTGGTCCACTGAACCCGCTGCCAGCACCGTCACCGATGTGGCGTGGATGCGCAACGGCCGCCGCCTGGCCGTGGCCGCCTACGGCGCGGTCCGCTGCTACGAACGGCACAGCCGTACGCCGGTGGTCACCTATCCCTACGTCGGCTCGCACCTGGCGCTGGCCATCTCCTCCACCGGCCGGTGGATCTGCAGCGGCAACCAGGACGCCTCCATCCACATCTGGCGTACCCGTGACGGATCCGAGCTGACGATGTCCGGCTATCCGGAGAAGGTCTCCCGCCTCGCCTTCGACGACACCGGTACCTGGCTCGCCGCCGACGGCGCTCCGGACGTGACCGTGTGGGACTTCTCCGGCAAGGGCCCGGCCGGCACCGCGCCCCGCTCGCTGAGCGCTCACGAGACCATCACCGCCCTGACCTGGCGCCCCGGCTCGGCCGGGCATCTGGCCAGCGGTGGCCACGACGGCACCATCGCCCTGTGGCATGCCACGTCGGGGCTGCCCAAGGCGCGGCTGCGCCCAGCCCGCACCATGGACGGCGGGGCCGCCGTGACCGCGCTGACATGGGCCGGGCGTGACCTGCTGATCGCCGCCCATCGCGACGGTCGTGTCCGGGCTCACCGGCTGCCCCATCGGGCCCGTCTGTGATGTCCAGTGACGGCTTCGTCGTCGACCAGAGTCGGGCACCGCGGCGGCTGGTTCGAGTCGGACGTCGTCATCGCGCGTACGACGTGTCGGACGGCATGGCGAGTGGGGGTGTGGGCAGCCTTCAGTGATCTGTTGTCCCGAGCGTGACGGTGAGGTCTTCCTCGGCGGCCAGCACATCCCCGTCGAACGCCAGTTGAGCGGCGGCGACTGAGGCAGCCCGGTCGTTGCCTGGCCAGAAGTGGGTGAGCATCAGCCGGCGGGCGCCCGCCCGGCGGGCCCAGTGACCGGCCTCGGTGGAGGTCAGGAGATTGCGTTCGAGGCGGCTGGTCTCGCCGTCGCGGTCGGTGGCCTCGACGATGAACAGGTCGGCGTCGCGGCCGAGTTCGGCCAGCGCGGGGGTCGGGCCGGTGTCCCCGGAGTAGGCCAAGGTGATCCCGTCGGCCTGTAGGCGGACACCTGCATTGGGCACGTAGTGCGGGAGCGACAGTCCGATCAGGTCGAACGGTCCCACCTGGTAGCTGCCGGGCAGTGAATGCACTTCGAAGACCGTTTCCAGGTCGACATCGGGTTCCAGGCCGCTGATGCGGTCGAGCACGCCCGGCGGGCAGTACAACGGCAGTCGCGGTCCATTGGAGTCACCGTAGAACCGCATCCGGAACAGCCCGTGCAGGTCGACGCAGTGGTCGGGATGCTCGTGGGTGATGACGACGGCGTCTACGGCACCGTCTGGCCAGTGCGTGAGCAGCCGTGGCAGCGTGGCGTATCCGAGGTCGAGCACCAAGCGGTAGCCATCCCAGTCCACCGCGAAACCACTGCAGGCACGGCCGGGTTCCGGAAAAGCGCCGCAACTGCCAAGCACGGTGACCTGTCGCATTCGCACAGAATGTCAGACGCTTCCATTTGGTGGCCGGCACCCTCACTCGTGGCGGATGACGGGAATCGAACCCGCGCGGTCAGCTTGGGACCTCCGCGTAGGCAAACATATTGAGCTCGTGAAATGTGTGCTGGCACGATCACCGTATGGACCTGGTCGCCTCTTTGCCCGCCTTCGTGGTCGCCGTCGTGCTGATCTCGGCCTCGCCGGGGCCTGCGATGGCATTGATCTTCCGTCGTGCCGCGCTGCGTGGCTTCACCGGAGCCGTGCCCACGGTGCTGGGGTTGGAGGCGGGTCTGTATGTCTGGGCGCTGTGCGCTGCGGGAGGACTGGCCGCCTTGGTCGCCGCCTCGGAGGTGGCCTTCGTCGTTCTCCGGGTGATCGGTGGGCTGTTTCTGCTGTATCTCGGGGTGAAGGCCTGGCGTACAGCCTGGCGCAGCCGTGGGGTCGAATCGACGCCGGAGGTCGTTGAAGAGGCGCCGTTGCGCCGCGCGCGGGGCTGGTGGGCGGCCTTCGGCGAGGGCATCGTGGTGATGCTCGCGAACCCGAAAGCCGCAGTATTCATGATCGCCTTCTATCCGCAGTTCGTGCCATCGAACCGGCCACTGTTCGCCACCACCGCCCTGCTGGCGCTGGCACAGGTGGCGATCGAGACCGCCCTTTATCTCACCCTGGCGGCCGCGGTGGGCCGTGCCGGAACCTGGTTCCGCCGGCCGGTCATCCGTCGTCGCCTGGAGGCTGTCAGCGGCGCCGTTCTCATTGCCCTGGGCGTGCGCGTGGCCACCTCGACCCGGTGACGGCCACCGCGGTCGGCCACAAGCTCGAGAAAGATCGAAGCCGAGGTCCCGAATGCATCGGCTGACCTGGGCCTTTTGTGTGTAGAGCGGTGGCGGGAATCGAACCCGCGCCGTCAGTTGGGGGAAGTACGTGGGGCACGCCGCGTACGATTCGCCTGATCACGCCGGAGCCGGAGTGCCCCTGCCGGAGGCGATGGGAGGCTGTGTCCATGGCAAGATCTCTTCAGATCGGGTTGATCGCTGGTCTGAGCGTCGGCGGTGTCGAGGCTTTCTTCGTGATGATCGCAGCTATTTTGGGTGCCCCATACGCCCTGACCTGGAATTCTCTGGCTGTGGGTGCAGTGATGGCCATGTTTGCCGGGCTTTCCATGACGGCCATCGGGTACCTAGAGCGGATGCGTCAACGGCACTACGGTCACTACCCGTATGACGTTGGGAATCGGCCGGCGGATACCGCGTAGCGTCCCCGGGTGGCCGCGCAGGGGAACACCTCCAGGCCTCGCGCGCAGACCTGCCTTAGCGCTTTGTCCCAGGTGGATGGCGGGACAACGACGCGACCGTACGGGCCGCCCGCCCCCGGTAAGGGCGGCCCGTACGGTCAAGCCCGGCTGAGTTCCGGGGCGTCGGGTGGGATCAGAACTTGCCGGCCTTGACGTCGGCCACCGATACCCGGGACGCCTTGAAGGTGGTCACGGAATCCGGCTTCTTCCCCGGGGCACCCACCGCGGAGCGGATCGGCATCCCGGTCTTGGCGTTGATCGTCAGCACCTGCTCGGCGCTGCCCTGAAACAGTGCCGATCCCGCCGTGAGGGTCAGCGTGGGCTGCCCGCCGGTCGTCGAATCCTTGACGGTGACGTCCGGAATGGTGGAAATCAGGCGGAGCACGCCCGCCCGGATCTTCGGGTTGGCCGCCCCCCGGGCCAGCGCGTCAACGGCGTTGGTCCAGAGGTGGTTGTTGATGAGACCCTGCAGGGCCTTGCCGGTGGGCCGCTTCGGCGGGGTCTTGACCCCCTTCTGCTGCAGGATGCGTGCCTCCTCGGCCAGGGCCTTGTCCCACGCCGCCTTCTGCTCGGCGGGGCTGAGGCCCAGCCCGAACGGGTTGGGCGTGGCGTTGATCATCTGCTTCCGGGCGGTGTCGAGGTTGCCGGTCGCCGCGTAGCGCGCCGCCGCCACCTCACGGGCGTTCACGTCCTCGGCGAGGTTGTCGTGACCCGCGATCGCTCCCGGGAGGGCGTTCTGGGTGTCCGTCACGTAGTACTCGCCGCTGTCGGTGTACAGGCTGTACGTGACATATGGCGATCTGCCGACAATGGCCTGGGTGTTGACGACCAGCGACGCGTCTCCCGACAGCGAGCCGTCACTTGCGTTGATGTCGGTCGCCAGGGACACCAGCTTGATGTTGGCCGCCGGTGCCTGGGAGGTCGACCCGGTCGGCGCCGCGGGCCGGGGCGTCGACGGAGCGACGAGCACGATGGCCGTCGCCGCGGCGAGCGCGCCGATGCCGGCGCCGATGGTGATCTTGCCCAGAATGCCCACGCGGCGGTTACGCGGCCCGGAAAGTCTCTTTCTCCGCGCCGGAGCCGCGTCAAGCACTGGAGCCATCTCCTGCACCGGTGCGGGCCCGGACTCGGTCATCGCCCCCCGCAGCGTCATCCGCGCCCGCTCGTACGCCTCGGGCCGCAGGGGTGCGGCCTCCTTCAGCTGACTGACCAGGTCCATCTCGTCCACGATCACTTGCTCTCCTTCACACTGTTGAGATCGGTCAATAGCGCGGCCACTTCCGGCGCGTTCCGCAGCGCCATCCGGGCCTGATGCAGCAGGCGGCGTGCCGTCCCGGCCGGCATCCGGAGCACCCGCGCGGCCTCGGCGGCGGTCAGGTCCTCCCAGGCGACCAGGGTCAGCACTTCTCGTTCTTCCTGCCTGAGCTTGGCCAGGGCCGCCCGGAGCACCGCCTGAGTGTCCACGCGGGCGTCCACCGCCGGCCATGGATCCCACCCGTTCGCCATGCTCGTCACGTCCGGCACCAGATCCTCGGCCGGCCGGGACCGCCAGTAACGCCGCAGCGTGTTCAGCGCCACCCCGTACAGCCACGGCCGCGCCTCGGGGAACGCTTGGTCATAGGTCCTCCGCGACTCGAAGGCCGCCACCCATACATCGCCGAGCAGGTCTTCGGCCGCCTCACGCCCCACTCGCCGCGAGAGGTAGGCCCCGACTGCACCCTCGTGGCGGCAGATCACCTCCACGAAGGCTTCCCCGTCGCCAGCGAGCGATCTGCCGATCAGTTCTGCGTCTGACGTCATGTTCCTCCTTGCCTTGCCTTCCACCCTGGGATTGTCAATTCGCCCCCCAAAGCGTTCAGAGCCGAGAAGAGCGAGGTGCGGGACGGACCCATCGGCCGGGCAATGCTGCTGGGGGTATGGGGGACCGCGTCTCCGGTCGTGCTGATTTCCTTGTCATTCCGAACGGCGGCGAGTGATCGCCGCAGCCCGGGCTCAACCTGCCCGATCCCGCAACCCACCGTTCCGCGGCGCTACAAGGCGACACACAGCGGGACACGCAAGAACGGTCCGCGTAGCCGTGTATGCGCAGTCGGCAAGTCGTTTCCGCAGGTGGTGGCGGGTATTTGGCTCGAACCAACGTAGCGCGGCAACTTCACCGGGGCGATGGCGGGCGGGATGCCTCGTGGCTGCCGATCCCCAGAGTGAGGCCGCCATGTCGAGGGCTTGCGAAGTCGATCGCGTGGCGACACCGTAGGCGCCCTTGATTCCAGGAGCACGCCCGTCCTCGATGTGTACGCGGCCGTGCGTAGCCCAGGCGTTCTTACGCTTGCCGTGCCGGCAGCCGATCGTGAAGACGCCTACCCCATTGCATGACGTCTACGGCTCGGTTAACGAGTAGCCGCTGCTGTCCGCATGGTGGTTCGATTGCGAGGCAAATGACCACGTATGGCGCCGCTGGTGAGAGCGCGCTGTTGCGGTGTCTCCTCACAGGAAGTCGGTTCCATGGCCCGGCGTACGTTCAGCTCGCCTCGGGAAGGAAGCTTGCGCTGTCGACCGTCGAGCTCTCTTCCACCTACGGCGGGTTGTTGGAGGGTTACCCGTGCGCCCGGTTGAACGACAGAGTCATTTCGGGACTCGGCGGTTGGGCGCGAACGCACTACCCGTCGATGCCGTTCCACCTCATCGACCCGCCGCGGACCTACCCGGACACACAGCCCGGCCACTTCGGGCCGGTTGAGGTGTTGCCGGCCGTGAGCTGTGTGGGTGTCTTCAGCGCGTCGCCGGTGAGTGAGGACAGCGACTCCGTTCTCTGCGAATCCGTGCTCGTCGTGGCGTGGTTTCAGGCCGACGTCTCGCTGCCGGTCGGGGAGGATGCGCTGCCGGCGTTCCGGGAGTTGGCGTGGGAGAACCTGGCCGAAGACCGGGAGCTCTGACGTCCTGGCCGCACTCGCCACCTGAGCGATTGGTCATCAGGCATGAAGTACGTCAATCTCAATGCCACGATCAATGGCATCGAAGGGGTGCTCGATCCCTCTGAGTACCTCCAACAGCTCCACACATTCGGTGCTCTGCTGCCTGTAGGCGCTCGGACGTTCGCGATGGCTGCTGAGCACTACGACTTTTACAGTCAACGATGCACGAAGGATCTGGCTCTCGAACGAATTCGCTTCGGCGAGGAGGGCGAAGAGCGGTGGATGGAACTCGGCTTCCGGCATAACTGTTGGAAGCATGAGGAAGACCTGACCATCCGCTACCTCGGTGTGTCCGCGTACGCACTGGACATGTCCGAGGCCGCCGGACGTCCCGACGTAGTCATCCTCGACGAAATACTTCCGCACCCGCGCGGATGCACTCATGAGATCGCGTTGCGGCCAGGAACAATCATGGTGACCTGCCGAGACCTGACGGCCACCTGGACTGAGGCCGACTGCCCGGATAAAAGCTGACGGCTGGAACACCTGGTCTCCTGCGCGGCGCGCACGCCTCGCCTCAGGCACGACCTCAGCCCATGATCAGTCGGCGAATGGCACACCGAGCGCAACGCTGTTGATCACAGGGCAGTACGCCTAGGCGCGCTTGCGGACGTAATGCAGGCAGTCGATGAATTGATGCTCGGCCCCTTCCCCTGCTCCGACCCGCCGCCGTGTCACGGGGTCCGGAGAGGGACCCCGTGACGAGCTGTAGCTGCGCAGGTCGACATCGGATCAAGCGGCGTCGAGGGCTCCGGTGATCTTGCGGGCCATCTCCGCCATGGTGGGGCTGGGCTCGCCCTTCTGAGGCCGGGCGGATGCTTCGATGGAGACGATGACGGTGCTGCGGAAGTTGTCGGCCTCTGCCGGAGCCTGCTTCTTCAGCAGGTTCATGGCCGCCGTCAGGGCCGGCAGCACCTTGTCGGCGAGTGCGGCGGTGGACTTGCTGTTCAGGCCCTTGGGCGCCTTGGTGAGCACGTGCCCGACCAGGCCGGTCGCGGAGGCCAGGGCGATGGCGCCTTCGGTTGCGGCCTTGTGGGGCGACCCGGCGACAGCGGCGGCGGCCATCAGCGAGACGGCGCCCCACGCGGCGGTCCGCAGGGTGAACGTGTCCTGGTCGGTAAGGGTGATGGACATGGTGGTGCTCCTCAAATCTGGTGGGAATCCAATTGAACGGACGGCTGCAATCGCTGAACCGTTCATGGCATCCACCATCGCCGACCGCTCTGATGCCGGGCCGTTGTCGTGCTGACACGGCCGCTGACACACGACTCCGCATGATCGATGGCGAGCGCGAGGGCTGGTCGACGACGTCCTTGAGGGGTTCAGCGGCAGGCTGGAGGAGTGGCAAGGAGTGGATGCCGCTGGGCCTGGAGCGATCGCCGGCCTCGAGTACACCGCCCTGCTCCGGGACGCCCGCCCGGCACTGCGGAGCGAGAGCGGGCCTGGCGGCCGTACGGCCACGCGGTGGCAGTCTCAGAATCGGTTGATCTCGATCATGGAGTTACCGCCAGGACAGCTCAAGGAGCTGATGACCCGCCCGTATGGGCCGCTCCAGCACGAATGCGGCCACGGTCTATCTGCACGCGGCCAAGGACTGAGATCGTGCGATCGCGCGTATGCGCATAAGGATGATCGACATGGCGCTAGGCGGGTGAACCGGGCCGGTGGTCTGGGCTTTCTTCCGCTCACCTAGCTTTGTACGTATAGGAGTTGAGGCGAGGCGGAGAGTGATGGACCGAGAGGTCGACTTCAGGGCGGTGTTCAAGGCGCTCGCGGCCCCGTTGCTGGTGCTCACGCCGGACTTCGTCATGCTGGCGGCCAATGACTCATTCCTGAAGCTGACCGGTGGGAGCGAGGCCGACCTGGTCGGCCGCTCCTTCTTCATCGTCTTCCCCAGCAATCCCAACGCTCCCGACAACCCCAACGAGGAAGGGGCGGAGGCTCTGCGCGCCTCGCTGGCCCGGGTGCTGGCCACGGGGGAACGGGACTACATGGCGTTGCAGCGCTACGACATCGAGGTCAGCGGCAGACCGGGGGTGTACGAGGAGCGGTACTGGAGCACGATCAACGTGCCCGTCCTCGGCCCGGACGGCAAGGTGAAATTGATCGTTCTCCGTACTGAGGACGTCACTGAGTTCCTCCGGCAGTTGAAGCGGTCCGGCGAAGGCGGCGTCACGGGGGCGCAGGCGGAGCTGGAGGCGATGAGATCCGACGTCTACGTTCGCGCCCGTGAACTCCATGACCTCAACGAACGGCTCCAGCGGACACACAGGCAACAGCGCGAGACCATGTCGGCCCTGCAAGCGGCTTTCGAACGGCAGCGGCGGTTTGTCTTCGACGCCTCCCACGATCTTCGCAGCCCGATCACCGGGCTGTTGACCGAGCTCGAGGTCGCAATCTCAGAACCGGATTCCGACCCGCACCAGATCCTGCGCAAGTTGATGCTGGGCTGCGAGAGGCTCAACGACATCGTCGCCGATCTGCTCGAACTCGCTCGCCTGGACGCCGCGACACCCGTCGCCACCGAGCTGGTCGACCTGGCCGACCTTGTGATGGACGAATTGGAACGCCGGACTCTGACCACCACCGTTGCCGCCCAGCTCGACCAGCGGGTGCTGGTGTGCGCCTCCCGGATCCGGCTGGTCCGGCTGCTGAACAATCTGCTCGCCAACGCTGAACGGCACACCAGGACCACGATCGACATCGTCGTCGCGGCCGATCCGCCCGACGCGGTCCTGGAAGTCATCGACAACGGACCCGGCATCGCCCCGGCCGACCGCGAAAGAGTCTTCGAGCGGCTCTTGCGCCTGGACGACGCCTATCGCCAGGACCCCGGCGGCTCGGGTCTCGGCCTGCCCATCGCCCGCGAGATCGCCCAGAGCTACGGCGGTCACCTGTACGCCGCCGACCACCCCACCGGCGCCCGCTTCGTCCTCCGCCTCCCGCTCGCCGCCTAGGAGAAGGTCGACCGCGCGCGTCATTCAGGCCACGCGCAGAGAGCTGATCATGGTGTTGATGTCCGGCCAGAGCTTCTTGTGGGATTCGGGCAGGTCGACCCAGAGATAGGAGGGCCGCACGCGGCCGGTGTCGACCACGATGACGGCCGACAGATCCATCTTCGCCTGGACTCCGGGCTTGTCGAAATGCATCTCACGGACGATCACCCAGCCCGGCCGGCCGCTCACCTTGATCGGTTGGGAGGCGATATCACGGCCCCGCACGCTTTCGTCGAAGTTGTAGATCTGCCGGCTGTCCTGCACGGCCGAGGTCAATACGCGCAACCGATCCCGTCCGGTGGCCTGATCCATGAGATCCCCGTCCACCGCTCCGGAGGCAATGAGCGCCTGCCATTTCGGTTCCGTGTCGAAGCTCTGCTGGCGGCTGAACCCGTCCAGCTGGGGGTCGGTCCGGCGACTGTCGTTCCACGCACCGCCCAGTTCCGCGTAGGACAGATGCGCATCGGGATCGGTGACCCGCCGCACGACAGGTGAGCCGGTGCCACCGTAACGCTTGACTGCGACGACCTTGGTGAGCCGGACCTCGCCCGGGAGAATCCCGGATGGAGCCGTGGTCGGGGGCACCGTCGCACCGGGCAGCGGCTTGTACTCGCCGGTGGAACCGCCGCAGCTGGCGGTGGCGTTGTCCCCGAACTCGGAGGACTGCTGTACGACCACACCGTTGGCCAGGACTGTGCACATGACTTTCCCTGCGCCGTTACGCCAGAGGTTCTCAACCTGCACAGAGGTGTAATCCTCCCGGTGGAACCGGAACGTCACCCGGAACGGCAGTGCGGCGCCGTCCTTGCTCTCCTGGCCGTGCGGGGTTTGGTACGAGACGTCGGCGGTGCGCCTGTCACCAGTGATCAGGTACGTGATCTCGACATCACCGTCAGTCCCTTTGTCGTCGGCAATCGAGCCGGCCCGCTGTCCGGGGGTGTCATCGGCTATCGCCGGCCCGAGAATCAGAGCGGCACCCACGAAGATCTGCAACAGCGTCAGCAGGCCTCCGGCGACGCGTAGCCCCGCGGGAACGCGACCGAAGGTCCGCCGCCCGGCGGCGGAGAACGTCCTGGTTGTGTCCATGCCCGTCCTCACGCCCGCTCTGCGGTGGGAAGGGCAAGCCCCTGCCCCGCCTGCCGTGCTTCCTCGACCGTACGGCGCAGCTGCAGCAGCCCGCTCCGTTCGGCGAGTTCATCGATCTCGGCGACCGCGAGTTCGTCACGCACGGTGCGCGCGAGAATGTCGCGGGTGTCGTCGTTGAGTTCCTCGAGTTCTTGCACCCTCCGCCACTCGCGGTACGCCTCGTCGGCGCTCTGGGCGTATTGCGCGTACCGCTCCAAGGCGTTCACTCGCAGCACCAGCGCATCGGCCGACGTCTTCAGCGCCTGCCGCTGAGGTTCGAGGATCTCCGTCACTTGAGGGCTGGGCTTGCCGTCTCCCAGGGTCTTCCGTACCTGTCTCGCTATTCGGGTGAGCTCGGCCAGTGCCTGTGCGATCTCCCATTCCTGCTGAGGCAGGGTCACCGCGTTGGCCGTGTCGTCCAGCAGCCCTGCCGCGTTGACCTCGGACGCGACGACAGTGGTGATGGAGGCCTGCGCCCGCTGCATCTGCGCCAGCAAGGAGACCCCGACGAACGGCCGCAAGCGCGAAGTGCCGAAGTCGGCGTCGACGTAGTAGCGGCCGTGATGGCGCCTGGCCAACTCGGCCTTCTCATCCTCCCCGCAACCGAGAATGAAGATCAACACCCAGCTCGCGGCTTGGAGAACCGTCCCCGCCAGCAGGAAGTACCCCAGGCCTCCCCACCACCAGACGGACAGCAGTCCGGCCTGAGCGATCGTTCCGAGCGCCAGCCCCACCCGCCCCAGTAGGAATGACGCGCCTACGACCGGCAGGAAGCCGCACAGCGTCGCCAGCTGAACAGCGGCTACGGCATCACCTCGAGTACGGCCTCCCCAGCGCGGGGCGGTCGGAGGGGGCGCACCCGCAGGGGTGAGCTCACCCACAGCCGATTCCAGTAGCCCGCGGTCAGCGGCGGGCAGCGATGGATCCACCACCGGCCGTAGCGTTGCTCTCAAATTTCAACTCCCACGGATTGGGTGGGTTGATTGTGGCATAAAGGCGATCTTCTAGTGGAATGTTCGGTTTGGACCTCAAGGGTCGGGTTCTCCCCGCGCAACCTGGCCGATCATCGTGCGGCGCCTCGGCCCCCGAAAAAGATCAAGGCCCAGACCGAGAATCATCCTCTGACCTGGGCCTTCTCGCTTGGCACGGGTGACGTGGCACGAGGTCTCGGTGTCACGCCAACCGCTGACCGCCATGCATCGAGGTCAAGCGAATCCGTCACGCCGCCGTGTCGCGGGGTCCGGAGCGGGCCCCGTGACAAGAGGTCGACATCCCATCAAGCGGCGTCGAGCGCTGCGGTGATCTTGCGGGTCATCTCGGCCAGGGTGGGGCTGGGCTGGCCCTGATGGGTGCGGGCGGCTGCTTCGACGGCGACGATGACGGTGCTGCGGAAGTTGTCGGCCTCTGCCGGATCCTGCTTGTTGAGCAGGCTCATGGCCGCCGTCAGGGCTGGCAGCACCTGGTCGGCGATCGCGGCTACGGACTTGCTGTCCAGCTTCATGTCCTTTGGATACTCGGCGAGCACGTGCCCGACCAGCCCGGTGGCGGAGGTCAGGGCGATGGAGCCTTCGGTTGCGGCCTTGTGGGGCTTGCCGGCGGCATCGGCGGCGGACATCAGCGTGACGGCGCCGTAGGCGGCGGTCCGCAGGGTGAGCTTGTCCTGGTCGGTAAGGGTGACGGACATGGGGTGTGCTCCTTTGAATCTGCTACGAAATGCAGTTGAACGGACGGGGGATGGAATGCGGTCCTGGTGGTGCCAGGGGTGTCTCGACTGCTCAGGTCGGGCCGCCCGAGGGGATCGCACCCTCGGCGACCCGGCCTGAGGCCGACAGGGGCCAGGCCCGACCCCGCGCGGAATCGTCGACGGTTCGGCCGCCAGGGGCTGACCGTCGGGTGCCGTGGATTGAGGGCTGGGTGTACCAGGCGCGGGCTCGGTGTCAGTCGTCGAGCGCCTGGTAGAGCGTGGTCCAGAAGTCGTTCATCAGGTGCGCCGGACTCGGCACGGAATACCCGAGCTGGCAGAGCAGGATGCCGGTGAGCTGGTTGGCCGGATCGGCGTAGGCCGAGGTGCCGCTGCCGCCGTCCCAGCCGAACTGGCCGATCGGCGCGTAGTCGCCGCGGTAGGTGCGCACCGCCATCCCCATGCCCCAGCCGCCCTGCTGCCCCTGACCGAAAGAGATGTGCACGTTGCCGGTGGCCAGGGCGGTGCGCGCGGCGTTCTGCTCGGGCGTGAGCCGGTTGGTGGTCATCAGCTCGACCGCAGCCCGGGACAGGATCCGCTTGCCCTGGTGGGTGCCGCCGTTGAGCAGCATCTGGAAGTAGGCGTGGTAGTCATCGGCGGTGGAGACCAGCCCGCCGCCGCCGCCCTGGAACGCCGGCGGCCGGCTCCACCGTCCGCCCTTGGGCTCGTCCCAGGCGAGGAACTCGCCGGTGGCTGGGTCGGGGGCGTACAGGGTGGGCAGCCGGTCGATCTTGTCGGCGGGCACGTGGAAGCCGGTGTCCTTCATGCCCAGCGGCTCGAAGATGCGCTCGCGCAGGAACTCCTCGAACGACTGGCCACTGACCCGGGCCACCAGCACGCCGACCAGGTCGCTGCTGATGTGGTACTGCCACTGCTCGCCGGGCTGGTACATCAGCGGCAGCTCGCCCAGGCGGCGCATCCACTCATCCGGCTCGGGCACCTCCACCGGCAGGTTGGGCGTGAGCCCCTGCTCGAAGACCGTGTTCATGATCGGCCGGCCCAGCGCCGTGAAGTCTATGCCGAGCCCGAAGGTAGAGGTCAGCACGTCCCGTACGGTGATCGGCCGCCGCGCCGGCACGGTGTCGTCCAGCGGGCCGTCGGGCCGCGTCAGCACCTGCCGGTCGGCAAGCTCCGGCAGCCACGCATCCACCACGTCATCCAGCCGCAGCCGACACTCATCCAGCAACACCATCGCCGCCGCGATCGAGACCGGCTTGGACGTGGAGGCCATCCGGAAGATCGTGTCCCGCCGCATCGGCGCGCCACCGTCATGCTGCATCGTGCCGAGCGCCTCGACGTGCGTCTGACCGCCCCGGCTGACCAGGGCGACCAGGCCAGGGATCTTCCCAGACTCGACATGCCGCGCCAGCACCTGGCGCAGTCGGCGCAGCCCTGTTTCGGAGAAGCCGCTGTTGCTTGTTCCCATCATGAATCTCCTTGCGTACAGTGTTCGATCTTCAAGATCCGCCCCGGCCTCTCGCTCACGACTTCGAGGAGCGACGCATGGGTCTGCCTAGGCCGCAATGTCTGAACCGTTCATGGCATTCACCATCGCCGACCGCTCTGATACCGGGCCGTTGCCGTACTGACACGGCCGCTGACACGACACAGCGGCCATCTGCGGGGATGCGGTTGCATACGTTCAGCGCTCTTTCGTGTACATAAAGTGATCGACTGAGAGTGGCGCCGTCCAAGCGCCATCCCAGGGGGTGGATCAGGCGCCTGCCGGCGGCACCCATTCGGTGAGCTGGACGACCACGCCGTTGGGGTCGACCAGCCGCATCGCCAGCTCGCCCCAGGGCTCCCGGTAGAGCGGGACGGAGATGCCGGCCCCCTCGTTCTGCAGCCGCTCGTACTCGGCTGCGATGCCGGTGACCGCGAACGACACGATCACACCCGTTGGTCCGAAGCCGGGCGGGTCCGTCTCGGGGTCGTGCCGTACCAGGACGAGGTCGACGGCGGCGTCGTCACGGCCCAGTGCCGCGAACTCCTCGCCGATGAGGACCTCGCGGAATCCCAGGTGGGTGGTGAAGAACCGGCTGGAGGTAGCTGGATCGGTGACCTTCAGGGACACCGCGGAGGAGACGATGTTCACTGCACGTCTGCCGCGGTGTCAGGTAGAGACATGTCCGGCTCCCTGAGCTGCTTGATTTCTCGGATGGATCAAGCATCGAGCCCGGCGGCGCGGGGAACAACGGCGACTATCGCAACGGTCGTTAACCCCGCAGTTGACGATTCAGTCGGGTAGCGGCCCCAGCTCGCGGACGACGCGGGCGAAGGCGCGGATGAGCTCGTTCTCCGACTCGCTGTGCCACACCAGGCCGTACGGCAGCGCCTCCATGTCGCGGACGGGCAGGTAGAGGATGTCGGGGCGGGGAAAGTATCGGGCCACGTGGACCGGGAAGAGCGTGACGGTCTCTCCCAGGACCGTGTGCAGGAAGATGTCCTCGATGTTGTTCACGTGGGCGCCGCGCTCGATGAGCCGGCCCCCGGGGGTGCGCTCCGGAACATAACGGTCGAACCAGTAACCCGGCACCGCATCGACACTGAGGTGCTGATAGTCGCTGACCGCCTCCACGGAGGCCGTGGACCGTCGGGCAAGAACGTGCTCGTTCGATACGGCCAGCACTCGCCGGTCTGCGAAGAGCAGGGGGCCCATGGTCAGGTCGGGCTCCTCGACGGGCAGCCAGGTGACCAGGATGTCGACATCCCCGTTCCGCAACTGGGCGAACGGGTCGGTGAACGTCGCCGTCCGCAGGCGCAGCTCCCACTGCGGGTGGCGGGACCGGAAGCTCTCGAAGTACCGGCGCAGCTCCAAGACGTTGGCGGGGAACAGGCTCACTCGGAGTGTGCCGGTCTTGCCTCTGGCGGCCAGCCGGGCCCGCTCCAGGCTCTGCGTCAGTCCCTGGTGTAGCTGGCGCAGGTCGTCGCGGAGCTGCTCGCCGATCGGCGTGAGCCGTACATTGCGGCTGTTGCGGGCGAAGAGGTCGACGCCGATGGCCCGTTCCTGCTTCTTGATGGCTTGGCTGATGCGGGCCACGGACACGTGCAGGCGTTCGGCCGCGCGGCCGAAGTGCAGCTCCTCCGCCAGGGTCAGGAAGATCTCGATGTCGCGCAGCTCCACATGGCCCCGTTCCGCCGTCCAGCCTCAGGCGGTGGACAAGTCTGACATATCAGGACGAATTCTAAGAGGGGGTGATCTTCCTTCATGGTGGTGCCGGCCTCGGGTGACGGGGTGGGTTGCGGCATCAGGCGACGTTCGCCCTGTTGTCGGCTGACGGTGTCAGCCCGTGCTGAGTGGCGCGGTTTACTCGGCGTCGAGCTGGTGGTCGGCCCAGACGTAGCTTTCGGGTAGCAAATCGGTGATGAGGACCGTTCGGGTGCGGTCGTCATTGCCGACGATGACCTTGAGGTCGGGGAAGTAGTCGAGAAGGACCTGACGGCAGCGGCCGCATGGGGGGACGATGCCTCGGTCGCGGTCGCCCACGGCGACGATCGTGTTCAGCTCGTAGGCGCCCTGGGCGGCTGCCGTGCCGATGAGGACCAGTTCGGCGCAGGGTCCTCCCGTGAAGTGGTAGGCGTTCACCGCGGTGATGATCCGGCCGTCCTGGGCACGGGCTGCGGCTGCCACGGTGTGGTTGTCACCCCGGCAGCGAGTGCGAGCGACATGTGCTGCGGCCTGAATGAGTTCGTGGTCGACGTGGTGGGTCTGCGTGGTCATCTTCTCTGCCTTCGTCAGCTGTCAGGCGATGGTGGCGAGTGACGACGGTGATGATCCGCCACTCATCGAACTAATCTGGCACGCGAGTAGCCCCAAAGAGATCAAGGCTCTAATGGGAATCGTGTCCCTGACCTGGGTCTTTGCTCGTGGAGCGGGTGACGGGATGCGTCCCGCGGTCGAGTGGCGGACCCGGTCGGGAACCGGCCCGAACGCGCTCGCGGGCTCGGCCGAGGCGGCCCGCTTCGGCTTCGAGACCATGCCGCAGACCCAAGGCGTGCACGAGTACGTGGTGGCCGAGGCGCTCGACGCGAGCGGCACCGCGCGGGGCGCCTCTGTGTCGATCCCGGTGCACGTCAGATCGACGTTGACAGGCTTGGCTAATTGGATTAGCTTAAAGCTAACGAAGTTAGCCAATTGGAGATTGCAATGACCGAGTACCTGACCATCGACGGTGGCACCCTCGCCTACGAGGTGACCGGCGATTCCGGGCCGCTCCTCGTGCTCGCCCACGGCATTGGCGACAGCCGCGAGGCATACCGCTTCGCCGCACCGGCCCTGGCGGCGGCCGGATACCGGGTCGCCGCCGTGGACCTGCGGGGCTGCGGTGAGTCCAGCGTGGGGTGGGCGTCCTATACGCGTACGGACATCGCGGATGACCTGATCGCCCTGGTGAACCACCTGGGTGGCCCGGCGGTGCTGGTCGGCCACTCCTTCTCAGGCGGCGCCGCCACGATCGCCGCGGCGAAGGCCCCGTCGCTGATCACCGCGGTGGTCGAGCTGGCGCCCTTCACCCGCAAACAGCAGATCTCGCTCGGCGACCTGCGGGTGACCCGCTATCGTCGCGGCACGTTCCGCTTGCTCGGCACCGGCCTGTTCGGCAGCGTCCGGCTCTGGAAGAAGTACCTGGACATCGCGTACCCCGGGCCGAAGCCGGCGGACTGGAACGCGCGCCTCGACCGGATCGAAGCGATGATGCGCGAGCCGGGCCGGATGAAGGCTCTGCAGATGATGGGCCGGTCCGCTCCCGTGGACGCCGACGCCCAACTGGGCAACGTCCGGTGCCCGGTGCTGGTCGTGGAAGGCACGCTCGACCCCGACTGGGCCTCGCCGCAGGCCGAGGGCGAGGCGATCGTGGCCGCGCTGCCGTCCGGTCTGGGGCGCCTTGAAATGATTCCCGGCGCGGGGCACTACCCGCACGTCCAATTCCCCTCACAGGTGGTCACCATGGTGCAGTCGTTCCTGGGCTCCGTCCGTGCCTAGGGCCGGCCTGGACGCGGCGGCGGTCGTCGCGGCCGGCGCGGCGCTCGCCGACGAGGTCGGCTTCGCGGGCCTGACCATGGGTCTGCTGGCCGAGCGGGTCGGTGTGCGGACGCCGTCCCTCTACAAACACATCGACTCCCTGGAGGCGCTCCGGCACGGCATCTCCGTCCAGGCCAAACGCGAACTCGGGAACACACTGGCCCGGGCAGCCGCCGGCCGGTCCGGCCCGGACGCGGTCCACGCCATCGCCGACGCCTACCGCCGCTGGGCCCTCGACCACCCCGGGCGCTACGTCGCCACCGTCCGTGCACCCGCAGCCGATGACGAGGAAGACCGCAGCGCCAGCGACGAGGCCTTGCAGATCCTCCTTGACGTCCTCTCCGGTTTCGGACTGAGCGACGCCCGCGCCATCGACGCCGCCCGCACGCTGCGTTCGGCGCTTCACGGCTTCGTCAGCCTCGAAAGCGCCGGTGGCTTCGGACTGCCCCGCGAGGTCTCCCGCAGCTACCGCTTCCTCGTCGACACCCTGATCGCCGGCCTGCGGTCCGACCAGCCCTGACCACTCCACGCCCCCGAAGAAGGACCGCCATGACCGCCGCCGACCCACTCCTGGGGACCACGAAGCCGCCCGCTGACGCGAAGACCCCAGCCCTGGCCTCGCCCGACGCCACCTCTGGAACGCCGGGCGTGGTCAATGGCCGACCACTGACCTGGCTGCGGATCGAAGGTCTGGCCGTCGCAGGAGCCGCTCTCGTCATCTTCGCCACCACCGGGCATTCCTGGTGGCTGATCCCGGCGCTGGTCCTCGTCCCCGACCTGTCCTGGCTCGCCTACCTCGCAGGCCGGCAGGTGGGCGCCTGGACCTACAACCTCACGCACACTGCGCCACTGCCGCTGGCACTGCTCGCCGCGGGAGCCGGATGGCACATCGGCGCGCTCACCGTCGCCGGTGCCGTCGGCTTGCTCCACCTCGGCCTCGACCGCCTCATGAAGTACGGCGTCAAGTACGACCACAGCTTCGGCATGACGCACCTGGGCGTGCACGGCGGCCACTGAACGACCGGCTCGGCACCGGCCGCTCTCTGCGGGCGGACCATGGGCAACACCACCCGACGAAACACGAACTCCGTACAGACCTCTCGCCTGCCCCGGTCGATGGGGCGGCGGGTGCAGGGATAAATGCCTTGCCGTCGATGGTGTGGCCCCGTGTATGGTCGCGCGGCAAAGCGTCACAAGGCGCGTTTGTCCAGTGAGGAGTGTGCGTGACCACCTTCGATGTTCCCGTTCGGTTGGAGACCGAGCGCCTTGTGGTACGGCCACACAAACCAGTCGATCATGACCAGGTAGCCGCGCTCGTCATGAACGGGGATGCGTCTAGTGCCCTTCCGCCGGGCTGTCCCTCTGCTGTTGAGGAAGTCAAGGAGTGGCTCGCTGACGGCGTTCATGGATTGCGACGCTCCGGCAAGGGCGTGCAGCTAGCGATCTTCACCAAGGACGGCGAACTGGTCGGCGGGATCAGCCTGCATGGAACCGACTGGAACACCGGGATCACTCAAGTGGGCTACGGCGTGGGTCCCAAGTCTCGCGGACAGGGCATCGCACCCGAGGCGGTTCGCGCGGTTACGCGTTGGGCTTTCTCACTGGGCCTCCATCGGGTGGAGCTACGCACCACTCTCGAGAATGAGGCGTCCCAGCGTGTCGCGGCCAAGGCCGGATTCACCTACGAGGGCACGTTGCGACAGGCGCAGCGCGGACATGACGGCATGCACGATCTGCTCGTATTCAGTTTTCTCGCGGACGAAGTCGTCGCTTGATCCCGTGCCCGGCGCGAGGGCACTGACGCACGGGCAGAGTGGACGGCACCAACCCGGAGAGCACCGGAGGCGCCGTGCCGCGATTGGAGCCGGCGGCCCGAGCGACCTGGCGCGGTGTGCCGATGGCCGACGAGTTGGTTCGGTACGGCGCGGTGTACCTACGGCGATGCCCTGCGTGGCGCTCGCGCTGCGACCGGCTCCCAGGTCGCAGCGCAGCGCGGGGACGCTGACGCAGAGCCAGCACGCGGTCCGGGGCCGCGGACAAGGCGATCACGGATGCGATCGACAAGCACATCAGCAGGTCTGACGATGACGAGGGCGGGTCGACAGTCGGTCGTCGGTCGCGACGTCGCCGGTCACCAGGTGAAGCAGAACGGCTTGCCGAACGGGTCGGCGTAGACCCGCCAGTTGTCGCCCTCGCCGAGCAGCCTCGTCGCGCCGATGGCCAGGGCCGCCCGCTCCGCCGCGTCGATCTCGGACTCGTCGACCAGCAGGTCGAGGTGGGCCTGCTGCGGGTGGGCCGGATCCGGCCACTGCGGCGCGCGGTAGTCCTCGATCTGCTGGAACAGGATCGGCTGCCGGCCGTCCTCGCCGATCATCGCGACCCCCATGTCCGCGTCCAGGAACGTCACCGGCTTACCGGTCAGCTTGAAGTAGAAGTCGCTGGCCGCCGCCGCGTCGGGCACGTCCAGCATCACGCCCATCAGTGTGGTGTTCGGGTCGTCCTCCTTGAGGCACAGGTCGAACGGGTGCCCGGCCGGATCGGCGAGCGTGTGCCACCGCTCGTTGCGGCGCAGCAGGGAGGCGCCGAGATCGACGGCGCGGTCGGCTGCCGTGTCGATGTCCGGTACGCGCAGGTCGAGGTGGGCCTGCTGCGGTGCGGTCGGGTCGGGCCACCGCGGCGGCACGTGGTCCGGAGCGAGTTGGAACGCGATGCGCCAACCGTCGTCGGTCAGCATCGTGATCCATTCCTCTTCTTCGTATGACTGCTTCCAGCCAGCCAGCGCGGCGTAGAAGTCGGCCAGCGCCTTGATGTCCCTGGCGTCGAACGCGACCGTCTTCAGCTTCGCGATCATGTTTGCCCCCTCGTCCGGTAACCCGCCCCATCCTCGCGCACGGGTCCGACATCCGCCGGGAATGCCGGCTGGCCACTGGAGCCTGCTCCGGAATCAGGGCGGCGGGCGCCGTGGCGCTCGCCGTACACAGCGCCCGGGTGCCGACAAGGAGTGCAGGCTCGTGGGCGTTCGCCTCGAAGTCGACTCAAGCGTGGCGGCGCAGGATGGTCTCGGTTTGCTCGTCGGCAGGAAAGAACAGCTCGATTGACAGGTCGGACAGGGTGACGTCCATCGGGGTCCCGAATGTGCTCAGGACGGTGAACATCGACACTTCCTCGCCGTCGAGCTCCAGCCGCCATGACAAGACCGGGTCGTCCGCTTCGTCTGGAAAAAGGCTGCTCCACGTGTGGCGTTCCGGGATTGCGGGCCAGGTCGCGATCTCGTCGGCGAGTGCCGCAAGGCAGGGGTCTTGGGTCCGCACCACGGCCCGGTCGAGCCGGCGCAGCAGGTAGGCGGACCATTGCGGGAAGTTTCTGGTACGGCCGGCGAGTCCGGCGGGGTGCAGGGCCATACGGAAAACGTTGGCCGGCACGCCGAGCACTTCCTCGGAGATGCCGGAGACCAGTCGGCGCGCAGCGTGGTTGCTGAGCTGCACATTCCACTGCCTGTCGATTGCGATGCCGGGGAACGGGTCGTGCGTGTCCAGCAGGGCCTGCAACGAGGCCCGGACCCGGGAAAGAGCCGACTCGGTCAGGGGCGTTTCCGGATAGCGGGGAGCGTATCCGGCCGCCAGAAGCCAGTCGTTCCGCTCCCGCAGCGGCAGATCCAGATGCTGGGCGATCTTCATCAGCACGTCGGGACTCGGCTTCGACTTGCCCAGCTCGACGAAGCTCAGGTGGCGGGGCGAGATGCCGATCTCATGCGCCAGATCCATCTGGCTACGCCGGGCCAGTCCCCGTTGCCGGCGGATCAGGTGACCGACGTTCGTAGGTGTCACGAGACGTCACGATAGCCGGGGCGGCACGCGCCAGAACGAGTACCTGCCAGGTAGTCGCATCCGTGTCCACCAAGCGCGCAGGATGGCGACGTTCCCTCAAGTCGTGAAAGGAACCGAGAATGCCGCTCCTCGTCACCACGGATGGAACCCGACTCTCACTGCTCGCCGCCGATCTCGGCGTCACACAAGAAAAGAAGGTGGAACGGTGACCGCCACTGTCCTTCAGTTGCTACGTGACCGCAAGCAACAAGGAAGTGCTCCCGGAAATCGCAGCGACGACGCGCGCCTGGTACTACTGGTCGAAGGCGGAAGCTCTCGTGGTGCGTACTCGAGCGGTATGACGATTGCCATCGAACAACTGGGGCTGTTGCCGATGTTCGATGCCGTCTACGGCAGTTCCGCGGGAGCGCTGAACGCAGCGTGGCTGCTGTGTGGTCGCGCAGAAAGCAGCATGCACGCATGGTGGGATCCGATCATCATGCGGACGACCATCGACCCAAGGCGCGCACTGCTCCGGCGGCCGGTCGTGGACACTCGTTTCCTCGTCCACACCGTGTACACCGAGATCTTGCCGATGGGGTTTCAGGAGATCCTCGACAGCACCGTTGAATTCCACCCGATCGCCACAGACGCCCTCACAGGCCAGGCCGTCGATCTGCACGAGCAGATCCGTGACCAAGCAAGCTTGCAGGCCGCACTCCGCGCGTCGAGTGCGATGCCACTTCTCGCAGGCGAGCCGATCGAGATCGACGGGCGGCCGTTCGTCGACGCCGGGGTGAGCGAGGCGATCCCCGTACGGACGGCACTGGCTCAGAGGGCCACGCACGTCGTCGCGCTTCGCACTCGACGTATTGACGAGACCGCGTCGGCTCCGTCCCGAGGCGAACGCCTGTTGTTGTCGCGATGGTTCGCCCGGCGCGCACCAGGAGCCCGCGAGACATGGCTGCGCCGCGAGGCCATCAGAGCGGAGGAAGAGGGGCTTCTGGCGTCGCACCCCGCGACCTTGCAGATCCGCCCGCCGATGGGCAGCGCGAAGATCGGCCGTACCGAACGGCGCCCAGACTTGCTCCGCGCAGCCGTCGACACAGGTCGGCAGGCGGCGTTGAACGAACTGCGCTGCGTCGAAGACGCCTCTATGAGGTTCGCCCCGAGGTGACATCGATCCCCGAGGACGCCCGCATGCTCGACACAGCGCTTGGCACCGGCAAGACCGTGGCCTTGCCCCGCGGCCGGCTCGCCTACACCGAGCGCGGCTCCTCGGTCATGGACGCCAACGATCACAGATGGGCTTGATCCGGATTCCACCCTTGGTGCTCTGCTGCCTGCAGGCGTGGAGCCGGCGGCAGCGGCGCAGGCGCTCCCGTCTCTGGTACGGCACGGAACGCCTCGATCACGTAGGCGGCGAAGCGGCGGGAGGCAGTGAGCCGGGCGGCACGCGGCGCGTCTTGGACACCCCGGTGGGCCATGAGCATCAGCATCAGGTCGTCGATGACGAAGCCGGGGCGCAGTTGTCCGGTTTTCTGGGCGCGGCGGGCCAGTTCGGCGACCGCGCGCAGGGTCCGCTCTCGGTCGGCTGTGAAATCCATGGCCTCGGGGAATGCCGTCATGAAGGCGTCGGCGAAGCCCCGGCTGTAGGCGTGGAGTTCGAAGATCCGCTCGACCAGGCTCCCGAATCCGTGCCACGGGTCGGAGTCCGCGAGCGCGTCGCGGACGAGGGCGTGGCAGGCTCGCCGTTGCTCGGCGAAGGTTTCCACGATCAGGTCACGCTTGGTCGGGAAGTGCCGGTACAGCGTGGCAGGGCCGACGTCGGCGTGCCGGGCGACCTCGCGCATGGGCGCACTCAGGCCCTCCTCGCCGAACACAGCGCGGGCAGCGTCCAGGATGCGGGCTCGGTTGTCGCGGGCGTCGGAGCGCACAGTGTGAGGCAAACGAGCGGTCATTGCTTCTCACTTTAGCTAAGCGGACGGATGCGTCCGTTACGGTCCGATGGCGGTGGCGCCGCCCCGTCCCGGCACTTCGCCGGTGATGTCTCGGCTGTGGGAGCCGGTTCGCCGCCCACGGCCGTCGCAGCTGTGACCCGTCCCTCCACGGACCCGAGGAGTGCAAATGAAAGCCGTCTTGATCAGGACATTCGGAAACCCCGACGGTCTGGAGGTGGTCGACCTGCCCGTGCCCGTTCCTGCCGCCGGGCAGGTGCGGATTGCCACGGAGGCGATCGGGGTAGGCGGCGTGGACGCCGTGATTCGCCGGGGAACCCTCGCTGCCTACGGCTTCCGGGAGGGCCATCTCCTCGGCAGCGAGGTCGCGGGAAGCGTCACCGCCGTGGGAGACGGCGTGGACGCCTCGTGGATAGGTCGGCGGGTGTGGGCGTTCACCGGTCTGTCCGGTGGGTACGCCGAGCAGGCCGTCGCCGCGGTTCAGGACGTCCTTCCGCTGCCCGACGGCCTGACCGGCGCCGACGCGGTGACTCTCGGCGGCTCCGGCGTGGTCGCCCACTTCGCCCTCGACCGCGCTCGTTTCGCGCCCGGCGAGGCGGTTCTCGTGCGCGGTGCGGCGGGGAGCATCGGGATCACGGCGGTCCAGCTCGCAGCCAGGGGCGGCGCGGGCGCGGTGGTGGTGACCACCTCATCGGCGGAGCGCGGCGCCCGCCTGAGGGACCTGGGCGCGACTCATGTCCTCGACCGCTCCGGCGAGGGCGGCGGCTCGGACGCACCGTCGGGCTTCGACGTGGTCATCGATGTGGTGGGCGGTCCCCAGCTTCCCCTTTTGCTGGACAGGTTGAACGCCAACGGGCGGTTCGTGGCCGTCGGCGTAGTCGGCGGGCAGCCGCCGGCGGACTTCGGCATGCGACTGATGGATGCCTTCCGCAAGTCGCTGTCGTTCGCCACCTTCAGCTCCGATAGCGTGCCCGCCCCCGACAGGCAGGCCGTGCGGTCGTCCCAGTTCGCGGATGCCGTACATGGGGACCTGCGCACGGTCGTGCACGAAGTGCTGCCGCTGGACCAGGCGGTGCTGGCCCACCGGAAGATGGATGCGGGTGAGGTGTTCGGCCGGGTCGTGCTGGCCCCCTGAATCGAGCGGTTGATCAGCGATGGGCGGTTGCGATGAGGCGTCGCAGTGTGGCGTGGGCGGGTGGGCCCCACGTGGCCTTGCCGCCTGGGCGGCCGCGGACGCCGGCTTCTCCGATATGGATGCCGCCGAGGGCGCGGCGTACCGCCCATCCGCGGGCGCGGCGCAGGGTCGCGGCGTCCGGGGCCGGCTGGTAGGTGTCATAAAAGCGGTCGGCGGCGCCGTCCGGCAGCAGGCTCCAGGCGGCGGCGAGGTCGCCGGCCGGATCGCCCGCGAAGAGGTCGCCGAAGTCGATCACGCCGCAGATGGTGCCGTCCGCGGTGAGGACGTTGGCCGGATGCAGGTCGCCGTGGAGCCATAGCGCCGGGCCGGCCCAGTCCGGCGCGGCGACGGCGTCGTCCCAGACCGCGCGGACGGCGTCCGGGTCGGGGATCAACCCCATCTCGGTGGCCGACGCGAGCCCCTTGACGAACCCCTCGGAGTAGTCGGCCAGCGGCCCTCCGCGGTCCCGGCCAGCAGGCGCCTGATCGGGGGCGGGTTGGTGCAAAGCCGTCAGGAAGGCGGCCAGGACGTCGGCCGCCTCGGCAGCGCGCGTCACGGGGGCGCGGTCGGCAGGCTCCCCCGGCACCCACGTGGTGACGATCCAGGGTCGTGGAAACAGAGCGGAGGGCTCGCCGAGACGCTGCGGGACCGGAACCGGCAGAGGAAGGCGCGGGGCGAGGACGGGCAGCCAGGTGTGCTCTTTACGCAGCAGCGCGTCCGCAGACTGCGTCGCCCAGGGCAACCGGACGGCGAGGTCGTCACCGAGCCGCCAGAGCTGGTTGTCCCAGCCACGTGCGCCGAGCCGCAACGGGCGATCGGCCAGGTCGGGGTGCTGGTCGCGCAGCAGATCCCGGACGAGCTCCGCGCTGATCTCGATCTCGGTGTGGGTCATGCGGAGCAACGGTAGCCGGATGGCGGCCGCCCATTCCGGTTGCCGGAGAGGGAACCAGTTCGTGAAAGGCGTGCGCCGAGCAGCCCTTCCTGCTCCGGGCCATGGGAATCAGAGCACTCGATATTGCGCCGTGGTCAGGTCGAGGCGTTGTTCGAGAAGTGTTGCCGATATCGCTCCGGGGTGGTGGTCAGGTGCCGGGCGAAGACCCGGTGCAGTGTCTCGCCGTGTTTGTAGCCGACCGTCCTGGCGATGACGCCGACGGTCAGGTCCGTCGTCTCCAGCAGGCGGCGGGCCGCTTCGACACGCAGGCTTTCCACGAAGGCGCCCGGGGTGCTGCCGGTTTCGGCGCGGAAGGCACGGGCGAAGCTCCGCTCGCTCATTCCCGCCCGTCGTGCCAGCACGGCCACGCTCAGATCTTCTCCCAGGTGGTCGGGCAGCCATTGCTGTACAGCCCGGATCGCTGGGGTCCGTGCGGGCTGCGCACGCAGTTGGGTACTGAACTGTGCCTGGCCCCCGGGCCTTCGCGTGAAGACGACGAACCAGCGGGCGATCAACTGTGCCACCTCGGTGCCGTGGTCGTCCTCGACCAGGGCCAGCGCGAGATCGATGCCGGCGGTCACCCCCGCCGAGGTCCACCGGTTCCGGTCGCGCACATAGATCCGGTCCGGTTCGACGAGCACGCGTGGGAAACGCTCGGCGAGCAGCCGGGTCGACTGCCAATGTGTCGTCGCACGGTAGCCGTCGAGCAGCCCGGCCGCGGCCAGGAGCAGTGAGCCTGCGCAGACCGAGGCCACGCGGCGCGACCGCCGAGCGAGTGCCGGAAGCTCCCGGACCACCTCGGCGGACACCGTCGGGTCGAAGACCCCGTTGCCGCCGATCACGATCATCGTGTCGATCTCGTCGTTGCCGGACGCCATCTCCCGCAGTGAGTGCTCGACCTGCACCGTCAGGCCATTGTCGACGGTGACGACACCGGCACGCGGCGACGCCGTCACCAGACGGTAGACCGTGGTTCCGGTCGCGGTGTTCGCCGCACCGAAGATGTCCATCGGGCCGGCCAGCTCGATCAGCTGAATGCCGTCGTAGACCACGAGGACAACGGTGCGAAGCGCTGGCATGTCCCTATTTTGGTGGTTATCAAGGGCTTTGCCGTAATCCGGCATGACTGTCGCACGCGTGTGATCGTGGTGGAACAGCTCACCCGGTGAATCACGAGACCGGTAGGCCGGGCCGATCACCCAACCTGCCGCACCGGCTTACCGGCATGATTCCGCAGGAAGGGAATGATCAATTCGGCGACTTGATCGCCGAACTGCGAGTGTGGGTAGTGCCCGCCGTCGACGACGGCGACCCGGCCGATGCCGGGAGGCATGGCCGCGACGATCGCCTCGCCTTCGGCCACCGGGTCAGGGAAGTCCGGGTCCTCGGAGCCCATGATCACTAGCGCGGGACACCGTACCCCAGGCAGATGCGCCTCGGCGTCGGCCGGAGTGGTCTTGCCGGTCTTCATGAACTCCTCCCATCGGCCGGGCTGTCGGAGTGCCGTCATCAGGCCGTCGATATGACGACGGCACTCATCCGGCTTGCCGGGATAGGCGACATCGAGGTAGCTGCGCCACGACCTCGGGGACTTCAACAGCAGCGTCCCCATCAACCGCGTCACACCCCGGCGGTACCGCCGAACAGTGAACAACGCGCCGACATCCAGCCGCTGGGACTTGGTGACCGGGTTGATCTCCACGATCGCGGTGACGAGTTCCGGCGCCTGAGCCGCGGCGATGGTGGCGGCGCCGCCGGACAACGAGTGCCCGACGATCACCGCGGGTCCGCCGAAGTACCGGATGACCCCGAGCAGGTCACCGGCGACATCGGTGCGGCCGATGGCGGCCTTCCCGGTCACCGACGGCCAGTCGAGGCTGGACTCTCCGTGCCCGCGCATGTCCACGTTCACCACGCGGTAGCCCGCGGCGGCCAGCAACGGTACGAGATGGCGATAGTCGTGCCGCCCGCTACCAATGCCATGCGAGAGCACCACCAATGGGCCATCACCGATCACATCGCAGGCGATCCGCCCGCCGTCGAGAGTCACAAACTCGGTCATCTGCCGTACCTTCCTGGCGCTCCATCAGCCGCGACATCCGCGACACGTCGATTGAACGCCGGAGGACCCCCGACGGGACAACCGCGGGCAGGATCGGTCAGACAGACAGCCGCTCCAGTCAGAGGCTGACCCGAACGGCATGCCGGCCACGTCGCGGGCCTGACCACGAGGTCGAGACAGGGGTGTTCACAAGTAGGCCTGGTCAGGCATCGAGGCGCCGACGGGTGTCATCTATTGGAACCGGTACGGCGGTGCGGCCTGCTTGCATGCGGCTTTGGACACCATCACTGAACTGCCCGAACCGGCTTAGCGTGCGATCCGGTTTCGTTGCGGGCCCAACCCCCTACCCAATGATCCGTCGGCACCCCGTGGGTAGGCGCCGGCCCGCTTTGGAGATCGCTACAGGTGCAGGGTTCCGCTGCGGGCGCGGTGCTCAAGCGGTGAGTGTCCGTGCAGGCGGCGGAAAGCCGTGCTGAAGGCGCGGACGTCGGGATAGCCGCACGCCCTGGCCACCTCCGTCACCGTGGGACCCGTGTCCAGCAGCAGGGCGGCGGCCAGCTCGAGCCGCATCCTGCGCAGGGTCGCCATCAGGGACGCGCCTGTCTGCTCGCGAAACAGCCGCTCGGCGTGCCGTTCGGACAGGTGGACGGTGGCGGCCACATCCCTGACCCTGACCGGCCGGCACAGGTTGTCGGCGAGGTGCCGCCGCATCGCCGCCACCACCACCTGGGACGGCCGGTCCCTGGGAGGCGGCTCGACCTGCAGGTCGTCCTCGTTCGCGAACGCCCTGGCGGTGTCCACTACCAGCGCGGCGCCGAGACCGGCCAGGCCGGCGTCGTACCCGGACCGCACCGGGTCGGCGTACCCGGCGAGTGCGGTGACGACCTCGGCCAGCGAGCCGGTACGGCGCGACACCACGGGACCGGCGGGGTCGGTGAGGCCGGACCACCAGCCACGCTCGTCCGGACCCGGAGCCTCCCGGCCGCCCCGCAGAGTGAAGCCCCAGAAGGCGATGCCGAGCGGGTCCTCCCGGCTCGACTCGATCTCGTGCACATCACCCGGCCTGGCCAGGAACACCTCACCGGTGCCGACGTCATGGTGTTCCCCGCCGACGCTGAACCGGCCTGCACCGGTGTAGGCCAGGCAAACCTCGTGGAAGGAGTGCCGGTGCCAGTAGTTGCGCCAGGCGGGCTTGGTGTAGAACCCCCAGCTGACGAAGTCAGCCCTGAACCCTCCGACCTGGCAGGTGTCCAGCAGGCCGGTCAGGTCGGGCAGCCGACCGGCACCGGCCACGTCCGCCAAGCTCAAGCCTGTCTCCTGCCTGTCGGGTCCACTCCCGACAGCATCATGCCCTGCCCCAGTGACGAGTCGTGCGCCTGGATCGCCGGCGGGTCGGCCGGGTCGCGGAACTGCACCAGCCAGGTGGTCCTGGCCTCGTCGCTGACGTTCACACCCGAGCCGTGAACGGTCAGGTAGGAGAAGAACAGCACGTCCCCCGCCTCCGCGGGCAGTGGCATCGCGGCCTCGAACGGTACGTCGGTGAGGTGATGGCCATCCTCGGGGTCGTGCTCCCGCGGCCCCTGGAGGTGGCTGCCCGGCACGACGCGGACGCAGCCCTTGTGCTCCGGCGCGTCGTCCAGGTGGAATATCGCGGCGCCGACCCGATGATGGGTGTGGGGGAAGAAAGGGTGGTCCTGGTGCAGCGGGAACGGCGAGCCGTTCTCCGGCGGTTTCACGAACAGTTTGGTGTGGTGCAGCTGTACGTTCGGCACCCCCAGCACGGCCGCGGCGACGGAGGTGAACCGCTCATCCACCAGCAACCGGGAGAACGCCGCCGCGTAGAACTGCGCGTCATGCAGGTGCTGCAGCCGCGTCGGCGCACCGGCCGCGAGCTCAGCCGCCGAACCCCAGGTCGGGTCCTCGTCTCGGTCCTGCTGCTCGAGCAGGTCATGGGCGACCCGGCGGTACGCCGCCGCCTCATCCCTGGTCAGAAGGCCCTTCACCAGGACGTACCCGTGCTCGGCGTAGTGGCCGGCGAGGGTTCGCAGATCGATCGTGGTCACGGTCATCGCGTCCTCCTGTCGTGATCGAAATCGACACTTCGTGGTCGACATCGACACTAGGAAGCCGGTGCTCGCCGCGACATGCTCACAGCGGACAGCGATGTTCGTAAAACGGACAAGCGATCGGCACCTGCTCCGACCTGCCGAGGCGTCAGGCGGCGGCAAGGTCGAGCACGGGGAGGATCCACCCCGGCCGGACAAAGCACCTGGGCCACGGCCGGTCCCGGACGAGGTCTACGCGCCGATCGTGGGCGAGTTTCTCCCCGGGTTCGCCGCGCTCCCGCCGTCCGCGTTCAGGGATTCGGCCGACGTGGCCGACGCGATCGACGGCATCCGGGCCGCGCTTGAGTCCCGGCCGGCCGAGCTGGAGAAGTCAGCCCAGCGTGGCCGCCTTGCGCAGCAGCACTGAGCGTTCGCGCTGGTTGGCGCACAGCCGGGCCGCCAGCTCCAGCTCGGCGCGCGCCTCCGGTCGCCGTCCGAGCCGGGCCAGCAGTTCACCGCGTACGGTCGGCACCAAATGCGAACCGGGGAGCCGGTCCGAGGCGATCAGCTCGTCCACGATGGCCAGGGCTTGCGCCGGTCCCGAGGCCATGGCCACCGCGACGGCCCGGTTGAGCTCGACCACCGGCGAGGGCGCGACCCGGCCGAGTGCCTCGTAGAGCACCACGATCCGGTCCCAGTCGGTCGCCTCGACCGAGGGCGCCGACGCGTGGGTGGCGGCGATCGCGGCCTGCAGGCCGTAGGCGCCGAGGCCGCGAGTCGATGCCTTGGACAGCGCGGTCAGCCCACGGCGGATCGCCGAGATGTCCCACCGCCGCCGGTCCTGGTCCTCGAGCAGGATCGGCGAGCCGTCCGGGCCGGTCCGGGCCGGGAAGCGCGCGGCCGTCAGCTCGCACAGCGCGAGCAGGCCGTGCACCTCCGGCTCGGCCGGTTGCAGCGCGGCCAGCGTGCGGGCCAGCCGGATCGCCTCGTACGCGACGTCGGGGCGTAGCAGCCGGTCGCCCGACGTGGCCGTCGACCCCTCGGTGAAGATCACGTAGATGACGCTGAGCACGCCGCCCAGCCGCTCCCGGCGCTCGGCGGCCGGCGGCAGCTCGAACGGCACCCCGGCCGCCGCGATCGTCTTCTTGCCCCGGGTGATGCGGGCCTGCACGGTCGGCACGGATACGAGGAACGCGCGGGCGATCTCCTCGCTGGACAGGCCGGCGACCACGCGCAGGGTCAGCGCCACCCGGGCCTCGGGGGAGAGCACCGGGTGGCAGCTGATGAACATCAGCGCCAGCACGTCGTCGATCTTGTCGGGATCGATTTCTTCGTCGACCGCCGAGTCGGCCGCCAGCAGGGCGTATCGGTCATGGAGGGCGGTCCGGCGGCGGATCGCGTCGATCGCCCGCCGCCGGGCCGTGGCCATCAGCCAGCCGGCCGGATTCGCCGGAGAGGCGAGCGGCCACGACACCAGCGCCTCGGCCACCGCCTCCTGGGCCGCGTCCTCGGCCAGCCCGAAATCGCCGGTGAACCGGGTCAGCGCGGCGACGATCCGCGCCGACTCGATCCGCCAGACGGCCTCGACATCGGCCGTACCCATCAGATCTGGCCGTTGCTCTCGTGCCCGGTCCGGTCCTTGATGATCACTCGTCGACCTGCGGGACCTCGTCGCTCTCGGGCACCCGCCGGACCTCGATCTTGGACCCGGGGGCCGCCGGGACCCGCTTGGCCCACTCGACCGCCTCCTGTTTCGAGGCGACATCGAGCAGGAAGAAGCCCCCGAACAGTTCCTTGGTCTCGCCGTACGGCCCGTCCGTGACCACCGGGGTCTCGCCGCTGAAGTCGACCACGACGCCCTGGCCCGGATCGTCCAGCCCTTCCGCCGCGAGGAGAACGCCGGCCTTGACCATCTCCTCGATGAACTGGCGGGTCGTGGCCATCATCTCGTCGATGTCGGCCATCATGGCCGCGTTCGACTCGTCGGTGCCCCGCATGATCAGCAGGTACTTCGGCATCGCGTTCTCCTCGTCCGGCGGGGCCGCCTCTCGGCCCTCGCACCCACACGTCGAACGAGCGGCCCGCGGATCGACACGGCCCCGGAGAAATCTCTCGCTGCGACGCAGCCGATCCCTCCGACCCGCGTTTCGCCCGTCAGAGCGGCCCCTGAGCGATGGCTGACGCGGACGCCCTGCTGATCAGAAAGCTTATGTCGCATCTTTGGAAGGCGGCGATGCTCACACAGATCTGGGGAAAAGCATTCGGGACGCGCTCAGTGATTTCTTTCCGCTACCGGGCTGAAGAGAGCGCGACGGGAATCTGTAGCGGCATTTAGCCCGCGACGCACTCTCGTGCCGCCACCGGGCGTTACAGAGTCGCGGCGACCCCGACTGCCAAGGCAGAACCCGGCACAGCCGTTTTCTGCCTTGGCGGAGAGCATCGCACCGACACCTGGACCTACTGAACCGACCACACCAGGACGAATGAGAAATCCAGTTTCGTCCTGCGGTTCAGCGGGATATCGATCTTTACTCTGCGAGCGATCTCATTGCGGCTGATGCCTAATCCATGAGCGATGAGCCGCTCGGGACGGACTGGCACGGGATCGTCGAAGATGACCGTGATCTGAAGAGGCCACGGATCCTCGGGAACGGGAGGTGCGTGGAGTTCCCAGCACCCGTCCCAATCGAGCGTGAACCGGTTGCGCCGGGCGATCAACGTGTCGAGAAGGGTATCCACGACGAGGGAAGGCGAGTTGGCCGAGTAACCGGCCAGAAGGTCAGCGGGCAGTGAGCGGACCGGGACGCGATCGTGGACGGTGAGCTTGCTGGTCCAGCCACAGGAAACGCAGTTGACCAGGAGCCAGACGTCGAGAAGTTTGCCGTTGGCGTTGATGCGGAATCTGCCGTTGCCGATGGTGGCGCGGCCGGAAGGGCAGGCCACGCACCGGAGGGCGAGCAGAGGCAGGCGGGTGCGCCGCACCGCCCAGGGCAGCACGATATGAGGATGTGAAGACATGATCTCTCTGAAGACCTGACGAAGAGCATGGGAAACAGAGCCGACGGCGTCGTCGGCGACCGATGCGCAGGGAAGTGTCAGGTCTAAAGAGCAGGCGGCGTCATGCGCGCGAAGTCCTCACGTTTGGGGTGAGAACCCAAGCTAGGCGACCACCATCCACAAGATCCACCCGTTTTCCGCGACCGCCGTCAGCAGGAGGGTTCAGGAACTGGATCGGATGTTCGGCCGATGACGAATAGCGCCGAGTCTGTCCGTGGGGGGCTGTTGCACCGTGGGTCTGCTCATACGGGTGGGCAGTGCGACGCCATCCGCGAATACCCCGACGGCTGGGGCCTGGCCTTCCGCCCACAGGACATGGTCACCTCCGTCGGCCAGGTCAACGGCAACCACTGGGACGACTGGCTGGCGACCGACTGCCCCGCCCTGCTCATCCACGGCACCCGAAGCGACACACTCACCGCGGAACACGCCAAGGAGATGGCAGTCCGCCGTCCCAACACCCACCTCGATGAACTCGCGACCGGACACACCGTGCACGAGACCGATCCCGCCGGGTTCGCTGCAACGGTGCGCGCATTCCTCGACACGCTGTGACTTGAGTCAAGGGCAACTGATCTGGCACGCGAGTGAGAAACAGCCTCAAAGAGATCAAGGCCCACTCACCCACGAGTCGTCGGCCTGCCGCGTTCAGCCCGATGCTGCCGCCTCGCCGGCCCGCCACCAAGCGATGGCGATCGTGGTCCAGGTCCAGGTCCAGGTCCACAAGGTCGAAGGCCGACTTCGATCGCTACGATGCCGATCATGGAAAAACTGGATCCCCGCCGCACCGCATTGCTCCTTATCGACCTGATGACACGCATCGTTGAGCAGCCCACGGCACCACATTCCGGACCTACCGTGGTCGCCCGCTCCCTCGCTCTGGCCGACGCAGTGCGAAAGGCGGGCGGTCTGGTCGTCTCCGTGCGGGTCGAGCGGCCAGGCGTTGCGGAGCAGCCACCGGGCAGCGAGCTGGTGGAAGGGGTACTCGGCGACCTGGAGATCGTGAAGCGCACCTGGGGTGCATTCCACAACACCGGGCTGGAGGAGGCGCTGCGTAAGCACACCATCGACACCCTGATCATCACCGGGATCGCCACGAACTTCGGCGTCGAGCAGACCGCGCGTTTCGCCGACGAGTTCGGCTTCAAGGTGATCCTGCCCGAGGACGCTGTCACGGCACTCGACGCGCGCGCCCATGAGTTCGCCTTCGACTACATCTTCCCGCGTATCGCTACCGTCTGTACGACGGCCGAGGTCGTGGCAGCGCTGGACTGAGATAACTGTGAGTCCGCGTGGGACACCGCTGATCACCGGCAATCTGGCACGTGATCTAGTAACGCATCAGGCAGGGTCGCCCACGCACGCCTCAAGAAGGAGCTGTTCTCGTGCCGAGCGAACTCGTGGAATTGGCGCTACGAGAATTTCGCGTGGTCGCCGAGCGATACGACGCGCGGGTCGAGTCCCGGTCCGGCGCCGGTGTCCATGTCGTGCGGACGATCAACGGCGAGGCCGCGTACCTCAAGGCGACTCCGGCCACGCTGGGTGCTCAGGCGCTGGCGGCTGCCCGGCGGGAGCTGCGCTTCTACCGGTACCTCGCACCGACCGCCCCCGTGTGCACCCCACGCCTCCTCAACTTTCTGGACACCGAGGAGGGCGTGGCCGTACTTCTCGCGGCGGCGGGCCAGCCTCAAGACGCCCCGTCATGGACGCCGGGCATGTGGACCAGCCTGGGCAGGCACCTGGCGGCCCTGCACAGCATGCCTCTGCCGACAGCTGGCGACTGGAACCGGCCCGATGCGCTGCTGGAGGCCCTCGCCACCCCGAACCTCACGGAGATCACCGCCTTCTGGGCGGCCCCGCTTCCCCAGCTTTCCGAGCTCATCGCCCGTCGTGCCGAACTCCGGGATCAGATCAGTGCGCTACCGCCGGTCTTCGTCCATGGGGACTGCCACACCGACAACATCGTGTACGCCGCGGGCTCGCCGGTCTTTTGCGACTGGCAGTCGGCCGGAGTCGGCCGGCCTGTCTCCGACCTGGCCTTCCTCAGTGTGCGCGCAACCCCCTCAGGCACGGTCGTGCCCCGGGTGCTGATCGATGCCTACTTGGACCATCGCCCCGGCGACCGCGGCCTTCTGGAACGCGCCCTGGTGGCGGAAGAACTCGCCGTCCTGGTCTTCCTCTGGCCGCCCTACGCCGCGTTCAACAGCCCGACGGGGATCGCTCGCGTCCGCTCCAGGGCACGCGAACTCGCAGAGCGGCACTCCAATTGAGTAACAACCGCTGCGACGCCAGTGAGCGCTCGAAATGGCGTCAGAAAAGATCAATACTCGGGTCGGGAATGCTCCCTGCCTGGGCATTCGTGTGTGGTGCGGCCGACGGGAATTGAACCTGCGCTTGTCAGCTTGGGAATCGGCTAGTGATCTTCCCCCGTGACCTGGAAAACGGGTCTGCAGCTCTGCGATCGTGGAGTGACCGTGAGTCCCCGCTGATCGCCGTTCGATCTGGCACGCATCTGGCACGAAGTCTCGATGTCAAGACACCGCTGACCGCAATGCATCGAGGTCCGAACGTACCGTCCATTGATCTTGTGCCAAGATCGCGGGATGCTGCAACTCACCGATTTCATCATCGACTGCCCGGACACGATGAAGCTGGCGGCCTTCTACTCCGAGGTGACGGGCCGCCCGATCAAGGAAGGCAGCCACGAGAACTGGGCCGGCATCAAGTTCGGTGAGGTCGAGCTGGCCTTCATCCGGGTGGACGACTACCGCGCTCCGCAGTGGCCCGACAGCGAGCACCCCAAGCAGTTCCACCTCGACTTCGAAGTGGACGAGATCGAGTCCGAGCAGCGCCGCGTCCTCGACCTCGGCGCGACGCTGCAGCAGGACTTAATCGGTACCGACGGCTACGGCTGGCGGGTCTACACCGACCCGATCGGCCACCCCTTCTGCCTGTGCCGCAACAAGGGCGTCATCTGGACCGACCAGGGCCTGATCTAGCCCCGGCGTAGCCATGCCGGGCCGGGTGGTCCCGCGAGTGAAGTCACCGCCCCTGCTCCATAAGTCACAAGTTCCTGCCAACCTCCCATCCCGCTTGCCGTCGACCCACTGCGGAGCGGCAGCGGGCCGGCGACGGAGGGGGCAAGCTCGGCTTGACGTGTCCCTGCGCCTTGGCACATTCCATGGTGTTCGTGCTCGCCGCTGCGGTTCCTCCCCGATTTCGCGCCCTGGTCCTCCTCGCAACCTTTCGGCAGTCGGAGATGACAGCGCGGCTCCGCGTTGAGCCTGATGAGATCAGGGTCCGCGGGAGTCTGAAGACAGAGCCTCACATCCAGGGGCGCAACGGTGTCCGCTTTGACCACGTGATCGAGCAGATCACTGCGCGGATGCCGACGGCTGACGAGGCCAAGCGGCTGGGCATGCCCAAGAGCACGCCCGTCCTCGACGTCTGTGCGGCCGTACGGGACCCGGGAAGGTGTCCCTTTGCCGTGCTGGCCGTCGTGCTGCCCGCCGACCGTCACGAGCGAGAAGACGCCTATCCGATCGGCTAGGGAGTGTTGAGAAAGGCCTCTCCACCTACGAGCGTGGGCCCAGATGGATGCGGTGCTCGCTCATATCGGGTGGTCACGCTGACGCCTGCGGCGTTTGGGCGGCGAGGCGTTTGCGTCGCTCGGTGCCCCACGCGCCCAACGGGCGAAGGGCTTCGTTGAGTGACCTGCCGTACTCGGTCAGGGAGTACTCGACCCTGGGCGGGACTTCACGGAATACCTCGCGGTGGATCAGCCCGTCTTCCTCCATCTCCCGCAGGTGCTGAATGAGCATCTTTTCGCTGACGCCGGGCAGGCCGCGTCTGAGCTCGCCGAAACGGCGGGTGCCGTGGTTGTTCAACTCCCAGAGGATCAGCGACTTCCACTTCCCCGACACCACGTCCATGGCGGCGTCGATGCCACAGATGTATGGGCCGCGCCGTGCGCTGGATGTCATCCAATCCTCCTAAATTCTAATACTTACAAATTAGTAAGTATTGCACAAATTAGTGAGTACTTGTCGATTGGAATGTACTCGCGGAGGATGACGAGCGGCGCGCCAACCAGACCCAACGCATGAAGCGAAGGAAGATCCGAATGAACACCAGAACCACGTTCCTGGGATTGGGAGCGATGGGCACCGCGCTGGCGGCTGCGGCACTCGACGCCGGCCACTCGATCACCATCTGGAACCGCACGCCGCATCGATCACAGGCCCTCGGAGAGAGCGGCGCCACCGTTGCTGACACGGTCAAAGAGGCGGTCGCAGGCGACGGAGTGATCGTCGCCTGCCTGTTCGACCACCGGTCGGTGCATGACGTACTGGATCCGGCCACCGCTGGCCTCTCCGGGCGTACCGTGATCAACCTGACCACCACGACGCCGAAACAGGCTCGCGAGCTCGCCTTGTGGGCCGCCGAGCGCGGCATCACCTACCTCGACGGCGCGATCATGGCCGTCCCGCAGATGATTGGCAGTCCTGGTTCAGCGATCCTTTACAGCGGCTCGGCCACCGCCTTCGAGGAGCACCGGGCACTGCTCGACCTCTGGGGTGAGAGCAGCTACTTCGGGTCCGACGCCGGCATGGCCTCGCTCTACGACATGGCGCTTCTCGCCGGCATGTACACGATGTTCGCCGGCTTCATGCACGGCGCGGCGATGGTCGGCTCGGAGGGTGTGTCGGCAACGGAGTTCGCGACATGGGCGACTCCGTTTCTCGCCGCCATGACCGGGGGGCTCGCTGGTTTCGCCGCCGTCATCGACGCCAAGGACTATGCGGGCGAGGGCCAACAGAGCCTGGAGTTCACCGAAACCGCTCTCGCCGCTTTGACACGGGCGAGCATCGACCAAAGCGTCAACGTCGAAGTGCTCAAGCCTGTGCACGACATCGTTCGCCGGCAGATCGCCGCTGGGTTCGGCAAGCAAGGAACCGCCCGCATCTTCGAGGACCTGAGGAGCACCCGATGAGCAGCACCAGCCGTCTCGCTCCCGTGACGGTAATCGGCCTCGGCCCGATGGGTAGGGCGATGGCCGCCACCCTGATGAAGGCCGGGCATCCCGTTACCGTGTGGAACCGTACGCCGAGCCGCGCCGACGAACTCGTCGCAGAGGGCGCCCAGCGGGCGGTCACACCCGCGGCCGCGGTTGCTGCCGGCGAGCTGACCATCCTCAGCCTCACTGACTACCAGGCGATGTACGACATCCTCGGCCCGGTTGTGGAAGACCCGCAGCAGGCCGGTGTCCTAGGGGGCAAGGTCCTCGTCAACCTCAGCTCGGACACGCCTGATGCCTCCCGCGAGGCGGCGGCCTGGGCCGCCAAACACGGCGCAAGCTTCGTGACGGGTGGCGTGATGGTGCCCGCTCCCGCGGTCGGCACACCACACGCTTACGTGTTCTACAGCGGGCCCAAGGAGGTGTTCGACGTGCACGAACCGGTGCTGAGGATGATCGGCAAGCCGCGATACCTCGGTCACGATCCGGGACTGGCCCAGCTCTTCTACCAAGCCAACCTCGACGTGTTCCTCACCGCACTGTCGAGTCTGCTCCACGCCACGGCGCTCATCACCGCGGCCGGCGTGCCGGCGGCGAAGTTTCTGCCCGGTGCCCTGACAACGCTTACCGGTATCCCGGCAATGATCGGCGACGGGCTGGAGCTGGCCCGCCGGCTGGAGGCGGCCGACCACCCGGGCGAGCTCAGCACGGCGGCAATGATGGGTGCCACGGCGGACCACATTCTGCGGACCAGTAAGACGGTCGGCATCGACGTCGAACTGCCGAACGCGGTTAAGTCGCACTACGACCGCGCGATCGCCGCAGGTCACGGCAGCAAGAACTGGACAGCCCTCTACGAAGTGATCAAGTCGCGGAGCTGACGGAGACACGTAGGACTCGTTTCGCTGAATCACTTACGATCCGTGTCGGATGTGTCCGCCGTCGGGGAAAGGCCCGCCCTGCGTTGTTGGTCGCCTATGTCAGAGTGAGCAGCATGCTTGCGATCACGGTAGAGACTGAGGACGGGCAGCGGCACGTCCGGATAGCCGCACAGGAGCTGGCCGGCCTCGTCCGCCGGATTGGGGGCGAGGACGACAAGTTCCTCGTTGTTCAGCGGATCCCCGATCTGCCCGATGTCTTCATCCAGGTGTGGCACCAGGCAGGGGGCGACTACACGCTGGAGTACCGCGACGGCGCGCCCGACCGGCACTTCGAGGTGATGCTCGACGGACCAGAGCCGGTGATCGTGGCGATGACCGGCTGGGTTCGCGCGGACCGCGGCTGGGACTCTGGGTTGGACTGGGTGCCGGTGGATTTGGGGCCGGCACCGGATCCGGTGCCCCCGCTCGAACTCGACGAGGGCCAGCGTGAGCAGCTTGAAAAGCGCGTCCGTGAGGTGCTGGTTGGCGGCTATGTCACGCGAGCACAGCTTTCCGAGATCGCGCAGGACTATCTCGTCTCTGGAGACTACCGGCCGGTCTCGCCCGAGCAGGCGCGGGCATTGGCCGACCGGATGTGGTTGGAGCGCGTTGAGGAACAAGCCGCCTGGGAGGGCGAGACGGACCCGGAGCGGCTCACCCGGGCTTTTACGGCACTGGAGACGGCCGGCATCACGGCACGGGAGGACTTCACCTGTTGCCGTTCGTGTGGTCAGGAGGAGATCGGCGGAGTGGGCTCTTCGGACGCCCGTGGCTTCGTCTACTTCCACTCCCAGTGCACAGACGCGGCTGCGGGCGGCCATGGGCTGATGCTCTTGTACGGCGGATTCGACGGTTCACCGGAGACGACGGCAACTATCGGCCGGGAGGTCGTGGCGGCGCTTGAGGGGAGCGGGCTGTCGGTGGAGTGGAATGGCGAACCCCAGCAAGCCATCACGATCACGCCGCTGGACTGGCGCAGACGACTTGTCGGCTAGGGGCGCGTGGCTTCCGGCTTCGCCTGGGACCTGGCCCGTCTTGAGTTGGCGGCCCGAGTTGCCGGCGGCCGGGACCGGCCCCCAGGCCGCATGCCCGGCCGCCGAGCGGGCGTAGGGCCGCGAGGCGGTGCGAAGCGCCGCCCTTGATCTCTATAAGCACAATTCGGCAAGACAAGCCCGTGCCCGGTGTCCTGCTTCGGATGATGCTTGATACTGCGGCCTCGGTTGATGGTTGACGTGATCAACCCGGAGTCGTGCCGGGTGTGCGACTCGCGGCGGATGAGTGCGCGTCCGCGCCTCGGTGCCTGACCGCACCCGGCGATCGCGTTGATCAGGCCGCGCTGGTCTTCAGCGTGGTGGCGGCGGCGGACAGCAGGGCCTGTAGCCGGTTGTGCGGAAAGTGATCCGCCCCGGCTGCCGGTTCCACGCGGGTGCTGTAGAAGTCCGCCTCGTGGTCGTCTTCCTGACGGGCCCACAGGTTGCCGGCTTCGTCGCGCTGCCAGACCACGTTCTGACCGCGGAAATCCGCACGCTCGAGCCAGTCGGTGCCACTCGGCCAATAGCCGTCCCACTTCTGCGGGCGTAGCGAGGCGAACGCCGCGTCTACGGCGGCGAGGGCGCCGTCCACGTCGTCGTCCTCGAAGACTGCGGCGAACCGGCAGAGCAGCGCCAGCGGCGCCCCGGGGTGATGCAACTGTGGGTCGAGGGCTGCGACCGCCCGGCAGATCAGGTCGAGTTCTACCCAGCGCAACGCGTAGGGGTGCCAGTGCGCAAGGTCGTCCCAGCCCAACTCCGTGGTGTCGGCCGAGTCCGGGGCGGCGACAGCCAGGGTGTAGGAGTCGGCCGAGCCGTCGACAGTCAGCAGCACGCGGTGGCCGCCGCCGACATAGAACTCCACATCGAGCGCCGTATCGTCCGAATCCTGGTCGCCTTTGTCGTCGAGGTCATCGCCGAGCAGTTCTTCGAGGTCGCCGAGCCGATCGGCTCCGGGGCCGTCCTCATGGGCGAACATGTATCGCGCCCAGAACACTGGACTATGCAATGACTCGCGCAGGGGTGGTGGAATGGCCATCCTGTAATGATCGCTTGCATCCCGTGGTGCCGGGTATGCGGCCGCTGTGGCGGGCCGACCTACTCGCCGTCGGCGTCTCGATCTCCGTAGCGGCCAAGGCATATCGGTTGCTTCGGGCGGTGTTGATGACGGCGGCGGAAGACGACAACATCATTTCGACCAACCGTGCCGAATCCGCGGGGCCGGCGACGAGCACGCTCAAGAACGTCCGGTGCTCACCGTCGCCCAGGTCTTCGACCTCGATGATCGTGTGGGTCGCCGTCCTGTCGGCAACGTCCAGAAGCTCACCAACGGGACCTATCGGTTGCGGGTCCAGCGGTACGGCGAGATGCGCACTCGCCGCTGGAATGCTCCGTCCCGGCCTGGACCTATCGCAGGCCCCGCCTGGCATGGCTCCCTCCGCCGAGCAGTTCGCCGCGCTCGACGAGATCGCCCACCGGTATGGCGCTACCCGAATTCAGGTGGCGCTCGCCTGGCTGCTCGGCCATTCACCGGTGACTCTGGCCATCCCGGGCACCTCCTCACTCGCCCACCTGGAGGAGAACATGGCGGCGGCCGATCTGGTCCTTTCGGACGAAGACCTCGTCGCTGTGAATAAGCTCGCCTGATTTGGCGGCGGGGCCCTCTGTTTGGCGAACGCGCGGCAGGCCGGGTGAGCGGTCTGGCGGCAGGGGGGTGCCGCAGTAATTCCTCCCTGCCCTGATCTCCTCGATCCCTTGTTCATCCCGTTTGCCATCGACCCACCGCGGAGCGGCAGCGGGCCGGTGACGGAGGGGCAAGCCCGGCTTGACGTGTCCCTACGCTGTGCACCTTCCACGGTGATTGGACGCCAACGGTCGCCGCCGGGCTTGCGGCGGCGCGCAGCTTGGGTGTGGTGCTTCCGAGACGCCGTGGCCGCCCAGGTAAAGGGATCCGGGCCTTCATGCGTTATTGGGGCGTGGAACAAAGAGGACAAGAATTCACCAAGTTCTACACCGCCTCCAAGGATGACTGCCTGCGGATCGTGCTGATCAATGTCGGCGACGGGCAGCTCGCCGAGGACCTGGTGGCGGAGGCGTTCACCCGGGCCTGGATGTCCTGGCGCAAGGTGCGCGAGCACCCTGTGCCACGCGCCTGGGTGGTGCGGACAGCGCTGAACGCCCACGTGTCCTGGTGGAGGCGCCGCCGGCGCGAGCTGACAGTGGGTGATCCAACAGCGTTGACAGGCCTGGAGGGCAGCCAGTTGGCGCGTTCGGCGGACCTGGGCCTCGACCAGGCGCTGGTTGCGGCGCTCCGGTTGCTTCCGCTCAGGCAGCGCGAAGTGATCACGCTAAGGGTCTTCTTCGACCTGGATACCGATGCAACGGCGAAGCTGCTCGGCATCTCCCCGGGGACCGTTGGCGCGCACCTGCACCGGGCGCTGGCCACGCTCCGCACGCAAACACAATCCTTCAGCGACCAGGAGGTCACCTCATGAACGACGACGACATGCTGGCGGCGATGCGAAGCTCCCTCACCGGCACCAAAGATGCCCTCACCCACGTGCACATGGACCGGCGGCCCGAAGCGATCATGGCCCGGGCCCGCGGACGCCGGCTGCGCGGCGTGGCGGGGGTGGGTACGGGCGGCCTGGCCCTAGCAATTGGCTTGGCGCTGTCCTTGTCCGGCGGTACGTCTGTAGCTTCCGGCGGCCACCCTGGCGCTCCCAGCAGTTCGTCTGCCACCCGGGCGGTCCACGTCAACCTGGCCGCATGGTCGGTCAATACGTCGCCGAACGGCTTGGTGGAGGTGACGATCCGCGAGCTGAAGGACCCAGCGAGGCTGGCCAAGACCCTGGCTGACGCCGGCGTCCCCGTGGTGCTGACGTCCGGCCCCGTGTGCGCATCCTCCGACGGCCAACTGGAACTGCAGGTCTCCCAGGTGGTGCGCAAGCTGCCCGGGCCCGGCGGCCTTGTGATGAGCATCAACCCGAAGGCGATGCCAGCCGGAACGGAACTGGTGATCGGGATCGGCACCCTCCGGATCGGGTCCCAGCAGGGGCCTGCTGCAGCGTTCGACCTGCAAAAGAAGGGGTCCCCGCTGAACTGCCCCGGAAAGCCCAAAGCAGCTACCAACTAGCTCCCATCCCACTGGCCGCAAGCCAGAACGGCCGACCACACGACGGCCTGAACCGTGAACCCCGTGCCAGCGGGCTCACGGTCCAGGCCGCGGCCACCTAGTGCGCCGACCACCAACCTTGGCCGGGGTTGATCATGCAGTCTTGGGCCGGGGTCAGCCCCAGCGTTGTTGGCGTTCGGGCCATCGCCGACGCGCTGGGCAGGCTCGCCACGGAGGCGCTGAACAAGCAAGATCACGACGGATCGGGCACGTAAGGGGCACGGAAGATCGAAATGGCGCCGAAAAAGATCAAGGCCTGGGTCGAGAAACTATCTCTGACCTGGGCCTTTTCGTGTGGAGCGGGTGACGGGAATCGAACCCGCGCTGTCAGCTTGGGAAGTGTATGGATTACGGCTCCTAGGGGCGCTGAGCTGGGCTTCGGGTCGGTCATGAGTGACCGTGGTTGACCCCTCTTCACCCTGGTTAATGGCGCGCTAATGGCCCGGCGGTCATGCCGTGTCTCCGATGCACGAGGCCCCCGCACGTAGGGAAGGGCTAGTCCCTGTCGTGTCTGGCCGAGGGGGGTCGGAGGCGGCCGGATATTCGCCCGGAGGGCATCGATGACCCAGGCGTGCTGCGCGCGAAGCCCCCAGCGGTCAGCTGGTCGCGGATGGGTCCGCACCAGCGTGGCCACCCATGCCGCGCCGTGCCCATGACAGCGCATCTGAGTGCGGTGTTCGCGCCTCGTAAGACCTTCGGAGCCGAAGCTCGGCGATCTCAAGGTAAGAACCGCGGTCCGGCGGATGCTAACGATGCGGAGGTCCGGGTGGGGCCGTGCCCTTCCGCCGTTTGTCTGCCAGCCGTGCCGGTCGCGACCCGGCGTGGTGCGACCTTGAGGAGCCCTCATGACCGTCCTGAACCCCGACGACCGGTTCCCGGAGCTGACCGTCTCGCTGTCTAGGGGCGCCGAACTCACCCTGCCCGACGCGCTGTCGGGCGACTACGGCGTGCTGCTGGACTACCGGGGCGCGTAGTGCCCGTACTGCAACACCCAGCTGCGGGCGACACCTGTCACATATGTGCCTCACGTTGAACCAGTGATGTTTTGAGAGCCGCGTTCGGGTTTCGCTGGCCGCCACCGGTCTGCCGTTGCTGCAGCACTTGATTCCTTCGATTACTCACAGAGGATGAACATGACGTTTTACATCTCCCCAGAAGCGGATGACCTTGCCACCACTCCCGGAGGCATCTATGTACCCGTCAACGGCGGGCGTACCAAGTGGTTTTCCGGCGACGTCTATTCGGTGAAGCTGACGGCCGCGCAGACGAAAGGATCGCTGGGTGTCGTGGAAGCCTCCGTTCCGCCAGGCGGCGGCCCGGTAGCACACACCCATGCCGACCAGGACGAGACGTTCTACCTGCTTGCTGGAGAACTCGAGTTCCTGGACGGTGATAGGACGTTCACCGCAGGGGTCGGTGACCTGGTCCACTGCCCGCGCGGCGTGCGCCACCGCTTCAAGAACGTCGGACTCCACACAGCCAGGATGCTGTTCTTCTACACACCTGGAGGCTCCGAGGGATTGTTCTTGGACGGCGGCGACGACCCGGAGCCGGGCGTCCAGGTCCCGACCTGGGGCCCAGAACGCTTCCAAGGGCACGTGCTCGACCTCTTCGCGAAGTACGGCCTGGAGGCGTTGCCTGAAGGCTGAACGTCCCCGCGGAGCATGGTGACGTCCCCTGGGGTGGTGTAACTCCAAGCTGGTGAAGCAGCCCCGGACATGGGGCGAGCCATCGTGTGACGGTCAGCGAGTTCCCGACCAAAGGTTCTCGCGGAGGACACCACACGATGGCTCTGGATCAGTCTGCCCTGCTCGACCTGTTGGAGTCTTTGAAAGCCGCCGACGCCGACGATGCCATCCGCCACGCTCTGTAAGCAGTGCTGTAAGCGTTGATCGAGGCGGAGGCGACCGCTGTGATCGGCGCCGCCTCGCACCAGCGCACCGATCAACGCATTACGCACCGCAACGGGCACCGAGACCGGCTGCTTGCAATATAGGTGCGAGATCTTGGTGGCGGGACCCGGCGCGCAGGGCATGTGGCAGGTCAGGATCTATGAGCGGACGGGAAAGGTCACGTGCTGTAAGACCGTCGGCTCAGCCTACGCAAGTTCGAACCTTGCACCTGCCACACCAGCCAAAAGAGGCCCCTGATCAGCAGAGATGCCGGTCGGGGGCTTCTTTGTTCATGATCCGTGAGTGACCGTGATTCCCCGCTGTTTCCCGTGGGATATGGCACGCCTGTGGCACGTGATCAAGCTCGTACCCACGCGCGAGAGGTGCTCCGTGAGCCTTCTGTTTACAAGGTCCCCAAACGATCTCCAACGGAGTCCTACCAGCCGGCACCGGTCTGCCAGCGCTGAACCCATTCGATGAAGCCGATGGCTTCTGGACCGGGGTAGGGGGAGGCGCCGACGTCGGCAACAAACCAGATCTTCCCGCGTTGCGTGCCGGTGAGCACCAGGAGCCAGTATGAGAGCTCATCGTCTGTGCCCAAGACGATGGAGCCGTGGTTGTAGACGTCGGCGATGCGTTGGTCGGAATCAGGTATGGAGTCGATTTCGTCCTCCCAGTGCCATGCGTGGTCGAGAGGGAAGGCGGCCCCCGGGATGCGATCTCCCTGGTCAGGCCAACCCGGTGGAAGCCAGCCGAGGGGCAGGAGGCCGCCATCCTCAGGGGGGCCCAAGGAGGAACCATTGGCGACCTCGGCGATGAACGTGCGATAGGGCTCAGGCAGGCGGGCACCGTTCTCGCCCTCCCAGGCTGCAACGCCTTCTAGTCCTAACGGGGGCTCTCGCCACTCAGCGGGAAACGCGGCCTGAAGCGCTTCGAGGTCCCCGGTAAGGGACGCGTCATTGGTTGCATCCATGGCCCAGTGGTACCAGATGCCTCTGCGGGACGCCTCATGGGACCAAGCGCCGACAACAAGCAGTGTCCGGGTCGCGAGACCACCCCTGACCTGGTCTTTCGCGATGATGGCGGGTGACGGGAATCGAACCCGCGCTGTCAGCTTGGGAAGTCTTTCAACACCATGCGGTCTGAGCTGGGAAAAGGCTGACCTGGGCGTAGGCGGGTCGAGTGACCGTGAGTCCCCGTGATTCCCTGTGGGTTGCCGACCGTACGGGCACGCAACGGGCACGGCAGCAGCGATCAGCGCCCTTTGACGCCAGAAGGTTTCGTTCCGTGATGGGCTGACCGGGTACGGCCCAGCATCAGGACCGTCTATGCCATGTCCGGCCGATCATGCTCCTGCGAGGGAACCAGCAGGATGTCGCCCAGGTCCCCGCACCTGCGGTGCCACCACGGCCAGGTCTTCGGGGCGTGCGGGTTGGGCAGGGTGCGCGCCAGGAAGTCACAGTCGAGGTCTTTCACGATTGACGCGATTTCCCGAGCTGCCCGTCTGTCGAGGGCAGCGATGGCGCAATCGATGAGAAGTCGGTCGTCCCAGAGGTCGTATCCGGGGAGGTGAGGTTTCGGCAGGTAGAGTAGCCGCCCAGGATGACGTAGGAAGAGTCGCCAGCGGACGATGGCATCGGCGATCCGCCGGGCAGGCAGGCCGCGTTCAGCCTCGAAGCGAGCAACTTTGCGACGCGTGTGAGGTGAGAGTTCCGATGGTCGGCGCCGATATTCCCGCAGGTGGGATCGGCAGATGGCATCCAGACGTAGAGCAGCCGCCGACTTGCGGGGCATGACTCTTCTTTCGCGGGTAGTGATCTCCGTCGAAAATTCTACTGTGAAGCCCACCGCGGAGCGGCAGCAGGCTGGCAAGCGCATCGTCTCCGTGCCCGAACTCCTCCTGCCGGATTTCCGGACGCACCTGAACACGTACGCGGGGGAGGGGGATGAGGGCCTGGTGTTCATCGGGCCGAAGGGCGCCCAGCTACAGCGGACGAACTTCACCCGGACATGGAGCAAGGCGATCAGCGCAGCCAAGCTCACGGGCTTCCACTTTCATGATCTGCGGCACACGGGAAACACCTTCGTCTCGCAATCCGGTGCGACTCTGCGAGAGCTGATGAACCGCATGGGCCACTCGACCACACGGGCCGCGCTGATCTACCAGCACACCGCCATGGAGCGCGACCGGGCCATCGCCGATGCGCTGGGCAAGCCCGCCAAGGAGGCGCTGAGCAAGGAAGATCCAGATGGATCGGGCACGTAACGGGCACGGAAGATGGAAAAGGTGTCCAAAAAGATCAAGGCCCGGGTCGGGAATCGTCCGCTGACCTGGGCCTCTGTGTGTGGAGCGGGTGACGGGAATCGAACCCGTGCTGTCAGCTTGGGAAGTGTATGGATCACGCCTCCTGGGAGCGCTGAGCTGGGCTTCGGGTCGGTCATGAGTGACCGTGGTTGACCCCTTGTCCCCCTGTGTAATTGCACGCTAATTGCACGACGATCAGGCGGTTCACCCGCGGCTTGACGTGCGTAGCTGCTGCTCAACTCCCACACCGCGGGCCAGTGGTTGATGAGCGCAGCCCTTCCCTACCGGGTCAGCGGTCGAACCACGCTTTGGCAGAGGGTAGGAGCAACAGAAGGAGTACGACGACGGGCAGGACCAGGCTGTACATGTTGGGAGGGGGGTCGAGCGTACGTCCGGAGACATAGGTGAGAGCCATGAGGCACTCGAGTCCAAGCGCGGCGATCCTGACCCGTCTTCTCCGCGAGATCCACTTGCCTGCCCACCAGCCGATCAGCACTGCGATCACAACGCTGAGGCCGAGAACCAGTGATGTCAGGACATCACCTTTGCCGCCCAATGCCGCTAGCGGAGCGATAAGCAGCACGCCGGACAAGAGTCCCAGCGCCCCTTGGACGATCATGATGAACTGGGCGCTTTTAACCGCGAGCGACATACGCTCGTTCTTCTCTGCCTCAGCCACAGGACCTCTTGGGGGCGCAGTCTGCCTAGGCACTGGGCGTCTGGTCGTGTGCCTCATAAGGACTGTAATGGTGATCAGAGCCTACTTCCTGTGAGGCTGCGGTTCCGTCCCGGATGTCACCGCGTGCCTGTGACTCCTGCTCTGAACCTCATGCCTAGTAAGAACCGCCCCGGAAATACATGCTCTAGTGTGGCCGCGGACGGTCGCGGCGCTCATGTGCGACGTCAGACCGGTCGGCAGGCGCCGACCGCTTGGCTAGAACTCGCAGCCTCTCCAAGCCGGCGAGGACATCAGAGCGATTGCCAGACCTCTTCATCCATCGTGGCAATCGCGCGAACATGGCCATCGTCGGCCGAGCAACGCCACGCTCACGTAACCGGGCGCCAACGTAGGCCGCCAGCTCGTTGACGTGCTCGTCGCGGGTACGGTCCGAATCCGGGCGGCCTTCGTCGAACGGTCAACGGGTGAGCTGGTCCTCGGCGCTCCCAAGTCCAAGGCGGGCCGGCGGATTGTCGGCATCCCGCAGGCCATTGTCCCCGCGCTGCGAGAGCACCTGAACACCTACGTTCAGGACGAGCCGGGCGCGTTGCTCTTTCCCGGGGCCAAGGGCGGTGCCTTGCGGCGGAGCGGATTCAACACGCGTACGCGCTGGGTGGACGTGGTCAAAGACATGGGGCTGCCCGGCCTGCACTTCCACGATCTTCGGCATACGGGCAACATGCTCGCCGCCGAGTCCGGCTCGGCTCTCAAGGACCTGATGACCAGGATGGGGCACGACAACGTCCGGGCGGCGATGATCTATCAGCATGCGGTCCGGGGTGCCGATAAGTCGATCACGGATGCGATCGACAAGCACATCAGCAGGGCTGATGACGACGAGGGTGGTTCGGCCGTGGTCCTGGTCCCCGTGAGCTAATTGCACGTTAATTGCACGGAAGATCGAAAAGGTGTCCAAAAGATCAATTCCCGGGTCGGGAATCATCCTCTGACCTCGGCCTTTGTGTGTGGAGAGGGTGACGGGAATCGAACCCGCGCTGTCAGCTTGGGAAGTCTTTCAACATCATGCCGGGTGACCTGGGGAAACGGTGACCTGCGCGTATGCCGGTCGAGTGACCGTGAGTCCCCGTGATTCCCCGATGCTTGCCGACCGTACGGGCACGCAACGGGCACGCCGAACGCTTCTCGTGTGCCGAGCACGAAGACGCCGTCGAAGAGTAGTACGGCGTCTGCGGGGGCGGTCGTGGCCGGCTCGTCGGACTCGGCATCCTTGTGCACGGGTGGATCGAATCGTGTCAGACTCAACTGGCGTGATCAGGGCGCCTTACAGACAAGGCAGGACACCCGATGGCAGCCGACGACCAGCCTCCCGTGATTTCGCTGATGCTCGCCGTGCCTGACGCCTCAGCCGCAGCGCGATGGTATGCCCAGGCGCTTGGGGCCATCGAGTTGTGGAACCTTGGCGGCGTGGTGGGACTGACCGTCGAGGGCGCCCCATTCTTTCTCGGCGAACCTACGAACAACAAGTGGGACACCCCTGCCGTCCTCGGCTCCAGAACGGTACGTGTCGAGGTCTTCGTGGATAATCCCGACAGCTTCATCGAGCGCGCCGTTGCGGCCGGAGCGGACGGCAGTGTTGACGAGATTCGCGACCACGAGGCGCCATGGGGCGTTCACCGGCAGGGCGGCTTCATCGACCCGTTCGGCCATCTGTGGCTTGTCGGCGACAGATCCCCGCTCAGGAAACACGACATCCGGAACGGCTGACTGGTCACAGGGTTGGTGGAGGTACAGAGGTCGAGCGCTGTCGCGCTGGATTGATCGAGAACAGCGGAGGCGAGCTGATGAACCGCATGGGCCACTCGACCACGCGGGCCGCGCTGATCTACCAGCACACCGCCATGGAACGCGACCGGGCCATCGCCGATGCGCTGGGCAAGCCCGCCAAGGAGGCGCTGAGCAAGGAAGATCCAGATGGATCGGGCACGTAACGGGCACGGAAGATCGAAATGGCGCCAGAAAAGATCAAGGCCCGGGTCGAGAAACTATCTCCGACCTGGGCCTTTGTCGTTGGAGCGGGTGACGGGAATCGAACCCGCGCTGTCAGCTTGGGAATCGGCTAGTGATCTACCCTCTATGAGCTGGGAGACAGGGGGTGCAGCTCAGGCGTGGTCGAGTCCCCGTGACTCCCCGTCAGTCCCCGCTGATCGCCGTTCAATCTGGCACGCATCTGGCACGCGATCAAGATCTCCGTGTCGTGGCGCTGTCGGCCCAGCCTGGCATCATGCACCGTCGTGGATATCGATGAATTCTGGCTCTTCCTTCAACGGTCCCGACAGGTGACTAGTGATCCCAATGAGCGTCTGCGGTGGCTCGCCCTCCACCTCGCACAGCGTCCGCCGACCAAGATCGTCGACTTTCAGATCCTCCTCAACCAGGTACGCCGGCGATCCGACACCTACGACATGTGGGAAGCCGCCAACCTCATCGGCGGTGGCTGCTCCACCGACGGCTTCTGGTACTTCCAGGCGTGGCTGATTGGGCTCGGCCGCGACATTTTCGAGCGTGTCGTGGCCGACCCCGACAACCTGGCCGAGGTCCCGGAGGTGCAGCGGTTGGCAGAGCGCCCGATGGGCGGGTGGGCCGATGACGAGTGGCCGGGATGGGAGGCGCTGAGCTACGTGGCCGCCGACGCATACGCAGAGGTGACCGGTGAAGAGGAGGGTGTCTACGATGCCATGGAAGAACGCGGGCACACCGACCAGAGCGATCCCCAGCCTTCAGGGCTTCCGTGGAGACTCCGCGACCCCGAAGCGGTGGCTCAGAGGTTGCCCCGGTTGAGCCGCATGTTCCAACGAGATGAATCGTGATCCGATGCAGGGAGACGCGGTTACGCACCTGCGTGCACTCCGCCCCTGCTCATCCCGTCTGCCGTGGACCCACCCGCAGGGGAAGCGGATCAGGGCTAGGCGGTCCCAGAAGCCAAGAACCGATCTGGCGCTGGATCCCTGTCCTGAGCTGGGCCTTCGCTATTGGAGCGGGTGACGGGAATCGAACCCGCGCTGTCAGCTTGGGAAGTCTTTCAACACCATGCGGCCTGAGCTGGGAAAACGCTGACCTGGGCGTATGTCGGTCGAGTGACCGTGAGTCCTCGTGAATCCCCGCCGGTCGCCGTCCGTACGGGCACGCAACGGGCACGCCGAACGCTTCCCGTGTGGAGGGCGCCCTGAGTGCCCGGGGACGATCTACGACCTGTGACGGAGATGGCTCCGCAGAGGTGCCTGCGGTCGTGGAGCTGGGCAGCGGGGGCGCTCGTGGTTTGTCGAGGGCGTGGAAGATTGGCCCGATGTCATACTCACGGCTTGCCGTCACCCCAACGCTGTAGTCCGTCCCGGCGCCTGTTGTGGGCGCGATGGCGACGCGGTAGATGTATCACTTTCTACTTAATTCAACGCAATCGTTTCTCCCGATGGTAAGCCAGTTAAGGATGTCAAGCGGGTTGGAGGAATGTCGGCAGCGGCATGTGAGCGAGACGGTTTCACTTTCGCGGACTTCAATATCCAATACGCGGCTACCACACCAATCAATAACGCATCGAACTTGATGCGTGCCCGGCGAAACGGCAATAATTGCAGTTTGCCCTTGTTTTAGCCGAGCAACATCGCGACCGTCCACGCGTACTTTTAAAGTGCGAAGGGATCCACTAAGACTCCTTTCGCGAGAGATCTCAATCTGCGCCATGTTGCACCAGGCCAATCTGTCAGGCGATGAGCATCCGGTGTGCACTCATACATCGGCGGCATGGCGGTTGTCGTTTCATGGCCCGCCGCTACTCCACCACCTTCGCCGCCCTACGCGGAGCACGCGTGCTGTACCGCCGTACCCAGCAGGTCGGTCGCGAGTACGACCCGGACGCGATTCAGCGTCAAGGCGACCTTGACGACGAAACGACGCTCATCATCGGCGACCTGTCCTATGCCGGATCCGGGTGGAGAACCACCGGAGACGCGCTCCTGGCCAACACCGCCGCCGACCAAGCCCGCAAACGCCGCGTCGCCGGCCGCGAAGAGATCGCCCACCAACTCGCCACAGAAGAAACGCCGATCGCTGCCTGACCGCAATTGATAAGGAGGAACCGATGGCACATCCACGAGAACAAGAGCGTTCCGCTGACCGCCTCCTGACGGTTGCGGAAGTAGCGGAACGGCTCGGCACCACCGAACGATTCCCCCGGCGGCTCATAGAAGAGCGGCGCATCGCCTTCGTCCGTCTCGGTCGCAAGGTACGCATCCCGGAATCGGCCCTTGACGCCTTCATCGCTGAGGGCTTGGTCCAGCCCATCACTGCGGCTACAGAGCCGACGCGTGCGGGAAAGAGGAGGGCTGCCTGATGGGCGGGAACACCAAGGGTTACCGGCGTCGGTTCGGCGCTGTTCGTAAGCTGCCGTCTGGGCGCTACCAGGCGCGCTACGTCGGACCCGATGAGATTGAACGCACGGCTCCTCAGACCTTCACCAGCAAGAGGGATGCAGAGGTCTGGCTGGGCAAGAAGGAAACCGAGATCCTGGGGCAGGAGCGGACCGACCCGCTCGCCGGGAAGATCGCATTTCACGACTACGCGGCGGCTTGGATGGCTGAGCGGACGCTCACACCTAAGACGGCTCAGCTCTATGAGGGTCTGCTGATACTGCACATCAACCCCACACTCGGCAGCAAGCCGCTCGCCGAGATCACCAGCCGGCACGTCCGGCAGTGGCATACAAGGCTCGTCGAGAGGAGTCCTGGTGCGTCTACCGTTGCGAAGGCATATCGGCTGCTCCGCGCGATTCTCAACACCGCAATACAGGATGACCTGATCAAGAGGAATCCGTGTCAGATCAAGAACGCGGGGGTTGAGCGCCCTGAGGAACGACCAGGGCTGACCGTGCCCGAGGTGTTCGTACTGGCCGCTGCCGTGCCTCCCCGATTCCGCGCCCTGGTGCTCCTCGCCACTTTCGGCAGTCTGCGTTGGGGCGAATTGGCGGCCCTGCGCCGGCACAACCTCGATCTGGAAGCACGGACGGTCAAGGTTGAGGCTTCGCTGTCGGAGATGAAGACGGGCGAGCTGATCACGGGGCGTCCTAAGTCGGATGCGGGTGCTCGGGTGGTCGCGCTACCGGAGGTGATCATCGGTGATCTCGCCTGGCACCTTCAGCGCTTCAGTGAACAGGCACCCGATGGTCTGGTGTTCGTGGGGGAGAAGGGCGCCCAGCTTAGGCGCAGCAATTTCACGAAGGTCTGGGCGAAGGCACTGGCCAAGACGGGACTCCCGAAGATCCACATCCATGACCTTCGACACACAGGTAACACACTCGCGGCTGCGACGGGCGCGACGCTCAAGGAGCTGATGACTCGCATGGGCCACTCCAGCACGAAAGCTGCCACGGTCTATCTGCATGCCGCCAAGGACAGGGATCGTGCCATTGCCGACGCTATGGGGGAGATCGTCAAGCAGGGGCTCGGCGCGAAGGACGGTGGCGATGATTCGCCCCACGTCGGAGCCAAGATCAACTGATCTGGCACGAATCTGGCACGCGAGCGAGAAACAACCCCCACAAAGATCAAGGCCCGAGCCGAGAAACTACCTCTGACCTGGGCCTTTGCTGTTGGAGCGGGTGACGGGAATCGAACCCGCGCTGTCAGCTTGGGAAGCTGATGTTCTGCCATTGAACTACACCCGCGTGAGGCCGACCATGAACGGTGACCGCGTCCCTACTGTAGCGGAAACTCGGCGTACTCCTGCAGTCCCCAGGCGTCATTGATCCGCCGGGCCCGGGCGCACCGGCCCTCCAGGGGGCGGTCTCGGCGCCTTGTGGAACACGTCGTAACGTGCGCGGCGGCGCCCATTAGCCTTGCACCGTGCTGCTTTCCGATCGTGACATCCGTACAGAGATCGAATCGGGGCGGGTCAAGCTGGACCCCTTCGACCCCGAGATGATCCAGCCGTCCAGTGTCGACGTGCGTCTGGACCGCTACTTCAGGGTCTTCGAGAACCACCGCTACCCGCACATCGATCCGGCTACGGAGCAGCCTGACCTCACCCGGGAGGTCGAGCCGCACGGCGATGAGCCGTTCATCCTCCACCCCGGCGAGTTCGTCCTGGCCAGCACGTACGAAGTGATCAGCCTGCCCGACGACATAGCGTCACGGCTCGAGGGCAAGTCGAGCCTCGGCCGGCTGGGGCTGCTCACCCACTCCACGGCCGGCTTCATCGACCCCGGGTTCCAGGGGCACGTCACCCTCGAGTTGTCCAACGTCGCCACGCTCCCGATCAAGCTGTGGCCCGGCATGAAGATCGGTCAGCTCTGCATGTTCCGGCTCAGCTCGCCGGCCGAGTTCCCTTACGGCTCCGGCCGGTACGGCTCCCGCTACCAGGGGCAACGTGGTCCGACGCCGAGCCGCTCGTACCTCAACTTCCACCGCACCCGGATCTGAGGCCGCCCCGGCGACCCGGCGCCCCAAAACGTGTCAACAGCGGACAAGAGGGCAACCGCAAGGGGAAGAGCAGGTTACAAGTAGGTGTGCGATACCTTAAGTTCGCATTTCCACTGGTAGGCCGTACTCTTCTCTGCGGACCATTCCCGCACTTCTGGAGAAACGACGTGCGACTGCGTCTCACGCCCCGTGAGGACAGCTACTACGAGTTGTTCGCAGACTCCGCGAACAACCTCGTCACCGCGTCCCGTCTGCTGGTCGAGATCATCGGCGACGACTCGGACAGGGAGGCCCTGGCCGAGAAGATGCGAGCCTGCGAACACGCGGGCGACGAGCGCACTCACGCGATCATGAATCGTCTGAATGAGAGTTTCATCACGCCGTTCGACCGCGAGGACATTTATCGCCTCGCGTCGAACCTCGACGACGTGATGGACTTCATGGAAGCAGCCGCGGACCTGATCGTGCTTTATCAGATCGACCACCTGCCGAAGGAGGTCGTCCGTCAGGTCGAGGTCCTCGAGAGGGCCGCCGAGCTGACCGCGGACGCCATGCCGAGGCTGCGGTCGATGCAGCACCTCAACGAATACTGGATCGAGATCAACCGGCTGGAGAACCAGGCCGACCAGATCTATCGCCGACTGCTCGCGAAGCTGTTCAGCGGGGAGTTCGACACGCTCACCGTCATGAAGATGCGTGAGGTGATCGAGCAGTTGGAAGCGGCCGCCGACGCCTTCGAGCACGTGGCGAACACGATCGAGTCGATCGCGGTCAAGGAAAGCTAAGTGGATCTCGCTATTGTCATCGGCGTCATCGTCGTCGCGTTGGCGTTCGACTACACCAACGGCTTCCACGATGCCGCCAACGCGATCGCGACCTCCGTCTCGACGCGGGCGCTGACGCCCCGGACCGCGCTTCTCATGGCCGCGGTCATGAACTTCATCGGGGCGCATCTCGGGTTGTCGGTGGCTCAGACGGTCGGCAGCGGGATCATCGACGCCCCTCAGGGGCGGCATGGCCTGGTGGTCGTGGGCGGCGCGCTGGCCGGCGCCATCGTCTGGAACCTCATCACGTGGTACTTCGGGCTGCCCTCCTCCAGCAGCCATGCCCTGATCGGCGGGCTGGTGGGCTCCGCCCTGGCTGCGAGCGTCTCGGTGCACTGGAAGGGCGTGCTCGACAAGGTCGTCATCCCGATGGTCCTTTCCCCGGTGGTCGGCTTCCTCCTGGGCGGGATCATCATGATCGCCATCTTGTGGATCTTCCGCAGGTCGAACCCGCACAAGACCAGCCGCGGGTTCCGGTACGCCCAGACGGTCTCGGCGGCGGCGATGGCTCTCGGGCACGGTCTGCAGGACGCCCAGAAGACGATGGGTGTGATCTTCCTCGCCCTGGTCGTCGGGGGATACGTCTCGCCGACGGCCGGCATCCCGGAATGGGTCATCACCGCGTCGGCGGCGGCGATCTCGCTGGGCACGTACGCCGGCGGCTGGCGCATCATGCGCACTCTCGGCCGCCGCATCATCCACCTGGACCCGCCGCGGGGCTTCGCGGCCGAGTCCGCCGCGGCGACCGTCCTCTACACGGCGGCGATCGCATACGGCGCGCCGATCTCGACGACGCACACGATCACCACGGCGATCATGGGCGTGGGGGCCACCCGGCGCCTGTCGGCGGTGCGGTGGGGCGTCGCCGGAAGCATCGTGACCGCGTGGGTCCTCACGATTCCGGCGGCCGCCCTGGTCGCGGCGATCTCCTACTTCATTCTGAACGCGATCATCGGCTAGTCACCGGCTGTACATGACGTCGGTCTTCCACCTGCCGAAGCCCAGCGACTCGTAGAGCCTGACCGCCGCGTGGTTGTCCTCGTCCACGTAGAGCATCACCTGGGGCAGGCCGAGCGAGCGCAGATGGGCGAGGCCCGTGAGCGTCAGGGCCCGGCCCAGACCCGTCCCCTGCTCGGCGGGGTCCACCCCGACCACGTACACCTCGCCGACGGGCTCCCGCTCGCCGTCCTCGCCTTCACGGTGCACCTTCGTCCAGTGGAAGCCGGCCAGCGTGCCGTCGCGCCGTTCGGCGAGGAAGAACCCGTCCGGGTCGAACCAGGGCTCCTGCTCCCTCTGCTCGATGTCGTCGATCGTCCACGCGCCCTGCTCGGGGTGCGTGGCGAAGGCGAGCGCGTTGAGCGCCACCCATGCGTGCTCGTCCTTGCCCGTCTCGAACGTGCGCAGCCGTACGCCGGCGGGCATCACCGGGTCGGGCGTGGGCGTGTCCAGCGGCCGGCGCATCTGCCACAACGACCGGCTGCGGGTCAGACCTGCCGACGCCGCCAGCCGGGACGCGGCCGGGTGGTCGCCGTGCGCCCACAGCCGGATCCGGCCGCCGCTCTCCTCGAGGACCGCATCGAGCAGCCGCCGTCCCAGGTCGCGGCCGCGGAACGCCGGGTGGACGACCAGTTCGCCGCTCGGCCCCTCGTCCGGGCGGGCGGGGTCGGCCGGGTCCAGGTGCGCGAATCCGGCGAGGTCCGCGCCCTCGCGGATCAGTACGGCTCTCGCCCCCGTCGCGCCCCCGTGGCGCAGCCGCAACGTCGCCTGCTCGTTGAGCGGGCGGACGCCGTCCGTCTCCGCCGCCGCCTCCACGAGGGACAGCACGGCCGCAACCGTCTCTTCATCCAGCCGTTCCATGACATCCACGCGCACGTTCATGCCCTGAACGTTAGGTGACCTCCGTCATCTCGGCACGCTCGGGTTCTGGCAATGTTCGCCATCTCAGGCCCCCCTGAATCGTTACCTTCGAGCCATTTGATGTGTAGATCACGGCTTTACTGTCGTGGCCATGACCCCTGCATCTCTCACGCGTCTGGCCCTCGTAGGAGTCGCCGCGGTGAGCCTTACGGCGCTCGCCGTCGCACCGGCCGGCGCGACATCCTCACATCATCCTTCGCACCACCAACCCAAGCCGAAGACGGTGCCCGTCCGGCTGCTGTCCATCAACGACTTCCACGGCAACCTGGAGGCACCGACCGGCTCCAGCGGCCGGATCGCCGACGAGAACGGCGTGTTCGTCCAGGGCACCGGAGGCGCGGCCACCCTGGCCACCGCCATCAAGAAGAGCTGGGCCGCGGGCCAGACGCAGGTCGTCGCCGCGGGCGACCTCATCGGCGCCTCGCCGCTGCTCTCGGCGGCCTACCACGACGAGCCCACCGTCCAGACGCTGGGCGAGATGGGGCTGGACGTCTCGTCGGTCGGCAACCACGAATACGACGAGGGCATGGCGGAGCTGCTCCGCATCCAGAACGGCGGCTGCAACCCCACCGACGGCTGCTCTCCGGCCGGCAAGTGGAAGGGCGCCGAGTTCCAGTACCTCGCCGCCAACGTCGTCGACAAGAACGGCAAGCACCCGCTGCCCCCAGTCGCCATCCGGGTGGTCAACGGTGTCAAGATCGGCTACATCGGCCTGGTCACCAAGAACACGCCGAACATCGTGACCCCGGCCGGCGTCGCGGGTCTGACGTTCCAGGACGAGGTCGAGGCGGGGAACCGCGCCTCGCAGTGGCTCACGCGGCAGGGCGTCAAGGCTCAGGTCGTGCTCGTTCACGAGGGCGACTCGGTGTCCTCGGGCGCCAGCCCCGACGCATGCCCGCTGACCACCACGGTGGGCAAGACGATCGCTACGAACCTGGACGCCGCGGTCGACGTGGTCATCATGGGCCACTCGCACCAGGCCTACGTCTGCACCACGACCGACCCCAAGGGCCAGACCCGCTACTTCACGCAAGGTTCGTCCTTCGGCAGGGTGCTCACGCAGATCGACTTCAAGGTCGACCTCAAAACCAAGGACGTCGACAGGTCCTCGGTCAAGGCTGACAACAAGGTCGTCGCGGCCACATCCGCCTTCATCACCAACGCTGCGGGCTCCGTCAACTCGGGTCCCTATACGGGCGCCACATACGCTGCCGACACCAAGATCAACAACTTGGTGAACTACTGGAAGGACGCGGTCTCCGAGAAGGCCGACGCGCCCATCGGCAAGATCACGGGGGACATCAGCAACACGTCGGCGTCCGCGTCGCCGGCCGGTGAGCTTCCGCTCGGCAACCTCATCGCCGACGCTCAACTCGCCGCGGCGAAGAGCGACGGCGGGAACGCCGACATCGCGCTGATGAACCCCGGCGGCATCCGTACCTCCCTCACCTACGCGCAGAGCGGGTCCGAGGGCGACGGCGTCGTGACGTACGGCGAGGCCTTCGCGGTCCAGCCGTTCAACAACCTGCTGCAGGCGGTGACGTTGACGGGCGCCCAGCTCAAGACGGTGCTGGAGCAGCAGTTCTACACCGGATCGCTGGTGGCGCGGTCGCCGCTGATCCTCCAGCCGTCGTCGAACCTCACCTACACCTACAGCGCGAGTGCGCCGCTGGGTGGGAAGGTCTCCAACATCGCGATCAACGGGGTGCCGGTCACGGACACCCAGTCGGTCCGTGTGGCGGCCAACAACTTCCTGGTCGGCGGAGGTGACACCTTCCCGGCGTTCACCCTCGGCACCGACCTGTGGACGTGGAGCGGCGGCTTCGACGTCGACGCCTTCACCAAGTACCTCGGGGCCAACAGTCCGGTCTCCCCGCCGGCTCTGACCCACATCACCAAGGTCAGCTGACTCCGAACCGCTGAACGGGGCTCGCATCCACCAGGTGCGGGCCCCGCCCATTTTCGGCATGGCTTTATAGCCTTATGCGGACAGCCATTCTGACTCTGTCATTTGAATTTCACGACATGTTCTGTTGATTCAGCGCGATCTTCTGCCTAGCCTCAGGTCAATCGGACATATCGGGGAGAAGGTGGCCATGGGTAGAAGCTCGGCAATTCGCACCATAACCGTGCCAATGGTGGTGCTCTTAGTGGTGCTCTGTTCGGTGCTCGGCGTGCGGGCACCGGCACGGGCCGCCGCCGACGTGGGAGACCGGGTCCTCTACTGGAACGACGTGCTCCTCGAGGCGTATCGCCAGGTGGGTGGGGCTCCGGGGCCGCTGTCTCGGGCCGGCGCGATGGTGCACCTCGCGATGTACGACGCCGCCAATTACACCCAGTGCTACAAGCAGGGGCGTGATTTGCGGCCGGACGACTGCATCGGGGGCATTTACAATCCGGGGATCAGTATGAGCCCCAAATCGGCCAATCCTGACACGCAGACCGCAATCGACTACGCCGCGTTCAAGGTGCTCACCTCGGTTTTCCCCGCAGTCGATTTCAGTACTTTCTTCGCCCAAGCCGAACCGGCAGCGCCTGCGACCGACGCGGAGAAGGCGGGACGGAGCATCGGTGAGCAGGCCGCCACTGTCATGATCGCTACGCGGACCGGTGACGGCTCGACCGACACCACGGCCTACGTGCCGAGCACGGCCCCCGGCCAATGGCGGCCCACGGGATCCGGGGACGCGGCCACCCCGAACTGGGGGAAGGTGCGCAGATTCAGCCGGTTCGGTTCCCCCCAGCCGCCCCCCGACTTCAGCTATCCCGTCGACTACCGCGCCAACGGAACGCTGGACCGGAGCCCGGTCTCCTCGTCATCCGCCCGGCCGCAGCTTCCCGGAGGGTTCTCCAACATCACCACCATGCTGGCCAGTCAGGCGTACGCCGACCAGGTCAACGAGGTGAAGGAGCTCGGCAGGGTCGACAGCACCACCCGGACGGCCGAGCAGACACAGATCGCCTGGTTCTGGGCCAACGACCTTAACGGCACCTACAAGCCGCCAGGACAGCTCCTCGACATGACCCGTGACGTGTCCGTGCAGCGTGGCCTGGGAGAACTGCAGAACGCGAAGCTCTTCGGGAGCGTCAGTCTCGCGCTGGCCGATGCCGGCATCGCGTCCTGGGACTCGAAGTACCAGACTCCGATCGACCTGTGGCGGCCCGAGACCGCGATCCGCCTCGCGGCCGACGACGGCAACGCGAACACCGTCGCCGATCCTTCATGGCAGCCGCTCTCCGCGGACACCGCGGGGGTCCACTTCAGCCCGGCGTTCCCCGCGTACGTCTCGGGGCACGCCACCTTCGGCGGCGCCTGGGCCGCGTCGATGAAGGCGTATTTCGGGACGGACTCGATCAGCTTCACCGCCGAAACGGAAGACCCGCATGCCGTCGACGCGGCCGGAAATTTCCTGACGCGTTCCTTCACGAGCTTCAGCCAGGCGGGCATCGAGGATGCGCGAAGCCGGATCTATCTTGGCGTTCACTACTCCTGGGACGGCGACTACGGATACGCGACCGGGCAGAAGCTCGTCGGCAACGGCGGTGAGCTGCTCGCGGACGGAACCCGGACGCACACGACCCTCGGCGTCACCACGGGGTACACCTATCCGGCTCCGTCGTCGACAGCCGCCCCTTATTACACGTACTCGCCTGACCTGTCGCGAGACGACTCCATCAGGGACGCGTTCAACCAGTGCGACTACGACGGCGCCGACATGGTCCAGGGGCAGCGACTGGGCAACTCCTGGGCCTGCAACGTCCAGTACGACGGCAAGATCTTCCTCTACATCTTCTAGATCGGGAGAAGAAGGTGCACATTCCCCACAGATATCGCGTCGCGGCCCTCGTCGCAGGCCTTCTCGCCCTGGTAGTGGCCACGCTGTACGCCGTCAGTCCCGCGTTCGCCGATCGAGCGACACCGGGCGTTCCCGCCGCGCCGCGAATTCAGACCGACGCGTTCACGCCGAACCAACTCTGTAGCGCCGGCACTCCAGGCGTGTCCACGAAGGACACGATCGTCCTCGCTGCCAGTCCCACGCCCTTCGGCAAGCACCCGACAATGCGCGCGACGTTCGAAATCAGCGGTGCGGGAGGAGAGCCGCTGATCACCAGGACCAGCCGAATCTGGCCGAGCGGCCGGGTGCTGGCCCTCACCCTCGATCCCAACGCGCTGGCTCCGGGGACATACAGGTTCCGGCTGCGGGCCGAACAGGGCAACGCAGTCTCGGGGTGGACCACCTGGTGCGGGTTCGCCGTGAACGGCTGACGCAGGAAAGACGCAGGAAACACGTACGGCTCACGCCCTTCCCGGGCGTGAGCCGTACCGCGAAAAGATCAGCGGCGGGCCGGCTCGGCCTCCTCCGCATGCTCGCCGCCACGGTCGGGGACGAACCGGTAGCCGACGTTGCGTACGGTGCCGATGAGGGCCTCGTGCTCCGCGCCGAGCTTCGCCCTCAGGCGGCGGACGTGGACGTCGACGGTGCGGGTGCCCCCGAAGTAGTCGTAACCCCAGACCTCCTGCAGCAGTTGGGCCCGGGTGAAGACCCGGCCGGGGTGCTGCGCGAGGTACTTGAGCAGCTCGAACTCCTTGAACGTCAGGTCGAGCGCGCGGCCGCGCAGGCGCGCCGTGTAGGTGGCCTCGTCGATCGACAGCTCACCGCTGCGGATCTCGTCGGGCACCTCCTCGGCCGCCGCGAGCGACCGCCGGCCGACGGCCATGCGGAGCCGGGCCTCGACCTCGGCGGGGCCGGCCGTGTCGAGGAGCACGTCGTCGAGCCCCCATTCGGCCGTCATCGCGGCCAGGCCGCCCTCCGTGACGATCACCATGAGCGGGCAGTCGATCCCGGTGGTCCGCAACAGCCGGCACAGGCTCTTGGCCTGGGCGAGCTCGCGGCGCGCGTCGACCAGGACCGCGTCGGCGGGCGCGGTGTCGATCAGCGCGGACGCCTCGGCGGGCGCCACCCGCACCGAGTGGAGGAGTAGTCCGAGCGCCGGGAGAACCTCCGCGGAGGGCTCCAAAGCATTGGTCAGCAGGAGCAGGTTGCTCACTTTCCGCCTCCTTGCCACCTCGATCGGCTTGTCCGCTGCTTCGGATGAAACCTGCGCCAGCCGTACAAACACGGAAGGACCCGGGGGCCACGCTGCCCAGGTCCATAATCCGTAGGCTAGCTCACAGCACATTGAGGTCCAATGTGGGTCCATCGTGTGAACACCATGTCACGTGGTTTACCACCGTAACCTGGCGCTCACATTCGGTGGTCGCCCGCGTGGCGGAAGGGGGCTGGGAAGCCGATGGCAACCGGGACGGTCCGCTATTGGGCGGCGGCCAAGGAGGCGGCCGGAGTCGCGGAGGAACCGTTCGACGCGGAGACCCTGAAGGATCTGCTCGCCGCGATCGGAGGCAGGCCGGAGCTCGAGCGGGTGCTGAGGCGATCGTCCTTCTTGATCGACGGTCATCCGGCGGGCACACGCGATCCGGGCGTCGTGCTCCTCCCTGAAGGTGCGATTGTCGAAGTTTTACCGCCTTTTGCCGGGGGATGAGGCGCTAGTCTCGACGGCAGGCGAGCCCCCGAAGGAGCCGAATGCGCAAGCTGGTCGTCACCCTGATCGTGCTTGCCGTCCTGCTCGCCATCGTGGACAGGGTCGCGGTCACCGGCGTGCAGAGTGAGATCGCCAAGCAGGTCGCGGCGAAGTACGACCTCACGACGCCTCCCACGGTGGAGATCAAGGGCATCCCCTTCCTCACTCAGGCGCTTCTCGGGCGGTACGACGAGATCGCCGTCGGGATCGGCCCGATGACCGTCGAGGACGTCAAGCTGTCGAAGATCGACGCCACCCTGGCCGGAGTGACGGCCGCCCTGGGCGACCTCATCCAGGACCCCTCGAAGGCCGACATCCGGGCCGAGAACGTGTCCGGCACCGTGGTGATCTCCTGGGACACCATCGCCGAGCGGGCCCCGCGCGGCATCGAGATCGACGGCGCGGGGGACAAGGTGCGGGTGTCCGGCACCATCAAGGCGCTGGGACGCTCCGTGCCGGTCACGGCCGACATGAAGATCGCCGTCGCATCCGGGGCGGTGAAGCTGACACCGGTCGGCGTGAAGGTCGCGGGCGGCCTGTCCGTCCCGAACCCGGAGAGGTTCATCAGCTTCACCGTGCCTGTCAAGGACCTGCCACTCGGCCTTAAAATCACCAGCGTGAAGACGACCCCCGAGGGGCTCGCGGTCGAGGGCTCCGCCTCTGATGTCCCCCTCCGGTGACCTGGAACACACTCCTGAACCCGACGGCCCGGCCGTACGTGATGAGGGTGTGAGTCCAGCCGGAACCGCCGCCGCCGACGAGCTCATGCGCGCGCTGGTGGAAGATCACGGCGGGCCGCTGTACGGCTACGTGCTCCGCCTGACCGGAGACCCGGGCAGGGCGGAGGACGTCGTGCAGGAGACGCTGCTGCGAGCCTGGCGCCATCCGTCCGTGCTCGGGGGGCGGCCCGTGCGCGCGTGGCTGTTCACCGTCGCCCGCAACCTGGTCGTCGACCAGCACCGGGCCCGCCAGTCCCGGCCGCAGGAGACGGGCGACGAGGCCCTGGCCGTGGTTCCCGCGGACGACGAGCTGGACAAGGCCGTCGAGTCGTGGGCGGTGGCGGAGGCGCTGGCCTCGCTCAGGCCGGAGCATCGCGAGGTGCTCCGGGAGACGTACTACCGGGGGAGATCGGTGAAGGAGGCGTCAGCGGTCCTCGGCATACCGGCCGGCACGGTCAAGTCGCGGACCTACTATGCGCTCCGAGCGTTGAAGCTCGCCCTGGAGGAACGGGGGCTTGCGCCATGACCTGCGACGACGCGCGCATGTCGCTCGGGGTCTACGTCCTGGGCGCGTTGGAGGACGACGAGATCGCCGAGGTGGAGGCCCATCTCGACGGATGCCCCGAGTGCCGGGCCGAGCTGGCGGAGTTGTCCGGGCTGCCGCCCGTGCTCGCGCTCGTCTCGGAAGACGACATCCGGCACGCCGCCGCGCCCCCGCGGGCCGTGCTCGAGCGGCTGGTGGCCACCTCGGTCCGGCGCAGCCGCTGGTCGCGGGCCCTTCTGTCCCTGGCCGCGTCCGTCGTGGTGGCGGCGCTCGGCGGTACGGCCTGGCTGGCGGTCGACCGCGGCACACAGGACACGGCGTCGACGACGTCCCAGAACGAGGTCGCCGCGGGCAGGCAGAGCACCCCGGCCGCCGCGTCGGCGGGCGACGGCAGCGCCGCGGCCGCCCCCAAGATCGCCTCCGGCGCTCCGCAGGTGGAGGACGCGGGGGCGACGGTGAGACGAGAGGTCACGCAGGGTGACGTGCGGCTCGGCGTCCGGCTCACCACCGAGAACGGCGGCACGAAGGTCGTGGCCTGGGTCCGCGGCGTCCCCGCGGGCACCGTGTGCCGGTTGTACGCCATCGGCAGGGACGGCACCAGGTCGCCTGCCGGGAGCTGGGAGGTCCCCCCGGGGGGCTATCGCCCCGGCCAGGGGTACGACGGCTCGACGGAGCTCCCGGTGGGGAAGATCGCACGCTTCGAGCTGACCACCTCCGACGGGGGACTCGTGACCCTCACCGTGTGACCTGTCGCCGTGACTGGTCGCCCTGTGGGAAACCGGTGTGACGGACGTTCGTTCTCGGGTAGGCATGACGGGAATGAATCCGCGGGGAAGGCGGGTTGCACAGCACGATGGCCGGAATCGTGGTCCTGGGCGTGACGCTCGTCGTCGGCGTGATCATCGGATTCCTGATGAGGCGCCGCGACGGGAAGGTGCGTGCCGTGAAGCAGGTGGTCTCCGGGACCCGCCCGGTGGTGACGAGGGACGATCTCGGCTCGGCCCTGGGTGAGCGCGCCACCCTCGTGCAGTTCTCCACCGCCTTCTGCCAGCCCTGCCGGGCGACCAGGCGCGTCCTCCACGACGTGGCGGAGATGGTGCCCGGGGTCCGGCACGTCGAGATCGACGCCGAGTCACGGCTCGATCTCGTCAGGCGGTTCGACGTGATGCGGACGCCGACGGTCCTGGTCGTGGACGGTGCCGGAAACGTCGTGAAAAGGGCCTCCGGCCTGCCCAGGAAGGCCGACGTCATCGCGGCCCTCGGCGCGGCGGTCGACGGCTCGTCTCATGATTCGTCTCATCAATCGGACAGCGTGTGACAGATGGCGAGACGGCAGGTACTGTCGTGGTCATGACTCCCACGACAGAGCTGCTCACGAAGCGGCGCGCGGTGGACTTCTGCCGCGTGGCCACATCGCTCTGTCGCATGGCCTGAGGGTGATTCCCGCGGCTTTCGCCGCATTCCGTGAATCGTTCAGGAGCATCCCGCGATGCAAATCGACCCTCGAGGCCCCCGGTTCGGTGCGGCCGTCACGACCCTGGTTCTCGCGATCACTCTGGTGACGCGCAGCCCCTGGCTGCTGGCACTGCAGGCGATCGTGTTCGCGTTCGGCGCCTTCGACGCCTCGCCGTACGGGCTCCTTTACCGGAGGCTGGTGCGGCCGAGGCTGGGACCGCCGGGCGAACTGGAGGACGCCGCGCCGCCGCGCTTCGCGCAGGGCGTCGGGTTCGGGTTCGCGATCGTGGGGTTGATCGGGTTCGCGGCAGGAATCACTCCGCTGGCTCTGGGTGCGACAGCAGCGGCACTGCTGGCCGCCTTTCTCAACGCCGCCTTCGGCTTCTGCCTGGGCTGCGAGATGTACCTGATCATCCGCCGTCTACAACCTGGGAGAACACAATGAGCCGCTCCGCCGTCCTGGTGGATGCCGACTGGGTCGAGGCCAACCTCGACACGCCGGGTGTCGTGCTCGTCGAGGTCGACGAGGACACCAGCGCCTACGCCAAGGGCCACATCCGTGGCGCCGTGAAGATCGACTGGCGTCAGGACCTGCAGGACCCGGTCCGCCGCGACTTCGTCGACAAGGCGGGCTTCGAGGCCCTGCTGTCGGCCCGTGGCATCGCCAACGACGACACCGTCGTCCTCTACGGTGGCAACAACAACTGGTTCGCCGCCTACGCGTACTGGTACTTCAAGCTCTACGGCCACGAGAACGTCAAGCTGCTCGACGGTGGCCGCAAGAAGTGGGAGCTCGACTCCCGCGAGCTGGTCGAGGACGTGGCGCCCCGTTCCGCCACCACCTACACCGCCTCGGAGCAGGACCTGTCGATCCGCGCCTTCCGCGACGACGTCGTCGCCGCGATCGGCAAGCAGAACCTGGTCGACGTCCGCTCGCCCGACGAGTTCACCGGCAAGCTGCTCGCCCCGGCCCACCTTCCGCAGGAGCAGGCGCAGCGCGCGGGCCACGTGCCCACCGCCCGCAACATCCCGTGGTCGAAGGCGGCCAACGACGACGGCACCTTCCGCTCCGACGACGAGCTGAAGGACCTCTACGCGGGTGAGGGTGTCGACTTCGGCAAGGACACCATCGCCTACTGCCGCATCGGGGAGCGCTCGGCGCACTCGTGGTTCGTGCTGCACGAGATCCTCGACCAGGCGAACGTCAAGAACTACGACGGCTCGTGGACCGAGTACGGCTCGCTCGTGGGCGTGCCGATCGAGTTGGGGGAGGCCCGCTGATGTCCGTACAAGCTCAAGGATGCGCAGCTCCGGAGCAGACCGTCGCGCTGCCGGCAGGCATCGACCTGTCCACGCAGGCCGTGATCCAGGGCGTCGTCTCCGGCGCCGGTACCGCCTACGCGCGGCTGCTCGACCACTCCGGTGAGTTCACCGGTGAGGTCGTCGTCTCCGACGAGGGTGTCTTCCGTTTCTTCGCGGCCCCCGGCCAGTGGACCGTCCGCATCATCGCGGGCGGAGGCGTCACGAAGGACGTCTCGGTCGAGGCCAAGATCGGCGAGGTCTCCCAGCTCGCCGTCGCCGTCTGACCCTCGCGTCACCGCAGGGCCGGCACTCTCCTCGAGTGCCGGCCTTTCGCATTCTCGGCGGCGCCACTCCCGTGACGGTCTCCCCGCTGCGGCAGGGTGCTCAGCGCCGATCGAACCCGATAGCATGCGGCAGATGTCCGGAACGTCCGCGCCCCCTGTCCCGGCCCAGGCTGCCGCCGCCCCCAAGGCGACCTGGACACTGTCGCCATACGCACTCCCGCTGCACACGCTGCGCATCGCGGCGAGTTGCGCTCTGCCGCTGATCATCTGGTTCTCGGCCGGGCGGCTCGTACGGTGGGCGTTGCTGCTGTTGGCGGCGACCCTCTCGCACGGTTCGTGGTACCAGGTGCGCCTGGTCGTCGTCGTGTTCCTGTTCACACTCGTTGTGATGACGTCGCTCGCCACGACGGTGGGCATGCTGTACGTGATCCGGGGCGCGCTGATGGAGACCCGGGCGCGCAGGACGGGTGACGAGGCCAAGGAAGGCCTGTTCGGAGCTCTCAACCGGACCGCACTGGTCTTCTCGGGCATCTACATGACCTGGAGCTTCATCGACCAGGACGTCCGCGATTTCATGAACATCGACCTCTTTCGCAAGCCGGACGCGTTCGCGGTCGACGCCTTCGCCGGTCAGGACAGCGGGGTGATGGCAGGCCTGGTCAATCTCGATTTCAAGGTCTCCGTCGCCGCGGCCGTGGTGGCGTACCTGCTGAAGACGCTGTTCGGCCGGCGGCACGAGGCGGGACAGGGCAGGTTCTCGGGGATCATGGCGACCTTCGGGGAGCTCGCGTTCGTCTTCTACGGGCTCAACGCCGTCTGGACGCTGGGGGGTGCCCGCTCCGCCTGGATAGGCGACCGGGCCGTCGTCGCGGGCGGCGAGAAGCTGTGGGGGGACGCGCAGGCGGCCATTCCCGGGTGGGAATGGTTCTGGTCGGACGTCTGGCCTCATGTGATCTCCGGACTCGCCCTTCCCCTGGCGTGGCTCACCGTCGGCATCCTCGTCTACGGGGCCTACGCGGAGGACACGCAGACCACGATCAGGGGCACGCCTCTCGAGACGGCGGCCGCCCGGCTGCAGGACACCCACAGCCTGACCCGGCGTGCCCTCTCCAAGCTGACGGCGGGATGGACCGAGCGCTGGATCCCCCTGCTCAACTCCCTCCGGCTGACGGTGAGAGGAGGGGCCCCGCTCTTCGGCCTGTTCGCGCTCTGCTACGTCGGTCTGCAAATCGGCGGCGACTACCTCGGCAGGGCGGGGCAGTACCTGCTGGCCAGTGACGAGCCGTACTTCTACTTCGTGACAGACGTTCCGGTGTTCTTCGTCGCCGAACTGCTGGTCACGACCCTGACCATGTGCCTCATCGCCGCCACCTTCGACCTGGCCGCCACCCGTGACCGGCTTCGCCGTCCGCGGGTCAGCGGACGAACCTGAGCACCTGGTCGCTCTTCTCCTCGGTCGTGACCGACTCCTTCATCATGTCGGCCACCGACTGGCCGGGCACGTCGCGGGAGATGCTGGGCCGCAACAGGACCTCGACCTGGCCGGCGACCGACGGCGGCACCACACCCATCAGGTCGATCTGGTACGGCGTGCCGATCTTGTTCGCTTGGGGCTCGTTCGGTGTGGTCTCGTTGACGACCTCGGCGAGCCAGAGACGGCCTGACTTGTCCGTCAGCCGTACTTCGGGCGGGTAGTGCCGGATGGTCCCCTCCTCGTCCAGAGCCGTCCTCGTCACCACGACCTTCATCCACTGGCGCGAAGCGTCCGGCTTCGCACTCGGGACCGGATCGGGGATGGGTGCCAGACTGACCTTCCACGACACGTGTTGCCAGGTCGCGGCTTGGCCGGGCTTGACGATGTGGATGTGGTCGCTCGGCCGGCCGTACTGATAGACCCCGTAGGCGAACCAGCCGGGAAGGGCGACGGCGGCCACCACCGAGAGGAACGCGCCGGATCCCAACAGCGCACGGCGTTTGCCGCGCGACATCGACGTGCGCGGGGGAGGAGCGGGCGCGGCCGCCTGAGAGGGCCGCCGGTAGTGGGCCGGCAGTTCGACGCGGGTGCCCGGGACGGCGGGGAAGGGCACCGTCATGGTGTGCTCCTCCTCCGACGGAGCCGGCCAGACCCGCAGGTCCCCGACAGGCCGGAGCGTTCCCGGAATGGGGATCGAGGGAGGCTGGGGCGGCGGGCCCGTGTAGGTGATGTCCATGTCCGCAGGCTGGTCCAGCGGAGGGGCGAACCAGTCCCGGGAGTCCGGAGAGCCGGGGCCCGGCCGGCCTCCGCCCGTAGGCGTCTCGCTCACGTCAGAACCTCGCTCAGGGACGTCTGTCTGTCGGGTGCGTTCCGGTTCCGTCGGCTCATGGGGTCTTGTTCACCAATGAGACGTAGGCCGGGGTATGTGAGATCAGCTTGGCCGCGGCACTGGGGGTGAGCCCCAAGTCGATCTCCGCTTCGGGAGTCGAGGTGTCCACGGGGATCGCGCCGGCGGACGGGGCGAAGACGAAACGGGCTCCCGCCACGGCATTCTTCGGCACTTCGTAGGCGAGGACGCCGCTGGACCACAATCCCGGTTGGAATCGCTTGCTCAAGAGGGTGAGACTCTGGTCGACCCTGTCGGTGGGGTTGTAGCGCCGGCCGTCCGCGGCGAGCAGAACGGGCGGGCTGGACACGCTCAGATCCATGGGCCGGCGAACGGTGGTCGCTGAGACGTTCACGAGAAGGAACAGGTAGGCGGCCTTCACCTTGAGCGTCTGGCCGCTGAAGTTCTTGGTGTCCACCGCCAGGGCGGATGACACCGAGGTCACCTTGACGCTGTAACGGTTCGTCTCCACCACCTGGCCGATCCTGCCCGTGGTGGTGAGGAAGGAGACGCGCTCCTCGTACGGCATGGCGTTCGTCTGCGCCCAGACCGCCGCCGCCGCCAGAGCGATCCCGGCCGCGATTCCCGTGATACGCCTAACGATGCTCCCGTGGACCTGCGGCCTTGGCGCGGGCCGCGGCGCGCTCGCCGGTCCTGCCACCGCCATCACCCGCGCTCCTGCGTGACGGGCAGGGTGACCTCCGCGGCCACGGTCGGGACGAACGTGTCGCCGTCGTCGTCGCCGACGAGTTGCCAGTAATGCGCCTGGTCCCGAATTCCGAGTTGTTCGTAGACGAACCGGCCCACGTCCACGGTCACCGTCGAGGGTGCGGTGGCCGCGGGGTCGAGCTCGTACTTCAGCACCACGTTCTTCATCAGGTCGGGCAGGAGTTGCTTGCTCTCCATGCCGAAGCTCATGACGCTGATGTCAGGGCCGTACTTGGTCTTGGGCTCGGGTCGCACGCGCAGGATGGAACCGGCGAAGCTGAAGGGAATCTGCATGACTTTGTCCCCGGGCTTTCGCATGACGCCGACGCCGACGGTCTCGTCGCCCAGGTTCGTGACTTGGACGGTGAGCTTCAGATATCGCTTGGACCCTCCGTAGGAGTCCTTTTCGGTAGTGTCGACCGCCTTGACGAACTGTGTGCGGAACTGGCCCTGGTCGATCACCTTGCCTGGGGCGACCTTCGGGGGTGGCTCCTCGGACGCCTGGGCGAGGCCGCCTGTCGCGGCGGTGAGGCCGATGCCCGCCACCACCACCGCTGAGGCGACCGGAACCAGGACCGGGCGTCGACGACGGCTGCCACGGGGGGATGACATCATGGCACCGGATGGTAGTACGCCCACAGTCACACCATTGGCCGCATTCGTCCCATCGCTGGCCGGAATTGCGTCCCGAATGCCGAGAAGCCCGTCCTGATAGGGCTTACAGCTCCTACGCTGTGACCCAGGCGGACATGGAGGGCTTGTGGGCGACCCGCACCCGGAGCATGCACAGCTTCAGGCGGACCGTATCTACCTGGGCTGGCAGTACGCCCTGCTGCATCCAGATCCGGGACCCCCGCCCAAACGCCCCGCCCGGGAGGACGTCGACGAGACGGCGGCCCAGGCTCCGGTCGACGAGGAGTGGGCTCAGCGGGAGCGGCTCCAGGAGGACATGCTCAACCGCCCGGTCCGGATCTTCCGCCGTTTCATGGCCGTCGTGGCGGCGGGCATCTTCGCCCTCGGGGTGACGCAGATGCTCGCGTGGTCGTTCGTGATGATCGGGCTGGTCGCCGCGGGCGGCGTGGCCGGCATCTGCACCTACGCGATCGCCCAGGGAAACCGTGCCGTCGGCGTGCGGGTGAACGAGCGACGCGCGCGGGAGCAGCGGACGCACGAGCGGCGCGAGCGCGACATCAAGGCGGCGCAGGAGGCGCACGCCGCCGAGTACCGCGCCTGGGCCGAGAAGAAGAGCACGTTCGACAAGCAGCTGAACTGGTACGCGGTTGCGGTGCCCGACGAGATCGACCGCGTCGACGTCGCAGGCGGGACGCTTCCCGGCTGGTCGGCGCTGATCACCCTGCTCGGCGCGACCCGGCTCTACAGCGGCGGTCACCTCACCGTGCTCGACCTGTCCGAGGGCGCCATCGCCAAGGACCTCATCGAGCTGGCCAAGCGGGGCGGGGACGACCCGCTGGTGTGGGTGCTTCCCGTGGACCTGCCGCGGCTCGACCTGGGCGCCACGCTCAAGCCGGAGGCGTTCGCCGACGTGCTCGCCCACGTCGTGAGCGTGAGCGAGGAGACCAGCAGGGACATCGGCTTCGACAACGCCATCCTGGAGCGGGTCCTCGAGGTCCTCGGGGAGAACGCCACGATCAGCCAGGTCACCGCCGCGCTCAGGGCACTCGCGCAGGTGGGCGACCCGCGCGACGACATGAAGTACGGCCTGCTCACCGCGAGCCAGCTCGAACGCATCGGCACGCTCTTCGGTCGCGGCGTCGCCGACCGGGTCGTGATCGAGCGCGCCTGGGCGCTCGAGTCGCAGTTGCGCAAGCTGGAGACGCTGGGCTCCGAGGCCGTACGGCTGCCGCCGGCACGCCTGCGCGTGGTGAGCATGGACCGGCAGGCGGGAGTGTTCGGCAACCGGGTGCTCGGCACCTACGTGGCCACCGCGCTCACGCACATCCTGCGCCAGTCACCGGCGAGCGAGCGGCCCTGGTATCACACGATCATCGTGGCCGGAGCGGACAAGTTACGCGGCGACGTGCTCGACCGGCTCATGGACGCCTGCGAGACGTCCCGCACGGGCCTGGTGCTGACCTACCGCAGCCTCACCCCGACCGTCCGGGAACGGCTGGGCAGGGGCCACGCCGCCGTCGCGTTCATGCGCCTGGGCAACGCGGAGGACGCCAGGGTCGCGAGCGAGCACGTCGGCACTGAGCACCGCCTGGAGCTGGCCCACCTCACCGAGACGTTCAGCTCGTCCGTCCGCCCTCCGAGCGGGTTCTACACCTCCACCGTCGGCGGTGGCCGTACCGGGCCGGAGGAGAAGGGGGAGGGCGACCTCAAGGAGGACATCACCGAGTCGACCGAGTGGGGGCGCAGTGCTCCGCAGGTCACCGAGGGCGTGCTGCAGCGCTCGCGCGAGTTCCTCGTCGAGCCGCACCAACTGCAGCAGCTCCCCACCACATCGGTGATCGTCACCCACGCGACCGCCGAGGGACGGCAGGTCAGGCTCGCGGACGCGAACCCCGCGATCCTCACGTTCCCCAAGACGACGCTGGGTGAGTTCCAGGAGCTCCGCCGGGTCGCGCTGCGGCCCGAGGAGCCCGAGACCGTCGAGCTCGACGAGGACGCACCGCCCCCGAACCTCGGTCCTCCGCCGCCCAGACTCGACTGGCGCAAGCGGCCATGACACCGTCCGGATCCGGTAAGGGCATCGTCAACAGGGATGTGAGCGCGTGATCGTTGAAGGAGTCTCTCCCCTGTTCGTCGTCAAGTGAGGGGTCTCATGCATCCGTTCCCCCTGAGCGGGCCGTGGTACCGGATCCAGGCGATCGCCGCGCCGTCGCGGAGTTCGTCCGCGGAGTGGGACTTCGTCACCGTTCTTCCAGCAGTCCTGTCCGCCGCTCAGCGTGACCGCCCGTTCGTCATCGGCTGGTTGTCGCGTGGGTCGGGGGCGCCGCTCGAGCTCATCACGAACGCGGGGCCGCTGACGCCGCCGCGACCGCCGAAGCGCGCGGTCGCCAGCGACGAGGCGCCCGTCACCGGACCCCAGCCGTTGCTCTTCCCCGGCGGCGCCCGCGGGGTCGAGATCGGGGAGGAGTGGCTCGCCGACCTTGCCGACCTGGTCTGGACGCCCTGCCCCGGCAGGCAGGCGCCCCCGCTGTACGGCAGGCGCGAGCCCGAGGCCGACGAGCACAAGCGGCCGACGCTGTTCGAGTCGACGCTGGTCACGCTGATGTCGCGGCCGTTCGGCTGGGTGGTCGTGGCCGAGCCGACCGACCTCCTCGACACCGAGGTGGCGCACCTGCGGACTCAGCTGAACGTCCTGCGCCAGTACGGCGACGCGTCGGAGCGGTCCCGGTTCGACGCCGAGCGCGCCGAGCGCAGGATGCAGGAGCTCGACGCCTTCCGCGAGGCCGGGCTGTGGAACGTCCGCGTGCTCGCGGGGGCCGCCGGCCCCGACGAACTGCGGCAGCTCGCCCCCGTCCTGGTCGGCTCGGTCGAGATGAGCCACCACCCCTACCGGCTCCGCAGCGCCATGTCCGTCCCGGCCCTGTCCGGGGCCGAGCGCGGCATCGCCGGCGGCGAGTCCGTGTACGGCTTCGCCGAGGCGCTGGCGGTCAACCTGCAGGACTCCGCGGACGGGGCGGCCGCGCCGTTCGCCGCCACCGCGGGAGCCCTCGCCGCCCTCGCGGGGCTGCCGCGCCGTGAGGTCCCGGGCGTGCGCGTGGTCGACGCCGGTTACTTCGACGTGACGAGCGAGGCAGAGACGGAGGGCTCGTCCGAACTGATCGACCTCGGGGCGATCGTGGACGGCCAGGACCGGGCGGTGGGGGCGTTCCGGGTCCCGCTGGCCACGCTGAACCGGCACGCCTTCATCACCGGCGCCACCGGCTCGGGCAAGTCGCAGACCGTCAGGCACCTGCTGGAGGAGCTCACCAAGGCCGGGATCCCGTGGCTGGCCATCGAGCCGGCCAAGTCGGAGTACGCCGCGATGGCCGGCCGGGTCGAGAAGCTCGCGCCGCTGACCGTCATCAACCCGTCCGCGCCCGACAACGTGCCCTTCAGCGTGAACCCGCTCGCGCCCGAGCCGGGGTATCCGGTGCAGGCGCACATCGACATGGTCCGCGCGCTCTTCATGGCGGCCTTCGACGCCGAGGAGCCGTTCCCGCAGATCATGTCCCTGGCCCTCCAGCGGGTCTACGAGGCCAACGGCTGGGACGTCGTCACCGGCGGCGGGATCCCCGGCGCGGCGGTGCAGCCGGCCGTGCCGACCCTCGAGCAGTTGCAGCAGCACGCCCTGGAGGTCATCCAGGAGATCGGTTACGGCAACGAGGTACAGGCCGACGTCGAGGGGTTCATCAGCCTCCGGCTGCGGAGCCTGCGGGTGGGCAGCGCCGGCCGCTTCTTCGAGGGGGGTCACCCGGCCGACATCGGCGGACTGCTCCAGCGCAACGTGGTGCTCGCCATCGAGGACGTGGCCAACGACGAGGACAAGGCGTTCCTGATGGGCACGCTGATCATCCGCATCGTCGAGCACCTGCGGATGCGCGCGAGGCAGGACCCGCGGGGCGAGGACGGCCCGCCCGGCCTCCGGCACGTCATCGTGATCGAGGAGGCCCACCGCCTGCTCCGCGACCGCGGTTCGCAGCGGGCCTCCACCCACGCGGTCGAGCTGCTCGCCGGGATGCTCGCCGAGATCAGGGCGTACGGCGAGGGCATCATCGTCGCCGAGCAGATCCCCACGAAGCTGGTCTCCGACGTCGTGAAGAACACCGCGCTGAAGGTCGTCCACCGTCTGCCCGCCGAGGACGACCGCCGGCTCGTGGGCGCCGCGATGAACCTGAGCGAGGACCAGTCCCGGCAGGTCGTCTCGCTCCAGCCGGGTTACGCGGCGGTCTTCGCCGACGGGATGGACCGCCCGCTGCGCATCCAGGTGCCGCTGGGGGAGGACCGCGAGCGAGCCATGCTGAGCCCGGTGCCGCCCATCTGCGGCCGCCGTTCGGCCGCTTGCGGCCGCGAGTGCCGTACGGGCAAGGCCTGCACGCTGGTGGAGCTGCGTGAGGCCGACCTGCTCGCCGTCGCGCCGGAATGGGCGTGGCTGCGGATCTGGACCGACACCGTGATCCTCTCCTTCGTGACCAACCGCTCCCTGCCCGGTGTGCCGCGCGTGCTCGCCGACATCTGGGGCGAGCTGCCGGTCAAGCGCAGGGAGTGCCTGCTCGCCACCCTCACCGAGCGCGGGGTCGCCCGCAGGTCGTGGTCGTTGCGGACCTGGTTCGACCCCACGCTGCTCACGGAGAAGGCCGCCGACGTCGCCGCCGGGCTGCTCGACCCGGAGGACCGGGAACAGCCGATGCAGGCCGGGGAGCGGCCCGGGGCGGCCTGGGTCATCCCGCAGGTCCGCTGGCTGCACGAGGTCGACAGGTTGTTCCCCTTCGGCCATCCCGCGCCCGACCTGCGCAGCGCCGCTCCGGCGATGGAGTACGCCCTGTTCGGCACGGATCCCGTCGGCCGGCCGTACGCGCATCAGGGGGTGAACGGGTCCGCGGCGGCGAGCGAGGGCGGCGTCGCGGTGGGGGTCAGGACCGAGCTGCTCGGGCACCGGGCCAAGGCGTTGCGCCATCACCCCCTGTCGATGGAGGTGGACCGCAACCGGGCCCTCGCGTGGCGGGTCATCCTCGGCGACGACGAGCACGAGGGCATCCAGCGGGACGTGGGAACCGTCGCGATCGGCGTGGAGCCGAAGGACCGGGTCAAGCACGTCGCCCAGACGATGGGCGCGGGCTGGCTGGAGACCGTCCTGTCCTGGCCCCGCCGGTTCGTGCTCCCCTTCGACGGAGACACCCCTCCGGAGTTGTCCTTCATCCCCACCTGACCCAGCCCCCCGGGCGTGATCATGCACAGGTTCGGGGAAACCCACATTCACCTGCGACATCGCAGTCCGTGATCATGCACAGGTTCGCCGATGACACCTCCTGCCTGCGTCTTCACGGTTCGTGATCATGCAGTGCCGTACGGCCCCGAGCGGCGAGGCGGCCGGTGGTGGAGCGCGGATAGGATCTCAGGCATGAGTCAGCTTCCGTTGCGGGCGCAGCTCGCCAGTGCCTTGGGCCGCACGGCCGCGACGCTGTCCAGGGCCACCGGACGCGGCGACGGGTCGGTCATCGGCGGCAGGGTCGGGCTCATGCTGGAGCCCGACCTGTTGCGCAAGCTCGCGTCGGACCGCAAGCTCGCCCTGGTCAGCGCCACCAACGGCAAGACCACGACGACACGTCTGATCGCCTCGGCGCTCATGGAGCTGGGCGAGGTGGCCACCAACGCCTTCGGGGCGAACATGCCCGCCGGGCACGTGTCGGCGCTGTCGGGGCAGAAGCACGCGCCCTTCGCCGTCCTCGAGGTCGACGAGAAGTACCTCCCCGAGGTGCTCGACACGACCAACGCCGGGATCGTCACCCTCATGAACCTCAGCCGCGACCAGATGGACCGCGCGGCCGAGATCTGGCTGCTCGCCCAGAAGTGGCGCCGCGCGCTCGCGGGCAAGCCCGCGCATGTGATCGCCAACTGCGACGACCCCCTGGTCACGTGGGGCGCGTCGACGGCCGCCCGGGTGACGTGGGTGTCGGGCGGGCAGCGCTGGCGTGAGGACTCGTGGTGCTGCCCCGAGTGCGGCGGCCCGCTCGACCGCGGCGGTTCCCGGGAGATGGGGCAGCAGGGGTCGGTCCACTGGGCGTGCCGAGAATGCACCTTCCACCGGCCCGAGCCCGACTGGATCCTCGACGGTGAGGACGTGATCGACCCGCACGGCCGGCGCTGGCGGCTCGATCTGCAGCTCCCCGGCGAGGCCAACCGGTCCAACGCCGCGATCGCGCTCGCCACGGTCGACGCGTTCGGCCTCGACCCGGCCCGGGCGATCCCGAGACTGCGGACGGTCACCTCGGTGGCGGGCCGTTACACGACGGTGGAGCGCGACGGGCGTGCGATGCGGCTCCTGCTGGCGAAGAACCCGGCGGGCTGGCTGGAGGCCTTCGAGGTCTCCGACCCGAGGCTTCCGATCATCCTGTCGGTCAACGCCCAGGGGCCGGACGGCCGGGACACCTCGTGGCTCTGGGACGTCGACTACCGCATCCTCCGGGGCCGGCCCGTCTTCGTGACCGGCGAACGGCGCCTCGACCTGGCGTTGCGGCTCGACGTCGCCAGCATCCCGTTCCAGCTCTGCGACTCGTTCGACCAGGCGGTGGCCGCGCTGCCGCTGGGCAGGATCGACGTGATCGCCAACTACACCGCGTTCCAGCAGATCCGGACGGAGTTCGGTCGTGCAGTCTGAATTGTCAATCGTCTGGATCTATCCGGACCTGCTCAGCACCTACGGCGACCAGGGCAACGTGCTGGTCCTGGAGCAGCGGGCCCGCGCCCGGGGCGTCCCGGCGAGGATTCACTACGTCCGGTCGTCCGACCCGGTGCCCCAGCAGGGCGACATCTACCTCATCGGCGGGGGCGAGGACCGTCCGCAGATCCTCGGGGCCGAGCGGTTGCGCAAGGACGGCGGGCTGCAGCTGGCGATCGCCCGCGGGGCCGCGCTGCTGGCGGTCTGCGCGGGCTACCAGATCATGGGCTCGGTGTTCGGCGGCGAGGAGGGCCAGCCCGTGCCCGGCCTCGAACTGCTCGACATCAGCTCGAGACGAGGCGAGCAGCGCGCGGTGGGCGAGCTGGCCGCGGAGGTGGATCCCGTGCTTCGCCTGCCCACGCTGACCGGCTTCGAGAACCACATGGGCGTCACCCAGCTGGGCCCGGGGGTGCGGGCCCTGTCGCGGACGATCGTCGGCACGGGCAACGGCGACGGCACCGAGGGATGCGTCGCCGGGAAGATCATCGGCACGTACCTGCACGGCCCGGCGCTCGCCCGCAACCCCGCGCTCGCCGACCTGCTGCTCTCGTGGGCGATCGGGCCGCTGCCCCCGGTGAACGACGAGTGGTATCAGCGGCTGCGCGACGAGCGGCTCGCGGCCGTCCTGGGCGAGCAGGCCTGACGACCCGTCGGGGGTTTCCCGCCGACCGGCGCGCAAGGGCCCCGGCAGGGGCCCGTACGGCTCCCGCCGGTCAGTACACCAGGGCCTGGACGTCCTCGGCGAGCACCTCTTCGACGAAGGTGGAGGCTCCCGCGATGCGGACACCGTCGATGACGTCGTCGACGGTGATCTCGCGGCGTGCGGCGCACTGGGTGCAGAGAGTCACGCGTCCGGCGGCGAGCACGGCGTCGAGCAGGTCCGCCAGCGGGGCGGCCTCGGCGAGGACGAACTCCTTCGCGCGACCGGGCAGCGCGAACCACGCGGATTCGCCGGTGAGCCACAGGGACACGGGAACACCGCTGGCCAGCGCGGCTGCCGCGACGGTGAACGCCTGGTTGCACCGCTCCGGCGCGTCCGCACCGGCCGTCACCTTGATCACCAGTGATCGTGCCATGGTGGCAGCCTAGTCCGAGGCCGATGCCCCCGCGTCAGCGCATACCGGATAAGTCCGCACAAGTCATGAGAGTGCCTGTCGCCCCGGCGATCCGGCTCGCCTCCGGGCATCTAAGCTCGTGTTCCATGGACGCACATCCCGACCTCGAACCGATCGCCTTCCTCCTGGGCCGTTGGGAGGGGGCCGGCGTGATCGGCTACCCCACCATGGAAAGCGCCAACTTCGGCCAGGAGGTGGAGTTCGGGCACAACGGCAAGCCGTTCCTGACCTACCGGAGCCGCACCTGGCTGCTCGACGCCGAGGGCGCCAAGGTCCGCCCGCTCGCCACGGAGACCGGTTTCTGGCGGATCCAGCCCGAGCGCCAGCTCGAGGTCTGCCTCGCCCACCCCACGGGCATCGTGGAGATCTACGTGGGGGAGGTCGTCTTCCACAAGATCGAGCTGCGGACCGACGTCGTCGCCCGTACGGCCACCGCCAAGGAGTACACGGCGGGCCACCGTCTTTACGGTCTGGTCAACGGCAGCCTGATGTACGCCTACGACATGGCGGCCGTGGGTCAGCCGCTGCAGTCGCATGCCTCCGCTGAGCTCAAGAAGGTCGCGGACTTCGAGCCGGAGGACTGAACGTCAGTCCGGGCGGACGCGGTCGATCAGGCGGGAGGCGAGGATACGCGGAGGCGTCGCCGGCAGGGAAGGCCTGAAGTCTCCAGAAAAGGAAAAGAACCCCGGGCGGCCTCCGCCTCACGATGAGGCGGGCCGGCTGGACCAATGGCCGAGGATGCGCCTCGGCCGCCGGCAGCCCGGGGTTCCGGTGTCTGCTGAGGATTTCGCCAGGACGTCGAAGACATCCAGACGGAAGGTCCGAATGGACGACGTCCTAGCGGACAGCCACCTCGCTAGTCCAATAATGATTAACCATTGTTCGGACCACCTCCCTTCTGCGTGCTTGTACGTTATGCGAGCCCCGGAGGCGGCGGCAAGCGATTATGCGGGGGGCCGAAATCACGGCGAGACGCACGTGTCCGTGAGGGCTCGTAGACTCTGTTCATGGCTGAGACCTGGCACGAGCAGCTGCGTTCACGCGGCTACCGGATCACTCCTCAGCGCCAGCTGGTGCTGGAGGCGATCACCCAGCTCGGGCATGCCACGCCCGAGGACATCTGCTCGCGCGTCCAGGAGACCGCCCGTGGAGTGAACATCTCCACCGTCTACCGCACCGTGGAACTGCTCGAGGAGCTGGGCCTCGTCTCCCACACCCATCTGGGGCACGGCGCGCCCACCTACCACCTCGCCTCGGAGGCCGATCACGTCCACCTGGTCTGCCGTTCGTGCAGCAAGGTGACGGAGGTCGCCCCGGATCTGGTCAACAGCTTGGTGGACATCCTCGACGACCGGCTGGGCTTCGCCACCGACGTCCGCCATCTCACCGTCTTCGGCCGGTGCGGAGACTGCCGCTGATCGACGGGTCCGCCCGGACCGCGTTTGTACGGGACCGAATAGCCTTGAGGCATGCGGAGCCCATTGCTTGACACACCGGGAGCGGTCGCCGCCGTGGCGCCGGACGAGACGATCGCAGCGCACTACGGGGAGCCCTACGCCGAGCAACGTGCGCTCGCGGCCGGGCAGGCGCTGGTCGACCGGAGTAACAGGGAGATCGTCCGGGTCTCCGGGCCCGACCGGCTGACCTGGCTGAACGACCTGAGCTCCCAGCGGCTCGACACCCTCGCGCCGGGCGTGCCCACCCAGACCCTGCTCCTCGATCTGCAGGGCCGCGTCCAGCACCACCTCACGCTCGTTGACGACGGCGACGCGGTGTGGGCGCACGTGGAGCCGGGGACCTCGGCCGAGTTGGTCGCGTTCCTGGACAAGATGCGGTTCATGCTGCGGGTCGAGGTGGCCGACATGACCCCCGACTACGCCGTGGTCTCCGTCGCCGCGCCCGGGGCCTCTCCCATGACCGCTCCGCCCGAGGGCGCGATCGCCATCGGCGGCGACTTCCTGGTGCCGCGGGCCACGCTGGCGGACGTCCCGGCCCCCTTGGGCCTGAGACTCGCCGGAATCTGGGCGTACGAGGCGCTCCGCATCGAGGCGCACCAGCCGAGACTCGGCTTCGAGACCGACCACAAGGCGATCCCGCACGAGGTCGGCTGGATCGAGCAGGCCGTCCACCTGAACAAGGGCTGCTACCGCGGGCAGGAGACCGTAGCCCGGGTCCACAACCTGGGCCATCCGCCGCGGCGCCTCGTCTTCCTGCACCTCGACGGCAGTGTGGACACGTTGCCCGCCCACGGCTCCCCGGTCACGCTCGGCTCCGGGACTCCGGCCGAGGCGGATGCGGAGACGGCCGTGCCCGGTCAGATCGGCTTCGTCGGCTCTTCGGCGCGCCACCACGAGCTCGGTCCGATCGCCCTCGCGGTCGTGAAGCGGACGGTGCCCGTCGACGCCGAACTGCTCGCGGGCGGCGTCGCGGCGACGCAGGAGGTCATCGTGCCGCCGGACGCCGGTCGCAACGTGAAGATCGACCCGGCCCTCCGGCGCCGGCTTCGCTGACCGGCCGAGAGCACCCCGTCCCAGGGCGACCGGCCGGTGAGTGGCCCGCCCAGAGCGACCGGCCGTGAGCGGCCCTGCTTCAGAGCCCGGGGACGTCCAGCACGAGCGTGATGGGGCCGTCGTTGGTCAGGGAGACCTGCATGTCGGCCCCGAACACGCCCGTCTCGACGCGTGCCCCCTGCGCCCTGAGCTCGGCGACGACGGCCTCCACCAGTGGCTCGGCGACGGGCCCGGGGGCCGCCGACTGCCAGGTGGGGCGGCGCCCCTTACGGGCGTCGCCGTACAGGGTGAACTGGCTGATCACGAGCAGGGGGGCGCCGACGTCCGAGCAGGACTTCTCGCCGTGGAGGATCCGCAGCCCCCACAGCTTGCCGGCCAGCCGCGCCGCCTCGGCGGGCCCGTCGGAATGGGTGACGCCCACCAGGACGAGGAGGCCGGGCTCGTCGATCGCCCCGACCACCTTGCCGTCCACCGTGACCGACGCTGAGCTGACTCGCTGGACCACCGCACGCATGGCCCCGCATTCTGCCACGTCCGGGCGCTTCGTAGACTGCCCGCTATGTCCGATCTGATCGTCGAAGTGGTCCGCTCAGGGTTCGTCGAGTCCGTCCACAGCGTCCGGGTGTACGCGGTGGACGCCCACGGTTCTCCCGTCATGGTTCACGGTGACACGTCGAGCCTGGTGTCCCCCCGTTCGTCGATGAAGCCGCTGCAGGCGCTCGCCATGGTCCGGGCCGGCCTGCCCGTGGAGAACGAACTGCTCGCGCTCGCCTGCGGCAGCCACGGCGGGGAGCGGTTCCACATCGACGGGGTACGGAAGATCCTCGCCGGAGCCGGCCTGGACGAGTCCGCCCTGCGCTGTCCGGAGGACCTGCCCCTGGACACCGAGGCACTTCACCAGGTCCTCCGCGAACAGGGTGGGCCGAGCAGGATCCTGATGAACTGCTCGGGCAAGCACGCGGCCATGCTCGCCACCTGCGTGGCGAACGCGTGGCCCGTCGACGGCTACCTGCACCCCGGCCATCCCCTGCAGCGGGCGATCAGGTCCACGGTCGAGGAGCTCACCGGGGAGCGCGTCGCGGCCACCGGCGTCGACGGGTGCGGCGCCCCGCTGTTCTTCGTCTCCATGACCGGCGTCGTGCGGGCCTTCCGCCGGTTCACCCTGGCGGACCCCGGCAGCCCCGAGCGCCGCATCGCCGACGCCATGCGCGCGTATCCCGAGTGGACCAGCGGCACGGCGCGGCCCGAGGCCGTGCTCATGCGGGCGATCCCCGGCCTGATGGTCAAGGCCGGCGCGGAGGCGTTCGACGCCTTCGCCTTCACGGACGGGAGCGCCGGCGCGGTGAAGGTCGACGACGGCGGCACGCGGGCCCGAGTCCCCGTCACCGTCGCGGCCCTGCGCGCCCTCGGTCTCGACGCCCCCGAGCTGACCGAGCTCGCCACCGCCCCGGTGAAGGGTGGGGGAGAGCCCGTCGGTGAGATCCGGGTCCGGCCGGCCTCCCAGTGACGAACCCTCTCGAACGGCCCACCTTGTACGGCCAGGATCACTGACTACGCTTGCTGGACATGGGACGTACGCGCCTGTATCGGAACGGGAAGCTCGAGGCCGAGGGCTTTCCCGTCGCCGATGTGTCGGAGCATGTGAAGGACCCGTCCGCGGTGGTGTGGTTCGACATGTGCGAGCCGAACGAGGAGGACCTGCGGGCGATCAGCGAGGAACTGGGCATCCACGAGCTCGCCGTCGAAGACGCCCTGCAGCACAAGCAGCGCCCGAAGCTGGACGTCTACGAAAGCCACAAGTTCCTCAACGTCTACGCCGTGAGGTTCGACACCGGCTCGGGCCGGCTGGACGTCGCCGAGGCCGCGGCGTTCATCACGCCCAACGCCCTGGTGACCGTCCGGAACTCTCGCCGGTTCGAGATCGAGGAGGTCATCAGGCGGTGGGACGAGGCGCCGGGCCTCACCGAGCACGGCATCGCCTTCCTGCTGTACGGCCTGCTCGACTATGTGGTGGACACTCACTTCGAGACCGTCGAGGCGATCGACGAGCAGATCGAGGTGCTGGAGGAGAGCGTCTTCGGGGAACGGGCGATCACCCAGGGCGACCAGCGCCGGACGTTCGAGATCCGCAAGAGCCTGGTGACCCTGCGCCGCGTCGTCATGCCGATGCGCGAGGTCGTCAACACCCTCATCCGCAGGAACGACGAGATAGGCGACGGGGCGATGGCCCCGTACTACCAGGACGTGTACGACCAGGTGCTGCGGGCCACCGAGTGGACCGAGTCCCTACGGGACCTGCTCAGCAACATCCGTGAGGCGCACCTCACGATGCAGAGCAACAAGATGAACCTGATCATGAAGCGGGTGACGAGCTGGGCGGCCATCATCGCCGTCCCCACTCTGATCACCGGCTTCTACGGGCAGAACGTCCCCTTCCCCGGATTCGAGCACTCCTGGGGCTTCTGGGTGTCCAGCGTCGCCATCGTGCTCGTGTCAGCCGTGCTGTACCGGTCGTTCCGCAAGCGCGACTGGCTCTGACGGAAGCGTCACTCCTCGACGGCGATCCTTAGCCGCCGGAAGCCCTTGCCCTTGTTCTCGATCTTGGCGACCCGGATCCTGCCGATCTGCTTGGTCGAGGCCACGTGGGTGCCGCCGTCCGCCTGGCAGTCGAGACCGACGATGTCCACGATGCGGACCTCCTGGACGGACTCGGGCACCAGGTTCGTCGCGGTGCGGATGATGTCCGGGATGGCGAACGCCTCGGCTCGGGGCAGGACCCGGATGTCGATGCGCCGGTCGGCGGTCACCTCCGAGTTGCACGCCGCCTCGACGGCCTCCTTGAAGCCGGGGGGCACCTCGGTGAGGTTGAAGTCCATCCGGGCGACCAGCGGCTCCATGTTGCCGCCGGTGACCAGCGCGCCGAAGTCCCGGAACACGACCCCGCAGAGCACGTGCAGCGCGGAGTGCGTGCGCATCAGCGCCGAACGCCTGTCGTCGGCGAGGGCGGCCCTGACCACGGTGCCGGGAACGGGAAGCGGCTCGTCCTCGGCGGGGATCAGGTAGAGGTCGTCGCCCTTGCGCACGCCCGCGATGCGGGTCTCCACCCCCTGCCAGAGGAGGGTGCCCTCGTCGGCGGGCTGGCCGCCGCCTCCCGGATAGAACGCCGAGCGGTCGAGCACGATCCCGTCAGGGGAGGAGGCGAGGACGACCGCCTCCCAGTCGCGCAGGTTCTGGTCGGCGAGTTCGAGGCGTTCGGTGCGCCCGAGAGCATCGGTTCCCATGGTCGGCAGCCTAGGGCCAACCCCGGACGCCTCGCCCGCCGAGGCCTGCCGGGGAGACCTGCCAGTGGCCTACCAGGGACCGTAGGGACCCTGGTTGCCGCCGCCCCTGCGGTAGCCGTTCACCGCGGGCTTGACGTCGGCCAGATAGATGCCCGCGGCGATGACCGCCGCGATCGTGAAGATGTTCGGCAGCCCAAGCCCTGCGCCCCGCCAGTTGACGGCGGCGGCGAACGTGAAGAGAGCCGCGAGGCCCAGGATGACGAGCCAGAGCGGCTTGGTCTGCTTGCCGGCGGCGGGGAAGGCGCCCTTGGGGATGCGGATCGCATGGATCAGCGCCCACCCGGACATGATGAACGCGAGGACGCTGAGCAGCCAGAAAATGAGATCCAGCACGCTGTACGTGCTCCCGAGCATGGACTCTCCCAGACGGTCATCGACGCTGTCGTCCCCACACTAATGCGCGGAGAGGACCCGTGTCGCGAGCGAGAGAGCCGTATCACCCCGGAAACGGCGAACGGCCCGCCCCCGGGTCAGTTAGGGGCGGGCCGGGCGACGCGTCGCATCGCGGTTCCGTCGTCAGGAGTGCGAGCGCTTGGCGCCGGACTTCCTGGCGGTTCCGGTGGTGGTCCGCTTGGGGGCGCCGTTGGCGGTCGCGCGGGTGGTGCTCGCGGACTCGGAGACTTCGGCGAGCTCGTGGGCGGCCTCGCCGCTCACCTTGCTCACGATCTTGCGGCCGCGCAGCGCGAACTCCTCGTAGAGCTCGGTGAACCTGGCGGCGGCGGTGTCGGCGTACGCCTTGGCCTTCTCGGGGAAGTCCTTGGCGGCGGCCTCGGCCCTGTCCTGCACGGTGGTGGCGTACTCCCGCGCCTTGACGGGGAGGTCCTTGGCGGTCTCCCGCAGGTCGCCCTGACGGGACTGGAACCTCTGCAGCTGCTCGGGCAGCTCGCGGATCTTCTCCACGGCGAAGTCCCCGGCGCCGGTCAGCGCGTAGAAGGGCTTGGACTCGGTGATCTTCTTGACCTCGGTCGCGAGGGTCATGGACTATCCTTCCTTCTCCGGCGTGATGCCGTTACGTGGGGGAACCGGGTCGTCCCCGAGATCATCGGCCGATTGCGGCGGCCGAGCGGAATCAGCGGCCCGGTTCTCCTTGTGGAACGATTCGTAGATATCGATGAGCACCTGGCGTTGCCGCCCGGTGAGTGTGACATCGGCTCGGATCGCCGCGAGCACGTCGCTGTGCGGCTCACGGTCCTCGATGAGGCCGGCCTGCACGTACAGCGCCTGGGCCGAGATGTGCAGCCCCTTGGCGATCTGGTTCAGGATCTCCGCGCTCGGCTTACGCAGGCCTCTTTCGACCTGGCTCAGGTAGGGGTTCGACACCCCCGCCTGAGCGGCGAGCTGACGGAGAGAGATCTTCGCCTGCTGCCGCTGCTGGCGGATGTACTCGCCGAGCGAGCCGACCTTGGGCAGTTCCATGCCCCAAAGTCTGCCGCAGGGTGCTTGCAATTGCAAACTAGCTGATAAACACCAGCTAGCACCCAACGGTCAGCCAGGAATCAGCCAAAGCAGCGGGGCGGACGCGGTCAGCAGGGCCGACCCGAAAAGGATCAGGTAGCGGGTGTGGGCCGGCAGCTCCACCGCCGGATTGACGAGGCGGTTGACGCGGGCCATCACGTTCGACACGGCGGAGGCGCCCAGGGCCCCCTGCGGGGTGGGCAGCGACGAGGCGGAGCCGAACCGGAGCAGGGCCGTCGCCAGGGGCTTGGGATAGCAGTGGCGCAGGGCGCGGTCGTCGGCCGCCATCTCGATCAGCAGGCTCACCGACGCGTGGGCGTCGCGGACCACGGCCGACCAGGGCAGCGCCCGGCGAAGCGCGGCGAACGGCAGCAGCACCAGGTCGTGCCGCTCCCGCACGTGGGCGGCCTCGTGCGCGAGCACCGCGTCGAGCTCGTCGGGCGACAGCAGGCTCAGCGTCCCGTCGCTGATCACCACGTGTGACTTCTTCAGCCCCGGAAGGCAGTAGGCGGCGGCGCCGGGGAAGTCCACCACGCGGACTCCCGGCACGGCGGGCTCGTCCCTGGCGATCAGCGAGAGCAGCACGCGGTGCCGGTGCCTGGCACGCAGCGTCTGGGTTCCGGCGGCGAGCAGGACGACGACCAGTACGGCCAGCAGCGCCAGCCCTGCGGCGAGCGAGCCGAGCCGTACCACGTCGTGCGGTTCGGCGACGCCGTACTCCAGCGTGGTGAGCAGGGCGGCGAGACCGTGGACGACACCCCGCCTGTACGGCTCGAGCGCGTAGGCCAGCAGGGCCCCGGTGGAGGCGAGCCCCCAGGTCACCCCGAGCGACTGCCACAGGAGGATGGCCGTGCGCGGGGCACGCCACGTCCAGCGCGCCGACGTCAGCCGCCAGGCGGCCAGGGCGCAGATCGTGGCCAGGGCCGCTAAGACCGCCGCCGCGATCACTCCTCCTCCAGCTCCGTGAGGGCTTTTCGCAGGATCTCGGCCTCGGAGCCGGAGACGGCCTGCGCGAAGCGCGTCAGCGCCGCGTCGCGGTCACCGGTCATGTCCAGGGCTTCGAGCATGAGCTCGGCGACGTAGGCGTCGCGGCTCGCGGCGGGCTGGTAGCGCCAGGCGCGCCCGTCCCTGGTGCGGGTGAGGAATCCCTTGCGAGAGAGCCGATCGAGTACGGTCATCACAGTGGTAGGCGCGAGATCGCGGTCCTCGATCATGCGCCCGACCTCGCGGGCGGTCAGTGGGGCGTTCTCCGCCCAGAGGATGTCCATGATGCTGCGTTCAAGCTCGCCGAGACCCTTCACGACGTTCAGCCTACCCGGGGTAGTACTACGTCCCGTAGAGAGGTAAGACAGATGAAGCTCGTTCTGGTCGAGGGCGACATCACCGAACAGCGCGTGGACGCGATCGTCAACGCGGCCAACTCCTCGTTGATGGGGGGCGGCGGGGTCGACGGCGCGATCCACAGGCGCGGTGGTCCGGAGATCCTGGAGGAGTGCCGGGCGCTGCGCGCCTCGAAGTACGGACGCGGGCTTGCCGTGGGCGCGGCGGTGGCCACCACGGCCGGCCGGCTTCCGGCCCGGTGGGTGATCCACACCGTCGGGCCCGTGTACTCGCGGAGCGAGGACCGGTCCCATCTGCTGGCCTCCTGCTATCGGGAGTCGCTGAACGTCGCGGACTCGCTGGGCGCCTCGACCGTGGCCTTCCCCGCCGTCTCGACGGGAATCTACCGATGGCCGATGGCGGACGCCGCCCGCATCGCCCTCACGGCGGTACGGCAGGCCGGGTCCAGTGTCACCGAGGTCCGTTTCGTGCTATTCAGTCCCGCAGCTTATGCGGAGTTCGAGCAGGCCTTGGGGGACATGGGGTAAGTGTTCTGCCAAGTCTCGTCTTTGGGTATCGAAACGGTCAGAGCCACTTGATCAGGTAGATCTCATCGCGTTCCTCGCCGGGCGCGAGCCGGATGGAGCGCGCGACCCGGCCGACCTCGTGGTAGCCCACGCTCGCGTAGAAGCCGTCCACGCCCGTGCCGCCCCGGCAGGTGAGCTGAAGCGCCTCCAGTCCGAGCCGTCTCGCGGCGTCGTCCGCCGCCAGCATCAGTGCCCTGCCGTAGCCCCTGCCCTGGTGCTTGGGGTGGACCATGACCCGCACCACCCACCGCCAGTGCGCCCGCAACCCGGACCCGTTGTCCGCCAGGATGAGCCAGCAGGCCACGCGGCCCTCGTCGTCGAAGCCGACCAGCAGATCGTCGGAGGTCCGGGCGAACGCCTTCTCGGCCGTCGGCCTGATGTCGTCCGGTGTCACGGGAGGGACGAATCCGACGGCGCCGCCCGCGTTGGTGACCTCGGTCCAGCAGTCGAGGAGTTCCTCGAACAGCTCGGCGGTCATCTCGGGGGCAAGGACGAAACGCATGAATCGGACGTTACCAATCGATGGTGAACGGCGAACTACGGGCCGACGGCGGTCCAGGGCAGCGTGAGCTCGCCGAGCCGCCATCGTCCGGGACCCCCGGCCGGGGCCGCCGTGACGATCGGCCAGTCGCCCGTCAGCGCCTCGGCCGTCCTGATCCAGCGCTGGCGCCGGCCGTACGAACCGTAGGGGGCGGACGCGGCCCAGGCGCGGTCCCAGTCGGTCAGGAACGCGTGGACGCGCTCGCCGGGCACGTTGCGGTGGATGAGCGTCTTGGGGAGCCGCTCCGCGAGGTCGGAAGGACGCTCGAAGCCGGTGAAGCGGGCCGCGAAGGTCAGCGTCCTGGCTCCCTCCGCGCCGAGCGCGGCCCACACCGCGCGATGACCCACCTCCGAGCAGGTTCCCTCGACGATCACTCCGGCGGGGTCGATCCTCGACCGCATCAGGTCCCAGTGCTCCCAGGCCTCGGCCTCGCCGTACTGCCTGAGCACGTTGAACGCCCGCACGACCAGCGGGGACCGCGAGACCGGCAGCTCGAAGCCGCCCCTCCTGAACGACAACCCCTCCCGTTCGTACGGCTTGGCCGCGGTGACCCGCGCGGGATCGATCTCCACGCCGACGACCTCGACGGCCGGGTGCACCCGCCGCAGCCGGGTGAACAACTCGTAGGTCGTGATGTGCGAGGCGCCGTAGCCGAGATCCACCACCAGCGGCCGCGCATCCGACGAGGACCGGAGCAGCGGGCCGCAGACGGCGGAGATCCATCGATCGGACCGCCGCAGTCTGTTGTGGCCCGTGGTCCCGCGGGTGATCGCCCCGACCGGCCGCCGGACCGGCCGCGCCGTCACGAGCCCTGTGGGACGCGGTACACCTTGTGCTGGGCCGCCTGGGCGCGCGGCCGGACGACCAGCCGGTCGATGTTCACGTGGGAGGGCCGTGTGACGGCGAAGGCGATCACGTCGGCGATGTCGTCGGCGGTCAGCGGGTTCGGGACGCCCTCGTAGATCTTGGCGGCCTTCTCGGCGTCGCCGCGGAAGCGGGTCAGCGAGAACTCCTCGGTCTGCACCATCCCCGGGGCCACCTCGATGATCCGTACCGGCTCGCCGACGAGCTCCAGCCGGAGGGTCTCGGTCATCGACGTCTGGGCGTGCTTGGCCGCGCAGTAGCCGCCGCCGCCCTCGTAGGAGACGAGCCCGGCCACCGAAGTGAGCATCAGCAGGACGCCGTCGCCCGACTCGATCAGCTTGGGCAGGAGCGCCTGCGTCATCCGCAGGGAGCCGAGCACGTTCACGTCGTACATGCGCTGCCAGTCGTCCAGCCGGCCCTGCGCCACCGACTCCAGGCCGAAGGCCCCGCCGGCGTTGTTGACCAGCACGTCGCAACGGTCCAGCGAGGAGGCGAAGGCGGCCACGGACTCCTCGGAGGTCACGTCGAGCGTGGCGGGGCGGATCGACGGGACCTCGGTGGCCAGTTTGTCGAGCCGGTCACGCCGCCGTGCCGCCGCGACGACGTCGAACCCCTCGGCAGCCAGGCGGCGGGCCGTCGCCTCGCCGATGCCGCTGCTCGCCCCGGTCACCACTGCGGTCTTCGTCATGTCCCCTCCGCGCCCCTGGAAAAATCCGTCAAGGGCCGACATTCTCTCAGGGTCGCGCCCCGGAGTCGGTCGCTGAGGGGCCAGGGAATCTCGCTGAGATCCTTTCGGTTATAACGATCTCGGAGGTGGTTCGGGTGACGCTCAGACGGCGTCGGGTCAACCGGGTCGCGACGATCAGTGTCCACACGTCCCCGCTCGACCAGCCGGGCACCGGCGACGCGGGAGGCATGAACGTCTACATCGTCGAGGTCGCGAAACGGCTGGCCGAGTTGGGCATCGAGGTGGAGATCTTCACCCGCCAGACGGCCCGTGACCTGCCTCCCGTGGCGGAGCTCGCTCCCGGCGTCCTGGTCCGTCACGTCACCGCCGGGCCGTACGAGGAGCTGGACCGCGCCGACCTCCCCGGTCAGCTCTGCGGCTTCCTGTCCGGCGTGCTGCGCACCGAGGCGATGTACGACCCGGGCCACTACGACGTCATCCACTCCCACTATTGGCTGTCCGGCCAGGTCGGATGGCTCGCCAAGGAGCGCTGGGGCGTGCCGCTCGTGCACACCATGCACACCATGGCGAAGGTCAAGAACGCGCTGCTCGCGGCGGGGGACAAGCCCGAACCTGGCATTCGGGTGCTCGGCGAGGAGCAGGTCGTGGACGTGGCCGACCGCCTCGTGGCCAACACCGCCGCGGAGGCCCAGGAGCTGATCGAGCTCTACGACGCGCCCACCGACCGGGTGGCCGTGGTCAACCCCGGAGTGAACCTGAAGGTCTTCCAGCCCGCGTCCAAGGGCGCCGCGCGGCACAGGCTCGACCTGCCACAGGACGCCCACGTGCTGCTGTTCGTCGGCCGCATCCAGCCGCTGAAGGCCCCAGACGTCCTGCTCAAGGCCGCGGCACGGATGATCGAGCACGATCCGGCCCTGCGCTCGCGCCTGATCGTCGCCTGCGTGGGCGGTCCCAGCGGCAACGGACTCGCCCGCCCCGCCCTGCTGACCGACCTCGCCGCCGAGCTGGGCATCAGCGACATCGTCCGGCTCGCCCCGCCGGCCCCCCAGGACGAGCTCGCCGACTGGTACCGGGCGGCCGACATGACCGTGGTGCCCTCCTACAACGAGTCGTTCGGCCTGGTCGCGCTGGAGTCGCAGGCCTGCGGCACACCCGTCGTCGCCGCGTCCGTCGGCGGCCTGCGCACGGCCGTACGCGACGGCCTGTCCGGCCTCCTCGTCGACGGCCATGATCCGGACACCTGGGCGCGGGCCCTGGCCCGGCTGGTCGACCGCCCGGGATGGCTGGACTTCCTGTCCGCCAACGCCGTACGGCACGCCGTGGGCTTCGGCTGGTCGGAGACGGCCGCCCGCCTGGCCGAGGTGTACGCGGGCGCCATGGCCCAGCGGCAATGGGCTCCCGTCGCGGTCAACTCGTAGGCTGGGACCATGAGACCCGATCTGGAAGGCGTGGTGGCGTCCGCGCTCGTGTCCGCGGAGCTCTCCTACGAGCGGCCCAAGCCGGGCGCCTTCCTCGTCAAACTGCCTGGCCAGCACAAGCTCGCCACGCTGACCTGGCTCATCATCGGCGACCAGGCGCTCAACGTCGAGGCGTTCTTCTGCCGCCAGCCTGATGAGAACCACGCCGAGTTCTATCGATGGCTGCTGCTCAAGAACGGCTCGATGTACGGCGTGCACTTCGCGATCGATCCCATCGGCGACGTCCACCTGGTCGGCCGCCTGCCCCTCGACGCCGTGACCGAGGAGGAGATCGACCGGGTGCTCGGCTGCGTGCTGACCTACTCGGACGAGTCGTTCGACCGGGCGCTGGAGCTGGGCTTCGCGTCCTCGATCCGCCGCGAGTGGGACTGGCGGGTCAAGCGGGGCGAGTCCCTCGCGAACCTGCGTCCCTTCGCCCGGGTGATCGACTCCTGACGGGGCCGACGTCAAGGGAGACGAAAGCAGCGCGCCGTTAGGATTGCCGGCATGGCTACTTTGGTGCTGCTGAGGCATGGCGAGAGCGAATGGAACGTCAAGGGCCTGTTCACGGGCTGGGTGGACGTGACCCTTTCGCCGACCGGTGAGGACGAGGCGCGGCGGGGCGGGCAGCTGCTGCTCGACGCGGGCATCAGGCCCGAGGTGGTGCACACGTCGGTGCTCACCCGCGCGATCAAGACGGCCAACCTCGCGCTGGAGGCGGCCGGCCTGTCGTGGCTGCCGGTGCGCCGCTCGTGGCGGCTGAACGAGCGCCACTACGGCGCCCTCCAGGGCAAGGACAAGGCCCAGACCCGGGCGGAGTTCGGCGACGAGCAGTTCATGCTGTGGCGCCGCTCCTACGACGTGCCCCCGCCGCCGATCGCGGACGACGACGAGTACTCCCAGTACGGCGACGCCCGTTACGCCGAGCTCCCCTCTGAGCTGATGCCCAGGACCGAGTGCCTGAAGGACGTCGTCGAGCGCATGCTGCCGTACTGGTACGACCAGATCGTGCCGGACCTGGCGGCCGGAAAGACCGTGCTCGTGGTGGCTCACGGCAACTCGCTGCGCGCACTGGTCAAGCACCTGGAGGGGATCAGCGACGCGGACATCGCACAGCTGAACATCCCGACCGGCATCCCGCTCCGTTACGAGCTGGACGGCGACTTCCGCCCGACGGGCGCAGGGGAGTACCTCGACCCCGAGGCGGCCAAGGCCGCGATCGAAGCCGTCGCCAACCAAGGCAAGAAGTAGCCCACTTCCCCCTCGCGGGACCAGGACACGGTCCCGCGAGGCCCGCGAGGCCCGGGAGGCTCGACGCCGTCGCGCCGTCGCGCTGTGGCGTTCGTGGGGCCTGCGGCGGTCAGGCTGGATGCGAGGGGCCTTAAGGGCGCCCCGAGCCCGCGCGAGCGGAGCGAGCGCAATCAAGTACTGAGCCCGCCTCGCCGAAGGCGAGGCAATCAAACACGCGAAAGCCCCGGCCCCCCGAGGACCGGGGCTTTCGAGCCCTTGAGGGAGGTCAGTCGGCGGCGACGTCGTCCGTACGCGATCCGGTGACCAGGTAGACCACGTCCTGAGCGACGCGTACGGCGTGGTCGGCGTAGCGCTCGTAGTAGCGGCCGGCCAGCGTGATGTCGATCGCGGCCTCGACGCCGTGGCTCCAGTTGTCGGAGAGCAGGACGCGGAACAGCCGCCGGTGCAGGCGGTCCATCGCGTCGTCGTCCTCCTCGAGCTCCTTGGCGAGCTCGATGTCGCGGGAGGCGATGCAGCTGCCCGTCTTGGTGATCAGGTTCTCGGCGATGGCGCCCATCTCCACGATCGTGTCGCGGAGCTCGGCGGGGATGGCCGAGTCAGGGTGGCGCATCCGTGCGATCTTGGCGATGTGCTCGGCCAGGTCGCCCATGCGCTCCAGGTCCGATGCCATCCGCAGGGCCGTCACCACGGTGCGCAGGTCGACGGCGACGGGCTGCTGCAACGCCATCAACTCGTAAATGGAGGACTCGAGCTCGTTGTAGATCCGGTCGACCTCGGCGTCCTGAGAGATCACGCTCTCGGCGAGCTGCAGGTCGGCGTCGAGAAGTGCAGTGGTGCCCCGGGACATGGCCGACCTGACCAGCCGGGTCATCTCCACCAGCCGGTCCGTCAGGGATTCCAGCTCATCGTGATAGGCGTCGCGCATGCGGCCACGCTACGCGGGATTTCGTGAACGAATCCCTGCCGTCAAATGAACATTCCTGGAAACAGCATGGTCATGGGCTATCCCACTGGTCAGATAACGGGAAACGCCGCCTAGCATTCAAGCGTGAACGAGTTGCTGGCGAGCTTGGCTGCGATGGGCGGTTTCGTCCTCGGCTCCTTCGTCATGCTGGCCATTCGTCGCCAGACCGACAAGGACCAGGATCCCGAGCCCGTCGACGACATGTTGTCCCCGGGTGTGGCGTCCGTACTGGCCGTCCTCCCCTCCTCCGCGGTCGTCCTGGACCGCGACGACCGCGTCCTGCGGGCCAGCTCCGCGGCCCGAGCCTTCGGGCTGGTGCGGGGCGACTCCCTCATGGCCGCCGAGTTGCTGGCCCTGGCCAGGAAGGTCCGCAGGGACGGCGAGATCCGCGAGAGCGAGATCGAGACCGCCGGCCGCAAGTTCGGCCAGGCGTCGACGACCTTCGCCGTCCGCGTGGCCCCGCTGGGTTCCAACGGGCAGGTGCTCGTCCTCGCCGAGGACCAGACCGAGCGCCGCCAGGTCGAGGCCGTCCGCAGGGACTTCGTCGCCAACGTGAGCCACGAGCTCAAGACGCCCGTCGGCGCGCTGAGCCTGCTCGCGGAGACGATCCAGGACGCGGCCGACGACCCCGAGGCCGTCACCCGGTTCGCCGGCCGGATGCAGCACGAGGCCGCCCGCCTCACGTACCTGGTGCAGGACCTGATCACGCTGTCCAAGATCCAGGGCGGAGAGCCGGTGCCGACTCCCGGCCCTGTCCCGATCGACGAGGCCGTCCACGAGGCCATCGACCGGTGTAACACCAAGGCGTCCGCGAAGGACATCACGTTGGTGGCCGGTGGCGCCGAGGGCCTGAAGATCTGGGGTGACGACGAGCTTCTCGTCACCGCGCTGCGCAACCTCATCGACAACGCCGTGGCCTACAGCCCGGAGCACACCCGGGTCGTGGTGAGCGCCAGGCCCGCGGGCCGTTCCGTCGAGGTGAGCGTCAGCGACCAGGGCATCGGGATTCCCGAGAGCGCCCAGGAGCGCATCTTCGAACGATTCTTCCGGGTCGACGCGGCCCGGTCCCGAGCGACCGGTGGCACGGGGCTCGGGCTCGCCATCGTGAAGCACGTCGCCGTCGCCCATGGCGGCGAGGTGACGGTCTGGAGCAAGGAAGGCTCCGGGTCGACCTTCACGCTTCGCCTGCCCGCATTCGGCGGGACGGCGATCGCCGCACCACGCACTACCAGCCCCCTGGAGGCCACGAAGTGACTCGAGTACTCGTCGTGGAGGACGAGGAGTCGTTTTCCGACGCCTTGTCCTACATGCTGCGCAAGGAAGGGTTTGAGGTCGCGGTCGCGGCCACCGGTCCTGAGGCTCTGGACACCTTTGACCGGAACGGTGCCGACATCGTGTTGCTCGACCTGATGCTCCCGGGTCTGCCGGGCACGGAGGTGTGCCGCTCGCTCCGGCAGCGGTCCAAGGTTCCCGTGATCATGTTGACCGCGAAGGACAGCGAGATCGACAAGGTCGTGGGGCTCGAGCTGGGCGCCGACGACTACGTGACCAAGCCCTTCTCGTCGCGGGAGCTGGTGGCGCGCATCAGGGCCGTCCTGCGCCGTCAGGGCGACGTCGAGGAGCTCGAGTCGGCGATCCTCGCCGCGGGGCCGGTGCGGATGGACGTCGACCGGCACATCGTGGCCGTGCGCGGCGAGCACGTGCAGCTTCCGCTGAAGGAGTTCGAGCTGCTCGAGGTGCTGCTGCGCAACGCCGGCCGGGTGCTGACCCGAGGCCAGCTGATCGACCGCGTCTGGGGTGCGGACTACGTCGGCGACACCAAGACGCTCGACGTCCACGTGAAGCGGTTGCGGGCCAAGGTCGAGTCCGACCCGTCGAACCCGCGTTGCATCCTGACCGTGCGCGGTCTCGGTTACAAGTTCGACCCCACTGAGGAATGATCGCCTGAAACGCTTGAGGCCCTGTCCGGTACGGCATGCCGTACCGGACAGGGCCTCAGACGTTCGCGGAGCCCCGTGTCACGTCTGCGGGGTCTCCGTGGTGTCCGGGGTCGGCGTCTCGGTGGCCGTCGCCGAGGGGCTCGCCGTGGCGGTGGGAGTCGGCGTCGGCTGAGGAGCGGGCGGCAGCGTGGCGTACTCCCGGCTCCGGGCGATGACGGGCACCCACATGGTGACGTCGCCGGCGTTCGTGAACTGGAACGTCAGCCGCACGCTCTCGCCGCCGAGCAGAGGCTGCTTGAGGCCTTCGACCGCGGCCTGAGGCGCCTTGGCGAGCTGGTCGGTGGCCAGCGGCACCGGGGCCGGCAGCTTGACGGAGGTGACCTCCTGGCCGTCGGATACGACTCCGGTGAGGGTGTCGGGCGTGCTCGCGCGGTTCACGATGCTGAGGTAAAGCGGTGCCGAGCCTCCAGCGGCGATCTGTCCACCCGAGTCGGGCCCGAGGATGAACGCCTGGCTGATCATGACGCCGTTCTGGCCGTAGCTCCTGGTCGTGCCGTCGTCCTGGATGAGGACGCCGGCCTCGGTCGGCGCGTAGGCCTTGTTGGTGTTGGCGTCGAACCCGGCGCCACACGCGGCCAGGGCAGGGATTGAGGCGAGGAACGCGGCAACGGCGATCGCCCTGCGATGGCTGGTGCTGGTCACGGTTCGAGTACTCCTTGGTGCGCACGTATATGGGCGGGAATCAGCCTATCTGTGCACTCCGGCGGTCCTCACTCGGTACCCCGTCGCCGGGTCGGCTGCGACGCAGGTCACCCGGTATGTCGGGAATGCCATTCACAGAGCCGACCGGTTGTCAAGTCCCAAAACGGGGCTTTGACCTGCAGTTATGTTCATTTCACTGTTCCGGGACCCTGTAATCGCGTGGTACTCTTAAGTACAGCGGAAGGGGTACTCGTCACATGACTTTCCAGGTCGGCGACACTGTCGTCTACCCCCACCATGGGGCTGCTCGGATCGAGGCAATCACGACCCGAACCATCAAGGGTGAGGAAAAGACCTACTTGGTGTTGAAGGTTGACAAGGGCGACCTCACCGTCCAAGTGCCAGCAGAAAATGCCGAACTCGTCGGTGTACGCGACGTCGTCGGTCAAGAAGGGCTCGAGAGAGTTTTCGACGTGTTGCGCATGCCGCACACCGAGGAGCCCACCAACTGGTCCCGCCGCTACAAGGCCAACCTCGAGAAGCTGGCGTCCGGCGACGTCAACAAGGTGGCCGAGGTCGTCCGCGACCTGTGGCGACGCGACAAGGAGCGCGGCCTTTCCGCGGGTGAGAAGCGAATGCTCGCCAAGGCGCGGCAGATACTGGTCAGCGAGCTCGCGCTGGCGGAGAAGACGAATGAGGACAAGGCCGAGGCCTTGCTCGACGAGGTGCTGAACTCCTGAACACGACATCGCCAAGGGTGGGCGTCGGTATCGATGTCCACCCTTTTGCGTTCGGTAGGGAGCTCCATCTGGCGGGGCTTCACTGGCCCGGTGAGACCGGGCTCGCCGGTCATTCGGATGGGGACGCCGCCGCGCATGCGTGTTGCGACGCCCTTCTCTCGGCGGCCGGCCTGGGTGACATCGGCGGGCTCTTCGGGACGTCGGACCCTCGGTGGGCCGGCGCGTCGGGTGTCACCCTCCTCGAGGAGACGGCACGTCAGGTACGGGCCGCGGGCTTCGAAATCGGCAACGTCGCGGTTCAGATCATCGGAAACCGGCCCAAGCTGGCACCCCGCCGTACAGAGGCTGAGAAGGCCCTGGAAGCCGCTGCGGGGGCTCCTGTGAGCGTCAGCGCCACCACCACGGACGGGCTCGGCCTCACCGGCCGTGGAGAGGGCATCGCGGCGATCGCCAACGCGATCGTTTTCCCGTTGGACGGCTCCGCCTAATCGGACATGTCAACCGGAATGGGTTCAGCTGCGTCTCATTAGCACGTGGGCGGCGACTCAAACCAGGCGCGGAACGGGTCGCCGTCCTCTTTTCTCTCCCATGGGCGCATATTTCGCCGGGCCAGGGTAGCTCATCTCCTGAGAGTGAAGGGGGCAACCCCCCCAACGGGAGGTCGATATGACAATCGAGTCCATCATTGGCGCCATCATCATCGGTGCGATCATCGGGACCCTGGGCCGTCTGTTCCTGCCGGGCCGGCAGCCGATCGGCTTGATTCTGACCATCGTCGTCGGCATCGTGGCGGCGCTGATCGGAACGTTCATCGCCCAGCACCTGGGCGTGGCCACCACCCCGGGCATCGACTGGATCGAACTGATCATGCAGGTGGTGCTGGCGGTTGTCGGTGTCGGCCTCGTCGCCGCCATCCGTGGCCGGACACGCGTGTAGGACCGCCGTAGGCGGGATTCACCGCTCAAGACATGACCAAACGTGACAGGCCCCTCTCGGAGCTCCGAGAGGGGCCTGTCACATGTCGTACCTCAGTCTGATTCCTCGTCGGGCGGAAGCGGGGTGCTCCGCATCCGTCCTGAGGGAGGCGCGAGCGGGACGGTGTTCTCCCCGCCGCCGGCCTCAGCGCCGTACGGCTGTCGCCGCGCCGCCGAGCTCTCCTCCGGGTCGGCGAGCTCGGCTTTATGGGCGGGGTCGGGATCGTCTTCGAGCAGGCGTAACGGCTGCGTGTCCACCTCGGCCGCCTCGACCTCGGCCACGTCGGCCTCGGAGAGATCGGCCGGGGTGACGGGCACAGGATCCTCATGCGGGGATTCAGCCGGGGCGACGGGTGCAGGGTCCTCATGCGGGGGATCGGCCACGGGGGCGTTCTGGAGCGTCGCCGCCTCCCAGGTGACCGGAGAGGACGCTTCGCGCGTGCCTTCGCCGAACGCCGGCGCCGCGGGCTCCGGTGTGGATTCCTCGGTGACCGGGGATGTCGGCGCAGGCAGCTCTTCGGCCACGGGCGCGCCGGGCTGCGGAAGGCGGGGGTGGACCAGCACGTCGCCTGTGGAGGGACGGACGAAGTCTCCCCAGGTGATGGGCCGGTTGGGCCGGTTGCGCCGGGGCGAGGGGGGCCGTACGGGCTCGGGCGGCGAGGAGGGCTCGGTGACCTCCGGCGTCTCGGGCGCGGCCGTGGGAGGGACCACGGGCAGGGCCTCGGGCTCCTGCGCCGAGTCGGAGCCCGCGTGCGTGTCGTCGACGACGCCGGCGCTGTAGGGATGCGGCGCCACCGGAAGCGGCGGAGCCTGCTCGGGCGACGTCGCGACCGCGGGGACGACCGAATATGGCGCGGTAGGTTCCTCGCTCTCACCTCGGTCCCGAGAACCGCGCTCCTCGGCGAAGGGCACGATGTCGCTCTCTTCGACGAGGCCGTCCAGGGCGGTCCGGGACGCCCGCGCGTGCTTCAGAAGGAGGAGGAGCATCCAGAGCCCGACCGCGAGCAACGCCCACGGCAGCAGCGCGACGACGATCGCGGCCTTGCCTTGGTCGAAGGTCACGTCTGTGGCCGTCGTCACGGTCGCCGACGCGGCCGCCGCGAACAGGGCGAGCAGGACGAGAGCGGCCTGCGCCCGGACGAGGAAGCGCCCCCCGCGCAGCAGTGGCACGCTGACCAGGGAGAGTACCAGCAGGGCGTCGAAAGCCGTCGGATACAGGTAGGCGAGTCGGGGCTCCGCCTTACCGATGACGGCGAGGGCACGAAGATCGTCGAAGGAGAGCGCGCAGGCCGCACCCGCGAGCACCGCCACGATGAGGCCGGCGAGGCCGATCACCAGACGGCGTAGCACGAGCGGGATTCCGGCGGAGGTCGATGTGGACGGGCGGGAGGTGGTGCCTGCCGCTCCGGGGGGATTCGCGTCCATGGCGTTCCGAGCCTACAGAATCACGCCGACCGTTTGACCGGCCCTGTGAGGTTGGATGTCTCCTGAAATGCGGCGTCATGTCGGGGTCCGCGATCCTCGGGTGCCCGCCCCCGGGGCTCCGCCGTACGGCGGGCTTCGCGTCGCCGGAGGGGCGCGGAGAGCCGCATCCGGACACCGCTGGCGTGATCGTTCGGCCCGCGTCGACGGAAAGTAAATCTGTTCTAACGGAGTTATCGCCGCTTATAACGTGACTTATGAGTCAGAAGTGTCAGCCGCAGGTGAGGGAAAGGCGGCTCATGGACCGCTCACGGGCACGCAAGTAGCTCTGTGCTGTGGCATTAGGCGTTAGCCTTGCCTTCGTGAGCCTGAACCTCTACGACACCAGCACGCGTACGGTCCGTGAATTCGTACCGGTCGAGCCCGGCCGGGTCTCGATGTACCTGTGTGGTGCGACCGTTCAGGCTCCGCCGCACATCGGCCACATCAGGTCCGGCGTCAACTTCGACGTGCTCCGCAGGTGGCTGATGCGGGAGGGGTACGACGTGACCTTCTGCCGCAACGTGACGGATCTCGACGACAAGATCATCAAGGTGGCCGCCGCCGAGGACGTGCCGTGGTTCGTCGTCGCCGAGCGCAACCAGCGGGCGTTCAGCTGGGCGTACGACCAGCTCGGCTGCCTTCCGCCGACCGTCGAGCCGCGTGCGATGGGCCACGTCCCCGAGATGGTCGAGCTGATGCGGCGGCTGATCGACAAGGGACACGCCTACGCGGCCGGCGGGGACGTCTACTTCGACGTGATGTCCTACGCCGACCGGTACGGCAAGCTCTCCAACCAGAAGCTGGAGAACATGCGGGCGGCGGCCGACACCGACACCGACTCGCTCAAGCACGACCCCCGCGACTTCGCCCTATGGAAGGGCGCCAAGCCGGGTGAGCCGACGTGGCCGACTCCATGGGGCCGGGGCCGTCCCGGCTGGCACCTGGAGTGCTCGGCGATGGCCACCAAGTACCTCGGCGGGACCTTCGACATCCACGGCGGAGGCGTCGACCTTATCTTCCCGCACCATGAGAACGAGATCGCGCAGTCGCAGGCGGCCGGCGACGGGTTCGCCCGTTACTGGCTGCACAACGGCATGCTGAAGCTCGGCGGCGAGAAGATGAGCAAGTCGCTGGGCAACTCGCTGCTGATCCCCGAGATGCTGCGCAAGGTGCGGCCGGTCGAGCTGCGCTACTACCTGGTCGCGGCGCACTACCGCTCGGCGATCGACTACTCCGAGGAGGCGCTCCAGGAGGCCGCGGCCGGCTACCGGCGCATCGAGGGGTTCGTCACGCGGGCGGCCGAGGTGATCCACGACGTGGACGCCGCCGCCCCGCTGCCCCAGGCCTTCGTGGACGCCATGGACGACGACCTCAACGTCTCCCAGGCGCTCGCCGTGATCCACGAGGTGGTGCGCGAGGGAAACGTCGCCCTGGCACACGGCAACAAGGAGCAGGTCGCCCGGCTGCTGGCCGAGACGCAGAACATGCTGGACGTGCTGGGGCTCGACCCGAGGTCCGAGCAGTGGCGTACGACCGGGGACGACGGTCTCCGGGAGGTCGTCGACGCGCTGGTCGCCGTCGCGCTCGAGCAGCGCCAGGCGGCGCGGGCGCGCAAGGACTACGCCGCCGCGGACGCGATCCGTGACCAACTCGCCGCCGCGGGGATCGTCGTCGAGGACACCCCTGAGGGTCCTCGTTGGGAACTGGCACGCTAGGCGTGCCCGTACCCTAGAGACCATGGCTGGCAAGGCTTCAGGGAAGCCCTCGAAGAAGCAGGGCCCCACCAGGGGCACGGGCGGCAAGGGCCGGAGCTCCCTGGAGGGCAGGGGCGCGACCCCCCCTGCGCACATGAGGCATTGGTACAAGGACAAGGCACGGGCCGAGCGGCTCGAGCGTGAGGCCGCCGGCCGTCCCGGTCGGCCCGCACGTGCCGCGGCCAAGCCCCGTCGGGAGGACGCGCCCGAGGTCATCGGCGGGCGCAACCCCGTGCTCGAGGCGTTGCGCGCCGGTGTGCCCGCCAACGCGCTCTACGTGGCGCAGCGGATCGAGAACGACGACCGGGTACGTGAGTCGATCAGGATCGCGGCGGACCGGGGGATCGCACTGCTCGAGGTCTCCCGCGACAAGCTCGACCGGCTGACCGACGGCGGAGTCCACCAGGGTGTGGGGCTGCAGGTCCCGGCCTACGACTACGCCCACCCCGAAGAGCTCGTCGAGAGGGCGCGCGACGCCGCGGAGGTGCCGCTGATCGTCGCTCTCGACGGTGTGACGGACCCGCGCAACCTCGGGGCGATCGCGCGATCGGCGACGGCGTTCGGCGCCCACGGGCTCGTGGTCCCGTCGCGCCGCTCGGCCGGCGTCACCGCCGGAGCATGGAAGACCTCGGCGGGGACCCTCGCCAACCTGAGGGTCGCACGGGCGGCGAACTTGACCCAGACCCTCCAGGCGTACCGGGAGGAAGGCCTGTTCGTCATCGGGCTGGACGGCACCGCCAAGTTGGACATCGCGCAGGTCGAACTGGTGACCGAGCCGCTCGTCGTGGTCGTGGGCTCGGAGGGCAAGGGCCTGTCACGTCTGGTCCGCGAGTCGTGTGATCAGGTGGCCCGGATTCCCATGTTCTCCGCCGCGGAGTCCCTCAACGCCGGAGTGGCCGCGGGGATCGCCCTCTACGAGGTCGCGCAGCACCGCAGGCGGTGATTTCGCGGTGACGGTACGGCCCGTCGCCCACTAGACTCGTGCCGATACGCCGCCTTAGCTCAATCGGCAGAGCATCTGTCTTGTAAACAGAAGGTCTGGGGTTCGATTCCCCAAGGCGGCTCCACATGAGAAGGCCCCTGACCAGGCGATTCGCCGTCAGGGGCCTTGTAATTTGGTGAGTCATCCGGTCTCTTCCGTGCCTTTGGGAGCCATCTTGGGAGCGATCGCGACGTTGCTCAGCCGTGGGCGGGGCCGAGGTCGTGGATCGTCTGGGCGAGTGCTCGGATCAGGTCGGTTTCGGCCTCGGTCTGCCATATCAGGGCGTAGGTCAGGCGTGGCATGTCCGGCATGGGTAGCCACTGCAGGTGCGGCATCGCCCAATATCGGGTGACGTGGGCGGGGAAGGTGTGGACGATCTCGCCGGTGCTGACCAGGTTGATCAGCTCGTCGGGGTTGGTGATGGGTTCGATCCGTTCGATGGTCTGGCCACGCGGGGTGTGGAAGGGGAGGTAGCTGTTCTCCCAGTAGTCCGGCATGTGGGGGGCGGTGGCGTGTGGGAAGCCGCCGAGCGCTTCCAGGGGTACGGAGGACCGGCCGGCCAATTCGTGCTCGGCGGAGACGGCGAGGACTCGTGGGTCGGTGAACAGGATCGGGCCCACGGTGAGATCGGGTTCTTCCACGGGTAGCCAGGCGATCAGTACGTCCATGTCGCCGTTGCGGAGCCCGGCGAACGGGTCGATGAAGGGGGTGCGGCGCAACTGCAGTTCCCATTGCGGGTGCCGGTCGCGGAATGCCCGCCAGTAGGGATGCAGGTCGTGGACGTTGAAGGGCAGCATGCCCACCCGCAGCCGCGCGTTGATGCCGCGGGATGCCATCCGGGCGCGTTCGAGGCTTTCGTGTAGGCCCGTGTAAACCGGGAGCAGGTCGTCGCGCAACTGTCGGCCGACCGGGGTCAGGCGGACCTGGCGGCGGTTGGAGCGGTCGAACAACGGGGTCCCGATGCGGCGTTCCTGCTGGTTGATCGCCTGGCTGACCCGCGCCTGGGACACGTGGAGCCGGGCGGCCGTTCGGCCGAAGTGCAGCTCCTCGGCCAGGGTCAGAAAGATCTCGATGTCCCTAAGTTCCATGTTGTTCCTAGTTGCGTTATAAGCGCCAAGTTATCGGATCGCTCGGAATCTCACGTTGATGCTGGCACGGCGGCCACTCCACAGTGGGAGACGTCCAAGACCGCAAGTGGTGGCCCCGTCGAAGGAGTTGGCCGTGAGCGACGCGCTCGACACGACGGCGATGTATGCGATGCATGACGCGCTGCGCCGGGAAGCCGAGCACCTGGCCAGAGTCACCACCCTGGTCGGCGCCGACCCGGGCGCCGTCCTGCGCACAGCCGCCGGGTGGGAGCTGTTCAAGACCTCCCTGCACATCCACCACACGGCCGAGGACGACGTGCTGTGGCCCATGCTGCGCCAGATCCTGGCCGACCGGCCGGCCTGACGCTGCTGGAGGCGATGGAGGCAGAACACGCCGCCATCGACCAGGTCATCGAGGCGATCGATGAGGTACTGGCCGCGTCCGAGGACGAGGACGAGGACGGGTTGGACCGGCTCGGGGATCTCACCGATTCCCTGGTCACCGGCCTCACCGGACACCTCAGGCACGAGGAGGACCAGGCGCTCCCGCTGATTCAGGCGGCCGTCACCCAGGAGCAGTGGAATCGCTTCGGGCGGATCCACGCCCAGCGGATCGGTCCCGCCGTACCCAGAATCCTGCCGTGGCTCCTGGACGGCGCGAGCGACCAGACCGTCGCCGCAATGCTGGCGCAACTCACCGAACCGGCACGCCAGGCCTACCAGCACCAGTGGCGACCCGCCTATGCGGCCCTCGACCGCTGGCATCAACAGAAGGAACGATCATCACCGGCGGCATCGGTCAGGTTTGAAGAAGCACCGGTCGGGCCGCCGCTTCTACCGTCAAGTGACACACGCGCCGGGGTGGCGTCCGGGACCTGCCTGGATGCCCGGCCGGGCACTGACCACCCATGCACCACATAACCATCTCTCTAAAGGAGTAAGACATGAAGGCACACGTCAGCTCGATCCTTCTTGGCGTCCGGGACATGGATCGGGCCAAGCAGTTCTACACCGAGGGGCTCGGCTGGAAGATCCAGAGCGACTTCGGGATCTCGGTGTTCTTCGCATCGGACGGCGCCTCGCCCGTCGGCTTCTACAGTCGCGAAGGCCTGGCCGCTCAGGTGGGCACGGACCAGGAAGGCAGCGGCTTCAGCGGACTGGTCCTGACCTACGTCGTCCGCAGCGAGACGCGGGTCGACGAGGTCATGGCGGAGGCCGAGAAGGCCGGCGCCACGATCCTCAAGCCCGCCGGCGCTCTGCCGTGGGGCGGGTACGGCGGAACCTTCGCCGACCCGGACGGCTACATCTGGAGCCTCGGCTACAGCGCCCAGGGAACCGACCAGCCCTACGCGGAGTAGCCGCGAACTTTGTCACACAGCCGTCCGGGATGGCGGGGCGCGCTGTCGCTGCCGTCCCGGACGGCTGTGACCCCGAGTGCCGGTGAACCGGCAGGACGAACAGGAGAAGATCATGAAGTTTCGGGCCCACGTTGAGCCACCTGAGCCCATGCGGGGCCTAGAAGTTCCGTCCGAGGTGGTAGCGGCGCTCGGCGGAGGCCCGCGGCCGCCCGTGACGATCACAGTCAACGGGCACTCCTGGAAGAGCCGGGTCGCTCTCCTGCGCGGCCGCCACCTGCTCGGTCTCAGCAATGCCAACCGGCAGGCCGCAGGTGTTGCGATCGGCGACGAGGTCGAGGTCGATTTGGAGCTCGACACCGAGCCGCGCGTCGTCGTCGAGCCAGAGGACTTCGCACAGGCTCTGGACGCCGACCCCGTCACCCGCGCCGCGTACGACGATCTCGCGTACAGCCGCAAACGTGAGCATGTACGCGCCATCGAGAGCGCGAAGAAGCCCGAGACGCGCCGGCGGCGTATCGAGAAGGCCATCGTCACCCTGCGGGCTGACCCCCGAAGGTAAGACACCGGCGGCAATGCAATCACCGTGCGGAGGCATCACCCTGCCCGGCTCTCCCCGAAACAACAGATATGTCGAAACGCCTTCCGACCGGTCTGTACTTGTTTCTTGCCTTTAAGTTCGCGTTGGGCGCCGTGACCAAGTACTGGGCCGCGCCGACCCACCTCGTCATCATGGGCATCCTCGCGCCGGCCGACTGGCGCGACCTCCTGCGGGCTCCTGCCGGCGAGGAGCGGATCCCCGTGCTGGTCAAGCAAGCAGCGAACTGAGTTCGATCTCCGTACAGCAGCGATATACAGCAACGTCGCCTGCTGAGGTGCGATCTGCCCTGCGACAGCCTCTCCGCGACCTGGCGCGGCACGAGGATGCGACCACTCTGGGCGCTGCACCAACGGGCCCCCTGACGTCCAGCGGCTGTGATCAGCCGTCGCCGCGCCGAGCGCCGCGGTGGAGGACATGCCGAGCGGGTCGAGGAACTGGACGGGAGTTGCGGACGGCGGACGGCGCCGGGCCGATCTGGATCGACTCCTACTGCTCGGCGTTGTCCATGCCGAGGAACAGCTTCGCGATACGCCACTCGCTCGTGGCGCGTTCCAAACTGAACGTGTAGAAGCCGGTCGCGATCACGCTCGGGCTTCCGCCTGCGTTCGACGTCAGCATCAGGTAGGCCCGCACCTCAGCCGTCCCGACATCCGCGCTGTGGAAGACCATGTTGATGAGGTTGTGCCGTCGCTGATCGGTCTGCGCGTCCATCGCACCTCGTACGAAGTCGAGGATCGCCGCGCGTCCGACGAACGGGCCATGGTCGACCTCACCGGCGATCGTGAACGTCCAGATGGCGTCCTCGGTCAGGACGCCCTCCAACGCCGCCAGATCTTGCTGATCCAAGGCGAAGGCGTAGCGCGCCAGCGTCTGCTGGACGGCGAGTTGCTCCGCAGGGTCGAGATCCACGCCCCCCGCAGGCGTCGCAGTGAGGTAGGCGCTCCCCCAGCCGGGGGCCGCAGTCGTCTTCATATCGAACCTCGCTTCGTTCGGTTGTCGAGCGAAAGGGCCGGGCGCGGTCGTCGGCGAAAGCGGTCGCCCGGCGTGCGCCGGGAGGGCGGAGTGCGCGATGTGGGCGGCGTGGCGCGGCGCCCTCCCCGCAGCCGACCGCGCCGCCGTCAGGACTTCAGGCCGCTGCCGCCGGCGACGATGATCCATGCTGCCGGCGCCGTCACGGGGAGGTCCTTCCGTCGAGGTCGATTCTCAATCGGAGGCGTGAACGGCTCGTCCTCATGCGACCGTGAGCACGATCTTGCCTTGGATATGGCCACGGGCGGCTCGTTCGTGCGCCCTTCGAGCATCCGCAAGCGGAAACGTGCTGTCTATGGCGACGCGAAGCGTGCCCGTATCGAGCAAGCGTCCGAGTTCTGCGAGTTGCGGGCCGTTCGAGCGCACTTGGGTGGCCGAGGTCGTGACGCCTAGCTTCGCGGTCTCTTCGGGGTCGTATTCGGCGAAGAACACCGGGTACAACGCGCCGCCGCGCTTGAGCGCGTGCAGGAAACGACTGCTGTCGGGACCGCCGACGGTATCGAGAACGAGATCAACGTCGTGCGCGACGTCCTCGGGACGGCTCTTGGTGTAGTCGATGAACTGGTCGGCGCCGAGTTCGCGTAGGAACGACTCTTGCACGCCCGATGCCACCGCGATGACGCGCGCACCCTTCCATTTCGCCAGCTGCAGCGCGAAGTGGCCCACGCCGCCCGCGGCGCCGTTGACGAGCACCGTCGTCTCGGCGTTCAGTGCGATCGGGCGATGCTGTGCCGCTTGAAACGGCGACGGATGATCGTGTCCGAGCTCGATCAGGAACTGCCACGCGGTGAGTCCTGCCATAGGCGCCCCTGCGGCGTGTACGTGATCGATGTGAGGCGGCTTGCGTGCAAGGTCTGACGCGGGCGCGGCGACGTACTCGGCATATGCGCTGCCCTCGAGGCCGGGAAAGCGAAGGAGGCCGAAGACTTCATCGCCGACGGAGAGGCCGTCTACGTCCGCGGCGACGGCCTCGACGACGCCCGACACGTCCGTCCCCGGAATGGCGGGCAAGCTCAAAGGCGGCCTCAGCTCGGGAGGCACGTTGGGCATTCCTTCGCGCACGTACCAGTCGGGGGGATTGACGCCGACCGCGTGAACGCGAACGAGCGCCTCGCCCGGCTTCGGTTCGGGAATCGGCACCTCGTCGTAACGCAGCACCTCAGGACCACCGAACTCGTGCAGCCGGATCGCCTTCATCGTGTTTGTCGGCATCGTTTCCTCTTGATCAGTGTAGATGGGTTACCCTTAACCGAAGCGGTGCTCCGATTATGTGGAGCACTGCTCCGATTGTCAAGGTGGGCATATGCGAGCTGACGCCAGGAAGAACTACGACCAGCTACTCGCGGTCGCGAGCGCCGTCGTGACCGAGGAAGGCGCCGACGCATCGCTGCGCGATATCGCCCGCAGAGCCGGCGTCGGGCTCGCCACGCTGTACCGTCACTTCCCGACGCGAGAGGCCTTGCTTGAGGCCTTGCTCCGCACAAGCTTCGACGAGCTCACGACAAGGGCAGACGAACTCGAAACGTCGAGCTCGCCCGAGGATGCTCTCGTTTCGTGGCTACGCGACTGCGTCGCGTGCGCACATGAGTATCGGGGCGTTGTGGCGCTGATGATGGCCGCCATTGAAGACACCGAGTCCGCACTCCATAATTCGTGCGTCACGATGCGCGCGGCAGGCACACGGCTCCTCGCCCGCGCTCACGCCGCGGGCATGGCGCGGACCGACATCGATGGCACTGATCTGTTTGCGCTGGTCGGGGCCCTCGCGTGGCTCAACGACCAACCCTCGCTCACGCCACGCGCCGATCATCTCTTCGGCGTGATCGCCGGCACAATCCTGACGAATCGAGCGAGCAGCGACGTCAGGGAGGAAGGCCGCCTTCGCGCCCACCGCTGAGACCCGAGACACCCGGCTCCCTCGCCAGTGGGCCAGCTTCCGGCCACCGCAGATCCCACGCGCGTCCGATCGAATGAGCCTGATGGCCGATGCGGCCCACTGACAGACCTCCACCCGGCTCAACTCAGCCGGGCACATCCATGCGTTGCGTGCCGACCACCGACAGCAGCCTCAACGCCTCCTCTGACGGCGAGCCGGGATCGGCCGTGTAGATCACGACGCGCTGGTCCCGGTCGGTGATGTCGAGAACGTCGCAGTTGACGGTGACCGGGCCGACGAGCGGATGCTGGAAGGTCTTGCACAGGGTGGGCCCGGCGCTCACGTCGTGGGAGGCCCACAGGCGGGTGAACTCCTCGCTGCCGGCGAGGAGTTCACTCACCAGTTCGGCCACCTCTGGGTCATTGGGGTAGCGGGCGGCGGCGGCGCGCAGATCCTGGGCCGCGCTTCGGGCGAACTCGTCCGCATCCGACACCCCGTACAACCGCCGCCCCCGCGTGTGCGGTCCGAGGAAGACACGGCGCACAAGATTTCGGTCGCGCCGCGACAGGGCGGAGAAGTCCTCCATGAGGGCGGCCGCCAGATCATTCCAGGCGATCACCTCGCACGTCGCGGACGTCACGATCGCGGCCGCCTGCGGCAATCGGTACAGCAGGTCGAGAATGCTCTGCCGTACCTCGCGCGAGGGCCCGGTCGGAGGGCCCGGCGGGGCGCCGGCGAGGTGGTGGAGGTGGTCGCGTTCGGCGTCCGACAGGCGCAGGGCACGGGCCAGCCCGGCCAGCACCTCCCGCGACGGGCGCGGGCCGCGGGCCTGCTCCAGCCGCGTGTAGTACTCGGTCGAAATGAACGCCAACTGCGCCGCCTCCTCGCGGCGCAGCCCCGGGGTGCGGCGGCGGGGACCGGCAGGCAGCCCCACGTCGGCGGGGGTGATCCGCTCGCGCCTGCTGCGCAGGAAGGCCGCCAGTTCTCGTCTGTCCACACCCCAGTATGCGCAGGTAGTCCCCTTGCCCATCCAGGTACCGCCGGTGCCTGGATGGGCTCGGCGGACCGGCGGCAGGCTCACTGCCATGGACAACACACCCACCACCCGCACATCCACCCCCGCCGCCCCGGGCCTGCTGGCCGGCAAGGTCGCCTTCATCACCGGTGCCGGTCGCGGTATCGGCGCCGCTGCCGCGCGGCTGTTCGCACGGGAGGGCGCCCGGGTGCTGCTCGCGGCCCGGACGGAAACCCAACTGAAGGCGATCACTGAGGAGGTCCGGACAGCGGGCGGCATCGCGGACTACGCGGTGTGCGATCTGGCCGACGCGGCCAGCGTGCGCGCCGCCGCCGACCGCGCCGTGGAGCTGTACGGCCGGCTCGACGTCGCCTTCAACAACGGCGCGACGATCGTGCCGCCCGGCCCGATGGACCAGGTGCGGGAGGCCGACTTCGACCACATCTACGCCGTGAATCTCAGGGGCCCGTGGCTGGCCATGGTCGCCGAGGTCGCCGCCATCCGGGCCACCGCCGGGACGGGGGCCATCGTCAACAACTCCAGCGTCGGCAGCCTGATGGCCAACCCCGAGCTGCCCGCCTACGGTGCGATGAAGCGGGCGGTCAACAGCCTCACCGAGTCGGCCGCCGTCACCTACGGCCCGGAAGGCATCCGCGTCAACGCGATCGCCCCCGGCACCACGCTGACCGAGATGATCCGTACGTGGGAGGCGGACTCGCCCGGTCTCCTCGAGCGGCTCGAAGCGCACACCCCGCTGCGCCGCGCGGCCGACCCCGACGAGATCGCCCAGGCCGCAGCCTGGCTCCTCAGCGACCGCTCCTCCTACGTGACCGGCACGGTACTCCGGGTCGATGGCGGTATGAAGGCGTGAGCCGGGGACGCCCCGTACCCGGGTGCGATCACGGTCACTGAAGACCCCCACGGGGACTCAGGGAGAGGAGACCGGCTCTGATCTGCACCGCTGTTTCCCAGCTCAGAGAGGGAAGGTCAGTAGCCGATTCCCAAGCTGAACAGCCCGGTTTCGGAGCCCCGTCGCCGTCGTTCAAGGACTCCATCCACGCAGACCAGAGCGCTAGGGAAGGCTCGCGCAAGTGCACCTACGGGGCTAGTCTCCCGGCTATGAAGCGATCTCCACTGATCACTCACATCTCTTGGGGCCGCATGGTCGTCGAGGGGGTGGGTGAAGGAAAGGACTTCAAGCTGTACCCGGGCGGTGGTCGAGCCTGGGACTGGAACGAGACGGGTACGCGTCACACTCCAGGCATCCAGCCCGCCGACGTCAGCGAGCTGCTCGACCATGGCAGCGAGGTGGTCGTCCTCTCACGAGGGATGGACTTGGTCCTTCAGACCTGCCCGGAAACCCTGGACCTGCTGAAGCAGAAAGGCATCGAGGTCTTCGTTGAGGAGACGAGGGCCGCGGTCGAGCGCTACAACGCGTTCGCTGAGACGACCCCAGTTGGGGGCCTGTTCCACTCGACATGCTGAGCCGCGCCGGCCGCATGCGCTGATCACGGCAGCGCGATCGACCCGAGGGAGCCGCCGCGTGACCGGCCGGAACGACGCCGGAGGACTGCCGGCCGACGACGAGCATCAGCGATTTGCTCGTTATCTGCAGGACCTGGCACAGGTTCGCGAGGAGAACGAGGTCGACCTGGTGAGCGTCGTCCTCCGCGATCCGGATGCGACGATGGCGCAGTCTGCCGTGGTCCGCCACCTGGATAACCGGGCAGCGCGGTTGCTCACCGACGCGGGGTTCCCTGACTGGGCCCACAGCATGGCGACGGTGATCGGAGAGCGGGAGTTCCTCATCCGCCGCCTGCGCGAGTGGACCCTGCTGAGGTCGATCACCATGGGCGATCCCTGGACTCCGGAGGATCTCGCCACTGCCTCCGATTGGTTCCAGCGCAACGCTGCGGAGACCCTGACCTCACCCGCCGCCCTCACCCTGCTGGCCGGCGAGGGAAGGACCCGGCGCGTTCGTGCCGCTGCCGGCCGCCGGATCGCTCAACGACAGCAATAGCCGGGCTCATGGGAGCTGCGGGAATGGACGACGCCGGATCGAGCCGTACGGGTCCGAACAGCCGCGGCGACCAGCACGACGAACTCGTGGGGCACGGTTGCCGCCTCGGCTAGTCCGTGGAGAGTTCTTGAGTGGGATGGGTGCGCTGGAGGTCGGTGATCTGGCGGAATGCCTGCCTGAAGACGGCGTAGACCTCCTCGCCCAGGACCTCCGCGTGTCTGCGCTCGATGGCCGCCACGATGGCGTCCGACCGCGCCATCTCGTCGAGTCCGAGCGGGGTGGGCACGATGAGCTTCGCCCGCCGGTCCTGCGGATCGGGCTCGCGGCGCACATAGCCCAGCTCGACCAGTTCGTCGACCAGCGTGCCGATCACCTGTTTGTGCTGGCCTGACTGCTGGGAAAGATCCGTGGCGCGGCTCCCCTCCTCGTCGAGGTAGGCCAGCACTGCTCCGTGCCGAGGCCTGAGGTGGGGATGCCCCTGTCGGCCGAGGGCCGTGAACAGCTCCTTCTGGAGGGCGAACAGCGTCTGGCCGGCCATGATGCCGAGGTCGGGGTCGATCTGCTTGCGTTCGCTGCGCCGCATCGGGGGTCACCTGTCTGCTCGATTAGTCACTAAACTTGATAGTCACTAAGTCTTACTATATTCTCGTATCGCCTGCTCACACATGGAGGAGACGCATGACCACCGTAGAACTGACCCGGTTCCATGTGGTGCCCGAGCACGTGGAACGGCTACTCGCCGCGCGACCGGCGATGCTCGCCGACTTCCGCGCCGACCGTTCCGGTTTCCTGGGCGCCCGCCTGGTTCGCCTGCCCGGCGACGAATGGCTGGACATCGTGCACTGGCAGACGCCCGAGGACTTCGCGAGCTCACGGGCGAAGGGCGCGAACCTTCCCGGAATCAGAGCTTTCTTCGACGCCATCGACCACGTGGTGTCCGCCGAGGAAGGCACCACCATCGAAGACGAGGACGAACGATGACCATCTTGATCACCGGTGCGACCGGCAACGTTTCCGGCGCGCTCCTGCGTTCCCTGCCCACCACCGACGACGTCCGGGTGCTCGTGCGTGATCCCGGCAAGGCGCGCGACGTCGCCGGGGCCGAGGTCGTCGTCGGCGACCTCGACCAGCCCCGCACGCTCGGCCCGGCCTTCGAGGGGGTCGACACCCTGTGGCTGCTCACGGCGATGGGCCCGCAGGCGCCGCACGCCTCCATGAACGCCGTCTGGGCCGCTCGCCGGGCGGGGGTGCGCCACATCGTGCGCATGTCCGCCGTCGGCGCGGGCCATGAGGCTCCCACGCGCAACGGGCGTCTCCACGCTCTGTCGGACGCCGAGCTCATGGCCTCCGGCCTGGGCTGGACCATCATCAGGCCGCACTTCTTCATGCAGAACCTGCTTGGCTCGGTGAACGGCGACACGCTGTTCGGAAACCTGGGAGAGGGGCGGCTCGGCATGATCGACGTGCGGGACATCGCCGACTTCGCCGCGCGCGTGCTCACCGAGCCCGAGAACCATGACGGCAAGGTCTACACGCTGACCGGCCCGGCCGTCATCTCGTTGAAGGAGGCCGCGGAGCAGTTCGGGACAGTGCTCGGTACGCCGATCCGCTATCACTCGCTGAGCGAGCCGGAGGCCTACCAGGCCATGCTCGGCGCCGGGTTGCCCGACTGGATCGCCGCCGTCAACGCCGAGTACGGCACCGCTTACGCGGGCGGTTGGGGGGACTTCACGACGCCGGACTTCCCCGACGTCATGGGCCGTCCTGCCCGGTCGTTCGCCGACTTCGCGCGCGACTTCGCCGACCGTATCCGCGGTGCCTGAGCGCCGCCATGCATGCCTGAGCTCGGCGGGGAGTCGAGAGGAAGCTCAGCGGCAAGGAAGGCCCGATGATCATCGGCGAACTCGATGCCGAATTCCGCTTCAACGCGACGGGGCCGCCTTCGATCTGCATCGGAAGGCGGCCCCATCTCCATCGGTCTCTGGTCAGTTGACGGGCTTCCAGGGGCCGTTGGGCTGGCCGGGGGCCTGGTTACGGGTCCACCACTGCGCCTTGTACTTCTTGTTCTTGTAGATGACGACGTCGCCGGTGTTGAAGACGCGGGACGGGGTCCAGACGGCGGTGCCGTCGGCCGCGGTCTCCATCTGCTCCCACGGGCCGTAGGGGTCGCCCGGCTTCTGGTTCTGCGTCCACCACATGGCCTGCCAGGTCGAGCCCTGGTAGGTCACCGTGTCACCGTTGTTGTACACCTTCGAGGCGATCCAGGCCGGCGCGACGGGCGTGACCGGAAGGTTCAGCTCGACGATGACCGGGTCGTGGTCGGAGGCCGCGAACGGGTCGGCGCCGTTGAACAGCTGGGTGGCGTTGTAGTTATAGCGGCTGTAGCCGTAGGCCACGGCCTCCTGCGCGTTGATCTGCCACACGTCCGCGCCGGTCGCCATCGCTCGCGCGGCCGGGCTGGCCAGCACGTGGTCGAGCGAGCCCTGCAGGCCGTTGAAGGAGTACGTCGACTCCGACGGGTCGAGCGCGCTGCCCAGGTCGGTGTAGCCGGCGGCGTACAGGGCCTGCATCGGGTCCTCGTGCGTGTAGGCGTTGAAGTCGCCGAGCAGGAAGATCCGGTCGGTACCGAGGCTCGACGACACCTGCGACGAGAACGCGGCGAGGTCCTGCGCCTGGCGGACCCGGGTCGCGTTGAACGCGCCCTGGTCGACGGCCGGGGACGAGGTGTCCTCGGTGTCGCCGTCGTAGAGCGGAGTGCCGGCACCCTTCGACTTCAGGTGGTTGGCCACGGCGAGGAACGCGTCCTTGTCGGTGGCGCCGGCCTTCTTGAAGCCCTGGGCCAGCGGCTGACGGGCGATCGAGAACGGCTGGCCGGGGCCGGAGTCTCCGGTCAGCACGGTCGACGGTCCGGCCAGGGAGACGTCGGCCGGCTTGTAGATGAAGGCGGTACGGATGACGTCCTGCTGGGACAGCGGCGGCAGCTTGTCGGCGGACGGCGACGGCGCGTAGGCCCAGACGTTCGAGCCGGCGGCCGCGTTGAGCGCGTCGACGAGCCCGGCCAGCGCGGTGTCACGCGGCTCGCCGAACTTGACGGAGTTCTCGATCTCTTCCAGCGACACGATGCTCGCGCCGAGCCGGTTGATACCGGTGACGATCTTCGCCTGCTGGCGGGCGAAGTTGACGTGGTCGGCCGCGCCGCGCGGGCCGGAGCCGCCGTCCGTGCCGGTGCACGTGTTGACCGCGATCCGGTTGCCCTGCCGATCCGTGTAGTACGTGCAGGTGCCCAGTCCCTTGGCGACGTAGTCCTCGCCGGTCATGGGGAAGTAGTTCTCGACGTTGAACGTGGCCAGGCGGATGTCACCGGCCACGGCCGCCGGCCGCTGGTTCCCGGTGCGAAGGTCGCTGAAGGTGGCGACGGCCGAGCCGTCGTCGGTGACCTGCTGCCTCGGCTGGAAGTTCCACAGCGAGAACCGGTACTCGAGGATCACCGGCTCGTGGAAGGTCACCTTCGAGCCCACCGTGACCGGGTTGGCCGTGGTCAGCCACGGCAGCGGAACGCTGCGGGAGGTGCCGGTGCTGTAGTTCGTGCTGGCGCCGTCGTCGAGCGTCACCATCCGGGCGGCGTTGTCGGCCGCGGAGGCCTGCGCCTCGGCGCTGCCCGCGGTTCCGGCGTCGGTCGGCTGGCGCAGCGGCTTGTCGCCCGCGGCCAGCGTGAAGGAGCCGTAGAAGTTCGCGTCGTAGTTGTCCGACACCGTGAAGTCGCCCTGCGGGGCGATCAGCTCGCCCTCGTGCGCCTCCTTCGCGGCGTCGGTCGCCAGGTCCGACCACGCGATCTGGTCCGGGACGACGGCCGGCAGCGCGGTGGCGAGCTTGGTCACCGTCGGGAACTGGATCTCGGTCTCGCCCTGGAACTCCGTGACCTCGCCGGTCACCTGGACGCTCTCGCCGATCGTGACCTGGCCGGCCGACGCCGACCCGTAGACGAACACCGCGTCGGAGGCGCCCGGAGTCTTGTCGTCGGCCTTGGTGCCGCCGGCGCCGCCGGTTTCCAGGAAGAAGCCGTTGAAGCCGCCGGTCGCGTAGACCGCGGTCACGACACCCTCGGTCGTGACGGTCCGCCCCTTGTACGGCGAGGTGTCGGTGTCCGTGCCCTGGATCGACGCGATCGGAGTGACGGTCGAAACGACCTCGGTGACCTGGAAGCCGAAGGTGGCCGAGCCGGTCGCGCCGGTCGAGTCGGTGGCGGTCACCGTCACCGACGACGTGCCGGCCGTGGTGGGAGTGCCCGAGACGGTACCGTCCGAGGAGATCGTCAGCCCTGCGGGCAGTCCGGTCGCCGTCCAGGTGTACGGCGCGGTGCCGCCGGAGGCGTGCAGGTCGATCGGTGTGATCGCCGTGCCGGAGGTGGCGCTCTGCGCGCCGGGGCTCGTGACGGTGACCGTCCCGGTGCCGCCACCCGGGTTGCCGGCGTCGGAGGCGGCGTTCTGGGGGTTGGGGGCGGCGACGTGGAAGTCGGCGGCGTTGTCATCGGTGTCCGCGCCGTCCGCGCCACGCTGGTAGCTCAGGGTCAGCGAGTTGCCCGTCGGAGCGTTCGCCTCCGGGGAGTTGCTGGTTCCCCAGCCGATCTTGTCGATCACCGTGCTGTCGGTGGGAAGCACACCCGAGGTGCTGGCCGCGATGAACAGCGTGCCGCCCCCCGCGCCCGGGTTGACGCTTCCACCGGTGCTCAGGTCGGCCGTCGGCAGCGGTGACCCGGGGTTGGTGGCCGCGTTGTTGCTCGGCAACTGGATGAGGAAGTGGCCGTGGCCGGCGACCGTCCCCGAAAGCGCGTACACCTGCGAACCGCTCGGGACCACGGTGCTCGTGGGCGCGCGGTACTGGAGGGTGTCGCCGGTGAGGGAGATGGCGTTCGGTGTCGGGTTGTACAGCTCGACGAACTTGTTCAGGTAGCTCGCGCCGGACGAGCCTCCGTTGACATACGCTTCGCTAATGATCAGGCCGGTCCCGGCCGGGCTGGCGGACGCCGGGGCGGCGAACAACGAACAGGCGACGCCTGCCGTGGATAGTGTCAATGCGGCGATGGTGACTCGCCGGAAAAGCGGCGCAGACAAAGACCGCACCTCCAAATGGGGTCGCTGGCGTGCTGTGGCCCGGTGTCTCAGCGGGGCCGACAGGGCAGGCTAGGCGGCGGTCTTTGATCGCATGCGGACGGAACCTGAACGGCGTGTTACGAGGTGCTGGGAATCTGGGTGGAGAGCACCGAGGGTGAGAGGTTCTGACTGTCGGTGTACCGAGCTGCGTAACGGCCCGCTACGGACGCTCCCGGTCCCGCAGCACTGCCAAGGCCTTTTCGATCCGCCGTATGCGCGTCTCGGGTTTCTTCGCGCTTTCGATGGCGAGCACGTGTTCGCGCTTGTGGCTGTAGGCCAGGCGGTCGTAGGAAGCGCGGGCGACCGGGTCGGCGTCCAGGGCGCGGGCGAAGTCCGCGGGCTCGACCACGACAGGAGGCTCGGCATCGAGTTCCACCTCGACCTCGACCTCGTCGCCGGTCACGACACCGGCGGCTTGCCGGTTGGCGTTGCTCAGGCCGAGCAGGTAGCGGCCGCGCATGATGGCGACCCTGCTCTTCCACGAATGCTCGTTGATCGTGATGGTCACCCTCGGCCGCCTGCCCGCACCGAGCGCCTCCACGACTTCTTCGGGAACCTGGAGCCCTCTCATGGGCTCCGCAGGCTCGACGTAGGCTCGAAACCTCATGATCTGCTCCCGCTGTCTTGCCGGCTCGGGACCACCTGCCGCGGCTGGGTGAATCGCAGCAGGTTGCCGGAGGGGTCGAGGAAGGCACAGTCGCGGACGCCGTCGGGCTGGTTGATCGGCTCTTGGATCACTTCGGTGCCCGCGGCCTCGATGTGCTCGAAGGTGGCGTCGCAGCTGTCGGTCACGAAGACGAGACGGCCCAGCAGGCCCTTGGCCGTCAGGTCTGCGATCGCCTGCCGGTCGGCCGGCGAGACACCCGGGACCGCGCCAGGGGACTCGAGGACGATCTGCACGTCCGGCTGCGATGGCGGGCCGACGCTCACCCATCGCATCCCCTCAGGCCCGTCGTCGCGTACCTCGAAGCCGAGCACGTCACAGTAGAAGCCGAGCGCCTCGTTGAGGTCGTGGACTGCGAGAGTGCAGGACGAGAACTTGAGGTCCGTGCGGGTCAACGCGGCTCCTTGTCGCCGGCGGTGAGAATGACGATGTCGAGGTCGTGGAACCGGTCGGGGTTGGTGTCGATATCGATGCGGGTGATCTTCTCGTCGTGGACGGTGAACGTGAAGATGGCCTTCGGCCGGCCGAGGTGCGACCAGACGGCCGCCGGTACGCCGTCGACCAGAGCGAGCCGGGCGGCCTGAGCTCGTCCGGCGAAGAAAGCCGCCACCGCGTGGCCGCCGCGGATCTCGCCGACCACGGCGTCCGGATCGAGCACCTCGAGCAGGGCGGCGAAATCCCCGCTCCGGGAGGCGGCAAGGAAGGCCTCGACGATTTCCCGCTTCGCCGATCGCGCGGCATCGGATGCGCCGGCGGCTCCTTGCACCCGGCGCCGGGCCCGGCTGGCGAGTTGCCTGGCCGCCGCCGGGGAGCGGTCGATGATGGCGCCGATCTCGCCGAACGACACGGCGAAGACATCGTGCAGGACGAACGCGAGCCGCTCGGCGGGAGTCAGCGTGTCCAGCACCACCATCAGCGCGACACCGACCGAATCGGCCAGCAGCGCCTCGTCCTCGGGGTCGGCCTGGCCGGTCGGGGTGGCGCTCGCATTGGGCGCGGCCGGCTCGGGCGGCAGCGCACCGGCCGACTCCTCACGCCGGTTCCGGCGTGCCTCGAGCATGTTGAGGCAGACCCGGGCGACGATCGTGGTCAGCCACCCGGCCGGGTTCTCCACCTGGCCGGTGTCGGCGCGGCTGACCCGCAGCCACGCCTCCTGCACCGCGTCCTCGGCTTCGCCGGGTGAGCCGAGCATCCGGTAGGCCACCGCGTGCAAGCGGTCGTGATGCTCGGTGAATCGATCGCTCAGCCAGTCCTGCTCGGCCATTTGTCACATTCCTCCGTTTTGCCGGTCATACCAATTGACCGGCAAACCCACGCCGATGTGACCGTCCGGGCCCGGCCCAGACGTCACGCCTGCCGGTTCAGGCAGCACATACACCTCAGGCAGTACAAGGAGACACAGCATGAAAGCGCACGTGAGCTCGATTCTCCTCGGCGTCCGGGACCTGGAGCGGGCCAAGCAGTTCTACACGGAGGGGCTCGGCTGGAAGGTCAAGCACGACTACGGCATCTCGGTGTTCTTCGAATCGGACGGAGCCTCGCCCGTCGGCTTCTACGGCCGCGACGGCCTGGCCGGCCAGGTGGGCACGAGCCCGGAAGGCAGCGGCTTCAGCGGACTGGTCCTCACCTACGTCGTCCGCAGTGAGGCGCGAGTCGACGAGATCATCGCGGAGGCCGAGAAGGCCGGCGCCACGATCCTCAAGCCCGCCGGCGCCCTGCCCTGGGGCGGGTACGGCGGCTCCTTCGCGGACCCGGACGGCTACATCTGGAGCCTCGGCTACAGCGCCCAGGGAGAGGATCAGCCCTACGCGGAGTAGCCGCCGAGGAAGGCCTCTGGCGAGGGGGTGACGCGCCATTGCCGGGCACGCCGGCCGGACTCCTCCGAACCGATGATCCCTCGGCATGACCGACGTGACCGGCACCGACGAGTACGTTCGGCGTCGACGCGGGATCGTGTCGACGCCGAACCACCGCGCGTTGTCGGACAAGGCCTTTGCGCCCCTCCAGCCGATCGACCGTCGAACGCACGCCGATGTGACGTCCGAGGCCCGGCCCGGCTTCCCGGCCTGCCGGTTCAGGCAGCACATACACCGAAATCACCAGGAGAGAACCGTGTCACTGCAAGTGAACGCCATCATGCTCGGCGTCAAGGACCTGGCCCGCGCCAAGAAGTTCTACGAAGGCCTGGGCTGCACGATCGACAAGGACACCCGTCATTTCGTCTCGTTCAGCCTGGGCGAGGGATCCCCGCAGCTGGCTCTCTACGAATGGGAGGCAGCGGCGCGGGACGCCGGCGTCTCCGCGGATGGATCCGGATTCCGCGGCGCCTCATTCCACTTCAACCCCGACTCCAGGGAAGTCGTGGACGAGATGATGCGCAACGCGGCGGCTGCCGGCGGCAGCGTGATCAAGGAGGCGGCCCCCGCCCAGTGGGGCGGGTACTTCGGCTACTTCAGCGACCCGGACGGCCATCTGTGGAAGGTCACCACCTACGCCTCCTGACCCACAGACCTCGCGCAGGGTCCCCGGCCACGCCACACCCGGGGAGACCGGGGAGCGGCCCGCGCTCCCCGTCTTGGACGCCGATCCCATAGGGAGACCCGGCTCTCGACTGCTCTTACGCCTCACGACCGTTCCAGCAGGGCGATCCCGAGATCGCTGGTCGTGTAGTTCACCTCGTGCCGGTACCGGTGGCTGGTCACCAGCCCGGCCTCGCGCAGGACCGTCAGGTGCTGGGAGACGGTGCCCAGGCTCAGGCCGGTGCGGGCGGCCAGCTGGGTCGTGGTGGTGGGGGAGGTGGTGTACGCCAGGAGCTGGGCCCGGCTGCGGCCGATCAGGCGGGCGAGCCCGTTGCCGGTGGCGTCGCGCGCTTCCCACAGGGTGCCGACGGCCCGGGTGATGCCGGCGCCGTTCAGGTCGGGGTCGGCCGCGGGCAGGTCCGGCGAGACCAGGCGGTCGCCGGACCAGTGCAGCGCCGGATGCAGATGGGCGAAGACCTGCTGGATGCCGTCCTCGGCCAACTGGCGGGTCCGGTAGGCGATGTCCGCCTCCAGGACGGCGCGCGGCCAGGATCGGGCAGGGGCAGGCGATGTGCGCGTCGGTGATCACGAGCGGTCTGCTGTGGATGCTGGCGCTGCCGATGTTCCAGTCCGACTGGCGGTTCGCGATCGGCGTCGCGCAGACCATCGGGGTGCGGCAGGCCCTGTGGGTCGGCGTTCTGGGCGAACTGCTCGCCGTGATCCCGGTGTATCTCTCACCGCTGCGCAAGATGCGCGAACTGCCCGGCGAGCTTCAACACGCGGGCTCGAAGGCCCCGGCCGCGCCTAATGACGCATCCGTGGCGGTCTGATTCACTCCCCGGCAGCCTTCCCGCGAACTGCTACGGGACTTTTGCGACGTGTCGATCGCCTGTCAGGTCCTCGGCGATCGATGAGTTCGTGTCCGGACGCCGGTCTAAGTTCGAGCCGGCGCACAAGCCGGAACACAAGGAGGAGGACACCATGGGCATGATCCACATCGACCTGTTCGCGACGCTCGACCTGGTTGGCCAGGCGCCGGGTGATCCTGAGGAGGACTCCGACGGCTTTCCGTTCGGGGGATGGCAGGCGCCCCTGTTCGACGAGACGGTCGGCCGGCACGTCGGTGCAGGAATGGAGGGCATGGACGCCCTGCTGCTGGGCCGCAGGACCTACGACATCTTCGCCGCGTTCTGGCCGAACCAGGTCGACGGCGTCGACGGCGGGATCGCCACGCTGTTCAACGACATCCCGAAGTACGTCGCCTCGCGAGGCAACCCGGATCTGGACTGGGCGGGCTCGACGCAGTTGGGACCCGACCTGGTGAGCGCCGTGCACGAGCTGCGTGACAAGCATGAACACGTCCACGTGATCGGAAGCCTGAACCTGGTGCAGACCCTCCTGCACGAGCGCCTCTTCGACCGGCTCGACCTGTGGGTCTTCCCCATCGTGCTCGGTGTCGGCAAGAAGGTGTTCGACGGCGGTGCGGTGCCCGCCAACCTGGTGCTCCTCGAGCCGCCCGTCGCCTCGTCCAAGGGCGCTGTGCTTCTGCGTTACGGCCTGGGCGCGGGGACCCCCGGCACCGGGGACATGCGACGCGAAGACCGCGGCGTCGGTTCGAGCTGAACAGCGGCCGGAGCCGGCTCCTGTTCGCCGAGTGACCTCATCGACCAGCGGGGGCGACCGTGCGCCTCGGAAGCCTCTGACAGGGGGGTTGACCCGTTTGGCTTCCGTTATGACCGGGTATGGCCCATCATTTCGCCGGTGGGGATGCAGTCGGGTCAGGTGAGAGCGATGCTCGGGCCGCCGACGTCGATTCGCGGAGACAGGGGCTCGTGGTAGCCGAGTCGGCGAAGGAAACGACCGAGGTTCGGCGGCTCTGGGCGGACCCGGTCGACCTGTCGGCTGCGGTGGTCGCCGCGCAGCGCGGCGACGAGGGCGCCTTCCGGGTGATCTACCGGGCCGTCCAACCTGGCCTGCTGCGGTATCTGCGGGTCCTCGTGGGCGAGGACGCTGAGGACGTGGCGTCCGAGGCGTGGCTGCAGATCGCCCGCGACCTCGGGTCGTTTCGAGGGGACTCCGACGGGTTCCGCGGTTGGGCGGCGACGATCGCCCGTCACCGCGCCCTGGACCATCTGCGCCGTGAGCGTCGCCGGCCCGCCCACAGCCTGCCGATCGAGCAGTTGGCGGACCGGCCGAGCGACGACGACACCGCTGGGTCCGCGCTCGACGCGTTGGCCTCCGACGCGGCGCTCGCGCTGATCGCGCGGCTGCCTCGTGACCAGGCCGAGGCGGTGCTCCTGCGCGTGGTGATGGGGCTGGACGCGCAGGCGGCCGGGCGGGTGCTGGGCAAGCGGGCCGGGGCGGTTCGGACGGCGGCCCACCGCGGGTTGCGCAAGCTCGCCAAACTCCTTGAACGCCCTGGTACGGCCCTCCCGGACGGGTCCGGCCCGGGCGTCACCGGAGCCGATGGAAAAGGCGATACGACGGGGTGAACCGGAGGTGTGACACAAACGGGGGCTTCGACGCTGAAGGACATGAGATGAGCACTCACAGATCTCCTCGAATCGACCGTCTCACCGCGGAGCGGCTGCTGCGCGGTGAAACGGCTGGTCCGGATCAGCTGGCCGAGTTGCTCGCCGCCGCGGCCGCGCCGCGTGGCGAACTGAGCGGCGAGGAGGCGGCCGTGGCGGCCTTCCGGGAGGCCCATCTCGTCCCCGCCCTTCAGCAGAGAAAACAATCGATGATCAAGACGGCATTGCTGAAATTCGTCACGCTCAAGGTGGCCGCCGCGGCGCTCAGCGCCACCGCTGTGGGCGGCGTCGCGCTCGCGACCGGCACCGGACACCTGCCCGAATCTCTGGGCGGCCCCGTGCCGAGCGCCCGGCCGACCGCGACTCACGACATCGGCAAGGCCCACGTGGCCGGCGACGACCCCACCAACGTCTTCCCGTCGCCGTCTCCGTCCCTGTCGCGGTCCCCGTCCGCGTCCCGGTCTCCGTCCCCGTCTCTGGTCGGCCTCTGCCGCGCCTATCAGGCCGGTGCCGGCGACAACCCCGGCAAGGCCCTTGAGAATCCGGCCTTCACCCACCTGATCACCGTCGCCGGCGGCAGGGACAAGGTCGCGGCCTACTGCGCGGACCGCCTCAAGACCCGTGGCAAGGCTCCGGCCTCCCGCCCGACCGGCGGGCCCAAGGACCACCCGAACGGGAAACCCGAGGACCACCCGAGCGGGCCACCCAAGCCCGACAAGACCGGCGGGCCGTCCCACTAGGCCTCACCACGGCGGGAAGCGGCCTCCTTGTTGCTCCGCCGTCACCCGGTCGACGTTCCTGAAGGCTTGGGATGCAACCCCGAATCCATGCCTTCGGGCACTTTTGCTCTGCCGGATCGAGCCGTACTGCTCTGAACAGTCGGACTCCGATTCAAAGTGCATACAACCCGTTAATTTCGGACACTTCTTAACGTCCCTCAAGGGAGCCTGACATGGTCACCGCGATGCGGGCAGCGCTGGCATTCGGCCTTCTGGCCGGGTTCTACGTGCTCGTCGCCGCCGTCCTCGGAGTCGCTGCGGTCTTCGACGTCGTCGCCGTACAGCACCTTTCCTCCGGTGCATTGAAGATCGCCATTGTTCTCACGCTGGCAGCCCTGGCGTTGCTGCGCGGCCTCATCCTGGTCAACAGGCGCAGGCCGCACACGGAGCCGGGCGTCGCCGTAGGCCGCGAGCAGGAGCCGGCGCTCTGGCGGACGGTCGAGGAACTGGCCGAGGTGGTGCGCACCCGCCCGCCGGACGAGATCCGGCTCGTCGCCGAGGTGAACGCAGCGGTGAGCGAGGACACGAGCTGGCTGGGGCTGCGGGCGGGCCGCCGCCGCATGTACATCGGCATGCCTCTGCTGATGGCGCTCAGCGCGGACGAGATGCGCGCGGTGCTCGGGCACGAACTCGGTCACTACAGCGGCGCGCACACCCGTCTGGGAGGCACGGTGTACCGGGGCCGCATCGCCGTCCTCGCCGCGGTCCAGTCGCTGGGCAACCACGCCTGGATCCAGAAGATCTTCTTCGCCTACGCCAAGCTCTTCCTGCGCGTCTCCCAGACCGTTTCGCGGAAACAGGAACTGGAGGCCGACGAATTCGCCGTCACCATCGCGGGCCGCGACGCCGCCGGAAACGCCCTGCGGAAGGTGCACGGCACCGACGACGTGTGGAACATGTTCATCGAGAGGTACGTCGGCATGACCGGCATGGCGGGAAGCCGGCCGGCGAACCTGTTCGGCGGCTTCCACGCGCTCGTCAACGCGCACGTGACGGAGATCGCCCAGGCGGACGGGGCAGGCGAGGAGACCAGTCCGTACGACTCGCACCCGAGCCTGCGTGAGCGGCTGGGCGCGATCGCGGTTCTGCCCGACCGCCCGCGCGCACTCGATTCCCGTCCCGCTCTGGTCCTCCTCCGCGATCCGGCGGTCGCCGCGAACGCCCTGGAGCAGACCTTCTGGACCGACGAGGCGCTCCGTCTGCGCCCGCTGCCCTGGGACGAGATGGTCGCCACCGGCATGTACGTGGCTCGCAACGAAGAGCCGGTGCACGACCTGTCGGTCGCGGGCCAGCGGGTCGTCGGTGCGCGCGAGCCCTTCCTGGACGCCGCCCTGGAAGCCCTGGCGCGGAACCAGTCCGCCGCCCTCTACGACGAGCTGGTCCGGCTGAACTGGCAGCAATCACCGACCCTGGTGGCCAACGTCCTGGCCCGCGCGATCGAGGGCGTACTGATCAGTCACGGTAAGGCCCGATGGACGTTGTCCTGGACGGGCCCCGCCAAGCTGCTCGACCCGGTGGGCAACGAGGTCGACATCAAGGAGTACGCCGCGCGGGTCGTGGCCGATCCCGCGATGGTCGCGGGCCTGCGTGGCTGGCTCGCTCAGATGGGCATCCCCGTCGACTTCCGTCCCCCGATGCCCGTCAGCAACTGACGGACGAATCTTCCTGAAAGCGAGAAATGGTGCGCCTGACCCTCGTTACCGCCGTCATGGTTCTGCCCGTGGTCGTCGGAGGATGCAGCTTCATTGACAGCGGCGAGCCCGCGTCCGTCAGCAAACCGCCGGCTCCACCGCCGTCGCCGACTCCCGCCCTCAGCGAGAAGGCGGCCATGACGGCACTCAAGCGCTACATGCTGGGGATCAACGCCGCGAACGGCAAGTTGAACAGCGGCCTGGCGAGCAAGGTGGAGAGCGGTTCCGCACAACAGATCCACAACGCGCAGTACAAGGTGTTCAAGCAGAACAGGCTGAAAATCAGACCGGTGAAGTACACGGCGGGGTTGGCTGCGGCGCCGAAGTTCTCCGGCTATCCCAAATGGTTCTTCGCCGCAGCCACCGACACCGGATCCAAGCCCGCCACACGGGACATCCTGCTGTTCGTCCAAGATCAGGCGGGCGCTCCGTGGCGGGTGGCGTACGCGCCGTTCTCGAGGACGGCGACGGGACCGATAGCCTCCGGAGTCGACGTCGAGGACTTCCCCGACGTGGTGCCGGCCGGGGACCCCGGCGTTGTGGTCCCACCAAGCAAGGTCGCCCCGGCGCTGGCGGAAGTCATCAGCCGGGGCACACGCAGTCCCTGGGCGAAGCAGTTCGCCATCGGCAGGCTGGTCAAGGCCCAGTACCAAGGACTCCGCGACACCCGCGAGGCGTACGAGGGGAACAACTGGACAGGGACCAGCCAGGCGGTCGCCGCCACGACCCCTGTCTACGCCGTTCGCACGAAATCAGGTGGCGCTTTGGCCTGGTTCGGAATCGACGTCAAGGCGTCCTATCGCGGCAAGGCCAACGCCGCGGGCATGACGTGGGAGAGCTCCGATTTCGGTGACTTCCAGAAGGGCTTCGGTATCCCCTCGACGGTCAGATCGTCCATCACGAGCGTGGAGCGCAACGAGGTGCTGGCCTACATCCCCCCGAAGGGGAAGGGAAAGGTTCAGATCATCGCGAACCGATGGTTTCCGGTGTCTGTGAAGGGCCGCTGACGCGTCCGGCCGACCGAATCCCCACCGGTGTCAGAGGCCGGTTCCGATCCCTCGGGACCGGCCGCCGGTCACCCCTCAGCAGTTGAGCCATGGTGACGGGCTCGCGACGCCGCAGCCGGGGGATGGCCGGGCTGTTGCGAGTTCCATTACCGGCGAAAGACGAAAACGCCCGCCACTCCCGAAGGAGCGGCGGGCTTTTCGCTGCAGAGGACTGGTTCCGGCACTACTTCCGCGGCGGGAAGACCGCCGTCGGCGCGAGCGCCGGGAGATGTCCGCCCTGGTTTGTCACTCAACCGCGCGCCATCAGCCCGTGACCGGGAGAGTCGTCCACGCAGTGCAGCCGCTGATGCCGGCGGAGGGCACAGGAATGGCTCCCGACGTCGGAATCGGCTTCACGTCGATTCTGCAGTCCGTCTTGAAAATCCCGGCCGAAGTCCGAGCGGTGACCCTCACGATCTGGGGCCCAGCCATGGTGGTGGTGGTGAGCTGGCCGATGGTGATGTTCTGCACGTAACCGCCCGAGCTGTTCGCCACATTCCTGAGGTTCGCCCATCCCGACCGCGGGTCCCTGATGAACGGGATGCCGTTGTTCGCCGACACCAGGAAGAGGAGGGAAGAGGTGGCCACGGGGGCGGTGATCGCGGGCGACAGGTTGGAGACGTCGTCCCCGTCGAGCCACGGGCCGCCACTCGGGGTGGGCTTGGTCATCGCGGTGGAGGCGCTCGCGGAGGCCACACCGGAGAATCCGAGCGCTCCACAGGCCGCCAGCGCGACTGCCGACATCAGCACACGACCCGTGGTGCGCGAACCAGAAGCCGAACTGCTCCTACGAGAAATCAATTGATTTCCCTCCATGGTGAGAATTGGATTTTCGGTCACCGCGTGCAGCGATGCGACCCAGGAGATACCCGTGGCGGAAAACGCGGACACCTGGGCGAATATTCAGTTCCGGTAAATGGACGCCACGTTGCGACAAAGCCGTCCAGTCGATTTCGGGGCGTTTTCGATTTCGCGGCATTCGCTCTCTTTTGAGGCGCTCTGAGGCGACAAATCTGCTCAGATCTATGCGGCTCAGTGATCTTGTCGTGGAATGAACAGTTAGAATTTAAATGATTACCGCATAGGGCGACATGTCGATGTGAACCGAGATGGCAGGGCATTTCGGTTGTCGTATATCTGCGCAGAAGCAGCATGTTTGGTCGATGCCGTCGCAAGCGTTTCGGCGTTTTCCTTGAGGGCCCGAACGGTGGCTTGAGCCTGCCCCACGGCGCGCCCGTGATTTCCTTGCGCGCGGTGCCTGTGGGAGCCCCCGCGTCACCGAGTCCGGTCGCCGCCACCTGAGGAACAGCGCCGAGTCGGCGCAAGTCCGTTGAGACGCTCCCTCTTTTCGTCACCTTGAGGGCCGAGCAGCGCGGTGGTGGGCACCGAGGCTCACCGTTCACCGTTTCTCCACTGGGAGGGGCCGGGGCTTCACCTCGTCTCCACCAGCCGAATGACAACACTGTCCTCGTGGCTGACGCGTTGGTAGTGCTCGGAATCATGCTGGCCCGCCGGCCCCGTGCCATGGGGAGGTCTCACCGTGATTCGTGCTCTTGGTCGTAGCGTCGGCGGCGCGTCCCGTTCAGATGTCCTCGTGACACGTGTACTCGTCGTCGACGACGAACCGCAGATCCTCCGTGCGCTCCGGATCAACCTGGTTGCCCGCCACTACGAGGTCGCCGTCGCGACGGACGGGGGATCGGCGTTGAGGGGCGCCGCCGACTGGCACCCCGACCTGGTCGTGCTCGACCTCGGGCTGCCTGACATGGACGGAGTCGACGTCATACACGGACTCCGCGGATGGACCAACATCCCGGTCATCGTCCTCTCCGGTCGTACCGGAAACCAGGACAAGGTCGACGCACTTGACGCCGGCGCCGACGACTACATCACCAAGCCCTTCAGCGTCGACGAACTGCTCGCCCGTATGAGGGCCGTGAGCCGGCGCGCGTCCCTCCAGGGGAGCGAGTTCGCCCGCGTCCAACTCGGCGACCACACGATCGACCTGGTCGGCAAGACGATCACCGGTGAGGTACGGCTCACGCCCACGGAATGGCATCTCCTGGAGATCCTCCTGCGCAACCCGGGCAAGCTGGTCAGTCAGCGCCAACTGCTCACCCAGGTCTGGGGCGCCGAGTTTGTGACGGCGACTCACTACGTGCGCCAGTACATGGCCCAACTACGCCGCAAGCTCGAACCGGACCCCGGTCGCCCGGTTCATCTGATCACCGAGCCGGGCATGGGCTACCGCTACTGCCCCTGAAACTCACGCGAGAACCACGCTGCCTCAGCCGGCCATCGTCCGAGGTCTCCTGGGGCCGATCGGCTCCAGACGGTCAGCGACATGCTCGGTCGAACGCGGCGGCTACCATACGCCCAGTGATCAGGTTCCGTTTCGCGCTGTCACCATTGGGCGAGGTATCCCCGTGGGGCCATGAGGGTCGTCAACTGCACTGGTTCGGACTGACCGACGGCTGGTACTGGATCGAACTGGCCGATCACGAGTTGCTGCGCTACTCGACGGAAACCCTTCAGCGACATCGAACCGACGGTCCTGGGGCGCGACACCCATATGTCGACTACTACCTGGCTCGGCTATGGGAAGACATCAACGCGATGACACCGACCGTCCTCCAGCCGGTGCCGACCGATCTCCTGGATTTCGTGGCCAGTGACCCCGACGCCTGGCGGCCGATGGACAGCGAAGCGGCGCTGAGTGCTGCGGAGTGGCACGCGGAACACACGTTGGATCTCGGCTACATACGAGAGCCTCCCCGAATCAGGGCTTGGCGTACCGTCAGCGACGATTTCGACACGGTGACGGTGACCTGGCGGCATGACGACGAGGGCGACATCCGGTTCACGGCCGACCCGGCCGGCCAGGTCATGATCCCGGCCGAATCGTTCCTCGCCGCCGTGCGGCAACTCGACCAGGAACTCATGACCGCCATGGAGCGGAGGATCAGCGTGCTGGAGCGGACCGGGCCGCCGGACGGGGTTCAGCTCGATCTGCATGCGCTCCGAGCCGAGCACGTCAATCGAGCGACGTGGCTGACGCAACGGCTGCAAACCGAACTGGAAACCGACTGGGCAGCCGTCCGCGCGGGCGCGGAAGACTTACTCCGGGGCTGATACCTGCCGCGAGGAGCCGCACTGCCTCTCTGCCCACAGTTCTAGTAGGGGGGAGGTGGGCGAGGGCACATCGCTGACAGATCAGAGCTGCAACGGGCAATGTGGGCTGGCCGTGCAGGTCGCCAGGTCGTCACACCCGGCGTCCACCGCCTCTATCAGCGTGTGACGGATCCGCTGGAGATCGGTGATCCTCCGTTCCACTTCGGTCAGCTTGGTCATGGCCCGCTGCCGCAAGCCGCCGCCTCGCCTGCCGTGACGGTGTGAAGCCGCATCGACGAGGTCCGCGACCTCATCCAGCGTGAACCCGAGCCGCTGCACCGCCTTGATGAGCCGAAGGACGGTCACGACCTCCGGCGCATATCGCCGATGTCCCCCATTGCTGCGCTGTGGCTCCTCCAGCAGGCCGCGCCGGTGGTAATAGCGCAAGGTCTGGACGTTGACCCCCGCCGCTTCGGCGACCTCCCCCGTACGCAGCCGGCCGCCGGTCATGATGCGACCTGGTCATTCGCGCGAGCAACCAGCCCATCGAGCACCCGGGAGTGAACGGCGGGAACCTCGATGTCCAGGATCAGGTGCCGTCCCTCGGGGCTCAGGCGGAAGGAGAAGAACGAGCAGCAACTCGTCTCCCTGGCCACCAGGTCACGCGTGGTCTCCTCCACCTGCGGCCTGCCGTCCAGCACGAGCCGCAGGTGTGTCGGCCCCACTCGCTCCAGCCCCCGCAGGGCGGAAGAGAACAGCCCGTCGAACTCCGCCACTCGCAACGGTCTCTCCTGGGACGGAAGTGTGCATTCAGCCGGCGCCCACTCCATGAATCCTCCATCTGCCGACGCCACCCGTCTCTCACGCGAGCGACCCCTACAACTCGACGGTAAGGCTGTACCGAGGTACGGAATGCAACCCCAAGCCCGGGGCCGTACGTGGGCGGTGTCGGCGATCAGATGCTCGGAGGCATTGAATCTTCACCAAAAGGATCATTAGCCTCAATCTGGTCGGCGCGAGATCTGTGCGCCGCCCCGCGGGGTCGCCGCCGGGCACCCGTGCGCTTGGTGTCAGGCTTTGGAGGTACGGTGACGCCGGATCCGATCCCCGCGATCGATCACATCTCGTCGGGATACGACCCCGACCCCGCTCTGTCGATGTCGTTGCACGCCGACGCGTACACCGATCCGAAGTGGTTCGACGTCGACCAGCGGGCGATCTTCGCCCGCACGTGGCAGTGGCTGTGCCACGTGGAGAAGCTGCGGGAGCCCGGAAGCTATGTGACGGGCACGGTGGCCGGCATGCCGATCGTCGCCGTACGGGACGAGGCGGGCACGCTCCGGGCGTTCTACAACGTCTGCAAGCACCGCGCGCACGAGCTCCTGACGGGGTCCGGCGTCCGGCGCAGCATCGTGTGCCCGTACCACGCCTGGAACTTCGACCTGACCGGCCGGTTGAGGCGAGCGCGCAACACCGGCGACATGCCGAGCTTCGACCCCTCCACGGTGTGCCTGGATCAGATCCAGGTCACCGAGTTCGGCGGCATGGTCTACGTCAACCTCGATCCCACGGCCGCGCCTCTGGCCGAGCAGTCCGGCGGCCTCGGGGCGGAGATCGAGGAGCGGGCGCCGGACGTGGCCAAGCTGACCCTCGCCCGCCGGCTCACCTACACCATCTCCTCCAACTGGAAGAACGTCGTCGACAACTTCCTGGAGTGCTACCACTGCCATGTGGCGCACAAGGACTTCGTGTCCCTGGTCGACATGAGCACCTACAAGGTCACCACCTACGGGATCTACTCCAGCCACATGGCCCAGGCCGGCAAGGCGGAGAACTCCGCCTACGACGTGTCAGGCGCGACGGTCACCGAGCATGCGGTCTGGTGGTTGTGGCCCAACACGTGCCTGCTGCGCTATCCCGGCCGTGGGAACTTCATGGTGCTGCAGATCATCCCCGACGGACCGGACCGGACGCGCGAGATCTGGGACTTCTATCTGGAGACCGAGGAGCCGAACGAGGTCGAGGTCGACAGCATCCGGTACATCGACGAGGTTCTCCAGGTGGAGGACATCGCCCTGGTGGAAAGCGTCCAGCGCGGGATGCGCACCCCCGCGTTCACCCAGGGAAAGATCGTTTACGACCCCAGCGGGTCCGGGTTGTCGGAGCACGCGGTCCATCACTTCCACGGCCTCGTCCTCGACGCCTACCGGAACGAGCTGGAACGATCGGGCTCGGCACCCGTGAGTTGAGGTTGGACTCGTCGTCGGCGGAGTCGCTCCTCGATTTCCCGCGTGTATGCCGAAGGCCCCTCGCGATCTTCGCGAAGGGCCTTCGGTCCCTGTGACGCCCGGCTCACC
>NZ_BOOP01000022.1 GCF_016863295.1 Planotetraspora phitsanulokensis
GCGAGGCCGGAGCGCGGTTGCGGGCGTTGCTGGACGCCTACGCCAAGCCCAAAGGTGAGGAGGACGACCGGCCGTTGCGGGTACGCAACGCGGATGCGTTCATCGCGTTGGTGGAGCAGCAGATCAGCACCGAGTTGCTGGTGCTGGTCAACGCCGAGTCCCTGCCCGATGATCACCCCGCCAAGGCCTCTCCGGCCCAACCGGAGGACGCAGATCACGGCACAACGGCAGACGCTGGCGACAGCGCTACGCCCAGTGCCCAAACGCGCCCGGGACCCCGCCGGGAGACCGCCGACTCGGGGCGAGAACGGGAACCGGACGCAGGGAACACGCCAGAGTCGGGGACAGCGCCCGAGCCGGGATCAAGGGCCACACCTGAGCCTGAGCCGGAGCCGAAGGAAGAGCGCGAGCCGAGGCCGGGACCAGACAACGTGACAGGGCCGGGACTGGGGCCGGACAACGAGCCGAGGTGGAAGCCTGGGCCGAAGTCGCAGCATGCGGCAGCTGGGTGGGCGGGCCTGGGTGAGCAGGTGGACCGCCTGGTGCCTGGGTTGTTGCTCGCGACAGGGCAGTTGCTGCCGGTGCGGGAGATTCACCGGTTGGCGCGGACCTCGTCGCTGGTGCGGCTGGTGATGGACGCCGACGGCCAGGTCCTGGACATGGGCCGGGCGGTGCGGCTGGCCACCAAGGCCCAGCGCAAAGCGGTCTTCGCCCGCTATGCCACCTGCTGGATCGACGGCTGCCCGCTCCCGGCCACGATGTGCCAGATCGACCACGCCGACAACTGGTCCGACGGCGGCCACACCGACCTACGTCTACTCGGACCCGCCTGCCAGTTCCACAACCGCGACCGCTACCGCCGCCCCCACCACTACCAACGCCGGAAAGCCGGCAAAGACCGCTGGACCTTCACCTACACCGGCCGGACCACCGGACCACGCATCAACCACCCCACGCGAACATGATCGACATTCTGAAGGAGGCTGAGATGACACAGCCGGGGATGACGGCTGCCCAAGGTTCAGCACCGGGGGCCTGCACCGGGGGCCTGCACCGGGGGCCTGCACCGGGGGCCTGCGCCGGGGGCCCCTGCCCCACCGTCAGACTCTGACCGGCCTACACGGCTCTCCATGTGTACATATGGTTCCACTCGTAGATAATCCAGAACGGGACCAGTCGATATGCTGGGGGGCATGACCGCCATGACACCCGCACGCACCGAGCCGGACCTGTCGTTCCTCCTCGACCACACCGGCCATGTGCTGCGAACCCGGATGGCGGAGGCGCTCGCCGAGATCGGGCTGACGGCCCGGATGCACTGCGTGCTGGTTCACGCCCTCGAACAGGAGCGGACGCAGATCCAGCTCGCCGAGATCGGCGACATGGACAAGACGACGATGGTCGTCACCGTCGACGCCCTGGAAAAGGCGGGGCTCGCCGAGCGCCGCCCGTCGAGCAAGGACCGCAGAGCCCGGATCATCGCGGTCACCGAGAAGGGCGCGGAGGTCGCGAGGCGAAGCCAGGAGATCGCCGACGGCGTGCATCGGGCTGCCCTGGCCTCGCTGCCCGACGACGAGCGCGAGGTGCTGCTCCGGGCCATGAATCGCCTGGTGACCGGGCATCTGGCCACTCCCGCCGAGGCCCCCCAAGGGATCCGGCGGGCACGGCAGCGCGCCAAGTAGCACCACGCGCCGCCGCCCGCGGGTTCAGAGGCTTCAGAGGCTTCAGAGGCTTCAGAGGCTTCAGAGGCTTCAGTGGCTTCAGAGGAGACCGGCGTCGCGCACCTTGATGGCGACATGGACCCGGTTGTCGGTCCCCAGCTTGAGGAAGATCCGGGTGACGTTCGCCTTCACGGTCGCGACGCTCATGTAGAGCCGTTCGGCGATCTCGGCGTTCGAGCTTCCCCGCGCCACCTCGATCGCGACCTCGCGCTCGCGTTCGGTGAGCGCGGCCAGCTGCCTCTGCGCCTCCGGGCGTCGCGGTCCGGGTCCGCCGGTCGCCGCGGCGATCACCTGTCGTGCCACGCTCGGCGACAACACCGGCTCGCCCCTGGCCACCGTACGGACCGCGTCGATCATCTTCGGCGGGGGCGTGTCCTTCAGCAGGAAGCCGTCGGCGCCGAGTTGCAGGGCCCGCAGCACCATGTCGTCGGCGTCGAAGGTGGTGAGCACGAGGATCCGGGGCGGGTGCGGCCTGGCCAGCAGCAGTTCGGTGGTGGTCAACCCGTCCTGGTTGGGCATCCGGATATCGAGCAACACGACATCGGGCCTGAGGTCGCGGATCACGTCCATGGCCTGCCGGCCGTCCTCGGCCTCGCCGACGAGGTCCAGGTCGGGCTCCCCGCCGAGGATGAGGCGCAGCCCGGTTCGCACCATCGGGTCGTCATCCACGATCACCAAGCGCGTCACAGTGTGCAGCCTCCCATGGCAACTGGGCATCGAGGATGAACTGTCCATCTTGGACGGTATGACGGAGGACGCCGCCGGCCATCTGGGTCCGCTCGGCCAGGCCGACCAGGCCCAGTCGCCCGCCGGGGCCCGCTGGCGTCCCGGACGGCGCGGGATTGCTCACCCGGATGCGCAGGCCGTCGCCGGGCCGCCCGTCGAGCTCGGCCCGCACCCGGCTGCCCGGCGCGTGCTTGCGCGCGTTGGTCAGGGCCTCCTGCACGATCCGGTACGCGTGCCTGCCGGTCTGCGCCGGAAGCAGGTCCCGGTCGTCCACGGTGTCGTCCACCTCGAGCTGCTGGCCGGCGGCGCGCACCTCGTCGAACAGGGCGTCCAGGTGGGCCAGGCTCGGCTGCGGGGGCTCGGGGGCGCCGTCGCGCCGGAGCCCGCCGAGCACGGTGCGCAACTCGTTGAGCGACTGGTGCGCGTTCTGCTGGATCGCCAGGGCGACCTCCCGCGTCTCCTCCGGGCTGAGGTCCGTCCGGTAGGCCAGGCCGCCGGCGAGCATCGACAGCAGGGAGATCCGGTGGGCCAGGACGTCGTGCATCTCCTGGGCGATCTTGACGCGTTCCGAGAGCTTGGCCTGCTCGATCCGCCGTGACTGTTCGCGCTCCGCGGCCAGTGCCGCCTCCCGCTGCGAGGCCGCCAGGTCGCGGCGGGAGCGCAGGTACAGGCTGAACACGGTCAGCCCGCCGAGGACGGCGGTTCCGGTCGCCAGCGAGACGACGGTCGCCTGGTCGACGCCGCCCCAGCTGGAGCGTGCCGCCAGAGCCAGCCAGGACACGACCGCGACGGAGATGAACTGACGCCATCGGCGACGCGTGCCCAGCGACACGTATGCGACCTGGGCGGGCCCGACCGCGGTGGTGGAGTAGAGGGTCAGCAGAGCGGTGGCCAGCGCGACCGGCCACGGCCGGTCGCGGCGCCGGCGCATCAGGATCAGCCCGATCACGCCGAGCCCCACGTCGACCAGGGCCGGCACCAGCCGGTCGCGGTCCCGGAAGACCACCACGAAGAGGATGACGCCGTAGAACACCATCGGCAGCACGGCGCACAGATAGCGCAGCGCGATCCCCTGCTGGTCCAGGGGCGGCGGGTCATCCACAGGGTCGTGCACAAGCCCACAGCCTATGGACGGCCGGACCGGCGCTCCCAGCGACCTGGGTCTACGTCCGGATGGCCGGAGGTCGACAACGGGAGCGACGTTTCCGGCCCATCGGCCCGGGAGCCTCGACCCGGGTCCGATGACCGGGAGCCGCCCGTCCGGTGGACTGAACGCCATGATCGAGTTCAACCACGTCAGCAAGGTGTACAGAAAGGTGAGGGCACTCGACGACGTGTCCTTCACGGTCGAGCCGGGCACCGTCACCGGTTTCGTCGGACCGAACGGCGCCGGGAAGTCCACGGCCCTGCGCGTCCTGGTCGGACTCGCCCGCCCGACCGCGGGTTCGGCCACCGTCCTGGGCAGGCCGTACACCGAACTGGGCTGCCCGGGTCTCCTGGTCGGGACGCTGCTCGACGCCGGCGCCCGGCATCCCGGCCGTACCGGACGGGAGGTCCTGACGCTGGGCGCGATGACGCTCGGCCTGCCGAGGTCACGGGTCGACGAGGTCCTCGACCTCGTCGGGCTCACCGGCGAGGAGAGCCGGCGGACCGTCGGCGGCTACTCGCTCGGGATGAGGCAGCGGCTCGGTGTGGGTCACGCACTCCTTGGCCGGCCCAGGGTTCTCATCCTGGACGAGCCGGCGAACGGCCTGGACCCCCAGGGCATCCAGTGGATGCGCGGGCTGCTCCGCGACCTCGCCGACCTGGGTTGCTCGGTGCTGCTCAGCACTCATCTGCTGCACGAGGTCGAGCAGGTCGCCGACCACATCGTGATGATCGGCCGTGGCCGCGTCCTCGCCCGGGGCACCGTCCGCGACCTCAGCCGGGGCGGGAGCCTCGAACAGGCCTTCCTCGAACTGACCGCGAACGCCGACCGGAGTGCGCGATGACCCACATGACCGGAAGCACCACGATGGACGACACGGCCGTGGATCTCCACCGGCTCGGGAGACCGATCCCCTTCCGCCGGCTGCTTCATGTCGAGGCCCGCAAGCTCGCCGACACCCGCTGCGGCTCGATCGTGGCATCGATCCTGCTCGTCCTGGTGCTCGCGTCCATCGTCGGTCGCGGCGTCGTGTACGGCCCGGACCTGCACACCCTGGTCGACACCGCCGGAATCGGTTACGGGACCCTGCTGCCGGCGCTCGGCATCGTTTCCGTGACCGGCGAATCGACCCATCGGACCGCCCTGACCACGTTCGCCCTCGAACCGCGACGCCGGCGGGTGCTGGCCGCCACGTACCTGGTCTCGTCGGGCACGGCGGTGGCCGCCTCCCTGTTCGCGCTGCTGGTCGCGGTGCCGGTGACGGGTGTCGTGGCGAGTGTCGGGGACGTCCCGGCCACCTGGGAGATCGCGCCTGCCGCGCTGGCGGGCTGGACCGGGACGAACGTCCTCTTGGTCGTGGCGGGACTCGCCCTGGGCACGCTGCTGATGAACGCGCCGGCCGCGATCGTGATCTGGTTGTCGGCCCCGGTTCTGTGGTCGGCCGTGAGCAGGCTCGGCGCCGTCGGCGAGGCCGCAGCCGAGTGGTGCGACCTCAACAGGACCACCGCTCCTCTGGCGGCGGGCGAGATGAGCGGCGACGACGCCGCCCGGCTGGCCGTCGCGGTCATCTGCTGGATCGTCGTCCCCACGACGGCCGGCGCGGCCCGCTTGATCCGCAAGGACGTGAACTGACCCGGGGCGACCGCTCATTCTCACTCCCCCCGGCTCTAGTAAAAGTGATATCACTTTGCTAGATTCGCGATAGACATAGAGGAGGAGCCATGACAGACATGGACATCGCCGTCGACATGCCCACCCCGCGGATCGGCGAGCGGACGGCACGGGCGGCCTCAGGCTGGCCGATGCTGGTGCTCGCCCTTGTGGGCCTGCTGGGCTCGGCCGCGGCCGTCACGGTGGGGATCATCCGTGCGGCCCAGGGCAGCGGCGGCGTGGGACTGGCCCTGATCCTGGCCGGGACGCTGCTCCTCCTGGCGGCCGGCACCGTCATCTCCGGGCTCACCGCTGTCGCGCCCGGAGAGGCTCGGGTGATCCAGTTGCTCGGCCGCTACATGGGGACGGTGCGCACCCCCGGCCTGCGGTTCGTCGTCCCCTTCACCCAGAAGCGACGCGTCTCGACCCGGATCCGCAATCACGAGACCGACATCACCAAGGTCAACGACGCCGACGGCAATCCGATCGAGATGGCCGCGGTGGTGGTGTGGCAGGTCGAGGACACCGCGAAGGCGGTCTTCGAAGTCGACGACTTCGTGGAGTTCGTCGCCTTCCAGACGGAGACCGCGGTGCGCCATATCGCGGGCAGCTACCCGTACGACGGACACGACGACATGCTCTCGCTGCGGCAGAACGCCGACGAGATCACCGGCCGGCTGTCGGCCGAGATCCAGGCACGGGTGGCGTCGGCCGGGGTCAAGGTCATCGAGTCACGCATCACCCGCCTCGCGTACGCTCCCGAGATCGCGCAGGCGATGTTGCGTCGCCAGCAGGCCGGAGCGGTCGTCGCGGCCCGTCAGCGGATCGTGGACGGCGCCGTCGGCATGGTCGAGGCCGCCCTGTCCCGCCTCGACGAGCACAACGTGATCGAGCTGGACGAGGAGCGCAAGGCCACGATGGTCAGCAACCTGCTGGTCGTCCTGTGCGGTGACCGCGACGTTCAGCCCGTGGTCAACACCGGCTCCCTCTACCAGTAACCGTGGCGACCGAACGCAAGAGCATCCTGCTGCGGCTGGATCCCGTGGTGCACGACGCGCTGGCCCGGTGGGCCGGCGACGAACTGCGCAGCACCAACGCACAGATCGAGTTCCTGCTCCGCCGCGCGCTGTCGGAGGCGGGACGGCTCCCCGGCGGTGCGGGCCGCATCCCCCGGCGCGGCCGGCCCCCCAAGACCTCCGCCCAGGCGGAGGCCCAGTCCCCAGAGAGCACGACGGCGTCCGGGTCCGGAGCGCCGCCCGACGACGACTGAGAGAAGGCAGTCCCGTGGACACTCCCAGTTCCCTGGCCGCGCAGCTCTACCTCCTCCACTTCGACTCCCGTAAGGACCGGGTGGTGACGCACATGCGGTTCCCCTACCTGCTCCGCGCGGCGGCGCTCACCGACCTGCTCCTCAGCCGGCGGATCGCCGACGACAAGGGCAAGGTGCGAGTCGTGAGCGAGGACGAACTCGCGGATCCGGTCCTGGACGGCCTGCTGCGCCAGATCGCCGCGTCACGGCCCCGGTCGTGGCAGCACTGGATCAGCAAGGATCACCACGCGACGGCCCGGGCCGTCCGCGACGAACTGGAGACCGAGCGTTGGGTCAGGGTCGAACTGAACCGGCCGTTTCTGATCTTCAGTAGGAGCTTCGTCCGGGTCCGGGACACGCGTGTGGTCAAGCGGCTCGCGGCGCGGTTGTCCTCCGCCCTGACCGGCCCGCTGTCCCGCGTCGACGAACGAGACGCCGCTCTCGTCGCGCTGGCGGCCGCGGGAGAGGTCAGGACGGTGCTCCCCAGGGCGAAGCGACGGGCGTACAAGGAGCGGATCACCCAGCTGACCGACCGGGGCGGACCGGCGTCGCCGGCGCTGCGCAAGGTCATCCGGCAGCTCCACGCGACGACCGCCGCCGTCGCCGGCGGAGGCGGCTGAGCACGAGGCCGGGCCGGAGGCGGCTGAGCACGTCCAAGGAGGGACGAGGCCGGGCCGGGGCGCAGGATCCACGGGAGTTTCCGGTCCTTCGTCCCTTTGCCGACGGGTAACTAGATTGGTTCTGCACCCTCATGCAGGATGGCCGGCCTCGGGGGAGGTCATCATGAGCGTTCAAGGTCACAAGGTCGCGGTCATCACCGGCGCCTCGCAGGGCATCGGAGCCGGCCTGGTCACCGCCTACCGAAACCTGGGGTTCGCGGTCGTCGCGACCTCGCGCACGATCGCCCCTTCGGACGACGCCTCCGTCGTCACCGTCTCGGGCGACCTCACCGATCCCGCCACCGCGACCGCGTCATCGACGCCGGCACCGAGCGGTTCGGACGCGTCGACGGCGGCATGAGCGCCGGCCACTGAGCCGCGGCACCCGCGTTCCGACTCCACTTCAGGGGAGTTGGGAGTCATCATGCGTACATGGCCGATCGCGAAACCTTGACCTGGACCAGCAAGGCGCACGGTTTCGGATTCATGACAGGGTGCGGCTGTTTCCCCTTCGTCGCGATCCTCTGCATGATCTTGAGTGTGGTCACCCCGCTGGAGGGCACGTGGCTGATCGTCGTCCTGGCGCTCTTGATTGTCACCGGTGCCGTGGTGGGCATCGTGGCCGAACGGACCGAGGTGCACACGGCCGAGTTCACCCGGCGACAGGTTCGCCTGGTGAGCAGGACCGTCACCCGGACCGTGGACGTCGCCGACCTGACCTCGTTGACGGTGGAGCATTCGGGCGACGTCGACCAGGGCTACGACGAGACGACATTGGGAGTGACCTGGCCGGACGGAACCGAGAAGATCGACGGCGTGCACGACCCGGCGCTGGCCTCCTCCCTCACCGAGCTACTCGGACCCGGCGTAGCGGTCCGGGAGAAGTGGAAGGAGCTGGACCGTTCGCTCGGCACCGCCTGATCGGCGAACCGGTTCCGCAGGAGGTGACGGCCTTCTCGCGTCAGGCGTCCCTGCGCCGGTCGGCGTCGGCGATCATGTCGAGGGACATCTGCCAGAGGCGTTCGGCGGCGCCGGGATCGACGGCGTACGCCGCGAAGCCGCGACGCAGTCCGGGGGTGTGCGGGAGGGCTTCCTCGCAGTCCTCGAAATAACGACCGGTCACGCCCTCGACGAGAGGCGAGGCGGCCAGGAGGGTCGAGGTGGCCGCGCCCTGGGGGATGTCCTTGACCGACACGCCGTCACTGGATCCGGGCTCGAACGACGCGGGCGGGGCGGACATGTGCCGCGACAGCCCGGTGCCCCAGATGCGACCCGGGTTGAGCGCGTTGACCGCGATGCCGTCCCCGGCCCAGCGCCTGGCGGCTTCGACGGCGAACAGGATGTTCGCGGTCTTGGACTGGCTGTAGGCCTTCCATTCGTCGTAGGGGTTCTTCTCGAAGTTGACGTCGTCCCAGATGACGTCCCCGTTGACGTGACCCACCGAGCTCACGACGACGACGCGGGCGTGCCCGGCGGCCGCGAGGGCGTCCTGCAGTCCGAGGGTGAGGGCGAAGTGACCGAGGTGGTTGGTGGCGAACTGCATCTCCCACCCCTCGGCGGTGCGCCGCTCGGGGATCGCCATGACGCCGGCGTTGTCGACCAGGATGTCGAGCGGGCCCCGCCACGAGGCGACGAAGGCGTCGATCGAGCCGCGTACCGAAAGGTCGAGGACGGCGGTGCGCACGGGTGCGCCGCCCGTGGACGCCACGATGTCGGCGGCGGCCCTCTCGCCCGCGGCGACGTCGCGGACCGCCAGGGTGACGTCGGCGCCGGCCTTGGCGAGCGCCCGCGCGGTCTCCACACCGATTCCCGACGACGCTCCGGTCACGACGGCCTTCTTGCCGGACAGGTCGACGCCCTCGACGGTTTCCTCAGCCGTCGTGGCCGGCCCGAACGGGGTCGTGACGCGTGGTGTGCTCATGCTGACGTCCTTCTCATAGGATTAATCGGAGCCGGGTCCGGTTAGCTCAATATAATCGGACCCGACTCCGGTTGCAAAGCGGGCGGCCCCTCACAGAAGGTGATCCATGGACACGACGGACCCCAGACAGCCCCGCGCCGACGCCCGGGCCAACCGGGAACGGCTCCTCGACGTCGCGACCCGCGCGTTCGCCCGCGAAGGTCCGGGCACCTCGCTGAAGGGCATCGCGAAGGAGGCCGGCGTGGGAATCGGCACCCTGTACCGGCACTTCCCCACCCGCGAGGCCCTCATCGAGGCCGCGCACGCGAGCGAGCTCGCGCGCGTCTGCGATTCGGCGGACGAGTTGCGCGGCACGATGCCCGCGGACGAGGCGCTGCGCGCCTGGCTGGGACGGTGGGTGGACTACCTGACGGCCAAGCACGGCCTCGCGCAGGCGTTGCGCTCCACAACGGCGACCGACACGATCGCCGTCGCCTTCCCCGGCGCCAGGGCTCGCGCGCTCGCCGCCGTGAGCCTGCTGCTCGACGCCGGGGTGCGGGACGGCGTGCTCCGGCAGGGCATCGAGCCGCTCGACGTGCTGGTGGCCGCGAACGGCGCCGCCATGGCGGCCCTGGACCCTGACCAGGTCGGACGTCTCCTCGACTACCTGATGGACGCCTTCCGCGCCCGGGGATAGGCGGCAGCGTGTCCACCGAACGGTGGACAACCGGTTCCACCGGTCGTTGGTGCCGCGCAAGCCGTACCGCGACGACGCTTGAGGGCATGACGACAGCGGTGAGAGTGCGCGGCCTGACCAAGAGGTACGGCGAGGTGCAGGCGGTCGGGGGCATCGACCTCGACATCTCCGCGGGCGAGGTGTTCGCGATCCTCGGCCCGAACGGGGCGGGCAAGTCCACCACGGTGGAGATCATGGAGGGCTACCGGACCAGGGACGCCGGGGAGGTCAGCGTCCTGGGGGTCGACCCGGGCAGACCGACACGGGAGTGGCGTTCGCGGATCGGGGTGGTGCTGCAGACGGCCAACGACGTGGCCGAGGCGACAGTACGGGAGACCGTGCGGCATTTCGCGGGCTACTACCCCAGGGCCAAGGACCCGGACGAGGTGATCGAGCAGGTCGGCCTGACGGACAAGGCCGGCACTCGGATCCGTCAGCTCTCCGGCGGCCAGCGGCGCCGGGTCGACGTGGCGCTGGGGGTGATCGGCAGTCCCGAGCTGCTCTTCCTGGACGAGCCGACCACCGGATTCGACCCGGAGGCACGCAGGCAGTTCTGGGAGCTGATCGAGAACATGGCCCATCAGGGGACCACGATCGTGCTGACCACGCATTACCTGGACGAGGCGGAGGCGCTGGCCGACCGGGTGGCCGTGGTCTCCGGCGGACGCATCGTGGCCGAGGGCGACCCCGCGACCCTGGGCGGCCGGGCGACCGCCAAGGCCAGGGTCGGCTGGGCAGAGGAGGGCGAGCACCGGTCGCGGGAGACCGACACCCCGACCAGGACGGTGCTCGAACTGGCCACCCGTTTCGACGGCGAGGTTCCCGAGCTGACCGTGACCCGTCCCTCGCTGGAGGACGTCTACCTCCGGCTCATCGAGAACCCGTCCTGACCACCCCCTCAGCCCTCCGTCCCCCCGAGGTGATTCACCCCATGACGCAGACCGTCACCCGAGCTCCCGCGCCGCCCATCGACCGGCAACCCTCCGCGATACGGCTGGGGCTTTCGCGAGCGGCGTTCGAAACCAAGACGTTCTTCCGCGAGCGCGACGCGGTCATCTTCACCTTCTCGTTTCCGATCGTCCTGCTGCTGATCTTCGGTTCGATCTTCGCCGACGAACTGGAGGGGACGGGCCTCAACGTCTCCCAGCTCTACGTCGCCGGGCTGATCGGTTCGGCGGCGATGACGGGCTTCCAGAATCTCGGCATCGGCATCGCGATGGACCGCGACGACGGCACGCTCAAGCGACTGCTGGGCACACCGCTGCCGCGCAGTTCCTACTTCGTCGGCAGGGCGCTCAACACGCTGTTCATCTCCTTCTGCCAGGTGGTGATCCTGCTCGTCATCGGCGTCGCACTGTTCGGCCTGGAGTTGCCGTCCGAACCGTCGATGTGGGTGACCTTCGTCTGGGTTTTCGTGCTCGGCGTGTTCGGCTCGGCACTGCTCGGCGTCGCCGTCAGCAGTCTGCCGCGGTCAGGCAAGAGCGCCAGCGCGGTGATCACCATGCCGTTCGTGGTGCTGCAGTTCATCTCGGGGGTGTACATCCCCGTGACCCAACTCCCGCCCTGGCTGGTGAACATCGCCTCGGTGTTCCCCCTCAAGTGGATGTGCCAGGGTTTCCGCTCGGTCTTCCTGGGCGACGCCGGCGCCACGCTGGAGCTGGCCAAGTCCTACGAGCTCGACAGGGTCGCCCTGGTGCTGGGCGCCTGGGTCGTCGGAGGGCTGGTGTTGTGCCTGACGACGTTCCGCTGGAAGAGCCGCCGCGACGGGTGAGCTGAGCCTTCGCCGCACGGACGGAACGGGCCATGAAGCAGAACGAGGAGTGGGCGGGCGGGTGACAGAGTGATCCTCGTGAGATTTCGCGACATTCCCCCACCCGCCCAGCATGCGTTCATGCGCCTGAACGGTTGGGAGTTGCTCTATCTCGTCGCCTTCCTGACCGCCCTCTTCTTCGTGCTCTCCGACGGCGCACTCGGGACGGCCGAGCGCACGACGGGAACCGTGCTGCTCGTCGCATGCCTCGCGGCGTACGTGCGCCTCGGCCGGCGGGCCGTCGGCGTGGGGTATCGGTCGTGGGAGGGCAGGACCTACGTCGTCCTGCTGATCGTGCTGTTCACCCCGGTGGCCATCATGGCGCCGTACACCAGGTTCGTCCTTTTCGCCCTTTGCTCGCAGTGCTTCATGATGATCCCGAAGAACCAGGCGAAAATCGCCGTGATCATCTTCAACGTGGCCCCCGGCCTGAAGTTCCTCTTCGTCCCGCCGTCGCGGGAGGAGCTGACCTCCTTCCTTGGGGTGACGCTCATCGTCGTCGTCTTCGCGCTGATCTTCGGCCCCTGGATCGTCGACGTCATCGGCCAGAGCCGGGAGCGGGCCTCACTCATCAGGGAACTGGAGGCCAGACGCGCCGAGGTGGACCGGCTGTCGGCGGAGCGCGGGGCGCTGGCCGAACGCGAACGGCTCGCCGGGGAGATCCACGACACCCTGGCCCAAGGGTTCACCAGCATCATCATGTTGTTGCAGCAGCCCGACGCCCGGCGGATCGAGCTGGCCGTACAGACCGCGCGCGAGAACCTGGCCGAGGCCCGCGCGCTGATCACGGAGGCGAGCCCGGCGCCGCTGTCGAGTGCCACCCTCGCGGAGGCGCTCGCGCGCATCACCTCGCAGTTCGGCGAGGAGCTTTCGGTGTCCGCCGACTTCGAGGTCCGGGGCGAGTCCAGGGCGACCTCCACCAAGGTCGACGTCGTCCTGCTCCGCGCGGCGCAGGAGGCGCTGGCCAACGTGCGCAAGCACGCCCGGGCGGCCGCCGTCACGGTGACGCTGGAGTACACGCCGGAGACGGCCGTGCTGACCCTCCGCGACGACGGCGTCGGCCTCGATCCGTCCACGGCCGAGGGATCCGAGGGATACGGCCTGCGCGGCATGCGTGCCCGGGTCGAGCAGGTGGGCGGCACCCTCACACTGACGAGTCCACCGGACGGGGGAACGGTCCTGGAGGCCGCCGTCCCCACGAGCCGGCCCGACCAGGGAGCGTGACGGTGCTACGTCTGATGATCGTCGATGACCATCCGGTGGTCCGCGAGGGGCTGCGGGGAATGCTGGAGGCCGACCCCGGGATCACCGTCGTGGGCGAGGCGTCGTCGGGGGACGAGGCGGTGGTGCGTGCCGCGGAGCTGCGGCCCGACGTGGTCCTGATGGACCTGCGCATGCCGAACGGCGACGGGGTGAGCGCGACCGCCGGCATCCTCGCCGTCCGGCCGGAGAGCAGGGTGATCGTGCTGACCACCTACGAGACCGACCAGGACATCGTGCGGGCGGTCGAGGCCGGAGCCGCCGGATACCTGCTGAAGGACACCTCCCGAAGCGACCTGCTGGCCGCGATCTTCTCGGCGGCGCGCGGCGAGACCGTGCTGTCGCCGGCCGTGGCGACCCGGCTGGTCACCCGGATGAGGGCGCCGGCCGCCGAGTCGCTGTCGCCGCGCGAGGCCGAGGTGCTCTCCCTCGTGGCCGAGGGGCTGACCAACGCGGAGATCGGGAAGACGCTGTTCATCAGCGAAGCCACGGTCAAGACCCACCTGCTGCGGGCTTTCGGCAAGCTCGGCGTGTCCGACCGCACCGCCGCCGTCACCGCGGCCCTGGACCGGGGGTTCCTCAGCCGGCAGAACCGGTCTTCGTGACCCGCGGGGAACGTGCACGGCACCGGCCGCCGGGGCCGGTGCCGTCCGTCGGACGGGTCGGTGATCAGGAGGCGAAGGCGGTGAGCCCGATGCTCTGGAGCATGGTGGAGTCTCCCTTGGTCGTGGAGTTCACGGTGACGACGATCCGGCGCTTCAGGTCGCGGGTGGCGAACATGCCGGTGCTGTAGCCGTAGCGGCTGCCGGTCTTGCCGTAGACGGTCACCCCGCCGGGGAGGGTCATGACCGACATCCCCATGGTGTACGCGGCGGGCTGGTCGTTGGAGGGGTCGTCGTCCCCGTCGAAGAGCGGCACCCCGTCCGGGACGGTGAACATCTTCTCCAGCTGGGCGGGCTTGAGAAGCCGACCGCGGAAGAGGGCGACCATGAAGCGGTCCAGGTCGTCCGTGGTGGAGATGATCTCACCAGCGGCCCAGGTCATGGTCTGGCTCATCTCGGTGACGTCCACCAGCCGCGTCTTCCCGTCGTCATCGGTGACGGCCAGGTAGCCCTTGGCGTGCGGCCCGTGGATCCGGACGTCGTCGACCGGGAGGGTGGTGTGCCGGAGGCCCAGCGGGCGGATGATCCGCGTGCGCACGGCGTCGGCATACGGCCTGCCGGTGAGCTTCTCGATCAGCATGCCCAGGACGATGTAGTTGGTGTTCAGGTAGTGCTGCCGGGTGCCGGGCTCGAACTCCATCGGATTGGCGGCGACGCCGTCCATCCACTGCTGCGGCGTCCACTTGTCGTAGCGGTGGTCGAGGATCCACCGGTCGTCCTCCGGAAGAGTCGGGCTGGGCAGACCGCTGGTGTGGTCGAGCAGCTCGCCGACCGTGACCGGAGGGTAGTTCGCGGGCAGCAGGCCGGGAAGGTAGTGCTGGACGGTGCCGTCGAGGTCGACCTTGCCCTCGGCGACGAACTGGAGGACGACGGTGGCGGTGAACACCTTGGTGATGCTGCCGATCCGGATCCTGGCGTCGTCGGGCACCGGGCGGCCGGTCCGGAGGTCGCCCACCCCCGATTTGCCCGTCCAGGAGCCCGCCGTCCCCCGCACCTGGACGAGCGCGCCGGTCGCCTGGGAGTTCGGCAGGCCCGCGATGGACTGGCAGAGCGCCCGCGCGTTCAGCGGGCGAAGCGACGACGCGCTCTCCGGGCGCGTGGCGGCGGAGCAGGTCGGAGCGGAAGTCGTCGGGGTCTTCGTCGCGGCCGCCGCCACAGGGGAGGCGGTGCCCGCGAGCGCCGAACCGGCGAGGGCGGCGGTCAGTGCGAAAGCGGCGACCGGCTTGAACATTTTCGTGCTCCTTCATGGGACTCTTCGTCGGTGATCCCATGGTTTCGGGGCGGCCCCACCCGTGAGATCGCCTGCGCGAGCGGTCTTTCCGCCTCCCTCGCACGAGGGATCCGATCGCCGGTGAGGACTGCGTGCGCTCGGCGTCACGTGCCCGGCTGCGCGAGGTGGTCGACGGCCGATGTCCTTTGACACAGCTTGATCGTGCGGGATATGACCTGCGGAATGACCCACGAATCGACGCCGCGCCAGGCGATCGCATGATCGAGATTCCTTCCGGGGAGATCGTCATGCGGGACGAGGGCGCGAAGTCGAGCTGGAAGGTCGAGGTCGAGGCCTTCCGGCTGGCGCCGTACCCCGTGACCCACGAGCTGTACGGCTCCGTTCTCGGTGAGGCGTCCGCGACCTCGGCGGGGCCGCGGACGCCGGTGACCGAGGTCTCCTGGAAGGAGGCCGTCCGGTTCTGCAACCTGCTCTCACAGGCGACGGGGCTCGAACCCTGCTACTCGATGGGCGTCGACCCCGACGCGCGGGACGTGGTCTGCGACGGGGATGCCGACGGCTATCGCCTCCCCTCCGAGGCGGAGTGGGAGTACGCGTGCAGGGCCGGGACCTCCGGCGTCCGCTACGGAGAGCTGGACGAGATCGCCTGGTACCGCGAGAACTCCGGCGGCGAGGTGCACGACGTCGCGACCAGGACGCCGAACGCGTGGGGCCTCTACGACATGATCGGCAATGTGTGGGAGTGGTGCTGGGATCTCTACGATCCCGGCGTCTACGGCCCGTACCGCGTATTCCGTGGCGGAGGCGCGCATGACCGGCCCCGCGGATGCAGGGCGTCGTGCCGCCGCAAGAGTCACCCGGCCTTCCGCATCGACGACCTCGGGTTCCGGCTCGCCCGATCACGGTGAGCCGGTCCGCCGGGCCGCACGGAGGGGAGACCGCATCTCGATCTCGCCGGCCGTCAGCGACGGCTCGTTGGTTGTGAGGTCCAGGTCGGTCATGTCCCGCATGTTAGGTTCCGTTCCGGACGTTCTCCTTCCGGAATGTGAGGGATGCCGTGAACTCCGACGCGAGCCCGACGGCACGGGCCCTCCTGACCCTCGAACTGGTCCAGGGCAGCCCGGGCATCACCGCGGACCGGCTGGCCGACAAGCTCGGCGTCTCGGAGCGGGCCGCCCGGCGGTACGTCGGCATCCTCCGTGAGGCCGGCATCCCGATCGAGTCCGTCCGCGGGCCCTACGGCGGCTATCGCCTGGGGCGCGGCCTTCGGCTTCCGCCCCTGATGTTCAGCGCCATCGAGGCCCTCGGCCTGGTCATGGCCGTGCTCGACGGCCACCACGACCCGCGCGATCCCACCGATCCCGTCGGCAGCGCGCTCGGCAAGCTCGTGCGGGCGCTCCCCGAGCCGGTTGCCGCCCAGGCCGAGGCCGTCCGCCGGGCCACGGCGCCCGCCCCCGACCGCGCCGCCGCCCGGCCCGACCCCGAGACCACGACCACGCTCGTGCAGGCCTGTTCGAACCGGCGGCGGGTGCGGCTCGGCTATCGCTCAGAGGCCGGGTCGGAGTGGACCGGCGAGGTCGACCCGTGGGCGGTCGTGGTCCGCCACGGCCGGTGGTACCTGCTGTGCTGGTCCCACACCGCCGACGCCCGCCGGGCCTACCGGATCGACCGGGTCCGCGAGGTGGAGGTGCTCGGCGACACCTTCAACCCGCCCGCCGACCTCGACCCGATCGCCACATTGGAGGAGCATCTCGCCGTCGGATGGGAGTACGAGGTCGAGGTCGTCATCGACGCGCCCGCCGACACCCTCAAGCGCCGCCTCCCCTGCGCGCTCGGACGGCTCGAGCCGCTCGATGCCGAGACCACCCGCCTGGTCGGCAGCACCGGCAACCCGTGGTGGTATGCCGAGCAGCTCGCGGCGATCCCGGCGTCCTTCCGGATCGTGGGAGGCCCCGAGCTCCAGCACACGGCGCGCGCCGTCGGGCAGCGGCTGCTGGCGGCGAGTGAGAGCCCGGCTGTCAGCGCCGTCGGCGTGGGACGCCCGCGAAATAGGCTGGACGAGGAGGTGAGGCATCGTGACGGCTGAGCGACCTCGGGGCGCAGCGCTCTCCCCCTCGCAACAGGCGGCCGTACGAGATCTCCTTGACGCCGACCGCGAGCGGACCATGGCGCGAATCGCGTCGCTGACGCGCGATTGGGACGCCATCGTCGAGTCGTCCGAACTGGTGGCCACCGACGACGAGCACGACCCCGAGGGGTCGAGCACCGCCTTCGAGCGCGCCCATGTCCAGTCACTGCTCGACCAGGGACGCAGCCATCTCGCCGACCTGGACGCGGCTCTGCGACGGCTCGGCGACGGAACGTACGGAGTCTGCGAGAGATGCGGACGGCCCATCGCCGCCGAACGCCTGGAGGTCCGCCCGGCGGCGACGACCTGCGTCGAGTGCGCCGCCGCCCGGCGCTGACGCGGAGACGAGGACGCGGTGATACCGCTCGGTTCGTATGGAGATTCCGAGTGCTCAGGCCGCGGAGAATTCGGCGGGTGCCCCGAGCCACCGGGTCAGCGCCTTGTCGAGCGTCTCCGGGGTGTCCGGGTCGCCCGACGCCCAGACGGTGATCCCGTCGGGACGGACCAGGAGGCCCGTGAGGTCGGGACGGTCGGGGCAGGTCGTCGCGACGACACGGAGTCGGTCGCCGTAGCGTTCGGCGTGCGAGCCGATTTCCGCGTCGCCGCCCGTCAGGTCGAGGAGCAGTGCCTGGCCGCCGTGGAGGAGGTCGGCCAGCCTGGTGCCGTCGGCGAGTTCGAGGTCGGGTGCCGTGCGGCCGACCAGCGGGTGGTCGCCCTCGAGGTCGTAGTGCTGCCAGACACCGGAGAGCTTCTTGGCGAAGTACGTGGTTCCGGCCACGGTCCTCGCCAGGTCGGTCACGATGTCGCGCATGGCCCGGGCGCGTGGTTCGGGACGCATCAGCGCGACCTGGGCCCGGGTCCAGTCCAGGACCCACGCGCCGACGGGTTGCCGCTCGGCGGTGTAGGAGTCGAGCAGTCCCTCGGGCGCCCAGCCGCGGATCGCTGCGGCGAGCTTCCAGCCGAGGTTCATCGCGTCCCCGATGCCGAGGTTGAGCCCCTGGCCGCCGAAGGGTGAGTGGACGTGCGCCGCGTCGCCCGCCAGCAGCACCCGCCCCAGCCGGTAGGTGGTGGCCTGGCGGGCGTTGTCGGTGAACCGTGTGGCCGTGTGCACGGCGGTGATCGTGACATCGACCCCGGAGACCCGGCGCAGGGCCGCCTGGAGCTCGTCCGCGGTGATCGGCGCGTCCCTGTCGGCGGGCGGCCCGCCGAACTGCACGGTGAGGATCCGGCCCGGCATCGGGCCGTGCACGTAGACGCCGGTGTCGGTGCGGTGCCAGCCCATCCCCAGGTCCTCGGCGCCTTCGATCTCCACCAGCGCCTGGTGGCCGGTGATCTCGGGGCTCGTGCCGGGGAAGTCGAACCCGGCCAGCCTGCGGACCGTGCTCCGGCCGCCGTCGCATCCCGCGAGCCAGGCGGCGCGGATCGTGCCCCTGTCGGTGTGGACGGTGACCCCCTCGTCGTCCTGGTCGAACCCGGTGAGCTCGACCCCGCGCCGTACCTCGACGCCGAGGGCCGACGCGCGGTCGCCGAGCAGGCGCTCCAGCTCGGCCTGGGGCACCAGCGAGACGTTCGCCGCGGGGCCGTGGCCGGCGAGGTCGGGATCGGACGTGTCGAGCAGGTCGTCATGCAGCATGATCCCGGCGAAGTGGCCGAGGACCTTCGGCCCCGGCTTCCCGGGAGGCCCGCCCGCACCCGGCCGCATGAACCGCGCGAAGATCTCCCGCTGCGTCTCCGCCAGCGCGGGCAGCAGCCCGCGCCGGTAGAGCGCCTCGGCTGTCGGCAGGTTGATCGATCCCGCCTTGATCGTCGTATCCACCTCGGTCAGCCGCTCGACGACGACCGCCGACACCCCGGCCAGCCGGAGCTCGCAGGCGAGCATCAGTCCGACGGGACCTGCACCTGCCACCACAACATCGAAGTCCATGGATTTCACTATAGTCACTAAAATTTCTTAGTCGCTACACTGAGATGGTGAACAACGATCCTGCCCCGCTCACACTGCGCGAGCGCAAGAAGCGCCAGACACGGCAGCGGATCTCCGACGTGGCGTCGATGCTCTTCTTCGAGCGCGGCTTCGACAACGTCACGGTCGCCGAGGTCGCGGAGGCCGCGGAGGTCTCCGCGATGACGGTCTTCAACCACTTCCCGCGCAAGGAGGACCTGTTCCTCGACCGGCTCCCCGAGGCGACGGAGCTGATCACGCTGGCCGTCCGTGGACGCGGGGAGGGCGAGTCCCCTCTCGTCCCGCTGCGCCGCATGCTGCTGGAGCTGATGGACCAGCGGCATCCGCTCTCGGGCCTGCATGACGACTTTCCGCACTTCTGGCGGGTCGTGCTGGCGGCGCCAACGCTGCGGGCGCGGGCAAGGGAGGCCGTCGAGGAGATGGAGGACACCATGACCGCCCTCCTCGCGGAGGCGGCCGGCGTCGAGCCCGGCGACTCACGGGCCAGGCTGGCGGCGGCGCTGACCGTCGCGGCCTGCCGCACGATCTACATCACCACGGCCACGCGGCTGCTGGCGGGCGAGCGCGCCGACGACATCGCCGACGAGCAGCGGGCGCTGGTCGTGCACGCCTTCGAGAGCCTGGAAAGGGCGCTTACCGACGGCCTGTGACGACACCACCGTCTGACGAGTCCTCAGCCGGCGACGGCCCCGAAGCGCTCGTCCACACCACGCTCAGGTCGGGAAACACAGCCCTGACCTGTGCTTTCGCATGAGCGGAGCCTAGCGGGGTCCGTGCTCCCGGCCTCCCGCCCGCATGTCGGCCCGATCGCGACGATCTGGGCGGGGGACGGCGCAGCAGTCGCCGGTCTTCACGCGGGGTCCTCGGCGAAGGCCGACATCTCAGCGGCCGACCAGTTCAGCCTGCCGCCACGCAGATCGTCGACCACCGACCGAAGCCACTGCAGTTCAGCCGCCACGACAACGCGCAGATACTCGGCTTCGAGCATGGTGATGCGGGGGAGGCCCTGCCCGGCCTCGGCGCTCAGGTCGGCGTCCAGTGCGGCCAAAGTCTCCTCGAGCGTTCTCACGCGCCGCTCAAGGGCGTCGCCTATCTCCGGCGGGGTGAGCATCAGCAGGTGGGAGAGCGCCGCGGGGAACTCGGGGAACTCCTCCTTGGGCGTGGCCAGCATGTCCACCAGCCACTCGCGGGCCACGGCGCGTCCCGTGTCGGTGATCCCGTACACCGTCCGCTCCGGATATGCCTGGTCGCGCTCGGTCTCCCGCACCTTGATCAGGCCGGTCGCGGTGAGGCGGTCGATCGTCCGGTAGAGGCTCGTGCGCTGGCCCACGTTGACCACCTTGTCCTTGCCCCACTGCTTGATCAGCCGCTGGATGCCGTACGGATGCAGCGGCTTGTACTGCAACAGGGCCAGGACGGTCAGAGCGAGCGGTGAGCGGTTACGAGGCGTGGTCATATCTCGATACTAGCCACAGTGCTACTAGTTGACAAACAAGTAGTGTCACTGACACTATCTCATCCATCGGCTAACAGCGGCTCCCGGAGGACTGCGATGACCCCCCACGAACAGGCTCAGACGGCGGAACCGACCACGAATTTCGTCACCTCTGCCGACGGCACCCGCATCGCCTATCACTCCGTCGGGCACGGCCCGGGCATCGTGCTGCTCCACGGCTCCATGGAGACGGCGAGAAGCCACATGGCCATGGCCGAGGCGTTGGCCGACGCGTTCACCGTCCATCTGCCCGACCGTCGCGGCCGCGGCCAGAGCGGGCCGTACGGTGACGACTACAGCGTTCGGAAGGAAGTGGAAGACCTCGACGCGGTGCTGAACGAGACAGGTGCCCACTACGTCTTCGGCGTCAGCGCGAGCGGCGTCGCCGTGCTCCAGGCGGCACGTGTCCTGCCGGCCATTCACAAGGTCGCCGTCTACGAGCCAGCGCTGCTGCTGGAGGACGTCCCCCAGTTGACCGGGTGGATCGACCGCTTCGACCGGGAGATGGCCGCGGGCAAGGTGGAGGCCGCGCTGGTGACGAGCATGCTCGGGCTTCGGCTCGGGCCGCCGATCATGAACTTCATGCCGCGGGGACTTCTGACCTGGCTGACCAGACTGCTGATGAAGAGCGAGAACAAGAACGCCCAGCCGGGCGATGCGACCATGCGGACGCTCGCCCCGACTTTGCACTACGAAGGTGTGCTGCTCGCCGAGATGGCCGATGACGCGGACAGGTTCGCCGACGTGAAGGCCGAGGTGCTCCTGCTCGGCGGAAGCAAGGGACTGCCCTTCCTCAAGCCTGCGCTGTCCCGGCTGGAGAAGATCCTTCCCAACGTCGAACGGGTCGAGTTCCCCGGGCTCGATCACGGTGCGTCGGCCGATGTCAGCAAGCAGAACCAGGCAGGCAAGCCGGAACTCGTGGCGGCCGAACTGAGGCGCTTCTTCACCGCGGCGGCCGCGAGCTGAGGCCCTGGAGAGACCGCCGGACCGCGTGATGCGCGAACGCCCCCGTTTCCTCATCGGAAACGGGGGCGTTCCGCGTGGTGGAGCGCGATATGCGCCTGGACGTACGACGGGGTGGGGCTAGACCTACTTCAGCGCCGCTCTCGTAGGTATCGGGCTCCGCCCGGTGCACAGTGGAACCGCCAAGCCATATCGCCTAGATCAGCACATTGCAGGTACCACGGTCCGGGTCGTGAAGTGAGAAGGAAGAGTCATGCGACAACTGGTCTCGTGGGCGGGGAGCGCCTGCGTGGGGTTCGCGCGAGCGTGCGTCGTGGTGGTCGTCGCCATGCTGGTCCCGGCCGTGTGGGCCGCCGCCGTGGCTGTGTGGATCTGGTGGTGGGACGGAGACCCGTGGTCAGGGATAGCGCCGTTGGTGTGGGCGGCCATCGGCACGCTCGCCCTGTCCCGCCCGCTGTGCCGAATGGTCCGCTCCCTCGTCGAGCGGTGGACGGGCACCGTCATTCCCGCCGGATATCGGGAGGCCGGGCCGGTGATTCAGCTGTCCACCGGGTACTGGTGGAACGGCTTCAGTTACGAGCGCACCAGCCGCGACGCCCTCCTGGATCAGAAATGGCGGACCCGGTGGAGAGATCCCGCCGTCTGGCGTGATCTGCGGTTCACGGCGATCGCACCGGTCACCATGGGCGTGGTCGCGGCCATCCCGCTGGGCGGAGTCGTGGCCGCGGCCCTCGGGTTCTCGCAGCCGGACCTGTCCGCGCGCCTTGTCGGGGTGCTCGGCCTGGTCGTGGCCATCGCCGGTGCCCCGTACGCCTGGAGGTCCGTCGAGCCGGTGGCCGTCCGGTTCCTCCGCGCGTCGACTGCGATGGCGCTGGCGGATCGGGTGAACGAGCTGACGGCCCAGCGAGCGGACACGACGGTCGCGCAGGCCGCCGAGATCCGCCGCATCGAGCGGAACCTGCACGACGGGGCGCAGGCACGGCTGGTCGCACTCGGGCTCTCCCTGGCGACGGTGGAGAAGCTGATGGAAACCCACCCCGACCAGGCCAGGGCGCTGCTGCGGGATGCGCGAGCGGGCGCCGCCACGTCACTGACCGAGCTCCGCGATCTGGTCCGTGGAATCAACCCGCCGGTGCTGACCGAGCGAGGGCTGATCGACGCCGTCCGCGCTCTCGCCCTGAACAGCCCGCTCGAAGCGGCTGTCAGCACCGACGTTCAGCTGCGCCTGGACCCTCCGATCGAGTCCGCCGTGTACTTCGGAGTCGCCGAGCTGATGACCAACGCGGTCAAGCACGCCCACGCGACCCGGGCGCGGATCTCCATCACCCGGGACGACACCGACATCGTCGTCGACGTCGAAGACGACGGCCGGGGCGGGGCCGGTGTGCGAGACGGCGGTGGACTCGCGGGGCTACGCCGTCGCCTCGCGGTCTTCGACGGCACCCTGGAGATCACCAGCCCGGCGGGCGGTCCGACGCGTGTGAGGATGGTGGTCCCATGCGCATCGTTGTAGCCGAAGACCTCTACCTCCTGCGTGACGGGATGGTCCGCCTCATCGAGGCGTACGGACACGAGGTGGTGGCCACGGCGACCACCGGACCCGAGACGCTGGAGGCGCTGCTGACGTGGCGGCCGGATGTCTCCATCGTCGACGTCCGCATGCCGCCGACCCAGTCGGACGAGGGCCTGCGGGCGGTTCTCGCCGCCCGCGGCGAAGTGCCCGGACTGCCGGTCCTGATCCTTTCTCAGCACGTCGAACAGCTGTATGCCCGTGAGCTCCTGGCCGACGGCGCCGGCGGCATCGGCTATTTCCTCAAGGAGAGCGTGTTCGACGCCGATCAGTTCATCGATGCTCTGGAACGCGTCGCCGCCGGCGGAACCGCCATGGACCCGGCCGTCATCGCCAAACTGCTGTCCAGCGGCTCCTCGAACCGGCGTCTCGGACGGCTCACCGAACGCGAACACTCCGTGCTCGGCCTCATGGCCGAAGGAATGTCCAACCAGGCCATCGGCCGGCGGCTCTTCCTCAGTGAAAGCGCCATCAGCAAATACACCACCTCGATGTTCGGCAAGCTCGGCATCGCCGATGACGACGACAACAACCGACGCGTCCTCGCCGTCCTCACCTACCTGAACAGGCCCTGACGTGCTCTCGGCCGCGAGTGCGGCCGACTGTGGCGATGCCTCCCCTCCGCTTGATCGACCGCTGCCTGCCGTACGGGTGCGGCGCGGACCTCCAACTCGCTATCTCAGGCCGTACTAGTTTCTAAGTTGCTAGTTGCAGAGACACTAGTGCGTGTGGCACTATTCAGTCATGACACTTCTTGAGAACACCACCGCCGAGACGATCCGCGTTCACGCCGACCACACCGTGACCAAGCACCTCGGACACTGGACGACCGCGCGCACCTTCCAGATCCGCGCCCGTCGCGGCTCGGCCGTCATCGACCTGCGCTCGCCGAAGATCGCCGAGGGTGACATCGAGCTGGACGTGGACATCGACCACGGCATGGTCAAGCTGCTGCTGCCCGCCGACGCCACCGTCGACCAGTGGGGCATCCAGTGGACCGGCGCCGGCAAGGTCAAGGACGGCGAGGGAGTCACGGCCCAGGGCGGCCGGCGGGTGCGGATCACCGGACGGGTGAGCGGCGGAGAAATCCGGATCCACCGCGGCGGCATGGCGACTCTGTCCGCCATGTTCTCCCGGGCGTACCTGGAGGACCTCAAGCGGGCCCACCGCGACGGTGCCATGCCGACCGTGGACGACCCCGCCCGCGACGCCTGATCCGTTCGGCGGCGGAACCGGGGTCCGTAGCGTCGTCCTGCGAGGACGGGGCTGAACAGGACGCTGGAAGGTTCACGCCGCGGCTCCAAGCTGCTCCTGCGGCCGCCGAACGGGCGGCCCAGCAGGAGAAGTGGACGAGCACACCATGAGCATGAACACACATCCGGTCGGCGGCCAGGGTCTGGTGACCTCAGTCGAGGGCCTCGGCACGATGGGCATGACCGCGATGTACGGCACGCCGGACGTCGCGGAGGCGGTCGCCACCGTGCACCGGGCGATCGAGCTCGGCGTGTCGATGTTCGACACCGCGGACATGTACGGCCCGTTCAGCGGCGAGGAACTGCTCGGGCGGGCGGTGTCGGCCCATCGCGACCAGGTCATCGTGGCCACCAAGGGTGGTGGCCTGACCCTCGACGAGACGGGCGGGATCGTCGGCGGCCCCAACGGCCGGCCCGACTATCTGCGCCGTTCCGTCGAAGGATCACTCCGCCGTCTGGGCACGGACCACATCGATCTCTACTACCTGCACAGGGTCGACCCGACCGTGCCGGTCGAGGAGTCCTTCGGCGCCCTCGGAGAGTTGGTCGCCGAAGGAAAGGTGCGCTATCTGGGGATCAGCGAGGCGTCGGCGGAGAGCATCCGGGCCGCTCACGCCGCCGCGCCGCTCTCCGCGGTGCAGACGGAGTACTCGTTGTTCACCCGCACGGTGGAATCCAACGGTGTCCTCGACGTCGTCCGAGAGTTGGGCATCGGGTTCGTGGCCTACTCGCCCCTGGGACGCGGGATCCTCACCGGTGGTCTGCGATCGGTGGAGGAGTTGCCGGAACACGACTTCCGCCGTACGGCCCCCCGCTTCGCCGGGGAGAACCTGCGGAACAACCTCCGGTTGGTCGACAGGATTCGGACGATCGCCGACAATCGTGATGTCACGCCTGGTCGATTGGCGCTGGCATGGGTGCTGGCGCAGGGTGTGACCGCGATCCCCGGCACCAAGCGCCGGGTCTACCTCGAAGACAATGTCGCCGCGGCAGACCTCGTGCTGGACGCCGAGACACTTGCGGCGCTCGACGAAGCGGTTCCCGCCGATGCCGTGGCGGGCGAGCGCTACACGCCGGTCGCGATGAGCACAATCCAGGAGTGAGTGCACGGTGAAGCACGGCGACGTGGGCGGGTTCCTCAGGGCGCGTCGTGAGGCGCTGCGGCCGGCGGACGTCGGGCTCGTGCCCGGCGGCCGCAGGCGGACGCCCGGCCTGCGCCGCTCGGAGGTCGCGCTACTGGCCGACGTGTCCGTCGACTACTACGAACGGCTTGAGCAGTCCCGCAACGCCAAGCCCTCCGAGGCGCTGGTGGCGAGCCTGGCGCGGGCGTTGCGACTGTCGGTGGACGAGCGCGACTACCTCTATGAGCTGGCGGGCTACCCACCGCCCCGGACGGGCGCGACCGGCGGCTACGTCGATCCGGCGATGATGTTCGTGCTCGACGCGCTGACCACGGTGCCCGCGCACATCGTCGACGACCTGACCACGGTGCTCGCCCAGAACCGGCTCAGCCGTGCGCTCGTGGGTCCATGGGCGCACGGTGACGATCGCCTGGGAAACGTGACCTGGCGCTGGTTCACCGACCCGGCGTCGCGCGCCCTCAATGTGCCTGCGGAACACGAAGCGATCGGACGGGGCTACGTGGCGGACCTGCGCGCCGCCAGCGCTCACCGCGGTCAGGACGCCGTCAGCAGTCGGCTCATCGCCGACCTCGCCGACGCCAGCGAGGAGTTCTCCCGCTACTGGGACGACATGGAGGTCGTCCCTCTCCGGTCCACGCGCAAGAAGTTGATCCACCCGCATGCCGGACAGTTGGACGTGCAGTGCGATTTCGTGCTCAGTGCCACCGGCGGGCACCGCTTGGTGATCTTCCGGCCGCAACCCGGCTCGGCCACCGCGGAGAATTTCGAGTTTCTGGACGTCCTGGGCCACCAGTCCTTCGAAGCCTGATCACAGTCGCCGTTGACCGCCCCGCGATCGTGACGGGTGTCCGCCCGAAGCCGACGACCGGCCACAATTTGCTCATTAGACACGTAAATCACATATTGCCCCAAGCGCCGGCAGATCATAATGACGGACCGGTTCACGTGTAGATCTCCGTCCAGAGCCGGCCTCTACCGCCTGCCGTGTGCGTCACCGCGGGCATCGGGAGGAACCCGTCACCTGCACGACGGTCCGGCGACGACGAGGGACAACCGCAGCGAACACCGTTGCTGCGGCGATCATGAAGGACATCGCATGACTGGTCTGACGGCCGAGACCCCTCCCGGCTCTGGTTCGGCGAAGACACTGGATGGGTGGTTGAGAAGGTGGGGGCCGGGCCGTCGGGCGCGTGTCGTGATGATCGGCGTGGTGCTGGCCGTGAGCGCTCCTGCAGTGACGACGCTGGGGTTGGCGGGGTCGGCGGCGGCCTCCACAGGGGACTCGTCTGTGTATGCGTGGGGGCAGGGCGTCTCCGGGCAGTTGGGCAACGAGGCGACGGTCAATCGTTCCTCCCCCGTTCTGTCCGCACTGAGTCAGGTTGCCCAGGTCAGCGGTGGTGATGTCCACACTGTGGCGGTACGCGCGGATGGCACTGCGTGGGCGTGGGGCGACAACGCCTACGGGGACCTGGGCGACGGAACCACGCAGGACAGCTCGGTGCCGGTGCAGGTTGCCGGCCTTACAGGCATCGTGCAGGTCGCTGCGGGCGAGTATTACAACCTGGCGTTGCGCTCGGACGGCACGGTGTGGGCCTGGGGGTGGAACCCCGAAGGGCAGCTCGGTGACGGCACCACCGTCACACGCCATACCCCCGTGAAAGTGGCCGGGTTGTCCGGGGTGACCAAGATCGCCGTCGGCGGCTACCACAGCATGGCGTTGCGCTCGAACGGCACCGTGATGGCCTGGGGCAACAACGGCTACGGGGAGATCGGCGACGGCACCACCACCAGGCGCACCACCCCTGTGGTCATCCATGGTCTGACCAAGGTGACCCAGATCGCCGCCGGCTGGAGCCACAGTCTCGCGTTACGGTCGGATGGCAGCGTGATGGCCTGGGGCGATAACCACTACGGGGAGGTCGGCGACGGCACCACCACCCAGCGCGCCGCCCCTGTAAAGGTGGCCGGATTGTCCGGGGTGACGCAGATCGCCGCCGGTGGAGGACACAGCCTCGCATTGCGCTCGGACGGCACTGTGCGGGCCTGGGGGGCCAACGAACACGGGCAGCTCGGCGACGGCACCACCACCCATCGCCACACTCCGGTCAACGTGTCAGGGCTGACCAACGTCGCCCAGGTCAGCGCAAGCGCCAATGACAGTTTTGCGCTCCGCTCGAACGGCACCGTAATGGCGTGGGGCAACAACGCATGCGGCAAGCTCGGTGACGGAACCACAACTCAACGACTCAGGCCGGTCGCCGTACATGCGCTCAGCTCGGCGACGCAGATCTCGGCCGGGTTCTGGCACACGCTGGCGAAGGTGGGGCCGCCGAAGGTGACGGCCAAGGCGGCGATCACCGGCTCCCGCATCGCCGGAGACAAGCTGACCTGCAAGGCCACCTTCCTCGCCGCCTCCTCGGTGAAGTACAGCTGGTCGCGGGACACGACCACGATCTCGGGCGCGACCGCCGCCACCTACACGCCGGTGGCGGGCGATGCCGGTCACAAGGTGACCTGCACCGTTTTCGGCAACAACACCTACGGCACCACCAGCACCTCGGCGGCCATCAGCGTCTACGCGCGCTTCACCACGGGCACCCCGCCGGTCGCGCAAACCGGTAAGTACTTCATTTACCGATTCACGGCGACCGGGTACTCCGCGGCGAAGGTCACTCTGGTCTCCGGGACGCTCCCTCCGGGCATGCAACTGGCCACCGGCGGCACGCTGTCCGGAACGCCCACCCGAGCCGGCGCCTACACGTTCATCCTGCAAGCGGCCGGTGGCACCGCCCCCACCGCCAGAGGTGCCAAGAGTGTCGTCGTCCGCGCCCCGGCGAAGTTCACCTCGGCCACCACACCGGTGGCGCACGCGGGCAAGTACTACATCTTCCGATTCCCGACGACCGGGTCGCCCGCACCGAAGGTCACCCGCGCCTCCGGAAGCCTCCCGCCGGGCCTGAAGCTGGCCACCGGCGGCACGCTGTCCGGGACGCCCACCCGCAAGGGCACCTACAAGTTCACCCTGAAGGCGACCAACGGCGTCGGCACCCCCGCCACCGCCACCAAGACCGTCACCGTCCGTTGATCAGCGTGATCCCAGGGAATCGGCGCACCACCGATTCCCTGGGACACTTCCCGATCAAGGTCAAGACGACTCTCAGGCCAGGCCCGGCAAGCTCGCAGGGGAAGGTTTGAGCAAGATCCTGGCGAATCTGGCACGGAAGATCGGTAAAGCCTCCTCGTCCTGGCCAGACGCGTCATGCCGCATGGCCTCGTACGGACTTGGGTGACTGTGTCGCCGTACGGCGGACCGGTCGTGGATCGATGAGCGCACCAGTCGGCTCCCCACCGGATTCGCCGCCGACGTCCGGGAGCGGCTTTCAGGACACAGGACGCGTGGTGTCCGATTTCTGCCAGCGACTATCGGAGGGACCCGGCAGAGTTTTCGCGACGCGACGGGACGCGAAGGGATGCGACCTGGCGAAGGACGAAGGACACGAGGGCATGCACAAGATCTCCGAGCTGAAAGTGCTGTACTTCGGGACCCCGGTGGTCCTGATCGGCTCCCGGAACGAGGACGGCTCGGCGAACCTCTCGCCGATGTCCTCGGCCTGGTGGTTGGACGACTCCTGCATGCTGGGTCTCGGCAACAACGGCCAGACTGCGGCGAATCTGCTGCGCGAACGTGACTGCGTGTTGAATCTCGCCTCCTCTTCGATGGTCGACGCCGTGGACCGGCTCGCGCTTCTGACCGCGAGAGCGGCGATACCGGACTACCGGGTGCAGCAGGGTTACCGGTACGAGCGAGACAAGTTCGGGGTGGCAGGGCTGACCGAGCAGTCGGCGGAGTTGGTACGGGCGCCGCGCGTCAAGGAGTGCCCCATCCAGTTGGAGTGTGTGGTGGATGAGGCACATCCGTTCGGCGGTCCGGAGACGGAGGCGACCGCCTTCCAGGTCAGGGTGGTGCGCGTCCATGTCGAGGAGGAATTGATCATCCCCGGGACGCACTACGTGGACCCGCTGCGATGGGATCCGCTCATCATGAAGTTCTGCGAGTTCTTCGGCGGCGGGCAGAACGTGCACCCGTCCAGGCTCGCCGAGGGCTGGAAGATGCCGCATCAGCTCCAGCGGGCGACCGGCTGATCAAGGAACCGTTGCCGACGGGACGGCGAGCAGGTCGTGGGCGGCCTGCGCGAAGGCGCGAACGCGTGCGGTGGCGCCGTCGGCCCGCCAGAACAGACCCCATCGCAGCGGCGAGGCGTCACTGATGGGCACGTAGGCGACGTCAGGGCGCGCGTAATAGCGCCTGGCCTGGGCGCCGACCGTGAAGGCACCGCGGCCGGCGCCGATGAGGGTGAGCATCTCGTTGAAAGTCGCAGCCGAAGGACCGGGATCGATCGGCCGTCCGCCGGGAGTGGTGCGCGGGGTCCAGTCCTCTCGCAGGGAGGCGGGCAGGGTGTCCGGCAACTGGAGCAGCTTCACCTTGGCCAGATCCTCCAGCGACACCGACGTGCGGCGGGCGAAGGGATGCTGAGAAGGCACGGCGAGCATGCGTGCTTCGGAGACCAGGACCGGCCCGGAGACGATGCCGGGTTCGTCGACGGGGAAGGTGCCCAGCACGAGGTCGACTTCTCCGTCGCGCAGCCAGGGCATGGAGTCGGCCAGCTGCGCTTCGCGGAGCCGTACGTCGCAGTCGGGCCGGCGCCGGCGGAACAACTCGGCGGCCCCGGCGAGCAGTTGCCCGCCGGCCGCGCCGACGAACGCGACGCTCAGTGTGCCGGTCAGGCCGCGGCCGATGTCGATCGCCCGCTCGAATGCGGTGGTGATCTGGTTCCAGGCGGGGCGGATCTCCTCGTACAGCCGCCGCCCTACTGCGGTCAGCTCCACCCGGCGGCTGGTGCGGGTGAACAGGGGGACTCCGGTCCGGCGTTCCAGCTTGGCGATGGTCTGGCTGATCCGGGCGGTGGACACGTGCAGGCGGTCGGCGGTGCGGCCGAAGTGCAACTCCTCGGCGAGGGTGAGAAACGCCTCCAGCTCGTGTCGCTCCAGCATGACGTTCCTCCGGATCGTTAATTCCAGCTTCACGATCCTTGCACAGCGGCGCATTGATCGACTCCTTGCCCCGGCCGAGAGTGGGAACCGCTCAAAGACCCCTCTGACCTGTATGGGAGCAAACCATGTACGTCATCGGTGAACACGCCCTCTCCGCCCCGGCCGCCGACGCCGATGCGGTCATCCGGGAGTTGCGGGACCGCGCTGAGATCCTGGACGCGCTGTACCGGTTCGGCCTGGGCCAGGACCTGAAGGACAAGGCGTTGTTCGCCTCGGCTTTCGCCGCCGACGCCGAGTTGGATTTTCGTCCCGCAGCCGCCAAGTGGGGCGGCCGGCCGCCGGTGATGTTCGGACGGGACACCATCGTCACCACCATCTTGACCATGTTCACCGGCCAGGTGGACACCACTCACCAGGTCACCAATCCCCGCATCACCGTGGACGGCGACACCGCGCAGCTCACTGCGCTGGTGGAGGCCCAGCATCTGCTCACCGCCGGCCACGCCGCCTTCGCCCTGCTGAAGAACCCCTACGAGGTCGAACTGATCCGCGACGGCGAGCGCTGGGTCATCCGCCGCCTACGTATCGACAACGCCTGGTACACCGGCGACCCCACCGCCATCTTCGGAAGTTGACGATCATTGGGCGCACGTCGCAGCCGCGTGTTTCCACCTCGTTCCTCCTTGAGCCCACGACCCGGCTTGGAAAGAAAAGATGATCAATAAGCTGAACGACCTGCGCACCCTCGTCCGCGGACGAGTCCTGACGCCGGAAGACGACGACTTCGATCAGGCCCGGCGTCCCTGGAATCTGGCCGTCGAGCAACCTGTGCCCGCCGTGGTCGAAGTAGCCGACGCCGCCGACATCGCGGCTGTGGTCCGCTTCGCCCGTGCTCACGGCCTGTCCGTCTCGGCCCAGCCCAACGGCCATGGCGCCACCGGGGACCTGGGCGGCGCGATCCTCCTGCGCACCCGACGACTGGACACCCTGGAGATCGACCCGGCTGCCCAGCGGGCCCGCGTCGGCGCGGGTGTGTCGTCGGGGCGCGTGCAGGCCGCCGCCGCGACGTACGGTCTGACCGGCCTGCCCGGCAGTTCGCCGGTCGTCAGCGTGGCCGGTGTCGCTCTTGGCGGCGGGCTGAGCTGGTTCGGCCGCAGCCACGGCTGGGTGGCCGACAGCGTCACCGCGTTCGACATCGTCGACGCCGAAGGCGGGCTGCGGCACATCACCGCCGACACCGACCCTGACCTGTTCTGGGCACTTCGGGGTGGTGGCGGCTCCTTCGCCATCGTCACCGCCCTTGAGCTCTCCCTCCATCACGCACCGCACCTGTACGGCGGCCGGATGTTGTGGCCGGCCGAGCACGCCGCGGAAGTGACCGACGCCTACCGGCAGATCACCGCCACCGCCCCCGACGCGCTCACCGTCTGGCTGGATCTGCTGCACTTCCCTGGTTCCGACCCCGTGATCGCGGTGGACACCACCTACCTCGGCGACCACGCCGAAGCCCGCGACCTGCTGAGCCCGCTGGAGCGAATCCCCCGCCCTCTCGCCGACAGCAGACGGATCATGACCGTCTCCGAGCTGGGAACCATCACCGCCGAACCCACCGACCCCAGCGCGGGCTCCTCACGCGCCGAACTGCTCACCGACCTGGACGGCACCACGACCAAGACACTGCTGGCCGACCCCATCGCCCCGCTGATGAGCGTGCAGATACGCCACCTCGGCGGCGCCTTCACCCGCCCCTCCGACAGCCCTCACGGCCCGCTGACCGAGCCCTACGCGCTCTACCTGTTCGGCGTGCCGACCGACCCGGCGACGGCCGAGGCCGTCACCGCCAAACAACGCGCACTCGCCGAGGCCCTCCCGGTGAGCGGCCGCAAGCCCTTCACCTTCCTCAGCCCGGGAGAGACCGTGGCCGACGCCTTCGCTCCCGCCGCGCTGAACCGCCTGCGCTACATCAAACGCCGCCACGACCCGGACGACGTCTTCCGCGGCAACTTCCCCATCCCCGGCTGAACGCCCCCATTCCCAGGGCCGCGACTTCATAGGGCGGCCACCGCCTTAGAAGCGCCCGCGGCTCCAATTCCTCCAGCGGCACGCAGTTCTTCCTGGTGGCGTTCTCCGCCCACCACTCGAGCCGCGATTCGGCCGACAACACCGGCGTACGCGGCGCGGCTTCGTGAGCAGGTTTTCGTGAGGAGGTCGTCCGTCCAGAGCAGACGACGAGGGGAAAGGGGAGGATCCGCTCCCTTCCACTCTCAACGTATAGCGGACCAGGGGGCTTGCGGCAAGACCTGGGTCGTGTTGCAGAATCGTCGGCCCAGGCCAGGACCTGCGGAAATGGGGGAACGCGGAGCGTTGCTGTCATGGCCACCGGGTTCGCCACGCCGGTCCAGACGCCTTGGTGAGCGTAGTGATTGCAAGGGCCCTCAATTCGGAGCTGATGACGTGAACCCCGTGACCACCAGCGCGTTCGACCTTCCCGACCGCCTCTCGCGCAAGGCCGACCCGACGCTGATCGCCCGCGATGAGCAGCACTTCGCGGCAATCGCGGAGAGCCTCGAGCAGTCGATCGCCGAGCTGTCCGCCCGCCTCGACTCTGAACGCAAGGCGCCCGGCGGTCGAGGCCGTCAGGCGCTGGACCGGGACTTGGAGATCCACCGGCTGACCGCCCGCCTGCGCGCTCTGCGTCGTTTCGGATTGGACCTGTGCCTCGGACGCATGGTCGGCGCAGACGACCCCGAGCCCGTGTACGTCGGGCGCCTCGGCCTTACGGACAGCGCGGGTCGTCGGCTGCTGCTCGACTGGCGTTCCCCCGCGGCTGAGCCGTTCTTCGGAGCGACCCACGCCAACCCGATGGGTCTGGCGAGCCGCCGCAGGTATCGATGGACGCGCGGCCGGATCAACGACTACTGGGACGAGGTGTTCACCTCGGACGGCTTCGAAGGGCACGCCGCGCTCGACGACCAGTCCGCCTTCATCGCCAGCCTGGGCGGCAGCCGGTCGACACGGATGCGAGACGTCCTCGGCACCATCCAGGCCGACCAGGACGCCATCATCCGCGCGGGATCCCGCGGCGCTCTCGTCGTCGACGGCGGTCCGGGCACGGGGAAGACCGTCGTCGCTCTGCACCGCTCCGCCTACCTCCTCTACTCCGACCCCCGCCTCGGGCACCACCGGGGAGGCGTGCTGTTCGTCGGTCCGCACCAGCCCTACCTGGCCTACGTCGCCGACGTCCTCCCCAGCCTCGGAGAGGAGGGCGTACAGACCTGCACCCTGCGGGATCTGGTCGCCGAGGGAGCCGCGGCGACGATCGAGGACGACCCGGACGTGGCCCGCCTGAAGTCGTCCGCGGATCTGGTGAAGGCGATCGAGCCGGCCGTCAGGTTCTACGAGAGCCCGCCCACCAAGGGGATGACGGTCACGACCGACTGGTCCGACATCTGGTTGAGCGCCGACGACTGGGCCGAAGCGTTCGAGGCACCGGAACCCGGCACTCCGCACAACGAGGCGCGCGACCAGATCTGGGAGGAGCTGCTCACGATCCTGGTGGACAAGCACGACGGCGACGTCTCGGCCGACCTGCTCCGCCGGTCGCTGCAGCGGGACAGGGAGCTGCTCACGACCTTCAACCGCGCGTGGCCGCTGATCGAAGCGGCCGACCTCGTCGGAGACTTGTGGTCGGTACCCGCCTACCTGCGGATGTGCGCTCCCTGGCTCAGCCCCGACGACGTCCGGAAGCTGCAGCGCGAGAACGCCCAGGCCTGGACGGTGTCCGACCTGCCGCTCCTAGATGCGGCACGGCAGCGGCTCGGCGACCCGGAGGCGTCACGACGCAGGCGCCGGCGGGAGGCCGCTCTCGCCGCCCAACGCGAGCACATGGCTCAGGTCGTCGACAACCTGATCGAGGCCGATGACGACGGCGAAGGCCTCGTGACGCAACTGCGCCGAGAGGACCTCCAGCGAAATCTGGTCGACGAGTCCGAGCTGCCCACCCTCGACCCGGACCTGCTCGCCGGCCCGTTCGCGCACATCGTCGTGGACGAGGCTCAGGAACTCACCGACGCGGAGTGGCAGATGCTGCTGCTGCGCTGCCCGTCCCGAAGCTTCACCATCGTCGGGGACCGTGCCCAGGCCAGGCACGGATTCACCGAGTCGTGGCAGGAGCGGCTCGAGCGGATCGGGCTCGACCGGATCAACCTGGCCTCCCTGAGCATCAACTACCGGACGCCGGAAGAGGTCATGGCGGAGGCCGAGCCGGTCATCCGGGCCGTGCTCCCGGACGCCAACGTGCCGACCTCCATCCGCGGCAGCGGCGTCCCCGTCGTGCACGGGTCCGCTGCGGATCTGGGCTCCATCCTCGACACCTGGCTCGCCGAGCATGCCGACGGAGTCGCCTGCGTCATCGGTGATCCCACGTTCCGGTCGACGTCCCGTGTTCGGTCGCTGACCCCGGAGCTGTCGAAGGGGCTCGAGTTCGACCTGGTCGTCCTCATGGACCCAGAGGCGTTCGGCGATGGCATCGAAGGAGCGGTCGACCGCTATGTCGCGATGACCCGCGCGACCCAGCGACTCGTCATCCTCACGAGCTCCTGACGACGGTCGGACGAACGCCAAGGAAAAGCGAAAAAGGGATTGATCGGGTGTGCGCCGTGTGCTTGGGTGTGGATCACGCCCTCAATCACGGAGGAGGTGAGAGCCATGTCGATCCAGCCGTTCATGCGCTCCCTCCCCGCTCGGGCGTTCACGCGGGTCTGATCCGGGGAGCGCACATCTCCCGAAGGAAGACTTCCTATGACCGATCTGGTCGTACGCCCGCTCAACGCCGGCGAAGAACACCTGTTCCTGTCCCTGTCCGCCCCGGCCACGGTCGGCATGGCCTGGGCCGGGCGCGACTATCTGGAGACCGTGAAGGCCGCGCAGTACCGTCCCGAGTGGACCTGGGTCGCGCTGCGCGGCGGTGAGGTCGTCGGCAGAGCCGCCTGGTGGGGCGGCCCCGCCGACCAGCGGCCCCTGTCCCTCGACTGGTTCGACTTCGGTACGGACGTCGAGGTGGGGGCGGCGCTCCTGCGAGCCGCTCCGTTCACCGTCGATTACTGCCTCGTCCTGCCGCCGGGATGGCGGGAGGATCCCGAGGTTCGCGCCGCGGCAGACCTCCGCGTCGCGGCGGCCACACGGGCCGGCATGGAGCCGCTGGTCGAGCGGCTCAACTACCTCTGGACCCCGGCCGCGGGCCTGCCGCAGCGGCAGGGGCGGCTGGAGTTCCGGCCGGAACCTGACGACGAGGTGATCCTCGACGTGATCCGCCGTACGCATGACGGCACGTTCGACGCCCACGCCCGGGCCGAAATGGCGCGCGGAGGCGTGGACGCCTCGGCCAGAGACGAGCTGGAGTTCCTGCGCTGGATGCCTTCCCCACGCACGTGGTGGCGCCTGGCCTTCACCGGTGACGGGCGCCTGGCCGGTCTCGCGGTCCCCGGACGGAACCAAGCCCGCCCGATCATCGGTTACATCGGCGTCGTCCCCGAGCAGCGCGGCCACGGCTACGGGTACGACCTGCTGGCCGAGGCGACGCGCATCCTGGCGGACGCCGGAGCCCCCGAGGTCGGCGCGGACACCGACATCGGCAACACCCCGATGGCCGCCGCCTTCGCCCGCGCCGGATACCCCGTCGTCCAGAAGCGTGTGTTCCTCCGTCATCCCTCCTAGCCGGCTTTCCCCGTGCTGTACGGCCTCGCCGGGCCGTACAGCACGCCTCCGGGGGCGTCAAAGAGGGCTGGGCGAAGTGATCAACAGACCATGACGGGAGTGGCTAGGGTGGTCCGTCGTGGCCGAATCGGACTTTCTGCTCACCACGCAAGCGTCTTACGACGCGATGGCCTCGGAGTACGAGGAACGCTTCCACGATGAGCTGGCAGCCAAGCCGCTGGAGAGGGCGATGCTCGCCGCCTTCGCGGAACTCGTGCCGGCTACCGCCGGCGGACCGGTCGCTGATGTCGGTTGTGGTGCCGGCCATGTGACGGCACATATGCACAGCCTGGGGTTGTCCGCGTTCGGGATCGATCTATCGCCGCAGATGGTCGCGTTGGCTCGGCGGGTGCACCCTGAGCTGCGGTTCGAAGAGGGTTCGATGACCGCGCTGGATCTGCCGGACGAGACCCTCGGCGGCATCGTGGCCATGTATTCGATCATCCACATCCCTCCAGCGCGACTGCCGGACGTGTTCGCCGAGTTTCACCGGGTGCTGGTTCCGGGTGGCCATGTGCTGCTCGTGTTCCAGGTGGGCGACGACCATGTGCGTCGGACTGAGGCGTTCGGTCAGCGAGTCTCGCTCGACTGCTACTGGCGGCCGCTCGAGCGCATCGCCGAGTTGCTGGGCCAGGCCGGGTTCATCGAGGTTGCTCGGCTGCTGCGCGAGCCCGACGAGACCGAGAAGCTGCAGCGGGGTTGTCTCCTGGCCCGAAAGCCGGCAGGCGTCATCGGGTCATGATGCGGAGCGTTCGACGCCATATGCGCCATGGGTGTGGGATCACGACTCGCCTCTGAGCCGGGCATAGGCCGCGGGGGGCATGCCGACCGCGGCGGTGAAGTCGCGGGTCAGGTGGGCCTGATCGGTGTAGCCAAGCTCGGCGGCCAGCGTGGCGAGGTCGAGGTCCTGGTAAACCCGCTCCGCGGCCTCGTGCAGCCGGAAGCGGCGGATCACCCACTTGGGGCCGATGCCTACATAGTCCCGGAACAGCCGCTGCAGCGACCGCATCGACCGCCCCGATCTGGCGGCCAGCTCGTCGACCCTGGTCACGGACACGTCGCTCTCCACCGTCGCCACCAATGCCGCGACCTCTTCCGACAGCGGATCCTGATTCGGCCCCAGACTCACCAGGAACTTCTCGATGAGCGCGATGGCGGCCCGGGCGTCGGGCTCAGCCAGGACTTGCTCGACAAGCGTCACACCGGCTGTGCCGTACATCTCGCCGATCTCCACGAACCGGCCGGTCAGCTGGGACACCGGACCGCCGAGCAACGGCCGGAAGCCACCGGGGCGAAAGCGTGTGCCGAGCACGCGGCCGCTGTCCCGCATCGTATAGGAGAACCCTCCCCTGATCACTTCCGCGATCCGGTGGAAGTCCCGGGTGATCGTCATGTTCACGGTGGGGTGCGAGACGATGCGCTGCTCGTACGGCTCGGCGAGATCGGTCCACGTGACGACCCAGAAGTGCTCCACATACGCCGCGAGCTCGGGCGACGGCGCCTGCCGGAAGAAATCGAAGGCCTTGAGCCCCGCGTACGGGTTGACCCAGCCACGCTGTCGCGTTTCTACAAGTCGCGCCTCGGGCAGAGGGGGCACGCTGGTGGCCATGGAAGACATGATGCCGCTGATGACGCGCGCCACCGACCGGACCGCAAGATTGGTGCGGGCCGTGCGGCAGGAGCAGCTCGGGTTCTCGACGCCATGCGCGAAGTTCGACGTCAAGGACCTGATCAACCACCTCGAGTGGGTGGCGGAGATGTTCGAGTCGTTTGGTCGCAAGGGACCGCGCGTCGAGCAGGGACCTTACGCGGGCGACTTCCCCGAGCGAGCGGAGGACACGCTGGCCGCGTGGTCGCGGCCCGAGTCATGGGAGGGGACCAGCCCCGCCATGGGCCTGCCGATGACCGCGCTGGCCCACATGTACCTCGTCGACATGGTCGTGCACGGCTGGGACCTGGCAAGGGCCACCGGTCAGGAGTACGAGCCGGACCCCGAGGCCGTCTCGCGGGCGCTGCACTTCACTGACCAGATGGTGGAGATGGGCAGGCAACGCGGTGTCTTCGGGCCGCCGGTGGCAGTGCCGGACGACGCCCCACAGTTCGACCGCCTGCTCGGCGTCATCGGTCGGGATCCGGCCTGGACAGTGTGATCTGCTTTGTCAGACGTCGTCCAAGTGGGGCGGGTCAAGGTGCTGGGCCTGAGCGACCGGATCGGCTGATCGGCTACAGCTCCGCCGACCCACGAGATATCCAGTTGGAAGCGCTAGTCCGTGCACACGAGAATTCAACGGATGAACTGCCCTTTCTGTCTCGTCGCTGCCGGTGACGTTGAGGGTGAGCTCGTCGCCTACCGCACCGCCAACGTCTTCGTTCTGCCCGTCCCCTGGCAGCGAGCGAAGAACCTCGGTCACTGTCTCGTACTTCCGACTGCGCACGTGACGAGTCTTCATGCCGCCCCCCGCGATCTTTTGGTCGAGTTGTTCGATGTGGTCGCCCAGGTGACCGCCGCTGTTCGGGAGGCGTTTGGAGCACCCGGGAGCATGGTCCTGCAGAACGACAACATCCCAGGCCAGACGCTTTTCCACCTACACGTCCATGCGATCCCTCGTTCTCCCGGCGACGGATTCATCCTCGCGGACCCCGCCAAGATCGAGATTCCCTTCGAAGTTCGAGTGCAGCAGGCTGCACAACTCCGCAAGGCCCTCACCAAGCGATAGCCGGGATACCGGTGAAGACGACGTCACGCCGGCGGTCGCGGGGGCTGATGCGTCGGCGGGTGCCGACATGCGGCATCCGGCCTTCTCATGGAGCCTAGGGGTGTTCACCATCTCGGCGTAGCCGGCGACCAGTACGAATCCGGTGCCTCAGGGTCGACGTTCCCTAGCCGTGGTCAACTTCGTCTCGGCCCAGGATGACCCAACCGCCGTTACATCGATGCACTGACCAGTTACCGGCCACAAGGACACAAGTCGGCGCGTCTCCTCCCATTGCGCAATGCCGCACAGACATACAACCGCCCTGTCATCGTCGATCGACTTGGGAGATCCGCATGCTTGCGCGTTGGCAGAGAAATACAGCGCAGAATCGTCGTCCGGAGCTGACCGGCAGACGCCATGAGCGCGGGCGGCGATTCCGAATCCGGCCCTTGGTGACCGCGGCCGCCATCGCGATCGGGCTGGCGCCGCTGGCGGCAGTGGCCGGGCCTGCTCTGGCCCAGCAGACGCCCGTGCCGGGAGAATTCGCCTACGTCAACAACAACGGCAACAGCACCGTGTCGCGGCTCAACACCACGACCAACACCATCGTCGCCACCATCCCCCTCCCTCCCGGGGCCAATACGATCGGGTCGGAGGTCACGCCGAACGGCAACTTCTACTACGTGGCCAACGCCGGCATCGACAACCTCACGAAGATCGACACCTTCACCAACAGAATCGTCGCCGTCATCCACCTCCCTGCCGGGGCCCAGCCCAACGGAGTGGGGATCACGCCGGACAGCCGCTTCATCTACTCCACCAATAAGGGCAACAACACCGTCTCGAAGATCAGCGTCGCCGACAACACCATCGTCGCCACCATCACCCTCCCCCTGGGGGCCGCTTCCGAGTCAGTGGCGGTCACGCCGAACGGCGCCTTCGCCTACGTCTCCAACAGCGGCCTCAACACCGTCTCGAAGATCAGCGTCGCCGACAACACCGTCGTCGCCACCATCACCCTCCCCGACAAGAGCGCTCCTCGGGGGGTGAAGATCACGCCGAACGGCGCCTTCGTCTACGTCGCCGACAACGGCAACAAGACCGTCTCGAAGATCGACACCACGTTGGACAAGGTAGTAGCCAACATCCCCGTCGGGATGGGTCCGACCTGGCTGTCGATCACGCCGGACAGCGCCTTCACCTACGTCACCAACAACGGCAGCAACACCGTCTCGAAGATCAGCGTCGCCAACGACACCGTCGTCGCCACCATCCCCGTCGGAACCGGTCCCAGGGGGATGTGGATCAACATCAACGGCACCCAGGTCTACGTGGCCGATCACGACAGCGACACGGTGTCGGTGATCAATGTCGCCAACAACACCGTCGACGACACCATCCACTTCCCCGCCGGGGCCGGTCCCGAAGGAGTGGCATTCGGGCGCCACGTGCAAGTGCCCGTGAAGGTGACCAAGACTAGGACTAAGAGCTCATCAACCTCGGGCGGCATCGTTCGGAGTAAGAACGAGAACTTCACCGGCGTCGTCGCCACAGGGGGCAACGGGGACAAGGTCCGCAAGAAGCTGGGCGGCATCGACTCCTTCGTGGAGCAGGTGAAGCAACGCCATCTCAATAACCCTGCCTTCATCAAGCATCTGCAGGCCGCCGGGCTACACGGCTGACGGCGTCCAGGTCGACCGTCATCAGGCGCCCCCTGACCTCTCTGAGGGGAGGGGGCGCCCCTTTTCCGCAACTGATGTGTGTGGACGCCTGGTGGCCGATCCGGATCGAACTCGACTCTTCCGGTCTCGGCTGGGAGCAGCGGGGATGGTCAGGCGAACGTGCGACCGAGTTACTCGGGCCCCGCGACAGTGCTGCGGCGCTCGATGAAGACGACGTCACGCCAGCGGTCGTGATGGCGGCCGATGCGCTGTCGGGTGCCGACGGTGCGGAATCCGGCCTTCTCGTGGAGACGGAGACTCGCGGTGTTCTCGGGGAAGATCCCGGATTGGATGGTCCAGATACCTGCGGTCTCGGTGGACTGGATGAGCGCATTCAGGAGTGCGGCTCCGATTCCGCGGCCGACGTGATCGGGGTGGACGTAAACGGAGTGCTCGACCACTCCGGCGTAGACACATCGGTCGGAGACGGCACTGGCGGCGACCCAGCCAAATATTCGTCCAGTGGACGGGTCGACGGCGACGTGCCGGTGACGGGGCAGCTTGGCGCGGTCGAACGCCTCCCAGGTGGGAGCGACGGTTTCAAAGCTCGCGTCGCCTGTGTCGAGGCCGGCCTGGTAGATGGCGAGGACCTGGGCGGCGTCGTCGGTCCTCATCGGGCGGATGAGGGTCCCGGGCGGTGCGGTCGGCTTGGTCGCCTGGATGATCGCTGAGTGCAGGCCTTCGGCTGCGGTCTGGGTGCGCGTGATCGTGCAGGTGGTGAATCCGACTGCGGCCAACTGTGTGCGGTATTCGGTTTCTGTGAGGGTGCCGACGGTGCAGCCGACGTATTGTTCGGCGTCGGCGCGCTGTGCGGGGTCGATCCCGTCGTCGGCGATGACATCGCTGATGCCGAGCCTGCCGCCAGGCTTGAGGACGCGGAAGGCCTCGGCCAGGACGCGTGGCTTGTCGGCGGACAGGTTGATCACACAGTTGGAGATGATCACGTCGATCGAGGCGTCGGGAAGCGGGATGTCCTCGATGTGGCCATGCAGGAACTCGACGTTGACGGCTCCGGCTTCTGCGGCGTTGGCTCTGGCGAGGGTGAGCATGTCGGGAGTGGCGTCGAGGCCGTACGCCTTGCCGGTGGGGCCGACCCTGCGGGCCGATAGGAGGACGTCGATCCCTCCGCCTGAGCCGAGATCGAGGACGGTTTCCCCTGGTTGGAGGTCGGCGACGGCGACGGGGTTGCCGCATCCCAGGCTGGCCCGAACCGCGCCGGCCGGGAGGTTCGTGGTGTCGTCGTAGGCGGCGGCTCCGAAGCCGCCGTCGTTGAACTGTTGTGGTCCGCAGTCGGTGATCTGGAGTTGGGCTTGGGCGGCGCGGGCGAGCCGGCCGTAGCGTTCGACGATGCTTGCTCGGACCTTGTCGGCGTCTTCAGGCATGTGTCCTCCGGTCAACAGGCGCGGCCTGGCGGGGGAACGGGATGGCCCATGACCACGTCGGCGGCTGTGGGGAAGGCCCCGATGCACGCTTTGTTGATCTCATACAGGCTGGACGTGCCGCGACGCTCGACCAGGACGAATCCCACCTCGGCCAGCACCTTCAAATGCGCGGACACGGTCGACTGCCCGACGTCGACCGCCTCGACGATCTCTTTGACCGACAGGGGCGTCTGGCGGCGGGCGAGCAGCGTGACGATCTGGATGCGCGTGGCGTCGGCCAACGCCTTGAACCACGAGGCGTACTTCGTTGCGGCGGCCCGGTCGAGTGGCCCGGTTCCCTCATTCATCGTTCATCGACGATAAACGATGAAACTGGGTTCAGGGAAGCCTCTTACCAGGAGAGGTCCGCCAGACTGATCGGTGCCAGGCCGGCGAACCGCAAGGTCCGGCGGTGCGGTCAGTGCGCGGGCACGAGTTCAGCGAGGAGTTCGCGCACCCGCTTGTCGATCTCATCGCGGATCGGGCGGACTTGGTCGACCGGCTTGCCGGCGGGGTCGTCGAGGCTCCAGTCCAGGTAGCGCTTGCCGGGGAAGATCGGGCAGGCGTCGCCGCAACCCATGGTGATGACGACGTCGGCGGCCTCGACCGCCTCGGTGGTCAGCGGCTTGGGGAACTCCTTGGTCAGATCGAGGCCGAGTTCCTCCATGACCTGGACGACGGCGGGATTGATCGTGTCGGCGGGCGCAGATCCTGCGGATCGGACACGGACCTTGCCGTGGGCGTGGTGGTCGAGCAGGGCGGCGGCCATCTGGGAACGTCCCGCGTTGTGCACGCAGACGAACAGCACCTCGGGGATATCGGACACAAGTGCTCCTTGGACTTGGGCGGTGGCGCGTAGCCGGTCGTCGGCGAACCGAACGGTGTCACGGAGGTCAGACGGCCCGGGCATCGGAAACCTCGGGCGCGACAGGCCGAGGATGGGCGGCCGGTTCAGGGCCGGCCGTGGCGGCCCGCGCGGGATAAAGGGCCGTGGCGATCGCCGTACCGAGGGCTGCGCCGATGAGTTGGGCGGCGAGGAATCCCGGGATGGAGGCGGGGGCGATCCCGGCGAAGGTGTCGGTGAAGCCGCGGGCGATCGTCACCGCGGGGTTGGCGAAGCTGGTCGAGCTGGTGAACCAGTAGGCGGCCCCGATGTAGGCGCCGATGATCGGAGGAGCCAGATGTGCGCGCCCCTGGCGCGGCAGGGTGATCACCACAGCGATCAGACCCGCTGTCGCGACGATCTCTCCCAGCCATAACGTGGGTGATGATCGGTCATGGGTGGAGGCGCTCACGGCGGGCAGATCGAACATCGCGTTGGCGAGCATCGCGCCGGCGATCCCGCCGATCATCTGTGCGGGGAGATAGACGGCCACACACCGCGCGGTGATCCCCGCCCGATTCCTGCGGCCGAGTAGCCAGTCGACCAGGGACACCATCGGGTTCAGGTGCGCCCCGGAGACCGGACCCACCAACACGATGATGACCGGCAACGCGGCTGCCGTCGCTGCGCTGTTGGCAAGGAGCTGCACGCCGACGTCGGGCGACAACCGGACGGCCATGATCCCGGACCCAATCACGACTGTGACCAGCAGGCCTGTACCGAGGAACTCGGCGAAAGCCCGCCGGGCCAGACCGGGAGCGCCGCTAGTGCTCATGCCGAGGTGCCGGCCAGGGCGGACGCTGGGCCGAGAAGGGCCGACATCCGGGCCAGGACGCCCGGGTTGATCCAGTAGTAGACCCAGGTGCCGCGGCGTTCGGAGTCGATGAGGCCAGCCTGCTTGAGCACCTTGAGGTGGTGGCTGATCGTCGGTGCCGTCAGGTCGAACGCGACGGTCAGGTCACAGACGCACGCCTCGCCGCCCTCATGGCAGGCGATCAACGACAGCAGGCGCAACCGCACGGGGTCGGCGATCGCCTTGAACAGCGGAGCCAGCTCCGTCGCCTCGGCCTCGTTCAACGGCTCGCACACGAGCGGCGCGCAGCACTCGGCGGCGGTGACATCCACGATCGGCAACTCTTGCTTCGACACATCTCTAATTTGACAGCAATCTATGCACAGGTGCAAGCTGAGGCCGGAACGCTACTTAGACAGTCATCTAAACAGGAGGTGCCGTGATGGCCCATCGACTGTCTGCCCTGATCCGCAGACCCACCGGCCGGACGCGCCCGATGCGTGATCCGGTGACCTTCAACGAGGCCACCGGCGAGGTCTGCGATGCCACCTGCCGTAGCGACGCCCGGCTTGATCGGGCTCGCACTTCTGCCCTCGCGGCCCGCCTCGGCCGCCTTTGACCTGGCCCCCGTCAGCCCCTCTCACCGTGAGGAGAAACGCCATGTCCCGTGTTCAGCTCGCTCTCCGGGTCGCCGACCTGGAAGGCTCCGTCGCGTTCTACTCCAAGCTGTTCGGCGTCGAACCGGCCAAGCGCCGGCCCGGTTACGCCAACTTCGCCATCACCGAGCCCCCACTGAAGCTCGTACTCCTCGAAGGCGAGGGCGACGAGCCAACCCGGATGGATCACCTCGGCGTCGAGGTCGAAGACACCGACCAGGTCACCGCCGCGACCGAACGGCTCAAGCAGGCCGGGCTGGCGACCTTCGAAGAGAACGACACCACCTGCTGTTACGCCGTACAGGACAAGGTGTGGGTAACCGGCCCCGGCAGCGAACCGTGGGAGGTCTACGTGGTCAAGGCCGACGCCGACAGCCTGTCCAAGGAAACCGGCTCCGTCTGCTGCGCCCCGTCCGACACCACCGACCAGGCGCCCGCGGCCGCGTCGTCCTGCTGCTGAGGGCGTACCGTCCGGCGATCACCAGTTATCCGAGGGTGATCGCCGGACATCGCGGCTGCTAGTTCTCGATTCCCTCGACGAACCACCTATCGGCGTTGTACCGGCTCCACCACCGCGAAGCGTAGGCAGCGGCGGAGTGACTCCCCCTCCTCCACGGATCCATGGGAATCACGCTTTGATCTCCGCCTGCCTGAGCCCACTGGCCATCAGGAACACGACAGCGGGTAGAACGATGGTCGGCACCACGATGGAGATCGTCTGGATGGCCGCCTCAGCGGCACTCAAGTGGTCGAGGTGGGAGCTGTGAAACAGCGTGTGCGGTACGGCGAACACGAACAGCGCGGCCGTGCTGGTACGGACCAACGCCGGAGTCAACCTGATCGCGGCCACCACGAAGACCACGGTCATCCCGAGGTTCATGAAGCCGTAGTCCCGTACCAAGTGTTCGTTGTACGGCGGCAGCATCGCCACCCAGCCCGTGTCCACGAAGGGCAGGGGGCCGTCCTGGTAGAAGGACACTGGCGCGAATCCGGCCCACACACCGAGGGTGGCGGTCAACACGGCGAGCACAACGACGAGTGCCCTTGTCCACGTCCTCATCGCTGCCCGCAATCCGAAGGGGTCCGGTTGTCCGAGCGGGCCGCGGGGTAGCCGGCGAGGGTGATCCGACCGTCGGCGTGGCCGGGTGCCTGGTGGTAACCGGCCCGGAAGACACCGAAAGCCACTACCGGATCAAATTGGCCGCAGACCGGATCGTGGAGCAGTCGGGTGTTCCGTACACGATCCAGCGCGCCGAGCCACCCAGTGCCGCCGGTCGCGAGAAAAGTATTGGTCATGCCCTCCCAGACGGGGGAGCCATCCAGAATGTGACAGTGGCTCACGCCTCACCCGCGTCCGGACCTGGTCAAAGCAGCACGGTGGCGACTCGACGCCGTAGATGATTGACACCTTCCGGAACGTCAGCTCCTCCGGCGGAGTAACTGACAACCCCACGCCCGCACATCAACCCTCACAGGAGGCGCCGGCGCATCACCGCGAGAGCCCGCTGATGCCCCTGGCCAGGGGGGCGCGCCAGCCGTACCGCATGGCGAGAATACGGAACGTGAATGCGAGCACGGCCGAAGACAAGGTGGCGACGAACCCCCGGACGCCCAGCGTGTACAGCACGGCCATAGCCGTCGAGCCGAGCATCGCCGGCACGGCATAAAGCTGGCGGTCGTAAAGCAGGGTCGGCATCTCGCCGGACAGGACGTCGCGGATGACGCCGCCTCCGACCGCTGTGCAGACCCCGAGGAGTACGGCGTGCAACGGCGCGAGGCCGTAGTACAACGCCTTGGTGGTCCCGACCGCGCAGAACAGGCCGAGGCCCGCCGCGTCGAAGACCAGCACCCCAGGCATCGCCCGCTCGACCTGCGGATGCCAGAAGAAGGCGATCACGGTGGCCACGACCGGCACGAGGAGATATCCCGCATCCCGGAACGCGGCGGGCTGCACGCCGATGAACAGGTCACGCATTACGCCGCCGCCGACGGCGGTGAAGAACGCGAGCACCGCCATGCCGACCACGTCGAACCGTTTGCGCACGCCCTGCAGCGCTCCAGAGAGGGCGAAAACGAAGATTCCGGCGAGGTCGAGCACGGACGTCACAGCCCTGAAGTCTCCCATGTAGCGGTCATGCCGCCGCATGCTGGGCCCCGACGCGGGAGGCTGCCGTCTCGTTCGACCCACAGCCAGGCCGCTGGTCGTACGACATCCCCGAGCAAGGTCTGCCCGCTTTCTCCGGGCCCGTCCTCCCCGTAACTGAGCGAAGAAGAGACAACACCGGCGACGCTAGAGCAGCTTGGCGATCAACTGGATTCGTGGCCGTGTCTGTGACTGACAGCCCCGTCGCCAACGGTTGATTGCTGACAGGAAGCACTGCGTGGAACAGTATGCGGCGTGTCGACTCCGCTGCCTGTTATGCGCAGAATCGCCCGTGGTTTCGCATTGATCCTGCTTGGGTGGACCGGCCCCGGAGCGCTGCTCTTAATTTCCGGGTCCCGCATCCCGAACAGCTACTGGTACGGATTCATGGTTCTCGACGGGCTCATGGCAGTGATCATTCTGGTGGAGATGTATGTCCGCTTCCGGCAGCAGCGGTGACGAACCCACCTGAACCGGTGTGGCTCGATGGGGCCCAACATTTCGTCGCTGATCACAGTGTCGTGTGCCCTGGTTGGGCCCTCCCGGTCTGACAATGCTGGATCTCGGTGTTTCGTGGCACGATCTGTGCCGACTACCTCAGATGGCCCGTATGGGCAGGGCTCGCGAAGAATTTTCGACCTCTCGTGTAATCCGGTGACGCGTTCTCCGACTTCTTGGCGTATCTGCCCCGAGAAGAGAGGAGGTGGCGTGGACGAGCAAGAGGTCCGATTCACCCGTCTCTACGAGACCTATTACCGCAACGTCTTCGGCTACCTCGTGCTGCAGGTCGCGCCCCATGCCGCCGAAGACGCCACCAACGAGGTGTTCACCACTGCGTGGCGGAAGATCGACGAGGTTCCCGAGCGAGCGCTTCCCTGGCTGCTGGGCGTGGCCAGGAATCTCGTCCGCCAGTCGTACGGCGCAGCCGGCCAGGCGCGCCGCCTGGCCAACCGGCTGGCTGACCTGACAACTGACGCCGACCGGCACAGCTGGGATGCCGCCGACCACGTCGTGGCCCGCGATCATGCGCTGGCCGCCCTCCGCACTTTGTCCTCCAAAGAGGCGGAGGCTGTCACCCTGACCGCCTGGCACGGGCTCGAGCCCGCCGATGCGGCCCGCGTCGCCGGCTGCTCTCGCGCCGCCTTCCTCGTCCGGCTGCATCGCGGACGCCGTCGGCTGGCCATGGCACTAGACGCTTCCCACGAACTCGGCATGGAGACGCTCGAACGCGCTCCTCGCCCTCGAGCCATCCCGGAGAAGCCGTGAAGAACGACGAACTCAACAGCGTGATCGATGCCCTGAAGCCTGTGATGGTCGATGAACTCGCCGATGCTGCCTACGAACGACGTCCCGACATAGGGCTGGTCCGTGCGCGTGCCGGCACATCTTCCCCACATTCGAGCCAGGTGCGGGAGTATCGGCCGGCCCGGCGGCTGGCCTTCGCCGCCGGAGCGACTGCGGTGGTGACAGCGGCGGTGGTGATGGCCGTGGGAGTGCTGTTTGGAGGCAACCCGGGCACCCGCGACGACAGCGCCGCCCGGAATGGCACTGTTCGAGGCAGCGAGGCGATCGATAGCCGCGCGTTCCTGCTGGCCAGCGCGGAGACAGCCGCCAGGCAACCCGCCACCCACGGGACCTGCTGGTACACCCGGACACGAGTGTGGGTGGACTTCATGCCCTTCAAGCCCGGCCCAGGCGTCCCGACGCCCGCGGACAAGCGCTTCCGTTGGACGTTTCAGGCCCGGACTGCGAGCAGTATCGAGGAATGGCAATGCACTCTGCCGGGAGGGACCGGCATGCGGTTCCGTGCGCATGGCCCGCTGGACATCGAGCTCACCTTCCCCACCAAGAAGGACAAGGCCGCCTGGCGAGCGGCGGGCTCGCGGCCACTCGGCGTCAACGGCGGCACGACGGCTTCCAAGCCGATCACGACCACGTATGACAGGGACTCGCATCTGGTGAACCCCCAAATCGGCAGCCACGAGATCGAGTGGAAGACGATACCGAAGTTGCCTGCGACCAGGAACGGTCTCGAGGCGTACCTGCGGAAGCTGTGGCAGGAGGACGTCAAGAACCGTGTCGGCGGATGCGCCGCCTCCACTGATTTCGGCGAGTACGTCTACTTCAGCGCTTGGGGCCTGTTCATGGCTCCGACCACCCCCGGCACCCGGGCGGCGCTCTACCAAATCCTCGCGGACAGCCCGTCCGTCAAAGTCACCGGACAGATCACAGACCGACAGGGCAGGACCGGCATGGCCATCAGCGCCTACTGCGCCACGGACGGCACTACGTCGCGGCTGGTGGTCGACCCGGCTACAGCCCAAATCCTCGACAAGGAGGTACTGCCCGGCGGCCCCCCCGGCACCCCGGCGGAGCACAGCACCGGCGACTACGTCTCCCTCGAACGCCAAGGCTGGGTGAACAGGATCGGCGCCGTGCCCAAGGACTAGCAGAGAACGCGCTCGCCGCACATTCGGGTGCGAGCCTCGCCGCCCTCAAGGCATGCATGGGCCACGACAGCGACCGGGCCGCGATGATCTACCAGCCCGCCACGCGCGACGCCGACCGGAAGCTCGCCGATGCGTTGAGCGCCCAGGTGGAGGCCGAGAAGAAGGGCAAGATCCCAGCGCCAGTCACGAGGTAGAGGGCTCCTCACCCTGCTCAGTAGGCAGTTGACGGCCGGTGAAGGATGGCAATGTGCGGCGGCGTTGCTGTATCCCGGCTGCTGTATGCAGCCCATGGCGGCTATGGGAACGTGTTCGGAGCCATCATTCCCAGGGACAGCATGAAGATCTTGTTTTCCACCTCAACCGGCGAGATCGACTTGTCTGCCGATCGTGCCACCCTCAGGTACCTCGCCGACCTGTTGACCCGTGGCTCGGGCTCGATGGCCGCCGAGATCACTCCCGACACCATGGCCGGCCAAACCGTGCTCACATACGTACGTGTCCACACGGTGGATGGTCAATCAGTCCTTGTTGCCGCCGCCCCTGAGAGCCGATCCCTGTCCATTGCCGGCGCCCGCGGCACTCTCAAGCTCTTCGCTGACAACATCCTGGCCATAGCAGAAAGCAATGATGGCGGCCATCTCCACATCGAGTTCTACCCCGACCATGCTTACCTCACAGAGGGCTCAGCACCCTTGGTCGTCAACAGCCCTCACGGTGGAATGCCCGAGCACGGTTCAACCGCTGAAGACGACCAGAGGAGCCCATCCATGATCACGCTGGACGACATCCGCGGCTACGCGATGGCCCTGCCGGACGTCGAGGAAAAGACGCACTTCCGGCTACCCGGCTTCCGCGTCGCGGACAAGCTCCTCGCTCACCTGGAGAAGGGCGACGCGCACGCGATCGTGTGCGTCGGCCAGGCCCAGGCCAAGACGGCGGCCACGGATGAGCCGGATGTCTACGAGGAGGTGTGGCGGAACGGCCGGATCTTCGTCGGCCTCCGCGTCGACCTGGCCAAGGTCACCGAGAAGCGCATGCAGGAGCTGATCGAGCACGCCTGGCGCAACCGGGCGCCGAAACGCCTGGTCGCCGAATACGACAACCACTGAGGGGAGACTACTGACCTAGCGGGCTGGATTATCACCTGGAGTCGTAGTCGTTGCTGTATTTCGCTGCTGTATGAGATCAAAAAGGCCACTTCCCAATCATGGGAGGTGGCCTTTGACATGCGGTGGAGCCTAGGAGATTCGAACTCCTGACATCCTGCTTGCAAATCGGTCTGCCCTTCAGGGGAAACGGGCGCGACCTGGGCGCGAGGCAGCCCGCGAGTGACCGGGAGTGCCCGCTGGTTACCGCCCTTAATGGCACGGCGGTGCGGAAGATACCTCGCCTATTGAGCAGCCTGAGCTGCGCCAATGGCCTATGGCCGGGGCGGCTCAGCGGCCCTTCTTCTTCACCGATGCCTTGACGATCCGGGCACGGACCTGCGGACGGGTGACGCTCCAGGCGACGCCGAGCAGCAGCAACCCCTGCACGGCCTGCTCCACACGGGCCCACATCGGGTACGGGCCGGGCAGCAGGACCAGGGCGGCGATGCCGATCGGACCGACCACCGACACCCACAGCATGCGCAACCACGCCGAGCGGGCGCCGTCACGCATCCTGGCCGCCCAGCGCAGCGACATCAGCGCCAGCAACAGCACCCCGGCCGCCCGGATCCACACCACCGGGTCGAGACCGTCGCGGAACAGGAACGCCAGACCGAGAAAGGCCACACTGAGACCGACGTTGGCCCGGAGCAGCGTGAAGGTCCACCGCGTCGGGGCATCAATGACAAGCGGGACAGGGCTGACGAAGACGTCGGCCCCGGCGGGACCAGCGGTGACGGAGGCGGGAACGGCAGCGGGAGCGGTCTGCTGAGCGGTCATCGTCCTGAACCTTTCGCGGTGTGTTGCGGTGATGTGGACGACGCTACGGATCAGGCATCGGCTGCCGGTATCCCGTTAGCCACCGTCCCGGGTGGGGCTGGACCCACTTGATCGCGGGGCCCAGGTGGGTACGGTCGCCTCCGCGCGGGACGGCACACTTGGGGCTGTGGTGAACATCTGGGCCCCGGCCCGCGCGCACGGCGTGGCACTGATCCGCGGTCTGCTGCTCGCGGGTCTGAAGCCGGTGGCGGCCCTGGTAGCCCTGCTCCCGGTTCTCGTCGTCGCCGACGGCTACGCCGGCGTGGTGTCCCTGACGCTGCTGATGATGTTCGTCCTCGGCCGCCGGCTCGCCGGGCTGAGCCGTAGGCTGGCCGGTCGTTGGGGCGGCATCGAGATCCCGGGCCCTTACCTGCTCCGCCCGGCCCTCCAGCAGGTCGAGCACGGGTGGTACTGGACCGGCTACGACTACCACCACTCGCGCTGGGTGGCCAAGGCCTCGCTCTACACGAACTGGTTCTTCCGCGACCCCGCGACCTGGCGCGACCTGCTCTGGCTGCTGGTCGATCCGGTGGTCGGCGGCGTGTTCGCGCTGGCGCCCGCCGCGCTGGTCACGTACGGGCTGGCGAGCGCGGTGCTGCCGTGGCTCCCATCGGAGGGCGTCACCCTGCCGGAGCTGGCGAGATACGGCGTCATCCACGGCGGCTCCACCACCACGGCTCTGCTCGCCACGCTGGTCGGGGCGGCCACCGTGCTCTTAGGGGTCGCCGTGGCGCCCTCGGCCGTGCGCGCGCACGCGCGCTGGACCCACGCTCTGCTGGCCCCCACCAGACAGGCGTGGCTCGCCCGCCGCGTCGAGCGCCTCACCGAGACCCGTACCGACGCGATCAACGCGCAGGCCGCCGAGCTGCGCCGGATCGAGCGCGACCTGCACGACGGCGCCCAGGCCAGGCTGGTGGCGATCGGCATGACGCTCGGCGCGGCCGAACAGTTGCTGCGCACCGACCCCGCAGCCGTCGCCCCGCTCCTCGTGGAGGCCCGCGAGAGTTCGGCCGCCGCGCTGCGTGAGCTGCGTGACCTGGTGCACGGCATCTACCCGCCGGTGCTGGCCGAACGCGGCCTCGGCGACGCGCTGCGCCTGATGGCCCTGGAGAACCCGCTGGACGTAACCGTGCAGGCGGATCTGTCCGGCAGACCGGAGCCGCCGCTCGAGTCCGCCGCCTACTTCGCGGTGTCCGAGGCGCTCACCAACGCGGTCCGGCACGCCTCCGCTCGTCACGCGCAGGTGGAGATACGGCACGACGGCAAGTTGCTGCGCATCGTCGTGCGCGACGACGGCCAGGGCGGCGCCGACCCCTCGCGCGGCTCGGGCCTGCGGGGGCTGCAGCGCAGGCTCAGCGTCTTCGACGGTAACGTGATCGTGGACAGCCCCCGTGGCGGTCCCACCGAACTGACGATGGAGATCCCGTGCGCGTTGTCCTCGCCGAGGACCTCTACCTCCTGAGAGACGGGCTGTCCCGGCTCCTGCAGGCCCACGGCCTCGAGGTCGTCGCGGCCGTGGAGAGCGGCCCCGAGCTCACCGACGCCCTGGCCGAGCACCGCCCCGACGTGGCCGTGGTTGACGTGCGGCTGCCGCCCACCTTCACCGATGAGGGACTGCGAGTCGCGCTGGAAGCCCGCCGGGAGATGCCCGGCCTGCCGGTGCTGGTGCTCTCGCAGTACGTCCAGCAGCTCTACGCCCGCGAACTGCTCGCCGACGGCACGGGCGGGGTCGGCTACCTGCTCAAAGACCGTGTCTTCAACGCCGAGCAGTTCGTCGACGCGGTGCGGCGTGTCGCCGCCGGGGGCACCGCCATGGACCCCGAGGTGATCTCGCAACTGCTGGCCGGCACGGGGCGCGAGAGCACACTGAGCCGCCTGAACCCGCGCGAGCTCGACGTGCTGGCCCTGATGGCCGAGGGCTATTCCAATGCCACCATCGCCCAACAACTCTTCCTCAGCGAAGGCTCGGTGAGCAAGTACACCACCACGATCTTCGCCAAGCTCGACCTCGCTTCCTCAAACGACACCAACCGACGGGTGCTGGCCGTCCTCGCCTACCTCAACGGCATCGGACCCGGCGATGTGCGCATCACCTCCGACTGAGGTGGCTACCGGTCCGGAGCGGGATCGAGGCAATGGTGATGCACATCTCGGCCGCTGCCCCATCCCGAACGATGCGGCACCCACGGCCAGCGAAACAGCCGGACCGTTTGTGCCTTGGCTCTACGGCTCCACCGCACCTGAAAGCGGCAGGAAGTCCGAATGAAGATCAAAGCCCAGGTCAGTGGATACAACCCTGACCTGGGCTTTCGAATGTGTGGAGTGCTCCTCGAATTAACCCGAGGCCCGGCGCGTCATCAGACGAACCAGGCCTGCGGGGACGGGCGGCCTCACTTGGTGAAGGTGAAGTACTTCCAGGAGCTGTACGTGGTCGCGTTCACGGTGTCCCCGGAGGAGGCGTTGATGTAGCCCGACCGAATGCGCATCAAGTAGCCGACCTGATGCGTGCCGGTCAGTTGCACCACCGACTTGCCCTTGGAGCTGAGCGTGAAGTACTGGGATCCCGACGACCGCCAGGCGCCCTTGTAGTACACCTGCAGCTGCAGCCTCTGCGAGCGGCCGGGATAGGCCGTCATCGTGGTCGTGAAGAGCGGGTTGGTCTTCTTCCGGAAGTAGTACCTGACCTGCCCGCGGACCGTGGCCTTACTGTAGTAGCGGCTGAGGCTCAGCGACACCTTGACCTTCGTACCCACCGAGCTCTTCGCCGCCTTCGAGGCGGTCCGAGAGTCACCGGAGTAACTCGCGGACACGACGGTGTCGCGCGCAAGCGTCAGGGTGACCGACAGATTGCCCTTGCTGTCGACCCTGCCGGTCTTGACGAGGTACTTGGCCTTGTTGTCGCCCGCGGTGTCCGCGTAGAGCGACAGCGTCCGGTTCTTGTACGTCTTGCCGAGGTGGGCGGTGAACTTCACCTTGCTGCCGTACGCGTAGACGCCGCCGTTCCTGTTCACCGTCAGGCTGGTGGCGTCCCGGGAGACGTCGACGGTGTCGGAGGCGGAGATGGCCGAGTGGGTGGCGTCGCCCGCGTACCTGACGGTGTACTTCACCTTTCCGCCGGCCAGCGGGATGTCGGTGAAGCTGTAGACGCCGCCCGCCCGCACGGTGACGGAAGGCAGCGCCTTGCCGTTCGGCGACTCAAGGTCGGTGCGGGTGACCTGAAGCGGGACACCGTTCGGCAGCGGCACGGTCGACGACAGCTTGCCCGTCACGGTGAGCGACTTTGCGCGAGAGGCCTTCGCAGGGGCGTTCACCGTCAGGATCGGGACGTTCGTGGTCGGCTGGGTGAGCGCCTGAAGGCTGTAGCCGCCGCTCGTCCCCACGAGGGCGAAGAGGCGTGAGGAGTCCGGGGCCCACGTCAGGGCGGACGTGGCGAGGGTGTAGGTGCGGACCGGCTGGGGGGCGTTGGGCCGGTAGACCGCCACCTCCCCGCCTCTTATCTGGGCGACGAGCCCGTTCGCGGCGATGTCGGCGCGCTGGCCGGAGGGGTAGGATCCGGCGGCGGTGAACTTCCCGGCTGCAAAGGCGTTCCGCTGTGTGCCATTGACCAGCACCTGCGAGACGCCGGGCACCAGGTCGATATCGGAGATTCCGTCGTTCAGTGTGTAGTCGCCCTGGTGCCAGGCGACCAGTTGCGGGGTTGCGCCGGAGACGTCGACGACGGCCATCGAATCCGTGGTCAGACCGGTCTCGCCGATGGCCAGTAGCCCCGGAGCGGATGGGTCGGTGTCAAGGAGCGCCGGGCCCCAGACGCCCTGGAACTGGCTGAGCGTCACCGGGTCGGTCCCGCTCGCCGGGTCCACCGCGCCCAGGTTGCCGTCCCACTGGTCGCCGTACGTGAACCAGACCTTGCCGCCGGCGACGGCGACGTAGCGCGGGCCCCTGTTTGTGGCGACGGCGTAGCGGCGCTTGACGTTGAGCGTGGCAGCATCGAGGGCCACGATCTCGTGGCTGCCCTCCGCGGCCGCGTACAGGGTGGCGCCGTCGTCGGACAGCGCCAAACCGGAGACCCCGCTGACGCCGCTCACCGTGTCGACGAGGGCGCCGCTGTAGTCGGCGGCGAGGACCTTCCCGCCCGAGCGGTCGCCGACGAACACCCGCTTCAGGGCGCCGTCCGCGACGATGCCGCCGGGCGAGGCGACGAGGGAGGAGGCCGAGGCGGACCCGGCCCCCGCGACGCTCAGGACCGTCGAGCCGAGGAGGACCGCGAGCACTGTCGCGGTCGGAATGCTGCGCGTGTGCACAGTGTCTGTTACCCCCACGAGGAAACCCGGTGGCTGACCGGGAGCTGAGAGCACCGCGCGATGCCCGGACGTGACCTCCGACAAGCGGTGAGGCGCCGGGGCGCGGTTGGTATTGGGGAGCGTATGGCATGGAAGTAACAAATGATGATCAAAGGGGCAGGAGTAGTCGCGGCACCTGATGCGTATTTACGGTTCTAGATGGCGAAGTGGGATCCCCCACGATTGGTGCTGAGGAAATGCGCCTGCGGCGTACCGATATGGGTGTCCCTACGCTCTCCGAGTTCGATAAGTCACGGATTAACCGGCAGCCGGTCCGGCCGGGGGAAATCCGCTCGACAGGCAAGCCACAGTGCACTGTGATAGCCCAGCCGCCCGCCACACGGCGCGGGCCGATCGCAGGAGTTGCTCTTGGCAACCGTGAGAACCGCGGACACCCGCCCCACGATCAATGCCGCACTGGTCAGGAGGCTGGTCGATACGCAGTTCCCACAGTGGGCCGCGTTGCCTCTGGAGCTGCTCGATCCGGCGGGCTCGGACCATGTGATCTATCGGCTGGGCGAGCAACTGTCCGTCCGGCTGCCCCGCCACGCCGGCGCCATCGGACAGGCCGAGAAGGAACTTGAGTGGCTGCCCCGGCTTGCCCCGCGACTGCCCCTGGCCATCCCGGTACCGGTGTGAGTGGGTGAGCCCGACTTCGGCTATCCGTGGCGGTGGGCGGTGTCCCGCTGGCTGGAGGGCGAGGTGGCGACTGTCGAGGCACTGGCCGACTCGTCCGCGGCCGCCGTTCAACTGGCGGAATTCCTAGCCGCCCTTCAGCAGTTCAGGTCCGAGGACGTTCGGGGCATGGAGGCCCGCGAGGGCCTCGCCGACCAGCCGTTGGCGGGCCGGGATCGCGCGACGCGGGCCGCCATCGCACAGGCCGACGGCGTGTTCGACACCACCGCCATGACCGAACTGTGGAACGCGGCCGTGAGCGCCCCCGGATGGGATCGCCCTCCGGTCTGGTTCCACGGCGACTTCCACACGGGCAATCTGCTGACCGTCGACGGCCGTCTCAGCGCGGTCATCGACTTCGGCGGGCTTGGCATCGGCGATCCGGCCTGTGATCTGACCATCGCTTTCACCCTGATGTCGGCCGACAGCCGGGCCACCTTTCGCGCCACGCTCGATGTAGACGACGCCACCTGGACCCGGGGTCGCGGCTGGGCCCTTGCCACCGGCCTGAACGCCTACACCGCCTATGCCGCCGTCAACCCGAGGGTCGCCGCGCAGACCACCCGTCAGATCACCGAGGCCCTCATCGGCTAGATGAGACTTCGGTGGAAAGCGGAGCCGCAGCAGACAAAGATCGTAGGAGCGGTGTCCGAAGTGACACTGGACGCAGCCGGCCTTTCCCACACCCTTCACGTTCTCGAGGGAATCGCCGCAGAAGGAAAGAGATTGGGTCGAACAGCAAGACAAACGCACGGGCAACCTCTTGACCGTCTTGAAGGAGCCCGAATAACGCCGTTGATTTGCAGGAGGCCATAGTCGCTGGGCGCCTGCCAGAGCCCCAGGACGATCCCGCGATGGCAACCTCAAGCCGCTCCTCCTCCCACAGAAACCACCTCCGTGCTACGTCGTAGCACTTGATAGCACTCGGTTGTACTTTTGAGGAGTGAGTGCTCCCGAACCCGACCCCTCGCACCAGATCTCACAGCGTGATCTACGCAACCGGTCAGCCGAGATCATGGACGGTTTAGAGCGGGGAGAGCGATATGCCGTAACGCGCAACGGCCACCACATCGGCGACCTGGTCCCCCTCCGTCGTCGGCGCCGTGCCGTCTCTCGGGCAGAGTTCGCCGCTGTTTCCCGAGGGATGCCTCTGCTGGACGACCGGAAGTACCGCGAAGACATGGATCATCACGTCAACGACGATCTCTACGACCCCTACGACCGCGCCTACGGCAGAGGCGCGTTCGCGCAGGACGAGGAATGACCTACCCTCAAGGACTGCTCGACACCAACATCCTCATCCTGCGGGCGGGAATCGACCCGACGAGCTGCCCGGCGAGATGATGATCAGCGCCATCACCACCGCCGAACTGTCTGGCGGCGTGTTGGTAGCGTCCGGCCCACAGGAGCTAGCCCAGCGAATGAAGATCCTTCAGACCGTTGAGGCCGAGTTCGATCCCCTGCCCATTGACGACACCGCCGCACGCGAGTATGGCCAGCTCTGGACCGCTGTCATCGCCTTGGGTCGCAAACCTCGTCCCCGAACAGCAGACTTGATGATCGCTTGCGTGGCCATCGCCAACCGGCTGCCTCTTTATACCTGCAACCCCAAGGACTTCAAGGGTCTCGACCACCTGCTCGCAGTGGTCCCCGTCACCCGCCCACGATGAGGCATCACGCACCAGACTCTGCCCCTGACCGACGACGGCGACTCGACATGCTGATCAAGCACGCACGGCGACAGGGCCGAAAAAAGATCAAAGCCCAGGTCGGTGGACACAATCCTGACCTGGGCTTTCGTACGGGTGGAGCCTAGGAGATTCGAACTCCTGACATCCTGCGTGCAAATCGGTCTGCTCTTCGGGGGAAACGGCCGCGACCTGGGCGACAACCAGTCCACGAGTGACCGTGAGTGCCCCCTGTCGACCGCCCTTAATGGCACGCTAATGGCACGGCGATCACGCTCACGACCTGCGGCGAGATGTCTCGAGCGGTCCGTCCCCTGGCCTGCCCCCGCCTCCTCGTAGCTGTTGCCACCCGGCTTGGAGCTCCCCGCGAAAGCCTGCGCGAACACCTCGCGGCGACGAATTCACCGTCACTGCGCTACAAAACCGACGATTGGTCGTAACTCGCCTACACGTCATGTAAACCGCATATCGGTCCTAGGCGTGATAGATCATGGGTGGACGGCCGGTCCAGTGACGACGAGGACGAACCGCAGCGAACACCCATGGCTGCGTCGATCATGAGGGGCATATCGCATGGCTGATCTAATGGCCGGAGCTTCGCCCGGCTCTGTTCCCGCGGAGATGGTGGGCGGGCGATGGAGAAGGCACAGGGCCCGTGGTCGAGGGCGTGCCTTAGCGGCAGGTCTTGTGCTGGCCGTGAGCGCTCCCGCAGTGTCGGTCCTCGGGCCGGTAGGCCCGGCGGCGGCCTCCAGCGGCACCTCGACCGCGTACGGGTGGGGTTATAACTTCTGGGGGCAGGTGGGCGCAGGGTCTTCGGAGGAGGACACGTCCTCCCCGGTGGCTGTGTCCGGGCTGAGCCAGGTGGCGCAGGTCAGCGCCGGTGACTACCACAGCCTCGCGGTGCGCACGGATGGCACCGTGTGGGCCTGGGGCGACAACACCAACGGGCAGTTGGGCAACGGAACGACGTCGTATAGTTCGGTGCCCGTGCCTGCGCAGGTGCCTGGATTGACCGGCGTCGTGCAGGTCGCTGCGGGCAACCAGCACAGCCTTGCGTTGCGCTCGGATGGCACCGTGTGGGCCTGGGGATCCAACGGCTTCGGGCAGCTCGGTGACGGCAGCAAAACCTGGAGTCGTAGTACCCCGGTGAAGGTGGCCGGGTTGACCGGCGTGACCCAGATCTCCGCCGGTTACTACCACAGTCTCGCGGTGCGCTCAGATGGCACGGTGTGGGCCTGGGGCGATAACCATTCGGGGCAGCTCGGTGACGGCACCGAAACCGAGCGCGCCACCCCGGTGAAGGTGGCCGGGTTGACCGGGGTGACCCAGGTTGCCGGCGGCGTCGGCCACAGCCTTGCGGTGCGCACGAACGGCACTGTGGTTGCGTGGGGCTCCGACAGCGTCGGGCAACTCGGCGATGGCAGCGCCGGCGTCAACCTGGAGCGGCACACCCCGGTGGCGGTCAAGGGCCTGACCAAGGTGATCAAGGTCGACGCCGGCGATGCCCACAGTCTCGCGGTGCGCTCGGACGGCACGGTGGCGGCCTGGGGCTATAACTACTACAGGCAGCTCGGTGACGGCACCACCACGAATCGCGCCACCCCGGTCACTGTGCCAGGGCTGACCAACGTCGCCCAGGTCAGTGCGGGCAGTTACGACAGTGCCGCGCTCCGCTCGAACGGCACCGTGGCGGCATGGGGATTCAACTACCTCGGCCACGCGCAGCTCGCAGACGGCACCCCCGTCACCCAGCCGGATGACAGGCAGTGGAGATCCCCGGTCTACGTGCCCGGGCTGAGCTCGGTCACCCAGATCTCGACCGGGAGCTCCCACACACTGGTGAAGGTCGGGCCGCCGGTGGTGACCGCCAAGGCGTCGATCAGCGGCACCGGCGCCGTCGGTGCCAAGCTGACCTGCAAGGCGTCCTTCCTCGCCGCCACCTCGGTCAAATACAGCTGGATGCGGGACACGACCACGATTTCTGGCGCGACCACCGCCACCTACACACCGGTGACTGGCGACGCCGCCCACAAGGTGACTTGCAAGGCCACCGGCACAAACAGCCGGGGCAGCACCGACACCTCGGCGAGCATCAACGGCTACGTCCCGGCGAAGTTCAGCACAGGGACTCCGCCGGTCGCGCAGACCGGGAAGTACTTCATCTACAAGTTCGCGGCCACCGGGACCCCCACCCCCAAGGTCACCCGCGCCTCCGGCACACTCCCGCCCGGCCTGAAACTCGCCACCGGCGGCACCCTGTCCGGAACCCCCACCAAGGGCGGCACCTACACCTTCACCCTCCAGGCGACCGGCGGCATCGGCACCCCCACCAAGGCCACCAAGACCGTCATCGTCAAAGCCCCGGCGAAATTCACCACCGCCACCACACCGGCCGCGCGTGTCGGGAGGTACTACATCTACAAATTCCCGACCACCGGATACCCCGCACCGAAGGTCACCCGCGCCTCCGGCACACTCCCGCCCGGTCTGAAGCTGGCCCCCGGCGGCACCCTGTCCGGAAAACCCACCCGCAAGGGCACCTACAAGATCACCCTCAAGGCCACCAACGGCGTCGGCACCCCAGCCACAGCCACCAAGACCGTCGTCGTTCGCTGATCACATGATCCCGGGGAATCGGCACACCACCGACTCCCCGGGACCCCGAACAGAAGAGCACAACGGACAGGCGCGCAGCGGGCACAAAAGCACGGCAAGAACGAATAACGATCAAAGCCCAGGTCAGTGGATGCGTCCCTGACCTGGGCTTTCGTATGGGTGGAGCCTAGGAGATTCGAACTCCTGACATCCTGCTTGCCAATCGGTCCGCTCTTCAGGCAAAACGGCCTCACCTAGGCGAGGAGCCGTGCGCGAGTGACCGTGACCGCCCCCTGTTGACCGCCCTTAATGGCACGCTAATGGCACGGCGATCACGCTCACGACCTGCGGCGGCCGGCCATGCGCGGCCCGTCCCCTGGTTCGCCCGCGTCCTCCTCGTAGCTGCCGATCCCCAGGGACACTCGACAGCGAGGAGGACGAAGATGTCCCGCGCCCGTCTCCATACAGCACCCAAGGAGCCGGCTCTCAGAGACGAAGCACCGAATCAGCGATCGCCCCTGACCCGTACAGCGATCAGCACACACGTGACCAGTCCTCACTACATGCCCTAGCCTCCCTCGCGGCCTCCTTCGCAGCCTCGCTGGAGAGCTGATCCAGCTCAGCACGCGCTGTTGCGACCATTGAGGCGTCAAAGCAGGCAGGGTTGTCGGCGATTACATGCAACACCACGCGAGTCTGAAACTGCTTCTCCGGCCCCGGATCCATTTGGTCGGACTCCTTAATGCTGTCGAGCGCCCCTTGGCGGAGGCTCCCGCAGTCGGATGTTGGCGATGACTTCCTGCCAACAGCAAGGCCTCCGAGAAACGCAAGCAGCACGACCGCAACGATGGAGGCATAGGCGACAACCTTGATGCCGGACACCGGGCGGGCTTGAGGGGCCAGAACCTCTTGGGGAACTTGGGGCTCTTTCGGCGGCATTGACACGTGAGTTTGACGCGCATCTCGTCTGGTGGGTGCACAACTCGTTTGCGCGCGGCCCGAGCTGCCGGCGGCCGGGACCCTCCCCCAAGCCGTATGCCCGGCCGGCGAGCGGGCGTAGGGCCGCGAGGGGGCGCGAAGCGCCGCCCTTGACAGCCTCGCCCGTGAACAGCTCAAGAACGGATCGGGCACGGAAGCCGAAGAAGGCCGAATAAAGATCAAAGCCCAGGTCGGGAAACAACCCTGACCTGGGCTTTCGTATGGGTGGAGCCTAGGAGATTCGAACTCCTGACATCCTGCTTGCAAAGCAGGCGCTCTGCCAGCTGAGCTAAGGCCCCGAAACAGTGCACTGACCTGGAACAACGCCGACCGTGGCACGACTTGTTCCGGATGCACACCGTAGCAACAGCCCGGCCCTCGCGCCACTCGACCACGTCGGCCGCCGCGGAAGGCGATCCCCCGCGCCTGTCAGGCGTCAGGCGGAGGTGACGATCTCGTTCGCACCGACCTCGCTGGCGAGGACCAGCGAGGGGAAATCGGCGATCGAGTCGATGATGTGGGTCGCGCCGGCCTCGACCAGGCGGGCCCGGCTGTGGCCGCCGGTCATCACTCCGGCGACGATCGAGGCGCCCGCCCGGCGCCCGCAGAGCATGTCGCTCTCGGAGTCTCCGGCCACGGCCACCTCCCTGACGTCCTCGATCCCGGCTCGCAGGCCCGCCGTCAGCACCAGGTCGGGATAGGGCCGCCCTCTCCCGGCGTCCTGCGGGCACAGCGCCAGATCGAGCTTGTCCGCCCACACGAGCGCGCTCAGCACCCGGCTGAGCGTGGACCGGCTGAAGCCGGTGATGAGGGCGATCTTCACGCCCGCGTCGCGCAGTTTCTCCAGGGCCTCGACGGTTCCGGGCAGGGGAACGAGCCCGCTCCGGTCGATGGCCCCTTCATACGCGCGCTCGAACGTCAGGTTCGCGGCCCGGGCCTGGGCCTCGTTGTCCGGGAAGATCCCGTGGAAGACATCGATCTTCGGGCAGCCCCGGGACCGGTGCACATGCACCATGGCACGCGCATATGCGCTGGTCCCGGGAACGATGCCCTGTGTGGCGATCGCCTCGGCGAACGTACGCTCCACCATGGCGATGTCACCGATCGTGGTCCCCGCAAGATCAAGGCAGGCCAGTTTCACGGGTGCCATTCCCGGACCCTTCCCACGATCAAGACCCATCTCGGGTGATCAGTTCTCGCTACCTGTCGCCTCGGTCCACAGGTCAAGCTCGGCGCGGTTAGTCTGCACCTTGCGCCAGACCAGCAGCCCCCCGAGAGCGACCAGCGCGAGAACGAGCAGCTTCTTCACGGTGTGACCCCACTTCTCAACGGTCTCACCTGCCGGGTGAGACAACGCCCGGTTCTACGGTTCTCTGCAGCCTAGCAAGGGTTCGGCGCGTGACCCTGATTGCTTGAGAATCGGTTGCACCAGATCAATAATTAACGACCCACCTGCCGGGCATGCCGTACGGCATGCGCGACCGGTAGGTGAATCATGACTGCCCAGGTCACGCCTTCGTTAACCCTCGTGGCACCCTACCGCGGAGCGGTCGTGAGGGCCCTGTTTCGGACAACGCACCACCGCTCCGCCGTGAGCATAAGGCCGTCCGGGTCGGCGGAAAAGGCTCCGGCGTCTTCAGGGAAGCTTCGTGCAAAGCCGCAGGATCGTGCCGCCGGGCCCCGTCCTGACGTCCCTTTTGGCCAGGCGGTTCATCAGCCACAGTCCACGCCCGCCGAAGTCGAACCGGGTCGACGGATAGTCGAGATCAAGAGCCTTGGCGGGGATGCCCGGCCCCGCGTCGGACACCTCGCAGATCAGCAGACCCGACTCCGTCCACAGGGCGATCCCTCGCGGCGGCAGGCCGTGCCGCACCGCGTTGGTCAGGGCCTCGTGGACGGCGAGCACGAAGTCCTCCAGCGCGGCACCCCTCAGCCCGGCGTCGCGCGCCGACTCCGTGACGAGATGCCGCACCCTGGTGATCGAACCCAGTTCGAAGTCCAAGGTAAGCAGGCTGCTCACCAACGTCATCATCGCCTTCCGCTTTCACACAGTGGCAACCACTCCCCTTACCACCGATGCACACCTGACACATCTCACCTGCCGATCAGGCGCTTCCCCGGGCGTGACAGAGCCGTGGCCGAAGAGGCCACGGGGAACGGCGGGACGACAACGGGCTCAGAGGTCCACTGAGATCTCGTGCAGGACGCGACGGGAGTCCGTCGCCGGCTTGGCCGTGATGCACAGGCGTTCCATGACCGCGAGATAGTGGTCGACGTCATCGCGTTTGTCCAGGTAGACCGCACTGGTGAGCTGTTCGAGATAGACGACGTCGGGGATGTCCGGCTCGGCGAAGCGCAGGATGCTGAAGGGTCCCCCCGCGGCCGCGTGACCGCCGGCGCTGAACGGCACCACCTGCAGGGTGACGTCGGGCCTCGCCACCAGTTCCAGGAGACGGTCGATCTGCCCTCGCATGACGGCCGGGCTGCCGGGAGAGCGCCGCAGCACCGACTCGTCGACGACCGCCCAGACATGCGGCGGGTTCGGGTCGTCGAGCACCCGTTGGCGAGCCATCCGGAACTCGACGCGGCGCTCGATCTCCTCTGGACGGGCGTCGGGATGTCCGAGCCGGATCACCGATCGCGCGTAGTCCGCGGTCTGGAACAGGCCGGGAACGAACTGGACCTCGTAGTTCCGGATGCCGGTGGCCGCCTGCTCGAGGCCGACGTACGCCTCGAACCATGAGGGGACGATGTCGCCGTAGTTGTGCCACCAGCCGGGAACACTGGCCTCCGACACCAGGGCCAGCATGGCGGCGCGCTCGCCCTCGTCGGCCACGCCGTACAGGGTGAGCAGATCCGCGACGTCCCGCCCTCGGACGCTCACCCGGCCGAGCTCCATCCTGCTGATCTTGGAATGCGAGGCGCGGATGGCATGCCCGGCTTCTTCGAGCGTGATGTGCCTGCTCTCACGCAGGCGGCGCAACTGGGTGCCCAGGAGGATCCGCAGGACCGTGGACGTTCGAGGTGGTGCAGTGGGGGTGCGCGGGTGTGGCTGTGCGCCCTCCGTCGGGGCCGTAGTCATTCCAGGTCCTTTTGGGCCGTTCCAATGATTTACGCCTCGTTAACGATACCGGCGCGACCCTTTTTGGCAAGCCGTAATGCTAGGCCTCGATGAAATCGTCGAAATCGCCATTTTCAACGGCGCGCGCGAAGGCAACAAAGTCGTCGCGCGTGTAAACGAGGACGGGTCCTGCCGCGTCTCGCGAATTCCTGACGGCCAGCCGTCCGTCGGGGAGTTCGGCGATCTCCACGCAGTTGCCGTCGGGGTTGCTGTGAGTGCTCTTGCGCCAGACGAGGCCGGGCAGGCTCGACGCGTCCATTCCGTTGCGGATCTCCGTCATCGGGACCTCACCTCCGGTTCACCGGTCAGCATGCGGCCCGACGCCCCCACGACGGGCTGCACGTGCATCCGCACTTGCATAAGGACATCAAAAGGGAGCATTATGACTAACCGCTTCATCTCATCACATACCTGACAGGGACCGCACGGGCTCTTGATGACTGGCTTTCTGACGTACGGCGCTTCCCGGGCGGAAGCCGATGGCGATGGCTGGGAACAGTGGCCCGACACCGCCGCCGACCAGGCGTTCCCGATCAGACGGGCATGGCCGTGGGAAGCCGTGGAGCGGAACGGCGGGCAGCGTGCGCTCGAGGTCGCTGCGCACGAATGCCAACGCGACATCACCGCGGCCCGTGCGGCGCGACGCTTCACGACGGGCATGCTGCGGACCTGGGCCATGCCGGACATCGTCGACGACGCCTCACTGGCGGTCAGCGAACTCGTGGCGAACGCCGTCGGCCACGGTCTGCGCCGGCCGACCTCCGAGCCCCATCCCGTCCGGCTGTACCTCTTCCGGTCGCGTCATTCGGTGGTGTGCATGGTCACCGATCCGAGCAACGACCCTCCGATCCTGCGCGCCCCCGACTACGTCGCGGAGAGCGGCCGGGGCCTCCAGCTCATCGCCTCCGTGAGCCACCGGTGGGGGTGGACGCCCCTGCGCCCTCTGGGCAAGGCGGTCTGGGCCCGTTTCACCGACAAGGCGATTCGCCGGTCGTCCTGCCGCTGACCAAAAAGGGCGGGGGAAACATTTCCACGGCCCCCCGAAAACAGAATTCGAATTCCCGCCCCGAAGTACGTCTCCCCATTCGGCGTGAATCTCTTCCGCGCGCGAAGCTCCCGCTGGAAAGCCGTTGACGCGACGGCTCGACCGCCGCGGGTGAATGCCACAGAGACGCGAAGCCGCTCCCCGGCGAGGTTCGTCGCCACGCCGGCTGAACCCTCTTCGACTCGACCGCGTACCTGCCTGTGAATCCCGTTTATCAGGCGAACCACGGCGCAGGGACGAGGACATGCCATGAAGAGGTCGCTCAAGGTCTGGGCCGCGGCAGCCGGAATCGCCGCGGTGTCGTTGACCGGGTGCTCCGGCTCCTCCGGATCCGCCGCCTCGGGATCCGCCGCCTACGGGCAGAACGCCGCCGCCGTGCCCGCCGCGGACAAGGCAGGTCACAACGACGCCGACGTCCGCTTCTCCCAGCAGATGATCCCGCACCACTGGCAGGCCATCCAGATCGCCGCGCTCGCGTCCGAACGCGGGTCCGATGCCTATGTGAAGAGCCTCGCCAAGGAGATCACCGAGCATGAGGCCGCCGACATCCGGGTGATGTCCGGGTGGTTGCGATCCTGGCAGGTCGAGGTGCCGACCGGAGACATCGACATGGGGCACGACATGCCGGGGATGATCTCCAAGACGCAGATCCTGGCGCTGGAGGGCCGGTCCGGCGCCGACTTCGACCGCTTGTGGCTCTCGGTCCTGGCCAAACATCTCGACGCCGGCGTCGCCATGGCCGAGGAGGTCGCCGGCTCGGGTGAGCACCAGGGGACCAAGGACCTCGCCGAAAAGACCGTCAAGACGCAGCGCGCCCAGATCGAGCAGATCGTCGACCACCTTCCCTAGGCAGTGGTCAGCCGAGGGTGCGATCGAGGTTGAAGGCCGCGCTGATCAGCGCGAGATGCGTGAAGGCCTGGGGGAAGTTGCCGAGTTGCTCCCCCGTGTGCCCGATCTGCTCCGCGTACAGCCCCAGGTGGTTGGCGTAGGTCAGCATCTTCTCGAAGGCCAGCCTGGCCTCGTCGAGTTGCCCCGCTCGGGTCAGAGCCTCGACGTACCAGAACGAGCAGATGGAGAAGGTCCCCTCGTCGCCCCGCAGGCCGTCCGGGCTGGCCAGGGGGTCATAGCGGTAGACCAGCGAGTCCGAGACGAGTTGCCTGCCCAGCGCGTCCAGTGTGGACAACCACTTGGGGTCGGTCGGGGAGACGAACATGGTCAGCGGCATCATGAGGACGGCCGCGTCGAGCACGTCCTCGTCGTAGTGCTGGACGAACGCCCGCATGGTGGGACACCAGCCGCGTCGCATGATCTGCCGGTAGACGGCGTCGCGGGCCTCGCGCCAGCGCTCGAGCTCGGCGGGCAACCCCCGCCGCAGGGCCATCCGGATGGCGCGCTCGATCGCGACCCAGCACATCAGCCGGGAGTAGACGAAGTTCTTTCGGCCGCCGCGGGTCTCCCAGATGCCCTCGTCCGGCTGGTCCCAGTTCTCGCAGACCCAGTCGACGATCAGGCACACCTGGTCCCACCGGTCGCTGGAGATGGGACGGCCCCACTTGTCGTAGAGATAGATGGAGTCGATGAGGGCTCCGTAAATGTCGAGTTGGAGCTGGTCGACGGCTCCGTTCCCGGTTCTGACCGGCCCCGAGCCTTCGTATCCCTCAAGGTGCCCCAGCTCGCGTTCCGGCAGGTCACGACGTCCGTCGATGCCGTACATGATCTGCAGGGGTCCCACAGTGCCCGCGTCGCACAACGTGACGTTGGTGGCGAGGAAGTCGATGAAGGCCTCCGCCTCGCTGACGAAGCCCAGCCTGAGCAGCGAGTACACGCAGAACGCGGCATCGCGGATCCACACGTAGCGGTAGTCCCAGTTGCGCTCGCCGCCGATCCGCTCCGGCAGGCTGGTGGTGGGGGCGGCGACGATCCCTCCGGTCGGGGCGTAGGTGAGCAGCTTCAGCGTGAGCGCGGAACGGTGGACCATCTCCCGCCACCGTCCGCGATAGCGGGACGAGGACAACCAGTTCCGCCAGAACTGCACGGTCGCCGCGAACTGGTGCTCGGCCTCGGCGAGCGGGCAGCCTTTTATCTCGACGTCTTCGCAGACGCGGTCGAGCGCGAAGACGGCGGACTCGCCCTCGAGAAGCTTGAACTCCGACCACACGTCCGTCCCGTCGATCTCGATGGGGACGCTGGTGGTCAGGGCGAGGCTGAGCGAGGGCGCCTCGAAGACCGCCCGATGGCCCTCGACGGACAACGTGTGCGACTCGGTGCCGTAGGCGAACCGGGGGGCCACCCGCGCCCGGAAGGGCAGCGAGCCCCGCACGCACAGGACGCGCCGGATCAGGCGGTGCCGGTCGACCTCACGCGACGCGTCCTCGACGGGCATGAAGTCCTGGATCTCTCCCACCCCGTCGGGGGCGTAGAAGCGGGTGATCAGGACGTTCGTGTCGGGGAAGTAGAACTGCTTCGTACGCGACGGCACACAGGCGGCCAGTTCGAACGAGCCTCCGCGGTCGGCGTCGAGGATCGATCCGAACACGCTCGGAGCGTCGAAGCGCGGGCAGCAGTACCAGTCGATCGTGCCGTTGGTGCCGACCAGCGCCACGGTGCGGAGATCGCCGATCAGCCCGTGATCGGCGATGGGCAGGTAGCGGGAGCCCGCAGGTGATCCGGATTGCGTCATTTAGGCCACCTTGTCCACCGAATTCCTTTCACGCTATTCCGCGTGCACGCTCCGTCAGGTCTGCCCCGGCCCAAGGGGAGACCAGCATTCCGCCAACCCGGCGCTCAGGCCCCGTCCGGCAGCACGGCGAGTGCGCGCCCGGCGGCCTCACGGAGGGCGGCGACACTGCGGTGGAGGCCGGCTCGCTCGTCCGGTGACATGGCGGGCTCGTACATCTGCTGGACTCCGCCCGCCCCGAGCACGCTGACCAGCGAGAGCGTGGTCTCGTACGGCGGGTAGTAGGCCGCCACCGGCAACACGGCCCGCTCGTCGCGCAACACGGCCTCGACCAGGAGCGCGGACACGACGCCGATGCCGTACTGGCTGGCCCCGGTCCCCTCGATGATCCTGATGTTGGCGTAGCGGATGTCGTCCTCGATCTCCTGCCGCACCCGGTCGACGGGCTCCCCGCATCGGGTCAGCAGGTCGAGGACGGGGATGCCGCCCACCGACGCGGACGACCACAACAGCACCTCGGACGTCCCGTGCTCGCCCACGACCATGGCCTGCACGTCCCTCGGCCTGACCCGCAGCCGTTCCGCGAGGTGGACCCGGAAGCGGAGGCTGTCGATCAGTGTCCCGGTGGAGAACACCCGGTCGTGCCCGGCCAGCCGCCGGGTCAGGACGGCCAGCGGATCGGGCGGGTCGGTGACCACCATCAGCACCGCCTCGGGCGCTACGGCCACGACCCGGGGCACGATGTCCGCGTAGACCTTCGCGTTGGCGCCGATGAGCCGCAACCGGCCCTCGGGGTCTGAGCGGTCGGTGGCGCCGCCTGCCCTCTCGTTGAGGCCGGCGGTGATGATCACTATCGCCGCCCCGGTCAGGTCGTCGTAGCCGCCCGCCCGGACGGCCACGGTGGGGGCCAAGGGAGTGGCGTACCGCATGTCGGCGGCGACACCTGCGGCCCGCCGGGCGTCGAGATCCACCAGGACGATCTCACAGCACATCCCGTCCCGCTCGATCAGGGACAACACGGTGGCCGCCCCCACCGCACCGACTCCCACGACGCCGACCTTGCTCACCATCCACCCCCTCATGTCTCGATCGGAACATCCCCGTCCAGGGGACGATCGGGCCATGCCCGCGGCAGATTTTGGCCGCCTCTGACGTGCGGAAACCAGAAAATGGCACACTCGGATGAGAAAGGCGACAATACGGGAGGCAGGGGGCGCTGCCATGGCCAGACGCACGGTCGCCGACCAGTTCGTGGAGATCCTGCTCGCCGCCGGCGTCCGGCGCATGTACGGGGTCGTGGGGGACAGCCTCAACCCCGTCGTGGACGCGGTCCGCCGCCACGAGGACATCCAGTGGGTCCACGTCCGTCACGAGGAGGCCGGCGCGTTCGCCGCGGGCGCGGAGGCCCAGCTCACCGGCCGGCCCACGGCGTGCGCGGGAAGCTGCGGTCCCGGCAACGTCCACCTGATCAACGGGCTCTACGACGCCCACCGCAGCATGGCCCCGGTGATCGCGCTGGCCGCCCAGGTGCCGAGCACGGAGATCGGCACCTCCTACTTCCAGGAGACCGATCCCGGCCTCTACTTCCGTGAGTGCAGCTACTACTGCGAGACGGTCTCACGCCCCGAGCAGCTGCCGCGGGTGGCCCAGATCGCGATCCAGGAGGCGATCGGCCGGGACGGCGTCGCTGTCGTCGTCCTGCCCGGCGACGTGGCCGACCAGCAGGCGACCGCCACCTATCTGGAGCATTCGTACCGTCTCGAGCAGCAGCCGACCGCGCGGCCGTCGGACACCGTGCTGGAGGAGATGGCCGAGATGGTCGACCGGGCCAAGCGGATCACCCTGTTCTGCGGCCGCGGCGTCGCCGGCGCGCACGACGACGTGGTGGCCCTGGCCGCGCGGCTCAAGGCCCCCATCGGATTCGCGCTCCGGGGAAAGGACTGGATCGCGTACGACAATCCGTACGAGGTGGGCATGTCGGGGCTGCTGGGCTACGGCGCCTGCTACGACGCGATGCACGAGTGCGACCTGCTGATCCTGCTGGGCACCGACTTCCCCTACGTGCAGTTCATGCCGTCGGAGCCGAAGGTCGTGCAGGTCGACGTGCGCCGCGAGCGTCTCGGCCGCCGGTCCAAGCTGGATCTCGGCGTGTGGGGGGACGCGGGGGAGACGGTCCGGGCGCTGCTTCCGCGGGTCGCGGAGAAGTCCGACTCCTCCTTCCTCGACCGGATGCTTCGCCGGCACGGGGAACTCGTCGGGCGGCTGCGGACGTACGCCGACGAGGTGAGCGACCACCGTCCGATCCATCCGGAGCACGTGGCGTCGACGCTCGACCGGTTCGCCACCGACGACGCCGTCTTCACCGTCGACACCGGAATGTCCACCGTCTGGGCGGCCCGCCTGATCAACGCCACCGGACGGCGGCGCCTGCTCGGCTCCTTCGTCCACGGCTCGATGGCCAACGCGCTGCCCCAGGCGATCGGCGCGCAGGTCGCGTATCCGGATCGGCAGGTCGTCGCCCTGTGCGGAGACGGCGGCTTCGCCATGCTCATGGGCGACTTCCTCACCCTGCTGCAGTACGACCTGCCGGTGAAGGTGGTCATCTTCAACAACGGCTCACTCGGCATGGTCGCCCTGGAGATGCTCGTCGCCGGCTATCCGCCGTACCAGACGGGTCTCAAGAACCCGGACTTCGCGGCCATGGCCCGCGCGGCGGGGATGAAGGGCATCCGCATCGAGGACCCCGCCGACGTACGGCCCGGCCTGCGCGAGGCCCTGGAGACGGACGGGCCGGTCCTCGTCGACGTGCTCACCGACCCCAACGCCCTGTCGATGCCGCCCAGGATCAAGGGGGAGCAGGTCAGAGGGTTCGCGCTCGCGATGACGAGGCTGGTGCTGGCCGGGGAGGCCGACGAGGTCGTGAACATGGCGCGCAGCAACCTGCGCAACCTTCCCCGGCCCTGACCACGAGTCCGTCTCAGCCGAGCCGCCTCAGGTGAGCCTGTGGCTTCAGCTGAGGCGGGGGGCGATCTCGTCCAGCTCGGCGAGCGCCTGCTCGTCCGGGACCCACGAGCCGGCGGCGGCGTTCGCCTTGATCTGCTCGGGCTTGGTCGCGCCCGCGATCACCGAGGCCACCGCGGGCTGGGCGAGCAGGCCGCCGATCGCGACGTCGAGCAGGCTGACGCCCTGCCGCTCGGCGAACGCCTCCAGCGCCTCGACCACGTCGAACCTGGCCTCGGTGAGGTACTCGGGGCGGTTGGCCAGCCGGGCGCCCTCGGGCCTGTCCTGGTCGCGGCGGTACTTGCCGGTGAGCATGCCGTTGGCCAGGGGGAAGTACGGGAGCAGGCCGATGCCGTGGTGGACCAGCGCGGGACTGAGCTCCCGCTCCACCTCGCGGTTCAGGAGGCTGTACTCGTTCTGCGCGCTGATGAAGCGCTCATGCCCTTCGGTCCGGGCGATCCACTCGGCCTCGGTGACCTGCCAGCCGGCCAGGTTCGAGGAGCCCACGTACCGCACCTTGCCCTCGCGGACCAGGTCGGACAACGCCGAGAGCGTCTCCTCAAGCGGGGTCGACGGGTCCGGCTTGTGGAACTGGTAGAGGTCGATCCAGTCGGTCTGCAAACGGCGGAGCGACCGCTCGACGGCCTTCCTGATGTACCGCCGCGAGCCCCTGGCCCCCCAGTCGGGACCGTTGGCGCCGCCGGTGTCCCAGCCGAACTTCGTGGCCAGCACCACCTCGTCACGACGCCCCTTCAGCACCTCGCCGAGGAACGTCTCCGACTCGCCGTAGCTGTCGGCAGTGTCGATGAGGGTGACTCCGACCTCGAAGGCGGCGTCGACGACCGCCCTCGTCGCGTCGAGGTCGATCCTGCGGCCGAAATTGTTGGCGCCGAGCCCCACGGCCGAGACGACGAGCCCCGAGTCCCCGAGCCGCCGGTAGGTCATGTCCGCCATGTCACTCTCTTTTCTTAGGTACCGCAGACCACATTAGTCAGCGTCGTTCACGCCGGACCAATTCCACTACAGCGGCGATGTCGGCCTCGGCCCACCCCAGCTCCGCGGCCTCCTCGTAGAGCCGCTCGACGAGATGGGCGAGCGGCAGCATGACCCCGTGCTGTTCCGAGACCTCCCGGGCGAGTCGTACGTCCTTGGCTCCGAGCCGCGTGGTGAACCATCCCTCATGGGCGCCGCCGACGATGTCGTCGAGCCGGTTGCGCAGGATGGGCGGGACGGTCGCCCAGGTGAAGAGCTGGTCACGCACCGCCGCCATGTCGAAGCCCGCGGCCTCCGCCGTGGTGACGACCTCGGACACCAGGACGACGTTCGCCATGAGCAGGTAGTTGTTGAGCAGCTTCAAGGTCACCGCACATCCGGGATCCTCACCGCAGTAGGCCGAGGAGGCGAAGACGTCCCGCCAGATCGGCTCCAGCCGATCGGCGGTGGCACGGTCGCCGCCGAGCAGGACCCGCGCGTTTCCCAGCACGAGGTCAAGCGGCCCGCCGAGAATGGGGGCGGCCACGAACCGGCGCAGCGGCACGAGCTCACGCAGCGCCCGGGAGGTGCCGGGGGAGACCGTGCTCGTGTCGGCCACGAACATCTCGTCCCCGTCCGGCATGGTGTCGACGAGCCGGGCCGTGACGTCGCGGACTGCCGTGTCGTCGGAGAGGGACAACAGGACCGCGTCCGCCCCGTGCGCGGCCTCAGCCGGGGAGAACGCCTCAGTGGCCCCGTCCTGCACCACCTGCCCGGCCTGGCCCGGCGTCCGGTTCCACACGGTGACGCGGAAGTGCTGGGAGAGCAGGCGCTGTGCGAGCGCCCGGCCCATCCGGCCCATGCCCAGCACTGCTATCCGCATATGTGACCCCCTTTCCCAATTGTCGCTTTCCCTGTATCCAGGCGGACAGAGGGGTTGGACGTGCAGGAGGATGAGGCCCATGCGACCTCTGCGGCACAGCGTTAGAGCGATCCTCTTCGACGGCGACGAGATCGTCCTCTTCAAGCGCATCCGCCCGGGGCGAGAGCCGTACTGGATCACTCCCGGCGGCGGAGTCGAGCCGTCGGACGCCACCTTGGAGGCGACCCTCCGCCGCGAGCTCGACGAGGAGCTCGGTGCGACGGCCGGGCCGGCGCTGCGCGTGTTCACGATCGTCGAGCAGGACAGGCTGACGACGGCGTACGCCTGCCGGCTGGTGCACATGGACCTGAGCCGGCGCAGCGGACCCGAGTTCCTCGATCCCGAGAAGGGCCTCCACGAGATCGTCCGGGTCAGGCCGGAGAAGCTGCGGGAGCTGAACCTGATTCCGACGGAGCTGGCGGACTTCGTCGCCGACGGCGCCGCCACGCTGCCTGCGCTCCTGGCCGCCGCCGAGGCTCCGGGCCGATACCGGCCGGTCGTGGACGTCCACCTCCTGCTCTTCGACGAGCGGGAACGGGTACTGCTCGGCCGCCGGCAGGGCACGGGATACGCCGACGGCGAGTGGCAGGTGATGCCGTCGGGACACCTCGAGGAGGGCGAGTCGATCATCGACGCGACCGCGAGGGAGGCGGCGGAGGAGCTCGGGATCGAGGTGTCCGGCCTGACCGTCGCCCATGTGGCGCATCACCGCAATCCCGGCGGGACCGCCCGGGTGGGGATGTTCCTGGTGGCCCGCACGGTCAACGGCACCCCCACGAACGCCGAGCCGCACAAGTGCGCGGAGCTCGCGTGGTTCCCGGTCGACGACCTTCCGGAACGGACGGTCCCCTACGCGCGGGCGGGGATCGAGGCCGTCCGCGACACGATCGGCTTCGCCCTGCACGGCTGGGAGCCCGCGACCATCCCTCTGCTCGAGGCCGAGGCCGTACGAGCCGGATTCGAAGAGCTGACCGTTTCGCTCATCGTGCACCACGACGGGAACGTGGTCGTGGTGTCCGACGAGGAGACCGACCGGCTTCCCACCGTGGTCGCGCGGCAGGGACTCCAGGCGGCCGTTCACAGGCTGACGGGTTCCGATCAGCCGCGGTTCGTCGGCGCGGACGACTACGTCTCGGTCGACGGCAGACCGGGACGGCGGTTCGTCTTCGCCGCTCCGCTCCCCGCCGGCTCATCCGCGCTCGACTTCGCCACGGTTTCACGTGAATCCACAGCATCTCCAGTCACAGAGCCACCATCCACAGGGGCGGGTGCGGCACGTCCGGCGCGGCCACGCTGGCTGCCCGCGCGGGCCGTCGGCGCGAGCCGCCTGCCGCATGCCGAGCGCGTGCTGGTCGCACGATGGCTCCGCGAGGAGTGACGAGGGGAGTGACGCGGTGGAACTGATCGCCGGGTTCTCCATCTGGACCTCCATCCCGGCTCCGCCCGGCGTCCCTCCGGTCGCCGCCTGACCGGATCAGGGCGCGAGGACGCCCACGACCGCTTCCCTCAAAGACGTCGCGGGACGGCCGAGCACCCGAGAGAGGTCCTCCGTCTGGGTCTCCAGAGCACCGGCACGGACCTGCCCGTGGAGCCAGGCGAGCGGACCCGCGACGCCGTCCGCGTCCTCCCGGTAGGCGACGGCGGTGCCGGACACCTCGGTCAGGGTCTCGGCGAGTTGGGGATAGGTCCACAACGGTCCGGTGAGGTCGTAGGCGCGACCGAGATGACCGTCCTGCGTGAGCACGTTCGCGGCGGCCTCCGCCAGGTCGGCGCGGAACGCGGTGTTGAGCCCGCGGCCCCCGGTGCCACTCGTCAGCTCACCCGCCGCCACAGCGGCCCGCAGCCCTTGGTTGACGAACGCCTCCCCGTAGAACGGGTTCCGCAGGAGCGTGTACGGCAGGCCGCTGTCCACGATCGCCCTCTCGGTGGCGTGGTGCGCCTCGGCGACACCCGAATCGCTCGTGTCCGCGCCGAGGACGCTGGTGTAGGCGATCGCGCCGACGCCGACGTCCCCGGCCGCCTTGACGGCGGCGAGGTGCTGGGGGACGCGGCGAGCCGGGTCCAGTTCCGGTGAGGAGATCAGCAACAGCCGGTCGGCTCCCTCGAAGGCGGCCCGCAGGCTCGCCAGGTCGTCGTAGTCGCCTCGTCGTACCTGGATGCCGCGGTCTGCCAGGTCCGAGGCGCGGCCGGGATCACGGACGGCAGCGACGATCCGGCCGGGGGAGACGCGAGCGAGCAGGTGGCCGGCGACCAGTCGGCCGAGCGCGCCCGACGCAGCGGAAACAACGATCAAGGAGTCATTCACGCGGCTCACCGTCGTCCCGACGGCGGGCCGGCGTCAACCGGATTTACACCGCGGGCCGCACCCGGGCATTCTCGTGCACGGATCCCGGCGCTCCCGCCAGAGGCATCCGAATATTTCCTCCGAACGGTTGGTCCGCACGCGGGCGACGTGGACAAAGAACAGGTAATCATCTGCGCCGCAGATCATTCGGCGGGGGACCGGCACCCGGTCGCAGGGTATGCAGGGTCACGTTACCCATCTCCGCGCCGACGAAGGCGACCACCAACGAATGACGTGAGAGGCAGGTGTTCGACAATGCGTCGTCATCGTGCGGGAAGTTCGTTTCCCGGCGTGGTCGTCACCGCACGGCTGCTGGCACTGACCACGGCCGCCCTCACGCTTTCCGGATTCGTCGCCACGCCACAGGCGAGCGCGAACGGAGGAAAGGCCCGCCAGGGGCGATGGGTGTCCTTCTTCCCGGACGAACACGGCCCGGTCTGGAACCACAACCACGGACGGCACAACCAGAACGCACCGGCCATCAACAGCCCGACCACCGTCACCGGCGTGCAGCAGGTCTCGAGCGTCAGCGAGAACACCAACACCCAGTCCGGCTTCTGTAAGGCGGGGACGAAGTTCTGCAAGATCTCCCAGAAGCTCTTCTTCCGCCGCCGGTGAGAGCGCACATCGGGCTGGGACCCGCATTCACCGGAGTGAATTGAATTTCCTGTCCTTCTGCCGGCAATAATGCGGTAATAACGCGCGCATTCATCGCGGGAAACACGATCGATCGCAGGCCGCCACGTATGCTGGCGACGGCTCCGGACGGCAGGAATGCCTGCCAGGACTCGTCGATTCAGCGGGGGGACGATGATTTGCCAGCGGTACGGCAGGGCGCTCGGAAAAAAGACCGCCGCCGCGTACGTCGTCGCGGGCGTATCCGCCTCGACTGTATTCATCGGCGCGCTGGCGCCATTCCCCGCGAATGCGGGCGTCAGAGATCCTCGGCCGGCGAAGAAGGCCGTGGATCCCGGCCCCGACGTCCTTTCCGCCAAGAGTGAAGACGGGCTCTACGGCCGTCAGAACACGTCGACGACCACGGCCTCGGGCGCGACGAGCGTGCAGAACGCGCTGTGCCGCAAGGCCAAGGTCTGCAACATCACGCAGAAGGTGATCGTGGTCGCCCCCACGCCGACCGCGATCCCGGAGCCCGTGGCGGCCGCCGAGCCCGTGGTGGCCACCGAGCCCGTGGTGGCCACCGAGCCCGTGGTGGCCACCGAGTCCGTGGTGACGCCCGAGCCGGTCGCGCTCGAGCCGGAGGCCGCTCCCGTCCTCGCCCCCGAGCCGGTGCAGCCGTCCGTCCTCAGCCTGGGATTGCTCCTGTTCCTCCGCGGCGGGACCTGGTGACCTGACCCCGACTTCTCCGGAAGAGGGACGGTCCCGGCAGCTCGTCCGATCAGGACGTGCCACCGGGACCTCCGGGATGACACGGCGGCGGGCGGCCCGTCGCCGTGCGACGGTCAGACGCCCACAGCGGTGGGAACGCCGGCGGTCCGCCTGCCGAGGGCACGGTCGGTGAGACCGCCGAACAACAGGCCCAGCGTCCCCCACACCGTCAGCTGGATGGCCAGCGAGGCCAGCCGGAAGCGCCACAACACGGTCGCCGAGAAATCACCCGGAACCTCGTTCACCTCCGGCATCACCACATAGGTGATCCCGATGATGACGGCGAAGACTCCCACGGCCGCCAGGGTGGCGTTCCACCCGCCGAGCCGCGGCGCGAGCCGGCGGCCCGCATACAGCGCGACGGCGGTCGTGAGCAGGCTCAGCAGGATCATCGTGACGTACAGCGTGGTGCGGGAGCCGATGGTGTCCTCGCTCCCTACCGCGGGCGGGTTGGGCGGGTACTTCAGGAACGGGACGACATAGATCACGGCGAAGCCGACCAGCGCCACCAGCGCCGCGGTCGTCCGAGGCCGGAAATCTCCGATCCGGCCGTGCGCGAACGCGAACACGATGGAGAACAACCCGCCGAAGGCCACGCCGTACACGACGAGAGCGGTGATCAGGCCGAGGGTCTCCTGAACGGTCCGGCTGAACACCTCGTGATCATGCGCCTCGCCGGCCGCGGCCGCCTTGGCCTCCTCGAACGAGATGGCCAGAGCGACCTGGGGCTCACCGAGGAACCACGCGACGACGTACGCGAGCGCGGCCGCGGCAAGCCCGACGAGCATGCCGCGGATCAGCAGAGATCGCATCATGGGAGCGAGTCCCGGCCGTCAGTGGCAGGGGAAGCCGAGAAGGTGACGTCCGTCGTGGACGAATTCGTGGACGGTGCTGCCGCTGATGATCGACGTGGCCCCCTGCTCGGCGCCGACGAAGTACAGCAGAGCCAGTCCGAGAACCGCGGCGAACACGGCCCAGGGAACGATCTCGCGAACCGGGATGCGGATCGGAGCGGTCTTGCCTGAAGGAACGGCGACGTTGGCCACGGTTTCTCCTCTCGGGGTCACGCGCCCCGACGACGGAGGACAACGGGTCAGTCTTCTGACTCCCGAGCGCCGCTCTTCCCTGGCCGTTTCCGCCTGTCACAACGGTGGCCACATCGGGGGAGAGGGACTCTCGGTCACAGCGGCGGGACCGTCCTGGAATCGCACCAGGTTCCTGCACACCGTTGCCTCAATGTTGATTTGTCCCCCAGAGACTCCCTCCTTCCTGCTTGTGACGTCAAGGCCACTTTGAACAATGTCTTCCGAATCACGGTCATCCATCCCTGAAGCCACCTGCCCCACGCAGTGGCAGGAAGGTAGGCTGATCGTCATGCATCGTGTGTCGTGTCCGAGTCGGTGGCGCTCCGCTTAGGAGCGGCCATCTCTCACGCACGACACAGGGCCGTTCGGATGGACGGCCCTTCGTGTTTTCTCCCTGGATGAGCGGTCGCCGTCGGAACCGGCCCTGACCCCGTCTCGCCCTTCAGGAGAACCACATGATCACCGACCTAGACGTCGACCGTCCGGCCCTCATCGACGGGATCTCCACCGTCCAACGCCGCAGTGCCGCTCTGGAGGAACTGATCCGTCAGGACCCTGGGCGGTTCCGCGTGCTCACCGGCGACCGCCCGACGGGCCGGCTGCACCTGGGGCACTACTTCGGCACCCTCCACAACCGTGTGCGCCTGCAGAACCTGGGAGTGGAGATGCTGGTGATCATCGCGGACTACCAGGTCCTGACCGATCGTGACGTCGCCGACCGCCTCCCCGAACACGTCGAGGACCTGGTGCTGGACTACCTGGCCGTCGGCGTGGACCCGGAACGGGCCACGATCTTCACCCACAGCGCGATTCCGGCGCTCAACCAGCTGCTCCTGCCGTTCCTCAGCCTGATCACAGTCGCCGAACTCGGCCGCAATCCCACCGTCAAGGAGGAGATCGCCCAGTCGCAGCAGTCCTCAGTCAGCGGACTGATGTTCACCTACCCGGCGCACCAGGCCGCCGACATCCTGTTCTGCAAGGCCAACCTGGTGCCGGTCGGGCAGGACCAACTGCCTCATCTTGAGGTCACGCGCACCATCGCCCGCCGATTCAACAGCCGCTACGGAAACGGCGTCCAGGTCTTCCCCGAGCCCGACGCCCTGCTGTCGTCGGCTCCGCTGCTGCTGGGGACCGACGGCACCAAGATGAGCAAGAGCCGCGGCAACGCCATCGCCCTCGCCGCGAGCGCCGACGACACCGCCAGGTCGATACGCACCGCGAAGACCGACTCCCACCGCCACATCACCTACGAGCCCGACACGCGGCCAGAGGTCTCCAGCCTGGTCCTCCTGGCCGCACTGTGCCTGGACCGCGATCCCCACCAGGTCGCCGAGGACATCGGCGGCGGGGGAGCGGCGGCGTTGAAGGCGACCGTCACCGAGGCGGTCAACGCCTACCTGGCTCCCATCCGGGAGCGCCGCGCCCTGTACGCCCAGGACCGCGGTCACATCCGGAAGGTGCTGCGTGACGGCAACGAACGGGCCGCGGCCATCGCGGAGACGACCCTCACCGAAGTGCGGACCACGATGAACGCCCTCTACTGAACAGACTCATCCGCCCCGGGAACACGGGGATACTGGATCGGTGACCCGCCCTCTCCTGCTCCTCGACGTGGACGGCGTCCTCAATCCCTTCGCCGCGGCTCGGTGCCCCCCGGGATTCGACGAGTACGCGATGTTCGACGACGAGGAGCCAGTGCGCCTCTGCCCAGAGCACGGACGGTGGATCTCCGAGCTTGGGCGGCTGTGCGACGTGGCATGGGCCACGGGCTGGAACGACAACGCGAACCGTCTCCTGGCGCCCGTTCTCGGGATTCCCCCCTTGCCGGTGTTGGCCATGCCGGCGCCGTTCCAGCCCCGGGACAAGGTGCCGGTCATCGCCGCCGCGGCGGCGGGACGTCCCGCCGTGTGGATCGACGACGCCCATACGCCTGAAGCCCTCGACTGGGCCGGAGGGCGTCGCGAGCCCACGCTGCTGGTCGCGATCGATCCCGCGATCGGGCTGGGCCGTACAGCCGTCGACGAGGTTCTGAGGTGGGTTACCGAGCTTGACCGCCCGCCGCGTCCAGCGCCCCCGGCCTGATCGATCCTGGTCACATTCGGTACACGCAGCCAATAGATCTTGTCCGTCAGGCGGACGATGCCTCCCTTTTTCGTTTCTCACGGAATCCCGTCCGACTTCCATGAGAAACGAAAAGGGACACACCTTGGTCGGCCGTCCGTGGCACGCCTGGTGGACGGCTACCGCACCTCGTAAAGCATCGTGTCCGCGTCCTCGAACCGCTCGACGACGGTGAATCCCTCGTCGGCGTACAGCGCGGCCGCGTGATTCGCCCGCTCGACGCTGAGTGAGATCCGCTCAATCCCCAGCTCGCCCGCGACGCGGACGAGTTCGCGTAGCAGGGCCCGCCCCACTCCACGTCCGCGCCATTCCTCGCACACACCGATCGTCAACTCGGGGACGTCATCCGCCACATGGCCGTAGCCCGGATCAGCGGCGGGCAGCCGTCGTAGCCATGCCGCTCCGCATGGCCTCCCGTCCATGCCGACCGCGATGACTCCGAGGTCATCCGGTCGCGGCCAGTCCGCGACATAGTGCGCGAAGGTGGGATTGGACAGAACCTGCTCGCGTGAGAGGTTGCTCGTCGGGGACCAGTTCACCGCCTCCACCAACATGTCAGTGAGAAAGTCCAGGTCAGCGGCTTCAGCGGCACGAACGGCGAAAGGGGTCGGCACATGGGCACCGTACCGGCGTTCCCCCTCACATGCTCTACTGCGTGAGGTTCGTCGGGCTGTGCGGCGTCCACTCTCCACAGGGTGTGGACAAGGATGGAAAGGGGGCGAGCCTATGTGGCAGGACATTCTCATCGGTGTCCTGGTCGCCGTCGCAGTGAGCTGGGCACTCCTGATCACGGCGTTGGCCGTCATGCGCCCGAAAGGGCCGCTGCTCGGCGAAGCGCTTCGGATTCTGCCTGACCTCCTGCGCCTGCTCCGTCGGCTGGCGGCCGACCCCGGCCTGCCCCGCGGCGTCCGCGTTCGCCTCGCCCTGCTGCTCGCCTACCTGGCGTTCCCGATCGACCTGATTCCCGATTTCATCCCCGTGCTCGGTTACGCCGACGACGCGATCATCGTGACCGCCGTGCTGCGCGGGGTGGTCCGGCGTGCCGGCCTGGATGCCGTCCGACGGCACTGGCCCGGTAGCGACGACGGTTTCGCCGCACTCTGTCGCCTGACCGGACTCAGGAAGGGGGATGAGCGCGCGATAAGGGAGGAGAGCCCATAACGGCCTGAATAGATCGGCCGGCCCGTTGTCGCTCCGGCCCAGTTCCTACGTTTGAGCCCAACGACTACCTTGGGGATGTCGATTCTCTCTTTTTCTTTTTCTCCACGATTCTCATCACCACTGGGCTGGTCCAGTTCCTGGGAGTGCTCGCGGCACTGAAGGTTCGGGATCATCGACGCCGGAAGCGTGGCGAATCGTGAGTTCGTAGGTCCAGAGGTCCCGCTCGGACGCGACAACGTATGACATGCCGGGCCAGACAGGTCTGTAGACGCCGAAGGTCGAATCAGCCAGACTTGTCCTCCCCCAAAAGATGGAGGATCAAGTGGCGGGGCTCGGGTTACCTGAGATCTTGTTTGTCCTAGTGGCGTGGGTCGTTCCGGCGGTGGCGTTCTTCTTCCTCATCTATTGGGCAGTCCGGCTCGCGATCAGGCATGAGGGAAATCGGGCGCTGAACGCACGCGAGACGCGGATCACCGACGCGCGAGACGTCTGAGGCAGGGCGCGCGTCCAAGCGCTTCGCTGTCCTGATTTCTCGCCTGCTGGTCCCTTCCCAGCCGGCTACGGCCCGCCTTGTGCGCGGGCTGATCTCTCGGAGCGTCGAGGCATGAGAAAGGCCGCTCTCCGATGATCGGAGAACGGCCTGTGAACTGTGGTGGGGCTACCAGGACTTGAACCTGGGACCTCTTCCTTATCAGGGAAGCGCTCTAACCGTCTGAGCTATAGCCCCGCGTTGCGCAAGGAACGTTACCGCATCCCGTATCGGGAGGCGAATCACGCCTGAACGAGGAAAAGCTTACCGTGTCCACACGGCTGCCGCGCCTTCCGGCGTCGCCTTCAGGCGCGCCCAGCGCGATTCGTACGGCTACCGCCCACGAACGGGGGCGGTAGCCGTACGGGTGGCTACTCGGCCTCGCTGAAGGTGACCTCGATGCCGCCGACGAACTCGGCACACACGTTGTAGATCACCGCACCGAGGGTGGACAGAGCAGTGATGAGCACGACGTTGATCGCGCCCAGCAGGCCCGCGTAGCCCAGGATGCGACCAGGGGCGAACCAGCTGCTGATGTCCAGGGTGCTGGCGGTCTTGGTGTCACCGGTCGTGAGCTGCGTGACGGCGTCCGTGATCGAGCTGAACACGCCGATCCCGGACAACACGCCGTACAGGATCGCGACCGCCACGAACAGGATGACGAAGCAGACGATCGAGATGACGAAGCTGAACTTCATGGCCGACCACGGCTCGATCCGCCGCAGCACCAGGTGAGCCTTGCGGGGGCCCTTGGCGTCGCCCTTCTTCCCCTTGCCCTTGGGCAAGCCGCTCGGGGCGTCCTTCGGCCGCTCGCCGATGCTGAACGCGGACCCGCGAGCAGGGGCGTCCTGTGCCGATGCGGCCGCCGCGGGTGCGATCGGCGACGCGGCGGACCGAGGGGGCGTCGAGGAGGAGGAACCGGCTGCCGGGGCGGCGCCGGGCCGGGAGCCGTCCCCAGGCGAGGGGGTCGGCCTCGGGAAGGCCGACGTGGGGGAGTCGGTCACCGGCGGCACCGATGCCCCGGGCCCGCGAGCCCCGCCCCTCGGAGCGGATCCGGCGTCCGGCTTGCCGCCGAACGGCTTGTCACCACCGAGCGGCTTGTCGCCGCCGGGCTTGGACTTGCCGATCCCGGAGCCGGATCCCGGACCCGACGCGGCCGCCTCGTTCTTCACGGGCTTAGCTCCGGTGGACCCGCCTGCCGTACCGCTGCGCTCGGCAGGAGAGGCAGCGGACGGTGTCGCGGCGGAGGGCTTGGCGAAGGGAGCGGTCTGGTCGGAACCGGACTGACGATCGGCCGGCTTCTCGCCGTCCTTGGACGACTGCTTCTTCCACGGTTGGTCGGCCGCGGAGGTGCGGATGCGCACAGTCGCGTTGTCGGAGTCGGACTCGGGCTTCCCAGCCGGAGTCGCATCTTCTTTCTCGGACGCCACCTCGACGACGTTAGCGTCTTTGTCCACCCGCTCGGTAACGCCGTCCCTCATCGAGGACGACGCCGGGCGGGCTCCCGGCGATTTTTTTCTGGCTGCCCCGGTCGCCCGCGCTCCGCCGCTATCACTCATGCATCGTCTCCTGCCCCGTTTTCCTCGATCTCCACTGACGCGAGCTCTGTCGGCTCGGTCTGGGCCGATTCGACGGACTCCGACTCGGAATCGTCCGTGTTGGCGTCCAACGCCTCGGCATTGCGGGCGAGGGCGACGACGCTGTCCCCATCAGCGAGGTTCATCAGGCGCACCCCCATGGTCTGGCGGCCCGATTGCTTGATCTCACCCGCGCTGGTCCGGATCACTCCACCGGCCGAAGTGATGGCGAAGACCTCGTCTTCGGGCCTCACCATGACGGCTCCGACCAGCTTGCCACGGGCGCTGACGATCTTCGCCGTCAACACCCCCTTGCCACCCCGCCCCTGCACGGGGTACTGGTCCGCGGGAGTGCGCTTCGCATAGCCGCCCTCCGTCGCGATGAGCACGTCATCACCGTGACTCGCGACGTTCATCGCGAGGAGTTCGTCCCCGTCGAGGAACCGCATGCCGATGACCCCGCTGGTTGCGCGGCCCATCGGTCGGAGAGCCTCGTCGCTGGCGGTGAAACGAATCGACTGCGCGTTCTTGGAAACGAGCAGCAGGTCGTCCTCCTCCGAAACGAGTCGTGCGGCGATCACCTCGTCATCTTCGCGCAAATTGATTGCGATAAGACCACCAGATCGGGGCGAATCATATTCGGAAAGCCGGGTCTTCTTGACGAGACCACTCCGAGTGGCCAGCACCAGATACGGCGCGACCTCGTAATCCCGCAGATCGAGAATCTCCGCGACGTGCTCGTCCGGCTGCATGGCGAGCAGGTTGGCCAGGTGCTGCCCCCGAGCGTCGCGGCCCGAATCCGGCAGTTCGTACGCCTTGACCCGGTAGACCCGGCCCTTGTTCGTGAAGGCCAGCAGCCAGTGGTGGGTCGTGGTGACGAAGAAGTGCTCGACGATGTCGTCCTGGCGGAGCTGGGCGCCCCGGACTCCCTTGCCGCCGCGCTTCTGCGCCCGGTAGAGGTCGGTGTTGGTGCGCTTGGCGTAACCGCCGCGGGTGATCGTGACGACCATGTCCTCTTCGGCGATCAGGTCCTCGATGGACATGTCGCCCTCGTAGGCGATGATCTCCGTCTTACGGTCGTCGCCGAACCGGCTGATGATCTCGCTGAGCTCGTCGGCGACGATCTGCCGCTGCCTGGGCTCGGAGGCCAGGATGTCGAGGTAGTCGGCGATCTGTGTCATCAGGCCGTCGTACTCGTCCTGGATCTGCTGCCGCTCCAGTGCGGCCAGCTTGCGCAGCTGCATGTCCAGGATGGCCTGCGCCTGGATCTGGTCGATCTCCAGCAGTTCCATCAGGCCGCCCTGCGCCTCGGCCGCCGAGGGCGACCGCCGGATGAGGGCGATGACCTCGTCCATCCGGTCGAGGGCCCTGAGCAGTCCACGCAGGATGTGGGCCCGCTCCTCCGCCTTGCGGAGCAGGAAGCGGGTCCGCCGGACGACGACCTCGATCTGGTGCTCGATGTAGTGCCGGACGAACTGGTCGAGACGCAGCGTCCGCGGCACGCCGTCCACCAGGGCGATCATGTTGGCGCCGAAGGTGGTCTGCAGCTGGGTGTGCTTGTAGAGGTTGTTGAGCACGACCTTGGCGACGGCGTCGCGCTTCAGCACGATCACCAGGCGCTGGCCGGTCCGGGAGGAGGTCTCGTCGCGGACGTCGGCGATGCCGGTGACCTTGCCGTCCTTGACCAGCTCGGCGATGGTGAGCGCGAGGTTGTCCGGGTTCACCTGGTACGGCAGGGCCGTGACGACCAGGCACTGCCGGCCCTTGGCGTCCTCCTCGACCTCGACGATCGCCCGCATCGTGATCGAGCCGCGCCCGGTGCGGTAGGCGTCGTCGATGCCGCGGCGGCCGACGATCAGGGCGCCGGTCGGGAAGTCCGGCCCCTTGATCCGCGCGATGAGCCCTTCGAGGAGCTCCTCGTCGGTCGCCGTGTGGTTCTCCAGCGCCCACTTGACGCCCTCGCCGACCTCGCGGAGGTTGTGCGGCGGGATGTTGGTCGCCATTCCGACCGCGATGCCCGCGGCACCGTTGACCAGGAGGTTCGGGAACCGCGACGGCAGGACGATCGGCTCCTGCGACCGCCCGTCGTAGTTGGGCTGGAAGTCGACCGTGTCCTTGTCGATGTCGCGGAGCATCTCCATGGCGATCGGCGCGAGGCGGCACTCGGTGTACCGCATCGCCGCGGGCGGGTCGTTGCCCGGCGAGCCGAAGTTGCCCTGACCGTCGACCAGGGGATAGCGCAACGACCACGGCTGCGCGAGCCGTACGACCGTGTCGTAGATCGAGGCGTCACCATGCGGGTGGTAGGACCCCATGACGTCACCGACGACACGTGAGCACTTGAAGTACCCGCGGTCGGGCCGGTAACCGCCGTCGAACATCGCGTACAGCACGCGCCGGTGCACGGGCTTGAGACCGTCCCGCACGTCCGGCAGCGCACGGGACACGATGACCGACATCGCGTAGTCCATGTAGCTGCGCTGCATCTCGGACTGGATGTCGACCGGTTCGACGCGATCGGCGGGCGGTCCGGGAGGCGTGTTCACTTCCGTCACGGAAAGATCCTTCTGCTAGACGTCGAGGAAACGGACGTCACGGGCGTTGCGGATGATGAAGTTTCTGCGGGCCTCGACGTCCTCGCCCATCAGTACGCTGAACAGCTCGTCCGCCTGGGCGGCGTCGTCGAGGGTGACCTGCAGGAGCACGCGGGAGTGCGGGTTCATCGTGGTGTCCCACAGCTGGGCGGGGTTCATCTCGCCCAGACCCTTGAAGCGCTGCACGCCGTCGTGGAGGCGCGGGTCGCGCCGGCCACGGCCGACGCCGTCCTCGATGATCGCGTCGCGCTCCCGGTCGGAGTACGCGTAGGACGCGTCCTCGCCCTTGCGGTCCCACTTGATCTTGTAGAGCGGCGGCTGGGACAGGTAGACGTGGCCGGCCTCGATCAGCGGCCGCATGAAGCGGAACAGCAGCGTCAGCAGCAGCGTCGTGATGTGCTGCCCGTCGACGTCGGCGTCCGCCATGAGGATCAGCTTGTGGTAGCGCAGCTTCTCGATGTCGAACTCGTCGTGCACACCGGTGCCGAGAGCCGTGATCAGCGCCTGGACCTCGTTGTTCTTGAGGACCTTGTCGATGCGGGCCTTCTCGACGTTCAGGATCTTGCCGCGGATGGGCAGGATGGCCTGGAACTTGGGATCCCGGCCGCCCTTGGCCGAGCCGCCGGCCGAGTCACCCTCGACGATGTAGAGCTCACACTTCTCAGGATCCGACCACTGGCAGTCGGCCAGCTTGCCCGGAAGGCCGCTGCCGCTTTCGAGCAGGGACTTGCGACGGGTGAGGTCACGGGCCTGGCGGGCCGCGATGCGGGCGCGGGAGGCCTGGAGCGTCTTGCTGATGATGTCCTTGGCCTCGCCGGGGTTACGCTCGAACCAGTCGCGAAGGTGGTCGTTACACGCCTTCTGGACGAACGACTTCGCCTCGGTGTTGCCCAGCTTGGTCTTGGTCTGGCCCTCGAACTGGGGATCCGCCAGCTTCACCGAGATGATCGCGGCGAGGCCCTCGCGGATGTCGTCACCGGTGAGGTTGTCGTCCTTACCCTCCTTGAGGAACTTCTGCTCGCGCGCGTAGCGGTTGACGATGGTCGTCAGCGCCGCGCGGAAGCCCTCCTCGTGCGTGCCGCCCTCGGCCGTGTTGATCGTGTTCGCGAACGTGTAGATCGACTCGCTGTAGGAGGCGTTCCACTGCATCGCGATCTCGACCGAGATGCCCTCGCCGTGCTCCTCGAAGTCGACGACGGAGCTGTGGATCGGCTCCTTCTTCGAGTTGAGGTGGGTGACGAAGTCGGCGAGGCCGCCCTCGTAGTGGTACTTGACCTCGACCGGCTCGCCGTTGACGTGGTCGGGCCGTTCGTCGCGAATGATCATCGCGAGGCCCTTGTTGAGGAACGCCATCTCCTGGAACCGGCGCGTCAGCGTCTCGAAGTTCCAGACGGTCGTCTCGAAGATGGTGTCGTCGGCCCAGAACGTGGTGGTGGTACCGGTCTCGTCGGTCGGCTCGCCCCTGGTCAGCGGACCGGTCGGCTTGGAGTGGTCGTAGGACTGCCGCCAGTGGTAGCCGTCCCGCTTGATCTCCACCTCCAGCTTGGTGGACAGCGCGTTGACGACCGCCGCGCCGACGCCGTGGAGGCCGCCGGAGACGGCGTACGACTTGCCGTCGAACTTGCCGCCGGCGTGCAACGTCGTCATGACCAGCTCGACCGCCGGTCGCTTTTCCACAGGATGTTCACCGACGGGGATGCCGCGGCCGTTGTCCACGACCCGGACGCCGTTGTCGGCGAGCAGCGTGACCTCGATCGTGTCGCAGTATCCGGCCAGCGCCTCGTCGACAGAGTTGTCCACGATTTCGTAGACCAGATGGTGGAGACCCCGCTCGCCCGTGGAACCGATGTACATTCCCGGGCGCTTGCGGACCGCCTCGAGTCCTTCTAGAACGGTGATTGAGCTTGCGTCGTAGGACAAGTGCGAAATCCTCCTGCCAATGGACACGCGGCGGGAGGTCGTCTCGCTCGGCCGCCCCTGCCGTGCCCGTCACCGTCGTGAATGCCCCGATGCGCCCACCCTGGGGGAAAACGACCCTCTGGGTCGGGGGGTGACGCAAACCGGACGTGTCCTTAAGTCCACATTCATTCTACCGGTCCTGGAGACCGGAGGGGGCATTGACGGGGGCTGTGATGCCCTGTCGCGTGTTGATCATGGTTTTGAACTGTCCCCACCCGAGACGGGGGTCGAAGCCTCACACGCGATTTTGGGCCGGTTCGGGCTTTCTCCGGCGTCCTACGGCTCAGCTCCCGGGATCACCCGTAACTGTCCCCTGGGCCCTGGCTGCCGTGGACCCGCAGACCTCCCGTCGGCCGCGGCCCCACGTTCGGCCCGTGCACCTTCACCCGCGTGACCGTGCCGTCGCCCAGCTCCTCGTTCAGCCTTCTGACCAGCGTAGACGCCAGAAGGCGGACTTGCGTGGCCCAGGCTGTCGAGTCCGCGGCCACGACGACCTCCCCGTCGGCGAAGGTCTCTGGGGTGGTGTGCCCGGCCAGTTCGGGCCCGACGATCTCCCGCCAGCGGCCGAAGACGCCGCCGATGGCGGCCGGCTGCTCCCAGCCCCGGTCGGCCAGCAGGTCGCGGATGGCGCGGCCGAAGAGCAGGGGATCGCCCGCGTCCCGCTGAGGCACGCCCTTCCTGCGGCGGGGCTCCGACCGGGGGAGCTGCCCGCGTTTCATGGCGTCGGCCTTGGCCTGGGCCAGTTTCTCGCGGGCCATCGCGGCCCCCTTGGCCGCGGCCCCTTCCGGAGACTGGTCCCCACCTGTGGACTCAGCGGACACGCGAGACGCTCCCTTCGGTCACGTCGAATCGGGACCCTGCGAGCTGGGCAGGGACGTCGGCCGGCACCGCGGCCGTGATCAGGACCTGCTCGGCGGGGGCGACGATGTCGGTCAGCCGCCTGCGCCGCTGGTCGTCGAGTTCGGCGAAGACGTCGTCCAGGATCAGCACCGGGTCGCCGCCGTCCGAGCGCAACAGGTCATAGGCCGCCAGCCGCAGGGCCAGGGCGAACGACCACGATTCGCCGTGGCTCGCGTAGCCGCGCGCGGGCAGCTCGCCGAGGGTCAGCAGCAGATCGTCGCGATGCGGCCCGACCAGGGTGACGCCCCGGTCCAGCTCCGCCTGCCGTACCTCGGCCAGACCGACCCGGAGTCGCTCGGCCAGATCCTCACGGTTTATCCCCAGAGTGGGGACATCTGTGGACAACGTGTCGTCGGCCCGGTCCTCGTCGGCCGAACCCCGATACTCGAGGCCCGCCGGCGCGGAGTTCGGCGCGAGAGTGGCGTACGCCTTCGCCACCAGGGGGCGCAGCGCCTCGACCAGGTCGAGCCGCCCGGCCAGGAGTTCGGCGCCGTGCCGTACGAGATGGGAGTCCCACACCTCGAGCGTGCTCATGACGTCGCCGGCCCCGGCGGCCGCGAAGGCGGAGTCGTCGTCCTGCCTGCGTGAGCCGCGCCGCCGGCCTGTCCGGGTGGCCGCCGCCGTCCGCAGCAGGGCGTTGCGCTGCTTCAGCACCCGGTCGTAGTCGGCGCGGACCCCGGCGAACCGCGGGGCCCGGGCGACCAGCAGGTCGTCGAGGAACTTGCGGCGCTCCGACGGGTCTCCCTTGGAGAGGGCGAGATCCTCTGGCGCGAAGAGCACCGTCCGGAGCAGGCCGAGGGCCTCGCGCGGCCGCGGAACGGGGGAGCGGTTGACCCTCGCGCGATTGGCCCGGCCGGGGTTGATCTCCAGCTCGATCAGCGCCCGGCGGTCGTCCTTGACGACCACCGACCGGATGATCGCCCGCCCCGCGCCCTGCCGTACGAGCGGGGCGTCCGTCGCGACGCGGTGGCTGGAGTGCGTCGCGAGATAGCCGACGGCTTCGATCAGGTTGGTCTTCCCCTGCCCGTTGGGCCCGACGAAGGCCGTCGCCCCCGGTTCGAGATCGAGCTCGACCGCGGGGTACGACCGGAAGTCGGTGAGGGAGAGGCTGGCCACATACACGCCGCAAGGCTACTAACGCCCAGGCGCCCGCGTCGTACGGCGGACGCGTTCGGTCCGGTCTGTCGGCCGGACCCCGATGTCAGTGCTGGGCTTCGCGCGGCGGGGCGACGTCGGCGCCGGGGGCGTCCGCGCCCTTGCCCTCCTGGCCTTCCGCCGAGGCGACCGCGTGCCCGCCGAACTGGTTGCGCAGCGCGGCGATCATCTTCATCGCGGGGGAATCCGCCTGACGCGAGGTGAAGCGCGCAAAGAGGGCGGCCGTGATCGCCGGAAGCGGCACCGCGTGGTCCACAGCCGCCTGCACCGTCCAGCGGCCCTCGCCGGAGTCCTCCGCGTACCCCTTGAGCTCGGACAGGTCGGGGTCCTGCTCCAGGGCCCGCACCATCAGGTCGAGCAGCCAGGAGCGGATGACCGTGCCGTGGCGCCAGCTCGCGAACGCGCCGGGGACGTCGGTGACGACGTCACTGGCCTCCAGCAGCTCCCAGCCCTCGGCGAAGGCCTGCATCATGCCGTACTCGATGCCGTTGTGGACCATCTTCGCGAAGTGGCCGGCGCCGACCGGACCGGCGTGGACGAACCCGTCCGGGCCCTCAGGCTGGAGCGTGCCGAAGACCGGGTCGAGCCGCCGCACGTCCTCGGCCGCGCCGCCCACCATGAGGGCGTAGCCGTTCTGCAGCCCCCAGACGCCGCCGCTGACCCCGACGTCGACGAAGCCGATGCCCTTCTCGGCGAGGTCGGCGGCGTGCTGCTGGTCGTCCTTGTAGTGCGAGTTGCCGCCGTCGATCACGAGGTCACCGGGGGAGAGCAGATCACGCAGGTGGTCGATCGTGGCGCGGGTGGGCTCGCCGGCGGGCACCATCACCCACACGGCACGGGGTGCCTCAAGCCTGTCCACGAGGTCGGCGAGACTGCCGACGTCGCTGACAGCGGGATCGCGGTCGTAGCCGACCACGTCGTGACCGCCGCGGCGAAGCCGCTCGGCCATGTTCCCGCCCATCTTGCCAAGACCGATCATGCCGATCTGCATGTGAGCCACCCCTTAGCCCTCGCGGATCCAACGCGAGGCACGTCTACCCGTAAAGAGGCCCTCGATTCGGCCCCGGTAGATGGTACGCCCCGGGTCAGCTGGACAGACGGATGGGCATGATGAGGTAACGATAGTCCTGGATTTCCCCGTCATCCACAGGCTTTCCCCCGGTGAGGATGGCGGGCTTGGTGGACGTCGTGAACTGCAGGCGCGCCACGTCGGAGTCGATCGCGCCGAGCCCCTCCAGCAGGAACTGGTGGTTGAAGGCGATGTTGATCTCGTCGCCCTCGAACTCGACCGGCAGCGCCTCCACCGCCTGGGCCTCGTCGCCGCTGCCCGCCTCCAGGATGACCTCCTCGCCGCGGAAGGCCAGCCGTACGGGGGTGTTCCGCTCGGCCACCAGCGCGACGCGCTTGACGGCCTCCACGAACGCGGCTGTGGACAAGTCCGCGCGTGCGGAGAACTGGGTCGGCAGCAGCGAGCGGTACTTGGGGAACTCGGGATCGAGCAGCCGCGTCGTGGTCCGCCGGCCGGAGCTGGAGAAGCCGATCATCCCCTCGCCGGTGCCGCCCGCGGAGCTGAGCGCGATCTCGACCTGCGCGCCGGTGGCGCCCAGCGCCTTGGCCGTGTCGGCCAGGGTCCGTCCGGGCACCATGGCGATCGCCTGGAAGTCGGGCTGCTCGGGCTGCCACTTCAGTTCGCGTACGGCCAGGCGGTAGCGGTCGGTGGCGGCGAGGGTGACCGTGTCGCCCTCGATCTCCATCCGGACGCCGGTGAGCATCGGCAGGGTGTCGTCCTTGCCCGCGGCGACGGCGACCTGGCCGACGGCCGAGGCGAAGACGTCGCTGCCGATCCGCCCGGCGGCCGGGGGCATCGCCGGAAGGGACGGATAGTCCTCCACCGGCATGGTCAGCAGGGTGAAGCGTGCGCTTCCACAGGTGACGACCGCCTTGGGACCGTCGACGACGAAGTCGACCGGCTGAGCGGGCAGCGCCCTGGTGATCTCGGCGAGGAGCTTGCCCGACACCAGCACCACACCGGGTTCGCCGACTTGGGGGTCGAGGGTCACCTCCGCCGACACCTCGTAGTCGAAGCCGGAGAGCTTGAGTTGCTGCTCCTCCGTGACCTCGAGCCTCATGCCCGCCAGCACCGGCACCGAGGGCCGGGCCGGAAGGCTGCGCGCGGTCCACGCCACGGCCTCGGCGAGCACGTCGCGATCGATCCGGAACATCACGGGGATCAGCCTCCTGGGTTTCGCTGCATCGTCAAGTGTGCACTCTCTGAGCCCCTGGCTCCTCCAGAACCCCTTCTATGGTTCTTGAGTTCTTAGGAGAGAGATATATAGGTCTTCTCATTAGGGGCCGTGGATATGTGGATGTCGAGCATGTTCGCAGGTCAGGACCAAGGTTTAATCCACTGCGGGTGTGGGTGAGAGGTGCATGTGAAGCCTGTTGCTGTGGGGGACGACGGCTTCCCCACAGCGGTTCCCCAGTCTCGAGGCCGTTCGTCCACGAGTTACCCACGAGGTTTCCACCGGTTGTCCACGGGGTACGAGGCGCCGCCGCGAGGTGCGGAAACGGCCGCGCACAGGGCTTCCCCAAGTCGTCCACGAGTAGTCCCCAGGCCATCCCCAGGATTTCCCCACATCCGTCCCCACCTCTTAATGGCCTATTTCGGGTAACCAACGGGCCGGTGACGGCCGGAAGGCGTCACGGGCGTGTGCAGGGTTTGATCCACAGCGATATCCACAGGCTGTGCATCACGCGTTGCGTGCGCGCTGCTTAACCCGGGTCGTGAGCTCGTTGACCTGGTTGTACATCGAGCGGCGCTCCGCCATGAGCGAGCGGATCTTACGCTCCGCGTGCATCACCGTCGTGTGGTCGCGGCCGCCGAACTGCTGTCCGATCTTCGGGAGGGACAGGTCGGTGAGCTCGCGGGCCAGGTACATGGCGATCTGCCGGGCGGTGACTAAGGCACGCGACCGCGAGCTGCCGCACAGGTCGTCGAGCGACACCCCGAAGTACTCGGCCGTCGTCGACATGATGAGGGAGATCGTGATCTCGGGGCTGGCGTCCTCGCTGATGAGGTCCTTGAGGACGATCTCGGCCAGCTGGATGTCCACAGACTGCCGGTTGAGGCTCGCGAACGCGGTGACCCTGATGAGGGCCCCCTCCAGCTCGCGGATGTTGGTGGCGATGCGGCTGGCGATGTACTCGAGCACATCAGGAGGCGCGGCCAGCCCTTCCTGGATGGCCTTCTTCCTGAGGATCGCGATGCGGGTCTCCAGCTCAGGCGGCTGGACGTCGGTGATCAGGCCCCACTCGAACCGGTTGCGAAGGCGGTCCTCCAGCGTGACAAGCTGCTTGGGCGCCCGGTCGCTGGAGATCACGATCTGCTTGCTCGCGTTGTGGAGGGTGTTGAAGGTGTGGAAGAACTCCTCCTGCGTCTGTTCCTTGCCCTCCAGGAACTGGATGTCGTCCACCAGCAGGATGTCCACAGCTCGATAGCGGGAGCGGAACCCGTCGGCCTTGTGGTCGCGGATCGAGTTGATGAAGTCGTTGGTGAACTCCTCGGAGCTCACGTATCTCACCCGGGCGCCGTCATAGAGGCTCTGGGCGTAGTGGCCGATCGCGTGCAGCAGGTGCGTCTTGCCCAGTCCGGAGTCCCCGTAGATGAACAGGGGGTTGTACGCCTTGGCCGGCGTCTCCGCGACGGCGACCGCCGCGGCGTGGGCGAACCGGTTGCTCGCGCCGATGACGAAGGTCTCGAAGGTGTACTTCGCGTTGAGCCTGGCCGGCTCGCTGCTGGTCCTCGAGCCCCGGCTGTCCCACCGGTTCTGCACGGGCTCGGGCTTGGGCGCCGGAGGCGGCTCGGGGGAGTAGACGGGGGTCGGCTGTGGATACTGCTGCGACCCGTAGGGCTCCTCCACGGGCGCGGGGCCGTCCTGGCCGAAGGAGGGGAAACCCTGCTGCTGTGGACGGTGTTGTGGATAGTCGGTGGACGGGCCGAGAGGCTCGGGCCGATGTTGCCTGCCGTAGCCGGGCTGCGGCTGTCCACCGTGGGGATAACCCTGATCTTGCTGCTGGGGATAGCCGTCGTGCTGGGCGCCGGTGGTGGACGCCGCGCCGGCGTCGACCATGACCGCGATCCGCACTGGGCGGCCGAACTCCTGGGAGAGCGCGTGGGCGATCAGCGGCCGCAGCCGGACCTCGAGGACTTCCTTCGCGAAGTCGTTCGGAGCGGCCAGCAGGATCGTGTCGTTGATGAGGCCTGACGGCTGGGTCATCTGGAGGAATGCACGCTGTTGTCCCGAAACGCCCTCATCGAGAAGGGTTCCGAGCGCCCGAGACCACACAGCGTTGAGGTCGACGCCTTCCATGGCTCCGCCCCTCCCTCCTTTGCGCGGCCCCCGCTCGCATGCCGCGATCCGTTTCCACTCCAGCCCGGCCCGGGATGGCCCGGCGGTGATTCAGCCCCCGTTAGCTGATCCACATGAGATCCACATGTTGTGCACAGTCTGTGCGATGTTTCCCGGGCGCATTCACGGTGCCAGAGGGAAAGGCCGGAGGGTTGACAGTAGCGGCGGAGCAACATGCGTTCAAGACGTTGTCCACAAGCGTAGTGGGCTGTGGACGCCCGCCGTACGCGCTTGTTCCTTCCGGTGTGGCGAGCCTCCCGGCCCTTGTCGGGGCGGGTCACCCTCGCCTGTGGTGGCCTGCGCACTCACATGATCTGTTTTGTGGGGACGCGTCCGGAGATGGTGAACGACGGTTCGAGAGGGATAGAGTGGCCGGTCGGGTTTGACCTGGCGTGGGGTCGGCCCGTAACGTATGGCGGTCGGCTAATCACGCGACGGCTATTTCGCATGCCCACGCACTGACGAGCCGTACCCTTGGAATGTCCCGCGCCCGCAAACCTTGCGTGCGTATCTGAGCTTGGGAGCCCACTCGTGAGCAAGCGTACGTATCAGCCGAACAACCGTCGCCGCGCGAAGACCCACGGCTTCCGGCTGCGCATGCGCACCCGTGCCGGCCGCGCGATCCTGGCCAGCCGGCGCCGTAAGGGCCGCGCCGAGCTGACCGTCTGACGACGAGACGCCCGCCGTCGCCCGCCGTCCGTTCCGTCGGCGGGCGACAGCCGTAGTTGAAGGAACATGCGGTGCTGCCGTCCGCGTCGCGGATGCGACGAGGTGACCAATTCGCCGACGCGATACGCCGCGGGCGACGCGCCGGCCGTCCGATGCTGGTCGCGCATTTCTCGGTGCGTGAAACCGACGAACCACCGGTGGTGGGTTTCGTCGTGAGCAAGGCGGTCGGGGGCGCGGTGATCAGGAACCAGGTCAAGCGCAGGCTCAGACACCTCATGCGGGACCGTGTAGCGCGGCTCCCGAGAGGTAGCCTGCTTGTGGTACGCGCCAATCCACCGGCCGCGTCCGCGCGAAGCGAGAATCTGGCCGCCGAACTCGACGTCGCGCTGGATCGTTTACTCCGGCGGCGGGGGTCCGAGTCCCGGACCCTGACGGATGGACGGTCATGACAGTGGAGCAGCCGATTCCGGAATCCGGAATCGCGGTGACAGGCACGCAGCCGGAAGGCACGCCGAGCCCGGTCGCTCGAGTTCTGCTTGTCCCGATCCGGTTTTATCGGGCCTTCATCAGCCCGATGCTCGGCCCGCGCTGCCGGTTCGAGCCGTCCTGCAGCGCCTACGGCCTCGAGGCGATCACCGTTCACGGGGCGCTTCGCGGGGTATGGCTGACCGTTAGGCGTATCGGGCGTTGCCACCCGTTCCATCCTGGAGGTTTCGACCCGGTGCCCCCACCCCGAGTCCGGTCTCACGACGAAACGCAAGGGAGCTAGCTCGGTGGAGCTGCCATTCCTGAACTGGCTGTACACGATCGTGGCCTGGGTGATCACCCAGATCCACGCGGGGTACAGCCTGGTCATCCCCTCAGATAACGGGTTCAACTGGGCACTCACCATCATCACGCTCACCGTGCTGATGCGCCTGCTCATCTTCCCCCTCTTCATGAAGCAGATGCGTTCGTCGAGGAAGATGCAGGAGCTCGCCCCCAAGGTCCAAGAGCTGCGCAAGAAGTACAAGAACGACAAGCAGCGCATGAACCAGGAGGTCATGGCCCTCTACCAGGGTGCCGGGGCCAATCCTCTCGGCGGCTGCCTTCCGGTCGTCGCGCAGTTCCCGATCTTCATCTCGATGTTCACCGTGCTGCGGGCCATCGCGGAGGACCGTCCGTCCTTTGGCATGACGCGCGAACTGGTGGACAGCGCTCGCGCGGCCCACATCCTGGGCGCCCCGCTGCCGGCGACCTTCTTCACCGGCGCCAGCGAGATCACGAAGTTCGGCGCGGACCCGGTGATCACCAAGATCGTGCTCGCCGTCTTCGTCGCGATCAGCTCGGGCACGACGTTCCTCACGGTCCGGCAGAGCGTGACGCGCTCGATGGCGCAGATGCCGGACAACCCGATGGCTCAGCAGCAGAAGATCCTGATGTACATCTCGCCGCTGTTCGCCGTCTTCAGCCTTAACTTCCCCCTCGGCTTGATCCTTTACTGGGTGACGACCAACCTGTGGACACTCAGCCAGCAACACTGGTTCTACAGTCGCCATCCCATGCCGGTCGTCGATGAGAAGGGCAACATGGTGACGCCCGCACCGACCAACGGCATCTTCACCAAGCTGGTGGGCAAGCCGAAGGCCGCGTCTGAGCCGCCGCCGGCGCCGGCAGAGCCTAAGATCGTCCGTCAGCAGCCCACGCGCCAGCCTCGCAGCAAGCGCACCGGCAGCAAGAAGCCGTAGCAGAAAGAGAGTCCCGGACGTGACCGAAGCTGAGGACAGCCCGAAGCCTGCTCCCGACGTCGAGGCGTTGGAGCAGGAGGGGGAGATCGCGGCCGACTACCTCGAGGGCCTTCTCGACATCGCCGACATCGATGGCGACATCGACATGGACGTCGAGGGCGATCGTGCGGTGGTGTCGATCGTCGACATCAAGGGCGTCGACCTGACGGGTCCCTCCGGCGAGGTGCTCGAGGCGCTGCAGGAGCTCACCCGTCTCGCGGTGCACCGGCAGACCGGCGAGCGGTCCCGGCTCATGCTCGACGTCGGTCGTTACCGCGAGCGCCGCAGGGTGGAGCTCACCAAGATCGGCTCTGCCGCGGCCGTCGACGTCAAGCGCAGCGGCGAGCCCAAGGCGCTTAACCCGATGACGCCGTTCGAGCGGAAGATCGTGCACGACGCGGTCGCCGCGGCTGGACTCAGGAGCGAGTCGGAGGGCGAGGAGCCGCGTCGATTCGTGGTCGTCCTCCCCGTCTGATCTCTTTGTACGGAAAGCCGCCGGACTCCTCGGAGCCGGCGGTTTTTCTTTTCCACAGGTTCTGCTGTGGAAGCCGGTAGAGGCGGGGGCAACGCGCCCTCTGGGTCCCTCGCGGCAGGGCATGATTTGTCAGACACGACCTTCAGGTTCGTGCGGGGATGGGCCACTACCCTTGGCCCGAGAGTGTTCGCGAATGAGTGAGTGATGACGGAGAGCAACGAGCTGCCCGAAGCGCCGGCCGTGGCGCGGGAGGTTTTCATCGGTGACGCGCTGGGCCGGGCACGGCTGTTCGCGGAGCTGCTCGCGGGACCGGGGGTCGTTCGCGGCCTGCTCGGGCCTCGTGAGATTCCTCGCATATGGGAGCGCCACCTGCTCAACTGCGCCGTCGTCGCCGAAGCGATCCCTCAGGACGCTCGCGTCGTAGACATCGGCTCAGGGGCGGGGCTGCCGGGCCTGGTCCTGTCGATCGTGCGCCCGGACATCCAGGTGACGTTGCTTGATCCGCTTTTGCGGCGAACCGTCTTCCTGTCCGAGGCGGTCGAGGCGCTGAAGCTCGATAACGCGGAGGTGGTGCGCGGCCGGGCGGAGGAACTCGCGGGCAACCGGACCTTCGACGTGGCGACGGCCCGTGCGGTCGCGCCCCTCGACCGGTTGCTCGAGTGGTCGCTGCCGCTTCTCCGTGAGGACGGGCAGTTGCTGGCGATGAAGGGGGAGCGGGCCGTCGAGGAACTCGAGGCGGCCAGACCGCGATTGAAGGCTTCCGGGGCGCGTTCGGCTGAGCTTGTTACGGTAGGGCGCGGTAGGGTCGAGCCGCCCGCCACTCTCGTTCGCGTTGTCGCGGGAGCATCCCCCGAGTCGAGTGGACGTGGTGCACGGCGGCGACGGAAGAGGTGAGCGTCTTGCTGGATGCGGCAGCGGGCCTGGGTTGGCCGACGACTCCGGTCGCCCTACCCTGGGAGATCGCGACAGCAAGCCGGCCGTCGGGGCTTGGCTGGCCTCGATTTTCCGTTTCGCAGGTCGAAAGGACGGCGACCGTGTCCCAGACCCCCCTTCAACCTGGCGATTCACCGTTGGTACGAGAGGCATTGAGCTCCGTGGTTTCACGTGAAACAGCCGCACCCCCACTGGTGGCTGAATCTTCTGTCGGCTATTCGACCCGTAGTGGCGGGGACTGGCCACGGCCTCCCCGTTGCCGGGTGATGACCGTGTCCAACCAGAAGGGTGGGGTGGGCAAGACCACCACGTCGGTCAACCTCGCGGCGGCGTTGTCCATGCACGGGCAGCGCGTCCTCGTCGTCGATCTCGACCCACAGGGGAACGCCTCTACCGCTCTCGCGACGGACCACCGCGCGGGAACGCCTTCGGTGTACCAGGTGCTGGTGGACGACCTAGCGCTCGCGTCGATCGTGAAGCCGGTGCCGGACATGCCCGGGCTCTTCTGCGCGCCCGCCACGCTGGACCTGGCAGGCGCGGAGATCGAACTCGTTCCGATGGTGGGCAGGGAGACGCGCCTGAAGCGTGCGCTGGCCGCCTTCGAGTCCATGGAGTTCGACTACATCTTCATCGACTGCCCGCCGTCCCTCGGTCTGCTCACCGTGAATGCCATGGCGGCGGCGCAGGAGGTGCTGATCCCGATCCAGTGTGAGTACTACGCGCTGGAAGGTCTCAGCCAGCTCCTGCAGAACGTCGAACTCGTCCGCGTTCATCTGAACCAGACGCTGGCGTTGTCCACGATCCTCCTCACGATGTACGACGGCCGTACGCGGCTCGCCTCACAGGTCGCCGACGAGGTGCGGTCCCACTTCGGTGACACGGTCCTCGATTCGGTGATCCCGCGCAGTGTCCGTCTGTCCGAGGCGCCGAGCTATGGGCAGTCGGTCATGACCTACGACCCGGGCTCGAGTGGTGCGATGGCGTACATGGAGGCCGCTCGGGAGATCGCCTATCGGGCGGCCACGGTCGCCGACGGCTCTTAGGGTCGTGCCTGCGAAAATCAAGCCGTGATGCGAGCGGCCCGGATACCGCCCCGCTTCGTTGTCGTCGGCCGGAGGTCTCCTTTTCTGGGAGGCCCCCGGCTTTTTCCTTTCTGCGTATCGACTCCGCGGCGGGGCCGGCAGGCATGGGGGGAGTGTGCGGATCTCCGCCTCAGGCGGCACGGACTGAATGCGTTTTCCGGAGGATGCGTCCCCAGGGAAGGTGGCTCCACAGTGCGCTGCTGATGTCGCCGAAGCGCCGCCCCCTTCTTTGATCGCCGGCGTCCACGTCTTACGCCTCGATCGCTTGCCGCCAAGCCAGAGTCTGTGCGCCGATGCTCATGCAGGGGGCCGCGCGGCGGTAACCTCTCGTGGTGTATGCGTGAGTGCCCAGTGGTCTCGGCCGCTGGGCACAGCCTTCTGTGCGGTGCGTAAGGAGCAGCGGTGACTCAGCAGCGTCGGGGACTGGGCAAGGGGCTCGGAGCTCTGATCCCCACGGGGCCGATCGTCGATCCAGCGGTCGCGGTGAGTGCTCCCGCTGAGGATTCGATGGAGTCGGGGTTGAAGCCCGTCGAGGGCGCCTACTTCCAGGAGATTCCGGTCGCGTCGATCTCTCCCAACCCTCGTCAGCCGCGTGAGGTCTTCGATGACGAGCGTCTCGAAGAGCTGTCCGCCTCCATCAAGGAGGTCGGCCTCCTCCAGCCCGTCGTCGTGCGTGCGATGGGCGGCGGCGAGTTCGAGCTCATCATGGGGGAGCGGCGCTGGCGGGCCTCAAAGCTCGCCGGCTTCGAGACCATTCCCGCCATCGTCCGCAGCACGCAGGACGACGAGATGTTGCGCGAGGCTCTCATCGAGAACCTCCAGCGCGAGCAGCTCAACTCGCTGGAGGAGGCGGCGGCCTACCAGCAACTGCTGGACGACTTCGGCGCCACCCACGAGGTGCTGGCCCGGAAGGTCGGCCGCTCGCGTTCGCACATCACCAACACCCTGCGCCTGTTGAACCTGCCGCCGAACGTTCAGGTGCGCCTGGCGGCAGGTGTGATCAGCGCGGGGCACGCACGCGCGTTGTTGTCGCTGAACGACGTGGCCGCCCAGGAGCGCCTTGCCGGGCGGATCGTGGCAGAGGGGCTCTCCGTCCGGACGGTCGAGGAGATCGTGGCGTTGGGGGATGCCACTTCGGGACCGGCCCCGCGGCAGCCGAAGAAGAAGCAGCCGACCGCACCGGCGCTCCGTCATCTGGCCGACAGGCTCTCGGATCATTTCGACACCAAGGTGCGGGTCGACCTCGGCCAGCGAAAGGGAAAGATCGTGGTGGAGTTCTCCACGATCGACGACCTGGAGCGGATCATCGGCACGATGGCCCCCGACGCCAGCAACGCGATGCGAGGGCTTGCCCCCGAATGAATCGCCGCTCTGTTTCACGTGAAACAGAGCGGCTTGTCGGCCCTCCTGGTCGGCTGCTGATGTTTCACGTGAAACGACGGGCAGGCGATCCGGGCAACCTTCTGTCGCCTGCCGTTGCCTAGGGTCCGCGTCGCCCAGGGGTTCGGTCACCACAAGGCGGAAGAGCGTGTTTCACGTGAAACGCTGAGAGTCAGCCCCGGCGAACGGCGACTTCGAGGAGACCCTTGCAGAGGGCGCCGAGATCCCGCCCCGCCGCCTCGGCCGCCATCGGCAGCAACGATGTCTCGGTCATGCCGGGCGCGACGTTGACTTCGAGGAAGTACGGTCGACCGGAGGCGTCGACGATGAGGTCGGTGCGGGAGATGTCACGAAGGCCGAGGGCGGTGTGCGCGGCCACGGCCATCGCCGTACATGCCTGGGTCGCCTCCTCGGACAGTCGCGCAGGGGCGAAGAACTCCGTGTGGCCGGCCGTATAGCGGGCCGCGTAGTCGTAAACCCCTCCGTCGGGCACGATTTCCACCGGAGGCAGCGCGGTCGGTCCGTCACCGAGGTCGACGACGGACACCGCGACCTCCACACCCGTGATGTACTTCTCGATCAGAGCGGTGTCACCGTACGCGAAGCAGCCGACCATGGCGGCGGGCAACTCGTCGGCGCTGCGCACGATGGAGGCGCCGAGAGCCGACCCGCCGCGGGACGGCTTGACGAACAGCGGGAGCCCGAGGTTGTCCACGATCCTCGCGAGGACGGCCGTGGCGCCCAGGTCGTGGAACGTCTCCTTGGGCAGTGAGATCGAGTCGGGGGTGTTCAGTCCCCAGGACCGCACGACCGCCTTGGCCGTCGGCTTGTCGAAGGCCACCCGGCACGCGTCGGGGGTCGCTCCGACGTAGGGAACACCGAGCAGTTCGAGGACGGACCGGATGGCGCCGTCCTCGCCCGCACCCCCGTGGAGGGTCACGAACGCCGCGTTCGGCGGATCGGCCAGCACGGCGGGCACGAGCGAGGCGTCGGTGTCGCGCGTCTCGACGTCGACCCCCGCCGAGCGCAACACGTCGGCGACGCGGCGCCCGGAGCGGATCGACACCTCACGCTCGTAGGAGAGACCGCCCGCGAGAACGAGCACATGGCCGAGATCGCTCATGCCGGCCTCCCGGGGCGCGGCCGGGCGTTCACGGACCGCAGTTCGAGCAGCGGAAGGGGCATGGAGCATTCAGGCATCGTTGGCTTGCTCACGGAGAGGGCCTTTCTCTCGCGTAGGGGTCCTCTAGGGCCGGCCCGATCAGGCTAGCCCTACCGGACCTCAGGCGAGATCGGGGCCGGGCGTGTCGATCCCCGCGTGCCACCGGGCGGTCCCCGTGCCGAACGTGTCGCGCAGCTGCAGTTCCTGCTCGATGACGCCGGCGAGCCGTCGCACTCCTTCGCGGATGCGGTCGGGCTCGGGGTAGCAGTAGGACAGACGCATGTGCTGGGCGCCGCCGCCGTCGGAGTAGAAGCCGGTTCCCGGGACGAACGCGACGCGCTCGGCGACCGCGCGCGGCAACAAGGCCTTGGAGTCGAGTCCTTCGGGCAGGGTCATCCAGACGAAGAAGCCGCCGGCCGGCCGCGTCCAGGAGCAGCCGGCGGGCATGAAGACCTCGAGCGAGTTGAGGAGCGCGTCCCGCCGCTCACGGTAGAGCTCCCGGAAGGTCTTGATCTGCTCGCGCCAGGGCTGGCTCGCGAGATACTGCCCGACGGCGAGCTGGGTGAAAGTCGAGTGGGACAACACCGCTGACTCCATCGCCAGGACGAGCTTGTCGCGGACCGCGTGCGGGGCCAGGGCCCAGCCGACGCGGAAGCCCGGCGCCAGAGTCTTGGAGAAAGAGCCGAGATAGACGACGCCTTCGGGATCGTCGGCGCGCAACGCGCGCAGCGGCTCCCCGTCGAAGCCGAGCAGCCCGTACGGGTTGTCCTCGACCACCAGGACGCCCGCGCGCTGGCAGATCTCGAGAACCTGGCGGCGGCGGACCTCGTTGAGCGTGACGCCGGCCGGGTTCTGGAAGGTCGGGATCGTGTAGAGGAACTTGATGCGGCTTCCCGCGGTCTGCAAGGCGTAGATGGTCTGCGCGAGCGACTCGGGGATGAGCCCCTGGTCGTCCATTGCGACGTGCACGACCTTGGCCTGGTACGCACTGAACGTCCCGAGCGCGCCCACGTAGGAGGGGCCTTCGGCCAGAACGACGTCACCCGGATCGATGAAGATCCGGGTGATCAGGTCGAGGGCCTGCTGAGAGCCCACGGTGACGACGACGTCGTCCGCGCCGGCCTCGATGCCCTCCATCCGCATGACCTCGCAGATCTGCTCGCGCAGGTCGGGGTCTCCCTGGCCCGAGCCGTACTGCAGGGCGACGGGGCCGCGTTTGGCGACGAGATCGGCGACGAGTTCGCCGACGACGTCGAGGGGGAGGGCGGTGACATACGGCATGCCGCCGGCGAGCGAGACCACCTCGGGCCTCGACGCGACGGCGAACAGAGCTCGGACTTCGGAGGCGACCATCCCGGCTGCGCGAGCGGCGTACCGGTCGATGTAGGCGTCAATTCGCGACCCTTGGGCCGCGCTCATTCGACCGTGATCGAGTTCATGGGTCACGGTCCACCTCCGATCACGTAGCCGAGAAATCCAGAGTACGGTAGCGCGCCACGCCGATCACAGCAGGGCCTTGACCATGAAGAGCTCTCGACCTTGCCGGTACATGCCGCCTGTAGACGCCTTTCGCCGGTTTGGACACGGCGCCGGAAACCCGTGAAAACAGGGGCCGGGGAACGTTGTGGCGTCCGGCCTCGACCCCGTGTCCCTGGGTTACGATGCCAGCTGGAGACGCCGTATTCGCGCGCATTTCCTGGCAACACTCCTGGCGGGGATTGGGGCAACACGTGTCGCGTCGGCTGGCCAACGTCACCCTCGACAATCTTGACGACCTGCCACGTCGTTGCCGGCAGTGCGTGTTCTGGGAGCTCGACCCCGTCGGCGGGGAGCGTGCCGTACAGGCCGGTGACCCGGGTCTGGAGAAGGAGGCGTGGATCTCCGGAACGCTCCTGGACTGGGGGAGCTGCGGGAAGATCGTCTATGTCGACGGGGTGGCCGCGGGATTCGTGCTCTACGCGCCGCCGCTCTACGTGCCCCGCTCGATCGCCTTTCCGACGTCGCCGGTGAGCTCCGACGCCGTGCTGCTCATGACGGCGCACATCATCCCCGAGTTCTCCGGGGGAGGGCTCGGCCGAATGCTCGTCCAGGGCGTGGCCAAGGATCTGACGCGTCGGGGAGTGCGGGCGATCGAGGCGTTCGGTGACCTGAAATGGGAGCAGCCCAGCTGCGTAATGCCGGCCGAATACCTGCTTTCGGTTGGATTTAAAACGGTTCGCCCGCATTTGCGCTTCCCTCGGCTCAGGCTCGAGCTCAAGACGGCCGTCTCCTGGCGTGAGGACGTCGAGGTGGCCCTGGAACGCCTTCTCGGATCAATGAGCCCGGAACGGGCGCTTCGGCCCGTCTGAGGCGATCTCAGGGCGCCGGTCTCGCCCAAGTCGCTCCGCGAGGCCGTTCTGCGAGATCGATGCGCGAGGCCGATCGGCCGGGGGAGCCGCCAGGGCGGCGCTACCGCTGTACAAACGGATCGCCGGTCGGACCTCCGGCCGGGCGTGCCCGTCGCGGAAACTCAGATGCCTCGACTCCACGCGCGCAATGAACCCACGCGCCCTGAACCCCGCGCTAGATCCGCGAGAGCCGCGCGGCCCTGAGCCCCGCGCGCCGAGATCCGCGCGCCGAGATCCGCGAAAGCCGCGCGCCGTGGACCTCAGGTGCTGCGAATTCCACGGCCGCGAATCCGCGAAAGGCGGGCGCTGTGAAATCCCCCGCGCCACGACGTCACGGCGCAGTGAAACTCGAAAGCCCCCCGCGCCGGCGGCACGGGGGGCTTTCTGTGGGTGTGTTCCGCCGGAAGGCGGTGGTACGGCTCACGCCGCAGGGGGCACGACCGTCAGATGATGCCCTCGAGCTCGCGGAGCAGCATCGCCTTCGGCTTGGCGCCGATGATCTGCTTCACGACCTCTCCACCCTTGTAGACGTTCAGCGTGGGGATCTGGAGCACGCCGTAGTCGCGCGGAGTCGCCGGGTTCTCGTCGATGTTGAGTTTGACGACAGTCAGCTTCTCGGCGTTCTCGCTCGCGATCTCCTCGAGGATCGGGGCGACCTGGCGGCACGGACCGCACCACTCGGCCCAGAAGTCCACGATGACCGGCTTGTCACTCTTGAGGACCTCGGCATCGAAGGTGCCGTCGGTCACGCTCTTGATGGCGCCCAAGGTATCTCTCCCCTTGATCTGTGTGGTCGTTGTAACCGCGGAGCCTGCCCGCGCATTCCCGGCGTCAGCTGTGGTCGGCGAGCCAGCGCTCGGCGTCGAGGGACGCGGCGCATCCCGTGCCCGCCGCCGTGACGGCCTGCCGATAGGTGTGGTCGACGACGTCGCCCGCCGCGAACACCCCGTCGAGGTTGGTCTTCGTCGTCGGGGCGTCGACCAGGATGTATCCCTCGTCGTCCAGGTCGATCTGCCCTCGGACGAGATCGGTCCGCGGGTCATGCCCGATGGCGATGAACAGGCCGGACGCGGGAAGCTCGGTCTCCTCGCCCGTCTTCCGGTTCCGGACGCGGACGCCGGAGACGCGCGTTTCGCCGAGGATGTCCACGACCTCGCTGTCCCAGACGAAGCGGATCTTCTCGTTGGCGAACGCCCGATCCTGCATGATCTTGCTGGCGCGCAGTTCGTCGCGCCGGTGGACGATGGTCACCGACTTGGCGAACCGGGTGAGGAACGTCGCCTCCTCCATCGCGGTGTCGCCCCCGCCGACGACCACGATGTCCTGGTCGCGGAAGAAGAACCCGTCACAGGTCGCACACCAGGAGACGCCGCGGCCGGACAGGCGCTTCTCGTTCGGCAGCCCCAGCTCGCGGTAGCCCGACCCGGTCGCGAGGATGACCGACTTCGCGTAGAACGTGTCGGTGTGCGTCTTGACGACCTTGGGATCGGCCGCCAGGTCCACCTCGACCACGTCGTCGGCCACCAGTTCGGCGCCGAAACGCTCCGCCTGCTTGCGCAGGTTGTCCATCAGGTCGGGACCCATGATCCCGTCGGGGAAGCCGGGGAAGTTCTCCACATCGGTGGTGTTCATGAGGGCGCCGCCGGCGGTGACCGACCCCTCGAACACGAGCGGCTTGAGATCGGCTCGAGCCGAGTAGACGGCCGCCGTGTAGCCGGCAGGGCCCGACCCTATGATGATCACGTTACGGACGTCGCTCAACGGATTCGCCTTCCCGGTGCTGTTCATGCAGTGGCGTCAACAGATCCTAGGTCTTCCGGATTCCCGCCACCGTCACCACGGACCCGACTCCCCGTCAACGGCGCCGATGTGAGTGATTCTGCCCTGTGAGACGTGGTGCGCACACGGCTGCGCCCCAGCCGTCCGTCAGCAGACCCTGGCGACCTTCGGCCCTCTGCCCAGCCCCGGCCGGCTTCGCAGATGAGAGAGCATCGGGACGAGCTTGGCCCGCCCCCGGGAGCAGCGACTCTTGACCGTACCGGCCGGCACGTCGAGCACGGTGGCCGCGTCCTCCACCGAGTACCCCATCATGTCGACCAGCACCAGAGCCGCCCGCTGGTCGCTGGGGAGGCGTTTGAGCGCCGCCTCGATCTCCATCGCGATTTCGTGCTCGCCCGTCTGGTCGGCCAGTGAGACCTCCCGGTCGGCGGCCTCGATGAGCTCGGCGTCGGCCACGGGCCGTACGGGCTTGCGGCGCATCCGGTCGAGACAGGCGTTGACCACGATGCGGCGAAGCCACGTGGTGACCGCGGCCTCGCCGCGGAAGCTCCCCGCCTTGCGGTAGGCGGAGACGAAGGCGTCCTGTACGGCGTCGGCCGCCTCGTCGGGGTCGCCGAGCGTCCGCAGGGCGACCACCCAGAGGCGTTCACGATGTCGTTGGACGATCTCGCGGAACGCGTCGGGGTCGCCGTTCAGGTGACTACTCAGAAGATCGGCATCCGTCGGCGCCGGGCGCGTTGTGTGCTCAGCGGGCGGGGGATCGTCTGAGTAGGTCACATACCCTGCTATGCAGATGCGGAGGAATGCACCAGTATGTCATAAATTGTCCCGCGATACTTGCCTTCGTAGAAAGGCAGTTTCGTGAACCAGACCAGGACATACTGGCCGGTCACCGCCTTACTCGGCGTAAGGGTGACGTCTCCGGAGGCGTTGCCGTTCTTGGCCACGGACTTGAGTGCGGACAGATCGGCGGCGTCGCCGACCCTGAGCTCCACGCTGGCTCCGTCGGCGTCCGGCAGCGAGAGGTCGACGTTCGCGATCGGCACCGGCTTGCCCATGTCGAGGATCAGACCGACGCCCGATTTGAGCCGCCCAAGTTCGGCGCTGTTGTAGGTGTCGGTGTGCCAGTCGGTCGACGACTTGCCGTCGATCGCGGCGTTCGCGTATTCGGGGTTCTCCTGTTTGTCGTCACCCAGAGGATCGAAGCCCGTGGCGCTGACCGGCTTGACGGTGACAGGCTTCGCCGACGGCGAGGCGGACGTGGGGCTGCTGCTGCTGTTGCGCGTCACCGGCGGGGTGTTGCCCAGATTCTTGCCCACGGTCCACGCCCCGAGGCCGACGGCGGCCATGACGAGAACCACGATGATCGCCAGAAGGACCTTGCTCGCCGCCCCGGTCTGCGGACGCTGGCCGTGTTGCGGGCCCTGTGCGGGTGGCTGCGCCGAGGGCGTGGGCCACGGGTCCATCGTCTCGGGCGCCTCGGAACGCACGTTCAGCGAGGGCGGCGCGGAGGAGATCGACGCGGGAGTCGGCCGCGGCACCTCGGACAGCGCGTCCGCGATCTCCGCGGGGGTGGTGAGCGGCGGCTGACCCCGGCGGGGCTCGTGGAGGAGCACCCGGCAGGTGATGGCGTCGAGATAACTCGGCACGCCCGCGGTCACCTGGCGCGGCGTGCACAGTCTCCCGTAGTCGAGGGGGGCCGGCGGAAGCCCGCAGTCCATGTCTCCCGGCCAGTGACCGGTCAGGGCGGCGTACAGGAGGCGTCCCAGCCCCTCGGTGTCCTCCCGGACCGGATCGTCGCTCGTCAGGCCGAGGATCGCGGCGTCGACCGCGACGCCCAGCAGCTTGACGGTGCCGCCGCTCGTCCAGACGAGGCGGCTCGGCGTCAGGTGGAGATGCGTGAGACCGGCGGCGTGGGCGTGGGCGAGTGCCTCGGCGGCCTCGGCGACCAGCGCAGCGCCGCGCTCGGGCTCGATCGGCCGGCTGGTCAGCAGGTCGAGGAGAGACTCACCGCTGACCCACTCGCTGACCACGTAGGCCGTGCCGTCCTGGTCGGCCGCGTCGAACACCTGGGTGAGGCGGGGATCGGTGAGACGGCTGGCCGCGCGCGCCGCCAGCACCACCTCCTCCACCCGGGGGAATTCGGGACTGAAGGTGTGGACGGCGACCGGACGGGCGAGGATCTCGTCGATGGCCTTCCAGAGCGTCGCACCGCCGAATTCGGTGACCCTGTCCTCGAGCCGGAAACGATTCGCCAGCCGGGTCCCTGGTTCGACTGCGGACATACTCATAGGGCCGCCTCAATCCGCGGCTCATCGGCCTGCATCAGCCGATGCCGGGTGGTTTCGCCCACGCCTTCCCGCTTCCGCTCGCCGGTCGAACTCTAGGCGCACCATGCTAGTGCCGTGCCGGTCCTGCCCGCCTTCCCGATCGAAGAGGTCTGAATCGGACTTTTGGTCAAGCCTCTACCGTTCGGTCACTCTTGAGGACTCTTACCGTCCTACCCGGCTAGTAACGAGTCCAATGATGGAGCTCACTTCGGTGACCCGCATCCGATGGGCGGCCAGCAGGTAGAGCAGCAGGCCGAAGCCGCCGCCGGCCGCGAGGATGACCGCGGAGCTGAGTGCCGTGATCGCGGTGATCTCCCTGGTCAACCATAGGACGGCGAGGGCCACGACGGCCGCGGGAATCGCCGCGACATACATCCGGGACAGCCCCGAGGCGACCGCCCGGCCGCCGAGACCGCGGATCCTCCGGCTCGCCATCAGCCAGGCGATTCCACTGCCGATCACGTACGTCAACGTGAACGCGAAGGCCAGACCGATCACGATGTACCGGGCAGGAAGCGTGAAATACGCAATCAGGCTCAAAGTTGCATTTATTGCGACATTTACCGCAGCGATAAGCGCCGGGGTCTTCGTGTCACCGAAGCTGTAGAAGACCCGGAGCAGAAGCTGGAAGATCGAGAACGGCACGAGCGCCAGCCCGAAGACCTGCAGCACGTTGCCGATGTAGAGCGCGTTCTCCGGGGTCATGTTGCCCCAAGAGAAAATCAGCGTGGTGACGGCGGGACCCAGGACCATCAACAGCAGCCCGGCCGGGACGATCACCGACGAGACCAGGCGCACCCCGGAGCCGAACTCCGTCCGGGCCGCGTCGAACTCCCCGTCCGCGACGTACCGGCTCATCCTGGGGAGCATCGCGGTGATCACCGACACCGCGATGATCCCGTACGGCAGCTGGAACAGCTGGAACGCGTAGGAGTAGGCGCTGTTGCCCGCGCCGGGGGCCTGGGCGCCCGCACCGGTGGCGAGCTTGGTGGTGACCCAGAAGCCGAACTGGGTGATGCCGACGTACGCGAAGGTCCACGCGGCCGTGCGCGCGGTCTCGCCGAGACCCGTGTCGCGCAGGCCGAGACGGGGCCGGAACCGGAAACCGGCCCGGTGCAGCGCCACGATCAGCACGAGCGACTGGACCACGATGCCCGCCGTCGTGCCGACGCCGAGCAGCGTGAGGTCCTGGCCGGAGACCTTGTCGATGTCGGACGTTCCGACGGCCAGGTAGCCGATCCCCACTCCGATCACCACGAGGTTGTTGAGCACCGGCGCCCACATGGGGGCCGCGAACCTGTCCCGGGTGTTCAGGATCGCGCCGGCCATGGCCCCGATCCCGAAGAAGGCGATCTGCGGGAGGATGTACCTGGCGAGCGTGCTCGCCACCTCGATCTTGTGAGCCGACCAGTTCGAGGCCGTGTAGAGCTCCATGATCGGCTGGGCGAGGAGCACGCCCAGGGCGGCGATCAGGGTGAGAGCCACGATCGCGAGCGTCATCAGCCGCTGCTCGAAGGCCCGCCCGCCGTCCTCGTCCCGCTTCTTCGCACGGACGATCATCGGGACGATCACACTGCTCAGGACGCCGCCGATCAGCAGGTCGAACAGGATGAACGGGATCTGGTACGCGGCGTTGTACGCGTCACCGAGCGCGAAGGTGCCGAGGGCCGCCGCGAGCACCGCCGTACGCAGGAAGCCGGTCAGCCTGGAGACCATCGTGCCCGCCGCCATGATCGCGCTGGCTCGGAGCATCCTGCTCATAGTGTTCCTTCAACTCGGGGGCTCGTTCGGCCGTGTACGTGCGCCGGGCGGTCCTGACGCCCTCTTCCTGGGAGTCTGGCAGAGCTACGTCGACGGCGACTCTCGCTGGTCGGCCGGGACGACCTGGGCCTCCCCGGGCGTGGACACGGGCTTCGGCTCGGCGGGCTGCTCCGGACTGAACGGGAAGGACTTCCGCGAGCGGCGACGGAGGATCCGCATCACCACGGCGGCCAGCATGATCGTGAGCGCGGCTCCGACGATGACCAGTGCGATGCCGGTGTAGCCGGTGGCGCGGACGGTGACGTGGACGGCGTCGCCGTAGCGCTTGCTCTCGCGCGTCAGGAGCTGGATGGCGATGGTCGCCTCGCCGCCGCCCTCCGGGACGATCACCGGCACGTTCTCGAGCCGCGTGCGCGCCTCGAGGATGCTGACGGGCTCGGACAGGTAGACGCCGCCGGGGGCGTCGATCTGCAGTCGCTTCGGGTTGTCCGAGGTGACCTGGATCCTGATGGTGACGGCCTGGTCGAGAGTGTTGGAGACGCTCACCGGAACCTGGCCGTTCGCCCCGGCCACCGCGCGGGGCGTGTCGGTCACCTGCACGTCGTTCATGCGGTCGTCGATCGCATCCCCCACCCGGGCCGCGAAGGCGGCGGACCGTTTGGAGTCCCCGCGCCAGGACGACGAGGCCAACCGGAGGATGGCGTCGTGGAAGAGCTGGGTGGGCGTCGCGGTCACCGTGGACGCCGCGTCGGTCTTCTGGCTGAGCTTGCGCACGGTGGCCAGATAGGACTTCCCAAGCTCGGCCTGGCGGTCGCGGTCGGTGTACACGAGGTCGGACCTGTGCACCTGGGCCTTGGTCGGCTTGATCGAGCCGAGCGTGGTCATCTGCAACCACGGAGCCCTCGAGACGGTCTTGAGAAGCGACGTCACGAACTTGGGGTCCGGGCTCCACAGTTCCGCAGGGGGCGCCGCGACGATCGTCCTCGCCGTCTGGGCGCCCTTGGCCGCCTGACCGCCTCCCTGCGTACCCGTGGTGGTTACAGGGGACTGCGTGGCCGGCGGCTCGAACGCGATCATCGCGGTCTCGGCGATGAACCGCTGCCGGGCGAGCAGCGCGCTCCCCGGAGCCGAGACGTCGCTGCCGAGGACCTGGCTCAGCGTCGGATCGGAGACGATCGCCGTGAGGGGCCCGGACACGGTGTCCAGGCGTGACGCGGCGTCCGGGGTTGTCGTGATGGGCGGGTCGGGTGGGAGGGTGTCGCCGGAGAGCAGCACGGACTTCACCCCGGCCGTGGCGAGCTCGTCGACCGCGTCGCGGTCCATCGCGCCGCCCGACGGCCACGCGACCGAGGTCGGCACCTCACGGCCGAGTTGTGCCGTGGCCGCCGCCGCGCCTCGCTGAATCGCGGCCACGGCCGGCGCGTCCAGCCCGTTGTGGACCAGCGCGGTGATGTCCGGGTCCCCGTACGGCGTCGCCACCACGGGCCTGTCGGCGAGAGCCGTCCGAACGGCTTCGAACCACTGGGCCGCGGCCGCGTCAGGAGCCTTGTGGTCGTCCTTGTCGCCCTTCTCCACGGTGTACGGCCCGGCGGACGACTTGCGGGCGTCGTCGAGCACCGCGGGGTCGAGGAACCACGTCACGGCCTTGCTCGTGCTCTGGGCCAGTTGGAGCAGCTTCGCCAGGCGGCCCGACGTGATCGACGCGTGGAGGTCGTCGTCCATGAACGTCGAGTCGTCGGCGCGGTGGGGCCGGTCGACGAGGGGCAGCGCGACGGCCAGCTTGATCTTGGGGGTCTGCTGGCCCTGGGGCACGTAGGTCAGGAAAGTGCGATAGATGGCGATCTGCTGGCCCGTGTTGCCGTCGAGCACCTCGATGGCGAACGGGTAGACCCCCGTCGCCGTCATGCCGAGTTCGTGCGGCGTCACGGTGAAGTCGAACGGCAGTTTGCCCGACTGGTCGAGCTGCGTGTACTGGACCTTGGTGTTGTACGACGTGGTGACGAGCTGGCCGGCGGTGAAGCGCGCCATGTCGGCACGGGCACGGAACGGCTGTCCGGGCGAGTAGTGAATGCGGATGCGCACAGGGGCCATTGGGGAGCCCGTGACCGTGCCCGAGACCTGGATGGGGGTGGTCGGCTCGCGCGGCACGTCAGGAGTCATCCCCGCCACCAGGAGCGGGTTCGCGGGAGCAGCAGTCTTGCCCAGACCTCGGGGAGCCGCGTCAGCCGTACCGGCCATGCTCGGGGGGACGAGCAGGGCAGTGGTCAGCAGGGCGAGTAGGGCGGCCTTACGGATCATGTGCGGGCCTGCATTGGGGTTCGGCGCACGCCCAGAATGCTATGGCCTAAGCCGTACTCATTGGGCTGGCCAGGCTCGCCAGGCCGCGTCGTCTTGCCGTCGTGAGATCGACTGGCTTGCCGGACATCAGGTCGAAAAGGTGGAAAGCACGTAGTCGCAGGGCTGTGGACCGCTCTCCGGTGGCCGTGACGACAGGCTCATCCGGATCCAGGTTGTCGATGAGGCGTTGGTCGACGAGGACGGTCAGATGCTCGGGAAGCAGGAGCGGGCAGACCAGGCCGTCCGCGTAGTCGGTCGCGGAATTCACGACGAAGGCGGAGGCGGGAACCACGCGCCTGGCGCGGAAGAGGGCTCCGACGGCCTTGGCCTTGGGCGGGGTGTCGACGGCGCCGACCACGGCGACCGGGTCCCTGCCGTCCTCGGACGAGACCTCGAAGACCCGGACGCTCACGCAGGTCCCGGCCCCGACGCCGAGGACCTCGGGAAGCTCCTGCGAGGACGTCAACGCACGAGGAAGCCGTACGATCTCATGGTGGATCTGATGGGCGAGGAGCCAGCGGTGAATCGCGAGAGCGTCTTTCATCTCTGAGCTCCTTGCTTCGTCCAGCGCCCCCGAACTGACCGTAGCCTGGTGATTGCTAGGTGTGTATCTCCCCTAGGTGACACCAGGATGCGACGGGGGAGAATCGTTCCGTGACCGAAGGACTTACCCAGCCTTGTCCGTTTCAAATCTGAGCGACCGTCAGCAGCGAGCCGTGGACGACCTGTTCAGGCGCATCGCACCGGTCGCCGACGAGCTCGGCGAGCTGTTCGAGGCCCGTGGGCACGAGTTGGCCCTCGTCGGCGGCTCCGTCCGCGACGTCCTGCTCGGCCGGGTCGGCCACGACATCGATCTGACCACGGACGCCAGGCCCGAACGCGTACTGGAGATCGTCAAGGACTGGGCGGACGCCGTCTGGACGATCGGGATCGACTTCGGCACGGTCGGCGTCCGCAAGGGCGGCTGGCAACTGGAGATCACCACGTACCGCAGCGAGTCGTACGACCCCGCCTCGCGCAAGCCCGAGGTCTCCTACGGCGACACGCTGGAGGGCGACCTCCGCCGCCGGGACTTCGCGGTCAACGCGATGGCGGTCCGGGTGCCGAGCCACGAGTTCGTCGACCCGTTCGGCGGGCTGCCCGACCTGTCGGCGAAGGTGTTGCGCACGCCGGGCGCGCCGGAGGAGTCGTTCGACGACGATCCGCTGCGGATGCTCCGCGCGGCCCGGTTCGCCTCGCAGCTCGGCTTCTCGGTGGACCCGAAGGCCGTCGAGGCGATGACGGCGATGGCCGGCCGGATCGAGATCGTGTCGGCCGAGCGCATCCGCGAGGAGCTGGACAAGCTGATCTGCGGGGCCCATCCGAGGGAGGGCCTGGCCATGCTGGTGGACACCGGCCTCGCGGCTCACGTCCTGCCCGAGCTGCCCAAGCTCCGGCTGGAGATCGACGAGCACCACCGGCACAAGGACGTCTACGAGCACACGCTGATCGTGCTGGAGCAGGCGGTGGGGCTGGAGACCTCCGGTCCCGACCGGGTGCTGCGGTGGGCGGCGCTCCTCCACGACGTCGGCAAGCCCAAGACCCGGCGCAACGAGCCCGGAGGCCGCGTCTCCTTCCACCACCACGAGGTGGTCGGCGCCCAGATGGCCAAGAAGCGGCTGAGCGAACTCAAGTTCCCCAAGGACGTCGTGGCCGACGTGTCGCGGCTCGTCGAGCTCCACCTGCGCTTCCACGGGTACGGCCTGGGGGAGTGGACGGACAGCGCTGTGCGCCGGTACGTCCGTGACGCCGGGCATCTGCTGGAACGCCTGCACAAGCTGACCCGGGCCGACTGCACGACCCGGAACAAGCGGAAGGCGGCCGCCCTCTCGCAGACGTACGACCAGTTGGAGGATCGAATCTCCCGGCTGGCAGAGGAGGAGGAGCTGGCGAAGATCCGGCCGGAGCTCGACGGCAACGAGATCCAGGAGATCCTCGGCCTGGCTCCCGGTCCGGTGATCGGCAGGGCCTACAAGCACATGCTGGACATCCGCATGGACGAAGGCATGATCGGCAAGGAGGCCGCCAAGGAGGCCCTCCTGAAATGGGCCCACGCCCAGGGCATCCTCCCCTGACCTCGGTCCCCCCAACACCCCCCGCGTGATCATGATCATGCCCGGCGGGTATGCCTGCGAAGCCGTGCATGATCACCACACGGGTTTTTGGCGGATCGCACTCCCCGATCCTGTGCATGATCACGCTGGGGGGCGGCTCTAGGGTGGGGGGAATGAATGAGGGGGAGATCCTTCGGCTGGATGAGGACCATGTGTGGCACCCCTACACGGCAGTGCCGTCCACGGTCCCCGTCCACGCCGTCCGTCGCGCGGAGGGCGTGCGGCTGACCCTGGCCGACGGCCGTGAGCTCGTCGACGGCATGTCGTCCTGGTGGGCGGCGATCCACGGGTACAACCACCCACGGCTCAACGCGGCGGTGCGCGACCAGCTCGACGACATGGCCCACGTCATGTTCGGCGGCCTCACCCACGAGCCCGCCGTCCGCCTGGCCGCGACGCTGGCCGGGATGACGGGCCTCGACCGGGTGTTCTTCGCCGATTCCGGCTCGGTGGCCGTCGAGGTGGCCGTCAAGATGGCCTTCCAGTACGCCTCGGCCACCGGTCGCGCGGGCCGTTCGAAGCTGCTCACCGTCCGCGGCGGCTACCACGGCGACACCTTCGGCGCGATGTCGGTCTGCGACCCGGTCAACGGCATGCACCATCTGTTCTCCGGCCTGCTGCCGCAGCACGTGTTCGCGCCGATCCCGCCAGGGGAGTACGGCTTCCGCCCGGGAGAGGCCACGCAGGCCGGGCCCGACCCGGCCTATCTCGGCGAGTTGGAGACCCTCGTCGCCGCGCACGCGCACGAACTGGCCGCGATCATCGTCGAGCCCGTTGTCCAGGGCGCCGGCGGCATGCGCTTCTATCACCCGGCCTACCTCCGCCGGCTGCGTGAGCTCGCCGACGTACACGGCATCCTGCTCATCGCCGACGAGATCGCCACCGGCTTCGGCCGGACGGGCGAGATGTTCGGCTGCGACCACGCCGGGATCAGGCCGGACATCATGTGCGTCGGCAAGGCCCTCACCGGCGGCTACATGACCCTTGCCGCGACGCTCACCACCGCGGAAGTGGCCGACGGCATCGGCGTCCTGATGCACGGGCCGACCTACATGGGCAACCCGCTCGCGACCGCCGTGGCCGGCGCCTCACTCGAACTGCTGGCCGAGCGGCCGTGGCGGGAGGAGACCAAGCGCATCGAGGCCGGTCTCCTCGACGGCCTGGCGGAGGCCGTACACATGCCCGGTGTGCACGACGTCCGCGTGTTGGGTGCGATCGGGGTCATCGAGACGGTCGATCCCGTGGATGTCGCGAAAATTCAGGACATCGTGATGGGGCATGGCGTCTGGCTCAGGCCGTTCGGGCGCCTGATCTACACCATGCCCCCGTACGCCTGCCGGCCCGAGGAGATCGCGATGATCACCGAGGCCATGGTGTCCGCCGCCGCGAGCCTGTAACCCCGCAACCCCGTGACGCCGCAGACACTGCGACGCCGCGGGGCGCTGTGACGGCACGCGAGCCGACGGGGTCAGTCCGTGGCGACGGCGGGCTCGCGGCCGGCTCCCGTGCCGGAGACGGTGATCCGGTAGATCAGGGCGCCCACCAGATAGCCGAGGCCGATGACGATCAGCACGAAGAACGACTTGCCGTTCGGCGGGAGGAGGAGCGCGGCGATCACCGCGCCGAGCACGGTCATGCCGTTGAAGAGCATGTCGTAGATCGAGAAGATCCGGCCCAGGTAGACCTCGCCGATCTCACGCTGGACCACGGTGTCCGCGCAGATCTTCACGCTCTGACCGGCCACGCCGAGCACGAATGCCGCGAGGTTGAGGCCCACCTCGCTGAAGGTGGAACACAGCAGGAAGCCCAGTACGCCGCAGGTGACGAGCATCACCGGGATCCAGGTCTCGATGCGGTACCGCTGGGTGGCCCAGGGCGTGAGCGGCACGGCGAAGAAGAAGCCGGCGCCCGAGGAGGCCAGCACGATCGTGATGCCGCGCAGCGCCACGTCGGGGTCGGTGGTGAAGTAGTAGCGGTACAGCATGACCACCATCGCGGTCAGCATGCCGTACAGCAGGCGGTGGGTGGCCATGCCGCCGAGCGCGGCGGCCGCCCCCCTCCGGTGCGCGATGTGCCGGGCGCCGTCGACGAGCCCGCTCACGACGTTCCGTACGGCCTCGCGGACCTGGGGGAGCGAAGGGTCGTAGGCGGGGCCGAGCAGGGACCTGCTCATCGTGCGGGCGATCAGCGCGCTCAGGCCGAAGATGACCCCCGAGGTCACCAGCAGAAGGGCCGTTCCGCCGGTGCCGGACCCGAACACCACCCGCAGCACGAACCCGGCTCCGGCGCCGACGAAGGTCACGACGGTGCCGGACGTGGGGGTGACCGCGTTGGCCGTCACGAGCCGTTCTCTGGGGACGACGTGGGGGAGGGCCGCGCTGAGGGCCGAGAGGAAGAAGCGGTTCACGCCGAGAACGCCGAGAGCGGCGGCGTAGAAGACCACGTCGGACGCCCCGCCGGCCACGAGGGCGGCCGCCACGAGGAGAAGGCTCCCGCGGACGATCGGCGCGATGACCAGGATCTGCCGCCTCGACCAGCGGTCGATGAGCACCCCGACGAAGGGCCCGAGAACGCTGTACGGCAACAGCAGCACGGCGAATCCCGCGGCGATCTCGGCCGCCGTGGCCTGACGCTCGGGACTGAAGAAGGCATAGCCTCCGACCGTGAACTGGAAGATCCCGTCTGAGAACTGGGAGACCAGGCGGGTGCCGAAAAGACGGCGGAAGTTCTGCCCCTGCAGAACCACGCGCAGGTCGGAGACAAATGACACGGCGACAGCCTACGCGGGTAGATCAGTCTCGCCATCAGGGTCATCCCTGACCGCCCACTGATCGCGCGTCGGCCTGCCGGAACGCACATGATCACGTACTCTCTGTTGAGTGACCTATGACGAACATGTCGTGCTGGTCGATGGCGAGGGAAACCCGATCGGCACCGCTCCCAAGTCCACGGTTCACGGCGTCGAGACACCTCTGCATCTCGCGTTCTCGAGTTATGTCTTCGACAGGCAGGCCCGTGTGCTGCTGTCCAGGCGGGCGGATCACAAGATCACCTGGCCTGGCGAGTGGACCAATAGTTGTTGCGGCCATCCGTTGCCCGGTGAGCCGCTGGAGTCCGCGGTGCTCCGCAGGCTCGACTTCGAGCTCGGGCTGCGCGTCGACTCGATCGATCTGCTGCTGCCCCGCTTCTCCTACCAGGCCGTCATGGACAACGGGATCATGGAACACGAGCTCTGCCCGGTCTACCGAGTGATCGTGTCCGCCGATGCCGTGCCGAACGCCGAGGAGGTCGGCGCGATCCGGTGGGTTCCGTGGAAGGAGTTCGCCGACGAGGTGCTGAGCGGTGAGATGCAGATATCTCCCTGGGCACGCGAGCAGGTGCCGCTCCTCGTCGCACTCGGCCCTGATCCGCTCACCTGGCCGACGGCCGATCCGGAGAACCTGCCGCCGGCGGCCCGCTGACGCGAGGACGTCCGCCGGATCCGATCACATGTCTGGACGGCAAGATGCCCCGGCTCGCCGTTGAGCCGGGGCATCTTGTGATCAGGAGACTTGCGTACGCGAGTGTCTCTAGCGCTCCACCTGGCCGCGGATGAACTGCTCGACGGCGTCACGGGCGGCGTCGTCGGAGTACTGCTCCGGCGGCGACTTCATGAAGTAGGAGGACGGCGACAGCAGCGGCCCGCCGATCCCGCGGTCCAGGGCGATCTTCGCCGCGCGCACGGCGTCGATGATGATGCCGGCGGAGTTGGGCGAGTCCCAGACCTCGAGCTTGTATTCCAGGTTGAGCGGGGTGTCGCCGAAGGACCTGCCCTCCAGGCGGACGTAGGCCCACTTGCGGTCGTCGAGCCACGGCACGTGGTCGGACGGGCCGATGTGGACGTCGGCCTTGGCCATCTCGTGCGGGATCTGCGAGGTGACCGACTGCGTCTTGGAGATCTTCTTGGACTGGAGGCGCTTGCGCTCCAGCATGTTCATGAAGTCCATGTTGCCGCCGAAGTTGAGCTGGTAGGTGCGCAGCAGCTCGACCCCGCGGTCCTCGAACAGCTTGGCCAGCACGCGGTGGGTGATGGTCGCGCCCACCTGTGACTTGATGTCGTCGCCCACGATGGGAACGCCGGCCTCGGTGAACTTCGCGGCCCACTCCGGGTCCGACGCGATGAAGACGGGCAGCGCGTTGACGAAGGCCACCCGCGCGTCGATCGCGCACTGCGCGTAGAAGCGGTCGGCCTCCTCCGATCCCACGGGAAGGTAGGAGACGAGCACGTCGACCTGGGCGTCCTTGAGCGCCTGCACGACGTCGACCGGCTTCTCGTCGGACTCCTCGATGATCTCGCGGTAGTACTCGCCGAGACCGTCGAACGTGGGCCCGCGCTGGACGGTCACACCGAGCGGCGGCACATCAGTGATCTTGATCGTGTTGTTCTCGGAGGCGACGATCGCCTCGGAGAGGTCGCGGCCGACCTTCTTGGCGTCCACGTCGAAGGCGGCGACGAACTCGACGTCGCCCACGTGGTAATCGCCGAACCGCACGTGCATCAGGCCCGGCACACGGGTGCTCGGATCTGCGTCCCTGTAGTAGTGGACGCCCTGGACCAGCGACGCGGCGCAGTTACCCACACCAACGATGGCTACGCGCACCGAACCCATCGCACCTGCTCCTTTACCTTTTGTCTTACTTATCTGATTCGGGCCTTTCGGCCCTCTCTGAGGCTTCCTGTACCGCCTGTTGCTGATCGGGATCGGCGGTGCCTCCCTCTTCGGGGCGCGGGGCGGCGGTGCTTCGCCGTTCTGAATCGATCAGCTCGTTCAGCCAGCGAACCTCGCGCTCGACCGACTCCAGCCCATGACGCTGGAGCTCGAGGGTGTAACTGTCCAGCCGTTCCCTGGTCCGGGCGAGAGCCGTACGGACACCCTCCAGGCGCTCCTCCAGGCGGCTGCGGCGGCCTTCGAGGATGCGAAGTCGCACCTCCGCCTCTGTGTGGCGGAAGAACGCGAAATGGATGCCGAAGCTCTCGTCCTCCCAGGCGGAGGGGCCCGCCTGGGTCAGCAGCTCCTGAAGTCGTTCCTTGCCTTCGGCGGTCAGCTTGTAGACGATCTTCGACCTGCGGCCGAGGACCGTTTCCTGTGGCGGCTCCTCCTCGACGATGAGCCCGTCGTTGAGCAGCCCCCGCAGGCAGGGATACAGCGACCCGTACGAGAAGGCGCGGAACATCCCGAGCAGGGTGTTGAGCCGTTTGCGCAGCTCGTAACCGTGCAGGGGAGTCTCGTGCAGTGATCCCAGGACGGCGAGCTCCAGCACACCTCCACGAGAGCCCGTCACTGGATCCACCCCCTGTGTCCGACCGATGTATCGAACCGATACATCTGCAGGATACGTCGGGCCGTCATATCACGCAACGGATGAATGGTTGGGCAAGCTTCAGCAAACAGCCGTAATCTGGGTCACATGTGGTCACAGCGGGCGGTCGTGGACTACGGCCTCGCAAGGCGGGCGACGATTCAGTCGATCCGCTCCGGCCACATGGAAGCACGGGACGTCTGCGACGCTCATCCGTACCTGCTGCGCGCCGCGCGGTTCCACGGTGAGCCGACGGAACGCGTCTGCCCCATCTGTGAGCACCGGAACGTGACCAACGTCACTTACGTTTACGGGGACGAATTAGGACGCCTGGCCGGACGCGTCAAGGCGACGGCCGATCTTGCCGATATGGCCCAGGAATACGGTGAATTCCGGGTCTACGTGGTCGAGGTCTGTCAAGGTTGTTCATGGAACCATCTGGCGGTCTCGTTCGTGCTCGGTACAGGCGACCCCCCGGGCCCCTGCCTATAAGGGCGACTTTCAGCTCCAAGAGGTACGCTCACCGGCCTGTCGACCCGATGTCGGCGATTCCCCCAACTTAACGAGGACGCGTGACTTACAGCAGCTACGGCCAAGAGGAACCTTCGGGCTCCGGCGGATCGCCCCGCCCTGGGCGTCGCCGCCGTTCGCCCGGCCAGTACGGGGACAACCGTGACACGGCCCGCGGTGCGCAGCCCCAGCCAGGGCCAGGCCGACCCAATGCCTCTCAGCAGCCGCCCCCCGCGGCGCCCCGGCCGGCGCGGCCCAGTGCCCCGGCCGATCCTCGCCGCAGTCAGTCCGCATTCGAGGACACGGCCGCGATGGGAGCGATGCAGCCGCCGTCCGGCGGCCGCCGCCCCGACCAGCGCCAGCCCGGCCCCGGCCGTGACCCGCGACAGGCCGCGGGACCCGGTGGCCCCCGCGGCGGCGGTCCCCGTCAGCCCGGCGCCCCTGCCGGACCCGGCGCTCCTCAGGGTCCTGGTGGCGCGATGGCCCCCGCCGGGCCCGGCAGGTCCGCGCGCCCCGGTGGTCCGGGAGCACCCGGCGGCGAACGCACGCAGGCTCTGGCCGCGGACGGTCCCGGCATGCGCCGTGGGCCGGACGGCGAAGGCACCCAGGCGATGTCGGTCGGAGGCCGCCGCAGGGCAGGAGGGCCCGGCAGGCGTCGCATGGGCCCCGGAGGTCCGGGCGGCCCAGAAGGTCCTGGCGGCCCCGGTGGCCGGGGCCCCCGCGACCCGTTCGACGACGATGACGACGACAAGCCGCGTAACTGGAAGCGGTTCATCCCCAACTGGAAGATCGTCGTAGCCGGCTTCACGATCCTGGCCGCCGGCGTCTTCGGCATGATCGCGGTCGCCTACGCGAACACCCCGGTCCCCCAGGCCACGCAGGACGAGGCGGTCTCGCAGGGCAGCAGCATCTACTATGCCGACGGCAAGACGCTGATCGCCCGCGTGGGCACCGCACGCGAGATCGTCCCTCTCAGCGACGTGCCGCCGCATGTTCAGGACGCGGTCATCTCAATCGAGAACAAGACGTTCTGGGATGACTCGGGGGTCTCCGTCCCCGGAATGGCGCGGTCCCTCTGGATGACGGCGACGGGCCAGCAGTTGCAGGGCGCGTCCACGATCACCCAGCAGATGGCCCGCAACTACTACGACGGCCTCAGCCAGGACGTGTCGATCAAGCGAAAGCTCAAGGAGATCTTCGTCGCGGTCAAGCTCAACAAGGAGATGGACAAAGACAAGATCCTTGAGCAGTACCTCAACACCGTGCCCTTCGGGCGCGCGTACGGCATCCAGGCGGCCGCCAAGGCCTACTTCAAGAAGACCGCCAAGCAACTGACCCCGGCCGAGGGGGCCTACCTGGCCGCCCGCATCCAGACGCCCGCCCTCGACGCCGACTCCCCCCAACTCCAGAGCCGGTTCAAGGACGTCATCAACGCGATGGCGGCCTACGCTCCCGACAAGTACGGCAACCTCCCGGCGACCGCGAAGTTCCCCAAGGCGGTCAAGGAGTACACCAATACGGACCTCAGCGGCTCCAAGGGCTACATGGTCAACGTGGTGCTCCGGGAGTTGGCGAAGAGGGGCATCCAAGAGGACAAGGTCAAGGCCAACGGCTACAAGATCGTTTCAACGTTCGACCGGAAACTCATGTTGGCGGCGAAGAATGCCGTCCTGGCCACCACCAAGGGCATGGACAAGGACTTCCACGCCGGGCTCGCGTCCGTCGATCCCAAGAACGGGCGCGTCGTCGCCTTCTACGGCGGAGACGACTACGAGCACGACCCGTGGAACGAGCCGTTCGACTCCCGCAAGCAGGCGGCGTCCGCGTTCAAGCCCTACGTCCTCGCCGCCTGGCTCGAGGCGGGATACAGCCTGAACAGCTACGTTCCTGGCAAGGCGACGGTGCCGAAGGTGCTTCCCGGCACGACGAAGATCACCAACGATGAGGTTGTGCCGGCCTCCATCGACGTGACCTACGCGACCGCCCACTCGATCAACACGGCGTTCGCGTCGATGGCCTTCAAGCTGCCGGGCCAGCTCGAGGACGTCAGGTCCCTGGTCGAGCAGGCGGGGATCAGCACGAAGGCTGTCAAGGACGACAAGGAAGGCGTCAACGGTGAGCACGGCCACGGCTACCAGCTCGCCATCGGCAGCATCGGCGTGACGCCGGTCGAGCAGGCCGCCGGTTACTCGATCTTCGCGAACAACGGCCTGCACGCCGACTACCACGTGATCAAGTCGGTCCAGCAGGGCAAGGTGACCGTGCTGCCCGAGCTCAAGTCCCTCCGCCAGGTCATCTCGCCGGAGTCCGCCGCCGACGCCACCTCGGCGATGGAGGAAGTGCTCAAGGTCGGTACGGCCCAAGGCAAGGGGATCGGCCGCCCGGCGGCCGGCAAGACCGGAACGAACAACGACGAGAAGGAAGCCTGGTTCGTCGGCTACACCCCGCAGTTGGTCACCTCGGTCGGGATGTACCGCGAGCAGTGCCGCACCAAGAAGGGCAAGGTCGTCCAGCCGGAGTTCTCGAACTGCCCGCCGTCCGACGGCAAGAAGAACAGCAAGTACTCCGCGGTGAATCCGTACAGCCTGCCTTACGAGGTCTCGTTGGGCTTCCAGGGTGCCAACCAGCCCACCGACATCTGGCGCGACTTCATGATGGCGGCGCTGCAGAACAAGCCGGTCGAGCAGTTCCCGCAGAAGGCCGGAATCGGATCGCCTGAGGACATCGTGCCCAGCCCGCCGCCCCCGGCACCGCCGAAGGACCAGGGCCAGGACTGCAAGCCGTGGGACCACAGCCCGCAGTGCCAGGGGCAGAACGGTCAGCAGTGCCAGCCGGGTGACAACAGGCCGCAGTGTCAGGGCCAGGGTGGTCAGCAGTGCCAGCCGGGTGACACCCGTCCGCAGTGCCAGGGGCAGCAGGTCCCGATCGACCCGAACCAGCCCAACCAGCCGAACAACCCGAACCAGCCCAACCAGCCCAACCAGCCGGGCACGCCGGTGACGACCCAGGCCGAGACCATTCGAAGGTTCACGGGTCGATGACGTCGGGCGCCGGGACCGGATGAAGCCGGTCCCGGCGCCAAGGCGTCTATCAGAGGGACTCCGATCGCGCGGTCATATGGTGCCGGAGCGGAAATCTTGTGCCGGTGGTGTCGCGGACCCCGTGCGTCGAGTGATGCAATACCCACCATGACAACCCCGACCGCGAACGCTTCCAGCCCCGTGCCGGGGGTCGTCCAGCGGGCAGTGCCGTACCTGCCGCTGGGGCTCCTCGCCGGACTCGGCGCCGTGCTCGCCTTCCTGTGGAAGTCCCCCTGCCGATTCGGGGGCGCCTGGAACACCGGGGTCGGGCAGTACACCAACTTCTGCTACACCGACATCTATCCGCTCTGGTGGGCCGAGCACCTCAACGAGGGAAAGATCCCCTACGTCGACTATCCGGTCGAGTACCCGGTCGGCATCGGCGGGATCATGGAACTGGTTCGGCGTCTGGCGCACGGCGACGGCCTGGCGTTCTATGACATCACCGTCGTCCTCATGGGCATCGCGCTGGTCGTCGGCGTCCTGCTCATGGCCGCGCTGGCCGGGCCGGCCCGGAAGTGGGACGCGCTGTGGTACGCCATCGGCCCGGCTGTCATCCTCTGCGCCTACATCAACTGGGACCTGGCCGCCGGCGCGCTCGCCCTCGGGGGCCTGCTGGCCTGGGCCCGGGAGAGGCAGTACCTCGCGGGCGTGCTGCTCGCCCTGGCGGTCGCCACGAAGTTCTACCCGTTGATGTTCTTCGGAGCGCTGTTCCTGCTCACGGTCCGGACGGCCAAGTGGATCCCCTTCGTGAAGACGGCCGGCGCCGCCGCCGGAACATGGCTGCTGGTCAACGTGCCCATCATGTTGATCAGCTTCGACGGCTGGAAGCGGTTCTACACGTTCAGCAGCGAACGCGGAGCCGACTGGGGCGGCCTGTGGTTCTTCTTCCAGAGGAAGGACTGGGGCGTCCTCGCGGATCCGGATCTGCTGAACAGGCTGGCGATGGGCGCGCTGGCCGTGCTCCTGCTCGGCGTGGCCGCGCTCGCGCTCTTCGCGCCGCGCAGGCCCCGGCTCATGCAGTTATGCTTCCTCGCGCTCGCCGCATTCATGATCACCAACAAGGTCTGGTCACCGCAGTACGTGCTGTGGCTGGTGCCGTTCGCGGTGCTGGCCAGGCCCAAGTGGGGTGCGCTGGTGGCCTGGCAGGTGGCCGAGTGCTGGTACTTCTTCTCGATCTGGCTCTACCTCGTCTCCCAGGACCCGGAGCACGCGAACCTCGGCATCGGCGACACCCCGTACTTCCTGTCGATGTGGGCGAGGGCGCTCACGATCGCCGTCCTGATGGCGCTGGTGGTCAGGGACGTTCTGCGGCCGGAGTCGGACGTCGTCCGCAAGAACGGGGCCGACGACCCGTCCGGCGGGGTCTACGACGGCGCACCCGATCGTTTCGTCCTGCCGCCCCGTCTCGCCTGACCCGTTCGTACGGCCAGGCGGGCGGACGGCTCGCCGGCGCAGGCCGCGTGCAGAACGCTCCCCACGGGAGACCAGAGGAGCACACCCTCTGTAGCTGTTTGATTACCGAAAGGCGTTGATCGGATGCCGGAGGTAAGGCGTCAGGTGCGGAACAGTCTCCCGTGGCGGGTGCTGACCGCCTGGGTGGTGACCCGAGCGGTTCTGCTGCTCGCCGTCACCCAGGTCATCCCCGTCGGCCATGCCGGGCATTTCGAGAACGACGTCGCGCTCTACCGGGACTGGTCGCAGGCCCTGCTCGCCGGACACTTCCCGGCCGGTGACGACAAATGGCAGTACCCCCCGCTCGCGGCCTTGCCGATGGTCGTCCCTCACCTGCTGCCGTGGACCTACCATCTCGACTTCTATCTCGTCGCGCTGCTCTGCGACCTGGGGATACTGCTCCTCCTGTGGAGGTTCGCCCACAGGGTCGGCGGCGGCCGCACCGGGCTGTGGGCCTGGACCGTGGGTGCGGCACTCCTGGGACCGCTGCTGCTCTCGCGGTACGACCTGTCGGTGACGCTCGTGGCGGTGATGGCGCTGGCCGCGTCGGCCGACCCCGTCATCCGAGGGATGCTGATCGGAGTCGGCCTCGCCGTCAAGGTGTGGCCGGTCGCGCTGCTCGTGGGGCTCCGGCGCGGTCGTGAGGTCGTCGCCGGCGCCGGATCAGCGCTCGCCGTCGCCGCCGTGGGCTGCGGGGTGGCCGTTCTGCTGATGCCGAACGCCCTCGACTTCCTAGCAGCCCAGGAGGACAGGGGCCTGCAGATCGAGTCGCCGGCGGCGACCCCGTTCGCGCTAGCACGGGCGCTCGGCTGGTGGGACGGCTACACCAACTACCAGCACGGCGCGATGGAGGCGGTCGGGCCCGGGGTGGCCACGGCCGAACAGTTGGCCCTGTTCGCGACCCCGGCGGCTCTCGTGTTGCTGGCCGTGTGGTGGGTGCGGGCGAGACCGGACGCCGCGACGTACTACGACGCGGCGCTCACCGCGGTGCTCTTCCTCGTGGTCACCAGCAGGGTGCTTTCACCGCAGTACATGACCTGGGTGGCCGGCGTCGCGGCGGTCGTCCTGACCGTACGGCCGGGCGGACGCGGCACCGGACAGCGACCGGTCGCATGGCTGGTGCTGTTCGCCACCCTGCTGACGGGGATCATGTATCCGTGGCTGGAACAGGACTACAGCTGGACGGGTGACCTGCCCGGAACGCTCGTGCTCGCCGCGCGCAACCTCGTCCTGGTCGTCGCCGCGATCGTGTCGTTCGTCCGGCTCTGGCGGGGCACCGGGCATTCGAGATGGGCGTCGGGGAGCCTCCGCCGCTACGCCGTCCCGACCGCGTGACGTGCGGTCCGGCCGGTGAGGGCCGGAGGCTACCCCATCCCGCCGGGCGTCAATCCAGAGATTGATCCACAGGCTGTGGATATCCCTACAGGTGCTTGCGGAGGAAGGCGATGTCGTCGGCCTGGCCCTCGGCCGGCGTCTCCACCACGATCGGCGCCCCTGCGGCGCGGCACACGGCGAGGATCGCCTCGGGATCGATCTGGCCGCTGCCGAGGTTGGCGTGCCGGTCGGCCCCCGAGTCGAACGCGTCCCGCGAGTCGTTGCAGTGCACGAGGTCGATCCGCCCGGTGATCGCCATCACCCTGTCCACGATGCCGAGCAGTTCCTCACCGCCGGCGTGGAAGTGGCAGGTGTCGAGGCAGAACCCGACGACCGACGGGTCGGGCGCGCCCGATGTGACCGCGTCCCAGAGGCGGGCGATCCGGTCGAGCTTGCGGGCCATCGCGTTGCCGCCGCCCGCCGTGTTCTCGATCAGCACGGGGACGGGGCACTCCATGCGCTCGAAGACCTTGCGCCAGTTGTCGAAACCCGTCTGCGGGTCGTCCGTCGCGTTCACGTGGCCGCCGTGCACGATCAGGCCCTTGGCCCCGATCGACGCCGCGGCCTTCAGCTGGCCGTCCAGGAGCTTCCTGCTGGGAATCCGGATCCGGTTGTTCGCGGTCGCGACGTTGATCACGTACGGCGCGTGGACGTAGACGTCCACGTCGGAGTCGCGGAGCGCGTCGGCGGAGTCGGGGATGACCGGGCCCTTCCACCCCTGGGGATCGCCGAGGAAGAACTGGACCACGTCGGCCGAGCGGGAAGCCGCGTGCGCCAGGGGATCGTCCTGGTCGACGTGGGCCCCGATCCGCAGGGACTGGTCACCGTGATGCGTTTCCATCCGGTTCCTCCATCACTCGCGTGCCACTCGCCGGGTAATCCGGAAGCAACAGGACTCAAAAAGGAAAGTGCCGAACCCTAGACGTCTTCCAAGAGCGTTTCAAGGGGGCACACCCGGGCAGTCGCACTGTCGCACGCGCCCTGCGACCCGCGCGCCGATGATACAAGGAGACGAGCATGCGATATCGGCTGGGAAGCTTCCTCTTACTCATCTACATCCTGGTCGGCCTCTACGTGGCGTGGGTGCACGACTACCTCACCCCCACCCTGCTGAGGCAGATCGCCCAGGCCCTGCTCGCGATCTTCCTGTGGTTCCTCATCCTCCTCGGCGTGGACCTGCACATCGGCGGAGGGTGACGGCTGACGACGTCGTCATACGCCGGGCCCCGGACCTGCACCGGGGCCCGGTGCGTACCGCGGCCCGATCAGGGGCCGGGTACGAAGCCGCCGTGGTAGATGCCGAGCGCCACCCCGACGAACGACGCCACGATGCCGACGATGATGAGGCTCCGCTGGGCCGTCGTCGCCGAGATGTACTGGGTGTAAAGGCCGCCGAGGAATCCGATCGCGCCCGCCCAGGAGGCGATCATGTGGGCCCTCACGATGAAACCCGTGACGAACGCCAGGAGGCCGATCAGCAGGGTCGCCACCGTCATGACGTTCTCCGCGGGGTGCCTGACCCCGTCGGTGTTGAGCGTGAACCTGCCGGGTGCGCGTCCGGCGGCGTTACCGGCGGGGCCAAGAACGTTTCGCATCGAGGCCACCCCCTCTCCTTCCTCCAGTTTGCCGCGCATGGCGAGGTACGGCCAGGTGCCTGGTAGCCTTGTTCGGCTGCGTCTGATATAGGCCGGGATCATTCCGGGCCTCGCGCAGTGTCCTCCTGTCACGGCAAGGCGTCGTGACCGCAAGAGTCCAGAGGAGGTTGGATTCCACATGCGTCGTTACGAGATGATGGTCATTCTCGACCCGTCCCTCGATGAGCGCACCGTGCAGCCCTCGCTCGACCAGTTCCTCACCGTCGTGCGCAACGACGGCGGAAGCGTCGAGAAGGTCGACGTCTGGGGACGTCGCCGGCTGTCCTACGACATCGCCAAGAAGTCCGAGGGCATCTACGCCGTCGTCGACCTCAGCGCGGAGCCCGCCACGGTCAAGGAGCTGGACCGTCAGCTCAACCTGAACGAGGGCATCCTCCGCACCAAGGTCATCCGCCCCGAGCTTCACTGACCAGTGACGCGAAGCCCGGCGGTTTGTCGGGCGATAGCCGTACTCTGAGCCCCTGAAGGCTCGGCCGGCGGGATAGGAAGGCGAAAGCGACCGATGGCAGCAGGCGACACCACGATCACCATTGTCGGCAACCTTGTCGACGATCCGGAGCTGCGCTTCACCCCGACGGGGCAAGCCGTGGCCCGATTCCGCATCGCGTCCACTCCGAGGTTCCTCGACAGGCAGACCAACGAGTGGAAAGACGGCGAAGGCCTGTTCCTGACTTGCAACGTGTGGCGCCAGGCGGCGGAGAACGTCGCCGAGAGCCTGCAGCGTGGCATGCGGGTCATCGTGCAGGGACGGCTGCGCCAACGGTCGTATGAGACCAAGGAAGGCGAGAAGCGCACGGTCTACGAGGTCGAGGTCGACGAGGTCGGCCCCTCGCTGCGCAACGCCACCGCCAAGGTGAACAAGACCACTCGTCAGGGCGGTCAGGGCGGCGGCGGCGGCGGTTTCGGCGGCGGCCCCGCGGGCGACCCGTGGGCGACGGCCTCCCCGTCGCCTCAGGGCGGCGGCTACAACCAGGGCGGCCAGGGTGGCCAGGGTGGCGGCTTCGGTGGCGGCGACTTCAGCGACGAACCGCCCTTCTAACCCTCACCTGATCTCGCGTCTCTCGTCACATCACCACTAGTAAACCGACCGACCATTCCCGCATCATGCGGGGCTCTGAAAGGAGCACCACGATGGCGAAGCCGGCACTGCGCAAGCCGAAGAAGAAGGTTTGCCTGTTCTGCCACGACAAGATCTCCTACGTCGACTACAAGGACACGGCGCTGCTGCGGAAGTTCATCTCCGACCGCGGCAAGATCCGTGCTCGCCGGGTGACGGGCAACTGCACCCAGCACCAGCGCGACGTGGCCACCGCTATCAAGAACGCTCGTGAGATGGCCCTGCTGCCGTACACGAGCACCGCGCGCTAAGAAAGGAGTCTCAGGACATGAAGCTCATTCTCACCACTGAGGTCTCCGGTCTCGGCACCCCTGGCGACATCGTCGAGGTCAAGGACGGCTACGGCCGCAACTACCTGATCCCGCGTGGTTTCGCGATCCGCTGGACGCGCGGCGCCGAGTCCCAGATCGCCTCGATCAAGAAGGCGCGCGACGCTCGCGAGATCCGCGACCTGGGCACCGCCAAGGAGGTCGCCGGCCAGCTCGGCGCGCTCAAGGTCAAGCTCAAGACCCGTGCCGGCGAGGCCGGCCGGCTCTTCGGCTCGGTGACGACGGGTGACATCGCCGACGCGGTCAAGGCCGCCGGCGGCCCGCAGCTCGACCGTCGCCGCATCGAGATCGGCAACGCGATCAAGAGCCTGGGCACCCACCGGGTCAGCGTCAAGCTGCACCCCGAGGTGGCCGCCACGGTCGAGGTCGAGATCGTCGCCGGCTGATCCGGCAGCGGTTCCACGAAGACCCCTTCCCGGTCGCGGGAGGGGGTCTTTTCGTGTCTCCGGGGAGGATGCCAGGCGATGATGTCAGGCGATGACAAATCCCCCCAGGTAAAGCGGGGTACTACGGAACGCTAGTATCTTCCCATTCAATTTCGCGGATTTCGTGGAAGATCATGCTGGTGGAGGCTGGAATGCGCCGTACTTCGAAGTTGCTGGCATTCGGTGTACTGGCGCTGGCGGCGGCCGCGTGCGCACCGGCGAACGACACCTCCACGGCGAGTCCGGGCGGCGCAAGTCCGGCGGCCTCCGCGACCTGCGCGAAGGACCAGCTGCCGCTGACCACGCCGGGCAAGCTCACGATCGGCACCGACAAGCCCGCCTTCGAGCCCTGGTTCAAGAACGACGATCCGTCCAACGGGCAGGGCTTCGAGAGCGCCGTGGCCTACGCGGTGGCGCAGAAGCTCGGCTTCACCAAGGACGAGGTCACCTGGGCGGTCGTGCCGTTCGACTCCTCGTTCGCGCCGGGGCCGAAGAAGTTCGACTTCGACGTCAACCAGATCTCCATCTCGCCCGAACGTCAGAAGGCCGTCGACTTCAGTCAGGGCTACTACGCGGTCAAGCAGGCCGTGGTCGCCCTCGACGGCTCCAAGTTCGCCGGCGCCACGACCCTGGCCGAGCTCAAGGACGCCAAGATCGGCGTGCAGGCGGGCACCACCTCACTGCAGGCCGTCCAGCGGGTCATCCAGCCGACCTCCGACCCGAGCGTCTACAACCAGCAGATCGACGCGATCAGCGCGCTGAAGAACAAGCAGATCGACGCGATCGTGGTGGACCTGCCGACCGGGTTCTACGTGACCGCGGCCCAGGTGGAGAACTCAAAGATCGTCGGCCAGTTCGCGGCGACCGGAGAGACGCCGGAGGAGTTCGGCCTGCTGCTGCAGAAGGGCAGCGGCCTGACCTCCTGCGTGGACAAGGCCGTCGGCGACCTCAAGGCGTCCGGTGAGCTGGCCACCATCGAGACCCAGTGGCTGACCGGCAGCGCCGGTGCGCCGGAGCTGAAGTGACCGGAGGAGAGGCGTCCCCGGGCGCTCCCACCCCCTCCGACGACTCGGCCGCGTCTGTCGCTCCCGAAGTTCCCACCGGCTCTGACGGCCCGGTCGCGTCCGCCACCTCTGAGGGCCCGGCCGCGTCCGCCGCTGCCTCCGAGGGCTCCGCCGTTCCCCCGGCTCTGGCCGAATGGACGAAGAGCGATCGGCAGATTCGCCGGGAGGCCGACCTGCGGCGGCGCGCGAGGCGGTCGACGTCGGTCGCCACCGCGTCCACCATCGTGGTCGCCACGGTCCTGATCGTGGGCGTGACCGCGTCCCCCGGGTGGCCGCGCGTCCAGGAGACCTTCTTCAGCCCCTCGCAGTTCGTCGACGCGTTCCCCGACGTGTGGCGGGGGTTCCTGCTCAACGTCAAGATTTTCTTGATCGCGGAGCCGCTGATCCTGATCGTCGGCCTCGTCGTCGCGCTCGTGCGGACCTTGCGGTCACCGGTGTTCTTCCCGCTCCGGGCGGTCGCCGTCTTCTACACCGACATCTTCCGCGGCATCCCGACCATTCTGCTGATCTATCTGTTCGGCTTCGGCATCCCCGCGCTGGCGTTGCAGGGTGCGCCGAGCGACCCGGTGACGCTCGGCATCATCGGACTCGTGCTGTCCTACGGCGCATACGTCGCAGAGGTGTTCCGTTCAGGCATCGAGTCGGTCCATCCCAGCCAGCGCGCGGCCGCGCGTTCGCTGGCGCTCAGTCACGGGCAGACGATGAGGTACGTCGTCGTTCCCCAGGCCGCCCGCCGGGTGATCCCGCCGCTGCTCAACGACTTCGTCTCGCTGCAGAAGGACACCGCGCTCGTCGCCGTGCTCGGCCCGCTCGAGGCGCTGCGTCAGGCGTCGATCCATGCCGCCGAGACGTTCAACTACACGCCTTACATGTGCGCGGCGCTGGTGTTCATCGCGCTCACCGTGCCGATGGCCCGGCTCACCGACCATCTCGCCGCGCGGACAGCCCGACGCCAGATGGCGGGAGGACACCTGTGAGCCTGCTGACCGTCGAGGGTGTGTGGAAGAACTACCACCACCACAGCGTGCTGCGCGGGATCGATCTCGAGGTGGCTCCGCACGAGGTGGTCTGCCTGATCGGGGCCTCCGGCTCGGGGAAGTCGACCCTCCTGCGCTGCGTCAACCTGCTGGAGTCGATCGACGACGGGGCGATCTACCTCGACGGCTCGGAGATCACGGACGTGCGGATCGACCCGGACGACGTCCGCAAGCGGATCGGCATGGTCTTCCAGTCCTACAACCTGTTCCCGCACATGACCGTGCTGGACAACGTCACCCTCGCACCGCGCAAGGTGCACAAGGTCCGTCCCGAGCAGGCGGAGGCCGAGGCCAGGGAGTTGCTCGCCCGCTTCGGCCTCGCGGACAAGGCCGGCGAGTATCCCGACCGGCTCTCCGGGGGTCAGCAGCAGCGGGTCGCCATCGTCCGGTCGCTGGCCACCCAGCCGCGACTGCTCCTGCTCGACGAGGTCACCTCCGCGCTCGACCCGACGCTGGTGACGGAGGTGTTGTCCGTCATCCGTGAACTCAAGGACGCGGGCATGACGATGATCATCGCGACTCACGAGATGAGCTTCGCCCGGGACATCGCCGACGCGGTCTGCTTCCTCGAGGGCGGGGTGTTGCTGGAGCACGGATCGCCCGAGCAGATCTTCACCGCTCCTGAGCACCCTCGCACGCGCGGGTTCCTGCAGCGGGTGCTCGACGCCGGTCGGCTGTGACCACTCGCTGATCAGGCCCCGGTCACCAGCCAGGCCCTGCCGTACGCGCGGGTTCCCAGGGTGATCATGCGCGCCACCATCCACGCGCCGAGTGCGAGCCACAACACGAGTAGGTTCCCCGCGAACGCGGCGAACGGCAGGTAGACGAGGGTCGACCACAGCGACGCCCAGGCGAGATAACGCCGGTCGCCGGCTCCGATCAGCACGCCGTCCAGGACGAAGACGACGCCCGCGATCGGCTGAAGGAGTGCCACCGGCCACAACACCGCCATCAACTGGGCGCCGACCGCGGCGTCGGCGTCGAACAGCCCGGGGATGGCCGGTCGCGCCAGGATTACGGCGACGCCGAAAACGACGCCGGACACAATGCCCCACATGACCATGCGTTTGGTGGCCGTCCTCGTGGCCACGACGTCCCCCGCCCCGAGCGCGCGGCCGGTGATGGCCTGGCCGGCGATGGCGATGGCGTCAAGGGAGAACGCCAGGAACGTCCAGAGCCGGGCCGCGATGGTGTGCGCCTCGATCTGGTCCTCACCCATCCTCGTGGCGAGCGACGTCGCGACGAGGAGCACGAGTTGGAGGCATGCCGTACGGATGACGAGGGCGAAGCCCGCGGCGCCGGCGGCTCGCATGCCGGGCAGGTCGGGCCGCAGTGGGGCGCCGTGCCGCCGCGCCGCCCGCACGACGAGCGTGAGGTAGATGGCGGCGGACAGTGTCTGCGCGACCACCGTCCCCCATGCGGATCCGGCGATCCCCCACCCCAGACCCAGGACGAACCAGAAGTTCAGCAGTCCGTTGAGCACGAACGAGCCGACCGACACCAGGAGCGGCGTCCGGGTGTCCTGCATTCCGCGCAGCACACCCGTCCCCGCGAGGACGATCAGCATGCCCGGTGTGCCCAGCAGGCTGACCCGCATGAACGTGACGGCCAGCGCGGCGAGCTCTTCCGTCGCTCCGAACAGGTGTACGATAAATGGCGCAAGAGGCCAGCAGGCCACGCTGATCGCCACACCGATGGCGGCCGCCAGCCAGATGCCGTCGACGCCCTGGCGCATCGCCCGCCGCAGGTCGCCCGCCCCGAGTTGCCGGGCCACGGCGGCGGTGGTGGCGTATGCGAGGAAGACGCACAGGCCCACGAGGGCGGTGAGGGCCGCGCTGGCGACACCGAGGGCGCCGAGAGCCGGATCGGGAAGGTGGCCGACGATGATCGAATCGGTGAGCAGGAACAGCGGTTCGGCCACGAGTGCCCCGAACGCCGGGACGGCCAGCCGCAGGATCTCCTTGTCGTGGACGCGACCCTGCCGGATGTTTCGGCCCATTCCGGTCGTAAGTGGCATGAACCTATTTTGCAACTTACTGGCGTATGCCCAATCGGTATCGGCCGCCGGGGCGGACTTTCTTTCCTCCACAGCCGGTGGACACCAAGGTCCCTGGTCAGCCGGGGTTTCCTCCGGAGAGATCGTGCTCGTCCACAGGCTTGTCCCCAGGGTTCCCACATCTGACCAGCAGAGATCGCACAGGTTGTCCACAACCTTGTCGACAGGTCGAGTTGCCGTCAGGTGGCCGGGGCCGGGAAACTGTCGGACTCGGCCACTACAACTTGGGGATGGTGGGGCCGCTGGGTAGGGGGTGTGAGAATGAGCGTGATCGACTTCCCGGGCGGTCCCGGGGATTCGGACTCGACGTTCGAGCGGACCCCGCCGAACAACATCGAGGCCGAGCAGTCCGTGCTCGGCGGCATGTTGTTGTCGAAGGACGCCATCGCAGACGTGGTCGAGGTGCTGCGGTCCGACGACTTCTACCGGCCGGCCCATCAGATCATCTTCGACGTCATCATCGACCTCTACGGCCGTGGTGAGCCCGCGGACTCCGTAACGGTCCTCGACGACCTGCTCAAGCGGGGTGAGGTCGCCCGCGTCGGCGGCGGCGCGTACCTGCACACGCTGACGGCGATCGTCCCCACGGCCGCCAACGCCGGCTACTACGCCAAGATCGTGCGAGAGCAGGCGGTGTTGCGGCGCCTGATCGAGGCCGGCACCAGGATCGCCTCCTACGGGTACGGCGGGCAGGGTGAGGAGGTCGACGACCTCGTCGACCGCGCCCAGGCCGAGATCTACAAGGTCACCGAGCGCCGCACGTCGGAGGACTACCTCCCCCTCTCGGAGATCATGCCCGCCGCGCTCGACGAGATCGAGGCGATCGGCAGCCGCGGCGGCCAGATGGTCGGCGTCCCCACCGGCTTCCAGGACCTCGACGCCCTGACGAACGGCCTGCACCCGGGCCAGATGATCGTCGTGGCGGCTCGACCTGCCATCGGCAAGTCGACTCTGGGTTTGGACTTCGCGCGGTCCGCGGCAATCAAGAACGGCATGACCACCGTCATCTTCTCGCTGGAAATGTCGCGCAACGAGATCACGATGCGACTGCTCTCCGCCGAGGCCCGGGTCGCGCTGCACACCATGCGCTCCGGAATGATGAGCGACGACGACTGGACCCGGATGGCCCGGCGGATGGGGGAGGTCGCCGAGGCGCCCCTGTTCATCGACGACTCCCCGAACATGTCGATGATGGAGATCCGGGCCAAGTGTCGCCGGCTCAAGCAGCGCAACGATCTCCGCTTCGTGATCATCGACTATCTCCAGCTGATGAGCTCGCCCAAGAAGACCGAGAGCCGCCAGCAGGAGGTCTCGGAGCTGTCGCGTGCCCTCAAGCTGCTCGCCAAGGAGCTCGAGGTCCCGGTCATCGCGATCTCACAGCTCAACCGTGGTCCCGAGCAACGCACCGACAAGCGGCCCCAGGTGTCCGACCTGCGTGAGTCCGGGTCCATCGAGCAGGACGCGGACATGGTCATCCTGCTGCACCGGGAAGACGCCTACGAGCGTGAGTCCCCCAGGGCCGGAGAAGCCGACCTGATCGTGGCCAAGCACCGTAACGGCCCCACGGCCACGGTCACGGTCGCCTTCCAGGGCCACTACAGCCGTTTCGTCGACATGGCCACCCACTGACCGATAATGCGCAGCACGAGCTCAGGAGTCCCTACCGCGCTGATCTGTGGTTAGACCGCTACTTTGCGGCTCGCCGTAGCTTCGGGAGTTCTCGGCCATGTAGATAAGACGCCCGAGAGGGGATGAACGGGCGGGCATTCACGAAATCGGCGTTCTTTGAGGATTCAGGTATCGCCGGGCCGCCACGATCAACTTCCTGCTCGCGACGAACGCGGCCTCCTTCTTCTCCTGGAGCGTGTCGTCGGGGTCGCCCTGGCGTAGGACCACCCCGAGGATCAGCCGGTCGCGGTCCCCGGAAGTGGGACGGACGGCCCACAGCAGCGCTCCGCCCGCCGGCGTGCTGGTGCCGGTCTTGAGACCGACTACCCCAGGCAGCCTGAGCAGCTTGTTGGTGTTGACGATCTCGCCCGCGATGCCCGGGATGGTGATCTTGGCGGTGGCGACGATGTCACGCAGCACTGGGTTCTTCATGGCCTGCCTGGCCAGCTTGAGCTGATCCACCGCCGTGCTGACCGTAGTGGGTTCATATCCGCTCGCGCCGGTGTAGGTGGTGTTCTTCATGCCCAGCTTGGCGGCGGCCGCGTTCATCTTTATGGCGAAGGCCCGCTCCGAGCCGGCGTCCCAGCGGGCCAGCAGACGTGCGGCGTTGTTCCCCGAGGGGATCAGCATCAACTTGAGAAGCTGCCGCTCGGTGAAGCTCTGGCCCTCGGCGATCGGCACCGTGGACTCCTCTCGGTTGCCTGATTCGATCGCCGCCTGCCGGTCGACCCGGATGGACGGCCCTGCGGCGTTCCTGGCGAGCGGGTGGTCGCGAAGAATCACCAGAGCAGTCATCACCTTGGTGACGCTCGCGATCGGCACGGGCCGCTGCTCGCCGTGCACCCTGAGGCTGTCTGCTTGCCCGGTGACCTCGACCGCCGCCTGTCCCCTCGACGGCCAGGGCAGAGCAGACGGCCGAGGCAGAGCAGACGGCCGGGCCGTCTGCCGGGCCGGGGTGCTCGGCGCCGGCCCGGAGTTCGGCAACGACGCCGGCTGGGTCTGCGCGCCGCTGTAGACCAGCCAGCCTCCGGCGGCGAGGACGGCGGACACGACGACGCCGAGCACCCGCGTAGTGGGAGAAAGACGAGACAGCAAGGGCTGTTCACCTCCGGGAGACCGGGGCGCGCTTCTCGCGCCCACCTGGACCGTGCGTAGGGTCGGCGTACATGGGCGGGCAGCTGTCATCGATGGCTGAGGGGCGCAGTTCGTAGTGCCAGGGTTCGTTGCTGTAGATCTGACACAGCCCGTGCTCGGCGCCGTGCTCGGACAGCCACGCCGTGGCATCGAAGGGCCCCATGTCGACCGCGTCCCCCGACACGTGAGCAGACGTGTCCGCGGTGGCCACCCACCGGGCGGCTTCCTGTTCGGATCCGTACTCGGAAACCGCCTCACGAAGAGGCTGATTCTGATACTCCGGGGAACGCCCAGATCTCACGCGATCGACAGCCCGGCGCCGAGGTGACGAGGTGCCTCCGCGGCTGGTTGTGCCGCCATCGGGATCCCGTGCGGCGCTCGGGGCCGCGAGCGCCCCACGGGGTGGGGCGGGTCAGTATCCGGGGAGGTGTAGCTGGAACCGTCGGCCGTCGAGTGTGCCGGTGATCGCCGCGATGACGACTAGCGGGCCGGCGACAAGGATCCCGGGAATCCAACGGGTTGTTGTTCGTGCCGGCTCGCTGTGGCTCATGCCTCCAGTCAGCGCAGTGCGGTGTTGCCAGCACCTTACGTAGCCCACGCCGGGGTGGGGTCGTCGTCGTGGTGGCGTGCCGCCGCTGTCTGGGCGGTGCTCGAAGTGCCACCACTCGTTGTCGTAGATGCGGTAGAGGTCGTAGCGGGCGCCGTGTTCCTCCAGCCAGCGCGCGCCTTCGTGCGGGCGCACGTCCAGCGCGATGCCCTGGACGTGGTTGGATTCCGCCGGTGGTAGCACGAGCAAGCGTGCCGAGGCCGGGGAACCGGAGCGGCGCACCTCCTCGTCGAACATCCGTTGTTGGACAAGGGGATCGCGGTATCCCGAGGTGAGGCCGATGAGCTGGCCGTGACGCCAGAGCGCCTCGGTGCGCGCTGCGGTGAACGCCGCCATGGCGTCGTCGGTGAGCCCGGTGAGGTCCTCGGCCGGGAACCGCATCCCCAACGCCCAGCGGCAGGCCAGTTCGCGGGCGCGGCCGGGACGGCGAACGAACGCCGCAGGCAGCAGGAGCACGGCGAGCACCAGCGTGATCGCGGCAAACAGCCGGTCACGGGGCCGAGGCGGGATCGTGCGTGGCTCGTTCATGACGAATACGATTGGCGCCGAATGTGTGCGCGTTGTCCGCCGCATGTCACCGTTTCTCGACGGCGGCGACCGTCGGTGCGACCGTGACACAACCATGACACGGCGCGGACGAGGCGGGGACACGGCCGGCCGACAGTGGATGGGGTTGACCGGCGGGCGAGTTACGGAGCGTGCTGTGATACGCGGCGTGTCGCGAGTGTTGTTGATCGAGGATGACCCGGCCGTGCGGGAGGGCCTTGAGCTGGCCCTGACCCGGCATGGGCACCGGGTGCGCGCGGTGGAGTCCGGCGAGCAGGGCCTGGACCGGCTGCGTACGGACCTTCCCGACGTCGTCGTGCTCGATCTGATGTTGCCTGGCATGGACGGGTTCGAGGTCTGCCGCCGCATCCGCGCCGTCGGGGAGGTACCGATCATCATGCTGACCGCGCGCGGCGACGACATGGACGTGGTGGCCGGGTTGGAGGCGGGCGCTGACGACTACGTGGTCAAGCCGGTGCAGCCCAGGGTTCTCGAGGCACGCATCGGCGCAGTGCTCCGGCGGATCGGCCGGGACCAGGCGGAGCTGGAGCGGCACGGGGACCTGACCATCGATCGGGCCGGGCTGGTGGTCGCCAAACGCGGCGTGCCGGTCAGCCTCGCCCCGACCGAGCTGCGCCTGCTGCTCGAGCTCTCCGGCACGCCGGGCCGGGTGCACAGCCGCCAGCAGCTGCTGGAGTCGGTGTGGGAGCACGGGTATTTCGGCGACTCGCGTCTCGTGGACGCGTGCGTGCAGCGGTTGCGCGCGAAGATCGAGGACGACTCGGCGGCGCCCGTCTACGTGCAGACGGTGCGTGGGTTCGGGTACCGGTTCGGGCCGGTGTGAGCCGCCGGTGGCACCTCGGCCGAGCCTGGGGCTGCGTGCCCGGCTGTTGTTCGCTTTCGCACTGCTGTGTGTGGTCACCGCGGCGGCGGTGGCCGGCGGGATCTACGTCCAGGCCCGCAACGACATCCTGCAGCGGGCCCAGGATGCCGCGGTTCAGGCGATGAGAGGCCGCGTGGAGGAGCTCTTCCCGCTGCGGACCGCGACGCCGGGCCCGGACGAGCTCTCCGACATGGCCGAAACCGTGTCCGACCAGAGCGGCCTCGCGATCGCCTTCTACAACGGCGTGCACGCGACGGCGGGGAGCCAGAGGCCGCCGGGCCAGAACGCGCCGAATCTGGATCCCGGGGTGATTCCACCGCCGCGGCCGGGCCGAAACCCGCCGGTTCTGGATCCCGGGGCGATTCCGCTGTCGCTGCGGGAGAAAGTGGCCGGGGGCGACATCGCGTGGCAACGCGTGGTGTGGCAGGGCGAGCCGTACCTGGTCATCGGAGCGCCGGTGGTGATCGTCGAGCAGGACGAGAAGACGCAGGTGTCCGGCATCGAGGTCTACGCCCTGCACAGCCTGCTTGCCGAAAAGCACAGCATCGACGGGCTCGCCGTGTCCGCCTGGCTCATCGGCGGGGCGGCCCTGGCGTTCGCGGTCGTCCTGGCGTTGCTGGCCACCCGTGGCGTGCTGCGCCCGGTGCGCGAGCTCGGCCGGGCGGCACGCCTGCTGGGGGAGGGCGAGATGCGGACCAGGATCGCGGTGCGCGGCTCCGACGAGCTGGCCGACGTGGCACGCACGTTCAACAACACCGCCGCGGAGCTGGAACGGCACGTCAAGCAACTCCGCGAGATGGAGGCCGACGCCCGCCGGTTCGTGGCCGACGTGTCCCACGAGCTGCGCACCCCGCTGGCCGCGCTCGCCGCGGTCGCCGATGTCCTCGACGAGGAGGCGGCCCGGCTGCCCGAGCCCGCCGGCAGGGCCGCCAGGCTGGTCAGCCAGGAGACGCTCAACCTCACCGGGCTGGTGAACGACCTCATCGAGATCAGCAGGTTCGACTCCGGCGTCGCGGCCCTCGCGCTGAACGAGGTCGACGTGGCCGAGCTGGTGCGCGCGACCCTGCGTGCCCGGGGCTGGTCGGAGCTGGTGCACACCGAGCTTCCACCTGCGGTGACGGCACGGCTGGACCCGCGCCGAGTGGACGTCATCCTCGCGAACCTGGTCGGCAACGCCCTGCGGCACGGCGAGCCACCGGTGTCGGTACGGCTTTGCGCCGACCCGCACTGGATCGCTCTCGAGGTCCGCGACCACGGACCGGGGCTGGACGAAGCGGTGCTGCTGCACGTGTTCGACCGGTTCTACAAGGCCAGCGCGGCCAGGGCCAGGTCCGAGGGCAGCGGCCTGGGCCTGGCCATCGCGCGGGAGAACGCGCGCCTGCACCGAGGCGACCTCACCGTCGCCAACGCCCCGGACGGCGGCGCCATGTTCACGCTGCGCCTGCCACGCTGGGCACACGATCCGGACGGAGGCCCCGAGTGAGGACCGGGCTCGCCCGCCGCGTGCTCGCCGCGGGCCTCATATCGCTCGTCGCCGTGGCCGGCTGCGGCGTGCGACCCAGCGACGCCATACCCGCCGGCGACCCGCCGAGCGGAGCCGTCGCACCAACCACGACGATCACCCTCTACCTGGTCAAGAACGGCCGACTCAGCGCGGTAACGCGGCCCGTGCCCGGGGCCGGTGGTCGTCCACTGTTCCAAGCGGACACGCTCGCGCTGCTGGCAGCCGGACCCACCGCGAGGGAACAGGCGCACGGACTCACCACCGACGTCCCGCCCGAAGCCGGCCCGTTCTCGGTGACCGCCAAGCCGGCCGGCCACTTGGTGGTGACCGTGTCCACTCCGGTCGGCGAACTGTCCACACTGGCCGTCGAGCAGATCGTGTGCACGGCCGCCGCCGCCCCGGCGCCGGAAAGCCCTGCCCAGGTCACCGTCGTCGGTGCTGGGCAGAGCGTCGGCCCCCGGAACTGCCCGGGGTAACCGGCGGCCTCGGGGAACAGCGGTACAGCCGTTGGCGCTAAGGAAGGATCTTGTGCAGAGGCTGTGGGACTCGAAGTGAATTGGAACGAGATCTGGCGTCAGCGGGATCCATCGTGTTCCATTCGCCCACGTAGCTCTCGCGTCGGGCGCGGGCCGAGCCGAGCAGGTCGAGACAGATGCGACTGGCGACCCTCGTCAGCCGGCCGCCGGGGGATTCGATGGCCTCCCGCTGCTGCTGGGGCATGGCGTACCAGCGGGCATAGGTCTCCTGGACGACGTCCTCGGCCTCGGCCAGGGATCCGACGAGCCTGTACGCGAGACCGATGAGCTGACGCCGCTCGCTCATGATCACGCTCCGACCCGGATCGGATGTGGTGTTGCGGCTCCCCTGATCGCATCCGTGCTCACCGATTCAACGACACAGCCCCTTCGAATGTGGGGTCGGCGTCGCCACCGTCTGCCCACCAACGACGCACCTCGGCGACACACCGACCTCACAGTCCGAGGGGCTATCTCGTTGGTAACTACCGAGACGCCCGGTTTCACGGCCAGGCGTCCCATCGTGAGCATCTATGACCGCATCATCGCGATCTAAGGAGAGGCGACATGTCAACGGCGCAGGAAGCACGCAACAAGGAGACGTACCACCGCTTCCACGAGGCGATCAACAGCCGCGACCTGGAGATCATCTCGAAGGCGATCGACGAGTTCATTCACCCGGACGGGCGGTTCCACGCGGCGGAGCGGACTGACGTGACCGCGGTGCAGGCACAAAAGCGCGTATGGGAGATCCTCCTGCGCGCGTTTCCCGACATTCGCGTAACGGTCGAGGACCTGATCGCCGCGGGTGACAAGATCGTCGCCCGGCAGACGGTCACCGGGACCAACTCCGGTGAATACCGGGGCATGCCCCCGACCGGCAGATCCGTCACCTATAACGAGATCTTCATCGCCCGCTTCGCCGACGGCCGGGTCACCGACGTCTGGGGAGTCGTCGACGTCTACTCACAGCTGCGGCAACTCGGCCTCATCCAGGCGTAGTACCTCGAGCTGCACCTGACCGGCTCGCGAGGGGCCGCTGGACTGCCTTCCGCGGGCCGGATACCCGGCGGTGGCGTCGGTGAAGATGACCATGGAGCAAACTCAGGGGCATCCGAAAGTCATATATCTGACATTACGGCATGACACCATCGTCCCCGTGAGCATCACAGGGCACACCTACAGCGTCGGCGATCGCCTCATCCGCGTTTCCATGACGGTCGTGGTCCTGGGAGTGGCCGCGGTGGCCGGATGGGTCAGCTACTGGCACGCCGTCGCCGTCATCGAGCGATACGGCGCCGAGGATGAGCTCTCGGCGCACCTGGTCCCGGTCACCGTCGACGGCATGATCTATGCCAGCTCGATGGTGTTGTTGTGGTGCGCCCGCTATCAGCTGAAGGTGCCCGCGCTCGCTCGATGGGCGCTCGCCCTCGGGATCGCCGCCACGCTCGCGGCGAACGTCCTGCACGGAATCGAGCGCGGTGCGCTCGCCGCGGCGCTTGCGGCGTGGCCGGCGATCGCCCTTGTGATCGCCTATGAGCTCACGATGTGGGTGATCCGGTCCGGCCGGGAGGTGTCCGAGCGCGTGGCCGTCGCGGTCGAGGAGTCGGTCGCGGCGACGAGACCGCTCGCGGTACCGGATGCTGTGGACGATGTCTCCGCTCCGCAGGCCCCAGGCGAGCGGCCGGTCGTGGGCGATCGTGAGCTGATGGGCAGGGGCGGGCTCGCAGGTCAGGCCAGGCGGGCATTCGCCGCCAGCCTCACCGACTCCTCGGCGGTGCAGGATCGGGTGTCCGATCGCGCCGATCGCGCCGATCGCGCTGAATCGGCCGATCGCGCTGAACGGGCTGAGCGCGGTGAACGGGTTGAGCGCACCGCGGTCCGTGAACACATGCCCTCCGCGATCGGGCCCTGGGACGAGCGGCCCGATCGGCAGGGCAAGGCCGTACCGGAAGAGGAGCAGGCGAGCGGCGATCGCCGTACACAGGTGGCCGCACTGCTCGCGCAGGACCCGCAGATGACCGGGGCGGCGATCGGCCGTGCGCTCGGCCTGTCCGAGCCGCACGGGCGCAGGTTGCGCAGAGAGGTGCTCAACGACACCAAGGACGGCTGAAGTCAGGGCACCGGGCGGTAGTGCGTCGTGACCCGGCCGTCGTCGAGCAGGTGGATGGCGATGGCCGGAGGAAGGGTGAGGTCGACGGGCGGGAGCGCGTCGGTTTCGAACGGCAGCAGCCCCGTGTTGACCACGCCCGGTGCGACGAGGAGCGGCAGTCCGGCGAACGTGGTGGCGGCGGCCGTGTGCGCGTGCCCGGCGAGCACCGCCACGACATGGTCGTGGCGGCCCAGCACCCGGGCGAGCCGCTCAGGCTCGCGGAGCCGGATGTCGTCGACGTACGGGATGCCCAGTTCGGCGGCGGGATGGTGCATGCCGACGAAGGCGGGGACACCCGGAGTGGCGCTCAGCACTCCGTCGAGCCAGTCGAGCGTGTCGTCGTCGAGCCGTCCCTCCGGACGGCCCGGGATGCTGGAGTCGCACAGCGCGATCGTGGCGTCGTCGAGGTTGAGCGCCTGGTTGGCCGGGTGGTCCCCGTCGAGGCCGAGCAGCACCTTCCGCAGGTTGCCGCGGGCGTCGTGGTTGCCGGGACACAGCACGAGGGGGACGTCGTCGCCCTCGATCAGCTCTCGTACGATCTCGTACTCCTCGACCGCGCCGTGGTCCGCGATGTCCCCTGTGAGCAGGATCGCGTCGGGGTGCAGCGCCCTGGCGTAGTCGAGCGCGCGGGCGGCCCGTTCGGTGCTCCGTTCGGATCCGTCGATGTGGATGTCACTCACATGGGCGAGCACGAGCATGGGGGATACCTCCGCTGATCGGTCTCCTCAGACTCTCACGCGACAGGCCGTGTGCCAGAGGCCGCCGCCCCCGACATCCGCTCGGCCAGGATGCGGGCGCGGGCGAGTTGCACCTTGCGCGCCTCGCCGGCGGCGAACCCGACGAGGATCCACGGGGCCGTCATGTCCAGCCGGTCGTGCACCCGCGTGCCCGTGCCGTCCGCCTCGAGGTCGAAGTGGTAGGCCATCCGGATGCGCCCGGGGCTGCGCACCTCGCCGTGCACCGACAGGCCGTCGGTGCGAAGGGCGACCCTGATGGGGTTGTCGTGGGTGATCACCCACAGGAACCGGAACCGTTCGACGGCCGTGTATCTGATGACCCCCGGCTCCGAACGGTCCACGTCGCTGACGGCGACCACGAGCGGCGACAGGCCGATGTAGTTCTCGGGAGTGGTCAGGTGCTCGAACACCTTCTCCGGCGCGGCCTCCACGTGGAATTCGTGGGTCAGCACCCTGTTCGACACTCGGCCTCCTGATTAAGCGTGATATGTCCTGAAATTGTGACAAGATCCGCCGTTTTCGGGGAAGCGCGAGATGATCACAAAGGGGTGTCGCGCAGGAAGGCCGCCGTGTCCGGATCGGCGGGGAAGAACGACTCGATCGCGAGCTCGGCGACCGTGACGTCGAGCGGGGTCCCGAACGTCGCGACGACGCTGAAGAACGACAACTCCCGGTCCCCGAGCCTGACGCGCAGTGGGACGAGGATGTCGCCGGGGCCCGGCAGCTCGACCTCGGGCTCGGGCTGGTCGCAGGGGTAGTCGAGCAGCTCCGCGTACAACTCGCCCAGTTCGGGATCGGCAGTCTGGGTGATCTGCCGCCTGAGCCGTCCGAGCAGGTGGGCGCGCCACTCGCCCAGATTGACGATGTGCGGGGCGAGCCCGTCGGGATGCAGGCTCGCCCGCAGGACGTTCCCGAGCAGATCGGGATCGATCCCTTCGGTGAGCCGGCCGATGCCCTCGTTGGCGTCGACGAGGTTCCAACCGCGGTCCACCACGACGGCGGGGTACGGCTCGTGCGCGGTGAGCAGTTGGCGGATCGCCGCGCAGACGGCGGCCATATGTGGAGAGTCCAGGGGCGATTCGGTGTACACCGGTGCATAGCCGGCGGCCAGCAACAGGTGGTTGCGCTCACGCAGTGGAAGCGACAGGTGCTCACCGAGATGCAGCACCATGTCGCGGCTGGGCTTGGCGCGGCCGGTCTCCAGGAAGCTGACGTGCCGGGTGGAGATCTCGGCCTGAAGCGAGAGCTCGAGCTGACTCAGCCGCCGGTGTTCCCGCCATTGACGGAGCAGTTCGCCGAACGGCCGCTGGTGGAGCTGCGTTGCGGTCACGCCCCAGACGCTATCCATCGACCCCGCTCCCAATCGATTACCTCACAGGTAACCCCCGCGTGATCACGCCCCTGCGGGAGGGGGGGTCATTGCCAGCGGAAGGAGCGGGCGGCCGCGATGACCGCGACCACGGCCCAACCGGCCATCACGGCCAGGTGCAGGGCCGACGGAGCATGCCCGCCCAGCGTGTCGACCAGTCCCTGACCGAACGCCCCGGTCGGCGTGAAGTCGCTCACCCGCCGCAGCGCCTCGGGCATGAGGTCGCGCGGCAGCCACATGCCGGCGAAGAACAGCAGCGGGAAGAGCGCCCCCGCACCCACCCCCTGCACGATCCGCGAATTCGGCGCGACCGCCGCGAGGAACAGGCCGAGGGCGAACATGGCCACCGCGCCGAGCACCACGACCACCGTGAAGCCGAACAGCGCCCGAGGGAACGGCGCGTCCAGGACGAGGTGGCCCAGCACCAGCGTCAGAGTCGTCGCGACGACCGCCACCACCGCGTTGATCCCGAGCTGTACGGCGAGCAGGGCTGCGGGCCGCACCGGAGTGGTGGACATGCGCCGCAACACGCCGCGCTCACGGTAGACGACCAGGGCGGTCGGCAGCGTGCTGAGTGCGAGCGTCGCCACCGACAGCAGGACCATCATCCCGGGGAGCTGCGCGTCGACCGGCCGGAGGCCGCCCAGTTCGGGGCTGGGGTCGCGGAAGCTGGGGATCGCGCTGCCCAGGATCAGCAGGAGCGCGGCCGGAAGACCGATCGCGAAGAACACCGCGAGAGGCTCGCGGAGGAACAGCCGGCTCTCGACGGCGGCCAGGCGGCCGAGGCCGGGGGTACGGATGATCGTCGTCATGGTGGTGTCTCCTAGGAGGCCGGCTGGCCGGTCAGGGTGAGGAAGGCGTCGTCGAGGGTGGTCCGGTCCATGCGGAGACCGGACATCTGGGAGGCGGGCAGCACGTTCACGACTGCGGTCAGGACGTCGGCGGTTCCGGTGACGACGACCTCGTCGCCGTCCACGGTGACCCCCGTCACCTCAGGGAGCGACTTGAGCGGCTCCACGGAGGACGAGGTCCGGAAGACGATCCGCTGCCCGCCGCTCACCTGCGCGACCAGTCCGGCGGGGGTGTCCAGCGCGAGCACCCGGCCCCCGGAGATCACCGCGACGCGGTCGCACAGGCGCTCGACCTCCTCCATGAAGTGCGAGACGAGAATGACGGTCACGCCGCGGTCTCTCATCCGCGTGATGAGCTCCCAGGTGTCCCGCCGTGCCTGCGGATCGAGACCGGTGGTCAGCTCGTCGAGGATCGCGATGCGCGGGTTCCCCACCAGGGCGAGCGCGATCGACAGTCGTTGCCGCTGGCCGCCGGAGAGCTTGGCGAAGGACTTACGCGGATCGAGGCCGACCTCGGCGAGCAACTCACGCCAGTCGGCCGGACGGGCGTAGAACGAGGCGTAGAGCGCCATCGCCTCGCCGACTCGGATCTTGTCGGGCAGCGAGCAGTCCTGCAGCTGGACGCCGACCTGCTGCTTGAGGTCCGCGTCGACGTTGACGGTCCCGGAGGAGGGGGTGCGCAGGCCGGCGATGCACTCGACCGTGGTCGTCTTCCCCGCTCCGTTGCGGCCCACGATGCCGAAGATCTCGCCCTCGTCGACGGAGAACGAGACGTCGTCGACCGCCACCCGCGTGCCGTACGTCTTGTGGAGGTTTTCCACCGTGATGATTGCCATGCCGACGACGTTAGAAATCGCGATCGACGCCGGGAATGCGGTTGAAGACCCACTAGGGGTGCACCTAACCCCACCTCCGCCGGGCGCCTGGCGCCACTGTCCAACGACGCCTCCCTGTCCCAGACTGACGAGCATGAACGAGAGCGGGACGGGCTTGAGAACGGTACGGGCGCTGGCGACGGGCACCGCCCTGTTCGGTGTGGCGTTGTTCGGCGAACTGGTCGCCGCGGTCGCGCTCGTCGGAATGGTGTTGAGCTCGGTGCTCGGCCTGATCTTCCTCGTCCCGCCGGTCGTCCGGCTGGTACGGCGGATGACCAGGCTGAACCGGCGGCTGGCCCACGAGTGGTCCGGTGTCGAGATCGACGAGCCCTACCTTCCCGAGCCCCAACCGCCTGTGCCACTCGCCGACGGCTGGTACCGGGACGGCCGTTCCCTCTACCGGACGCCCAGGATTCCCGCGTTCAACCGCCGGCTGAGCTGGCTGCTGAAGGATTCGGCGACGTGGCGTGACTTCGGGTTCCTCGCGGCGGACGTGTGGGCGGGCGGACTGCTCGCGGGCGCTCCCGCGATCCTCATCGTGGTCGGCGTCGTCCAGGTGGCCGGCGGCAGCCTGCTCGGTCTCCTCTGGCTGCTGCTCGCGCTCGGCTCCGCCCGCTGGTACGCCCCCTGGGCGGTGCACACGCACGGAGTGATCGCCAGGGTGATGCTGGGCTCGACCGAGAAGGCCAGACTCGCGCGGCAGGTCGACCGCCTGGCCCGGGCTCGTACGGACGTCGTCGACTCCCAGGCGGCCGAACTGCGCAGGATCGAGCGCGATCTGCACGACGGCGCACAGGCCCGCCTCGTCGCGGTCGGCATGACGATCGGTGCGGCCGAGGAGCTGATGGAGTCCGACCCTGCCGCCGCGAAGGCCCTGCTCGCCAAGGCCAGAGACGCCTCCTCGACGGCGTTGCAGGAGCTCCGTCAGCTGGTGCGCGGCATCCATCCTCCGGTGCTCGCCGAGCGCGGCCTCGCGGACGCCGTCCGCGCCCTCGCCCTGGACACCCCTCTCCGGGCGCACGTGACCGTGGAGCTGCCCAGCAGGCTCGACGCCCCGTTGGAGTCGGCCGCGTACTTCGCGGTGAGTGAGCTGCTCACCAACGCCGTACGGCACAGCGGTGCGACGCAGGCGTGGATCGACATCAGCAGTGCGGGCGACAAGCTGCGGATCACGGTGACCGACGACGGCCACGGCGGCGCGGACGCCTCGCGCGGCACCGGTCTGGCAGGCATCGAGCGACGGCTGGCCGCGTTCGACGGCGTACTCGCGCTGAACAGCCCGGTGGGCGGCCCGACGACGGCCGTGATCGAGCTGCCGCGGGCGCTCCAGGTCGAACGTCCCCCGCTCACCTGGAAGACGGTGACGATGGGGATATGCTGGTCGCTCTGCTGGCTTCCCCTCTTTCCGCAGGGTTTCGTCGCGATGATCCTCAAGCTGGTGGGCATGAAGGAGAAATCCTGGTTTCTCGCCCTTCACATGCCTCCGTCGCTCCAGTGGCCGACCATCATCGGCATGATCCTTCTGGGCACCGGGATGCTCGCCACCGCGGCCACCCTGTCGGCGCAACACCGGAAGGCGAATGAGGTCGCGTGCGCGTAGCCATCGCGGAAGACCTGCATCTGCTCAGGGAAGGGCTCGTTCATCTGCTGCGCGCCCACAAGTTCGACGTCGTGGCCGCGGTCGAGTCCGGGCCCGAACTGCTCGAGGCCCTGGTCACCGAACGCCCCGACGTCGCGGTCGTCGACGTACGGCTCCCGCCGACGTTCACCGACGAGGGTCTGCAGGCGGCGCTCGCGGCGCGCAAGCGGGTCCCCGGGTTGCCCGTCCTCGTCCTGTCGCAGCACGTCGAGCAGTTGTACGCCAGGGAGTTGCTGGCCGACGGTTCGGGCGGCATCGGCTATCTGCTGAAGGACCGCGTGTTCAACGGCGAGCAGTTCATCGACGCCGTGCGGCGCGTGGCTGCGGGAGGCACGGCGATGGACCCCGAGGTCATCGCCAAACTGCTGGCCAGCAACGCGCGCAACGAACCCGTCGGACGGCTCACGCCGCGCGAGCGCGAGGTGCTGGAGCTCATGGCGGAGGGCAGGTCGAACGCCGCGATCGGCCAGCGGCTGTTCCTCAGCGAGAGCGCGGTCGGAAAGCACACCGCGAACATCTTCGCCAAACTCGACCTGGCCCCGTCGGACGACGACAACCGCCGCGTGCTTGCCGTCCTGGCCTTCCTGAACGAGAAGTAGCGCCGCCTCCGGGGCGCCGCCGGTGGCACACTGGGGCGACGGCTGTTTCTGTCGGTCGCGCGCGTTACCTTCGGCGAGGTACGGCCCGGTGTGGACAGTCGCAGGAGGTCTTGTGAAGTTCCAGGTGAACCGCGATGTTCTCGCTGACGCGGTGGCGTGGACGGCTCGAGTGCTGCCGGGCCGCCCGGCCGTTCCCGCGCTGTCGGGCCTGCTGCTCGAGGCCGGCGACGACCTGCGCATCTCCGCGTTCGACTACGACGTCTCCGCCCGTGCCGACGTCGAGGCGGAGGTGGCGGAGCCGGGGCGGGTGCTGATCCCCGGCAAGGTTCTCGCCGAGATCACCCGGAGTCTGCCGAGCCGACCTGTGGAGATCGTCAGGAGCGGGTCCGAGGCGGTGCTGACCTGCGGAAGTGCCGAGTTCGGCCTGCTCACGCTGCCGGATGAGGATTTCCCGACGGTGCCCGCGATGCCGTCGAGGGTCGGGATGGTCGGCGGCGGGGTCTTCGCCACCGCCGTCGGGCAGGTGGCGGCCGCCGCGAGCCGCGACGACACGCTGCCCATGTTGACCGGCATCCGCATCGACATCGACGGTGTTCAGATGTCGATGGCCGCGACCGACCGTTACCGGATCGCGGCCAGGGAGTTCCTCTGGCATCCGGAGCGTCAGGACGAGAGCCGGGCGGCGATGGTGCCCGCCCGGGTGCTGGTCGAGGTGGCCCGCTCCCTGCGCGGCGGTGAGGTCGTGATCGGTCTCGACGGCAACGTGGCCGGCTTCGAGAGCCAGGGGCGCACCACCACGGTCCGGCTGCTCGACGACCAGTTCATCGACTACCGCTCCCGGCTGTCGGAGCAGTGGGCGATCCACGCCGACGTGGAGGCCGCCCCGTTCGTCGAGGCCATCAAGCGGGTGGCGCTGGTGGCGGAGCGCAACACAGCGGTGCGTCTGTCGTTCTCACAGGGACAGGTGCTGATCCAGGCCGGAGGCGGTGAGATCGGGCGCGGAGCCGAGGTCCTGGAGGCCGAGCTCGACGGCGCCGACATCCAGATCGCCTTCCAGCCCCACTTCCTGTTGGACGGGCTGGCCGGAGTGGAGACCGAGCGCGTCCGGCTCAACATGGACTCGCCGACTCGCCCGGCGTTGATCGCCAACGAGGGGGACGATCCCGACTTCCGCTACCTGGTGATGTCCCTGCGGCTCGCCTGACCCGGCACTCGGCCGGGCCTGCCCGCGGGCGGGGTGGATCAGGCGATGGGGTGGATCAGGCGGTCAGATCCTGCGACTCGGTCAGCGCGATGAGGATGTGCTCCATGCACGCGTGGCCCGCGCGCTCGGCCGCGGTCGCGTCACCCGCGACGATCGCTCTGAAGATCGAGTCGTGGGGGATGTAGTTCTGCTCCAGGGAGCCGCCTGCGGCCGCGATGCTCGCCCGCAGCGCCGCGGAGAAGTCGACGTAGAGGTCGGTCAGCACGCTGTTGTGCGTCGCCTCCACGACCGCGACGTGGAATGCGAGGTCCGACTCGACGAAGGCGTCGGGCTCGCCGCTCGCCCAGGCCTTCTCTCGCTCGGCCAGCGCCGCCTCGATGGCGAGGATGTCCTTCTCGGTGCGCCTGGTCGCGGCGAGCCTGGCGGCCTCGACTTCGAGAGCGCGCCGCACCTCGAGGATCTCGAGTTGCTCGGCGGCACGCAGCCGTCGAGCCATGGCGCCCGACAACTCGCTGGTGGCCCGGACATAGGTGCCGTCGCCTTGACGGCACTCCAGCAGCCCGGCGTGGGTCAGCGCCCGAACGGCCTCACGGACCGTGTTCCGGCCGACACCGAGGTGCTCGGCCAGCACGGTCTCCGTAGGGATCTTGCCGTTCATCGGCCAGGAGCCCGAAGTGATCTGCTCCTTCAGCTGGTCGATCACTTGGTCGACGAGAGACGCTCGCTGCGCCGTCCGCAGACTCACAGTCCGCCTCCTCTTGGGAAACACCAGTCATCCCATGATTGAATGACTGGCCAACCCCAATTATTCCAGAGCCACCGGAACGCCGGAGCTCCAGGGAGGCTAACGGGTGAGTACCGCCGCGGCGGTGGAGCCCGGAATGTTCACGTGGATGCCGACGGCCTCCAGCGCCTTACGATATGCCCCCGCCTGTCGATCAATCGATCCGGCCTGTCCCCACAGGTCGCCGAGCTTGCGCCAGGCCTGTGCGGTCTCCCGGTCGAGTCCTTCGGAGCAGGCGTTGAGCAGATCCTCGGCGCGTTGGAGCGAGGCAGAGGCGTCGTCTGAGCGTGCCATCGTGATCTCGGCCAGAACCAGATGCGCGTCCGCCGTCGCCGCCCCACGGGAATCGGCGAGCACGTCCAATGCCTGACCTGCGGAAACCAGCGCCGCCTCCGCCTCGCCTGCGCGAAGTCGCACGTGCGAGAGCGCCACGAGGCTGCGGCCGTGCTCCAGTTTTTCGTCAGGGAAGACGGCGAAGACGCGGCTCGCCGACAGGGCGAGCTCGTTGGCTCGATCCAAATCGGCGCCTTCGGAACGTGCCGCCGTGAGGCGAGCCCACTGGGTGGCGGTCTTGGCGCTGCGGATGGCCATGCGCGCGGGGCGCCCGGCTGCGAGGGCGTCGTCCGCGAGCTGCACGGCCAGTGCGGAGTCCTCTCCGTCGGCCGCGGTCACGCTGGCCCGCCAGAGACCGAGGGTCTCCGCGGTGCGATCGGTCGCCGCCGGGACTCCCGACTCCGTCAGGACCCGCTCGACGAACGGCAGGCCGGTCTGGGTCTCCACCAGCGCGAGGGCCAGTTCGACCGCGATCTCGCCGTGGACGAAACCGAGCCGCTCGACCTGGGACAGCGCGTGGGCGCCGAGGTCGCGGGCGCGGAGCGTGTCGCCGGCCCTCTGGTAGCACCGGCAGAGCGCCACCGTGAGGGGAAGGTCGGCCAGACGCTCGGGGTGCGCGGCGGCCTCACGGCGGAGCCGCTCGTACGCCTCGACGGCACGGCCGGTCTTGCCCTGTGCGTCGAGCGCACGAGCCCTGCCGAGCCGCGCGTGCGCGGCGAGCATGGCGTTGTCGTCGCCCGCCGCTTTGACGATGTCTCCGAACCGCTCGGCCGCCACGGTGGGATCACCGTGATACAGCTCGAGCTCGGCGTGACGCAGGCCGAGCTCGGTGTCGATGCGCTGCCGAGGTTCGATCCCGTGAAGCAGGAACTCGGTGGTGCATCCGAGGCGCTCGGCGAGCAGCCGCGCGACGACCGGCGTTGGCGTCCGCTTTCCGGACTCGATGAGTGAGACATAACTGTCAGACAGGTCAGGCCCGGCCAACTGGGCCTGCGACATGCGCCTGCTCAACCGCAATCCGCGGACGCGGTCACCGATGGTTCCCTGACTCGGCATTGGTTCTCTCAGGGCGGGGGAATGGTCAATGGTCTCGCCATAATGGCACGAAGCGACCGAATCGTGTAACCCTCCGTCAAGAATCACGACGATGAAGGTTCGATCACGAGACGCTGTGCGTAAGCGGTTCGGCCCGTCAGTCGTCGTCATCCTTGCTGGGGAAGATCATCTGGCAGACCTCCAGGTACAAGGTCTCCGGATAGGGGATGTAGGGGACCGACCGAAGTGCCTGGTCCTGGCCTGCAGACTCCAGGACGAACTCTCCGTAGCCGAGCAGCCGGCCGAGCAGTGACCGCTGGAAGCTCATGTCGGTGACCTTGCCCAGCGGCATCATCGCGACTTTGCGGGTGATGAGGCCGGTGGTGAGGAGCATGCGCTGCGACGTGACGACGAAGTAGTCGACCGACCACTCGGCCACTTTCCAGACGAAACGGATGAGCAGCAGCAGCCAGGCCCACCAGATGATGACAAGGGCCTCGCTGCCCCCCGTGCCGCTCAGCCACTTGCTGAGCAGCCCCGCGAGGATCAGCCCGCCGAAGATCTCGGCCACGGGCCGGAGAAGTACGGCGGGATGACGACGGACCATGATGACTTGTTGTTCGTGGGGGAGGAGGTAACGGTTGACCGACGACGGGGCCGAGTCCCCGTGGGTCACAAGTCTCATGTCAGCTGCGCGAAGAACTGCGCCATCGAGTTGCCCGCGCTCACCAGGCCGTTGTAGGCCCCGTGGACCGTCTGCGCCGCGTCAGCGGGCTTGGACAAGAGGTAGAAGGCCGCCATCCCGATGGCTCCCCACTTGATTACTTTCTTGGCCTGCACTGCCGTCACCACTCCCATGAGCTATACATTACCCAGGCCGCTAGTTCGGTAAAGCGGCAAAATATGAATGTCGGGCCATGTCGATATAGAGCGTCATCACCCCCGCTCCGCCGCCGCGGTCGCGAGTACCTGGAGGTGCTTGCGCGCGATGCGCTCCACCAGGCTCGGAGGGGCGTGGCCCGTCACTTCCACCGCACCGTGGTGCGCGGCCTGGACGCAGCGATTGACGGTGGCCGCCGGGTGAATGCCGGCGAACTCGTCCCTGAGCATGGCCTCGACCTGCTCGTACTGCTCACTGTCCGGAAGCTGACTCATGACTCTCCCCGCTGGCGCGTCCGCTCGCGTGAACGCGAGGCGACGTCGTTGTCACTCTGCGTACCCGAAAGGGCGCGCAGTGTAACTATGGCGCGGGGAGGCGCGAAGGGGGATCAGACCACGCCGTAAAGGCGGTCTCCGGCGTCACCGAGGCCCGGCATGATGTAGCCCTGCTCGTTCAGCCGCTCGTCGAGCGCGGCGGTGACGAGGCGGACGGGCCTGCCGGACCCCTTGAAGGCGTCGTCCATGTGCGCGATGCCCTCGGGAGCGGCCAGCAGGCAGATCGCGGTCACGTCGTCGGCGCCGCGGTCGAACAGGAACTGGACCGCCGCGGCCAGCGTGCCGCCGGTGGCGAGCATCGGGTCGAGCACGTAGCACTGGCGCCCGGACAGATCCTCGGGCAGCCGGGTGGCGTACGTCTGGGCCTTGAGCGTGGACTCGTCGCGGATCATGCCGAGGAAGCCGACCTCCGCGGTGGGCAGGAGACGGGTCATCCCGTCGAGCATCCCCAGCCCGGCGCGCAGGATCGGCACGACGAGCGGCGCCGGCCGGGCCAGCCGTACGCCGTGGGCCGGGGCGAGGGGGGTGTCGACCGTCTGGTCGATGACGCGGACGTCGCGCGTGGCCTCATAGGCGAGCAGGGTGACGAGCTCGTCGGCCAGGCGGCGGAACGTCGGCGAGTCGGTCCGGACGTCGCGAAGCGCGGTCAGCTTGTGGGCGACGAGCGGATGATCGACTACCAGGGTCTCCATGGTTAAAGAAGTTACCGTCCCCTGGTGGAGTCTTCGACGCCGCCTGACTCTTTTGATCACAATTTGGGGAGAGCGCCGGACGGTGGGACTCCGAGTCTGGGACCATTACATGACGTGAGGACCATGCCCGTAGGGATGACGATGACAGACGTGGACGCGCTTGACTTCGCCATCGTGGTCTACCGCGAAGACGATCAATGGGAGGCCGAGATGCTTCCCGTGGCGCTCACCTCCGACCTGCGTGGCTTGATTCACGCCTTGCGGCAGACCCCGAGCATGGGGACCACGATTGGCCTGGTCGCCGTGGGGGATGACTTCTTCGTGGCATTACGGATCTTTGGCGAAGAGGTAGGAATTTTCCTCTCCGACATCACCGCCTCCTGGGACTGGCCGCTCGCGCAGCAGGTGCTCGAGTACCTCGACGTGCCCGTCCCCGAGGAGGAGGAGCTCGACAGCGTCCTTCCCGCGGGAGATCTGTCGATCTTCGCCGACCTGGGGCTGGACGAGATGGAGCTCGGAGCCCTCTCCGGAGATCTCGACCTGCTGCCGGACGAGGTGCTTTCGAGCATCGCCGCCCGGCTGGGGTTCTCCCAGCCGTTCGAACGCGCCGTCGACGCCGCCCTCGGCTGAGTCGGGAGACGGGCATGCCCTCCAGACCGAATCTCTTCTCCGCCGCCTTCGCGAAGATCAACGGTGGGTGGAGCGGGACAGAGGTGGATCTCAGCGATGTCGAGATCGCCGACGATCTGACCGACTCCGTCCAGGAGGCGCTGGGGCTCAACGGCGACGAGCTGGCGCTGCTCTGCGTGGAGATCGAGGACGAGTGGTTCGCGATCGTCCGCTACGACGGAGACGCCGATCCCCGGCTCTTCCTCTCCGACGCGCACGCCGCGCAGGCCGACCCCCTCGGAGAGATCTTCGCCGAGCTCGCCGGCGTGGCCGTGGAGAAGGACACCCCCGATCTCGGGGTACGGCCGGCGGGCGACTTCGAGCTGCTGGCCGACTTCTCGCTGAGCGCCGACGAGCTGCTGGAGCTCAGCATGGAGGAGGGCGCGCTCCCCGCGGACGTCCTCGCCGTGATCGCCGAACGCCTCTCCTTCGCCGACGAGTTCGACCGGCTGCGGTGAACGGCTCGTTCCTGGAGGACTTCGAGCCCGCCATGCGGCTCGCCCTGGCGGAGGCCGTACGGGCCGGACAGCGTGGTGAGGTTCCTGTCGGCGCGGTCGTGGTGGACCGGGACGGCTCGGTGTTGTCGGCCGCGGGGAACGACCGGGAGGCGAGCGGCGACCCGACGGCCCATGCCGAGGTGCTCGCCCTTCGCGCCGCCGCCGAGGCCGCCGGGCAGTGGCGGTTGTCCGGCTGCACGCTCCTGGTCACGCTGGAGCCCTGCACCATGTGCGCCGGCGCCGCGGTGCTCGCCCGGGTCGACCGGGTCGTGTACGGCGCGGCCGACGAGAAGGCAGGGGCCGCGGGTTCCCTCTGGGACGTGATCAGGGATCGCCGGCTCAATCACCGTCCCGAGGTCGTCATGGGCGTGCTGGCGGACGAGTGCGCCGCCGTCCTCAGGGACTTCTTCGCCGACCGCCGTCCCTGACCCTCCCGATCCTCAGGCGGCGCCGCCGTTCGCGGAGGCCGCACCGGTTCAACGGAGGCGCGGGCAGGTGGGTTCGTCCGGTAAGCTGCTGCGCGGTGGAGTCGCCTAGTGGCCGAGGGCGCACGCCTCGAAAGCGTGTGATGGGGCAACCTATCCGTGGGTTCAAATCCCACCTCCACCGCCACCGAAATTGAGCCGCTGACCTGCGTGTACAGGTCGGCGGCTCTTTTGTTTCCCGTGTCGGCGCGGGGCGGTACCCGTGGCGGGGCAGGGGACCGCGAGACGTACGACGACGAAGCCACAGGGGGCCCAGGCGCACCGGCGAGCGCTCGTGGCCTCCATGTGATCATGTATCCGTGGGAACACGGAATTCCCGCAGCTCCCTAAGAGGAGATGTGGGAGATGAGAGACCAAACCGATACGGGAACGATCCAAACGGATCAATAGGCCCCAACTAGGCTGCGGCTCGCACTTGATGTCCAAGACCAGGAGTCCCTGTGCTGAAAGAGGACGGCATGCTCCGCGTGCGACAGGGGCTGGAGACTCCCGCGTCTCCGGATACTCCTCCCGTCGTCGGCGGGTCGGCCAAAGGGCTCCGGCTCGTCGAACTGGACGCGTTACGGTTCGTCGCCGCGTTCGCTGTCGTCTCGTTCCACTTCATGGCGGCCAGTCACGCCCTCTGGGGCGTCTGGCCGGCGGCCGACGTCTTCCCGGCCGTCGGCCGGGTCACGACGCTGGGCATCCTCGGGGTGGAGCTGTTCTTCCTCATCAGCGGCTTCGTGATCCTGATGAGCGTCTGGGGTCGCACCATCGGCGAGTTCGCGATCTCTCGGGTGTCGCGGCTCTATCCGACCTACTGGTACGCGATCATCGTGATCTTCGTCTTGTACCGGTTCAGCGGCGTCGACGTCTTCGATCCTCACCTGACGACTGGGAAATACCTCGTCAACCTGACCTTGCTGCAGGAGGCGTTCGGCGTCGGCCATGCCAGCGGCGTCATCTGGTCACTATGGGCAGAGCTGCGGTTCTACGCCCTGGTCGCGGTGTTCTCCCTGTTCGGGATCACAGCGCGGCGGTGCCTGGTCTTCATGTCGGTGTGGATCGTTCTCGCGGTCGTCGCCGAGATCACCAAATTCGGCGTACTCACCTTCGTGTTCATGCCGCGGCAGGCGCCGTACTTCATCGCCGGCATGGCCTTCTATCTGATCTACCGGTTCCGGTCGGTCGCAGCCTGGGCCGTCGTGGCCGTCGCGTACGGCATGTCCATCTATGTCGCCCTGCTGCGAATCCAGGATCGCGTGGACGCGCTCACCCTCAAGTACTTCCCTGCTCCCCCGGCGGCCGTGGTCATCGCGGTGACGCTGATCTTCACGCTGATGGCCGCGGTCGCCCTTGGCTGGCTCCGGTGGCTGCGCTGGCGGCCCCTCGTCACCATCGGCGCCCTCACCTACCCGCTGTACCTGCTCCACCAGTCGGTGTCCGCCGTCCTGATTCCCACGTATCGGCGTGAGATGAACCATTGGTTGCTCGTCGCCATCACCATCGCCGTCTCGATCGCGATCGCCTACCTCGTGTATCGGCTCGTCGACAAGCCTGGGCAGAAGTGGCTCCGCGCTCGCCTGAGTGGGATCTTCCTGAGCCGGGCACGAAAGAACGCCCCGCAGCTCTCGTAGGAGATGCCGGACGTCGGCGGGGGAGTTCCGCGATCCACTTCACGGCCCCGCCGGTTGAGGTCAGATCCAGCCGGAGGCCATCAGGGACAGCGCCTTCTCCGTCGGCGTGCCGATCTCGGGCTCCAACGTGAAGATGAACATGTCGGCGTCGGCGACGAGCAACGTCTCGCGTTCCAGCGTCAGGTCGCCCAACCCGCGATAGCGCAGGCGCAGGGGGCCGGGCTTGATCAGTCCAACGTCGTAACGCCTCCAAAGTTCGTGGAAGCGCCTGCTCTCGCTCGAGAGCTCTTCGACCAGCTCGGCGGCGAAGGAGTGGCCGGAGACGCCGGTCGTGGCGCGGAGGTGAGCCACGTGGAGGGCGGCCTCCTGATCCCACTCCAGGATGCCCTCGTGTGCCACGGGGTTGAGGAAGAGCATGCGCATGAGGTTGTCGCCGTGCCGCAGTCCCCCGTGGAGGACGGTGGCCATGTGGTTCCTGGCCAGCACGTCCATACGGCGGTTGAGCGCGATCGCCGGCCAGTGCAGCTTGTCCACGAGCCGTGTGGCTCTCGCCTCCGGAGGGTCCGCGGCCGGTGGTTCGCCGGTGCACGGGTTGGCGAGGCGGTGCAGATATCGGGTGGCCTCCGAATCGAGGCGAAGGACCTGTGCCAGAGCCTCGAGCACCCGGTGGGAGGGGTGCGGCACCCGGCCCTGTTCGATCCGGACGTAGTAGTCGTGACTGATGCCGGCCAGGTGGGCGACCTCCACGCGGCTCAGCCCCGACGCGTTCCGCCGGCCGCCCGGCTGGAGCCCCGCCTGATCGCGGGACGTCACCTTCCGCCGCGCGGTAAGGAACGCGCCCAGCTGTCGCCCATCACGCATTTCGCCAGGTTACAGCCGCGAAGTGGACGGCAGGCGCGGCCTCCCGGGCCCGCGTATCAGTACGGGTGCCTTACAGGGGTGGCACACCCCTATGACAAAAAAGTCCACTTATATCCCATATGTGCACGCTGTTAGCGTCCGACCGGAATTTGCTCGGGCCGGTGCCCCCTCTTCGTGACGCCGGAAGACACCTATGAGGAGAAGATGATGACGACGGCTCAGACGCCCGATCCGGCTCCGGTGATGGCGGACTACGGGCGGATGATGTCCATGGTCACCGGTTTCTGGGTGAGCCAGGTGGTACGTGCCGCGGCGGTGTTCAACATCGCCGAGCACGTGGCAGGCGGTCGGACGACCGCGGCCGAGATCGCCGAGGCGGAGTCCGCCGACCCGGACGCCGTCCGGCGGCTGCTGCGCACCTGGGCGTCGCTGGGCCTGCTCACCTCCGGCGACGGTGTGCACTTCGCGGGCACGAGCCTGCTGGCCACTCTGCACCCGGACAGTCCGCACTCCCTTCACCACCTCGCGCTCTCCCAGGCGGCCCCGGGTCACTGGCAGCCCTGGGGCCGGTTCCCCGACGCCGTCCGCTCCGGAGCGACGCAGGGTCCCGCCGCCTACGGAAGCGAAGTCTGGGACTACCTGGCCGGGAACCCGGAGGAGGCCCTCTACTTCACCCGGTCGCTGGCGAACATCACGGCGATGACCAACGCCGAGGTGGCCCGCCAGATCGGCGGGGCCGGCCTGACCGTGGACGTGGGCGGCGCGGACGGCTCGCTCATCCGCGAGCTCATGCGGAATCACCCCGGCATGCGGGGCGTGGTCCTCGACCGGCCCGACGTGGTTCCGGCCGCGCTGGAGGCGGCCAAGGCGGACGGCCTCGATGACCGGTTCGACGTCGTGGGCGGCGACTTCTTCCAGGACGTTCCCCCCGCCGACCTCTACCTGCTGCGGTACATCGTCCACGACTGGGACGACGAGCAGGCCGTCCGCATCCTGGCGAACTGCAGGGGGTCCCTCAACGAGGGTGGCCGGGTGGCCGTGGTGGAACTCCTGGTCGGACCGGTCGGCACCCCTGGCCTCGCGCCGGTGATGGACGCCAACATGCTGGTCATGACCGGAGGGCGCGAGCGCGACCTCGCCGAGTACGACGCGCTCTTCACCCAGGCCGGGCTTCGCCGGACCCGGGTGGCGGAGGCGGGGAACATGGTGGTCATCGAGGCTGTGGCCGTCTGACGAAGCGACCCGATCGCCGCTGCATTCGAGCCGCTGACCTGCGCGGAAGGTCGGCGGCTCAGTTGTTCGGACTATCGCGCCCTCGGTTCGGCGAACGCGTTCAACCTGGACAGCGCCCGCTCGGAGTCGCTGCCGGGCTCCGCCTGGCAGACGACGAGTTTCTGGCCGGGGGCGTTGTCCACGCTGAAGACGTCACAGGAGAGGGTGAGCTCGCCGACGCGGCGGTGGCGGAATCGGATCGTGTCGTGGGTCTTGGCCCTCACGTCGTGGCGTGCCCACATCTGGCGGAAGTCGTCGCTCGCGTGCGAGAGCTCCTCGACCAGTTCGAGCAGGGCGTGCAGCGTAGAAAATATAGATTCAAATCTTCGCAAAGTGGGCTATTTGCAGGCGTCACTCTGCGTCCGGCTCCGGCCTCCGAGGGGCGGGATCGCTCAGGACGGGAGGTCGAGGATCCTGGCGTGCAGGACCGACCGCTGGTGCAGCGCCGCCCGCAGGGCGCGGTGCAGGCCGTCCTCGAGGTAGAGCTCGCCGTTCCACTGGACGACGTGCGGAAACAGGTCGCCGTAGAACGTGGAGTCCTTGGCGAGCAACGAGTGGAGGTCCAGCACCGCCTTCGTGGTGATCAGGGTGTCCAGCCTGACCTGTCGCGGCGGGATCTGCGCCCACTCGCGATGGGACAGGCCGTGTTCAGGGTAAGGCCGTCCGTCACCGACCAACTTAAAGATCACGGTACGTAGTTTAAGAGAGGAATGCCGTCGATTTCCTCCGGGCCGGTTCCTTCGGCCTGCCACATCAGATGCCTCCGGAGAAGGTGTCGCAGCGAGCGGGGTCGCCGGACTCGTATCCGTTCTTGAACCACTTGGTCCGCTGAGCCGACGTTCCGTGTGTGAAGGCGTCGCGGTCGATGCGCCCGGTCGCCTGCTCCTGGATGCGGTCGTCGCCGACCGCCGACGCCGCGTCGAGCGCCTCACGGATGTCGGCGTCGCTGAACGGCTTGGCGTAGAAACCCGTGCCCACCGCGTTGTGGGCCCAGATTCCGGCGTAGCAGTCCGCCTGGAGTTCGAGCCGTACGGAGGCGCCCTCGGCGCCCCGGCCCTGGCCGAACCTCTGCATGGTGCCGAGCAGGTCCTGCACGTGGTGTCCGTACTCGTGAGCGATGACGTAGGCCTGGGCGAACGGCCCGCCCTCGGCGCCGAACCGCGTCCGAAGGTCGTTGAAGAAGCCGAGGTCCAGGTAGACCTTCTGATCGGCCGGGCAGTAGAACGGGCCGACCGAGGAGTCGGCGGTGCCGCATGCCGTCCGGACGGCGCCCGAGAACAGGACGGTCTTGGCGGGGGTGTATCCGTCGATCCTTTGCCCCCAGTAGTTCTGGATGCTGTTGACCACTCCGACGACCCGGCACTTCTCGGACTGGTCGGCGTCGGCCCCGGTACGGCACTGCTGCGTCAGGTCGGAACCCGGCTGAAGAGCGGGCTGCTCGGCTCCGCCGGTGATGTCGCCGGGATTGAGGCCGAAGATGAGGGCCAGGATGAGAGCGATGATTCCGGCGGCCCCGCCGCCGATCGCGATCCCCCCGCGTGGCATGCCGCCGCGCCGCCCGCCGACGTCTTCCACCTGCGACGCGTCGAGTCGCGCATCGTCATCGAAATCCATCTTTGACGCTCCCAAGGTGGGCGCGCTGATCGCGCGGTAGATGTTGTCGCTTCGCGCGTTCTGCCCGCGAAAGGGAAGACCACTCACCTCGGGGAATCCCGGCGGGCGCGGTGGCCTCGGTGCGACACGCGCCTTCCGGACCGTTTCCCGATGAATTGCCAGGCCATGCGGGAATGTCATCGCCCGCAGTGGATCGTTCCGATTATTGGCCATTTATGTAAGGGTTTGTGACACGATGCCGGTGTGGCGCAGACTTTCGAACGGGCGGTTGGAAAACCCGGCGGGAGTGCGCCGCTGTCGGTCAGGGACCGGCTCGTGCCGCCGATGCCCGGGAGCCGTCTGTGGGGATGGCTCGGACCGCTGATCGTCGCGGTCTTCGGAGGGATCCTCCGGTTCGACCGGCTCGGCACCCCGAACGCGGTCGTGTTCGACGAGACCTACTACGCCAAGGACGCCTTCTCCACGATCACCCATGGCGTCGAGCGGCAGTTCGTCGACGGGGCCGACGCCCTGATGCTCGGCGGGAACACGCAGATCTTCAAGACGTGCGCCCAGGCCGAGCAGTGCGGGGCCTTCGTCGCGCATCCCCCTCTCGGCAAGTGGATGATCGGCGTCGGCGAGTGGCTGTTCGGTCTCACGCCGTTCGGCTGGCGGTTCATGGCCGCTCTGGTGGGCACCGCCTCGCTGTTCGTCCTGGCCCGGGTGGCCCGGCGCCTGACGCGCTCCACCCTGCTCGGCTGTCTCGCCGGCTTCCTGCTCGCGCTGGACGGCCTGCACTTCGTCCTGTCGCGTACGGCACTGCTCGACGTCTTCCTGATGTTCTGGGTGCTCGCCGGGTTCGGCTGCCTGGTGGTCGACCGGGACCGCGCCAGGGAACGGCTCGTCGACTGGTACCAGAGCTCCGCCGTGACCGCGCCGTGGCCCCGGCTGGGCCTGCGGCCGTGGCGCCTGGCCGCCGGGCTCTGCCTGGGGGCCGCGCTGGCCACCAAGTGGACGGGCGCGTTCTTCATCCTGGCTTTCACGATCATGACCCTGGTGTGGGACGCGGGCGCCCGCCGGGCGATCGGCCTGCCGCGGCCCTACCGGACGGCGTGGCGCCTCGACTGGCCGCTCGGCGTCGCCTGGACGCTCGCCGTGCCCGTGGTCACGTGGGTCGGCTCGTACGCCGGGTGGTTCGCCACGGACAAGGGCTGGGGCCGCAACTGGGAACAGGCGACGTCGAACGGATGGGCCTTCTTCGTCTTCGACTCGCTCCGGTCATGGATGGGTTACCAGGACCAGGTGCTCGGCTTCCACGAAGGACTGACCGTGCACCACGACTACCAGTCGTGGCCCTGGCAGTGGCCGTTGCTGCTCAGGCCGGTGTCGTTCCACTACCAGACGCCGACCGGCGGTTGCGGCGCGGACACCTGCACCTCTGCCGTGCTGGCGACCGGCACCCCGGTGATCTGGCTCGGGGCGCTGGCAGCGCTGATCGTGCTGGTCGTGTGGTACTTCAACACGCGCGACTGGCGGGCGGGAGCCGTCCTCGGCGCCTATCTGGCCGGGTGGCTGCCATGGTTCTACTTCGCCATGGCCGATCACCGGACCATGTTCCTGTTCTACGCACTCCCGATGGTGCCGTTCATGATCCTGGCGCTCGTGCTGGTGGCCGGACTGATCATCGGCCCTGTGGGCGCGTCCGCGAGACGCCGGATCGCGGGCACCTCGGTGGTGGGCGCGTTCGCGCTGCTGGCCCTGGTGAACTTCTGGTGGTTGTCGCCCGTCTTCACTGCGACGACCATCTCCTATCAGGAGTGGCTGTGGCGCATGATCCCGCGCAGCTGGGTCTGACCGATTACGGTCGTCGCCATGGTCGAATCTGCAGAAACCGGACCCTCCGTCCAGCCCGTGACCGCTGACGACCTCGAGCGGGCCGTCCGGCTCGCCGTCGACGTCCTCACGGACGTTCCGGAGGACTCGTGGGACCGGAGGGCCGGCTCGCTGGAGTGGACGTGCTGGGAAACCGTCGAGCATCTCGCCGACGACCTGTTCGCCTACGCCGCCCAGCTGGGCCCAAGGAAGCCGCCCCAGGACACGCACGTGCCGTTCACCTGGGAGAGGCGAAGGCCGGAAGGTCCCGTGAACACCATCTTCGCCAAGCGCGAGGCCGGGCGTGACGGACTGTTGCAGGTGCTCGAGGCGTGCGGCGCGATGCTGGTCGGCGTGGTGCGCATGACGCCGCCGGGAGTGCTCGCGCACCACGTCTTCGGCGCCTCGGACGCCGAGGGCTTCGCCGCGATGGGGACCGTGGAGACCCTGGTGCACACCCACGATCTGGCCGAGGGGCTCGGGCTGACCTGGAACCCGCCCGCCGATCTCTGCTCACGGGTGCTCCACCGGCTGTTCCCCGGCACAGTGGTGACCGCGGATCCGTGGACCACCCTGTTGTGGGCCACGGGGCGCGCCGAGCTTCCCGGCCGCCCGCGCCTGACCACCTGGCGCTGGTACGGCACGCCCCGTTGAGGTGACGCCGGCGCGCCTCGCCGCCCACGCCCCCGTGGTGCGGACGGACGAGGCGCCGGGTGTCTCGCCTCTGCCTGGAGCCCGTTCGAAGGAATCAGGTGAACGGCAGTTCGGCCGGGGGCTTCGGCTTGGTGTCGGTCCACTGCGCCGAGCGGAGGGTCCAGTAGTTGATGACGAAGCCCGGCTTCATCTCCGCGTACGGGCCGCCGGGCCGCGTCAGCTCCTCATGCTCGGACAGCACCGCTCCGGTGCGCTCATCGAAGACGATCACGGCTCGGGAGCGGTAGGTCCCCTGCTCGGCTTTCGGCGCGCCGAACTCGCCGGTGACCGTTATGGCGCGGTCGTCGGCGGCCAGTGCGACCCCCCGGCGACCCAGCGGGTCGGTCACGCCGCCGATCGAGTGGATGCCCGGCTGGTCGGCCAGCGCCCGCATCAGACCCGCTCGGACCTTCGGCGGCAACGGGCCGGCCAGGAGTGAGGCGACCCTCATGATCTCGGCCATGGGGGTCTGTGCCTGATGGGTGGGATTCTTCGGCGGTTTGCCCGCCCCCTTGACCATCTCCGTCTCGCTCAGGAACCTGTCAGCGAGCTCGGCCGGGTCGGTCGGCAGGTTCCGCAGGTCCTCGGCCGACGTCCCGCCAGGGAACTCCCCGCCGCCGGCGGCGTTCGGCCGGTCCGCCTGCCACTTCGTCGCCTTGGCGGTGTAGGTGTAGTAGTGATCGTTCGACCAGACGCGGAAGCTCGACGGCGACCCCGCCGTGCGCCACCGTGCCGCGTCCCGCGCCGTCGGCGGGCGGGCCGGCAGGTCACGTCCGTAGTACGCCTCACCCATGCCGGGCTTCGCGCCCCACCAGCTGAACATCTCGCTGTGCGCACCGGTGATCGCGTAGGTCCCCGTCTTCGGACGCATGATGTAGGACTGGCCCTGGATCAGGTCGGTGGACCAGTACTTGCCGATCGGCTGCTGTTCCGCCTTCTCCGCTGCCGCGAGGATCGCCGCCTTGCCGTCCAGGTGCAACGGGGCGGGCTGCGCGGGCGCGTTCCCCCCGCCGGGTGTGTTCCCGCTGACGACCGTGTTGCCTCCGGCCAGCGTGATCGCCACGGTCGCCGCCGCGGCCGCCGCGAGCGCACCGCTCAGCCCCCACCGCAGCCGGGGCAGTGAACGGCGGGGCGGCTCGTCCAGCAGTGCCTTCGCCCTGGCGATCGCCGTGGCGGTGGGTGGGGCGGGCTCGGGGTAGCCGTCCCGGACCATCCGGACCTCATCCATGCTGTTCCTCCAAAGTGAGCATCGGATTGGTTCCGCCAAGCGCCTTGCGCAGCGTGGTTCGGGCACGGTTCAGCCGGGAGCCGACCGTGCCATAGGAGATCCCCAGCGCCGCCGCGACCTCGTCGTGGCGGAGGTCGGCCAGGGCCACGAGCAGCAACACGTCGCGTTGCCCTCGCGGCAGCGCCGCGATCGCCCCGGCGAGCTCGCCCCGCAGGCCCTGGGCGCTGACCCGCGCGTCGACCCGTTCGGCGTGCTCCTCGGCGAGGCGGCCCGGGCCGAGGCGCGCGCCCGCCCGCAGCGCGCGGACTTCGGCCCGCTGGTGCCGGCCGATCACCTTCGTCGCGATGCCGTACAGCCAGGTGCGCACGCCCGCGCGTTCCGGGTCGTAGCGCCGGCGCTGCCGGAACGCCTCAAGGAACGTCTGCGCCGCGACGTCGTCGGCGGCGTCCGGACCGAGCCGCTTGGCCGCGTACCGGTGGATCTCGGCGAAGTAGACGTCGAAGACCTCGTCGAAACGCTCGGCCGGGCGAGGCGGGGGGTCCCCTGTCATGTGGTGCCTTTCCATAGAGCGGATGGCGGTCACATGGGTATCAACCGCAGGCCGCCTCTGCTTTCCCGCTCCCGCCGTCGTCGGGGTCGGCCGCCTCGCGTTCCGATCGCGCGCGAGGACGGGGGAACGCCGCCCGACAGACAGTACGTAGTGCCCGTCCGGTGCTCCGGACGGGCACTACGTGTTCTCCCTTCAGTGCTTCTGCAACTGCTGGAACCAGCGCAGGACCAAGGGCAGGGATCGGAAGGCCGAGGTGTTGTGGTCGACGTCGCCCACGTTGGTCAGCGACACGTCAGCGCCGTGGGCGCGCAGGTCTCGCAGGCAGTGTTCGGCGTTGGCGAAGGCGACGTCCCCGTCGCCCTTCGCCCCGTAGAGGCGTACCGGCACGCGGGGACGCCAGTCGGTGCAGGTGGTGTCGTTGACGCGGATGGCCTGAAGCAGGGTTCCGGTGGGCTGCTCGAGCCGTCGGAGGAAGTCCTCGGTGAGCAACTCCCGGGGGTTCGGCGGCAGCCCGGCCGCGATGTCCTCGAACGCGTGGTCGCCGTCGAACAACTTCTCCATCGTCGTGTCGTACGGCGCGCGGTACACCTGGTCGGGGGTGTCGTAGAAGTGATACAGGCGGTTCATCGAGACGATCCAGTAGGCGAGGTAGAACGTCGAGCTGAGCGGGTCCAGGTCACCGGAGAGCGCGGCGGGCAGTTCGGCCCCCTCCACGTCGTAGGGACCGCTGATCGGTGCGAGCGCGGTCAGTCGCAGGCGACCGTCGGCGCCACGCTGCAGCTCGCGGCCGAGGGCCATGGCCGCCTGGCCTCCCTGGGAGAACCCGGTGACCAAAACCTGGCCGTTCAGCCTCTGCCCGTGGCGCGCGGCCATCGTGCGCGCCGCACGCAGGAGGTCGACGGACGCCGTCGCCTCTGACTCGGCGTGCATGTAGGGATGGAACCCCGGGCCGCTTCCCAGGCCGAGGTAGTCGGGGGCGACGCCCGCGAAACCCGCCGAGGCGAAGGCGATCGGTATCGCCTGGCCGTCACTCTCGCCGTCCAGGGACGGTGCGTCGTTCCGCGTGGCCATGGTGCCGTGTTCGTAGATCACTGTCTGGAGGTCGCGCCGACGCTTCTGCGGCAGGGCCACCACCCCGCTGGCCGTCGTCGGCTTCCCGTCGACCGTGACGGTGCCGTACACGAGGGTGTAGAGGTCGACGCCTCCGACGGTCTTGGGGGCGGGGAACCCGGTCTTGTGCAGATAGGCCGCCACCTGCTTGCTCGAAAGACGTCCCACGCCGGTGGCGGACACCACCTCGCCGCGGTCGGGAACGGCCGCGACCGCCTGCGGCCGTGCGGCGGTGGGGGAGGCGGCGGCCATGGCGATCGTCGCGGCGGGGACTGTGAGGAGGGTGGCGGCGCATGCCAGGGCCAGAAGACGGCGGGTGAAGGAAAGGCGTGATCGCATGATCCCGACATTAGGGACGAAGGTGATCACGGCCCCAGCCTGCGCGCACCCATATCCGAGGTAGTGCCTGCCCCACCTCCGCACTGCCCCTCGGCTTCCAACGGCCCCGGTTGTAGACGCGGCCGCCTGCTTCCTCCCTTCGACGTCATCGGTGACGGCTTCTGGCACCTATGAGCGACTCGCCTCGTAGCCGGGGAGTGCGGCCGGGGTGGTGCGGGTCGCCGGGCGCATGCTCAGGATCAGAACGGCCAGCCCGGCGAAGATGACCGCGGCGACGACGCCGGTGACGTGCAGGCCGGCGGTGAACGCCTCCCGCGCGGTGTGCAGCAGTACCGCGCCCTGTTCGGCGGGAAGGTGCCGGCCGGCGTCGACCGCGCCGGCCAGCGAGTCGGACGTGCCGTCCATCCGGCTGCGGTAGACCACCGCGGCCAGCACGCCGAGCAGCGCGAAGCCGAGCGAACCGCCGAGGTAGTTGCCGGTCTCCGACATCGACGCCGCCGAACCGGCGCGCTCGGGCGGGACGGACCCGACGACCAGCCCGGTGCCCAGCGCGAACAGCGGGCCGGTGCCCAGCGCCAGCACGGTGATGCCGATCATCACCAGCGGCAGGGCGCTCGCACCGTCGACGCCGACCAGCAGCAGGCTGCCCAGCGCCGACCCCGCCAGCCCGCCGGCGATCGCGGTCGTCTGCTTCATCCGCCGGGCCAGCGCCGGCGCGGCCATGGTGCCGATCGCCACGCCCAGGCCCATTGGGGCGAACAGCACCGCCGACGCGACCGGCGAGTAGCCCAGCACGCTCTGCAGGTACTGGGTCACCAGCAGGCCCGTACCGGCCATGGCGATGCCTGCGAAGACCAGTGCGATGAGCACGGCCGCGAACGGGCGGTTGCGCAGCAGCCGCAGGTCCAGCAGCGGCGTCTCCAGCCGAAGTTGCCGGCGTACGAACAGGAACCCGATGGCCGCGCCGGCCACGAGGGCAGCAGCCGGCACGACCGGCACGCTCTCGACGGTCAGCTGCTTGATGCCGTAGACCATGGAAAGCACCGCCACGATCGACAGCCCGACGCTCGCCGGGTCCAGCCGGCCGGCCTGGTCGCTGCGGAACTCCGGCAGCAGGACCGGCCCGGCGAGCAGCAGCAACGCCATCGCCGGCACGGCGACCAGGAACACCGATCCCCACCAGAAGTGCTGGAGCAGGAGCCCGGCGAGCACGGGGCCGAGCGCGCCGCCGGTGAACTGGCAGGTCGCCCAGATCGCGATGGCCTTCCCGCGCTGTCGTTCGTCGCGGAACATGTTGGTGATCAGGGCGAGTGTGGACGGCGCCAGGGTCGCCCCGGCGACTCCCAGCAGCGCACGCGCGACGATCAGCATCAGCGGGCTGACCGCGAAGGCGGCCACGACCGACAACACCGCGAACGCCGCTCCGCCGATCATCAGCAGCCGCCGGCGGCCGATCCGGTCGCCGAGCGTCCCCATTGTGATGACCAGGCCGGCCACCATGAATCCGTAGCTGTCACTGATCCACAGCTGCTGGACGTTGGTGGCCCCCAGGTCGGCGCTCAGCCGTGGCAGCGCGAGGAGCAACGCCGTCGCGTCGATCGCGACGAGCAATGTCGGCAGCGCCAGGACGACCAGTCCCAGCCACGCCCGGTTGACTCGCATATCCGAACTTCCTGTTCTCTCGACGTCTCGCCGGTTGGTCGGAGCGGCCGAGAGCTTCTTGACATCGGTGCGGACGAATCTCTCGCGTCTGCCACGGTGGGAGCACCAGAGATGACGACCTCCGGGCGATGCGGCGGCGAAACTCATGCGAGAGTTTTCGGCGGGGGATGTCAAGACGACGGCGGTGGCTCCGACCAACCGGTCGAAGGGCCCGTCCGGGGCTCGCGATCCCGAGGAGTACGAGATGAAGTTCCTGATCAGCCTGCACATCAACCCGGCCGTGCTGGACGCGCTGACCGACGAGGAGAGGGCGGCGATCGGCGACGGCCACAGCAGGTTCCTCGACGCGCTGAAGAAGTCCGGCGAGCTGATCAGTACGCAGGCGCTGGTCGATCCGTCACAGGCCGCCGTGGTGGCCGTACGCAACGGCCAGCCGGTGGTGACCGACGGGCCCTTCCTGGAGGCCAAGGAGTATCTGGGCGGCTTCTACCTGATCGACTGCGAGAACAAGGAGCGGGCGATCGAGCTGGCATCACAGATCCCGGACACCGCGATCGAGGGTCTGGGTGTCGAGGTGCGGCAGGTGATGTTCGCTGACGGACAATTGGAGGCATGACCGCACCAGCCATCGAGGACCTGCTGCGTGAGCTCACGCCGCAGGTCCTCGGCGCGTTGGTACGCCGGCACGGCGAGTTCGAAGGGTGTGAGGACGCCGTACAGGAGGCCGTCCTCGCCGCCACCGTGCAGTGGCCGGCCGAGGGATTGCCGGACAACCCGCGCGGCTGGCTGGTGACTGTCGCGTCCCGGCGGCTCATCGACCAGATGCGCAGTGACCACGCGCGCCGCGAGCGGGAGGCGGCGACGTTCGCCGAGGCGGTGTCCGAGGACGTGCCGGACACCGACGACACGCTCGTCCTGCTGTTCCTGTGCTGCCATCCGACGCTGACCGCGGCCTCCCAGACCGCCCTGACGCTGCGGGCGGTCGGCGGTCTGACCACTGCCGAGATCGCCCGCGCGTTCCTGGTGCCGGAGGCCACGATGGCGGCCAGGATCAGCCGGGCCAAGCAGCGCATCAAGGGCGCCGGCAGCTCGTTCAGCCTGCCGGACGGCGCGGAGCGCGAGGAGCGGCTACGGGTCGTCCTGCACGTGCTCTACCTGATCTTCAACGAGGGTTACACCGCCTCCTCGGGCAGCGAGTTGGACCGCGCCGACCTCGCGCGCGAGGCGATCCGGCTGGCCAGGATGGTGCACGCGCAGCTGCCCGAGGACGACGAGGTGACCGGGCTGCTCGCGCTGATGTTGCTGACCCACGCCCGCCGGGAGGCGCGTACGACGGCGGCCGGCGACCTGGTTCCGCTGGATGAGCAGGACCGCACGAAGTGGGACCGCGGGCTGATCGACGAGGGCACCGAGCTGGTCAAGGCGTCGCTGGCCGGCCCGGCCCTGGGGCCCTACCAGCTGCAGGCCGCCATCGCCGCCACGCACGCCGACGCGGCCACGGTCGAGGAGACCGACTGGCCGCAGGTGCACGCGCTTTACCTGATCCTGGAACGGATCGCGCCCAACCCGATGGTCACCCTCAACCGGGCGATCGCGCTCGCCGAGACCGAGGGCCCGCCGGCCGGGCTGGCCCTGCTGTCCACATTGGACGGTGACGAGCGGATGGCCGGGCATCACCGGCTGCTGTCCGTACGGGCGCACCTGCTGGAGAAGACCGGCGACACGGCCGGGGCGTACGAGCACTACCGGCGCGCCGCGAGGGCCACCGCCAGCCTCGCCGAGCGGCGCTACCTGGAGTCCCGGGCCAGCCGGTTGAGAACGTAGATCCTGGTGGTTCGTAGGCGCCCGATACGGTGGTGCGACGGCAGTGGAGATGGGGCGTGGCGTGATGACGGGGGAAGAAGGCTTCGATCGTCGGATCGAACCGTTCCGGACGGAGCTGCTGGCGTACTGCTACCGGATGCTCGGCTCGGCTCACGACGCAGAGGACCTGGTCCAGGACACGTACCTGAGGGCGTGGCGGGCGCAGGAGCAGTACGACGATACTCGCAGCTCACTGCGCACCTGGCTCTACCGGATCGCGACGAACGCCTGCCTGACCGCCCTGGAGGTTCGCGGCCGCCGCCCGCTGCCGTCGGGGCTGGTGGCCGCGTCGGATCCGCTCGAGCCGCTCGTCCAGGGAGAGCACGCCGCCTGGCTCCAGCCCTTGCCGGACTCGTTGCTGGACGCGGGCGATCCGGCTGGGGCCGTGATCGGCCGCAGCAGCCTGCGCTTGGCGTTCGCCGCCGCCCTGCAGCACCTGTCGGCGCGTCAGCGCGGTGCCCTGATCCTGCGTGACGTGCTCAGCTTCTCCGCGTCCGAGACGGCGGAAATCCTCGGCACCACCGTCGTGTCGGTGAACAGTTCCCTGCAGCGGGCGCGTACCCGCGTGAAGGAGGTCGGGGTCCGGCAGGAACGGGTCGGCGAGCCGTCCACGGCCGAGCAGCGCGCCTGGGTCGAGCGCTACATGAAGGCGTTCGAGCTCGCCGACGTCGAGGGCCTCAAGCGGCTGCTCACCGAGGACGTGCTCATGGAGATGCCGCCGATGCTCAACTGGTTCTCCGGCCGCAGCAACTACGGCCTGTTCATGGGATGGGTCTTCGAGAAAGCCGGGAAGGACTGGCTCCTCAAGGAGGTCACGGCCAACGGCGGCCAGCCCGGATTCGCCGCCTATCGGCGCGTCGGTGGCGGATACGAGCTGCACACGCTCCAGATCTTCACCGTCACCGCCGAGGGCATCAGCCGGAATTCGGTGTTCCAGGGTTCCGAGGTCTTCGCGGCTTTCGGTCTGGCGGCCAGACTCGACGCCCAGGGGCCTGTCGACGTCGGGGATGGTGTTTAGCCGGGCGAGGGGGATGACACCCACTCCCGCAACCTGCGTATCCATTGCTGACGCGGCCACTGCTACGGCAGCTTCTCCCTGTCGAGCACGCCTCGAGATCTCCTGACCGCGGGCGCGATGAGTTCCGGCCCCGCCGCCGGTATGTATCGGCGAGTTCGCCGGAATACCTCGGGCGAGCCGATCACAAGGGAGAATCCGATGTCGAACACTCGTACGGAAGACGAGGCCGCGATCCAGGCCGTGCTGGTTGATTCCTACAAGGCGTGGGAGGCCGGCGACGCCGACGGCATGGTCGCCAACTACACCGCGGACGCGACCGCCATCATGACCGGCTCGCTCCGCGACGGCCGCGACGTGATCCGTCAGAACATGGCCCTGGGCTTCGAGGGGCCGCTCAAGGGCAGCTCGACCTACAACGAGCAGCTCAGCATCCGCTTCGTCGGCAGGGACGGCGCGATCGTCATCAGCGAATCCGCCATCCTGTTCGCCGGCGAGACCGAGGTTCCGGACGACCGGCGTAAGGTGAACGCGACCTGGGTCTTCGAGAAGCGGGACGGCCAGTGGCTGATCGCCGCTTATCACAACAGCCCGGTGCTGGCGCCTGAGCGGTGAGCCGCGGCCGCGCGGCGCGAAGTGAGCCCCGGGACGTTCGATACTGAGCCGGTCGTTGAGCGTTTCGATCACCGATTCCACAGGCCGGCGCAGCCACATCGGTCGCGGTGAGCGACACCGGCGTTAGGCGCCCAGGCGGATCGGTTCTGGCAGGCGAGACCCGGACAGCAAGAAGGGGCCGACTTGGATGGGGTCGGCCCCTGCTGCTTACTGCCTCAACCAGGCGCGGAGGATAGGAGATTCGAACTCCTGAGGGGTTGCCCCCAACACGCTTTCCACGTCTGCGGACTCCCGCGGGTTGAGCAGGACGCTCGTCGGGATCTAGCGGGCGGGGTCGCGGTTGTAGAGCTTCCTGGCCCACAGGTAGCCGACCAGGGCGATGCCGGCGCCCCAGGCGATGGCGACGGTCGCGTTGTCGCCCATCGGGGTGCCGAGCAGCAGGGATCGCAGGGTCTCGATGAGCGGGGTGAACGGCTGGTGCTCGGCGAACCAGCGCAGCGGGCCGGGCATGGAGTCGGTGGGGACGAACCCGCTACCGAACAGCGGCAGGAACATCAGCGGCATGGGGATGTTGCTGGCGATCTCGACAGTGGGAGAGACCAGGCCGAGCGCGGCCGACAACCAGGTGAGGCCGAGGACGAACAGGGTCAGGATGCCGAGCGCGGCGAGCCACTGCAGAGGGCCGGTGGTCGAGCGGAATCCGAGCAGTACGGCGACGCCGCCGACGACGGCGACCCCGAGCAGGGTCTGGATCATGCTGCCGAGCACGTGACCGGTCGGGACGGAGGCGCGGGCGATGGCCATGGTCCGGAAGCGGGCGACGATGCCCTCGGTCATGTCGGTTGCGACGGTCACCGCGGTGGCGGTGGCGGCCGAGGCGACCGTCATCAGGATGATGCCGGGGGTGACGTAGGCGAGGTAGTCGGCGCGGCCGCCGGCCTGGCCGAGCCCCGCGCCGAGGGTGCCGCCGAAGACGTAGACGAACAGCAGCAGGAAGATGATCGGCATGCCGATGATCATGAGGGTGAGGGTGGGGTAGCGGAGCATGTGCCGCAGGTTGCGGCGCAGCATCGTGGCCGAGTCGTGGAGCGCGTTCATCGGGCGGGTTCGCTTTCCTGGGTGAGGGCGAGGAAGACGTCGTCGAGGTCGGGGGCGTGGACGGCCAGTTCGTCGATGGTGACGGAGGCGCCGTCGAGCCAGTCGAGCAGCGCTCGCAGCGATCTGACGCCGCCGTCGCTTGGGACGTGCAGGGTGAGCGTCTCCTCTTCGCGCGAGATCGGGCGCAGCCCTTGGGACGCCGTCTCGAAGCCGTGTGGGTCGGCGAAGCGCAGGCTGACGTGGCCGCCGGGGACCAGGCGTTTAAGTTCTTCTGCGGTGCCCCGGGCGACCATCTTGCCGTGGTTCAGCACGGCGATCCGGTGGGCGAGCTGGTCGGCTTCTTCCAGGTACTGGGTGGTGAGGAAGATGGTGACGCCGTGGTCGGCGACCAGTCCGCGGATGATCTGCCACATGGTGCGGCGGCTGCGCGGGTCCAAGCCGGTGGTGGGTTCGTCGAGGAAGATGATGCGGGGGTCGCCGACGAGGGTCATGGCGAGATCGAGCCGACGTCGCATGCCGCCGGAGTAGGTCGCGGCGGGTTTGCCGGCGGCCTCGGTCAGGTCGAACCGCTCGAGCAGTTCCCGCGCCCGCTCGCGGCCCCGGGATCGGCCCAGGTGGCGCAGGTCGGCCATGAGGCGGAGGTTCTCCTCGCCGGTGAGCAGGCCGTCCACCGCGGAGTATTGGCCGGTGACGCCGATCGCGGCGCGTACGGCCTGCGCTTCCCTGGTCAGGTGGTGGCCGGCCACCCGGACGTCGCCGCCGTCGGCGGAGATGAGAGCGTGGAGAGGATCTTCACCATGGTGGTCTTGCCTGCGCCGTTGGGGCCGAGGAGGGAGAAGATGGTGCCGGCCGGGATGTCCAGGTCGACGCCGTCGAGGACTAGGTGTTTGCCGTAGGTCTTGCGCAGGCCGGTGGCGGAGATCGCCGGGTCGGTCATGATCGGGTCCTTGAGGGTCGGGTGTGGGCTCGGGGCGGCGTTTCAGGCTGAGGTGGAGATCAGCGGGCGAGGCCCCGCGTCGGCGGCCTGCCGTACGGCTCGCCTGGCCGCGATGATCGTCCAGGCGGCGGCGAGCGCGGTGACCAGCGCCGTCGCGGCGAAGGCGGCGAGGGTGGCCGCGTCGGGGTGGATCAGGGACTGGCCGCGTGCGGCCTGCCAGGTCACGACGGCGTCCAGGCCGCTGTAACCGAGGGCCGCGGTGCCCACCAGGCGGGCACGCACCCGCTCGTCCCGCAACCAGGCGTACCGGGTGGCCAGGGCGGCCAGGACCGCGGTGAGGACGAGTAGCACCTGGATGCCGTGCAGGCCGAAGAAGTGCGGGACGCGGAAGTCCCCGCCGGTGACGCTCCAGTTGGTGAGGGGCATGCCGTGGCCGTCGGGGTCGCCGATGCCGTGGCCCTGGAACATGGGGATCCGGGCGCCGTTGGCGTCGGTGACCGTACGGGGGTGGATGTCGGTGGCCAACCAGTAGAGCGGGACGAGCATGCCGACGGTGGCCAGTCCCAGCCCGGCGCGGATCGCGCGGGTGAGTGCCGGGCCGGCGGTGCGCTGGATCAGCACCATGATCCCGATGATCAGCTGCGCGATCAGGATGATCATTACGCCGTAGGTGAGGAACGGGACCAGCGCCACGGTGATGGGATCGCTCTGGTCGGCGTTGAAGTGGCTGATGGTGCCACGCCCCGCCTGCAGGGTGATGACGCCGACCTCGACGGTTGCGGCGACGGCGAACACGGTGCCGACCCACCAGCCCAGCCGCCTGCCCTTGGTCAGCTTCGACAGCAGCCAGGCGAGTGTTCCGGCGTAGAGGCCGAAGGCGAAGCCGAACTTCAACGGTTTGAGCCACACCGACTCGCCCAGCAGCGTGCGGTCGTCGATCAGCAAACCGGCAAGGCAGACGAACATCAGGGCGCACATGAGGCCCGCGCAGATCAGCAGCGGACGATGCCAGGACTTCACAGGAACTCCGATCCAGCTCGTCGTTTCGACATGCGAAAAGCTAGCTTGCATTCAGCTTTTCGTCAACGCTGAATCTGCTGGTTGAGTGGGCAAATAGGAGTCACTTGCAATGGCTTGTCGATGAACGCAAGTGGTTGACTTGCAATGAGGTGGGGGTGGATGCAAGACTGCCCGTCCGCGTAGGCGCGACCAGGAAGGCACACCCATGCCCGGAGGCAGGCTGACCCACCAGGACCGCCGGCAGATCGCCGACGGCCTGGCGGAAGGGCTCACCTATACCGAGATCGCCGCCCGCCTGGACCGGCCGCTGTCCACTGTCACGCGCGAGGTGGCCCGCAACGGCGGACCCGAGGGCTACCGGGCCGACCAGGCGCACGAGGCCACCCGGGAACGCGCCAAGAGGAGCCAGCCTGCCCCTGGGGAACGCGACGTCGAGGCGGTCGACGCCGTGGAGGAGCAGTTCACCGAGATCATGGTCAGCACCGGTCTGTCGCGGATGACCGCCCGCGTGCTCGCCAGCCTCTACCTCACCGACAGCGGCAGCCTTACCGCCGCCGAACTCACCCGGCACCTCCAGGTCAGCCCGGCCTCCGTCTCCAAGGCCATCGGCGAGCTCGAACAGCAGGAGATGGTCCGCCGCGAACGCGACCCGCGCCGGCGCCGCGACCGCTACATCATCGACGCCGACGCGCTCTTCCGCGCCTGGATGGCCGGCGCTCGCCAGAACGCCCTGCTGGCCGACTTCGCCCGCGGGGCGGCTGAGACCCTCGGGGCCGCCTCGCCCGCCGGGGGCCGGCTGCGGGACGTCGGCGACTTCTTCGACCACGTCGGCCAGGCCATGCTGCAGGCGGCCGAGCAGTGGCGCGAGGCCTACAACGCCAAGCAAGAGCTGTGAACGGCCGGTTCGGCTTCATCGGGTGTTGTGACCAGACATGATCATCGGTTCGTTCGTAGTCCGAACCACTCCCGATCACCGTTCCCGCTGTCACCCGATCGCAAGGATGATCCGTACAGACGGCATCGCTGTGGCGGCGAGATGCTGGAAGCCGATCTTCGGCGAGCCGTTGGTGGGAAGGCTTTCCGGCCCACCGAGACCCCGGACAGCAAGAAGGGGCCGACTTGGATGGGGTCGGCCCCTGCTGCTTACTGCCTCAACCAGGCGCGGAGGATAGGAGATTCGAACTCCTGAGGGGTTGCCCCCAACACGCTTTCCAAGCGTGCGCCCTAGGCCAACTAGGCGAATCCTCCGTCGAACAGCTTAGCGGACGTTCAGCTGTGTGGTGACCGTGGTTTTCGCGGGATTTCACGGCCTGCGCACACGCCCGGAGTGGTTAGACTGTGGCTCGGACCCCTCGCGCGGCGTCATCCTGTGAACCTCCCCAGGGCCGGAAGGCAGCAAGGATAAGCGGGCTCTGGCGGGTGCGCGAGGGGTTCTTTTCAGTTAGCGGGACCGCCCGCCGGGTTGAACCCCCGAGGAGACGGCATGAGCCTTGCGCTGTACCGCAAGTACAGGCCCGGGACGTTCGCCGAGGTCAAGGGGCAAGAACACGTAACGGAGCCGCTGCGCCAGGCGCTGCGCAGCGGTCGGATCAACCACGCCTACCTGTTCAGCGGTCCTCGCGGTTGCGGCAAGACCTCCAGCGCCCGCATCCTCGCCCGGTCTCTGAACTGCGAGAAGGGCCCCACGCCCGATCCGTGCGGCGAGTGCGAATCCTGCGTCGCCCTCGCCCCCACCGGGCCCGGTCACCTCGACGTCATCGAGATCGACGCCGCCTCCCACGGTGGTGTGGACGACGCCCGCGACCTTCGTGAGCGGGCCTTCTTCGCCCCGGTCGCCGCGCGTTTCAAGATCTACATCATCGACGAGGCCCACATGGTCACGCGTGAGGGCTTCAACGCGCTCCTCAAGCTCGTCGAAGAGCCTCCGCCGCACCTGAAGTTCGTCTTCGCGACCACCGAGCCGGAGAAGGTCATCGGGACGATCAAGTCCCGCACCCACCACTATCCCTTCCGGCTCATGCCGCCGACCACGCTCCGGCAGCTCATGGAGGAGATCCTCGACTCGGAGGCGGTGCCGTACGAACAGGCCGCGCTGCCGTTGGTGGTCCGCGCGGGGGCGGGGTCGGCCCGAGACTCCCTCTCGATCCTCGATCAGCTCCTGGCGGGGGCCGACGAGGGGGGAATCACCTACCAGCGTGCGGTCTCCCTGCTCGGCTACACCGACGGGGGCCTGCTCGACGAGGTGATCGACGCCTTCGCCAAGCACGACGGCGCGCAGGTCTTCCAGACGCTGAACCGCGTCATCGAGGGGGGACACGACCCCCGGCGCTTCGCCATGGACCTGCTGGAGCGTTTCCGCGACCTGGTGATCCTCGCGAACGTCCCCGAGGCCGCGGGCAACGGCCTTCTCGACCGTCCCGCCGACGAACTGGCGAGTCTGCAGGCCCAGGCCGCCTCGATGGGGCCGGCCGAGCTGACCCGGGCCGCCGAGGTCTTCAACGCCGGGCTGACCGAGATGCGCGGGGCGACGTCCCCTCGGCTGCTCCTCGAGTTGATGTGCGCCCGCGTCCTGCTGCCCGCCGTCGACCACGGCGAGACCGCGCTGCTCACGCGCCTCGAACGTCTCGAGCGCGGCGGAGTGTCCGCGGCGGCCTTCGCCGCACCGGTCGCCCAGCCGGCTGTGCCGCAGGTGCCCGTCCAGACCCATCCCCAGGCCGCCCCGCCCGCCCCGGCTCCGCGACCTGAGCCCTCCGCTCCGGCCATGTCGGTCCCGGTTGCGGTGGCCGCCGGTGCGGAGCCGTCCGCCGTTCAGGGCGCCGACGACTGGCCGGCGCCCGCGGGACCGGCCACCCAGGCGGCGGCGCCCGAGTCCGCGCAGGCCGGGCCCGATCCCGTCGGCGGTGCCGGGGGGCCGGTGCATCAGGCCTGGCCGCGGGTCCTGGAAGCGATCAAGAACAGGCAGCGGGTCGCCTGGATGATCCTCAACGCCCAGGGCCGGTTGCTGGGGGTCGAGGGCAACGTCGTCACCGTGGGCTTCGAGAAGCCGGGCGACGTCCAGGGATTCCTCAAGGGCAAGCGCGACGAGGTGGTGGCCGCGGCGCTCGGGGACGTGCTCGGCGGCAAGTGGCGCGTCGACGTGGTCGTCGGCGGCGCCGGTCCCAGCGGCGGCATGGGTGCGCGCGGTCCCGCGGGCCCGTCCGGTGGAAGCGGCCCGGCGGGCGGCTCCGGAGCGCCCAACGGCCATGGCCCAGGACCGGGCACCGGATCTCCCGCGAGCGGGCCGGCGGACGGCGGGACGGCGGGAGGCCAGGAGCCGGAGGCGCGAGGGTCCGGTCCGGCCTCCGCGGTGTCGCCGGATACGGCCGCTGGCCAGGACGCCGCCCCGGCCGGCGCATCCGCGAACAGCCCGGCACAGAGCGGCCAAGGGCAGAACGGTTCGGCACAGAACGGTTCGGCGCAGAACGGCGCGGCAGAGAACGGCTCAGGGCAGAACGGCTCAGGGCAGAACGGTTCCGGGCAGAACGGTTCCGGGCAGAACGGTTCCGGGCAGAACGGCTCGGGCGCGACGCGCCGGGCGCAGGCCACCCGGAACGGGGCGAGCCAGGCCGCCTCCGGTTCGGCCGGGGTGACCGACGAGTCCTGGCCGGACGAGCCGTCTGACGACGACGAGGGCCCGGGAATGGCCATGGCCGGCGCGAGAGGCGGCCGGGTGTCCAGCCCCGGCCTGGCCGCCGCGAAGTCGGCCGCGAGAGCCGCCGCTCAGGCGGGACCCCGCCAGGCGTGGCCCGAGTCGGTGCCGAGCCGCAAAGGCGCGTCCGCGTCCGAGGCCGACGACGTCGACCCGTTGAACGACGCCAACGCCGAGGCGAGCGAGCTCAGCGGCATGGCGCTCATCCAGCGTGAGCTCGGCGGCCGGATCATCGAGGAGATCGACCACTCCTGACGGGGGTCACTCGTCGAGGCTGAGCCGTACCGACGCGGCGGCGTGGCGCTCGTCCCATTCCGGAAGCGCCGACACGAGGCGTTCGAGCACCTCGACGTCGTCGTGCCCGGTCGTGGTCTGGGCGTAGGTCCACAGGTCGTCGATCGTGCCCCTCGTCAGCAGTCCGATGCGGACCCGGGCCTCCAGCTCGTCTCGCGTCTGCCGGATGGCCGGGGCCTCCGAACGGGGAAGCAGCGGCCCCTGATACTGGCGGGCGACGGTCGCGAGGTCGCCGGCCGCGAGCGCCTGCCGTACGGTCAGGAAATCCCCGGAGACCTCGCAGGTCAGCCTGTACGGCTTGGCGGCGATGGCCCTGGTCAGCTGGGACCGGAGGCGGTGGATCTCGGCCCGGATCGTCACCGGGTTGCCGTCGTCGCCGTACAGCAGGTAGGAGAGTCTCTCGGCGGTCAGGCCGCGCGGGTGGCAGGCCAGCAGCGTGAGGATCTCCGCGTGCCTGAGCGACAGCGGGACCCGGATGCCGTCGAGGTAGGCGAAGGGGTGGTCGGCCCCGAGCAGGTTCAGCGTGAGCCGGGGGACGGGGGACGAGTCCAGGGTGTGGAGCCGGTAGGCGTCCCCGAGAGGCTCGAGGAGGACGACGCGGCCGTCCGGCAGCACCATCCGGTCGCCGTGGTCGGGAAGCCGCACCCGCGCCCCGAGCCGCCGGTCGCCGGCGATGATCCGGCCGGTCAGGGTGACGAGAGTGCCGGAGCGGCCGGGGCGGTGGTAGCGCGCACGCAGCCGCTCGTCGTGCTCGCGCATCCACAACATGAGATGGCTCTCCGCCAGACGGGCCGCAGCGGCGACCAGGGCGACGGACGCGGGGTGGAGGGCGCGGGAGGTCCCGGTGATGTCGAGGCAGCCGAGCACGCCGCCCGAGTCGGGGTCGACGACGGGCGCGCCGGCGCAGGACCAGTCGTGCAGCGCGAGGGCCAGATGCTCGGCCGCGTAGACGTGCGCCGGCTTCTTCATGGCCAGCGCCGTGCCGATGCCGTTGGTGCCCACCGCCTGCTCCGACCAGTGGAAGCCGTCGGCCAGGCCGATCGTGTCGGCCTTCCTGCGGACCTGGTGGTGTCCCTCGCGCCACAGGACCAGGCCGTCGGCGTCGGTGATCACCATGATGTGCGCGGCCTCGTCGGCGATCTGCACCAGCGTGTGGCGGAGCATCGGGAGCAGCCGGCTCATCGGGTGGCTCGCCCGCGCGTCGCCGATCTCGTCGGTGTCGTAGACCAGTGGGGCCGCGTGCCGGTCGGGATCGATGCCGGCGTCGAGGGACCGGCGCCAGGACTCCAAGATGACCTTGCGCGGCCCGTCTTCGCCGGTGCGGTCACCCCTCATCACCGCCTCGTGGAACCGGCGGACTGACAGGTCCGGCATCAAGCACCCCCGGGTCTGTCGGGTGAAGCGTATGGAGGACGTCTCGACAACTGCCTAACATCCGAGACGGCATTTGCCAATCTCCAGGAGTAACCATTTGATCGCAACCTGTATGCAACGTAAGGCCGGTTACGTTTCTCTCGTCACGTCGGACGGCGACGACCAGGCGTGATGGGAAGGGCGACTCCCTGCCGCTGGAGGGGGGACGGGAATCGGCCGGACCAGGATTCCGCATGGATGGGAACTGTGGGGGTAGCGCGGTTCCCATCCATGCGGTTCCTTCTGTCATTTCCGGTTAATGCCTCTTTTCCCGTTCATCGAACCTGTGGGGCGAGGCTGCCGAGAGGCCCGGTTGGCGCGCGTGTTGCGTACCCCTGCCTGCGCCTACGGCTCTTGACCTTCGTTTGTGATTGCGCTGCCGATTGCGGGGAACACGCAGGCGCGCCAGTGCCAGAACGGCCGCGAACCCCGTAGGCTCGTCGCGACGAACACGTCGCAGGACGCTGAGGAGCGCACGATTGTGAACCCAGGGGATGTCAACCTCCAGCAGTTGCTGGAGCAGGCTCAGCTGATGCAGCAGCAGCTCGTCTCCGCACAGCAGGAGCTCAGCGATGCGGAGGTCGAGGGCAGCGCGGGGGGCGGCCTCGTGGTCGCGACCGTGAACGGCAGCGGCGAGTTGCTCGAGCTCGAGATCAGCCCGAACGCCATCGACGCGGGCGACCCGCAGGAGACCGCGGAGACGATCGCCGACCTCGTGCTCGCCGCCGTGCGAGACGCCGTCCGCGCGGCCGCGGAGCTGCAGCAGGAGAAACTCGGCCCGCTCGCACAGGGGCTCGGCGGTGGCCTCGGCCAGCTGCCGGGATTCTAGAAGCCATGTACGAAGGGGTCGTCCAGAATCTGATCGACGAGCTCGGGCTGCTGCCCGGCGTCGGTCCCAAGAGCGCGCAGCGCATCGCCTTCCATCTGCTCGCCGCCGAGCCGGCGGATGTGAAGCGGCTTGCGCACGCGTTGCTCGAGGTCAAGGAGAAGGTCCGCTTCTGCCGGATCTGCGGCAACGTCGCCGCGGAGGCGGAGTGCCGGATCTGCCGGGACCAGCGGCGCGACCCGCATGTGATCTGTGTCGTCGAGGAGTCGAAAGACGTCGTGGCGGTCGAGAAGACCCGCGAGTTCCGTGGTCGCTACCACGTCCTCGGCGGGGCGATCAGCCCGATCGACGGCGTGGGTCCCGATGATCTGAAGATCCGCGAGCTGATGGCGCGCCTGGCCGACGGCCAGGTCACCGAACTGATCCTCGCGACCGACCCGAACCTCGAGGGCGAGGCGACGGCCACCTACCTGGCCAGGCTCGTCAAGCCCCTCGGGCTGAAAGTGACACGACTGGCCAGCGGTCTGCCTGTAGGCGGTGACCTCGAGTACGCCGACGAGGTCACCTTGGGCCGCGCTTTCGAAGGACGGAGGCTGCTGGATGTCTGAAGAGCTGAACAACCTGGCCGAACGGGTTGCCGGACACGCCCAGAACTACATCGACGGGCTGACCCGCCTGGCGGGCGGCGAGGGCGGCGACGCCATCCTGCCCCTGCTCCTGGTGGAGGTGGCGCAGGTCAGTCTCGCGGGCACCCAGCTCGGAGCCATGGAGGACGTGATCCTCAAGGGCAACGTCGAGCCCGCGCTGAGCGACGACCCCGACATCGACCCGCTCCGTACGGCTCTCGCCACGCGCCTCGGGCCGGTGGACGACTACGCCGAGGTGTTCGACCCGTACAAGGACACGGGCGTCACGCCGTACCGGCTGTCGGACGACCTGTCCGCGGTCGCGGCCGACCTGATCCACGGGCTGCGGCACTACTGGGCGGGCCGGCCGCTCGAGGCGCTGTGGTGGTGGCAGTACTCCTACTTCAACACGTGGGGGAATCACGCGGGCGCCGCGCTGCGCGCACTGCACGCGCTGGTCGCGCACACCCGTCTGGACGTGGTCGAGGAGAGCACGGTCGTCTGATCGTCCATATGCTGATCTCGTCTGATCGGGTTTTGGGACCCCCAAGTACACTGTGAGCTCCACGTCCTGATTCGTTCGGAGATTCCTGTGGCGCTCGTTGTCCAGAAATACGGTGGTTCCTCCGTCGCCGACGCCGCCTGCATCAAGCGGGTCGCCCAGCGGATCGTGGCGACGAAAAAAGCCGGCAACGACGTCGTCGTGATCGTCTCCGCGATGGGCGACACCACCGACGAACTCCTCGAGCTGGCCAAGCAGGTGTCCCCGCTGCCTCCGGGCCGCGAACTCGACATGCTGCTCACCTCCGGAGAGCGGATCTCGATGGCGCTGCTGGCGATGGCGATCGCCAACCTGGGTCAGGAGGCGCGCAGCTTCACCGGATCCCAGGCGGGTGTCATCACCGACTCCTCGCACGGCAAGGCGCGCATCATCGACGTGACGCCCGGCCGGATCAGGGGGGCCCTCGACGCCGGGCAGATCGCGATCGTGGCCGGATTCCAGGGCGTGTCCCAGGACACCAAGGACATCACGACACTCGGCCGGGGCGGCTCGGACACCACCGCCGTCGCCCTGGCGGCCGCGCTCGGCGCGGACGTGTGCGAGATCTACACCGACGTGGACGGCATCTTCACCGCCGACCCGCGCATCGTCAGAACGGCCCGCCAGATCCCGCGGATCTCCTACGAGGAGACGCTGGAGATGGCCGCCTGCGGCGCCAAGATCCTCCACCTGCGATGCGTGGAGTACGCGCGGCGGTTCGGCCTGCCGATTCACGTCAGAAGCTCGTTCAGCACCAGGGAAGGCACGTGGGTCGTCTCCGACCCCAAGATCGAAGGAACCGAGATGGAGCAGCCCATCATCTCCGGCGTCGCACACGACCGGAGCGAGGCCAAGATCACTGTGGTCGGCGTGCCGGACAAGGTCGGCGAGGCTGCGGCCATCTTCCGTACGCTGGCCGACGCCGAGATCAACATCGACATGATCGTCCAGAACGTCTCGGCCGCCGCCACCGGGCGGACGGACATCTCGTTCACGCTGCCGACCAACGACAGCCAGACGGCGCTCACCGCGCTGAACAAGATGCAGAGCCAGGTCGGCTTCGAGAAGCTGCTCTACGACGACCAGATCGGCAAGGTCTCGCTGATCGGCGCCGGGATGCGGTCGCACCCGGGCGTCACCGCCCAGTTCTTCGGCGCACTCGCCGACGCCGGGGTGAACATCGAGATGATCTCGACCTCCGAGATCCGCATCTCCGTCGTCGTCGGGCAGAACGATGTGGACTCGGCCGTCAACGCCGCGCACCGGGCGTTCGACCTCGACTCCGACCAGGTCGAGGCCGTGGTTTACGGAGGTACCGGACGATGAGCCGCAAGCCCACGCTGGCCGTGGTCGGTGCCACCGGAGCCGTCGGCACCGTCATGCTCGACATCCTGACCAACCGGTCCGACCTCTCCGAGGCGTACGGGGAGATCCGGCTGATCGCCTCTCCGCGCTCGGCGGGGAAGGTGCTCCAGGTCCGCGGTGAGGACGTCGTCGTCCAGGCGCTGGCCCCCGAGGCGTTCGACGGGGTCGACATCGCGATGTTCGACGTGCCCGACGAGGTGTCCGCCGAGTGGGCGCCGATCGTCGCCTCGCGCGGCGCGGTCGCGGTGGACAACTCCGGCGCCTTCCGGATGGACCCCGACGTGCCGCTCGTGGTCCCCGAGTGCAACCCGGAGAAGGCGCTCGAGCGACCCAGGGGGATCATCGCCAACCCCAACTGCACGACCTTGTCGATGATGGCCGCCATGGGCGCCCTGCATCGGCAGTACGGCCTGCGCGAACTGGTGGTCGCGTCATACCAGGCGGTCTCCGGAGCCGGGATGATCGGCCCCGAGCGGCTCTACCAGGAGATCGAGGCCGTCGCGGGCGACCGGACGATGGGCACCGTCGCGGGTGACGTGCGCAAGGCCGTGCCCGACCTCGAGGGCTCGCCGTTCCCCGCTCCGCTGGTCCTCAACGTTGTGCCGTGGGCCGGCTCGCTCAAGGACGACGGCTGGTCGTCGGAGGAGCTCAAGGTCCGCAACGAGTCGCGCAAGATCCTCGGCATTCCGGATCTGAAGGTGTCGGCGACCTGCGTCCGCGTTCCGGTCGTGACCACCCATTCGCTGGCGGTCCACGCGACGTTCGAGCAGGAGATCACGGTGGAGGGCGCCCGGCAGGTGCTGGACGCCGCTCCGACCGTCGTGGTGCTGGACGACCCGGCGAACGGCGTCTTCCCGACTCCCGCCGACGTCGTGGGAACCGACCCGACCTACGTCGGCCGGATCCGCCAGGCGCTCGATTTCCCGAACACCCTGGATCTGTTCGTGTGCGGCGACAACCTCCGCAAGGGGGCGGCCCTGAACACCGCCGAAATCGCCGCCCTGGTAGCCGCCGAATTCTCGGCGTGATCATGCAAAGATTCGCGCACAAGGGGTGTGACCAGCACACCCCTTGTGTGTGATCACGCTGGATTGGTCAGCGGAAGAGGATGTCCCAGTGGGTGGGTTCGTCGGCGTAGACGTCGAGGGCCGGGCGTGATCCGGGCATCGGGGGCGGACGGAAGAGATCGGCTCCGTCGCCTCTGACCTTCCAGAACCGGTACGTCCTGGTGATGTAGGAGTCGACGCACGCGTTGTGCGCGATGTCAACCTTGAAGCCGTGCCCGTGGCTGAAGCGGCCTCCCGCGTGGCCCTTCTCCGTCCCCCCGGTCACGGTGATCGGGCACCCGCTTGCGTATTTCAGGTCGATCGCCTGCATGAGCGTGCCGTACCTGATGTCCTCCAGCGATGTGCAGGTGCGCCGATCGGCGTCCACGCAGTGCCCGCTCGACTTCCAGCCGAGGCCGGCGGCCAGGAGGTCGTGCATGGCCTCGGCCTGGTCCATCCGCACGGCCGTGGCGGAGGCGTCCCAGGTCTGGATCGTCGCGGTGAACGTGCCCACCAGGGACTCGCTCGGTGGATCGACCCCGCGGGGCAGAGACGGAGGCTGCGGCGCCTCGGCCGTCGCCTGAGGGGCGGCAGCCGCGAGGACGACGGGGGCGGGTGCCGGAGTGCTCGCGAGGCTCGGCTGCGCGAGCAGGAGTAGCGCGAAGACGCAGGCCGCGCCGGCCAGGACCGACCATGACGGATGTATGCCCATGTGCTCCCCGGTGACGGTGTGCTCATCGTGGCGGGGGAGCTCGCCATGATGATCGATGCCACACTCCGCACCCGATCATTCCTGCCCAGGCGGGGAATTTGCCGGCAGCCGTCGATCATGTGGATGGTCGATGACCGGACACGGGTGAAAGCCGTACAGTGACGAAGTGGCCGAGAAGACACGCCAGCTGATCGTCGATACGGCCCTCCGGCTGTTCAAGGAGCGCGGTTTCGAGGCGACCACCATGCGTGCGATCGCCACAGAAGCCGGCATATCGGTAGGAAACGCCTACTACTACTTCGCGTCCAAGGAACAGCTCATCCAGGCCTACTACGACCGGGCCCAGGCCGAGCACGAGGCGGCCTGCTGCGAGGTGCTCGCCGTGGAGAGGTCGTTCGCCGGACGACTGGGCGGGGTGCTCCGGGAATGGGTGCGGATCTCGGAGCCCTACCACGAGTTCGCCGTGAAGTTCTTCAAGCACGCGGCCGAGCCCAGCAATCCCCTGAGCCCCTTCAGCCCGGAGTCGGCCCCGGCGCGGGAGTCGGCGATCGGCATCTACCGTCAGGTGGTCGACGGCTCGGACAGCCGCATCGATCCGGCTCTGCGCGAGGAGTTGCCCGAGCTGCTCTGGTTGTTGTCGATGGGCGTCGTGCTCTTCTGGGTCCACGACACCTCGCCCGGGTGTGAGCGCACCTACCGCCTGATCGACCGTACGGTCTCCCTGGTCGACCGGCTCGTCGCCCTGTCGTACCTGCCCGGCATCAGGGGAGTGACCAAGGATTTCATCGACGTGGTCCGCGAGCTGCGCGCATGATCCTCCCGGCATACCGGCCGGTTGGTAAGGTCGGGTGAAAACGACTCGGTAAAAGAGGTGGCCGTGGACCGCTGGGGCATCACGATTCCTTTCTTCGACGAGACGCTGATCGAGTCCAGGTCCCTCATCGCGCAGCTGCCCGAGCTGGGTTACACCGACGCGTGGTCGGCCGAGGTGAACGGCACCGACGGGTTCGTCCCGCTGGCGCTGGCCGCGGAATGGGCGCCGGCTCTCCGCCTGGGCAGCGCCATCGTGCCGGTGTCGACTCGAGGGCCGGGCCTGCTCGCCATGTCCGCCGCGACGATCGCCGACCTGGCGCCCGGGCGGTTCGTCCTCGGAATCGGAGCGTCGTCCCCCGCGATCGTGGAGCACTGGAACGCCGGCGAGTTCGTCAAGCCGTACGCCCGGACCCGTGACACGTTGCGTTTCCTGCGCGCCGCGCTGGCGGGGGAGAAGGTCACCGAACGCTATGAGACCTTCGCGGTGAAGGGATTCCGGCTGGAGCGGGCGCCGGCGGTCTCGCCGAAGATCGTGCTGGCCGCGTTGCGCCCCGGCATGTTGCGCCTGGCCGCCCGGGAGGCGGACGGCGCGATCACCAACTGGCTCTCGCCCCAGGACGTACGGAAGGTCAGGGCCGAGCTCGGAGAGGGGACCGAGCTGATCGCGCGCCTGTTCGTGATGGTCACCCAGGACGGCGCCAGGGCGCGGGAGGTCGCACGGCGCATGCTGGCGGGCTACCTCACGGTCCCGGTGTACGCCGCCTTCCACGACTGGCTCGGCAGAGGCGAGGTGCTGCGGCCGATGCACGAGGCGTGGGCGGCCGGCGATCGGCGGGCCGCGGTCAAGGCGATCCCCGACGAGGTCGTCGACGACCTGATCGTGTACGGCGACGCGGCCACATGCCGGGCCCGCATCAGGGAGTATGTGGCGGGCGGCCTGGACACCCCCGTCCTCGCGCCGCTGTCCGGCGGAGACGTCCCGCTCGACCAGGTGGTACGGGAGCTGGCGCCCACGCTGGACTGACGGTCTCCCGCAGGAGGCCCGAACGCCCATCTGGGGACGCCGACGAGACAGGGAGGCAGGGATGCGGAGGATCTCGGCCATCCTCGTGGCGATCGGCGTCGTGGCGACCGCGTGCTCGTCCCCCGCTCCCGAACGGCCTGAGCCGTCACAGGCGCAGCCGACGCGATCCGTCGCGGGCCTGCCGTCCACAGGCTGTGGACAGTCGGCGCCGACGGGCGGCAGGATCCAGGTGACGGTGGACGGGAGGCGGCTCGACTATCTGCTGAGCATGCCGGCGGGCTTCACCAACACGACGCCGGCGCCCGTCGTCCTCGACTTCCACGGGCTGGGCTCCAACGCCGCGCAGGAGAACGCGTACACCCGCCTGTCGATCGCCGGCCCGAACCTGGGCTACGTCGTCGTGACCCCGGAGACGGCATCCGGCCTGGCCGGCTGGATCATCCCGGGCTTCGGCGGGGCCCGGCCAGGTGACCAGGACGTCGAGGTGAAGGCGGCCGCCGCGCTGCTCGACCACCTCGAGGCGACGCTGTGCGTCGACCGTACCCGCGAGTTCGCCGCCGGCATGTCGAACGGCGCGGGCATGGCCGCCGCGCTCGTCTGCGGCCTCCACGGGCGACTCGCGGCGGTCGCGCCCGTCAGCGGCATCACGATCGCGAAACCCTGTGCCCGTCCCACCCCCACGACGATCATCACCTTCCACGGGACGGCCGACCGGGTCGTGCCGTTCGAAGGGGGGCGGGTGGGCCTGCCCAGCCGGATCGGCCAGGTCGAGGTGCCCGCGTGGTTGCGCGAGGCTCGCCTGCCCTCATTCGAGACGACCGTCGACCGCTGGGCCGAGTCGATGGGCTGCGGCCCGGGAACGCGGAGCGAGCCCGCCGGGGACGTCGCTCTGCGGACGTTCCGCTGCGCCGGTGGCGCGACCGTCGAGGCGTACGTTGTCGAGGGCGGCGGCCACACGTGGCCGGGGGGAATCCCGCTTGCCCGTCTCGGAAAGACCGCCCGGCTCGACGCGACCGGGCTCATCCTGCAGGCCTTCACCCGCCACCCCGCGAAGCGCTAGCACCCTCAAAGAGGCGTATATCCTCGTGGACACCTTCAAATGAGCAACATCTCTTTCTCGCTCTGTTACAATCGATGCCACGCTAATGTGCAATGGAATATGAGTGAAATTATTCCATTGGATTGCCCGAGCTTTCCGGCTTCTGATGTGCGACCGATTGAGAGTTCTCGTTTCTCCGGGAATGGGTTAAATGGCAAAGGTTACGCTAAGACCGGTCCGTGACGAGGACGTGTCGCTCTTCGAAGCCGAGATCTCAACCCCCGAAGGGGCGGGAGGGTATCAATGGTTCGGATACCGCTCGTTCAACGGAATGCGGAAGAAGATAGCCGAAGAGGGATTCCTGGGGCCTGACATAGGCGGACTCACGGTCGAATCCGAGGGCTCGGTGGCAGGCTGGGTGACCTGGCTGAAACACTATTGGGGACCTGAGACCACTTCTTGGAGCTGGTCCATCGGCATTACGATCTTCGCTGCGTTCCGGGGACACGGCATCGGAACGGAGACGCAGATCCAGTTGGTCGACTATCTGTTCTCCCATACTCGGGCCGAGCGCATTCAGGCGTTCACCGACGCCGGCAACCGTGCCGAGCAGCGCGCACTGGAAAAGGCCGGCTTCCAGCGAGAAGGTGTCATACGCAAGGCGCAGTGGCGAATGGGGGGCTGGCACGACCAGTGGCTCTATTCGATACTGCGGGAGAACTTCAACGAAAAATAGGCCGGATGCCCGGAGTGGCTATGCCAGGGAATCCCGGGAACGGTACGCCTTTATCGCGTCTTCCGTGACGCTGGGGAGGCGATGCATGAAGGGGAACGTGCGTTCGTGTATGTCTCCCAGCCCGTCCACGACCTGAATTCTCACATCGAACCTCTCCAACTCCGCCAGGCCCCTTATGGTGAACCAGGCGACGTAGCCCGAGGCAGACGGGACGGGGGCACCTTTCGTGCTCCATCGAAGAAAGTAGTCTTCACCGTCCTTCAGCCCACGCGAACGCAGTTGATCGTTGATCACGGCCAGGGGTACCCAGTTGCCCGAGTGATCCCTATCGAGTTGCCCGGCATCAGAGTCGCCTCTGAATCTGACGTAATACTCGAACCTCTCGACCACGGCCGTACCGGAACCTGCGTTGTACAACCAGAATCGCCATCGATCGCTGTCGGGCTTGAACAGGGCGTCGGCGTCGTCGATGGCGAATCCGATGACCGGGCGTAGGACCCGGGCGTACTGAAGACGCGCAATGAGAAGTCCGGTCGCCAGCGCAAGTATGTTCGCGGTGGTCGACGTGTCGACGATGCTGAATTTGAACGGCCAGGACATGAGCAACCTCTGGTCCATGTTCCTTCGAGCGACCTCCCATATCAGATTGAGGGCGAACGTCGCGATGGCGATCACCGGAAAGACGAAGAACAATCTCGAACGGCGGACGGTTCTCTGAGTGCCGAAATCGTCATCCCCGGCTTGAGGCGACGGAGAGGTCTTAGTCACCCTTGGTACCTTTCGCGCTGGTCAGGATGGAGTGACGACGCTGTAGCGCGGTTTGAGGGAATCTAGTCATCAAATAAACACATGCGACACATGTCGTCAATATCGACATCGCCCCGAGGCGGCAGACGTCGCTAAATCAAGAAGCGCATCTCAAAACGGGTCATGTCATGCGGCATCCAATGATCGTCAGGGGAACGCGCACGGTTTTCGCCGGACGGCCGCTCGAGCCCACATGGTGGAATCGTGGGTAGATGAAATTCCCCACCCGCAACCGCAGCCCCACATGGCGCCGCTGCTTTGCCGGTCGGCTCCTCCGTCCCTGTCACACCTGCATCGGGGCGCACGTTCGCCACGGAGCGAGTGTCAGGCGCCAATCCGGAACCGCGACGAGAGCCGCGAACGTTAAAGGGGTGGCAAAGGGGGCAGTTCATCTCGTGGAGGTGGCGGCATGGCGAAGGCGGGACGTGCGGCGGCGACGTGGCGGGCTTACCAGGAGGTGTCCCAGCCCGGTTCGCCCGGCCTGCTGACGCGGCTCAGGGCCCTGCCGCGGATGATCCGCGGATCGATGAGGGGCGATTTCCCCGGGCTCTCCCGGGGCCGGCTGGGCATGCTCGGCATGGCCGTCCTCTACATCGTCTCTCCGATCGATGCGATCCCCGAATTTTTCATCGGCATCGGCATCGTCGACGACTTCGGCGTCTTCCTGTGGCTGGTGACCTCACTGCTCGGGGCGAGCGGCGAGTACGTCCAGTGGGAGAGGGCGGGCATGCCCCGAAGCGGTGCCACGCCCAGGGGGAACGCGGCCCACGGGAACGCGGCCCACGGGAACGCGGCCCACGGGAACGCGGCCCACGGGAACGCGGCCCATGGGGGCGCGGTGAACGGTGGCACGGTGTACGGCGGTGCCGACCCGGGTGTCCCCGGTGGTGGTGTGCAGGGTCGCGGCGTGCCCAGGGGGAAAGGCCGCCGAGGAGCCCGCTAGCCGAGGAGTCCGCAAGCTGAGGAGTTCGCGAGCGGAGGAGCCCGCAAGTTGAGGAGCCCGTGAGCCGAGGAGGCCGCGAGCCGAGGGGTTCCCTGGTCGAGCAGCCGCTTGCCCAGGGGCCGCTTGTCCAGGGACTTCAGCAACCGAGGGGATCACGGGACGAACGCCACCGAGGGGGCGAATAAAAACCCACTTTATGGGTCGGGTATGGTTGTAAACCTCGTCATCGGTGCATTCGAGGCATAGAGGCGAGAGATGTCCGCCCCCGATCGAAGTGAGCCGTTTCCGTCATGCCCGCACTCGCCTCGGCATCCATCATCGACTCCGCGCGTGCAGGCTGGGAGACCTGGCGGGCCTCCCGGCTCGCCGCGGTGACCTCGCCTACGGGCAATCTGGCTCTGGTCGAGACCCGCTGGCTGCCGCCCGGCACGGACGTCTCCCTTGAGGAGGCGCTCGACGGGCGCCCGGCCGGCGTGACGGCCACGCGACTGGAGCGCAGGCACATCGGCACCGGCGAACCCGAGCGGGGCATCCGCCTCTGGGACGCGGACTCCCCGGCGATCCGCCACTTCGACACGATCGAGGCCTTCCCGTTCGCGCCCGAATGGGTGGTCGAGGCCACCTTCACGCCGGTCTCCGAGGCTCGCGCGGTGCCCTTCGAGCACATCCGCGACGACGGCGGCACGCGTGACCTGGTCGTCCCCGGCGACATCACCTTCACGCTGAACGGCGTCGCCCGCAACCTGAGCGCCTTCGACGACGACGGGACGTTGCTGCTGGTCTTCGGCGACCCGACCAACGGATCGGTCACCTACGGAGGCGGCCGCTTCCTCCAGGTGCCTCGAGACCCGGGTGCCCGCACGGTGGTCCTCGACTTCAACCGGGCTTACGTGCCACCCTGCGGCTTCTCGGTCCATTACAACTGTCCCCTTCCCCCGGCGCAGAACCGCTTCGACGTTCCCGTCGAGGCCGGCGAGAAGCTCCCGGTCTTCACAGGCGGTTTCCTCCCCCACTGAGCCAGACCGCCCAGGCATTCCCGCACGACACACGGCAGGCGGCCGCATGAGCCGCCACCAGGAGAAACAGTGATCAGGAAGACGACGTCGCTCTTCGGCGCCGCCGCGGCCCTCGCCCTCGCCCTCACCGCCTGCGGCGGCACAGGTGGCACGGCCTCCGGCGGCAGCGCCGCGCCCGCTGGCGCGTACGACAAGGACGCGACGATTCAGATCGGCTCCCTCTACGAGCCGCAGAACCTCGACAACACCGAGGGCGGAGGGCAGGGCGTCACCGAGGCGTTCAACGGCAACGTCTACGAAGGCCTGTTCCGGCTCACCGACGACGGCAAGGTCGACGACCTCCTCGCGAAGGACTACAAGGTCAGCTCGGACGGCCTGACCTACACCTTCACCCTGCGCGACGGCGTGACGTTCCACTCCGGCAAGGCGCTGACGTCGGCCGACGTGAAGTACAGCATCGAGAAGGTCGTCGCGCCCGACTCCCAGTCCGCCCGCAAGAGCAGCTTCGCCGGGATCAAGAAGATCGAGACCCCGGACGACCACACGGTCACGGTCACGCTGGCGAGCAAGTCGATCTCGTTCGTCTACAACCTCAGCTACGTCTGGATCGTCAACGGCCAGGCGAAGGGCCTCACGACCTCGGAGGACGGCACCGGGCCGTACAAGCTGGGCACGTGGAAGCGCGGCTCCACGCTGAGCCTGGACCGCTTCGCGGGCTACTGGGGCACGGCGCCGACCAACAAGCAGGTCGTGTTCCACTACTTCACCGACGCGACCGCGCTCAACAACGCCCTGCTCACCGACGCGGTGGACGTCGTGACCAGCGAGCAGAGCCCCGACGCGCTCGCCCAGTTCAACGGCAACTCGAACTACAAGGTCAACAACGGCCACTCGACGACCAAGCTGCTGCTCGCCTTCAACGACAGGAAGGCGCCGTTCGACAAGCCGCTCGTCCGCAAGGCGATCACCTCGGCGATCGACGACAAGAAGCTGCTCAACTCCATCTGGGGCGACTACGGCACGCTGATCGGCTCCATGGTCCCGCCGACCGACCCGTGGTACGAGGACCTGACGAAGGTCAATCCGTACGACCTGACCCTGGCCAAGAAGGAACTGACCGACGCGGGCTACCCCAACGGGTTCGAGTTCACCCTGGACACCCCCAACTACGACCCGCACCCCACGGCGGCGACGTTCATCAAGTCGGAGCTGGCCAAGGTCGGGATCACCGTGAAGATCAACATCATCACCGCCGACCAGTGGTACACGAAGGTCTACAAGAACCGCGACTTCGCCGCCACGATGCAGGAGCACGTCAACGACCGTGACGTCGTCTGGTACGGGGACCCCGACTTCTACTGGGGATACGACAACCCCCAGGTGACCGCGTGGGTGAAGCAGGCGGAGGAGTCGGACACCGCCGACCAGCAGACGGCCCTGCTCAAGAAGGTCAACGAGCAGATCGCCGCCGACGCGGCCAGCGACTGGCTCTACCTCTATCCCCAGATCGTCGTGGCGTCCTCGTCGCTGTCGGGTTACCCGCTCAACGGGCTCAACTCGCAGTTCTACGCCTACGGCATCAAGAAGAGCGCCTGATGATCCCGCCCCGGCCTCCGTCCCGTACGGCAGGCCGGGGCGGGCCGTTCACCGCCCGCACCACGATCGGACCTCCATGACCGCCTACCTGCTGCGCCGGACGGCGTTCCTCGTCGTCTCGTTGCTGCTGGCCGCGGTGGTGTTGTTCCTCCTGCTCCGGCTTCTTCCGGGTGACCCGGCGAACTCGCTGCTGTCCGTGGGCGCCACCCCCGAGCAGATCGAGGCCGCGCGCCACCAGATCGGCACCGATCGCCCGCTGCCGGAGCAGTTCGTCTCCTGGCTGGGCCGGCTCGCCACCTTCGACCTGGGCGAGTCGTTCGTGAGCACGCTCCCGGTCGGCCCGGAGATCGCCGCTCGGCTCGTCGTCACGGTCCCGCTCACCCTGCTGTCCTTCGTGCTCGCCGTCGTCGTGGCGGTGCCGGTCGGGTTCGTCGCCGCGCACAAGGCGAACACGTGGTACGGCTCGGTCCTCAGCGGGGTTTCCCAACTGGGGATCGCCGTGCCGGTCTTCTGGGTCGGCATGTTGTTGGTCACCGTGTTCTCGCTCTCCCTCCGGGTGTTGCCGGCCGGGGGGTTCCCGCAGGACGACTGGGCCGACCCGGCGAAGGCGCTCACCTCGCTGACGTTGCCCGTCGTCACGATCGCCCTGGTCATGTCGGCCTCGCTGATCCGTTATGTGCGCTCGGCCACGCTGGACGTGCTCGGCAGCGACTATCTGCGGACCTCCCGGGCGCTCGGCTCCTCCTTCGCCCGGGCGATGTGGCGGCACGGCCTGCGCAACGCGGTCGTGCCCGTCATCTCGATCCTGGGCATCGAGCTCGCCAGCACCTTCCTGGGCGCCGTGGTCGTGGAGAGCGTCTTCGCCCTGCCCGGCCTCGGCGGCATGCTGGTGAAGGGGCTGGCCCAGCACGACTACCCGGTCATCCAGGGCATCCTGTTCGTCAGCACGCTCGTGGTGCTGGTCATCGGATTCGCCGCCGACCTCGTTCAGCGCCTCATCGACCCGAGGCTGCGCCACTCGCTCGCCAGGGACGTCCGATGAGTGTCGAGCAGGCCCTCGTCGGCGCCCCGGACGGAGAAGGGCCGAAGGCCGCGACCCGCCACGTGTCCCGATCAGTGACGCTCACGATCGGCTGCGTGCTCGTCGGCGTGATCGTGCTCGTGGCGGTCGTCTCGCTGTTCTGGCTGCCGTTCGCCCCCGAGGACACCTCGGGCGGGCGGCTCATGCCTCCGGGAGCGCCGCACCTGCTCGGCACCGACAAGCTCGGGCGCGACCTGCTGACCCAGCTGATGATCGGCGCGCGGATTGCCCTCGCGGCGGGGGCGGGATCGGTCGTGCTCGGCGGCGCGATCGGGATCGTCGCCGGCCTGGCGGCCGGGTTCGCCACCCGGTGGCTGGACGACGTCGTCTCGGCGCTCCTGGACATCCTCATCGCGTTTCCCACGCTGCTGCTGGCGATGCTCGTGGCCGCGACGCAGGCGGCGTCCCTCACCTCGGCGATCGTCGCGATCGGGCTGGCCATGTCGGCGATCGTCGCCCGGCTCACGCGGGTGCTCGTCAAGCGTGTGCTCGCCCACGACTTCATCACGGCGGCGCGCACGTCGGGGACCTCGTGGCCGCGCGTGGTCCTCGAGCACGTGGTGCCGAACATCTGGCCCACGGTGTCGGTCAACCTCGCCCTCCAGTTCGGCCTGGCCGTACTGGCGGAGGCGAGCCTGTCCTATCTGGGGCTCGGCGCCCCGCCTCCCAACGCGTCCTGGGGCCGCATGTTGCAGGAGGCGCAGGCGAGCGTCTTCATCGCCCCTGTCGGCGTGATCGCCCCCGGCGTCCTCATCGTCGTGCTCGTCATCGGGGTGAACCTCGTCGCGGACGGTTTCCGCGACGTGGCCGACCCCACCCGTAGGAGGCGCCGATGAGCCTGCTGGAGGTCGCCGGGCTGGGCGTGCGCTCGGCGGACGGGCGCGACCTGATCTCGGACCTGTCCTTCACGGTGGACGCGGGCACCCGGTTCGGGCTGATCGGAGAGTCGGGCTCGGGCAAGTCGCTGACGGCCCTGGCGATCATGGGTCTGCTCCCGCCGGGCATGACCGCGTCGGGCAGCGTCACGCTCGACGTCCCCGGCAGGGGGCGGACGGAGATCGTCGGAGCCGGGGAACGGCTGCTGAACCGCCTGCGCGGACGGACCACGAGTGTGGTCTTCCAGGAGCCGCTCACGGCCCTCGACCCGCTGATGAGGATCGGCCACCAGGTCGCCGAGCCGCTCAGACGTGCCCAGGGGCTGCGCGGGCGGGCCCTGAAGACGGCCGTGACGGCCGCGCTCGAGGAGGTCCGGCTGGCCGAGCCGGACAGGATCGCGAGGGCGTACCCGCACGAGATCTCCGGTGGGCAGCGCCAGCGGGTGGCGATCGCCATGGCGCTCGCCTGCCGCCCGGCTCTGCTGATCGCCGACGAGCCGACGACGGCGCTCGACGTGACGGTGCAGGCAGAGATCCTCGCGCTGCTCGACGGCCTGGTCTCCGCCCATTCGATGGCACTGCTGTTCATCGGCCACGACCTGGCGGTCGTCTCGGGGATCACCGACCACGTCCTCATCCTCAAGGACGGCAAAGCGGTGGAGTCGGGCGCCGTCCTCGACGTCGTGAACGCGCCGCGGCACCCCTACGCCCGGGAGCTCGTGGGCAGCGCCCGCGAGCTCGACGCCGCGCTGGACCGGCTGGGCGAGGGAGAGCGGTCATGAGCCGGCCGATCATCGAGGCGCGCGAGGTGGGTTTCGCCTACCGGCGCGCGCCGGCCGTGCTCACGGACGTGTCGATCGAGATCACGCAGGGCAGAGGCGTGGCCCTGGTGGGCGAGTCGGGCGCGGGCAAGACCACGTTGCTGCGCCTGCTGCTCGGGTTGGCGACGCCCACGACCGGGCGGATCCTCTTCGACGGCGACACGCTCGCCCCCGGCGACCGGCGGCGTATGCGGAGCTTCCGGCGCGACGTGCAGACGGTCTTCCAAGATCCCTACTCCTCGCTCGATCCGCGCCAGAGCGTCGCGAGGATCGTCTCGGAACCGCTCCGCTCGCTCGGCCTGCTGAGGGATCTGCCGCGCCCCGAAAGGAGGGCGGCCGCCGGCGAGCGCGTCGCCGCCGCACTCCACGCGGTCGGGCTGCCCGAGGACGCCGCGGGCCGATATCCCCACGAGTTCTCCGGGGGGCAGCGGCAGCGTGTCGCCATCGCCCGCGCCATCGTGAGCGAGCCGCGTGTCCTGCTGGCGGACGAGCCGGTGAGCGCGCTGGACGTGTCGACCCGTGTCCGCATCGTCGACCTGCTGGCCGAGTTGCGGGAGACACGCGGTCTGACGGTCGTGATGGTGTCGCACGACCTCGCCGTGGTGGCGGCGTTGTGCCCGCAGGTGGCCGTGCTGGAGCGGGGCCGCGTCGTGGAGCAGGGCGACACCGCCGCCGTGCTCGGCTCGCCCCGCCACGCCTACACGCGGCGGCTGGTCCGGAGCGTGCCCCGGCTGCCTGCCAGGCCCGCCTAGAGCTCCTCCATCCGGAGCCAGGCCCGGGACGGCAGAGGGTGCCCGAACAGGCGTGCGGCGTTGCCGTACGCCACCCTGGCGACGTCGGCGGGCGGCAGCATGCCGAGGTTGTGTGCGACCGTCTTCTGGGTGTCGGGCCAGGTGGACTCGGCGCGGGGGTACCCGCTCTCCAGCAGGACGTGCTCCATGCCGACCGCGAGCCGTACGCCGCCGAGCGCGTTGTCGTCGAGGGTCCCGAAGAAGAAGTTGCGCCGGAGCACCTCGCTGGGCTTGAGACCGCCCTCCCAGGTCGTCTCGGCCGCGACGGGGTGGTCGAGTGCGTAGTCGGCCCGCTCGGACAACATCGGCAGCCAGCCGACGCCGCCCTCCGCGATCAGGATGCGCAGGCCGGGGAAGCGCAGCGGCACGCCGGACCACAGCCAGTCGGCGCAGGCGAACATCGCGCTCGCCGGGATCAGCGTCGTGATCGCCTCGATCGGGGTGTCCGGCGAGGGGACCGGCGCCCACGACGATCCGCCCGTGTGGAGGCAGACGACCGTCCCGGTCTCCTCACAGGCGGCGAAGAACGGGTCCCAGTGGCCGCTGTGGATCGACGGGAGCCTCAGCCGGGTGGGGAACTCGGGGAACACCACGGCCTTGAACCCGCGGGCGGCGTTGGCCTTGATCTCCTTGGCCGCGATCTCCGGGTCCGGCAGCCAGGGGAGCTGGAGCGCGATCATGCGTTCGGGGTAGGTCCCGGCCCACACGTCCACGTGCCAGTCGTTCCAGGCCTTGACGAGGGCCAGGCCGAGGTCCTGGTCGCGGGTCCTGGCGAACGGCATGCCCGCCTGGGTCGCCAGCATCCCGGGGAAGGACAGGGCCGCCCAGATCCCGGCGCGGTCCATGTCGGCGATGCGCGCCTCGATGTCGTAGCAGCCCGGCCGCATGTCCTCGAAGCGGACGGGATCGAGCGTCCACTGCTCCTTGGGCAGGCCGGCGCCCACGTCGAGCCCCGCGCACGGGTAGGTCGCCCCGCCGTACCGCCACACCTGGTGGCCGGCCTCGGTCTCGACGACCTTGGGCGCGAGGTCCTTGTACTTGTCGGGCAGCCGGTCCTCGAAGAGATCGGCGGGCTCGATCAGATGATCATCGGCCGATATGATCACGTAGTTCCGCCGCCTCGGCTCCGGGTCGGTGTCGGTATGCGGCGTAGTCACAGTAGTAAACCGTAAGGCCATGGGATAACACCGAACAAGCTGCAAGGTCTCCGGTTGGTATCCGTTCGTTCACCCGGAGGCGTCTTCATGCCCAGGCCTGGGCTTTCACCGTACGGCACGGGCCAGTCCGGGGTAGTCGATCACGAGGCCGTCGGCGTCGTAGGACAGGTCGGCGGCGAAACCGGCGCTCTCGTAGCGGACCGATCCCTGGTCGAGGTGGGTGTACCACTGGGGATGACGGATCACCTGAAGATGCGGCACACGCACCCAGGCCATGATCAGAGCGACCCGGCCGCCCCCGTTCAGGAGGCCGTGCCGGAGTACCGGCATCGAGTTGGTGAGAGGCGACAGCCCGAGATCGCAGTCAAGGGCCCCGTCAAGGTCGTCGGCGCAGCCCGGAGGCGGCCCGTCGAGATCGCCCGCCCCCTCCGTGGGGCAGGTCCACTTGCCGGCGTCGTCCCGCCGCAGGTCCAGCGACCGCCACCAGCCCGCTCCCGACGTGCGCACGACGAGGGACTCGGTGACGAAGCCGGGGGTGGTGCGCAGGGAGTACTCCACGCGATAGGGGACGGGGTCGGCGCCGACCGCCGTGCCCGTCGCCGCCAGTCCTTCGGTGAAGTCGACTTCCGCGTACTCGGCGCCTGCGTCTTTCGTCCAGACGAGGGAGCGCATCAAGCCTCCGAAGCTCGGGGAGAGTGCTTCTACGTCCAACCCTACGGAGTCGGGGCGTCCTCGCGTGCGGGATCGTCCTCGGCTGTGCGCAGGTCGTGCGCTTCGCGGCGCATCAGCAGGGCCCATCCGCCCACCGCCACGCCGATGAACAACCACCACTGGACGGCGTAGGCGAGGTTGAGCCCGCCGCCCTCGCTCACGTCGGGCCGGGGGACGGGGTCGGGCGCCGTCGCCGCCTGCGGCTGTTGCCCGGTCAGCTCGATGAAGCCCCCGTACAGCGGATGAGGCAGGGTCTTGCCGATGTCGGCCGTGTTGATGAGCAGGATCTGGCCGGGAGGCAGGCCGGGGCGGTTCCTGATGCCGCTGGAGTCCTCGGTCTCGGTGGGCCTGAGCCGGCCCGTGACCGTGACGTCGCCGGTCGGAGGCGGGGGCACCACCGGAGGCGCGTCGGCGGTCGCTCCCGCCTTGACCCAGCCGCGGTTGACCAGGACGGTCCCCTGGGGGGTCACGAGAGGTGTGATCACGTAGAAGCCCAGGACGCTGTTCTGGGTGCGCCGTCTCACCACGAGCTCATGGGCGGTGTCGTACTGCCCGCCGACGGTGACCGAGCGGTACTTCACCGTGTTGGGCACGGTTCCGCCCACGCGGTCCAAGGTCGTCAGGGGCACGGGAGCGCTGTTCAGGTTGGCGGTGATCAGGTCGCCGGCGGCTGATTTCTCCTCGAATCGTCCGTACTGCCATCGGCCGAGGAAGACGAAGGCGGGGATGAGCACGAGCACGAGCACGTGCAGCCCGAGCCAGCGCGGCGTGAGGAGGAACCGGTACACGTGACCAGCGTAGGCAGCCCGCCGTGCGGTCCCGCCCTCAGCCCGGGCCGGTCCGCCGGATGGGACCGTCCTAGGCGGAGCGGAGCCGGAGCCCCGGGCCCGGCCGGGCGGTGGCCTCGCGGGCGCCGGCGACCTCGTGTCCCTTGGCGCACTGCAACTTCACCTCGACGGGTTCGCCGCAGTCGCGGTGGGTGACGACGACCGCGGGGCCCTCCGGGTCGGCGACGTAGCGGTCGCCCCACTGGGTCAGCGCGATCATGATCGGGTAGAGGTCGAGCCCCTTCTGGGTGAGCCGGTACTGGTCACGCTGCCGCTGACCGGGCTCCTGGTAGGCCTCCTTGCGCAGCAGGCCGTCCGCGACGAGCCCGGCCAGGCGGGCGCTGAGCACCTGCCGGGGCGCGCCGGTGCGGGCCTGGAGGTCGGCGAACCGCCGTACTCCGTTGAAGGCCTCACGCAGGACCAGCAGCGTCCATTTCTCGCCGATGACGGCGAGCGTCCGCTCGATCGAGCAGTTGTCCACTCGAATGTGCCGCATGTCACGCATCGTAATTCCACTGCCTTCCCGTCAGCTAAGTCTACTTGGAGTACCCAGATGACGGCTGTCGCGTACCACGGCGCACAAGGCGGTTCAGTGGGGAGAGGCGGGATGCCGGCGCGCTCCGATGCCTGCGACAATGACAGCGGCCGTGCGCCGGGTCGAGTCCGAAGCCCACATCACATTTGCAGAATAAGGTTCTGTTAGGTCACCATTGACCCTGTGAAGAGCGCAAAGCACGGCCGGGACGGCCGCACCAGGATCATCGAGGGTGCGCTGCGCAGGTTCAGCCAGGACGGTGTGTCCGCAACGACGCTCGCGAGCCTCCGCGAGGAGAGCGGCGTCAGCGTGGGGAGTTTCTACCACCACTTCGCGAGCAAGGAACACGTCTTCGGAGTGCTGTACGCCGAGATCCTCCAGGCGTACCAGGAGGCCTTCATCGGCGAGCTGACCCGTCACGACGACGCCCGGAGGGGGATCGAGGCCATCGTCGCGCTCCACATGTCGTGGTGCGGCGAGCATCCGGAGCGGGCGCGGCTGCTGATCAGCGAGCGGCCGCCCCGGCGCGAGGAGCCGGGCGGGCCGGAGGTCAACGACGCGCGGCGGGCCTTCTTCCGCCAGGTCGCGGACTGGTGGCGGCCGCACATGAAGGAGGGGCTCCTCCAGCCGGTCCACCCGACGATGTGCTACGTCCTGTGGCTCGGGCCGGCCCAGGAGATGTGCCGTCTGTGGTTCGCGGGAGCCCACCAGCCCACGGAGGAAGAGATCCGCGGGCTCGGCGAGGCCGCCTGGAACAGCCTCCGGATGCCGTGAGGGCCGGACCACCCCGACGTAGCCCCTGGTGGGACCGGATATCGTCGCGATTGTGGCAGTAGGACATGATCTCGGACGGCCACGGGCGCTCGTCCTGGCCGAACTTCCCGAGCGTGCCCTCGCCCGTCTGCGGGAGATCGCCGACGTCGTCGAGGAGTCCGAAGGCGTGGCCCGGCCGGTCCGCGGGTTCTCCGGTGAGGACCTGGCCGATCTGATCGTCGCGTCGGAGTCGACGATCCTGGTCGTCGCGGGGGACGAGGTGACGGCCCCCGTCCTGGACCTTCCGCTGACCGTCGTCGCCTGCGTCGGGACCGCGGCCGGAGTGGACCTGCGCCTGGCCGAGCGGCGCGGCATCCCCGTGCTGTGGGCCCCGGAGCGCGACGCGGACGCGGTGGCCGAGCTGACCATCGGCCTGCTGTTCGCCGTGACCAGGCACATCGCCGCCGCCGACCGCGAGATCCGCAGCGGAGAGGTCTTCAGAGGCGGTGTGGCACCCGGTCACCGCCTGCGCGGCCGCCGCATGGCGGGCTGCACGTTCGGCATCGTCGGCCTCGGCCGGGTCGGCCGGGCCGTGCGGTGGCGGGCGGAGGGGCTGGGGATGCGAGTGATCGCGACCGACCCCTTCGTGCCCGAGGCGACCCACGACCTGCGAGACCTGCTGCGGGAGGCCGACGTGGTGTCCGTGCACGTGCCCGTCACCGAGGAGACGCGGACGTTCATCGGCCCCAGCGAGTTCTCCCTCATGAAGCGGGGCGCCGTCTACCTGAACACCTCGACGGCGGCCGTGAACGACCTGACCGCGCTGGTCGACGCGCTTCGCTGGGGACATCTCGGCGGCGCGGGCCTGGACCACTTCGAACGGGAGTGGCTGGAGCCGGGGCACCCGATCACCCGCCTGCGGAACGTCGTGCTGACGCCGCATCTCGGCGAGGCGACCGACGAGACCGAGCTCAGCCAGGCCGAACTGCTGGTCGACGACATCGCCAGGCTGCTGCGCGGGGAGACCCCGATCTACGCCCGCTGGCCGGCGATGGGCTGACGCGGCCGCGATAGATTTCGTTCCGTGCTTCCCCCATCTGACCTTGTCCTGCGGCTTCGCGACGGGTTCGTCGACGCCGGTTACACGATCGACGGCGTCCGCGAGCGGCTGGGCGAGGTGGCCGCGACCGCGCTGGCGCGTGAGGAGACCGTCCCCGCCCTGCGGGCCACCAGGGACGGCGACCCGCTCGCCACGCTCATCCGGCTGTGGTGGCTCGGAGCCCCCGTCGGCGCGTCCGCCTGCACGGCGGCGGGCCTGCCGGTCGACGACCTGGCCGAGGCGGGCCTGATCGTACGGCGGGGCGACACCGTTCACGCCGGGGTCCACCTGCAGCCGTGGGATGCGGCGGACCCCGCCTGGGTGGTCTCCGACCGGAAGGTCAGGCCGGGGGATCCGGCACTGCGGCCTGATCACGTCGTCGGGGCCGGCGGCGCGTCGGCCAACCTCGCCCAGTTCGGCGCAGGCGGGCCGGTGGGCCGGGCGCTTGACCTGGGCACCGGATGCGGCGTGCAGGTGCTGCACCTCGCCGGCCGTGCCGAGGAGATCGTCGCGACCGACGTCAACGGCAGGGCGCTCGAACTGGCCCGGCTGAGCTGGCTGCTGTCCGGAGTCGCCGGCGTCGACGCCCGGGAGGGGTCGATGTACGAGCCCGTGGACGGGGAGACGTTCGACCTCGTCGTCTCGAACCCGCCCTTCGTGATCTCGCCGGCGGGCCGGTTCTCCTACCGTGAGTCGGGCTTCCAGGGCGACGACTTCTGCCGTGATCTGGTCCGGCGCACACCCCGCCACCTCGACCAGGACGGCCACGGCCGGTTCCTGGCCAACTGGCTGCACGTCAAGGGGGAGGACTGGCGCGACCGGGTGGGCGGCTGGCTGACCGAGACCGGTTGCGACGGCTGGGCCGTACAGCGTGATGTGCAGGATCCGGCCGAATACGTGGAGCTGTGGCTGCGCGACTCGGCCGAGCAGGGCACCGCGGCCTACCGGGAGCGCTACGACGAGTGGCTGGCCTGGTTCGAGTCGCTGGACGTCACCGGCATCGGCTTCGGCTGGATCGCCCTGCACAACTCGGGCTCGACGGACCCCGTGGTGCGCGTGGAGGAACTGACCCATCGGGTCGAGCTTCCCGTGGGGGAGTACATCGGCGACGTGCTCGGGGCGATCGGGACCGGGCATCGGATCTCGGACGAGGACCTGCTCGACGCCTACCTCACGCTCGCCGAGGGCGTCGTCGAGGAGCGCTCCGGGGTGCCGGGGGCGGAGGATCCGTCGCGGATCGTCCTGCGGCAGACCCGGGGGCTGCGCCGCACGGCGGCGGTCGGGACGGTGGAGGCCGCCCTCGCCGGAGCCTGCGACGGCGATCTGCCCGTACGGCCGCTGCTCGCCGCCATCGCGGAACTCATCGACGCCGACCCCGGGGAACTGCTGGAACGTGCGCCCGGCACACTCCGCACGCTCGTCGCCGAGGGCTTCCTCACGGTTGCAAACACGCGTTGATCGGACGTTGACCACCACGCCCGACTCTGGTGGTGGGCACGGGTCCGGGGGGGGTCGGGATCCGGGCCGAGTCCGGCCGGTCGTCATGCGAGGCGGCTAGCCGCCACCGGGCGCACCGGAGACAACCGGGCCCCTGCGATCCGGTGGCGGTCAGACGACCGGCCGGGCGCTCCCCTCATTCGCGCGGGCTTCGCAACCGGCCCTCGCCCGACGCCGGAAGCGGAGAGTCACGGTGATCAACCACATCCGGATGACGCGCCTGGACGACGACCTACGTTTCGACCTGGTCGAACTCCCGCAGGAGGATCCGGACGTCCTCGGCCTCCGGGGATCCGAGTCTGCTGAAGATGTCGAGGGCCTTGGTTAGCGCGTCCCGGCCGCGCGGCAACTCACCCGCTCCGCGCAGCGCCTTGCCCAGGGCGGTCAGCGACTGCGCCTCGCCGTACGGGTGAGTGATCTCACGGCTGACGACCAGCGCCTGCTCCGCGTGGCGGGCCGCCTCGGCGAACCGGCCGGCGGAGATGAAGGTCGCCGCGAGGCGGTAGCAGACCCGCTGCTCCCAGACGCGCTGGTTGCTGGCCCGGAAGAAGGACAGGCACTCGGCGTGGTGGACGACGGCCTCGTTGAGCCGGCCGACGTAGGACAGGACGATGCCGAGGTGGTAGCGCGCGCGGGCGATGCCTGCGCCGCTTCCGATCTCGGTGAAGATGGCGAGGCCGCGTTCGGAGACCGCGATGGCGTCCTGAGGACGTCCCAGGCCGAGGTGGTCGCGGGCCGAGTAGCTCAGCGCGAGGGCCTCGCCCGCCGGGTTGCCGACCTGCCGGTAGACCTTGGTCGCGCGTTCGAACCACTCGAGGGCCTCGACATGGCGCCGCTGCCGTCCGGCCACGACGGCCAGGGCGTTGCAGGTCTCCCCGAGCACGATGTGGTCCCCGGTCTCCTCGCCGATCGCCCGCGCGCCGAGGAACCGCTGCTCGGCCTCGTCGAGCCGGTTCGCCCCGAAGAGGACACGGCCGAGCACGTACGCGCAGCGCATCTCGCTGTGCCGGTCGGCGACCCGCTGGGCGGCGGCGAGCATCACGGCTCCCCGCTGCTCGAACTCGCGCTGGTTGGTCCCCGACTCCAGCAGGGGCTCCATGGCGAGCAGCAGGTCGGCCGCGGGCAGCAGGTCGTCCGCCGACCCGGCCGACTCGGCGGCGTGGCCGATGGCGGCGAACAGGTCCTCGGCCTCCGCCGACAACCAGGCCACCGCCTCGTCGGCCGACGAGAACGTGTGACCCCGTGCGCCGGCGTCGACCAGGCTGTCGGCGATCGCGCTGCCCTCGTAGGCGAGCCGGTGCGCCGCCCTGGAGGAGGCCAGGTAGAAACCGAGGAGGCGCCGCAGGGCGAGTGCCTGCTCGGCCGGGCCGTCGGTCTCCTCCGCCTTGCGGCGCGCGAAGAGCTTGAGCAGGTCGTGGAAGCGATACCGCCCGGGAGCCGGCGCCTCGAGCAGGCTGGCGTCGACGAGCGACTCCAGCAGGTCCTCGGCCTCGGACGGGCTGAGATCGAGCACGGCCGCGGCCGCGAACGCGGAGATGTCCGATCCGTTCGGCAGCGACAGCAGGCGGAACGCGCGGGCCTGCCGAGGGTCGAGCTGGCCGTATCCCAGGGCGAAGGTGGCGGAGACGGCGAGGTTGCCGATCTTCATCTCGTCGAGCCTTCTGCGCTCGTCCGCCAGCCGGGGAACCAGCGACGCCACCGTCCAGGACGGGCGTGCCGCGAGCCGGGACGCCACGATGCGCACGGCCAGCGGCAGGAAGCCGCAGGCGGCGACCACGTCCATGGCGGGGGCCCGCTCCGCGGCCACCCGGTCGGGCCCGGCGACCGCCGACAGCAGCGAGAGCGCCTCATCGGGCTCCATCACGTCGAGGTCGATGAGCCGGGCGGAGGGCAGATCGGCGAGCTTGCCGCGACCGGTGACGATCGCCGCGCACCCCGCCGAGCCGGGCAGCAGGTGCTCGACCTGCTCGGCGTCACGGGCGTTGTCGAGCAGCACCAGCATGCGGCGGTCGGCCAGCAGCGAGCGGAACAGCGCCGACCGCTCCGCCAGGCCGTCGGGTATGACGTCGACGGGGATGCCGAGGGCACGCAGGAAGGCCACCAGCGCGGTCTCGGGCGGGGTGGGCTCGTTGCCGTATCCCCGCAGGTCCGCGTAGAGCTGGCCGTCGGGGAAGAGGTCCTGGGCCCGGTGGGCGACATGGACGGCGAGCGTGGTCTTGCCCACGCCGCCGATGCCGGACACAGCGGCGACCGGCACGCCCTCCCCGCCCCCGAGCAGCGTCAGCAGGCGGTTGACCAGGCTCGTGCGGCCGGTGAAGTCGGTGACGGCGGCGGGCAGCTGGGCGGGCTTGGGCATCTCGACGACCGGCTCCGCCTCGGCCTGGTCGTCTTCCGCCGGTTCGGGCGGGCTCGGCCGTACAGGCTCGGCCGGTCGGACGGGCGCCAGTGAGGGGTCGGCCGCCAGGATGCGGCGGTGGAGGTCCGTCAGCTCGGCTCCCGGCTCGATGCCGAGCTCCTCGATCAACGCGTTCCGGGTGTCGGTGAAGACGGACAACGCGTCCGCCTGCCGTCCGCACCGGTAGTAGGCGAGCATGAGCTGGGCCCGTAACCGCTCGCGGAGCGGATGTTGCGCGGTGAGGGCGATCAGCTCCGGCACCACGTCGGTGTGCCTGCCGAGCTCCAGGTCGAGCTCCATCAACGCCTCGACGGTGCCGATCCGGCGTTCGATGAGCCGGTCGCGCTGCTGCTCGGCGTACGGGCCGACGGCCCCGGCGAGCGGCTCGCCCGACCACAACGCGAGGGCCTCGCGCAGGAGCTCGGCCGCGTGAGCGGTCTCCCCCGAACGGCGGGCGGTCTCGGCCGCGGCGGCCTCCCGCTGGAAGACGCCGAGGTCGAACCACGCGGGGTCGACGCGCAGGGCGTAGCCGCGTCCGACGGAGGTGAGCAGCTCGGGGCGGGTGCGCCGGGACCGGTCGGGCTCGAGGACGGTGCGAAGACGTGAGACGTAGGTGCGCAGGGCGCCGAGCGCCCGCGGGGGTGCGTCCTCTCCCCAGACGGCGTCGATCAGCTCGCCCGGTGTGGCCGCCCGGCCCTCCCGGAGAAGGAGCATCGCGAGGATGGAGCGTTGCAGGGGCGTCCCCAGATCGAGCTCGACACCGTCGCGCCAGGCGAGGATGGGTCCGAGCACGGCGAAGCGAAGGCCGTTCTCGGGGGCATCACCTGGCATGTGCTCTTGTCTCTCCCATTAGCAATTTTTCGACCAAATGATAGATCCCAGAGCGGTTGTCCAATAGTGAGGGGGGCTCCCGTTAATCGAAGCGTTGATTCGCCGTCAATCGGGCGTTGAGCACAGATGGGGATGTTGTGACCGTGAGGCGGTGGCCCCTGCGGGGGCGGCCACCGCCTCACGCAGCCGGGCAGGGGGTCGGGCGCATCGTCGCCCGGGGCCGGCGCGGCCCGCTCCTTCCCAACGGAGCCGCGCCGATTCGCAGGGTCGGGATCAGGCCGCTTCCACTTCCACGAGGCCGAGCCTCGCGTGGAGACGTTCTCGGACGGTGGGCCATTCGAGATCGAGGATGGAGTAGTACGCCGTATCTCGGACCGTGTCGTCGGCGCCTCGGCTGTCCGCCCGTCGCACACCGTCGAGGTGTGCGCCGAGGGCCTCGATGGCGGCCCGGGATCGGGTGTTGCGTACGTCGGCCTTGAGGGTGATCCGGTGAACCTGCCAGGTCTCGAAGGCGTGGGAGAGCATCAGGAACTTGCTCTCCCGGTTGACACCGGTTCCCTGGGCCGCGGCCGCGAGCCAGGTGTAACCGATGTCCGCCACGGACGGGACCTCGCCGATCATCCCTTTGGAGCCCGGAGGCCAGGGCATGGGGCCCTGCCAGTACTCCAGGTTCATCAGGCGGGTGGCACCGACGATGCGGTCGGTGTGCAGCCACCGGATGGCGAAGGGCAACGTGCGGCCCTCCGCCTGCTCAGCCAGAGCGGCCTCCACGTAGGAGACCATCTCGTCCCGGCCTGCGGGAACGCGAGTGAAGGCATAGGTGGAGCGGTCTTCATTCGCAGCGGCGACGAGCTCGTCGATCACCGCCAGGCTGAGCGGTTCCAGGCGCACGGAGCGCCCGGACAGGGTGACAAAAGCGGGCATGAGCACATGATGAGGGCTTGGCAAGACGCCTGGTGCTTAATGACACGAGACATCTTGTGGTGCCTCAGGTTAAGCAGCGGGATGGACGGTAAAACCGCAGGTCAGACGGGTGAAATCGAGCCGCCCGCACGGGGGTCCAAGGTAAAGATTTAGGCAAAGATCACGCACGTCCCCGCGGCGCCCTGTGCAGGGGGCCCGACGCCGCCCTTCAGCGGCGTGTCGCGGCGGGCTTTTCGCTGGGCATGCCGCCTCCGGAGCGCCCGCCGCCGCACCGTCCGAGCCCTTCGAGCGCCTCGTCGAGATGCCGGAGAGAGGCGTCGATCCAGGGCAGCCTGACCGGGTCGTCCGCGTGGAGGGCCGCGAGCCGTTGCTCGGCCGACTCCCCGTACAGCAGGCTGGTGGCGACCCTGATCCTGGACACCCGTGGGCGATCGCCGAAGGCCGTGCCCGGCAGGACGGCGACGCCGTGCTTCTCGATCAGCTCGGTGGCGAGTTCGGTCGACGACGAGAAAGACGATATTTCGGGGTACAGGTAGAACCCGCCTTGTGGTGGCTCCACGCAGGCCCCGGCCCGGATGAACCGCTCGGCGACGGCACGGGCCATGATGCCGTGCAACCGGCGGCTGTCGGCCACCCGGCGCACCAGTTCGGCCGGCTCGGCGAACGCGTACGCGGCGGCGTGCTGCACAGGCGCGGGCGGCGTCGACCAGATCTCGCTTGCCAGCGCGAGCAGCCGGTCGCGGAGGGCGGCCCCGGGGAGCCGGGCGGATCCGGTGCGCCAGCCGCCGAGCGCCAGACTCTTGCTGAGCCCGGTCGTGATGACTGTGCGCTCGGGGGCGAACTCGGCGGGGCTGGCGAAGACGGCCGAGGGGTCGTGGACGAGGTCGCGGTAGATCTCGTCCGAGATGATGATCAGGTCGAGCTCGCGTGCCAGGACCGCCAGCCGCCGGACGGTCTCCGGCCGGGCGAGCCTGCCCGTGGGATTGTCGGGCAGGGTGACCAGCACCGATCTGACGTCGCGGCCACGCGACCTGGCCTCCGACACGGCCGGCGCGAGCAGGTCCGGGTCGGGGACGCCGCCCTCTCCGGGAGGCGGAGGCAGCAGGATCGCCCGTACGCCGACGATCTCGGCCTGGGCGGCGTAGCTCACCCAGCTCGGCATCGGGAGGACGACGTCGCCGCCGAGGGCGAGGAGCAGGCCGAACAGCAGAGGCTTGCTGCCGGGCCCGGACACCACCAGGTCCGGGTCGGTGGGCAGGCCGCGCCGCCCCCAGTACCCCGCCGCCGACTCCCTCAGCGCGGCAGAGCCCGCGACCTCGCCGTACCCGTTGTTCCCGCTCGCCTCGGAGAGCCTGTTTCGCAGTGCCGGATGCACCGGCAGGCCGGCCTCTCCGAAGGCGAGGTTGAGGACGCGGAGCCCGGCGCGGCGCCTTCGGACGATGTCCTCGTTCGCCGCCAATGTCGCAGACAGGATGACATTCACTATGCCTCCAGATATCGGCGGAACGTTCCCAGGGTCTCGGGGTATAGGCATCAGCACAAGCGAGGCTTTCAGGTGCCGGGAGTAAGGAAGACCGATGCTCGATCTGCGCCGATTGATCCTGATCTGCGAGTTCGCCCGGCGCGGGAGCATAGCGGCGACGGCCACATCGCTCGGGTACAGCGCCTCGGCGGTCTCCCAGCAACTCGCCGCGCTCGAACGGGAGGCGGGTGCCGCCCTGCTCGACCGGACGTCCAGAAGCGCCGAACTCACCGACGCGGGATGGCGTCTCGTCGACCACGCCCAGCGGATCCTCGCGATGGTCGAGACGGCCGAGTCGGACCTGTCGGCGCACACGGCCACGCCGTCCGGACGGGTGGTGGTCACCGCGTTCCCCACCGCGGCCGTGGCCTTCGCGCCCGCGCTCGCCCGCTCGCTGCGGCGTCACCGGGAGTTGTCGCTGCGGCTGCGCCAGAGCCGGTCCGGGCGCGGCATGCGCGAGGTGGAGTCGGGCGAGGTCGACATCGCCCTGATCGACGACTGGTGGGGGCGGGTGCGCCGTGACACCTCGGTGCGGACGTTTCCGCTGCTCGTGGACCCCTTGGTTCTCGTGGTGCCCCGGCGGCACCCCATGGCCGATCCCGGCGTGCCCATCGACCTGAGCGCTCTTCGTGAGGAGCCGTGGATGGCCACGCCGGACGGCGAGCCGTCCCGGACCGCCGTCGACCGCCTCCTGGCCGCGGCCGGCGGAGCGGCCCCCGTCGCGTGGGAGTTCGAGGGTCTCGGGACCATCCTGAGCCTCGTGGCCCGGGGGATCGGGATCGCGGCGGTGCCCGCACTGGCGCTCGCCGCGGGCGTCCGGGGGGTCGCCGTCCGGGATCTGCCCGGCGAGCCCATCGAGCGGCACGTCTACGCGGTGGCGAGGGAGTCGAGCGTGCACCGGCCGTCCGTCGCCGCGACGCTGCGGGCGATCCACGTCGCCGCGCGTTTCCTGGTGACCGACCTCGGGCACCTGCGCGGGCACCGGGAGGACGGCGACCCGGGAACCGAGCCCTCGGACGACGCCGGAGGATCACCCGTGTGACAGATCACCGGGCGGAGTACGTTGCAGTGACGGGTCCACCCTCCCGAGTCATCCGGCACCACCAGCACCCGACGTACCCCTGACGCAGAGGACGACGATGTCGAGATTCACCGGTAAGTACGCGATCGTGACGGGCGCCGCCCAGGGCATCGGAGCCGCTGTAGCGCGACGGCTCGCGTCGGAGGGCGCGGCCGTGGCCTGCGTCGACTACACGGCCGACCGCTGCTCCTCGACGGTCGAGGAGATCACCAAGGCGGGCGGCACGGCCGTCGCGTTCGGCTGCGACGTGTCCGACAGCGGCCAGGTCGAGGCCCTCGTGCCCCAGGTGATCGGCGAGTTCGGCCGGGTCGACGTGCTCGTGAACAACGCGGGCATGACCAGGGACAACCTGCTCTTCCGCATGTCGGAGGACGACTGGGACCAGGTCGTCGACGTCAACCTCAAGAGCGTCTTCCTGCTCACGCGAGCCGTGCAGAAGCACATGGTCGACCAGCGGTCGGGCGCCGTGGTGAACCTGTCCAGCCGGTCGGCCCTGGGCAACCGCGGACAGGCCAACTACGCGGCGGCCAAGGCCGGCATCCAGGGCCTCACCGCCACCCTGGGGCTCGAACTCGGGCCCTTCGGCATCCGGGTCAACGCCGTGGCGCCCGGGTACGTCGCGACCGCGATGACCGAGGCGACCGCCTACCGCGTGGGGTCCACGCCCGACGAGCACCAGGCCGCCGCCTCCTCGGTGATCCCGTTGCGCCGGGTGGCCCGGCCGGACGAGATCGCCTCCGTCGTGGCCTTCTTCGCCTCCGACGACGCGTCGTACGTCAGCGGTCAGACCCTCTACGTGAACGGCGGGGGCCGCTGACCGGCGACGGGCGCGGCGTCCGCGTCGGCGTCTTCCTCATCGCCGCGGGCTTCCCCGGCATGACGCCCGGCGAGGTCCTGAGGAACACGGTCGAGGCCGTCGTGGCCGCCGAGCGTGCCGGGTTCGCCGACGCGTGGATCGCCGAGCACCACTTCATGTCGTACGGCGTCTGCCCCTCGGCCACCACGCTGGCGGCCGTCGCGCTCGGCCGGACGACACGGATCACCGTCGGGACGGCGGTCAGCGTGTTGTCGACGTGGCATCCCGTCGCTCTCGCGGAGCAGGCGGCGATCCTCGACCAGGTGTCCGGCGGCAGGTTCCGCCTCGGGGTCGGCCGGGGCGGGCCCTGGGTCGACCTCGAGGTGTTCGGAACGGGCCTGGACCGCTTCGAGTCCGGCTTCGGCGAGTCGCTCGACCTGCTCTGCTCGGCGCTCGGCGGTGACGCGGTGTCGGCGGACGGGGCGTTCTTCCGGTTCCGCGAGGTGCCGTTCGTCCCCGCCGTGCGGATGTCGCCCGTCGTGGCGTGCACGTCGGCCGCGGGAGTCCGGCTCGCCGCCGACCGGGGGTTGCCCATGCTTCTCGGCATGCACATCGACGACGAGGAGAAGGCCGCGATGCTCGACGGCTACCGGGCCGCGTCGGGGGAGCCCCGGGAGCCGGGGCACGTCGCGGCGGCCGTCGGCTACGTGGCCGACTCGACGGCCGGGGCCGTACGGGAGATGAAGGAGTCGCTGCCCCGGTGGCTCGGTCCCGGGCTGGCCGGATACCGGCCTGTGGACGAACGGCCGCCCCCGAGCCGCGATATCCACAAGTATGTGGATAAGTTGTGCCGGATTCATCCGGTCGGAACGCCCGAGCACTGCGTGGACACGATCCGGGCCACAGCCGAGCGGACCGGGCTGCGCCATCTCATCCTCATGGTCGAGGGCGGCGGCGACCACGCCCGGACGCTGGAGAACATCGCCCGTCTGGGCTCCGAAGTGCTCCCCGCACTGGCGGCCGTCTGACGCGTCCCGCCCGGGTTTCGGCGCCCCGGGCGGGTGCGGCTCCCCGATGACCCGCCCGGTCGTGGCCGGGACACCGGGCGGATGCGGCCGGGACATGTCCCGGTGGACCGTTCTGTGGACACCCCCACGAACGGAGAGTCCGATGACGACACCAGCCACCCGTACCGCATCGCCCGCCACGTCATGGAGCCGAGGGGCCCGCGCGGCCGGCGCGCTCACGCTCGCGCTCGCCGGGTTGCTCTGGCTCCTGGCCGACCTCGTGGAGCCGTCGCTGGAAGGCGTGGCCTCACAGACCTGGATCGCCGAGAATCCGGGTCCCGCGGGAGTCGCGCTCACGGCCGACATGCTCGCCACTCCCTTCCTCGCCGGTGCCACGGCGCTGTGGTTGCTCCTGGCCCGGGCGCGCTCACCGCGGCTCGCCTGGACGGGGGCGGTCCTGCTGGTCTTCGGTCTGACCGGTCAGGCCGTCATCACCGGTGTCGGGCTGACGGCGTACATGGTCGCGCAGAGCGGCCATCGGGGACGGGCCGGACGCCTCGTTGCCGGGAACCGTCTTCACGGTGATGTTCTTCGCCGGCGCCTTCATCGGTATCGTCGTGATGATGGTGGCCGTGTGGCGCTCACGCGCCCTCCCCCGCGCAGCCGTCCTTCTGCTGGTCGCCTTCCAGGCGGCCGACATCGTCAGCCTGCCGTTCCCGACCACGGTGATCGCGGCCGCCGGCCTGCTGTGGATGGCCGTCTCGCTGCTGCGGGCCCGAGGCGTTCGGGCCGGGCGGCCCGCCGAGGACATGGGCGGCGGGGTCCACGCGGTGGAGCGATCGTGACATCGTCGGAGCCCGCGTCTTCCGGTCCGGCGGAGGTGGCCGCGCAGGCGGTCACCTCTCGCCGTGCCTCCCTTCGTGCCCGCATCAGTGCCGCCCGGCCCGCGATCGCCGTCGCGCTCGGCGTCGCCGCCCTCGTGGAAGTCACGCTGTGGGCCGTCCTCGCAGGGGTGAACGGGCAGAGCCTCGACGGGCTGATCGAGGAGAACGAGGTGACCGGGGCGGTCGTCGCCCTGTCATTCGCCCTGGTGGGAATGGTCGTGATACGCGCGACCCCGGGCCACGCGCTCGGCTGGGTCTTCGTCGCGGAGGGCCAGATCGAGGGGCTGTGCAACCTCGGCGCGCAGTACGCGCAGCGGACGCCGCCGTTGCCCCTCGCCGGCGGCGGCGCGTTCCTCGGAGCCTACGCCTGGCTTCCTGGAGTGATGCTCGGGATCGGCGTCATCACTCTGCTGTTCCCCGACGGCAGGCCCGTCCTGCCTCGGTGGCGTCCGCTGGTGCGAGTGGCCTGCGCTTTCGCCGCGATCGGGACGCTCGCCGTGTTCCTGTGGGCCGAACCGATGCGCGCCACGTCCCCGCGGTGGCGCAACCCTCTCGCCCTGCCCGCCGAGGCGGAGCCCGCCCTGGCCGCGGTCGCCCTGGTCGCGGTGGTCGGCGCCGCGGCGTGCGGCCTCGTCGGCGTGCTCGGGCTGGTGATCCGGATGCGCCGTGCCGAGGGGCCCGAGCGCCGCCGCATCGGCTGGTTCTTCGTCTCCTTCCTCCCCGGGATGCTCGCCCAGGTCCCGGAGGTCTCGCCGGCCGTCACCGCCGCCGCGTGGGGGTTGTTCCCAGTGGGGATGGGCGTCGCCATGGTCCGCCACGGCCTGTTCGGGGCCGACCGCCTGCTGAGTCGCACGCTCGTCTACGTTGCCCTGACGGGACTGGTCGCCGGAGTGTTCGGGTTGTTCGTCGGGCTGGCGTCGAACGTCCTCGGCGGCCAGGGCACGGGCGCGGTGGCCGCGGCGGTGGTGATCGCCCTCGGGTTGTCACCGGCGAGGACACTCGTGCAGCGCGGCGTCGACCGTCTCATCTACGGACGCAGCCGTGACCCGTACGTCGTCCTCACCGACCTGGGACGGCAGTTGTCGGCCGCCATCGCCCTCGAAGACGTGTTGCCGATCATCGCGCGGACGGTCGCCGCCGGCCTGCGCCTGCCGTACGCCGCGGTCACCCTGCGCGGTGAGGACGCTCCGGCGGCGGAGTACGGCGAGCGGCCGGAGCGGCACATCGACCTGCCGCTCCGGCACGGCGGACATGAGGTGGGCCGCCTGACGATCGGCCTGCGCGAGGGGCAGCGCCGGCTCGACCCCGCCGACGAACGACTCCTGCACGACTTCGCCCGGCATGCCGGCGCCGCGGCGGAGGGGGTGCGGCTCACCTTCGATCTGCGCAGGTCCCGGGACCGGGTGCTGGTCGCCAGAGACGAGGAACGGCATCGCATCCGCCGTGACCTGCACGACGGGCTCGGCCCCACGCTGGCGGGGGTCGCGCTCGGGCTGGGTGCCGCGCGGCGCTCCGTCGGGGACCCCGGCCCTGCGGACCTGCTCGGCCGGCTGGAGTCGGAGGTGCTGGGCGGCCTGGAGGACGTCCGCAGGATCGTGGCGGACCTTCATCCGGCGGGTCTGGAGGACGCCGGTCTGGTCACCGCGCTCCGCAGGCACGCCGACAGCCTCGCGCGCCGCACCGGCGGCACTTTGAAGATCGACGTGATGACGGCCGGCGACCTGCCGCCACTGGCGCGGGTGGTCGAGGTCGCCGCCTACCGGATCGTTCTCGAGGCGCTGACGAACGTGGCACGACACGCACGGGCCCGCACCTGCGTGGTCGACCTGGGGGCGGACGCCGACCACCTGCGCCTCGCCGTACGCGACGACGGCGTGGGCGTCGAGCCGTACGTGCCCGCGGGCATCGGCCTTCGTTCGATGGCCGAGCGGGCCGCCGAACTGGGCGGGACGTGCCAGGTGCGCCGCCGGCCGGGCGGTGGCACGCTGGTCGAGGCCACATTGAGGCTGGAGGGCTGACATGCCGATCAAGGTGCTCCTCGCCGACGACCATCCGATGTTCCGGTACGGCCTGCGTGCCGCACTCGCCGACGTGGACGACCTGGTGGTGGCGGGTGAGGCGGCGGACGGCCGGACCGCGACGGCACAGGCACAGGAGCTCGGCGTCGACGTGGTCCTCATGGATTTGGACATGCCGGGGATGAACGGCATCGACGCGATCCGCGAGCTGCGCCGCCGTGCGCCCTCCGTGGCCGTGCTGGTCCTGACCATGTTCGACAACGACGAGTCCCTGTTCACGGCGATGCGGGCGGGAGCCAGGGGATACCTCGTGAAGGGCGCGGAACAGGAGCAGATCGTGCGCGCCGTCCGCGCGGTGGTCGGGGGTGAGGTGGTGTTCGGAGCCGGCATCGCCGAGCGTGCCCTCGCCTACTTCACCGCCGCGCCGGAGAGCGGCCGCGCCGCTCGCCCGCTCCCCGAGCTGACGGACCGCGAGATGGAGGTGTTGCGGCTGGTCGCCGACGGCCTGAACAACGCCGAGATCGCCCGCCGCCTGTTCCTCAGCGAGAAGACCGTGCGCAACCACGTGTCGAGCATCTTCGCCAAGCTCCGGGTCGACGACCGGTCCCAGGCCATCGTCCGGGCCCGGCGCGTCGGCCTGGGGTCGGGGGAGTGAAGGGCTCGGAGCGGCCGGAACCGGTCGGCCGCTCCGAGCGCTCGGGGTCAGCAGTCGACCAGTTCGGGCTTCTGGTTGAGGATCTGGGCGCGGGGGGTCACGAAGTCCTCGTAGGCCTCCGTCGCCGCCGGGTGGAAGACGGCCACCCGGTGGCAGTTCTGGAACGCGAGCCGGATGCCGAAGTGCCGTTCGAGGGCGCCGCGCATGGCGTCGCTCGCGAGGCACCGGAGCAGCTGGCCGCGCGCGGCCTCGTCGGGCGGGGGAACCTGGTTGTCGGCGAATTCGGCGCCCGACCGGTCCCGCTGCTCGGCCAGTTCACTGATCGTCGTCCAGGCGTAGGGCAGCGAGTCGCGGACGCACGCGATGAACGCCGCGTCGTCGACCTCCCCCGTGCGGGCCTGGTCGAGCAGATCGTTCGGAACGGTCAGCGACATGAGACTTTCTCCTCTCGGAAGGAACCTCTGGGAAGGAACTCGGTAGGAACACGGTCTCGGCGACCGGTCCGGGTCCATGGGACGAAGTGCCGTCCCGCGGCCCTGGACGACCACGCCGATCGCACGGATCGCGCGGATCATCCGGAACCGCGCGACAAACTGAGACGCTAGATCGGGCGGAGGGCGCCTCCATCTGGCCTGAAGGCGACAAGTTCATGGGGCCGCGACGGCCGGGCCGTACACGAAGCCGGGGTCGATCTGCGCGGCGAGGTCCTCGCCGGTGGCCCGGTTGGCCCATGCCAGGGCGTTGCGCAGGTGGAACTCGGCCGCCTGCCTCCCGAACTTCTCCCAGTCCTTGGGCTGCGCGTCGAGTCGGTCGGCGAGTGTGGCGAGGGCCCTGCGGTTGGCGGGTTCGAGGTCGGCGAGGGTGAACGGCATGCCCTGCTCCATGCCGCGGACGGCGCGGGAGTGCTCGAACCACGTCAGCAGGTCCTCGCCCACGTGGTCGCGCAGGAAGCGGACGTCGTCAGGCGACTGGATCTTGTTGCCCACGACCGCGACGGGGACGTCGAAGTCGGCGGCGTACTCCTGGTACTGCCGGTAGACGCTCACGCCCTGCCGAGTGGGCTCGGCGACCAGGAACGTGAGGTCGAACCGGGTGAACAGCCCGGAGGCGAAGGAGTCGGCGCCCGCGGTCATGTCGACCACGACGTACTCGCCCGGGCCGTCGACCAGATGGTTGAGGTAGAGCTCGACCGCCCCGATCTTGGAGTGGTAGCAGGCCACGCCGAGATCGTCCTCGGCGAAGGGGCCGGTCACCATGAGTGACAGACCTTCGACCTGAGTGGAGGGGAAGAAGGGGTCGTCCAGGCGCACCAGGCGGGATCCGCGGCCGGGCGGCGTCGTCTTGACCATCGACGCGGCGTCCCTGATCAGGGGGTTGTCGCCGCGGAGGTAGTCCTTGATCTCGGCGACCATGGTCCCGAGCGGCTCCGGCGTCGCCGTCGCCCCCAGGGCCAGGCCGAGATGCTGGTTGATGTCGGCGTCCACCGCGACGAGCGGACCCCGTTGTGCCGCGTATCTGGCGAACAGCGACGACAACGTCGTCTTGCCGCTGCCGCCCTTGCCGACGAACGCCACCCGCACGGTGTCCCCCACTCAATCTGGCTATGAAAACCATTACCGTTGTCTCGACGGCAATGATGACACAGAGTGACGGCGGTCGCCAGTCTGCGGCGGGGTCAGCCCGCCGTGGGGGGCGTGAAGAGGGAGATCGACTTGACGATCGTGGGCCGCAGCCGCTCCCACTGATCGGCCGTCGTGGTCCAGGTCAGCACGCTCGCGGTGGACTCGGTGGCGATGATCCTGCGGTACTGGTGGTAGGTCACGCCCTTGGCGAGGTAGGCCTGCGACCTCCGCTGCGTCCAGGTGAACTCCCAGTCGGCGGCCGTGCCGTACTCGCTGGGGGTCTCCTTGAGCCTGATCTTCCGGTACGCCGTCATGGTCGGGCGCAGGCTCACCTCGCCGCCACGGAGCTCTTGCAGCGGATCGGTGCCGGGCTGCGCGATCACCTCGACGGTGAGCTGCGCTCCGCTCCGGGGGTCGTACCACCGCGTCCCGGCGTCGACGGCCCTGCGCGTCCACCCCCGGGGCGCCGACGCCCGCCAGCCCTCCGGCGACCGGTACGACGTGAGCTTGAGCGGCTTGACCGGCTTCGGCGACGCGGACACGGCAGGCGACCGGGACGCCGAGGGGGACGCGGTGGCCGCGAGCGGGGTCCGCGACGGGGCCTCCGACCCGGGCCGCAGGACGGCCCAACCGCCGACCGCTCCCGCGACGAGCACCGCAGCGGCGATCCCCGCGATCAGTCGGGTACGGCTCCGGCCGCCGGCGCGTGCCGGGACGGGGGCCACGACCTCGAGTTCCGCGAGCGCGTGCTCGGCCGCTTCGGGGGACGACCGCCTGCGCGGTTCCCGCATGAGCAGCCCCCGGACGACCGCGCCGAGCGGGTCGGCGACGTCCTGCGGAGTGACGCCCGGCGGTCTCCCCGTGACCGCGAGATGGATGGTCGCCCCCAGCGACCACAGGTCGGAGGACGCCGTGGGTGCGCCGCCGTTGGCCCGTTCGGGGGCGAGGAAGGCGGACGCGCCGCGGGTGGCGCTGACCGGGTTGCCGTGCGCGGGCGACCGCTCGGGACCCGACCGGCTGAACGCCGGGTCGGCCGCCAGGGCGCCGGTCGCGAAGTCGGCGAGCAGGACTCGGCCGTCGTGGCCGATCAGGATGTTCGCGGGCCGCACGTCGCCGTGCCGCACGCCCGACGCGTGCGCGTAGGTGAGCGCGGACAGGACGTTCCGCGCGACGGTCGCGGCCCGTTCCGGTGTGAGCGGCCCCTCGCTCGCGACGATGCCGTCGAGCGAGCGGGAGCGGACCAGTTCCATGACGAGGTAGGTGGTGCCGTCCTCCTCGGCGACGTCGTGGACGGCGGCGATGTTCGGGTGGCGCAGCCGCTCGGCCTGACGCGCCTCGCGGGCCAGGCGCTGGGTGAGCTCCGCCTTGCGGCTCTCGCGCAGGTCCGGAGGGAACAACACCTGTCGGACGGCGACGGCCCGGTCGAGGAGGGTGTCGTGCCCCTCCCAGACGATCCCCATGCTGCCTTGGCCGAGGGCACGTACCAGCCGATAGCGCTTGACGATCAGTTGCCCCGCAGCACCCATCATGCCTGCCTCTACACCCGGGCAAATATCACAGCATGCGGGAGTCTTCCATAATTAAAGGGGCGGAAGGGAACCACTCGCGATATGCGCGAGAGTGATCTCGGACAGGGTCGACTGCTCGTACTCGCGCAGGGCGACCCACACCTCCGCGAGGGGCTCCGCGACCCCGGGGAAATGCTCGCTGTCCTGCGAGACCCCCTCCACGACGACGATGACGTCGGCGAGGCTGATGTCCGTCGCGGGCCGGGCCAGCCAGTAGCCGCCGTCGGGGCCGCGCTGACTGTTGATCAGCCCGGCGCGGCGCAGCTGAAGAAGAATGTTGTCCAGGAACCTGCGGGGGATGTCCTGCGCCTCCGCGATCCTCTCCGCGGGCACGGGACCCGGGGGCGCCGCCGCGAGTTCGGCGGCGGCGCGCAGGGCGTACTGCGTTCGGGCCGAAAGCCGCATCTGTTATGCGCGTCGCGTCACACGGCGGCCAGAGTCAGCGAGCGGGCTCCGGGGACGGGCCGGACGTTGACGACGTCGCCCGGCGTGAGGGCCAGTTGGTCGGCGAAGCCCCGCGTCACCTGGACCCACGCGTCCCTGCCCTCGACCGTCAGCTCGACCCGCACCTCGAAGCCGAGGCGCACGACCCGGGAGATCGTGGCGGCGGTGCCGCCCTCCACCGGCTCGGCGCTGATTTCGATGTCGTGCGGGCGCACCAGGTTTCCGCCGATCTCCGTGACCGGCCCGAGGAAGCGCATCACGAACGGGTCGGCGGGGTTGTCGTACACCTCGGCCGGGCTGCCGACCTGCTTCACCTCGCCGTCGGCCAGCACCACGATGGTGTCGGCGACCTCGATCGCCTCCTCCTGGTCGTGGGTTACGAACACCGTGGTCACGTGGACCTCGTCGTGCAGCCGGCGGAGCCAGGTGCGCAGTTCCTTGCGCACCTGCGCGTCAAGCGCGCCGAACGGCTCGTCGAGAAGGAGGACCTCGGGCTCGACGGCGAGCGCCCGGGCCAGGGCCATGCGCTGGCGCTGGCCGCCGGAGAGCTGCGACGGGTAGCGGTCGGCCATCTGCTCCAGGTGGACGAGTTCGAGCAACTCCATGACGCGCCTGCGGATCTCGTCCTTGGGGCGCTTGCGGATCTCCAGGCCGAAGGCCACGTTGCGGAACACCGTGAGGTGTTTGAAGGCCGCGTAGTGCTGGAAGACGAAGCCCACGTTGCGGCGCTGCGGGGCCAGGCGTGTCGCGTCCACTCCGGAGATGCGCACCGTCCCGGTGTCGGGCTGTTCGAGCCCGGCGATGACGCGCAGCAGCGTCGACTTGCCGCCGCCGCTCGGGCCGAGCAGCGCGGTGAGCGACCCGGACTCGACGTCGATCGAGACGTCACGAAGGACGGGCGTCGTCCCGAACGACTTGTTCACGTCGCGTACTTCGATGGCCATGGTCAACCCTTCGGGCGCAGGAGCTTGGTCAGGAGCAGGGTGATCACCGCGATCAGGGCGAGCGCCGTGGCGGCGGCGAAGGCGGCCGGCTGGTCGAAGTTCTGGAACCGCTCCTCGACGAACAACGTGAGCGTCTGGGTCTGGTCGACCAGCCGCCCGGAGACGACGGCGACGGCGCCGTACTCGCCGAGGGAGCGCGCGAGGCACAACACGACGCCGTAGGCGAGCGCCCATCGGATGCCGGGAAGGGTGATCCGGAGGAAGGTCTGCAGGGGGCTCGCCCCGAGCGTGTGCGCGGCCTGCTCCTGCTCGTCGCCGAGCTCCTCGAGGACGGGCACCACGGCCCGGACCACCAGGGGCAGCGCCACGAACACCGTGGCCAGCACCATGCCGGGAGTGGAGAAGATGACCTGGACGCCCCAGCTCTCCAGCAGACCGCCGACCGGGGCGAACTTGCCATAGACGAGGATCAGCGCCAGGCCGACCACGACGGGGGACACGGCCATCGGCAGGTCGATGAGCGCGTTGAGCAGCCGCTTGCCGGGGAAGCTGTGCCGTACGAGCAGGATGGCCGTGCCGATGCCGAAGACCGTGTTGGCCGCCACCGCCCACAGCGCGACGGTGAGCGTGACCTGGAAGGCGTGGACGGCCGAGGCCGAGGTGAGCGCCTCGGTGAAGGGACCCAGGCCGTCCCCGAAGGTCCGCCAGATGATCAGGCCGACCGGCAGCACCAGCAGGAAGAACAGGTAGGCGATGGCGATCACGCGCAGACCGTGCTTAGCCACGACGGCTCCCCCAGCGCTGTAAGAGGTCCAGCGAGACCAGGGCGACCAGCGCGACGACGAGCAGGACGGTCGAGATCGCCGCCGCGCCCGTGGTGTTGTCGCCCTCGATCTGGCTGAAGATGTTGACGGCCGCGACCTGGGTCTTGAACGGGAGGTTGCCGGAGATCAGCACGGTCGACCCGAACTCGGCGATCGACCGGGTGAACGCCAGCGCGGTGCCGGACAACATCGCCGGCACCAGGTTGGGCAGGATGATCCGCCGGAAGGTCTGGAACGGGCTCGCCCCGAGGGAGGCGGCGGCCTGCTCCATCTCCTTGTCGAGCTCCAGCAGCACCGGTTGCACCGTGCGGACGACGAACGGGAGCGTGACGAACAACAACGCGAGCACGACGCCGGCCCTGCTGTAGGCCAGGTTGAGCCCGAGCGGGCTCTCCGGGCCGTAGAGCGCGAGGAGCACGAGTCCGGCGACGATCGTCGGAAGGGCGAACGGCAGGTCGATGAGCGTGTCGACCACCGCCTTGCCGGGGAACCGGTCGCGGACCAGCACCCACGCGATGATCGTGCCCATGACGAGGTTGATCAGCGCCACCAGGAACGAGGCGCCCACCGTGAGCGTGAGGGCGGCCCACGCGTCGGGGGTGGTGACCGCCCGCCAGAAGTACCCGGGGCCCTGGTCGACCGACCGCCAGGCGACCACGGCCAGCGGGATCAGCACGATCAGGCTCAGGTAGAGGACCGCGGAGCCCACGCCGAGCGCGGTGCCTCCGGGTACGGACCAGCGCGAACGCGGCCGCGCCCCTCCGCCCGGGGCTCCGGGCGGAGGGGCGGGGCGGACGGCGACGTCGGTGGTCACGCGCGGATCACTTCTCCGTCGCCACGCCGAGCTTGCGCTCGATGTCGGCGACGAGACCGGTCTTGGCGTCGAAGAAGTCCTTGGTGACCTTCGGCCAGCCGCCGAGGTCGTTGATGGTGAACAGCTGCGGCGGGGTCGGGAAGGTGAAGCCCGTCACCCCGTCGATCACCGGGCGGTAGCCGTTCTTCGCGAAGATCGTCTGGGCCTCGGAGGAGTAGAGGTACTTCAGGAAGGCGGCCGCCTCCTTGGGGTGGGCCGAGTTCTTGGTCACGGCGACCGGGTTCTCGATCAGGATGGTCGAGTCGGGCACGGTGTAGTCGATCGGCTGGTTGTTCTGCTGGGCGAAGATCGCCTCGTTCTCGTAGGTGATGATCGCGTCGCCCTTGCCGCCGACGAAGGTCTGCAGCGACTTGCGGCCGCTGTCGTCCTGGACGGGCACGTTCGCGAGGAGCTTGCCGACGTAGTCGAGCCCGGCCGCCTGGTCGGCTCCCTTGCCCGACTTGGCGCCGTAGCCGGCGAGCAGGTTCCAGCGGGCGCCGCCCGAGGTGAAGGGGTTGGGCGTGATGACCTCGGTGCCGGGCTTGATGAGGTCGTCCCAGGTCTTGATGCCCTTCGGGTTGCCCTTGCGGGTCCCGATGACGGCGATCGACTTGGTCAGGAACCCCTTGGTGGCGTTCTGGTTCCAGTCGGGGGCGACGAGGCCGGCGTCGACGAGACGGGTGATGTCGGTCTCGAGCGAGAACTCGACGATGTCGGCCTTGAGGCCGGACGCGACCGCGCGGCTCTGGTCGCCGGAGGCGCCGTACGACTGGGTGAAGGTGATGTTCTTGCCCTCGGGCGTCTTCTGGTACGCCTTGATGATGTCCTCGAACGCCGCCTGCGGTGTGGAGTAGGCGACCAGCGCCAGCTGGATCTTGCCGTCCCCTCCGGCAGAGCCTCCTCCCCCGCAGGCGGTGACCAGGGTTGTGGTCGCCACGACGGCCGCCGCGATACCCCCGAGCCTGCGCACTCTCATGCCCATCTCCCTTATTCCTACTTAATAAGTCGGCTTCGTCGTCATTAAAGAGCCGAAGGTAGATTCCCGTCAAGTCGAGTAGGTTTTTGGTATCGCGCCGATCCCCGGTCACCGGGCGGCGGCTAGCAGATCGCGTCGAGGGCCTGCGGCGTCGTCGCGGAAGTCGCCGCAGGTGGCGGGCTGAGCGTGGGGGTGCGAGAGATCTGACGGGGGCGCGCGGACAACGCCTGGGCGACCCGCTTCTTGATGAGCCACCAGTCCGGGGCGGCCGTGTTGATCAGTGGGGGCACGAACGACAGGCTCCGGATCTCGGCGCCGCGCACCTTCCCCGCCAACTGGACCAGAGCGGGCAGCTGGCGCTGCGGAAGGTCGGTCCTGACGTACTGCTTGGCCGCGTCCGCGATCCGTTCGAACCCCCGGAGCACGGTCATCGCGTCGGCCTGCTTGGCCATGTCGTTGAGCAGGCACTTCTGGCGCGCCATGCGCGTGTAGTCGTCGCTACCGGTCCGCGAGCGTCCGAACCACAGCGCCTGCTCGCCGTCGAGCAGGCGCGTGCCCGCCGGGAGCACCCCGCCCTCCAGCCCGTACGGAATGTCCTGCCTGATGGCGACCCGGACGCCGCCCATGGCGTCGACGACCTGGCGGAACCCCCGCATGTCCACCATCGCGTAGTAGTCGACGGGGATTCCGAGAATCTCGCCGACCGTGCCCTTGAGCAGCGCGATCCCTCTGTCGTGCGCCTCCAGTCCCGGGCCGGTCTCCGGGTGGTCGGCGCCCCATTCGTAGACCTCGTTGAGCAGGCCCGGCGTGGTGGTGCTCGTCCCCTGGAACCCCCAGGGGAACATGTCGCGCGCGGGGCCCGGCGGCAGCGGCACGTGCTCCAGGTTGCGGGGGAGCCCGAACAGCACGGTCTGCCCGGTGCGGGTGTCGACGCTCGCCACGGTCAGGCTGTCGGTCCGCGCGCCGGGACGGTTCTTGGCCGCGTCCGCGCCGACGAGCAGGACGTTCAGCCTGGCCCGCTCGCCCCATGGGCCGTCTTCCGCCGACGCGAAGAGGGCGGTCAGCACGTCGCGCGAGACGTAGGCGATCCGGCTCGCGACCGCGAGCGGAGCGACCAGCGCGACACAGATCAGCGCGACGACGCCACTGCTGAGGCGGCGTCCGCGATCGCTCAGTTCGGCCGGCCGTACGAGGAAGTAGGAGCGTACGACGACGGCCGACCAGATCACCGCCACGGACAGCGCGGCGATGATCAGCCGGCCCAGCCACTCGGGCTGCACGAGCAACCGGAACAGGGCCGGGCGCAGCGCGGTGACCGCGGTCATGACCGTCCCGAGCAGCAACACGTACAGGGTCGCCAGGGCGAGGCCGGCCCGGGTCCGTCCGGCGATCAGATGGGCGAGGCCCCACAGGGCCGCCGAGCCCAGGGTGAGCGCCAGCACCCGGCAGACGGCCGCCCGTTCGCCCCGCATTCGCACCTCATGACCTGATCGTTGTCCGACAGGCCGGATGTGCCCAGCTCCCGGCCTTTACAGAGGCACGTGACGAGATCTTGGGCTCTACCTTGGGAAATCAGCGTCGGGGCAGGTGTCGATCACTGTGTTTACAGTGATTGTTGTGAAATTTCCGTACAACTGGTGTCGGATGATGCTAAGAAGTTGCGCGAGCAAGCCTGGCTATAGGAAGGACCGTCATGGTCGACCCTGGCTCTGACGACTCCATGGATCAGAACGGATCTTTCGTTCGGCCGTACGTCTCACGCAGCGGACCGCACGGAGTGGAGGGAGAGCAGTACTGGTCTGAGGATCTCGACGACACGGCGGATCGCCGCTCCCTTGAGGACAGCGGCGGTGATCTCCTCTCCAACGAGTGGAGACGGAAGGCCGATCGTGAACGCGTCGGCGGTGAGGACGGAGCCGCCCACGAGGCGCTCGACTCCGGTGAGCCGCGCGACGAGTGGGCCGATCGCGGCCGCGGCGAGGCCGATGGCGACTGGGACGGCCGCGATCACTCCCGCGGCGACTGGGACGGCCGGGACGACTCCCGCGCCGACTGGGACGCGAGGCGCGACGCCACCGACGAGTGGGAGGCAACCGGCGAATGGAACGCCGCCGACATGCGCGGCGACGACCCCGACGGCAGGCGGCGCCCGTATGAGGACGGCGGCGCCGAGCCGAGTGGTTTCCTCGGGTCCGGATGGCGGGACGGACCACGTCCCGGCGAGGTCCCCGAGAGCGGGCGCAAGAGCGTGCTGTTGCGGGCGGGAGCGGTCGCGGCGGTCGTGATCGGCGCGATCTGGGCGCTGGCGGCCTGGGTCGGGCAACCGTCGGCCGACCCCTGCCCGTCCGGCGGATGCACCGCGAAGCCGCCGGCCGCCTCGGCGAAGGCCACGGTCGTGCCGGTCGACGACCCCGCCACGTCGGAGGAGGCGGATCCGGGTGACGTCCTGACGCCGGTGACGCCCGTGACGACGGCGACGCCGAAGGCCACCCCTCGCACCACGGCCTCACCGAGTGCCACCGTCACCAAGGCCCCGGCCTCGCACAAGCCCACGGCCACTCCCACGGCTCCCCAGACCTCCACACCGGCGGCGCCCAAGCCGACCCCCACCCCGAAGCCGACGCGGACGACGGCGACCCCGACGCCCAGCCAGAACGGCGGCGGTGACGACAACGGTGGCGGCGGCCTGTTCGGCTGGCTGTTCTGAGCCGGCTGTTCCGGGCCGGAGCTGACTGTTCTGGACTGACTGTTCTGGGCCGGACTGTTCCGGGCCGGCTGTTCTGAGCTGACCGTTCTGGGGACGCGCGCGGTCCTCGACGCGAGGGTCCGCGCGTCCCTCGGCTGCCGGGACGCCCCGACGTCCAGCGCCGGAAATGTGATCGCCCGGCCGAGCATCGTGCTCGGCCGGGCGATTCGTCGTCGGTGAACCTTTGGTGATCCGTTCCGGGCGGGGTCCCGTCCGGGGCGTGGCCCGTCCAGGGGCGCGGACCGTCGAGGGGCAGGGTCCCCGGCTGAGGAGCGGTCCGTCCAGGGGCCCTGTCTCAGGTATCCGGTCGCTCAGGAGGCCGCGCAGGTGTCCTGGGTGGCGTCGAAGCCGTCCACGTCGTCCAGCGACTTGGGCGACTTGAGGCCCGCCCAGTCCGCTCCGACGACCAGGACGAGCGACTCGGTGTCGGTGTCGTGCACGGCCTGGGTCTTCGACTTCTTCAGTTCGCCGACCAGGCGCGGCGCCCGGCTCTCGCCGTTGGGCCCGTACTTGACCAGCGTCTTCTTCGACGGCTTCTTCGCGGACGCGACCTTCACGACGTGGTAGCCGCGCTGCTCGAGCTGCGCCGCGACCTGTGGGCCGAGCCCCTGCCGGCCCGAGCCGTTCTGGACGATGATCTGGACCTGCGACTTGGGGATCTTCTGTTCGCCGCTCTTGACGTTGTCGGCGATCTGGTCGGCCGCGACCATCTTGAACAGGCTGTCGGCCTGGGGTTCGACCCATTCCACCCGGCCCGGGTTCGAGACCGAGTAACGCCAGGGCGTGGTCACGAAGCGGATCTGCCCCGCGGTCAGGCCCTTGGCGCTCATCGCGAGGTCCTTCAGCACACCCACGGTGAGGTCCGGGTCCGTGGTGATCGACTTCGTCATGGCGTCGAGGAAGCCGAACAGCGTCTGGGGGTTGGTCAGCGTCTCGCCGCTCATCGCCTTCTTCGCCATGGAGGCGAGGAACATCTGCTGGCGCTGGATGCGGCCGATGTCGGATCCGTCGCCGATGCTGTATCGGGCTCTGACGTAGCCGAGCGCCTGCTCGCCCTGGAGCGTGTGCTTGCCCGCGGTCAGGTGGAGCAGCGCCTTGGTGTCGTTGATCGGCTGCGGAAGGCACACCGGCACGCCGCCGAGCGAGTCCACCATGGACTTGAAGCCGGTGAAGTCGACCTTGACGAAGTGGTCGATGTGGATGCCCGTCAGGGTCTCGATCGTCTTCCAGGTGCAGGCGATGCCGCCGGAGTTGAACGACTCGTTGATCATCCCGACGTGGGGGTGCTGCCCGGTGAGGCCCTTCTTGGCCGGGCAGGAGGGCAGCTGGACGAGAGAGTCACGGGGGAAGCTGATCAGGACGGCGCCGTCCCGGTCCGGGGAGATGTGGGCGAGGATGATGGTGTCGGTCCGCTCCCCGACGAACTTGCCGTATTTCGCGTTCGAGCCGTTGCGCTGGTCGGAGCCGACGATCAGGACGTTGAGCGCCTGGCTGATCTTCGCCGGCCGCGTGCCGAGTTCCTGCGGGGTCACCTGCTCGTGCCGGACGTTGCCGCTCAGCTTGAAGTATCCCGAGACCACGAAGCTCGACGCGCCGACGAGCACCCCGAGCACCGCCGCGAGCACCGTCCACAGCCAGGCCCGCCATTTCGGCACGATACGCGGTGCCGCCGGCGGATCCTCTACTGGTGGCGCGGGCCGGACGTCGACGAGACCCACTCTTCATGACTCCTGAGGTTCGGACCTGGGCTTACGCCCAAATCGAGAGCCAGCGCGGCAAACCGGGGCAAGTGTAGCGATGGATTCTGAGTGTTCGCTTCCAGCCACCGGCACGCAGTTCGCGAGCGGTGTTCACGCCCCCGCTTTCCTCTTTATAGATGCGAGTGCGAGGCGAAAAGTTGTGAAAAATGCCGAGAAATCCAGTGATGATTGTTGCGATGACCGGGTGGTCCGCGTCGCTTCCGGGTGATCGCTCCGTGCGACGGAGGGCACGGGACCTGGAGTCGGTACCGCGGATGCTCGACCATCTACCACTCACTCCTCCCTGCCGCCTGCTGGACCGTCGCGGTGGGGAGGGCCGGGCCCGGCGCGGGCCCGCCTGTTCCGGAGGGTGGGGAGCCATCCCTGACTCGTATGCGAAACGGATGAGTCGGCGATGACGCTAGCCGTCCACGATCTCGTGATCGGCGACTTTTCGCTGCTTTGGTGAGCGGAGTGTTGTTCTCTTAATCACGGGCCGGTGCGGTGCCGCCCGGAGAGGTGTGCCGCCGCCGTCCCAGGCCTCCGCCGTCGGAGCGGAGGTGTCGTCTCCCACAGTTCACCCACCACCCGAGTCCTGTGCACCCGGGCGTTGTTAGGCTCGGACCTCACTGTGCCCGCCCCGGGGCACATCCGCCGGCCATGAGGGACAGAAGCACGTGGATCCGCTCTCCAACCCGATCAAGGACTATGCGTGGGGCTCCCGGACGGCCATCGCCGGCCTGACCGGCAGGGCGGCCGCCGGCCCCGAGGCCGAGATGTGGCTGGGGGCGCACCCGTCGGGTCCGTCGCGCCTGGTGCGGGACGGCGCCGAGACGACCCTCGACCAGGTGGTCGCGGCAGATCCCGTGGGCAGCCTGGGTGAACCGTCCATCGAGCGGTTCGGGCAGCGCCTGCCGTACCTGATGAAGCTGATCGCGGTCGACCAGCCGCTGTCGCTCCAGGTGCACCCCACCTCCGAGCAGGCGGCCGAGGCCTTCGCGCGGGGGGACTCCAACTACTCCGACCCGTGGCACAAGCCCGAGATGATCTGCGCCCTGACCCCGTTCTCCGGTCTCGCCGGATTCCGGCCGGCCGCTCAGTCGGCGATGCTGGTCGAGCGGCTGCAGGTGGAGGCGCTGCAGCCGGTCGTGTCGCGCCTGGCGGCCGACGACGTGCTCGGCGCCCTGCGCGTGCTGCTGGAGTGGCCCGGCTCCAAGCGTGAGCTGGTCGACACGATCGTGTGGGCGGCGGCCTCGGTCCACCTGGCCGACTACGAGCTGGTCTGCTGGCTGGCCCGGCAGTACCCGGAGGATCCCGCCGTGCTGGCGCCGTTGCTGATGCACCGGCACGAGCTGGCTCCGGGCGAGGCGCTCTACCTCGGGGCCGGCGTGCTCCACTGTTACCTCGACGGGTTCGGCGTCGAGATCATGGCCGGGTCGGACAACGTCCTCAGGGCGGGTCTCACCGGCAAGCGGATCGACGTCGAGGAACTGCTGCGGATCACCGTGCCGGACGCCCAGCCGCTGCAGGTCGTCCAGGACGGCGACGCCTATGTGCCGCCCGCCCGCGAGTTCCTGCTTCGCCGGATCACCTCCGGCGACGGTCACGTCCTCGACCGGGCGGTGGCCAGGATCGTGGTCTGCACGGAGGGCGTCGTGACGGTCGCCCGGCAGGACGCGGAAGTGAAGCTGCACCCCGGAGAGTCGGTGTTCGTGCCGGCCTCGGACGGTCCGGTCGAGTTGTCCGGCGACGGGACCGTGTTCAGCGCCGAGCCCCAGGTGTAGGCACAGACGTGAGCGCGGGTGTGAGCGCGGGCTCCGCCGCCCTCGCCTGAGGTGGCCGGACACCCCTTCGGTCCTGACGCCAAGCGTCGCGGACGGTAAGCATCACGGAGATTCACGCTGGGTGATGTTTGTCCCACTCTCCGTGAGTTCGACCATGGTCCGGGGTAGGAAGTCACTCATCGTCATCCGGTGCCCGTTGGAAGGGGAGCCATGGGACGCTTGAGGGTCTTCGGCGTGGGGGTAGCGTCGCTCAGCGTCGCCGCGCTGTCCGCCGCGTGCATGTCCGGGGGAGAAGCGGACGAAAAGGCCGCCGCGGCTCGCGCCAAGGCGAGGAACATGGCCGCCGCGGCCTCGGAGAAGAAAACCGAGACCGAGGTCGCGGCCAAGGCGAAGGCCAACGAGCTGGGTCAGATCCCCGTGATCATGTATCACCGGATCATCAAGAACCCGCCGCCCGGCGACGACCGCACGCCCGAGCAGTTCCGGGCCGAGCTGGAGCGCCTGGCCAAGGAGGACTACGTCCCGATCACCGCGGCCGAGTACGTCACCGGCAAGATCGGAATTCCGGCGGGCAAGCATCCCGTCGTGCTGACCTTCGACGACTCATCGCCGTCGCAGCTCACCCTGGACGGCATGGGCAACCCGAAGCCCGACACCGCCGTCGGCATCCTGATGGACGTGGCGAAGAAGCACCCGGGCTTCCGGCCCGTCGCCACCTTCTACGTGATCCGCGACCTGTTCGGCATGGCCAAGCCGGAGGAGCAGACCCAGGTCCTCGAGTGGCTCAAGGACCACGGTTTCGACATCGGCAACCACACCCGCGACCACCTCAACCTGCTCGGCAAGCCGGAGAAGGAGGTCGAGGAGCAGATCGGCGCGGGGCAGAAGCTGGTCACCTCGCTGATCAAGTTCTCTCCCGTCACGCTCGCCCTGCCGTACGGCAACCAGCCGCACGACAAGAAGTGGGCGATGAAGGGATCGGGAGCGGGCGCGAGCTACGACTTCCGCGGCGTGTTCCTGGCCGGCTACACCCCGGCGCCCTCTCCGTACACGAAGGACTTCGATCCGGTGGGCATCCCGCGCATCCGATCCAAGGAGAAGGTCGGCGACTGCGTGAAGTTCTGCTCCACCGCGTGGCTGGACTGGCTGAACGCCAACGCCACCGACCGCTTCACCTCCGACGGCAACGCCAGCACCGTGGCCTTCCCGAAGTTCAAGGCGCCCTTCGTGGCCGCGCCCTACGCCACCCGGGCCCTGCCGTACTGACCGGGACCCGGCCCGGCCGACCCGTCCCCGCCGATTCGGCGAGGGCGGGTCAGCCCGCGTCGCCCGTCCGGCGGCGGCCCTCCTCGAGGAACGCCGCCAGGGCTCCGGTCTCGGCGAGGTCGCCCAACGGCCGGGCGGCGCCGAACGGCATGTTCCAGAAGTCGCCCTCGCGAGGACGCCAGGGCCCGACGTAGGCGTAGGGCTCGTCGATCGCCGAGTCGCCGAGGGAGACGCCGTAGTTGACCTCGTCGAGGGTGATGGCGAGATCGAAGTGCTCCGGCCAGAGCACGGGAGCCATCTCCTGACCGGCCGCGGAGGCCAGGCGGCGAAGCTCGGTGTCGCCCCTGGCGAGGCAGTGCGTCAGGTAGGCCGCGGCATCCGCCTCGACGTTCACGCTCTGACCCGGATCGGCGCCCGAACCGTCCTGGTAGAGCCCCTCGGGCGCGCCCGCCTCGACGCCCGCCGCCTCCGCCAGCGAGGCGTAGGTGACCCCGTGGAGTGGCAGCATGTCTCCGGTCTCGGTGATCAGCGAGTCGCCGTCGACGCGCAGGTCGGGTGTGGAGACGGTGGCGAACCCTCCGGCGACGACGCGCAGCCGGATGGTGCCGCTCGTCCGGTACTGGGGGCCGGCCATGATCAGCTCGGCCACGCCGTGCAGCGCCTGTCTCGTCCGCGTGAGCCCGGCCGGCACGCCTGCGGAAGGGGTCGCGGATGAACCGTCGTCTCGCATTGTCTTCTCCTTCAGGCTCGGGCCGGGCCGCGTCGTCGCACGTCGCGTCCGGGCGTCCCGACGCCCCGGGGCCGATCGAGCACCGCAGCCCTTCTACGACTAGCCTGCGGGCATGGACGACGACGCCTCCACCCGCCACAGGGTAACCGCCGCGACGGAGGGCCCGGCCATGGGCGGCGCGGGCCGGTGACCGCGACCCCCCAGTCCGGCTCCGAGCCCGGTTCCCAGGTCACGGCCGATCTACGCGGGCTGACCCCCAGGCTCATCGGGCCGGAGATCGTCGCCGTCTTCTCCGTGTCGCTCGGCGCCAGCGCCCTGTTCGCGCTCATCCGCCTGATCGGCGCGCTGACCGCGCCCAAGTCGCTCAGCGGGCAGCAGGCCCTCCTCATCGGATCGCTCGCGCCCGGCAGGCCCTGGCTGGACCTCACCCTCCAGGTGGCCGAGATCACCGTGAACGTGGCCCCCGTCGGGCTGGTCGCCTACCTGCTCGCCCGGTCGGGCGAGTCCATGCGGACGATCGGCGTCGACCTGCGCGAACCGGGCCGTGACCTGCTCAGGGGCGCCGCGCTCGCGGCGGCCATCGGCGGCTCCGGCCTGGCCTTCTATCTGGTGGCGTTCAGCTCCGGGATCAACCTGAACGTCGTCCCCGAGTCGCTGCCCCCCGAATGGTGGCGGGTGCCGATCCTGCTCCTCGGCGCCGCACAGAACGGCGTGCTCGAAGAGGTGCTGGTCGCCGGATACCTCCTGCACCGGCTCGCCCAGCGCGGCTGGTCGCCCTGGCGTTCGGTGGTCGTCGCGTCGCTGCTGCGCGGCTCGTACCACCTCTACCAGGGCTTCGGCGGATTCATCGGAAACGTGGTGATGGGCCTGATCTTCGGGCGGCTCTACCAGCGCTGGGGACGGGCGACGCCCCTGATTGTCGCCCACACGCTGATCGACTCCGTGGCCTTCGTCGGATACGGCCTGCTCCGCGGCAAGGTCTCCTGGCTCCCCTGACGGCCGCCCTGACCCTCCGGAAAACTCATGAAGTCGGCTTGCGCCAATCGGCCGACGTGAGACCATGTGGGACGTTATGCGCGCCCGGTTACCCCTTCGTCTCGCGCGATCGGCGTTCTTCGCCATCGTGTGCGTGATGTTGGCCGTCGGTGCGCACCGGCTGGGTGGCGGATCGATCCCCTCGTTCACGACGGCGCTGGCGGCGGGAGCCGTCGTGCTGGCCGTCGCGGCGGGCATGGCCGGACGTGAGCGCAGCGCCTCCACGATCAGCGTCCTGCTGGTGGTCGCGCAGGCGTCCCTCCACGAACTGTTCGACCGTACGGCCCCGGCCGCCGCGTCGGCGCTCCCCGCCGTCCACGCGCACGGCGGCCTCGGCGTCGACCTGGGCATGATCATCGCCCACCTCACCGCCACGCTGATCACCGGCTGGTGGCTGGCCCGCGGTGAGATCGCGTTGTGGTCGCTGCTGCGCCGGGCGGGCGCGCGGGCCACGGGCTCGTTGCGCGCCCTCCTCGCGGTCCTGTCCCGGGAACCGGCGCCGGTCCTGCCCCGGTCCTTCGGCTTCCTCTCCACCGTCTCGCGTGTCCGTCCCGGCCGGGTGCTGCTCCACGCCGTCACCCGGCGCGGACCGCCCCGTCCCGCCGCACCGCGCCTTCTCGTGCGCGCCGCCGGGACGTCTTCCGCGTGATCTCCGCGATCTCGTGGTCTCCGTGATCTCCGTGATCTCCGTGATCTCCGCCTGATCTGCGGTCAGGGACGCTTCCGGTACGGCTCGCGCGCTGTCGCCGTTCCCGTGAACGGGTCATCGTCCTTCCCCGTAACCCAGAAGTGGAGATTCCCATGGCGTTCAACGCCGCGTTCCGCCGTGCCGGCGCCGTCACCGCCGGAGCCCTGGCCCTCACCGTCGGCCTGGCCGTACCGGCCCTCGCCCACGTCACGATCAACCCCGGCAGTGCCGTGAAGGGCAGCTGGACCAAGGTCGCGTTCCGGGTGCCGAACGAGCGTGACGACGCGTCCACCACCAAGGTGGAGGTCGACTTCCCGACCGACCACCCGCTGCCCTTCGTCTCGGTCCGGCCGATTCCGGGGTGGGACGTCAAGGTGACCCAGGGCAAGCTGCCCAAGCCGGTCGTCAACGACGACGGGGACACGGTCACCGAGTCGGTCCTGAAGATCACCTGGAGCGGCGGGGAGATCAGCGCCGGGCAGTTCCAGGAGTTCGAGGTGTCGGTCGGCCCGCTGCCCAAGACCGTCGACGAGCTGGACTTCCCGGCCACGCAGACCTACTCCAACGGGGAGGTCGTGAAGTGGGCGGACGAGCCCAAGGCGGACGGCTCCGAGGCCGAGCACCCGGTGCCCGCGCTCAAGCTGGTCGCCGGAACCGACGAGGACGCCTCCGGCGCCGCACCGTCCCCGGCGCCCACGGCCACCGTGCTCGGAGACGCCGGGCACGCCGCCCCGCCGGAGGTCGCGGATTCGGACTCCACCGCCCGGGCGATCGGCGCCGTCGGCATCGCCGTCGGCCTGATCGGCACCGCTGTGGGCGTCCTCGGCCTGCGCCGCTCGCGTAACTGACGCCGCCGCGCCGTGGCCGGTCCCGGGCCTGTACGGCCGGGGCCGGCCGCGCGTGTCTCCAGGTCGGACACCCGGTCAATAATGGGATGAAACGTATAAAATCCGTCAATTTCCGGCCCGGTGGCGTATGCGGAGCGTCAATATCGCCGAGCCTGGACCCGATTCGGGGTTTGCTGACGCGAGGCGGCCCGTCGAGGCTTTGAACGGCCGGCCGTACCTTGGGATTCAGCCGGGGGATTCATGGGCGTGCCCGCGGCAGGCGTTCGGGCCCGATCTCGCCCTCGACAGACTCGGGAGGGTCTGGATGCCACGCGGGCGACTGCGGATCTATTTGGGGGCCGCCCCAGGCGTCGGCAAGACGTTCTCCATGCTCGGCGAAGGCCGCCGGGCGATGCAGCGCGGCCGGGACGTGGTCGTCGGCTTCGTCGAGACCCATGACCGCCCGCACACGGCCGAGCTCCTCGTGGGAATGGAGATCATCCCACGGCGGACCGTCCTGTATCGGGACACGACCTTCACCGAGCTCGACGTGGACGCGGTGATCGCCCGGCGCCCGAAGGTGGCGCTGCTCGACGAGCTGGCGCACACGAACGTCCCCGGCTCACGCAACGCCAAGCGGTGGGAGGACATCGAGGAGATCCTCGAGGCGGGCATCGACGTCGTCTCGACGGTGAACATCCAGCACCTGGAGTCGGTCAACGACGTCGCCCGGCAGATCACCGGAGTCCCGCAGCGCGAGACCGTGCCGGACGAGGTGGTGCGGCGTGCCGACCAGGTCGAACTGGTGGACATGTCGCCGGAGGCGCTGCGCCGCCGGATGGCGCACGGCAACGTCTATCTCCCGGAGAAGGTCGACGCGGCGCTGTCGAACTACTTCCGGGTGGGCAACCTCACGGCGCTGCGCGAGCTGGCGCTGCTGTGGGTCGCGGGAAAGGTCGACGAGCAACTCGAGCGCTACCGGACCGAGCACGGGATCGCGGGCACGTGGGAGACGCGTGAGCGGGTGGTGGTCGCCCTGACGGGGGGCCCCGAGGGCGACACGCTGATCAGGCGGGCGGCGCGGATCGCGGCCAGGACCAAGGGCGCCGACCTGCTCGCCGTCCACGTCACGCAGGCCGACGGGCTGAGCGGCACGGACCCCGTGGGCCTCACCACGCAACGCGCGCTCGTGGAGAGCCTGGGCGGGTCCTACCACCAGGTGGTGGGGAACGACGTCCCCCGGGCGTTGCTCGACTTCGCCCGGGGAGTGAACGCCACCCAGCTCGTGATGGGGGTCTCCCGCCGCGGCCGCCTGGCCCAGCTGTTCTCACGGGGTGTCGGTTTCACCGTGACCACGCTGTCCGGGGCCATCGACGTGCACATGATCACGCATGACGAGGTCAGCAAGGGACGGCGTCCCGCGCCCTCGAGGGCCGCGCTGACCAGGAACAGAAGGCTGGCCGGCTGGTTGCTCGCCCTGCTCGGCGTGCCCGCCCTGACGGCGGCGCTGCTCCCGCTGCGCGGGGAGCTGACCCTGCCGAGCCAGATCCTGCTCTTCCTGGTGGCCGTGGTCGGAGTGGCCCTCGTGGGCGGCATGTGGCCGGCCGTTACGGCGGCCGTCGGCGGATTCCTGCTGCTCAACTGGTATTTCACGCCGCCCCTGCACACCTGGACGATCGCCAATCCGGAGAACCTGCTGGCCCTGATCGTGTTCGTGCTCGTGGCGGGCTCGGTCAGCTGGATCGTCGACCTCGCGGCCCGCCGTACCCGAGAGGCCGCCAGGGCGGGGGCCGACGCCGAGGTCCTCTCGGCGCTCGCCGGCCACGTCCTGCGTGGTGAGGCGGCACTGCCGTCGCTGCTCGCGCGGCTCAGGGAGATCTTCGGCCTCGCCTCGGTCACGTTGCTCGAACGGCGGCCGGAGGTGGAGCCCAGCCTCGGCGACAAGTCCGAGCCGAAGGCGTGGCGCATCGTCGCCACCACCGGCGGGGTGCCGTGCACCTGTCCGGGGATCGCCGACACCGAGATGCCGATCGCCGACGATCTCGTGCTGGCCCTGCGCGGCCGTCTGCTCGACGCATCCGACCGCAGGGTCGTGGAGGCGTTCGCGGCGGAGGCGGCCGTGGTCCTGCGCCAGGAACGGCTGGAGCGGGAGGCCGAACAGGTCAGGCCCCTCGCGGAGGCCGACAAGATGCGCACGGCGCTGCTCGCCGCCGTAAGCCATGACCTCAGGACGCCGCTGGCCTCGGCGAAGGCCGCGGTGGAGAGCCTGCGCAACACCGACATCGAGTGGTCGCCGCACGACCGCTCCGAACTGCTCGCGACGGCCGAGGAGTCCCTGGTCAAGCTCAACCGGCTCGTGGTGAACCTGCTCGACATGAGCCGCCTCCAGGCCGGAGTGCTGGGCGTCACCGCGGAGCTGGTGGCGCTCGAGGAGGTCGTCCCCAGGGCCGTCGACGATCTCGGCCATCTGAGCGGTCGGGTCCAGGCTGACATCCCGCCGGACTTCCCGGAGGTGGTCGCCGACCCCGCCCTGCTCGAGCGGATCCTCGCCAACGTCATGTCCAACGCGGTCCGCTACAGCCCCGAGGCCGAGCGGACGCTGGTCACCGCGAGCTGGCACGGCGAGCAGGTCCAGATCCGGGTCATCGACCGTGGTCCCGGCATCCCGCCCGAGGATCATGACCGGGTGTTCATGCCGTTCCAGCGGCTCGGCGACCGTGACAACCACACCGGCGTCGGGCTCGGGCTGGCGCTGTCGCGCGGGCTGGCGGAGGCCATGGGGGGCACTCTCCTGCCCGAGGAGACTCCCGGGGGCGGCACCACCATGATCCTCACGCTGCCGATCTGGTCGGGGGCGAAAGCCGTACAGAATGCGGTCGAGACCGCGCCGGCGGTCGCCGACGAGAGCTGAGGGCGCACCTGGCGCCGGCGAGTTCCGGGCAACGCCCTGTGAGAGCTGGACCACGCCGACGACTTATCTATGAATATTCCATTGCTGCCCATTATTTCGGGATAAGTCATTTGCAGGGTGCTAAATGAATGGGCGCGCCTGATTGCGATTGCGGCCGATCTCGGTGCATGGTTGACGTGCCGCCGCCAATCGCCTGCACGATTGGATGAGCGACACGTCCGGATCCCCCCGGCAAACCGCCTCCACGGGATGAGTTGCGTGGGGACTCCACATTGAGGCATTTATCAGTGCGCACGTCCTATCAACAGACGTTCATACTCAGGGTCATGGACCCCGTCTTATCGGGTGTGAATATCGCACCCGCCATTTCCGCTCCGGCACTGCGCCGGGCCACCGCTCCGCCGAGGAGATCGTGTCCGGACGACCGCCGCAGGCGGCCCGCCGCCCGTCGGCGCGCACGGCGTCCGTCCGCACGGCCCGGTGCTCCCAGTCCCGCGTGGCAGGGCACCCGCCCGGTGTCCGGCACCGGTTCGAACGGAACCGGGGGTGTCCGGCTCGGTGGTGAGAGGGGGAGCCCGTCTACGCCTCAGGTCCTGGCGATCTCGTCCATGCCGCCGATCGGCTTCCGGCCGTCGTCGTCGGCCGATCCGACGACGAGCCCGGCGGCGCCCGTCCGGTCCGCCGCCCAGTCCGCCGCCCAGTCCGTGCGGTCCGTCCAGCCTGCTCGGTCCGTACGATCCGCGCAGTCCGTCCAGCTCACGCGGCCCGTGCAGTACATGCGGTTCCTGGCCGTGGCGGCGATCCTGCTGCTGCCGCCGGCCTGGCTGCTGATCCTGCAGCGGTCCTCACGACGGCCCCCGCCGCCACACCGATCCCTGCGCCGGCCACCGCACTGGCCCCCGCATCGGCCGGTGTGCCTGTGGCCGCAACAGGAGCCGCGCCGTTCTCAGCGGACCTCGACGGCGGGCACGCAGGGGCGTCCGGCGCGGCCGGTGGGCGCGGGCAGCGGCACGACTGTCGTCGAGTGCCCCCTGGCGGTCTTATTACCTGGGTCTCCGCGTCCGGCGGCCGGCTTTCCGGCCTCGGTGCACCGCATCCACGGCGCCGGCAGCCGTAGCGGGCGCGGAGACCTCTCACCCGTTCTCCCGGCGGCCTTCCGGATCTCGGCGTGTCACGCCAGGCAGCGCAGCGCGCTGCGCACCCGCGGATCAAGCGGGTGATCGTCCGGCAGCCGACCCACGGTGGCCTCGACGAACTCCTCCGGATCCAGCCGGGTGCTCATGTTGTCGATCCGCACGGAGACCCGTCCCGGTCCGGTTTCGACGTGGGCGCTGGACCCGACCTCGTCGAGCACGAACTCGGCGAAGCGCGTCCGCCAGTTGAGCCGGGCTCCGGCCTCCTTGCCGGTGACGGGCGCGCCGATGTCGTCGGCGTGCGTCGCGTACTCCGAGGCGTAGTGGAAGGTCTGCAGGCCGGCCGGGTAGGGGCCGACGGAGGTCGCGATCATGGCGTCGCGGCCGAGGGCGCGCATCCGGCGGCGGGTCTCACCGTTCTTGGTGCGCCACTCCCGCAGCACGTCGGCCACCGGCACCTCGTGTCGACGTCGTATGCACCACTCGTTGAAGGCGTCGAAACCCCGCTCCACTCCCTCTCTGCCGAGCATCTCGAAGAAGCCGGCGATGTCCTCGTCGAGGCAGGCCTGGTTGTAGAGCTCCTCGCCCGCGAGGTGGCCGAGAACATCGCGGACGGTCCATCCCGCACACCGCGACGGTTGGTCCCAGCCCTGCTCGTCGAGGGACGAGAAGAACCGGTCCAGCCGTCGCGCCTCGTCGTCGAAGATCTCGAACGGGTCGAGATCCGCAAGCTGATCCGATTCTGTGGTCATGCCCTCAGCGTTACCCCCGTACGGCGTGGTCTCACCAGGCACGACCCGCGGGATCGCTACCTGCGGCGGCCGCGCGGTCTCATCGGCGTCACGGGCAGGGTGGGGGCGGGCAGCGCGGCGCCGTCGAAGCCGTCGACCGTGCCGAAGGCCGTGCCTGTGGTCCACTCCTCGCGGTAGCCGGCGATCTCCTCGTGAGTACGGCCGACGAAGTTCCACCACATGATGATCTCTTCCTCGAACGGCTCGCCCCCGATGAGCAGCAGTCGCGCGGGCCTGCGGGCGCGCAGCGAGAGATGGTCCCGGCCGGAGCCGAGGTAGAGCAGGGGGCCGGGTTCGAGCACGGCGTCTTCGCCGCCGTCCGTCCCCGTCTCGGTCCCTGCCTCGGTCCCTGCCTCGGACCCTGCCTCGGACCCTGCCTCGGTCCCTGTCTCTGCCTCCGTCTCCTGCGCTGTCTCCGTCTCCGCGACCTCGACCGCTCCGGTGAGTCCCAACAGGGCGTGCTCGAAGTCGGGGCGCAGCGGAATTGTGATCTCGGCGCCGCCGTCCAGATTGATCTCGGCTCCGACCAGAGGGGTGTAGGTCTGCGCGGGGGACGTCGCGCCGCCCAGCTCGCCGAGGATGACCGTCACGCTCGCGCCGGCGCCACCCAGCTCGGGAAGGGCCTGATGGTGCTCGAAGTGAGGGGCGACCTTCCGCTGGGAGTCGGGAAGGGCGATCCACAGCTGCACTCCGTGCAGGACCGTCTCACCCGGCGACTCCTCCGAATGGGAGATCGCCCGGCCCGCCGTCATGAGGTTGAGCTGGCCCGGCTTGACGAGCTGCTCGCTGCCGACGCTGTCCCGGTGCAGGATCTCGCCCTGGACCAGCCAGCTGACGGTCTGCAGCCCGGTGTGCGGATGTGGAGGAAGGCGCATGACGGCCGTCTCCGGCCCGTAGTAGTCGATGAAACACCAGGCCCCGACCATCCGGCGATCGCGGTTCGGCAGGGTCCTGGTCACCTTCATTCCCCGCGGACCGCCGAGCACGACGTCGCGTCCGGTGAGGAACTCCGCGACCGGGCCATCCGGCGCCGTCCCGACGCACACCGTCTCCAGCGGGTCCTGTTCCAGGTTGCTCATGCCCAAAATGTACGGCCTTGGCTGCGCCTGCTGGAGACGTGCGGCATGTGACCGCCGTCTCGGCTCACCGTTGGGTGATCACCGCGGGGTGGCGCGGGTCCTCCATCCGGATCACCACGTCGGCCGTCCGGGAGGGCTCGATCTCCCGCTCGTACCGGTCGTAGGCGGGCAACGTCCACTGCTCCTCCGCGGCCATACGGCGGGTGAGGGCGGCCGGCGACAACGACAGGTGCACGGTCAGGTCGAAGGGCAGCGCGTGGGCGAGCAGGAGCGGGCCGTCCACCAGAGCGACGCCGCCTGGCGGCAGCGTCACGTAGGGGGCGCGAGTGGCCCGATCCCTGACGCTGTCCCACAGCGCCGGAAGGACCCTGCCCGTACGGCCGGGCTCCAGCGGGCCGAGGACCTCCCTGGTCAGCCCCGCGGCGTCCAGCCATTCGGCGTAGAAGACGTCGGGATCCGTACGGCCGAACTCGAACCGGAGGGAGGCCGGGCGCAGGAAGTCGGCGGCCGACACCCGGACGACCTCGCGCCCCCGCACGCGCAGCGGAGTGACGAGTTCGTCCGCCAGCCGCCCTGGCCCGGTGGGAGGCGCGCCGTCGACGGCGACCCGCAGCCACGAGTCGCGAGGCTCGGACGCGATGCGGTCGGCGAGTTCTTCCACAAGGAGCGAAGGGGAGACCGGGCGAGCGCGCACAGGTCCATCATCCCGGTCCCCGCCGGGAACCCGGATCCGGATAGCGCGCCCGAGTCGGGGAACCCCGGGTGCGGAACGGGCAGGGCGGTGCCGTGACCTTGGGGTGCCATGACCCGCGCGGCCATGCCATTACCCCCTTGGGATGGGCGCTGACCTGCACGGGTGCGACAATTCACGATATGGGCGAGAGGGAGCGTCGCCCGGTGCGGCTGGGCGAGCCGGTGACTGAGCCGCAGACGCGCTTCGACACTGTGCGGGTCTCCCGTGACCGTGTGAACGCGCTGCTGGAGGCTCTCCTCGCCGTCGGCGGCGATCTCGATCCCGAGACGGTGACCTGCCGGATCGTGCGAGCGGCCACTTCCCTGGTCGACGCGCGCCGCGGAGCCTTGATCAAGGCCGACGGCGCCGATTTCGACGTCGCCGAGGTCGGCGGTGTGGAGCCGCCGCGCCTGCTCACCGAGGACCACAGACCGGTGAGGCTGGCGCGCAGCGGTTCCGCCCAGGCGTTCCTGGGCGTGCCCGTCCTGGTCCGAGGCGAGGCCGTCGGCCATCTGTGTCTCGTCGAGAAGCTCGACGGCGGCGACTTCGACGAGCAGGACGAGGCCATGGTGACCACCTTGGCCGGGGCCGCGGGGGTCGCGATCGAGAACGCGCGGCTCTATGAGGAGAGCCGGCGCAGGGAGCTGTGGCTGGAGGCGTCGTCGCAGGTCACGACTGATCTGCTCTGTGGGGTCTCCTCCGACGACGTGCTCGCCCTCATGGCGCGCCGGGCCAGGGAGATGACGGGCGGCGACGTGTCGGCCGTCCTCCTGCCGGGAGAGGATCGAACCACGTTGCACGTCGTCGTCGCGGACGGCCCGGCGGCCCTGGACATCGCCCGTTCGGAGGTCCCGGTCGAGGGGTCGCTCGGCGGGCGGGCGTTCACGCTCGGCAGGCCGGTCATGGTGGACGACTTCGCCGAGGCCGGCATGCCGGCCGTGGTCGCGGGGCGGATGCCCGCGGGACCGGTCGTCGCGGTTCCGATCGGCAAGGCCGAGGCCGTTCGTGGGGTTCTCTCCGTGTGCAAACGGAAGGGCGGCGCCTCGTTCACCGCGGCGGAGTCACGGATGCTGCACGCCTTCGCCGGGCACGCGGCGATCGCGCTGGAGTTGGCGGAGTCCCGGCGGGACACGGAGCGGCTGCGGCTGCTCGAGGACCGCGACCGGATCGCCAAGGATCTTCATGACGTGGTGATCCAGCGTCTGTTCGCCGTCGCCATGATGCTGACGAGCACTGTGCGGATGATGGAGCGGCCCGAGGGGGCCGGTCGCCTCCGCCACGCCATCGACGAGCTGGACGAGACGATCCGGCACATCCGCTCGACCGTCTTCGCGCTGCAGGCGCCCGGCGAATTCGGGGAGATCGGCCTCCGGGCGCAGATCGTCGGTCTCGTGGCCGACGCGGGCACGCGCCTCGGCTTCATGCCCGGCTTGCGGATGGACGGCCAGCTGGACAACCAGGTGTCCGCTGAGCTGGCGGAACAGGCGGCGGCGGTGCTGCGAGAGGCCCTGTCCAACATCGTCCGTCATGCCAAGGCCTGCCGCGCCGACGTCTGCGTCGAGGTGGCGGACGGCCGGCTCACCCTCGTCGTACGGGACGACGGGGTCGGGCTGCCGGAAAGCGGCAGGCGCAGCGGCCTGCGCAATCTTGAGGAGCGAGCGGTACGGCTCGGCGGCCGCTTCGAGGCCGTGTCTCCCGCGCAGGGCGGCACCTTCCTGACCTGGAGTGTCCCGCTCGTGTAGCTGGTCCCGTGCGTGAGGCCATGGCTCGAGGAGCGCGGTCTCTACGTCCGGCGATCTGCCGTCGTTCGTTTCCCTGGGAGCCCCGCGGCGGGCATCTAGGCGGGCAACTAGCGGAATCCGACAACGGGATGCCGTTGATGTCCGGACATCTCCTGACGCTCTCACCTGGGAAATTGTCGTGTACGGCAATGGATGTATGGCCTCATGCGTGACATCATTCAAACAGGTTTTCGAATGAC
>NZ_BOOP01000023.1 GCF_016863295.1 Planotetraspora phitsanulokensis
AAGAGCGCGGCCGACGGCAGCCGTTTCGTCACCGTGGAGGACTCATGACACGACCGATAACGCTGTTCACCGGCCAGTGGGCCGACCTGCCCTTCGAGGAGGTCTGCCGCCTGGCCTCGGAGTGGGGCTACGACGGGCTGGAGATCGCCTGCTGGGGCGACCACTTCGAGGTCGACCGCGCGCTGGCCGAGCCCGACTACGTCCCCCGCAAGCTGGAGATGCTGGACAAGCACAACCTGAAGGTGTGGGCCGTCTCCAACCACCTGGTGGGGCAGGCGGTCTGCGACAGCCCCATCGACGAGCGACACAAGGGCATCCTGCCCGCCCGCATCTGGGGCTCGGGCGACCCCGAAGAGGTGCGCGCCAACGCCGCGGAGGAGATCAAGAACACCGCCCGCGCGGCCGCCAAGCTCGGCGTCGACACCGTGATCGGCTTCACGGGCTCGTCGATCTGGCACACCGTCGCGATGTTCCCGCCGGTGCCCCCAGACATGATCGACAGGGGCTACCAGGACTTCGCCGACCGGTGGAACCCGATCCTGGACGTCTTCGACGAGGTGGGCGTGCGCTTCGCCCACGAGGTCCACCCCAGCGAGATCGCCTACGACTACTACACCACCGTCCGCACGCTGGAGGCCATCGGCCACCGCCCCGCGTTCGGGCTGAACTGGGACCCCTCCCACATGGTGTGGCAGCAGATCGACCCGGTGAACTTCATCCTCGACTTCGCCGACCGGATCTACCACGTCGACTGCAAGGACGCCAAGGTCCGCATCGGCGACGGCCGCCGCGGCCGGCTGTCGTCGCACCTGGCCTGGGCCGACCTGCACCGGGGCTGGGACTTCGTCTCCACCGGACGCGGCGACGTCCCCTGGGAGGACTGCTTCCGCGCCCTCAACTCGATCGGCTACGACGGCCCCATCTCGATCGAGTGGGAGGACGCGGGCATGGACCGCCTCGCCGGCGCTCCCGAGGCCCTCGCCTACATCCGCACCCTCAACGCCATCACCCCGCCCGACGCGGCCTTCGACGCCGCGTTCTCCAGCGAGTGACGGTCCGCGGGAGGGGTCGCGCCGCACCGGCGGGCCCCTCCCGCGTCGCGCCACGGCCGACCCGGTGACATGTCTCTCCTCGGTCGGAGGGAAGAATGGGCTCGTGCCATCCCATCCCTTTCCCGTCGTGGCTCCCGGCTGGATGCGCGACAACGAGCAGCCCGACCTCCGGGCGGGCGACCTGCTCCTGCGCTCCTGGCTCCCCCACGACGCCCCCGCCGTGCTGGCGGCCTTCTCCGACCCGGCCATCCAGCGCTGGCACCGCCGCTCGATGACCTCCCTCGACCAGGCGGCCGACTGGATCGCCCAGTGGCCGGTGCGCTGGCGGACCGAGACGGACGCCTGCTGGGCCGTCACCGACCCGGCCGCCGACGAGGTTCTGGGCCGCGTCTCCCTGCGTGACATCCATCTGGCGGAAGGGCTGGCTCAGGTCACCTACTGGATCCTGCCCGACGCCCGCGGGCGTGAGGTGTCCGTCCGGGCCGCGGTCGAGGCGACTCGATGGGCGTTCGAGGATCTGGGGCTGCACCGGGTGGAACTGCACCACTCCACGTACAACACCGCGTCCTGCCTCGTGGCGGACAAGGCGGGCTTCGCCTACGAGGGCACGCTGCGCAGCGCTCTCCTCCACGCCGACGGGTGGCACGACATGGAGGTGCACGCCCGGATCAACGAGCCGGCCCGGGCACGCCGTCCCTGAACGGGAAGCGCCGGGAGGCCCGGCGTGTTGCGACAGACATGGACGATCGTTTCGCGGATCTGCATGTCATCAGGCGCCTGCTCAACGAGTCGAAGACATGGGCCTTCGTCGGCCTGGGCGACGACCCGGACCGTACGGCCTACCAGCAGGCGAACCTCCTCCAGAAGAGGGGCAAGCGAATCGTCCCGGTCCACCCCGCCGCCAAGACCGTGCTGGGTGAGCAGGGCTACGCGAAGCTGGCCGACGTTCCGTTCCCGGTCGACGTCGTCGGGGTGTACCGGCGGGCCGAGTTCGCCGGCGACGTCGTCGACGAGGCGATCGCGGCGGGCACCGGCGCCGTCTGGCTGCCTCTCGACGTGATCGACGAGGCCGCCGCGCAGCGCGCCCTCGACGCCGGGCTCGACGTGGTCATGGACCGTTGCCCGGGAGTCGAGTGGGTGCTGCGCCGCGAGGCCTGATCCGCTACTGACCGTCCGTCCGGAATCCGGCGCCCGTAGCGGAATAAGCTTCCTGCGTGGCGATTCGGATAGTCATAGCGGAGGACTCCTTCCTCGTGCGCGAGGGCGTGCGGCGGGTGCTCGATCTGCAGGACGACCTGGAGGTCGTGGACACCGCCGCCGACCTGCCCCAGTTGCTGGCGTCCGTGGCCGAGCACTCCCCCGACGTGGTGGTGACCGACATCCGGATGCCCCCGACCTCGACCGACGAGGGCATCCAGGCCGCCACCGGGTTCCAGACGAGCCGTCCCGGCATGGGCGTCGTCGTGTTGTCGCAGTACGCCGAGCCGGCGTACGCCACCCCGCTGCTCGCCACGGGGAGCACCGGGCGGGCCTACCTGCTCAAGGAACGGGTCGGCGATCCGCAGGCGCTGATCCACGCGGTCCGCACGGTGGCGGCGGGAGGCTCGGTCATCGACCCGGCCGTGGTGGAGGCGCTGGTGACGGACTCGATCCGCGCGAAGGCCTCCCCGCTCGCCGGGCTGACCGCCCGGGAGCGCGACGTGCTGGCCCAGATCGCGCAGGGCAAGAGCAACGCGGCCGTCGGGGCTGCGCTCTTCCTGACCGAGCGCGCGGTGGAGAAGCACATCAACGCGTTGTTCGCGAAGCTGGGGCTCGGCGCCGAACCGGACGTCAACCGGCGGGTCATGGCGGTTCTGCTGTATCTGTCGGCCCAAAAAGGTGGTGCTAGCACCCAGAAAATGTAGGGTCCGCAACCTTGGTGGGTTCTGCCCTTTCGGGCAGGCTGAAGGCATGACCGCTAAGGAGGCGTCGTACGTGGACGTGCTCATCGTCGACGACCAGGCGCCCTTCCGTTCCGTGGCGCGCGCCCTCGTGCGCCTTCTGCCGGGGTGGCGCGTGATCGGTGAGGCGGAGAGCGGCGAGGACGCCTACGACCAGGCGGCACTCGCCCACCCGACGATGATCCTCATGGACATCAACCTGCCCGGCATCAACGGGATCGAGACGACGCGCCGGATCCTCGCGCGGTCTCCGGAAACCAAGATCGTCCTGTTGTCCACCTACGCGGCCGACGATCTGCCCCCCGACGCCGCGACCTGCGGAGCGCTCACCTACATCCGCAAGGACGACCTCACACCCGCGCTGCTGCGCGCTCTTCCCGTCTGAGGGCCAGCCGCGCCGCCTGCAGTCCCCCCATACCGTGCACGGACGGCCCGGGCGGAGTGCTGGCCGAGCAGATGTAGAGGCCGTCGACCGGCGTCGCCCACGGGTGCGCCCGGTAGACGGGCCTGCCCACGAACTGGCCGGCCTGGGCGGAGCCGCCTCCGATGTCGCCGCCGACGAGGTTGGGATTGCGCCGTTCGAGCGCCGCCGGCCCCATCGTGTGGCGCGCCAGCACGACGTCGCGGAACCCCGGTGCGAACCGCTCGATCTGCGCCTCGATCGCCGCGCTCATGTCGATGTCGGAGCCGTTGGGCACGTGGCAGTACGCCCACAGGACGTGGGCGCCCGCGGGGGCCCGGCTCGGATCCGCGACACCCGGCTGGACGGCCAGCACGAACGGCCGCTCCGGATGCCTCCCTCTCGCGACGTCGGTCTCGCTCCGGGCGATCTCCTCCATGGTGCCGCCCAGGTGGACCGTCCCCGCGGACGCGACCGAGGGGTCCCGCCACGGGACGGGGCCGGACAGCGCCCAGTCCATCTTGAAGACGCCGGGACCGTACCGGAAACGCGTCAGACGCCGCCGGTAGGCGGCCGGAAGCCGGTCCCCCGCAACGGCGACGACCTGGCGCGGCGTGAGGTCGAGCAGGATCGACCTGGCCGGCGGCAACTCGTCCAGGCTCCGTACCGTGTGGCCCGTCACGACTTCGCCGCCGTGCCGGAGGAGCCGGCTCACCAGCGCGTCCGCCAGCGCCTGGGAGCCCCCGCGCGCGACCGGCCAGCCCACCTGATGGGCGAGGACCGCGAGCAGCATGCCGTACCCGGAGGTGAGGGGGGCGCGCAGGTCGAGCATCGAGTGCGCGGCCATCCCGGCGAGTACGGCACGCGCCTCGGGCGTGCGGAACGCCGACCGGGCGAGCCAGGTCAGCGGCAGCAGGGCGGGAGCTCCGAAACGGGCGGCGCTGAAGGGCGCCTTCGGCGGCGAGAGCGGGGCGAGCAGGGTGTCGACCAGGGGGAAACCGGCCCGTACGGCGGCGCCCACGGTTGCACGCCACGCCACCGCGTCACGGCCGAACGACTCGGCCGTCCGCTCGGGATCGCGGTGCACCAGAGCGGCGGGCCGCCCGTCCAGTGGATGCGCGGCGGGCACCGGAGGGTGCGCCCACTCGACGTCGAGATCGAGCCCGCGGAACGCGGGGGACGCGAGCGCCATCGCCAGGATGGTCGCGCAGACGTCGTGGCGGAACCCGGGAAGCGTCAACTCCTCGGTGCGCAGCCCGCCCCCGCACACCCCGGCCGCCTCGACCAGCAGCACCCGCCGGCCCGCCTCGGCCATCGTCACGGCGGCCATCAGCCCGTTCGGGCCGGAGCCGACCACGACCGCGTCGAACTCTGCATCAAACCGACTCATATCGAAATTTCCCCGCTTATCGTGGTTCCCGCTCCGGGCGTGGACGCGACGCGCAACCGCCCGCCGATCGCCCCCAGGCGGTCGGCCATGTTGACGAACCCGTGGCCGTGCCCGTTGCCGCTGTCGAATCCCGCCCCGTCGTCGCTCACCGAGAATCTCAGCAGGTCGCCGTCCAGGTGGATGCGCACCTCGATCGAGGCGTCCGGCCCCGCGTACTTGCCCGCGTTCTGGATCGCCTCGAGGCAGCAGAAGTAGACGGCCGCCTCGACCTGCTCGGAGAAGCGGCGCGGCAGGTCCACGTCGACCTCGTACGGCAGGGCCACGCGCCGGGTGATCGACCGCAGGGCCTCCCCCAGGCCGTGGTCGCGCAGCAGGGGCGGATAGATGCCGTGCGCCAGTTCGCGGAAGGCCGCGTTGGTGCTCTGCACGTCGGCCCGCAACTCCTCCAGCATCTCGGCCACGAGGGCCGAATCCTCCTTGATGAGCTCGCCCGCCAGCCCCAGCTTCACCGACAGCGCGACGAGATGTTGCTGGGCGCCGTCGTGCAGGTCGCGCTCGATGGCGCGGCGGGAGGCGTCGGCGGCGGTGACGATCCGCAACCGCGACGCCTGGAGTTCCTCGTTGCGCTGGCGCAACTCCTCCAGCGAGGCCTGGAGCGCCGAGTCGAGGCGCATGTTGTGCAGCGCGAGGCCGACCTGCCGGGCGAGCTCGATGAGCACCCGGTCGTCCTCGTCGGAGTACTCGACGCCGTCGGACGGCCGGCGCACGACGAGCAGGCCGAGGAGATCCCCGAGGTGCGCCGCGGGAGCGACCCGGATCGGGGCGTCCCTGTCGTCGATCAGGGACGGCAGCCAGACCGACATCCAGGCCGGGCCGCCGATGCGCGTGCGTCCGACGACCAGGCGTTCCTTCTCGTCGAGCGTCAGCACGGCGTCCTCCCGCTCGGGGACGCTGACCGTCCGGTGCAGCACGCCCTCCGTGCCCACCCAGACCTCCGCCCCGGCGGGGCCGAGCGTCGCGCGCAGCGACTCCACCAGTTGCAACAACAGCTCGTCGAACGGCACGGCGCGGCTCATCCGGGCTCCGAACGAGGCCAGCGCCTCCTCCGGCGTCTGCCCGCGCCGCCCGAGCAGCCCCTCCCCGAACGACACCAGCCGGAAACGGAGCGGCAGTCCCAGCCCGACGGCGGTGAGGGAGGCGATCACGCTCGCGAGCAGCACCTCTCGCTCCGGTTCCTCCGGCGACCTGGCGAGCCCGATGACCACCACCAGGTAGACCGCCACCACCAGCATCGCCAGCCCGGCGACCACGATGGCCTCGACCAGCCCCCGCTCGGAGAACCTGGCCGTGAAGGACACCTGGCCGAGGAACACGCCGAGCGGCAGGACGACCATCGACGCGAGCACCGAGGTGATCACGTCGTCGGGAGCGCCGAGCAGGAGGTGCGTCGCGACCAGCACGGCGTCCGTGGCGACCGTCACCACGGCGGCCGCCGCGACCCACTGGAGCGTGCGGCGCCGTCCGGCGGGAGCGCGAGGGCACCGCAGCAGCACCGCCGCGAGCGCGACGGCCGACGCCGCCGCCACGACGCCGGCCACGACTCCCACGTTCGGCGTCGTCCCGGCGATGGCCATCAGGACGCTCCAGACCACGGCGGCGGCGAAGGCCGCGGCCGCGAATCCGCGGCGCGTCCACGACCCCAGTTCGCCGTCGGGCAGGCCGAGACCGCACGCGAACCAGGCGGCCACCGCGAGGGGTGTGCACGCCGGCCAGACCGTCGCCACCCCCTGCGCGACCGCGACCAGCAGGGCCGCACGCACCAGCGCCCTGCGCTCGGCCGCCAGCGCACCGGCGGCGACGACCAGCCAAGCCGCCACGAGGACGGCGGAGGCTACGACCATGACCTCACCCCTGACATCACCTCAGGATCCACGCCAGGATTCACGCCGCCTACTCCGTCCGGAGAACGTGGCCGATGCGGAGCCTGGCAGCGAGGCGGCCTGGCCACGCGGCGAGCAGGTTGGCGAGCAGCAGCGCGACCGGTCCGACCAGCACCAGCGCCCAGAACGCGACCGGCACGAGGTAGTCGAGCGGCATGAAGTCGGCGACCAGCCTCCAGACCGTGCGGCCAAGCGCCACACCCAGCGGAACGCCGACGGCGAGCCCCACCAGGGCCAGCAGGGTGGCCTGGACGACCACCGCCCATCGGGCCTGCCTCCTGGTCATGCCCAGCGCACGCAACACGGCCACCTCGTGGCGGCGCCGCCGTACGGCCGTGGCCAGGGCGTGGCCGACCGCGCCCACGGCGAGCACCGCCAGGAATCCGGCCAGCACGATGGGCAGCGCCTGCACGTCACGGATCTTCCGCAGTTCCGGGAGGGGATCGGGTGGGGCGAACCCGGCCCCCATGGACGACAGCCGGGCGGCGACTGCCTCGGGAGCGGCGCCCGGGCGCAGCGCCACGTGGGCCAGGTGGAACTTGAACAGGGTGCTCGCATCCTCGAACAGATGGTCGTAGCCGGCGGAAGTGGTCCACGCGCCGTCGCTGTAGTTGTTGTGGGAGCCCGCCGGCACGAAGCCGATCCCCGTCACCGTCATCGTCACCGGCGCGCCTCCACTGGCCAGCCGAACCCGTCCGCCGACCTCCGCCCCCATCCTGTCCGCGCTGCCCGGGGCGAGCACGATCTCTCCGGCGCCGGCGGGCAGCCGTCCCTCGAGCATGACCACCGGGAACGGCCCTCCCATGGGGGCATAGGTGTAGGTGGTCACCGAGGTGGGATTCGCGGTCCCGACGGATTCCGCGACCGCGATCCGGGAGTCGTTGACGGACGCGACCTGCGGATCCTTAGCGATCTTGGGAAGTAGCTCCTTGACTGGCGTGGGCGTCATGTCGTCGCCGTTGAAGCCGACGTAGGCCTGCAACTGGTGGGTCTGGCCGAACCGCTCCGGATTGGTCGCCGCGTCGTGGACCCCGGCGGAGAACGTGAACGCGGCCAGCACCCCGAGCACTCCGGTGACGGCCCCGACCAGCGCGGGCCGCACAGGCACGGCGCTGCGCCCGCGGCCGGGCTCCAGGGCCAGGCGGGCGCCGACCACCATCGGCACGGGCAGGCCCAGTCGCGCCGCGGTGAGCGCGACGACGGACCGGCGCGGTGATCCCTCGCCGTGCCGTACGACCAGGGCGAAGGCCGCCGCCCCACCGGCCCCCGCCAGCACGAGGACGGGGACGAGCACCCACCCGGCCACCAGGACCAGCGAGTCCACGTCGAAGCCGGGAGCAGGCTCGTACAGGGACGCCGCTCCGATGGGCATCCACAACGAGGCGACCGCCGCCCCCGCGACACCGAGCGTCGCGCCGGCCAGGGAAGCCAGGAAGGGGGCCGCGGCCGCCAGCACGATGCCCTGGCGGGTGGCCAGCCCGACGGCGCGCAGCACCTGCAGGTCGGCCGCGGTGGCAGCGGCGTACCGCGCCACCGACTGGCCGACCAGAACGATCGCCGCGGCGAGAGCCGCCAGCCCGAAGGCCGTCAAAGAGACCGCCTCGAAGTGGTTCAACTGCCGGCGGGGTTCCTGGAGCTTGGCGTCGATGTCCCAGACGTCGATGTCGTTGCGTTCGGTGGCCGCCGCCAGACCATCGCGGAAGCTCTCGACGTCGGCGGCGCCGCCCTTCAGGCGCACCAGAGCGTTGATGAAACTGCCCGGCCCGATGAGGTTGTCCCGGTATCGCGCCACGAGCGCGGACGACGGGAGCACGCCTCCCGGAGATCCGACATCCTCCGCGAACCACGGCGACTTGATCACGCCGACGATCCGCGCCTTGATCGTGGGACCGCCGAACGCCTCACCGGTGGCCGGGTCGAAGTCCTCGCGGTTGATCTGCTTCGGCGTCGCGAGCCGCAGGGTCAGCTGATCTCCGACCTTCCGGTGGAAGGAGGCGAGGAAGCCCGGGGCGGCGACGACCTCGTCGACACGCGACTGATCGGGGAGTCGCCCTTCCAGGATGACGGGCCGCTCGATGGTCCTCAGCAACCCGTCGTCCATGGGAGGAAAGGCGTCCACATGGGCGCTCCAGGGGATGCCGTCCACACCGAAGGCCGAGACGGGGAACAGCGTGAGCGCCTCGACCTCCGGCAACGCCCGGATCTTCTCCCAGTCGAAGTCCGGCTGATTGGGCAGGACGGCGATGGTGGCGGGCAGGGTCCCCGCCTGAAGCCGGTCGACCGCGGTGACGCCGCGGCGGGCGCCGGCGAAGGCGGCCAGGACCGTCGCGGTGGCGAAGGCCACGAGGAGGGCGAGCACCAGCAGCGGCCGCCAGCGGCGGCGCAGTTCCAGCCGGAGCCACATGGTGATCATGGCTACTCCGTCCGGAGGACGTGGCCGATGCGGAGCCGGGCGGCGAGGCGGCCCGGCCAGGCGGCAAGCAGGTTGGCGAGCAGCAACGCGACCGGCGCGACCAACAGCAACGCCCAGAACGCGACGGGCACGAGGTAGTCGAGCGGCATGAAGTCCGCCACCAGCCGCCAGACCGTGCGGCCCAGAGCCACGCCCAGCGGAACGCCGACGGCGAGCCCCACCACCGCGAGCAGGGTGGCCTGGGTGACCACCGCCCAGCGCGCCTGCGGACGGGTCATGCCCAGCGCACGCAACACGGCCACCTCGTGGCGGCGCCGCCGTACGGCCGTGGCCAGGGCGTGGCCGACCGCGCCGACGGCGAGCACCGCCAGGAACCCGGCCAGCACGATGGGCAGCGCCTCGACGTCCCGGATCTGTTGTACCTGCGGAGGGGGAGGGCTCGGGATGAACTGAAGCCCGGTCCCGGCGGACAGCCGCGCGGCCACGGCCGCCGGATCCGCTCCGTCCCTGAGCACCACGTGGACGACGTGGAACTTGAAGGAGTAGCGGGCCTTCGCGAAGAGCCGGTCGTATCCCTCGGGAGTGGCCCACGCCCCGTCGCTGTAGTCATTGTGAGGGCCGAACGGCAGGAAGCCGATACCGGTCACCTTCATGGTCACCGGTTCGCCGCCGCTCGCCAGCCGTACCTGCCCGCCGACCCTCGCGTGGAGGGCGTCCGCGCTGAGCGGCGCGAGCACGATCTCGTCGGCCGCCGAGGGCATCCGCCCCTCCATCACGACGACGGGGAACGGCCTGCTCACGGGGTCGTAGGTGTAGGTCGTCACCGAGGTCTCGCCCGATTCGGCGACGGCGATCCGCGGGGCGTTCACCGCAGCGACGTCTGGATCTCCGGCGATCTGCGGAAGGGCCTGATCCACGGGTCCCAGGTCCTCACCGTTGAACCCGGCGAAGGCCTCGACCTGGTGCGTCTGCCCGAACCGTTCGGGATGGGCCGCCGCGTCACGCACTCCGGCGGAGAAGGTGAAGGCGGCGAGCACCCCGAGCACTCCGGCGACGGCGCCGAACAGCGCGGGTCGCACGGCCACCGCGGAGCGCCCGCGTCCCGGTTCCAGGGCGAACCTGGCCCCCACCACGGCCGGCACGGGCAGTCCCAGCCGGGCGGCCGCGAGCGCGACCGCCGAACGCCGGGGAGATCCCCCGCCCTGGCGCACGACCAGGGCGACCGCGGCTGCGGCGGCCGCCGTGCCCAGCACCAGAAGGGAAGCGAGCACCCATCCGCTTCCGAGGATCAGCCAGTCGACGTCGAACCCGGGTGCGGGCTCCATCAGTGACGCCGATCCGATGGGCATCCAGATCGACGCGACGGCGGCTCCCACGACGCCCAGTGTCGCCCCGCCGAGCGCGGCCAGGAAGGGGGCGGTCGAGGCCAGCATGACGCCCTGCATGGGGGCGAGCCCCACAGACCGGAGCACCTGGAGGTCGGCCACCGTGGCGGTGGCGTACCGCGCCACCGACTGGCCGACCAGCACGACCGCGGCGGCGAGCGCCGCCAGCCCGAAGGCCAGCAGGGATGCCGCCTCGAACCTGTCCACTTTTTGCACGGGAGTGAGGAACTTGTCCTTCACGTCCCAGATGTCGATGTCGTTGCGTCCCGCCTCCCTGGCCAGGCCCTCACGGAAGCCGCGCTCCGCGTCCATCCCGCCTTTGAGGCGGACGAGCGCATTGTGGACGCCTCCAGCGCCGACCAAGTTGTCCTGGTGGCGGGCGTACAGAGCGGGGGACGCGACCACGGACCCCTTGGCGCCGACCTTGTCGGAGAACCAGGGCGAACGGATGACGCCGACGATCCGTGCCCCGACTGCCGGGCCCGCGAGCGGCACGCCACTGGCCGGGTCGTACTCGAGGTCGGCCGCCTGCTCCTCGGACATCAGCCGCAGCATGAGCCGGTCTCCCACGCCCCGGTGGTAGAAGACCGGGAAGAGCGGGGTGACCACGACCTCGTCCGCCCGTGCGGGGTCGGGCAGCCGCCCTTCGAGCACCACGGGACGTTCAATGGTGTGCAGCACCTCGTCGTCGACCACGGGGAACGCGGAGACGTTGTCCGCAAGTGGGATGCCGTCGACGCCGAAGCCGGACACGGCGAACACCGTCAGCGCCTCGACCTCGGGCAGCGCCCGGATCTTGTCCCAGTCGAAGCCGGGCTCGTTGGGCAGGACGACAAGGGTCGTCGGCAGCGTGTCGGCCATGAGCCGCTCCGCGGCGGTGTCTCCCCTGCGGGCGCCCGCGAACGCGGTCAACACCGTGACCGTGGAGAACGCGACGAGCAGAGCCAGCACCACAAGCGGCCGCCACCGCCGGCGCAGCTCGATGCGCAGCCACGTCCGGACGACGGTCACGGCGCGTCCACCCTGCCGTCGCGCAGCCGTACGGCACGGCCCGCCCCCCCGGCCACCTCAGGCGAGTGGGTGACCATGATGATCGTCTGGCCGTCGTCGTGGAGCCTGCGGAACAGCTCGAGGACCTCCATGCCGCCCTCGCTGTCGAGCGCCCCGGTGGGCTCGTCGGCGAGCAGGAGCGTCGGCTCGTTGACCAGGGCGCGGGCGATGGCCAGGCGCTGGCGCTGTCCTCCCGACAACACGGCGGGCACCTGGTGGGTGCGGTCGCCCAGTCCGAGCAGGTCGAGCAGGTCGCGTGCCCGGGTCTCGGCCGCCCGCCGCTTCATGCCGCCCAGAACTCCCGGCATGACGAGGTTGTCCAGCGCGGAGACGCCGTCGAGCAGGTTGAAGAACTGGAAGACGAAGCCGACGTGGTGCCGCCTGAACCGGGCCAGCCAGTCCTCGTCGCGGCCGTCGACCCGTTCCCCCGCGACCTCGACGGTGCCCTCGTCCACCGTGTCGAGACCGGCGATGACGTTGAGGAGGGTCGACTTGCCGCAGCCCGACGGGCCGGTCACGGCGACGAACTCGCCCTCGTCCACGGACAGGTCGACGCCGCGGAGCGCGCGGACGGGGGCCAGTTCCGCGGTGAAGGTGCGTCTGACCCCTTTGATCTCGACAGCGGTGGGCATGTCAGTTCACCACCAGGTGATAGGCGTTGACGGGGGTGCTGCGTCCCTTGACCGGGCGCGCGCCCAGGGACTTCCACGGCCAGGCGACGCCGCCCGCGCGGACGGTGGCCTCCGCGGCGACCGTCCCCGCGGGACGGGCCAGGTCCTGCATCCGCTGGGCGAGGTTCACGGTGTCGCCCACGAGCGTGTACTCGACCCGCTCGTCGCTGCCGAGCAGGGCCGCCGCCACCTCTCCGGTGGACAGGCCGATGCCGAGCCAGAACGGGGCGAGATCCTGGGCCGCCCATTCCGTGTCCAGCGCGGCCTGCCGTACGTGCATGTCGCAGGCGGCCCTGATGGCGCTGTCCGCGTGGCCGGGCGACGGGTCGGGCGCGCCGAAGACGGCCATCACGGCATCCCCGACGTACTGCATCACGGTCCCGCCGGCGTTGAGGATCGCGGCGTTCATCGCCCTGCGGTGGGCGTTGAGCTGTCCGGCGAGGACGGCGGGGTCGGTGCTCTCCGCGATACCCGAGTAGCCGCGCACGTCGGACATGAGGACGGTGACGTTCAGGCGTTCGGTCCGCTCGATCGCGCCGCGGTCCATGCGGAGCTTGTCCGCCAGGCCGCTCGGCAGGAGCCGGGACAACGTCTCGCCCTGCTCCTCCCGGCGGAGGATCGCGGTGTGCAACATGCGCAGCCGGCGCAGCGCGCTCTGCCGTCCCCTGCTCGCCCCCTCGGCGAGTTCGAGGAACAGCTGCTCGATCGCGGCGTTCACGGCCTCGGGCGTGTCCCCGCTCGCCAGGGCGATCGCCTTGACCGGTCTTCCCTCGGCGACCTGGCGGAGCAGGCTCTCCTTCGCCTCCGACAGCTCGCCCTCGTCGCGCGCGGGGTCCATGAGCTCCCGCACGATCATCGGGTCGATGAGCGATCCCCCGGTGGCGACGGCGCGGATCGCCCGGCCGAGCAGTCCCGCGTCGGACACGCGGTCCTTGAGGAGGTAGGCGTAGCCCGCGGCGCCGTCGCCCAACAGCCGGACGGCGTACTCGGGGTCGTCGTACTGGCTGAGCACGACCGTCCCGGTTCCCGGCAGCCGCCTGCGCACCTCGCGCGCGGCCTCGATGCCCTCGTCCTGGAACGTGGGCGGCATCCGGATGTCGGTGACGATGACCTGCGGGCGCAGCCGCACCGCGGCCGAGACCAGTTCGTCGTAGTCGGCCGCGAGCCCCACGACCTCGAGGGCGGGGTCGTGGGCGAGCAGAGCGCGCACTCCTTCGCGGACGATGAGGTTGTCGTCCGCGAGCACCAGCGTGATCCGATCCACGAGCCGATTAGATATCGGGCGTGTCCCCTCCAGAAAGGGTGCTGGGACGAAGGAAGGGGGGTGCTGGCACCCCCGTGCGATGGCAGGGTGACGCCCTCGTGTGAGGCGGCCGTGGTTCCTACCGTCGAGACCATGCGAGTCACATCTCACCTCACGTCCGTTTCCTGGATCCCGTCGGAGGCCGTCAAGGGCTACACCAAGCCGGCCTTCACGATGGGCATCGCGCACTACGACGAGCCGCCTCCCGACACGATCGACGACCTGGAGGCGCTGCGTGCCGCCGACGCCTTCCGCCTCGCCCATCGGCTGGAGGCCTGGGCCGAGTTCGACGGCGGCGTCCTGGTGGACCACGGCGCCCGCGGCGGCCTGATCATGGGGTCGACCACCGTACGGCTGGGCCGGCTCGGCGTGACCTTCGCCGCCTTCTCCCTGCCGGACCTGCGCCCCGAGCCCGAGATCGGGGACGGGTGGATCCGGTTCTCCCAGACCGTCGGGGGCCGCACGGCGATGCCTCTTCCGCGGCGCAGCTCCCGCCCGCCGTATTTGCGGCTGCAGTCCCCGTTCGTGTGGACCACGCTCTCCCTGACGCTGCACGCCGACGGCAGGGCCGAGGGCAGCCTGTCCGGCGCGAGCCCCTTCCCCCGGCACTGGGTCTACGGCGCCGACGACACGCTGGCCATGAAGGCCGGCCTCACCGACTACAAGACGTGGGCCGGCCAGGAGGGGGCCGAGAGCACGCCATGGGGCGACGAGGACTCGCCGGTCCTGGTCACCGCGGCGGAGACCGCGCTGGAGCGCGAGATGTCGGCGCTCATCATGCGCGGAGGACGCAAGCCCGTGATCCGCTCGCTGGAGGCCGGCACCGTGCTGGTCCGCCAGGGCGAGCCGGGCTCGTCGCTGTTCCTGCTCCTCGACGGGGTCCTCACCGTCGACGTGGACGGCAGGGCGCTGCCAGAGTTGGGCCCCGGCGCCATCCTGGGCGAGCGCGCGGTGCTCGAAGGCGGCCTCCGTACGGCGACGCTGACCGCGAGCACGCCCGTCCGGGTCGCCGAGGCCTCCCCCGACATCATCGACGTCGCCGCCCTGGCCCGCCTCGCGGAAGGCCACCGCCGAGAGGACTCGCTCGCGTGAGACTCGCCCTGCTCGGCGTGCGGGGGTCGACACCCGCACCCGGTCCCGAGTTCGTCCGGTACGGCGGGCACACCAGTTGCGTCGCCGTCCTGCCCGACGACTCGGACGTCCCCCGGCTGGTGCTCGACGCGGGCACCGGCCTGCGGGGACTCGGCCGTCTGCTCGGCGGAGAGCCGTTCCGCGGCTCGATCATGCTCACCCACCTCCACTGGGACCACCTGCAGGGCCTGCCCTTCTGCCCGCCGGTTGACCGGCCCGACGCCCGCGTGGACCTCCACCTGCCCGGTGACGAGGACCCGCGGAGTCTTCTGGCCCGGATGATGTCGCCGCCGCACTTCCCGATCGACCCCGGAGGGCTGCACGGCGACTGGCGGTTCCGCACGTCCGCCGACGGAGTCGTCGAGGGGTACACCGTGCGCGTGGCGGAGATCGCCCACAAGGGCGGCGTCACCCACGGGATCCGGGTCGAGGGTGACGGGGTCTGCGTGGCCTACCTCCCCGACCACTGTCCGCAGATCGAGTCCGCGGCCGCGGAGAAGCTCGCGTCAGGAGCCGACCTCCTGCTCCACGACGGCCAGTTCCTGCCCGCCGAGCAGGAGACCGCCGACGCGTACGGCCACGCCACCATCGGCGACGCGGTCGCGTTCGCGCGGCGCTGCGGAGCGCGGCGGCTGGTCCTGACCCACCACGCGCCCGGCCGTACGGACCACGCCCTGGACGCCGTCGCCGCCACCGGCGTCGAGCTCGCCCGGCAGGGCGACGTCCTCTCCGTCGGAGCGCCGTGACGCGGAGGCCACGGTCCGGCCACATCTGGGTTCGGAGAACGAATCGTGGTCGAATGGAGCGGTGAAGGTTCGGATCGGAATATCGGCGGCCACACGCGCCGACCGCTTCGCCGAGACCGTCGACCTGGCGGAGGCTCTCGGAATCGACTCCCTGTGGTTGTCCGAGCTCGTCCTCGGCTCGTCGGTCGAGCCGGTGGTCGGCATGGGCTACGCCCTGGCCAGGACGGAGCGGCTGAAGGTCGGCACTGGTGTCGCGATCCTGCCCGGCCGGCATCCGGTGCTGGTCGCCAAACAACTCGTCTCACTGGCCGCCCTCGCGCCCCGGCGCGTCCTGCCCGCGTTCGGTCTGCTGCCGGCCCGCCCTCAGGAGCGCGCCTTCTTCCCCGTGCCGGGCGAGTCGCGCGGCGCGGTCTTCGACGAGTCGATGGAGGTGCTGCGACTGCTGCTCCGGCAGGAGCGGGTGACCTTCAAGGGCGAGTTCCACACCATCGAGGACGTGGGCGTCGGCCCGCTTCCCGCGCGACCGCTCGACATCTGGCTCGGCGGAAGCGGACCCCGGGCGCTGCGCCGGGTCGGCCGCTTCGGCGACGGCTGGCTGGCCAGCTTCGTCACCCCGGAGGAGGCGGGCGCGGCGCGGGCGTCCATTCAGGCCCACGCGGCCGAGGCCGCGCGCGAGATCGAGGAGGACCATTTCGGCGTCAGCCTCGCCATCGCGACCGCGGGCGTCTCCGACGATCTCGCCGCCGCGGTCCGGCGTCGCCGCCCGGACGCCGACCTCGCGGCGTTCGTCCCCGACGGCTGGCAGGCCGCCCGCGACCTCATCGAGCGTTACGTTGCGCAGGGCATCACCAAGTTCGTCGTACGGCCCGCCGGGCCCGCGCCCGCGATGGAGGAGTTCCTGCACGACTTCGCTCGCGAACTGAAGCCCATGGAGACCACGTAGACCATGGAGACCATGGAGACGAGGTGGACTTGAGCCGGGCCGCGGAAATTCAGATGCCGAGCCGCTAGTCGTCCGTGAAAATCGGGCCATGCGCCACTGGCCCATCTTCGATCTCCGTCTGACCACGCCGCGCCTCGAGTTGCGCCTGCCCTCGCTCGACGACCTGGACGCGCTGGTCGACCGTGTACTCGAAGGCGTGCACGAGCCCGGTTTCATGCCGTTCGGCATTCCCTGGACGGCCGCGCCCGCGGATATCCTCCCGATCGCCTCGATCCAGCACCACCTCGGGTCCCTGGCCTCCTGGCGGCGGGAGAACTGGCACGCGAACTTCATGGTCGTGCACGACGGCCAGGTCATCGGCTCCCAGACCGTGGCGGGGATCGACTTCGCGGTCACGCGCGAGGTCTCCTCGGGCTCCTGGCTCGGCCGGGCCTGGCAGGGCAGGGGCCTCGGCACCGAGATGCGCGCCGCCGTGCTGCACTTCGCGTTCGAGGGGCTGGGCGCGGAGTCGGCCACGTCGTCCGCTTTCACGGACAACCCCGCCTCGCTCGCGGTCTCGCGCAAGCTGGGCTACCGGGAGAACGGCATCCAGCCCCAGGTCGTCCAGGGCAGGCGGCGCGTCAACCAGCGCCTGCGCCTGCTGCGGGACGACTTCACCAGCCCGGTCCCCGTGGAGATCCACGGCCTGGACGGCTGCCGCGACCAGTTCGGCGTCTGAGACCGGTCTCCGTCCGGGGACTCCCTCACCGTCGTCCCGCACCTCTGAAGGGCGACCTGTCCGCGGGGTGACCCGAGCCTTACGGATGCGGATGTTTCGCTCCACCGCGTCGGGTAGGTGGCTGCTCGACGAAGGGAGAACCATGACACCGGATCTTTGGTCGTATCCCAACGGCGTATACGACACCGGACAGGCGGCGGACGTCGTGGGGTACGACGTCGAGGCCACCGACGGCAAGATCGGGTCGGTCGACGACGCGACCTACGAGGTCGGTCAGAGCTACCTCATCGTCGACACCGGCCCGTGGATCTTCGGCAAGAAGGTCATGCTGCCCGCGAGCGTGGTCACGCAGATCGACCCCGTGGAACGGAAGATCTTCGTGGGCAGGACCAAGCAGGAGATCAAGAACGCTCCCGAGTTCGACGAGTCGGCGTTCAAGGAGTCGGCTTACCGGGACACCCTCGGCGAGTACTACGGGCGCTTCCCCTACTGGGGCGCTCCGTAAGCTCGGTCGATCGTCACGAGAAGGGGGCCGCGCCCGCTGGCGCGGCCCCCTTCGTCTTGCCTCGTCTGTCTCCTCGGTCTCTCGGCGCGGCCTCCTCGAGCCGGTCTCCTCAGCGCGGTCTCCTCAGCGCGATCTCATCGGCGCTGTCTCGTCGGCGCGGTTCGCCTCACGGCCAGTCGACGTCCGGCGACGGCGAGGTCGGGGCGATGACGCGGAGCCGTTCGAGCAGGGTGAGGAACGTCGACGCGTAGGGCGACGGCGCCACGACCGACGCCACCCGATCCCAGTCGACCTGTTCCCGCATGGCGCGGACCACGGGAAGCTGCGCGCCGTAGTCGCAGCTGTGCTCGGAGAGCGGGAGGATCCAGGAGATCACCAGGTCGGTGGCCTCCAAAACCGGCAGGCTGAGCGCCGCCGTGTTGATCATATCCGCGCGGGCGATCATGGCCTCGGTCACCGGCCGGTCGGCGATCGAGTAGATCATGTCGACCAGCACCCCGTCCTCGTCGAACGCCTTGACCAGCCAGTCCTCCGGCGGCCGCGCCGTACGGAAGCCGAGGTTCTCCAAGGTCTTGAACGCGAGCGGGACGTCCTCCTCGATCAGGGCGAAGTCGACGTCATGAAGGGACGGCGCGGCGCCGCGCGCGTAACCCGCGCAGCCTCCCGCCAGGGCGAACCGCACGCCCGCCTCCTTGAGACCGGAGCCGGCGCGCTTGAGCGTTTCGAGGATCGCTTCGGTGACAGCGTGCCCATGACTACTCACTTACGACGCTTGCCCCGGTATGTTCGCCGCAAACAATCCCGGGTAGACCGCGTCCCATGTACGACATCCTCCGAGAAATCCAGCGTGACGACGACGTCGTGGACCCGGCGTGGAGGTGGATCTCCACGCACCGGCTTCCGGGTTCCGGTCGCCGTGCACGGCGCCGATGAACGACACCGGTGAGTGACACCGATGAACGACAAGACGCAGACGTCGCCGGACCCCGAGAGCCCGAAGGAACGGCTGGACCGCGAGCTCATCGAGCTCCTCCAGGGCCTGCGGGTCGCGGCGACCGGGGTCCAGGTCCTGTTCGCCTTCCTCCTGACGCTGCCCTTCTCCGCCGGCTTCGGCAAGATCGGCAAGGCGGGTCACTCGTTGTTCCTCATCGCGGTCATCACGGCGGCGCTCGCGTCGATCTGCCTGATCGCGCCCGCGACCCAGCACCGGATCCTGTTCAGATCGGGGCTCAAGGCACTGTTGTTGCGCCGCGCCAACCGGTTGGGCGTCGTGGGCGGAATCGCGCTGGCGATCTCCATGGTGTGCTCGACGAGCCTGGTCGTCCACACCCTGACCGGTCTGTGGCTCGCGGTGGTCATCGCCGCGGCGATCGCCGCGCTGAGCGCCTGGTTGTGGTTCATCCAGCCCCTCGTCTCACTGCTGCGCGCCCGGGAGGGCGACCGAAGCAGCGACCGGGAGAGCGGCCACGACGGTGGCCACGACGGTGGCCAGAGCGGCAACCGGGGCGACGCCCCTTAGCGGAGTGGCACATCCCCATGCGGATCGGCACATTCCGGGCAGATCGGCACACGCTGGCAGCCCTGTGGGGCATTTCCGGCTGATGCCCATATTTCCTACTTAAAGCAAATACCTTCCAATTGGCGTTCATCGGCAAAAACACCGACCCCTGCGACCTGCTGATGTTATGAGGTCATTTGTCAGGGCAGTGGAGGGCCATGGCTACACTGCTCTGGCTCATCGCCGTCGTACTCGTGATCGCCGGGATCTACGTCATCCTGGCTCGCCGGGACATCCTCTGGGGGATCGTCCTCATCGTCCTCGGGTTCCTCGTCGGCCCCGGAGGCGTCAGCATTTTCAATCCATAGCCGTCACCCCTCGAACAGCGGACGAAAACGGCGGCCGGCGTCAAGCCGGCCGCCGTCCTGCTCGTTTCAACCGGAACCATCCAGAAACGTCCGGAAGCGTCCGCGGAAACACATGCCGACGGAGGCGGGAAACGGGAAAAGGCCGCCCGGTCGCGATCCGGGACGGCCTTTCTTCATCGCCTGCCTTTCAGCGTTCAGCGGCGCGGGCGCCCGCGAGGGTTGCCCCCCTACGCCTGCGCGATCAGCGCGCCGCCACGCCATCGACCAGCGCACAGCCGCAACCAGTGCACGCCATCGACCAGCGCACAGGCTCGATCAGTGCACAGGCTCGATCAGTGCACAGCCTCGCCGTCGAGGCAGTAGACGACGTACGCGTGCTCGATGACGGGCAGCGCGACGTTCCGCACGCGGATCCCGCCCGGCGTCATGCCCTTCTCCGTGCCCAGGTGCGCGTGGCCGTGGACGATGAGATCGGCCCCCTCGGCGTCGGCCGCCTCGGCCAGCAGGTAACTGCCGAGGAACGGATAGATCTCCGGCGGCTCGCCCGCGAGCGTGTCCTTGACCGGCGAGTAGTGGCTGAGCACCACTCTGTGGTCGGAGTCCAGGTCCTTGAGCGCATGGCGCCACCGCTCCGCGATCTCCTTGGTGTGCCGTACGAACGCCTTGGTCTCCGGCTCGCCGAACTCGCTCGCGCACTTTCCGGCGAACCCGCCCCCGAAGCCTTTCCCGCCCGCGACGCCGAACCGTACCCCGTCGAGGGACAGCACCACGGCGTCGTCGTCGAGAACGATGACCCCGGCGTCACGCAGCATCGCGGCGATCTCATCCTCGGCGTCGGAATGGTAGTCGTGGTTCCCGAGCACGGCGACCACGGGAATGGGCAGGTCACCGAGTTCCTCGGCGACCACCCGGCCCTCCTCCCTGGTGCCGTGCCTCGTCAGGTCGCCCCCCACGAGGAGGACCTCGGCCCGGTGCTCGATGCCCTCGAGCTTCTTGCGATAGTGGCCCCGGATGTCCTCGCCGAGGTGGATGTCCGCCACCGCGGCGATTCGCAGTGCTCTCACAGGTGCTCCTCCTCCCCCGGGTCGCGTACTTCCATGAGCCGAATCTCGTTGTGGACCGTCAGCCCCGGAGCCGCCTCCCGGGCGACGTCCTCAATGCCGTGCCTGCGCTCCTCGCAGGACACCTGACCGCGAAGGAATACCTGGTCCCCGCGTACGTCCACGCGGATGCCCAGTTCGTTGGTGCGTTCGTCCTCCGCGAGAGCCCGCTGGATCCGGGCCGCCACGTACTGCGGCGTCTCCATGACTTCCCCCTCATCCTGTACGGCTATCGCTGCCCGGGGCCTCCCGAGTAAAACGCAGGGGTTTGAGATGCAATTACCTGGATATGGTCAATTCAGACCTCGGTGCCTAAGACGCAGGTACCTCCGTGGCACGAACATGCCTGCCGGAGGAGCGTTCTCGGGAACGGGTCACCTTCTCGCACGTCGGTGAGACTCCACTCCCGATCCGGCGACTTCACGATCGTTCGGCCACGCCACCCGCAGCCCCCATCAGCCCGGCCGCCGGGCACCTTCACCTGGGCTCCGTGATCCCCGAGCCAGGTGGTCGACGCCGCCCCTCACGGAGGAACCCAGTGAAGATCGCCATGATCTCGGAACACGCCAGCCCACTCGCCGTTCCCGGCGCCGTGGACGCCGGCGGCCAGAACGTCCACGTGGGCGCCCTCGCCCGGGAGATCGCCGGCCTCGGGCACGAGGTGACCGTCTACACCCGCAGAGATCACGAGAACACCCCACAGACCGTCGAGCTCGGACCGGGGCTGACCGTGGTGCACGTGCCCGCGGGACCGGCCGTCCCGATCTCCAAGGACGAGATTCTGCCCTGGATCCCCGACTTCGGCGCGTGGCTGCGCGACCGGTGGACCGTCGACCGGCCGGACGTGGTGCACAGCCACTTCTGGATGAGCGGCGTCGCCGCCCTGGAGGCTGCCGAGCGCGCGCACGTCCCGGTCGTCCACACCTACCACGCCCTCGGCGTCGTCAAGCGGCGCCACCAGGGCCCCGCGGACGCGAGCCCGCGCGACCGGATCCGGGCCGAGGGCTCGATCGGCCGGCGGGCGGACGCCATCATCGCGACCTGCCACGACGAGGTCGACGAGCTGATCCGCATGCGGGTGCCCCGCCGGTCCGCCCGGGTCGTGCCCTGCGGGGTCGACACCGCCGTCTTCAACCACCACGTCGAGCCGCGCGAGCGGCCCAGCCGTACGCGGCTGTTGTCGGTGGGCAGGCTGGTGCGGCGCAAGGGCGTGGAGACGAGCATCGAGGCCCTGCGCCACCTGCCCGACGTGGAGCTGGTCGTCGCCGGCGGTCCCGCGGCCTCCGAGCTGCACCGCGATGCCGAGGTCACCCGCCTGCGGTGGATCGCCGCCCGCGCGGGCGTCAGCGACCGGGTGCGCTTCATCGGCCGGGTCGGCAGGGCCGAACTGCCCTCGCTCATGCGCTCGGCGGCGGCACTCGTCTCGGTCCCCTGGTACGAGCCGTTCGGGATGGTCGCCCTGGAGGGGATGGCGTGCGGCGTCCCCGTGGTCGCCTCCGCCGTCGGCGGTCAGAAGGAGACCGTGGTCAACGGCGTGACCGGCGTCCTCGTACCGCCGCGCCACCCGCTGGCGCTCGCGAAGGCCCTGCGGGGCCTCCTCGACGACGGCGTCCGCCGCACGGCGTACGGCATCGCCGGAGCGGACCGGGCCAAGGTCAGGTACGGCTGGCGCCGCATCGCCTCGGAGACTCTCGCCGTCTACGACGAGGTGCTGGCCGCCCGGGGGCTGGAGCGCAGCCTCTCCTGAGCATGAGCATCCCGAGCCGTCGCATCCCGCCGCGGTGTGGTCAGCGCAGCAGGTCCTGCGCCTGTTCGAGGACGTCGTCCACCGTCACGTCGGCAACCCACGACGCCGACTCGTGCCCGCAGCCCAGTGAGCCCGCGCCTCCACAGCCCGAGCAGTGGACCGTCCAGGAGATCAAGGGCCGGTGCATGCCTCTGCTCAGCGGCCCCCTGCTGATCAGATCACCGCACCAGAAGATCCCCACCGTCGGCGTGCCGGTGGCCGCGGCGAGCTGACGGGGGCCGCTGTCGTTGGAGACGACGAGGTCGCAGGCCGCGTACAGCGCCGCCAGCCCGCCGACGGAAAGATCGTCGATCACGACGAGTCCCGGCCGCTTCATCGCGGCCGTCACCCGGTCGACGACGCCCCTGTCCGGCTCCGTGCCGGTCACGACCACGGGCCGTCCCAGGCGGTCGGCCACCTCGGCGAAGCATTCCGGCGGCCAGCGGCGCCTGGGGTCGGGCGCCCCGGGATGGATCGCCACGAGTCCCTTCGGAAGCCTGCCCAGATGCCGGTTGAGCTCCGCCCAGTCCTCTCTGATGACGGACAGGCGCGGCTCGACGTCGGCGGTTCCCGCGCCGAGCAGCCCGGCGACCTCCAGGGAACGGAGGATCTCGTGCTGGTGGTCGACGTAGGGGATCCACCTGTCCAGCGGCTCGGCGCCGGGCGCGCACAGGCCGGCGGTGAGCCGCGCGCCCAGCCGCCGTACGAACGGATTGCAGTCGCGGCCGCCGCCGTGCATCTGCACCACGACGTCGAAGCGGCGCGAGCGCAGGTCGTCGTAGACCTCGTCGGGGACGGCGCCGCCGGCGGCGGACGAGACTCCGGAGATCGGGGGCAGGGGGACCACCTCGTCCACAGGTCCCGGACGGTTTCTCAGGAAACGCTCGTGCCACTCGCGCCCCAGAAGAGTGATCGCGGCGGCGGGATAGGCGCTCTTCAGCGCCTCGAAGGCGGGCAACGCGATCAGAAGGTCCGCCATCACGCCGGCTCGCAGCACCGCGATGCGTTCGACCCCGTCGACAAGCAGCCCCGTCATGGCGCGAGACCCCTTCCCGTCCCCGGTCTCGTCCGGTATTCCATCGCGCTTACCCAGCCCTTCCCCTCGTGCAGCACTCGTCCCGCCGACCGTCGGCCCGCCCTCCTCGTCCCGGCCCGGCATGAATCCGGCTACCCCTTGACCTGATGGGCAAACGCCCGGCTGTGACTGTCGGCTGTCATCCCGTGACGCGGCGGCGCTGTGCGTGACCCGCCCGCTCCCGGGTAGTGGGCGCCCATGACCGAGGAACAGCGCTCGCCCAGCGGCAAGCCGATGGTGCCGGCCACGCCGAAAGACGTGATTCACATCCGGATCGGCTCCCTGGCCCTGGTCCTGTGCGTCGGGATCGGCCTGCTGGCGGGCCTGACACGTCCCCGCAGGCAGCGCCGGCTCGGCGGCGGGCCCGAATCGAGAGGATGACACGGTGAGTCTCAGCGACAAGGTCGTCGTGGTCACAGGAGCCAGCGGCGGCGTGGGCCGCGCGGTCGTGCGCCAGTTGGGCGAGCAGGGGGCGATCGTCGCGCTGATCGCCCGTGGCGAGGCCGGCCTGGCCGGCGCCGCCGTGGACGTCGGCGTCGGAGGCGGCATGGCGAAGGTCTACGCGGCCGACGTCGCCGACCACGAACAGGTACGGCAGGCCGCGCAGCGGATCGAGGCCGAGATCGGACCGATCGACGTGTGGATCAACGTCGCCTTCACCACGGTGTTCGCCCCGTTCATGGAGATCAGCCCGGAGGAGTTCGAACGCACCACCCAGGTGTCCTACCTGGGCTTCGTCTGGGGAACGCGTGCGGCCCTCGAGGTGATGCGGCCGCGGGACAGGGGCGTCATCGTGCAGGCCGGCTCGGCGCTGGCCTACCGCGCCATCCCGCTCCAGTCGGCGTACTGCGGAGCCAAGCACGCGATCAGGGGATTCACCGAGTCGGTGCGGACCGAGTTGATCGCCGCCGGGTCCGGCGTGAAGATCACGATGGTCCAGCTGCCGGCCCTGAACACCCCGCAGTTCGGCTGGGGGCTGACCCGGCTGCGCCGGCATCCCCAGCCGGTGCCCCCGATCTACCAGCCCGAGGTCGCCGCCCAGGCGGTGCTGTTCGCCGCCGAACATCCGGAACGCAAGGAGTTCTGGGTCGGCGCCACCACAGCGGCCACGATCTTGGCCCAGCGCGTCGCCCCCGGCCTGCTCGACCGTTATCTCGGCCGGACGGGGGTGAAGGCCCAGCAGGTGGAGGGCAAGCCGCCCAGTGGAGTGTCGAACCTGTGGGAACCGGCCGACGACGAGGAGGACCACGGCGCGCACGGCGCCTTCGACGAGCGTTCGCACCCGCGCAGCGTCCAGGTGTGGCTGTCGCAACACCGCGGCGTGGTCACCGCCGCTGCCGCCGGGGTCGGCGCGGCCGCGCTCCTCAGGCTGCGCCGCCGCTGAAGGGGCGCCGCCGCTGAAGGTCCGGCCGCTGAAAGGTCCGGCCGCTGAAAGGTCCGGCCGCTGAAGAAGGCGCGGCCGGACGAACACCCGTGACCGGGGCTTGAACCCGCCGTCACGGGAGGTCCTAGCGTTGCGGACGTGATCGGGAAAGACGACGCCGGACGTCGCTGGAGCATCGGCGAAGTGGCGCGGGTGAGCGGGACCACCGTGCGGACCCTGCGCCACTACGACGAGATCGGCCTGCTGAACCCGGGAGAACGGACCGCTTCCGGGCACCGCCGCTACACCGAGGTCGATGTGCGCCGGCTGTACCGGATCCGGGCGTTGCGGACGCTCGGCGCCTCTCTCGAGGAGATCGCGAGCGTCCTCGCGGACTCCTCGGACGGGCTCGGGCCGATGCGCGACCTGCTCGCGGAGCAACTCCGCGGGCTCGAGGTGCACGCCGCGCAGGTCCAGCAGCTCACCCAGCGGCTTCGCGGGCTGCTCGGTCAGATCGACCGCGCGTCGATGCCCGATCCGGACCAGTTCCTCACCACCCTGGAGATGATCTCTGTGTTCGAGACCTCGTTCACGCCGGAACAACGTGAGCAGCTCGCCCGCCGCAGGGCCGAACTCGGCGCGGACGCCATCGAGGCGGCCAAGACCGAGTGGGCGGGACTCGTCGAGGACCTTCTGCGGCACGTGGAGGAGGACACCCCTGTCGAGGACCCGCAGGTCCAGGAGCTCGTGGCCCGTTGGGACGCGTTGGGAAACCGGTTCCACGCCGAGGGCGGCGACGGAGAGCAGACCAAGGCCGCGGCCAGGCGGATGTGGAGCGACAACAGCGAGGAGATCGGGCGGAACCTGCCGTGGCCTGCAGACCGGATGCGTGACCTGATGGGCTATCTGGAGAGGGCCCGTCAGGCGCGCTGACCCGCCCCCTGCCCCGCTGACTCGCACCACTGATCCGCACCGCTGATCCGCACCACTGACTCGCACCACCGTGTTTCCACCGCGTTTCCATCGCGCCCCGCCGCCGTCCGGCCGCTGGGCGCGGAACGGGAGCGGCCCCGATGTCGCGCGCGGCCGCTCCCGTTCGAAAACCCTCAGAAGGCGTCGGTGTCCCGTCGCTCCTCGTAGACGCGGTGGTGGCGGATCACTTCATCGGTTGGCTCGACGGTCCTGACGGTGGCCGCCCGGCGCACCGTGCTCAGCCGCCAGATGCCGAAGAGCAGGCCGGCGAGGCCGCCCAGCATGAGGATCACTCCTATCACCTCGATGTCGACGCCCGCGACGGCGAAGTCGACGGCCCAGGTGAGGATGGCCCCCAGCATGATGAGGATGATGCTTCCGGCGATGGTCATGGCGCAGTCCCTCCTTCGCCTGGTGCCTCTATCCCCTCCACGGAAGTCAAACGTCGCAGAACCATCGCATTACCGGGCAGCATTGCCTTTATGACGGTCATGCCACTAGTCGTGATGGGACTCATGGGTGCGGGGAAGAGCACGGTCGCCCACCTGCTCGCCCAGACGCTGGGCCGTCCCATGAGGGACAGCGACGCCGACCTCGAGAGCCGGTACGGCGCGACCGCCGCGACGATGGCCGCCGAGGTCGGCCCCGGCGAACTGCACGCACGTGAGGGGCTGGTACTGAAGGAGGCCCTGGAGGCCGAGCCGCCCGCGGTGATCGCCGCGGCGGCGAGCACGGTCGACGATCCCGGCTCGCGGAGCCTGCTCGCCCCCGCGTTCGTGGTGTTCCTCGACGGGTCGCCGCAGGTGCTGGCCGAGCGCATGCGATCGAGTGCGCACCGCCCGCACTTCAAGCCCGACCTCGTCGAGATGCTCACCGAGCAGCGGGCCCGGCGTCTGCCGCACTTCCAGGAGGTGGCCGACGTGACGGTGGACAGCACGGCCCACACCCCCGAGGAGATCGCCGGCATCGTGCTGGCCCGTCTCGGCGCCCGTCCTCAAACAGGGTGAGTAGCAGGCCCGGAGGCAGGGCGGGAGGCAGGACGGGAAACAGGGCGTGACGGTCAGCCGTGACCGGCGGCGGCGCCCTCGCGTCGCGCGATCAGCACGGCGACCGCGACGAGCGCGGCGAGGACGGCTCCGGTGGCGAGCGCGGGCATGGGGACGAAGGTCGCCGCGAGCACGAGGGCGGCGGCCCCGGGGACCAGCACCTTGTGGCTGCGGCTGACCTGGTGCGGGCGGTGCTGCAACCACCACACGGTCAGCAGGAAGACCGCAACAGGGACGGTGACGACCGCCCCCCGCGCGACCGCGCCGCCGTGGAAGTGCCCGGTGGCGCCGTCGACCGCGGCGGACAGACCGGCGCCGACGGCGGCCGCCGATCCGAGGACCAGATAGTGGCCGTATCCCCAGAGGAAGGCGGCCCGGTTGGACGTGAGGAACCGGTGGGCCGGTTTGGCGAAGTACAGCCACCACATCGAGAACACGATGAGCAGCCCTCCGCCGGCCACGCCGTACAGGTCGGCGGTGGCCTGTTCCGTGTCGACGGCGCCCTGGACGGCTAACGTCGCCGCGAGGATCGACTCGCCAAGGACGATCAGCGTGAACAGCCCGTGGCGCTCGGCGATGTGGTGCGGATGCCACGCGGTGCGGTGCCTGCGCTCGGCCCACACGGGGACGGAGACGTCGGCGCACGCGAGTAACAGCCAGGCCCACAGCCGGATGCCGGACGGGAGCGTCAGCATGACGACCCAGGCCGCCTCGACCGCGGTGATGCCGGCCGCGTAGCGCAGCGCGGTGCCGCGGCCCTCCGGGTCGGCCGCCGCGGCGCGCAGCCAGTTGGCCACCAGGGCGGTGCGCATCACGACGTACCCGAGGACCGCGATCGTGAAGTCGCGGTGCTCGAAGGCCCGCGGGATGCCCGCCGCGAGGATGAGCGCGCCGGTGATCTGGACCAGCGCCGCGATCCGATACGGCACGTCGTCGGTGTCGTAGGCGGAGGCGAACCACGAGAAGTTCATCCACGCCCACCAGATCGCGAAGAACGTCATCGCGTAACTCAGCAGGCCGTCTCCGACATGCCCGGACGCCAGCGCGTGGTGCAGGCCTGCGGCCGACTGGGCGACCGCGACGACGAAGCACAGGTCGAACAGCAGCTCCAGCGGGGTGGCCGCGCGCAGCGACTCGGTGACGTCCCTCGGGGTCATCCGGCGTCCGCCCGGCGGCGTGATCACCGACGTCTCCTGGCTCATCGGCGGCCGGGTCTCCTCTCCCCAGGGTGGCCCGCGCCGTACGGCGAGCAGCCGGAAGAGCGCGCGCCCGGACGGTGAACGCGCACTCATGATAGGTACGCGCGGCGACCCGGTGCCTAGTCGAGAGCCCTGCGGGGATGGCGGCCGTCGACGTAGCCGATGAACGGCGGGCAGATGTTGTATCCGAGCAGCTCCTGCATCCGCTCCGGCAGGTCGCGCACGATCTCCCGCGGCACGGCGAGCAGGTGGTTCTCCTGCGGGCGCAGCCAGGAGGCCGCGTAGTGCAGGACCACTCCGAGACGTGGCCGGTCGGTGCGGTTCGCGCCGCCGCCGTGCCAGAGGGTGCCGAGATAGATGAGCGCGGAACCCGCGGCCATCTCCGCGGCGACGGTCGGCGTCTCGGGTCCCGGCCGTTCCTCACCCCAGCGGTGGCTGCCCGGCACGATGCGGGTGGCGCCGTTCGCCTCCGTGAAGTCGTCGAGCGGCAACATGACGTTGATCACCATCTCGCGATGGGGGCGCGGGACGGGATAGACGCCGTCGTCCGGGTGGAGCGGCTGCGCGGTCTCCCCCGGGCCGATCTCGATGCCGGTGGGCGCGCTCAGCTGGTAGTACCCGAGGAAATGGTCGAGCACCGCCAGCACGAGCGGATGGGTCGCCGGTCCGTCGAACAGGCGCGTCTTGGCGAACAGCGCGTAGACGCGCCGGGTGTGGTCGCCCTCGAAGTCGTTGCGCCCGAAGGGGGTGCTCTCCAGGATCGTCCCCAGCTCCGCCTTGGCGGCGGCGACCTCCTCCCGGCTCAGCAGGTCCGGGACGATCATGTGGCCGTGGCGGTCGAGTTCGTCCACCACCGTCGCCGCTTGAGGCAGAGTCACAGATCGAGACTAATCAAGCCGAACAAAGTTCGGTAGCCGTGCGGCCGGATCGATTCGCCCACGACGACCTCCGGTCAGGAGGAGATCATCTGGCTTCCGATCCGCTGCTGGGCGGTGAGCAGGTCGCGCAACTCCTCGGCGTCCTCTCCCGACGCGGTCATGATCAGACCCCGGTCCATCTCGACCCGGGACAACGATCGCCTCATCCGGGTCGCGTACCAGCGCCCCGCGTCGCTTCTCCAGATCGACCAGTGTCCCCCGTACTCGCTGCGCAACTGACCCCACGCGAGGTCATCGGCTGAGATCGGCACTGCCCCCACCTCCAGGCTCGGTGCCAGGAAGCAGCGAGATGCTCGGCCGGGCACGAATGGTAGTGAGAAGCGACCTCCCCCGTCCGGAGCCGGTGTGACCGCGGGCGAGGCGAAGATCTTCCGTTGGATGCGCTGACTTCACCTGATCTTGGCATGCCGGAAATGACACGGGTATTCGGAGAAGGTTAGGGATCAGGTCATTTGGGGTTACCTGTCCGGGTAATCGGCTGGGTCACCATCGCGGCAAGCGTCCAGTGGCTTCCGGGATGGAACATGAAGATCGTACGGCTGGCCAACTTCATCGCCCCCCGGTCGGGCGGTCTGCGCACCGCCCTCAATGAACTCGGCGCGGGCTACGCGGCCGCCGGCCACGAAGCGGTCCTGGTGATTCCCGGACCCGAGGCCGGCAGGCGCGACACGCCCTCTGGTCAGGTCATCACGGTGCCGGGTCCCGTCGTCCCCGGGTCGGGCGGCTACCGGGTCATCACCGCACGCAGGTCGCTGCGGCGCCTGCTCGACGACCTCCGCCCCGACCGGCTCGAGGTCTCCGACCGCACCACGCTCCGGTGGACGGGCCGATGGGCCCGGTCGCGCGGCGTGCGGTCGCTCATGGTCTCCCACGAGAGCCTCGACGGCCTGCTGCGCCTGTTCGCCCCCCGTTTCATCCCCTCGGCCTCCGGTTCAGGGGACGGTCGCGCGGACCGGCTCGTCACCGGGCTCGCGGACCTGCTCAACCGGCGCACGGCGGCCGACTTCGACATGGTGGTGTGCACGACGGAGTGGGCGGCGGCCGAGTTCAGGCGGCTGGGCGTGCCCAACCTGACGCGGGTGCCCCTCGGCGTCGACCTGGCCCGTTTCTCCCCCGAGCGCCACGACCCCGAGTTGCGTCGTCAGTTCGCCGCCCCCGGTGAGCCGCTGCTCGTCCACTGCAGCAGGCTCTCGCCCGAGAAGCGGCCCGACCGGCCCATCGAGGCGTTGCGCGAGCTGCACCGCCGCGGCGTGCCCGCCACGCTGGTCGTGGCCGGGGACGGGCCGCGCCGGTCGGCGCTGGAGGAGCGGGCGAGCGGGCTGCCGGTCCACTTCCTCGGCCACGTCTCCGACCGGGACCTCCTCGCCCGGCTGCTCGCGACCGCGGACGTCGCCGTCGCGCCCGGCCCCGTCGAGACCTTCGGGCTGGCGGCGCTGGAGGCGCTGGCGAGCGGGACGCCCGTCGTCGTGTCGCGGCAGAGCGCGCTGCCCGAGGTCATCGGCGAGTCCGGGGTCGCGGTCGGCGACGACCCGGGCGAGTACGCCGACGCGGTGGGAGCGCTCCTGGCCGACGAGGAGGGGGAACGCCGCGCCCGCGCCCGCCGCCAGGCCGAGCGCTTTGACTGGCCGGGCTCCGTGGACGGGTTCCTTCGCGCCCACGGGCTTGCGAACCTGATCGGAGGTCGACGGTAGTGGCGACCAGACTCGTGGCACTCGGTGACTCGGTCACCGCCGGACTCGGCGACCCGATCCCCGGCGGGGGGTGGCGCGGCTACGCGGCCATCCTGGCCGACGCGCTCGGCCCGCACGGGCAGGTGGAGTTCAGCAACGTCGCCACCTCGGGGGCGACGTCCCGCGACCTCGCCGCGGACCAGCTTCCCCGCGCCCTCTCCCTGCGCCCGACGCTCGCCACCGTGCTGGCGGGCGTGAACGACACCCTGCGCGGCACGTTCGACCTTCCCGCGATCGCCTCCGACATCGAGGAGGTGGTGGGAGGGCTGCGCCGTGCCGGCGCCACCGTGCTCACCGTCCGCCTGCCCGACCCGGGGCTGATGCTGGGCATCCCCGATCTCGTCCGAAGGCCGCTCACCCGGCGGGTGCGGGCGATCAACACGATCCTCGACCACGTCGCCCACCGCCACGACACCGTCCACGTCGACCCGGCCCGCCACCCGGCCCTGTACGAGCGTCGGATGTGGGGGGTCGACAGGCTCCACCCGAGCGAGCGCGGGCACCGCCTGCTCGCCCGGCTCATCGCCGCCGAACTGGCCACGCGAGGCGTCCCCCTCGACTCGATGCCCGACGCGGAGCCCACCGGCGCGAACCCGTCCGCCTGGGCGAGCGCGCGCTGGATGGCCGTCGAAGGCACCGGGTGGGTGGTCAGGCGCTCGCGGGACTTCCTGCCCGAACTCGCCCGGCTCGTGCTCAACGAGGCGTGGCACGACATCCGCGGCCGGGCCGAACTGCTCGACCAGCGCTTCCACAACGACCTCGACCACGCCCTGCGGCACCTCGGCGCGCAGCCCCCGGTGACCGGCCCTCGGCGGACGCCCTCTCCCTCCCTGCACGTCGCTACGGAAGATGCCTGCCCATGAGAGTCGCCATCGTCTCCGAGTCCTTCCTCCCTCAGGTGAACGGGGTCACCAACTCGGTCTGCCGCGTCCTCGAACACCTCGAACGCCACGGCCACGAGGCGATGGTGGTCGCGCCCGGCCGCGGTCCTTCGGACTACGCGGGCTTCCCCGTGCGGACCACCCCGGCCTTCCGCCTGCCGTTCTACCGCTCGTTCCGGGTCGGCCTGCCGAGCGGCGAGATCATGTCGTCGCTCGAGGCGTTCAAGCCCGACGTCGTGCACCTCGCCTCCCCCACGGTGGTGGGAGCGTCCGGGATGACGGCCGCCGACCGGCTCGGCGTGCCCGCCGTCGCCGTCTTCCAGACCGACCTGGCCGGCTTCGCCCGCCAGTACGGCATGCGGGGCGCCGACGCGGCGATCTGGGGCTGGCTGCGCCACATCCACATCCGCGCCGCCCGCACGCTCGTACCCTCCTCGGCGACGATGAGCGAGCTCAACGCGCACGGGATCCCGCGGCTGTCCCTGTGGGGCCGGGGGGTCGACCTCGACCGGTTCAACCCCGCGCATCGCTCGGAACGGCTCCGCCGCGAGCTGGCGCCGAACGGCGAGGTCATCGTCGGCTACGTGGGCCGACTGGCCGCCGACAAGCGGGTCCACCTGCTGGCCAAACTGGCCGACCTGCCGGGGATCAAGCTGGTCGTCGTCGGCGACGGCCCCGCCGCCAAGAGCCTGCGCCGCCGCATGCCGGACGCGGTCTTCTGCGGGCTCCGCACCGGCACGGAGTTGTCGGAGATCCTGGCCTCGTTCGACGTCTTCGTGCACACGGGCGCGAACGAGACGTACTGCCAGGCCGTCCAGGAGGCCCTGGCCGCAGGCGTCCCGGTCGTCGCCGCGGCGGCGGGCGGGCCGCTCGACCTCGTGCAGCCTGGGCAGAACGGGCTGCTCTATCCGTCCGACTCCCCCGAGGGGATGCGCGAGGCGGTCGCCCACCTCGTGGCCGACGGCGAGGCGCGGGCGCGGATGAGCGGCAACGCGCGCGCGTCCGTGCTCCATCGCACGTGGAGCGCCCTCTGCGACCAGTTGGTCGGCCACTACGAGACCGCGGTCGCGCGGAACCTCTCGCCGCACGAGGAGGAGGACCTGGGCGAGAAGCCCTGGAAGGCCCGGGTCTCCGAGCCGTCGGAAGCCCACGCCGGTACCTGACATTTCCGTCATAGACGATTGACCATACTTCGCGAGGCGAAGTATGGTCGGCGGCATGGCCAAGAAACCGCCGACTCTGAGCGAACCGGCGTACTTCATCCTCGCCGCGCTGCTCGACGGTCCGCTGCACGGCCACGCCATCATCGGGCGCACGCTCGAGTTGTCGGAGCAGCGGGTGAAGCTGCCGGTCGGCACGTTGTACGGCGCTCTCGACCGGCTGGCGGCGGGCGGCCTCATCGCAGTGGAGCGCGAGGAGGTCGTGGACGGGCGGCCGCGGCGCTACTTCCGGCTCACCGACGAGGGCCGCGGACTGGTGACGGCGGAGGCGCTGCGCATGCAGCAGGCCGCATCCGTCGTGACCAGCCGCGTCCTGGGCACGGGATCGGCCTTCGCGTGAGCGCGGGCACGCACGCCCCCGCCGGGACGGAGGCCGCCAGGACGGCGCTGGCGAGACGGTACGGGCGTCTTCTGCTGGCCTATCCGCGCGACTACCGCCGCAGGCACGGGCCGGAACTCCTCGCCACCCTGCTCGAGACCTCCGAACCCGGCCGGGCGCTGCCGTCCTGGACCGAGTCGGCCGGCCTCGTCCGCGGCGGCCTGCGCACCAGGGCCACGGTCGCGGCGCGCGGATCCCCGTGGCGCGACGGCCTGCACCTCGGGGTCCTCGTCGTCGCCTCGGCCAACCTGGCGCTGTTGCTCCCGTACGCGAGGTCGATGCCCCTCTGGGTGGGCCTGTCGGCGGCCGTCGTCCTGGCGGTGCTACTCGGGCGGGTCAGACTCGCGATCCCCCTCGTCGCCCTGGTGGGTGCGAAGGCCGTCGCGGTCGCGCTCGGCAGGCCGTTCCTGGACCAGACGCTTCTACCGATCTTCCCCGACGAGATCTGGGGAGGCCCGGCGCTCTACAGCGAGGGCGGCGCCGTCACTCCCGCCGTGGCCTACGCCGCGGTCCTCGCCGGGCTGCTGGTGATCGCCGCGGACGACGCCCCCCTCAACAGGCGTTCCTGGCTCTGGTGGGCGCTCGTCCCACTGATCGCCGGCACCGACCCGGCGCAGCCGGATCTGGGCGCGGGGTCGCCGCGCACGATGACCAGGATCGGGCTGGAACTCGCCCTGCTCCTGCTCGCGGCCTGGGCGGGGCACGTCGCTGGGGACCCCCGGTGGGCGCTCGCGGCGGGAATGTACCTGCTGACCCAGATGGCAGCGGTGGCCGAGAACCTCTCCACCTTCACGCGCCAGGACCTCGCCCACTTCGCCCTGCTCGCCTTCCTCACCCTGGTCGCGGCCGCCGTGCCGTACCGGACGCGAACGCAGCCCCAGTTCTGACCTCCGGCTGACCCGCCGGCTCTCCACCTTCGCCACGTGCTCTCTTCGGCGTGCGCGCGTTTCCGCCCGGCCCGCCGGGCGGCGTCACTCACCCCCGGTTCGCCGACGATCGGATTCAGCGTGCTCACAGACGTCCGTCCCACCGCTCCCCCGCTGCCGCGGCCCGGCCTCCTCGCGGGCCACCACGCCTTCGCCGTGGTCCTCGCGCTCGCCGCCGCGCTCCGCGTGATCGTCATGCTCGGCTATCCGCCCGCCCGCCTCTACTGGTACGACTCCTTCGAGTACCTGGACACCGCCGTCCACCTGAGACCGGGAGCCGGTTTCCACCCGATCGGCTACTCGCTCTTCCTGCGACTGCTTCTGCCGTTCCACAGCGTCGGGCTGATCGCGGCGGTCCAGCACGTGATGGGCCTCGCCATCGGGGTCATGGTCTACGCGCTGCTGCGCCGCCGTTCGCTGCCGGTGTGGGCGGCCTGCCTGGCCGCGGCGCCCGTCCTGTTCGCCGCCTCGTTCTTCCAGCTCGAACACGCCGTGTTGTCCGACACGCCGTTCATGTTCCTGATCACCGCCGGCCTCACCACGCTGATGTGGTCACCGCGGCTTTCGGCACGGGCCGCGACGGGAGCCGGCCTGCTGTTCGCGTTCGCCGCGCTCACCCGGACCATCGCGCTGCCGCTGCTGCTGCTCGTGGTGGTCGTCCTCGCGTTCCAGCGGGTCGGCCGCAGGCCGCTGATCGCACTCGCCGTCAGCGGGACGCTGCCGCTGGCCGCGTACGCCGGCTGGTACGGCCACCACCACGGGAGGTTCGCCCTCAGCGGCGCCGACGGCGTCTCGTTGTGGGCGAGGACCATGACCTTCGCCGACTGCTCCGTCATCCGGCCCCCGGCCGGACTGGCCCCGCTGTGCCCGAACGCCACCGTCGTCGACGCCGCGTCCGAGTACGTGTGGGCGCCGGGCGCCTCGCTGAACCTGCTGCCCGGCGACCGCATGGACCACAACGACGAGGCCCGCGCCTTCGCGATCCGCGCGATCGCGGCACAGCCGTTCGACTATCTGCTCGACGTCGCCCGCGACACCTCGATCGCGTTCGCGTGGACCCCGATCGCCCATCCGAAGCGGGTCACGCCCGCGTTCGGCTACCGCCTCGGCGGTGGAGGGCTGCCGGACCAGCCGCTCGTCGAGAGGGCGCGGCGAGCCTACGACCCGCGGATGAGCGACGCCCGTGCGGTCAGACCGTGGGCCGACTTCCTCATCGCCTACCAGTACCCCGCCTACCTGCGTGGCCCGGTACTGGCCGCCCTGCTGCTCCTGGGGGCGGCGGGCGCGGTGGCGCGACGCCGCGCGGTCCTGCTGCCCTGGAGCCTGGCCGTGGCCCTGCTCGTCTGCCCGGTCGCCGTTCTAGACTTCGATCATCGCTACGTTCTGCCGGTAGTCCCCTTCGCCTGCCTGGCCGCGGCCCTCGCCCTCCACGCGATCGTGCGACCCCCTCTCCCGGGGAACAGGCGGCCGGGGTGACGCCGGAGAGCTTCGGCGAGTTCGAGGCCGGGTTCCAGAAGGGGGAACGGCATGCACGGGAAGACCACGGCGATCGCCGTGCTCCTGCTCGCCATGCTCTCGGGATGCGGACACGCGGACGCACGACGGACGCAGGCCGGACCGGGAACGCCGGCGCAACGCGCCCTCCAGGCCGAGTCCATGCGGGCGGACTGCATGAGGGACCGGGGTTTCCGGTACATCCCCTACGTCGCGCCCGCGAGGGAGAAGACCACCGACGAACTCCGGGAAGAGGCGGGCGACTACGAGGCGATGAAGCGGTTCCGGCAGAGGAACGGCTACGGGGTGTTCGCCTTCTACGTCTATCCCCAGGAGTTCGGGAACCCCCTGGTGCCCCCGGACCGGCCGCTCCCTCCCGACCCCGACCCCGACCCCAACCACAGGCTCATGGCCGCGCTGTCGCGGACGCAGTTCGGGGCCTACCAGGACGCGGACACGGCCTGCTACCTGCGGGCCGTGAACGACGTCTACGGCAAGGACGTGACGTCGATCTCCGACCAGGTGGACCAGGCCAACGCCCAGGTGGCCGAGTCGGCGCGCAGCACGCTCGACCGTGATCCCCGGATCGCCGAGCGCGCGGGCGCCATGGCCGCGTGCCTTGAGAGCAGGGGCCACCGGATCGGATCGAAGCTGCCGACGGACATGGCCGACCGCGGGCGGCGGGCGTTCGAGGCGATCAAGCGGCCCATGGGCACGAGGATCCCCGACGACGTCCGCGAGGAGATGGACCAGCCGGCGGGGGCGCTCTTCGAGCCCGACCTGTCGATCGAGCAGGCCCGCCCCTACCTGGACCGTGAGATCAGGGACGCCCTCGACGACCTGGAGTGCGGCAGGGACTTCTACCCGTTGTTCCAGCCCAGGAAGACGGAGATCGACAGCCGGGTGTACGAGGAGTTCGGGCTGACACCCCTGTCGTGAAAATCCGTCGCCCGCGGATGTCACGTTCTCCGCGGCGGGCTTCGTCTCGGAAGTGAAAGGCGCCCACAGGGGGCGCCTGGAACGGAAAGGGACACCATGTCCTCCAGAAGAAGCTCACAGCGGATCGTCGTCCTGGGCGCGGGCTACACCGGAATGCTCACCGCGATCCGCGTGGCGGGGCGCGCCCGGCGTCACGGCGGGCACGTCACGCTGGTCAACCCGTCCAGCCGGTTCACCGAGCGGCTGCGCATGCACCAGATCGCCACCGGCCAGTCGCTGCCGGACTTCCAGATCCCGGACGTCCTCGACGGCACGGGCGTCGACTTCGTCCAGGGCTGGGCCACCGCGATCGACCCCGACGCCCGCGAGGTCACCGTGACGGCCTCCGACGAGACGCGGGTCCTGCCGTACGACCGGCTGGTCTACGCCCTCGGCAGCAAGGCCGACCGCACGATGGTCCCCGGAGCGGACGTGCACGCCCACACCCTCGACGACCCCGCGGCGGCGGCACGACTGGCCGCCAGACTGGCCGAGATCGCGGCGGCCGGCGGCACCGTGGCCGTCGGCGGCGCCGGGCTCACCGGCGTCGAGGCCGCCACCGAGATCGCCGAGTCCTTCCCCTCGATCCGGACCGTCCTGATCAGCCGGGACGTGCCCGGCTCGATGATGGGCGAGCGCGCCCGCGCGTACCTGAACCGGGCGCTGGAGCGGCTCCACGTCGAGGTCCGGTCCGGAGTCGAGATCACCAAGGTGCTGCCTGACGCCGTCGAGCTGTCCGGGGGCGAACTGGTGCACGCGGACGCCACCTTGTGGACGACCGGTGTCCGCGCGGCGGCGCTGGCCGCGCGATCGGGTATCGCCACCGACGACCGCGGCCGGATCGTGGTCGACGCCACGCTGCGTTCGGTCTCCCACCCCGCGATCTACGCGGTCGGCGACGCCGCCGCCGTGCGTCAGGCCTACGGAGTGCTGCACGGCACCTGCCAGAGCGGCCTGCCGACGGCCGTGCACGCCGCCGACGCGATCGGCCGCGAACTGCGCGGCAGGCGGCCGAAGCCGTTCCGGTTCGGCTATATGCACCAGCCCGTGAGCCTGGGCCGCCACGACGCGGTCATCCAGTTCACTCGCGCCGATGACACCCCCCGCCGCTGGCACCTCACCGGCAGGCGCGCGGTCGCCTACAAGGAGTTCGTCTCCAGCAGCCCGATGACGACCTACCGGCTGTCGAAGCTGTTCGCCCTCCCCAGCCGCGCGCTGTGGACGCGCGGCGGCCGCGCCAACCCCGCGCCGCGCGTCTGACGTGCGACGCCGCGGGTCAGGCCGTGCCGTACGAGGTGTCGCGATGCGACTGGGCGTCCCGGAGGGCGGGCAGCGGCCCGCCGGCCGCGTGGTAGCGGCGACCGGCGATCAGCAGGTCCTCCGCGGGGAACTTCGTGATCACCTCGCAGCCGTCGGCGGTGACGACGAGTTCCTCCTCGATCCGGGCCGCCGACCAGCCGTCCGCCGCCGGCCAGTAGGTCTCCACGGCGAAGATGGCGGCCGCCGCCCTACCCCCCTCCGACGGCGGATGACCGCGAAGTCTCCGGTGGGCGGGGGTCAGCAGCACTGCCAGGTGAACAGGGCCCGGTCGAAACGCCGGGCCGCGAGGTCCTCCGGCCGGATCAGCCAGTAGAGCGCGCCGGCGTCTCCCCACATCATGTTCGCGCGGTCGTCGGAGTCGAACTGGGCGAGGAGGAGCCATCGTCCGGCCTCCTCCTGGAGCCGTGGATCACGCCAGTCCACACCCCCGAGCGCGAGTTGCGCGACCTCGTACTCCACGTCCGCCTGCACGGGAGCGGCGTATCCGCCCACCCGATGGCCGATGTCGCCGGACGACGGCAGGCCTCTGCGGAACGGCCGTGCCGACACCGGATGATCCTTGATCGTCTCGCGATCGCCTCCGAACGCCGCGACGAGCACCGGGTGAGTGGGCGTCGGGACCGTCACGACGGTGTGCGCCCGCAGGGGCACGCGGGGATACGGCTCGATCCCCGCCGGCGCCTCGCGCGGCGACGCGTCGGCCTCAGCGGGGACGTAGAGGACGCGGGCTCCCGCCTGGGTCGCCGGATCCCAGGGACCGACGATCTCCTCACCGTCGTCGATCTGACCGTCGAAGTAGAAGAACGACAGGACCCCGTCGGGCGGCGGCCCGCCGGGATCCGCAGGCTCCAGGACCGAGCGGTCAAGCGCGGAGCAGTCGAGCGCGGAGCAGTCGAGCGCGGAGTAGTCCAGCGCCGAGCATTCCAGCGCCGCGATGAACGTGAGCGGCCCCCGGCCCTCCCACACGGGCCAGGGCACGTCCGCGGGAAGCACCGGGTCTCCGCCGAGGTGCCCGGCCACCTGGTCCCCGTCCCGCGCATGCGTGAGCCGCAGGCCGGGTCTGAGCAGGGACGTCCAGGTGTCGGCGACGTCCGCGGGAAGATGGGTCCGTGCCAGGCCGGTCAGGCTCTCCCTGGTGACGGCGCGATCATTCATCGAGTTCAGCCCAGGTAGGAGTAGTAGGAGTCGACGGCGGGTTGGCCGGTGTAGTTCGGCCCGGCGGCGTCGTCGGATCCGAGGTATTGATAGGGCAGGCCGGGCAGATCGCCGCCACCGCGCCGGCGGGTGATCCGGTGGTGCCGCGAATCGTAGGCGAACCCCGACGCCCTGAGCGCGGCGGTCAGTCGGCGTCCCGCCTGCGAGCCGTCCTCCAGCCGGATGCACCTCGTGTCGAAGTCGCCGACGAACATGCCGTCGTCGGCCAGCCACCCGGGGATCCGGGAGAGCACGCCGAGCTTGTCGCCGACGTAGTGCAGGCCGTGCACACAGGTGATCAGGTCGAACGGCTCATCGGGCTCCCACGTCGTGATCGACGCGGTGATCAGCCGCAGCCGCGGCGGCCGGGAGGGACCGGCGAAGAAGTCGACGAGATCCACTCCCACGATCTCCGCGTCGTCTCCGAGCACGTGGGACGCCTCGAGGAGCGCCCGCGCCTCACCGCAGCACAGGTCGAGCCATCGCACGACGGGCCTGGTGGACAGCCGGGTGGACGACCGCGTAGACGATCGGGTCCGCAGGAAGTCCAGCACGTCGAGGCCCAGCGCGCGGCCATAGCCGCCGGAGCCGACCAGGCCGCGTTCGCGGTTCATCGTGCGGTTGGCCACCACCGCGGAGCGCTCCAGACTCTCGCCGTCGAGCAGTCGCATCGTCGAGCACCTTCCGGACGGCGGCGGACCGATCATCATGGCCGGCTCATCACGGCGGATCATCACGACGAGATCATCCTGGCCCGCCCATCTCACCACCGCCCCGTCCCGGCTCCGAAACGCGGGGCTCCTCGGCGGGAACCTCCCTGCCACGTCGCAGCCGGGCGAGCCACACCGGTGACCGCCAGCCCGGCCCGAGGCGGTAGGCGTCGAGCAGCCAGTCGCCCAGCCGGTCGCGGTCGATGACGACCAGGTCGTGATCCCGTGCCGTCCTGGCCGCCTCCGCGCTGAGACGGTGTGAGGTGATCAGGACCCCGCGATGGTCCCGGTACGGCCTGGCCTGCAGGGCGCCGACGAAATCACGCACCTGGCCCGGGCCGACCGCACGCGTGTAGTACTTGCACTGGATCGCGTAGCGCACACCATCCGGGGCGACGCCGAGCACGTCGACGCCCCGGTCACCCGCTCCCCCGACGACGGTGACCTTGCGGAAGCCGTCCCGGCGCAGCAACTCGGCCGCCAGTTCCTCGAAACGCCGCGGATCGAGCCGGTCGAGCCCGGCCCTCCGCAGCGCGTCCCTGCGGTAGGTCGTCCCCATCCGGCGGATCACGAGAACGACGGCGACCGGCACGACGACGGCGACCACGGCGACCGTGAGCAGCGTCGCCCACCCCACGGATCGCACGGCCTCGGCCGCCGCCACGAGAACGACCACGACGGACAGCGCCCACAACAGGCCGTTACCGCCGGCGCCGCGAGTGCCGCGCCGGTTCCGCGCTGGTGATCTGCGCCTCGCCATCGAGACCTCCAGGATCGGGGAAGACCCTGCCGAGTCTGGTCGGCTCGACCGACAAAACCGTGCGCGCGGCTCACGCCTCAGGGCACCCGAGGGGGAAGAAAGCCGTCTCCTTCCACAGCGCTCCGTCGAAGGTCTCCAGCGCCACGACACGAACGCGGGTGGTCACCGGCAGCCGTCCGGAGAGCTCGGCCTCGATCATGTCCTGGATGTCGGCCGGCACGCCGTCGGCCACGGTCAGGTGCGGCAGGACCTCCTCGAACTGCCCGCCGTACGGCGGGGCCTCGGGCCAGCGCGCCGCGACCGCCTCGGTCAGCTCCCGGAACGGAGCGTCGGGGTCGGGAGTCAGGTAGATCACGCCGGGAAACCGGCCACAGGCGGAGAACCGCGCGTCGAACGCGGCGTGAGCGGCGAACAGCTCCCCCAGCGCGGCCACGACCCCGGCGTCGACGCGATCGGCGTCGAGGAAGGGATAGAGCACCGTCACGTGCGCGGGAACCCCATGGGCGGCGGAGGAGTCGAACCGACTCCGCCATGAGCCCACCACCGGTTCCGCCTCGGGTACATGGATCACCAGCGCCGTCTGTCCTGGTGCGAATTCCGTCACCGGTCACCTCTCAGTCGGGGGACGTAGCGCGATCATCTGGTCATTCCCCTGGCCGGCCTCCGCCGCGACCACGTCCGGCGACAGCGAAGAGCGAGAGATCCGCCCCGTGCAGATCGTCGATGACGATCTGCATGTCGTTCGGCGCATCGACGAACATGTCACGCCGCATCAGTCCGCCATGCCTCGGTGATTCCCGGACGGCAAAGGGATCTTCCGCCTTTACCGTTACCACGCGATGGCCGTCTGAGGACATGTCCGATCAATCTGTGAATCATGCACAGGAGCCCCATGCCGGATCTCACGCGCCGCGGGGCCGACCGGGCCGAGGCGATCACCGCGGACTGATCCCCGAAGCGCTCACAAGGACGCCGCTTCGCCCTCCGCAGAGGGCCACCGGACATGAAAAAGACCGGCGCACCTCTCGATCGAACGAGAGATGCGCCGGTCTTGTGCGACGTGCGCCGCCAGGGACTCGAACCCCGGACCCGCTGATTAAGAGTCAGCTGCTCTAACCAACTGAGCTAGCGGCGCCTGCGACGTGCGTAACCTTAGCAGTCCCGGGGACGGCACGCACATCGGAAATCGGGTGCGAGGTCGCCCGCGCAGGGAGGCCTTCCCGGCTCAGCTGTTGCTCCACGCGGCGCTGGAGAAGGGGACGGGCTCACCGCGCTTGCCGGGGCCGTCACCCCACTTGGTGACCACGTAGTCCACCTTGATGTGGCCCTGCGAGCCGCCGACCGTCAGGGTGTCGGAGTTCCAGCTGGTGCCGACGAGGTCGGCGAAGGTCTTGCCGTCGATGTCGAGCATGACGCCGTCGCTCGACGGGGTGCCGGGACCGCGGTCGCCGATGAAGAACTTGGCCCTGCGGCCGTTGTAGGAGATGTAGCCCTCGGTGCCGAGGGGCCAGCTGGGGCTGGCGAACAGGCCCTGCTGCATGGGCTTGCCGATCGCGGGCTGCCCGGTGTCCCCCTGACGGCCAGAGCCGTCGTCCCAGAAGTACGAACCGCTCGTCGAGCCGCTCAGCAGAACCTGCTCGTTCTCGACGCTGGCCGGAGCGGCGAGGAGGGTGTCGCTCGCCGGCTTCACGACCGGTGCGGCGCCCATGATGGATGCGCCGATCATGGCGGCGCACGCCATCGTGGTCACGGACGACACGGTCCGGTGGGCCCGCACCTCGCGGACGCCCTTGCCGACCAGGTCGCGGACGGCGTTGGTACACATGCCTACTACGGCTTTGGTACGCGGATCGATAAAGGTCTTCATGGAAGGCCGGGGATCTTTCGTGAGACGACTGGATGAGCGACTTTGCGTCGGCGATCGAACCTTGCGGTTCGGACAGGCCGTGGACGCGGTCGCCGGCCGGGCGAGAGAACATCGATCGCCCGCGAGACACACGCTCAGGCGCGGAAGCTATGAGGACCGGCCCGAGGGCCGCCGTATGTCAGACGTGGTCCGAAGGATCTGGAGTGAGGCCGCACGTGGGGTCGCCCACTGCTGATCTCTTCTCCTGGACTTTGCCACTTGTTGGTAGCAATTGGGACTCTACAAGACAAGTCAGGAGATAACCAAGTAAAGACCCCATAACACCCAGAAGATCTACCCCTTCCCCCAAGGGCAGACCACGAGCCCGGAAGGCCGAAATGCCGAATTCATCGAGGCCGAGGCCCTCGCCACATGGGGTTGACGGCGTATCCGGGCAAAGCCCTCCTGGCAAAGAGCAAGTCAGGGGCGCGGTCAAGGAAAGGGTGTCCACACACCGGCATGCGGAGGGTAAAGGCACCCCGGGTAACGGGCTCGTCAGGATGCGTCTCACCCGGACCCCGGTTAGGCAAAGCCCGGAAGCCCCCCAGCATGGGCCCCGGGTGGACCCCCCGGGGATGGGCCGTGATCATGCACAGGTTCGGAGACATACGCCCTGGCCTGCAGACATTCCGGCCGTGATCGTGCACGCTTTCGCGATCAAGGCTTCTCGGCACAGTCGCAACCCGGAGACCGAGGGCAATCTGAGGCAAAGCGGTGGAAGGCCCGGCCTTCAGGGGCGAGCGGGGCCGCCCGAAGCGCGCAGCCGCCGCACGAAAGAAGGGGGCAAGCGCAGGCCACGAAGGAGGCCCGGGATCGGGCACGGAAGCCAGGACCACCGACCAACCCGGCCATCAAGGGACGCCGGGATCCGGGCAGGGAGGCCGCGGGGTTACGGCAGCCCCCGGAAGCCGGGCAGGGAGGCGGCAAGGTTACGGCGGGCCCCGGAATCAGGGCATAAAAAACGCCGAGGCCGGACAGTCCCCCAACTGTCCGGCCCCGGCTAAAGCGGTTCCGCCAGGCATGCCCTCCCCAAAGGCACCGGCAGGCCCCCGCTTATCGCCGGACGCGGTTCCCCCTCCGCGTCCTTCAATAAAGCTCATCCGGTCGTCTCGACCTGCTACCACATTAGCGCCGTGGTTGTCATGAACTCGTCATCGACAGGTGGATTTTCGGCCTACATCCGGCGTTGACCTGGTGCGACACGGTCAAGTGACCCCCCGCGACGGAGCCCGGACCCCTCGAATCCGCGAACAACCGTCCACGAAACCCACGTGGAGGCTACCCGTTGAGGATGACGCGGACCTCGGTGCCCTGCTCAAGCGAACGGCTGACGATGCAGTGGCGCTCATGGACGCGCTGCGCCACGGCCTCGAATACCTCCCGGGCCTCCTCGGACGGCGGCTCGACGTCGTAGGTGACCGTGACGGACTCGAGCAGGGTGGGGGCGGCCTTCTCGGACGTGACGTCCACCGCGAGGCGGATCAGCCGCTGGCCCCGCTGGGCGGTGAGGGGCTCCACCGTCATGATGTTGCACCCGCCGACGGCCGCGAGCAGCAGCTCCAGAGGGCTGAAAACGCCCTCGGAGGAGCCCATGGTGATCTCCGCGCCCCGGTCGTTGCGGGCAACGAATCCGTCTTCTGTGCGCTCGACGTGGACGTATGCCATGTCGTCACCCTACTTGGGGACCATGAGCGCCACGAGGCGAGATCAGCGCCCGGCCGCCTCTCCGATCGCCCCCGGGTCACGGAGGGTGTCCCTGATCGTCTCCCTGAGCGCGTAGCCCAGCCCGTGCACGGTGTGGATCAGCCGGGGCTCCCCCGCCGCCTCGGTCTTCCTGCGCAGGTAGCGGATGTAGACCTCCAGCGAATTGGACGCGGGACGGAAGGCGTGCCCCCAGATCCGCTCCAGGATGACCTTCCGCGTGAGCACCTGTCCCCCGTTGCGGATCAGCAGGTCGAGCAGGGCGTATTCCGTCCTCGTCAGATCGAAGACCCGGCCGCCCCGCCTGGCCTGCCTGCTCTCCGGCAAGAGGGTCAGGTCGGCGAAGCCCGCGGCGGGCTCCGCCGGGGCCGTACGGCGCAGCAGCGCCCGGACCCTGGCCAGCAACTCCTCGACGGCGAACGGTTTGATCAGGTAGTCGTCGGCTCCCGCGTCGAGCCCGGCGACCCGGTCCCCGACGTCCTCGAGCGCGGTCAGCATGAGCACCGGGACCCGGTTGCCCTTCTCCCGCAGCCTCCGGCACACCTCGAGGCCGTCGATCCGCGGCATCAGCACGTCGAGCAGCACCAGTTCCGGCGTGGCACCGGTGATGACGGCGAGCGCCGACGCGCCGTCATCGGCGGTCGTGACGCGGTGCCCCTCCCCGCGCAGGACGCGCGCGATCGCGTCGCGCACGTCCGGATCGTCGTCCACGACCAGTATCCGTGTCTTGGCCACCCCGTCATCCTGGCCTGCGGCGATGAGAAGTTCATGAAGGAACGCCGCAGGCCGGGCGTCCGGATCCTCCTGCGGGGCAGCCGATCCCGGGCCCGGCCGCGGGTGACTCGTTCAGATCCGCCTCATATCCATCGGCCATGGTCGTGGGATGGCACACACCGAGGTGACGGGAGCGGATCCGGCGGACCGGCCAGTGGCGGGTACGGCCGGCGCCGCCGCGGCGTGGTTGTGGCCCGCGATCTTCTGGGCGGGCGCGGCCGCGGTGCTCGTCCCCTGGGCGGTCCGCTCAGGGGAACGCTTCGCCGCCGACCCCGTCGTCGGCACCGGCAGGCTGGCCGGGATGCTCGCCGGATATCTCATCGCCGTCCAGCTCATCCTCATGAGCAGGGTCCTCGACACGCGGCTCATCGCGGTGTGGCATCGCAGGCTCGGGGCCGCCGTGTTCGCGTTCGTCACCGCGCACATCGTCTTCAGCACCGTGGGCCACGCCGCCGGGAGAAGCCTGGCGGACCAGACGATGAGATTCGTCTTCGGCTATCCCTGGCTGCTCGCGGCCTACGTCGGGACGGCTCTGATCGTGATGATCGGCCTGACCTCGATCCGCGTGATCAAGCGGCGTATGCGTTACGAGACCTGGTACTACCTGCATCTGTACGCCTATCTGGGAACCGCGCTGGCGTTCGCCCACACGATCACGATCTCCACCGACATCAAGGGGATCGCCCGGGTCTTCTGGATCGCGCTGTACGCCACGGCCCTCACGCTGGCCGTCTGGCGGCGGGTCGTGCGGCCGGCCAGGCTGGCGGCTCGGCACGGCTTCCGCGTGTCGGACGTGGTCAAGGAGACGCCGGACGTCACCTCGATCCACATCGGCGGCCGCAGAATGCGCGAGTTCCGCGTCGAGCCGGGCCAGTTCCTGTGGCTGCGCTTCCTCACACGGAACGACTGGGGGCAGGCCCACCCCTTCTCTCTGTCGGCCGCTCCCGACGGGCGCCGTCTACGCGTGACGGTCAAGGCGCTCGGCGACCACACCCGCGGGTTGCAGGAGGTCCCGGTCGGCACCCGGGTCGTGGTCGAGGGCCCCTACGGGAGCTTCACGGCCGGCGCACGCGTCAACGAGGACGTCCTGATGATCGCCGCCGGGATCGGGATCACGCCGATCAGGGCGCTGCTGGAGGAGATGCCGCCGGGGACGGTCGTCCTCTATAGGGCGAGGTCGCAGAGTGAGGTCGTCTTCCGCGACGAGCTCGACGAGCTGGCCGGGTCACGCGGCGCGCGCCTGGTCTATCTGCTGGACGAGGACGGACGGGACGGCGGCGGTCCTGGGGTCACCGATGACCGGCACATCCCGGAGGAGCTCACCGCCGCGGGGCTGGCCCGGCTCGTTCCGGGCATCGGGCACCGCGACGTCTACCTGTGCGGTCCCCCCGGTCTCGTCCGCCGGGTCAACGCGGAGCTGCGCAAGGCGGGCGTCCGCGACCGGCACATCCACCACGACCCGTTCGAGCTCTGAGGCGGGCCCTCAGGCGTCGGGATGCTTGGACAGGTAGTCGACGTAGACGGGCCGCAGGGCGTCGCCGAGCTCCCCCTCACCCGCCGCCATCGCATCGCTGAGCAGCGCGGACACCCGGCTGAGATCGTTCGCCGTCTCGTCGGAGTTGCCGCTGGCGGCCTCGGCGGCCGGAATCAGCTTCAGCAGGTCCCAGAGGAATCCGAAATCGCCGTGCCGTACGGCATAGTGCACGGCGCGGTCGTGCAATTCCTTCGCCGACAACGAATCGAGCTCTTCCACGTCCATCCACACTCACCCCAAAAATCGTCATTGCCCCAAGCCGTGCCGGTTATGCCCATGGCAGAGAAAAGGGTAGTCAGAGACCACGAGCCCTTTGCCGACCCCCCGTCTCCTGCGACTCCCCTGCGACTCCCCTGCGGCTCCACTGAGGCCCCCCGTGGCGCCCCAATCGAGCCCACCGAACGCGCATGAGATCCATTCGTCCCACCTCGTAGACATTTGTTCGCCACCTATATGAAACCAGTATGAACTTCAGCGGAACACCTCCGTACGGGGACTTGACCTGGTACGACGGTTCTGTTTCGGTTTGTCGCTATGCCGTCTCCCCGGAAATCCCCGCCCGCTTCGCGAATGACCGCGCCGGCCGCCGGGAGAAGCGCACAGTGACGCACGCGACTCCCGTGCCGCTGGAAAGAATCGAGCACACCGAGCCCGCTCCCCCTCCGCACACCCGGAAGCGGACCGACATCGAGGGACTACGCGCCGTCGCGGTTTCGCTCGTGGTGCTGAGCCACTCCGGGGTGAGTCTGTTCGCCGGTGGCTACATCGGCGTCGACGTCTTCTTCGTGATCTCGGGCTTCCTGATCACCTCGCTGCTGCTGCGTGAACTCGACACCACCGGCCGCATCTCGATCCGGCGCTTCTACGCGCGGCGGGCCCTGCGACTCCTGCCCGCCTCCACGATCGTGGTCGTGTTCACCGTGATCGGCTCCTGGCTGTGGCTCACGCCGGTCAGATTCGCGGAGTACACCAAGGACGCCCTCGCCAGCACGCTCTACGCCATCAACTTCCGGCTGGCGATCACCGGCACCGACTACCTGCAGGAAGGCGCTCCGCCCTCGCCGTTCCAGCACTTCTGGTCGCTGGCCGTCGAGGAGCAGTTCTACCTCGTGTGGCCCCTGCTGCTGATCGTCTCCGCCTGGCTCCTCAGCCGCGGGGGCCGCAGCAGCCGGACCCGCTACCTGGCGGTCCCGCTCATCGCCCTGTCCGCCGTCTCGCTGGTGCTGAGCATCGTGGAGACCCCGCGCTCGGCCCCCTGGTCCTACTTCGGCTCGCACACCCGCATCTGGGAGTTGGGCGCGGGAGCCCTCGTGGCGCTGGCGGCCGCGCGGCTCGCCCGTACGCCGGGCCGGATCGCCGCCGCCATGACGTGGGCCGGCCTGGCCGCGATCCTCGCCGGGGCGCTGGTCTACGACAACGACACCCCCTTCCCCGGCTACCAGGCGCTCCTGCCGGTCGTCGGCACCGCGATGGTGATCGCGGGCGGCACGGCGGCGGCGCGCGCCGACGCGCGACTGCTGCTGGGCCTGGCGCCCTTCCAGCGCATCGGCGGCCTGTCCTACGGCTGGTACCTCTGGCACTGGCCGCTCCTCGTGATCGGCCCCGCCGCGCTCGGCCTGCACGGCACGCTCAAGGTCAATCTCGCGCTCTGCGCCATCGGCCTGATCCTGGCCGCCGTCACCCTCTACCTGGTGGAGAACCCGGTCCGCTTCCACCGCGCGTTCAAGAACCGGCCGGGACGGGCGATCTCACTCGGAGTCACCCTGTCCGCCGGCGCCGCGGTGATCGCCCTGGTGGCCGCCACCGTGCCCCCCTCGATCCCGTACGGCCCGCCGGTCGCGGACCTGCCGGCCGGGATGGCCTCGGCGCCGGACGCCGAGGCGTTCCTGAAGTCCGCCATCGGCGGCGGCGTGCCGCCGGAGCGGCTTCCCGGCAACCTGACGCCCTCTCTCACCACGGTGAAGGACGACAAGGCGATCGTCTACGACGACGGCTGCCATGTGGGCTACGACGACGTCTCGATGCCCGAGTGCGCCTTCGGCGACCTCACGTCGAGCAAGGTGGTCGTGCTCTTCGGCGACTCCCACGCGGCGCACTGGTTCCCCGCGATGGAGACGCTCGCCAAGAAGAACCACTGGAAGCTCTACTCGTGGACCAAGGCGTCGTGCAAGGTCTCGTCGATCACGCTGGTCCGCACCGGCAAGGCGTACGACACCTGCGACACCTGGCGGAGCCAGACGATCGCGAGGATCAAGAAGCTGCATCCCGCGCTCGTCGTCCTGTCCTCGTCGGAAGACGGGACGATCTTCCCGAAGAACACCGACAACGCGGCCGCCTGGGGTGCGGGCTTCGCGGCGACGCTGAAGCAGATCAACGCGCGCGGCACGAAGATGACCCTGATCCAGGACATCCCCTGGCCCATCAGCGACGCGCCCGAGTGCCTGGCCCAGAACCCCCGGGTTCTGACTCTCTGCACGAACAAGCTCCCGAAGGCCCTGCACTCGCCCGCCCGCCGCGCAGCCATCGCCGCCGCGGCGAAGAAGGCCAAGATCAAGGTGATCGACCCGACCGAGTGGTTCTGCGGCACGGCGGGCACGTGCCCGCCGGTCATCGGCAACCTGCTCGTCTACCGGGACGAGGGCCACATGACCAAGCAGTACGCCCAGCTCCTCGCGCCGCTTCTGATGTCCCGTCTGCCGAAGGTCTGAGCCGTCGGTCCGGCGGTCCCGGGGAGCCCGCCCGAAGGCTCCGGGACCGCCGAACTATACGATCACTACGTGTCAGCGATGCGGGTCATCGGGGGTGCGCCGCGGGCGGCCGGCAGGCTTGCCGGGCGGAGGGCGGGGCGAGCATGCTTGTCCGTCTCGGCCGCCTGACACCCGCTTTTCCGATCATGGAAGGATCCCCCCTTGAAGATCATCCTTAAGGTGCTGATCGTCGCCGGAGCACTGTGGGTGTCCACGCAGCTCGTGGACGGCATCACGGTGAACACCGGCAGCGCCGCCAAGCAGGCGGGCACCCTCATCGCCGTCGCGCTCATCTTCGGTCTCGTCAACGCGGTGCTCAAGCCGATCATCAAGACCATCGGATGCGCCTTCTACGTACTGACGCTGGGCCTGTTCGCCCTCGTCGTCAACGCCGCCCTGCTTCTGCTCACGAGCTGGGTGGCCGACAAGGTGGACCTGCCGTTCCACGTCGACGGGTTCGTCGCCGCCTTCTGGGGCGCGCTCATCGTCGGCGTGATCAGCTGGGTCCTCAACATGATCCTCGGTGACGACTGACATCACTCTCGACGGCACCACGCTGACCTGCGAACAGGTCGGTGCGGTGGCCCGCGGCGAGGCGCGGGTCGCGGTCGGCTCGACCGCCGCGGCCCGGGCCGCCTGGCACGCCTCCGGCCAGCTGCACGGCCCCGTGTACGGCCGGACCACGGGTGTCGGGGCCAACAAGGACGTGGCCGTCCACGAGCAGGGGCTCGACCTGGCGCGCAGCCACGCCGGCGGAGCCGGGCCCCTGGTCGGGGAGGACCGGACCCGGGCGATGATGGTGATCCGCCTCAACCAGCTCCTCCGCGGCGGCTCGGGCGTCAACCCCGGGGTCCTCCCCGTCCTCGCGTACGCGATCAACGAGGGTTTCACTCCCCCCGTCCGCCTCTACGGCGCCATCGGCACGGGCGACCTCACGGCCCTGTCCACGACCGCGCTCTGCCTGACGGGCGAGGTCCCCTGGCGGCGCGCCCCATGGTCTCCGGATCAGGCGCCATCGTTCGCCCTCTCCGGATCCGACGCGTTGCCGTTCATGAGCGCCAACGCCATGACGCTGGGCGACGCCGCGCTCGCGTGCGCGGGGCTCCGGCCGCTGCTCGGCGCCTCCATCGGGGTGGCCGCCCATTCGTGGCGCGCCGTCGACGCGTCGGACGAACCCCTGGAACAGCCCGTGCAGGACGCGCGGCGCCATCCCGGCCAGGCCAGGGTGGCCACCCGCCTGCGCCGCCTGCTCACCCCCGGGCCGTCCCCTCGTCTTCAGGACCCGTACGGCTACCGCGCGCTGCCGCAGGTCCACGGGGCGGCCTTCGACGCGCTGGACATGGCGGAGCGGGTGGTCACGACCGACATGAACTCCGCGGCGGAGAACCCGCTCATCGCGGGCGGCAGGGCCTGGCACAACGGCAACTTCCACACCGCGCCCGTGGCCCTCGCCCTCGACGGGCTACGCGCCGCGCTCGTGCAGACGGCGTCGCTGTCGACGGCGCGGCTGGCCACCATGATGGAGCCCGCCTACACCGGCCTGATCCCGTTCCTGGCCGACCGGCCGGGCGCCTCGGGGGCGCTCATCCTCGAATACGTCGCCTACGACGCCCTGGCCACGCTGCGCAATCTCGCCGCCCCCGTGACCCTGGGGGGCGCCGTCCTGTCGCGCAGCGTGGAGGACCACGCCGGGTTCGGCACGCAGGCGGCGCGGGCCTGCCTCGCGACGCTGGAGCCGTACGAGATCGTCCTGGCCTGCGAGCTGGTCGCGGCCGTGCGCGCGCAACGGCAGCGCGGGCTTTCCTGCGACGTTCCGCTCGACCCGCGCATGGAGGACCGTCCGCTCGACGCCGACATCGAGGCCGCGCGGGCGGCGCTTCCGGGCTTCGCTTAGGTCGTGTCCCGCGCGTCCTGCGGATCGGCGGCCCGCTGGACCGACACGCGCTCACGCAGGTCAGGCGCCTGGACGATGCGCCGGCGGTGGATCTTGCCGTCCGAGGCGGCGACGACGAGCCGGACGGCGGCCCGTACGATGCCGTCGAGGTCCCAGTTCACGGTCGTCAGGCCGAGGAGCTCCGACATCGGGTGGTCGTCGTATCCCATCACCGCGACGTCCTCCGGCACCGAGAGCCCGAGTTCGCCCGCAGCCTTGTACACGCCGTAGGCGATCGAGTCGGAGAAGCAGAACACGGCGGTCGGCCGGTCGGGCCGGGTCAGGAGCCCGGCCGCGACCTCGGCCGAGTCGGCGAGGCCCTGACCGGCCGACCTCACGTCGATGTCCAGGCCGAGGCGCTCCGCCTCCGCGATCACATGGACGTCGGCGGGGCGGTCGGGGGTGCTCGGCCGGGTCGGGGTGAGCACCGCGACGTGGCGGTGGCCCTTGTCCCTGACGTACTCCAGCGCCATCGTGACACCGCGCCGGTTGTCGAAGACCACCTCGGCCGCGGTGTGCCCGTGCAGCAGGGCGTCGCCGATCGCCACGACGGGCAGGGAGTCGGCGAGGTCGGCCCAGAACCTGGCCGCCGGGTCGACCGGCTGCACGATCAGCCCGTCCACCCGCTGGTCCCTGAGCTGGAGGGCGAGCGTGCGCTCCCGGGCGGGGTCGCCCGCAGCGTCGAGGATGAGCGCGTACCGGTCCTTGTCGCGCAGGGCCCGGCCGATCCCGACGGCGAGCGACTGCTGCCACAGGTCCTCCAGCGAGCCGCAGAGGAGGCCGATCATCCCCGTGCGGCCGCTGGCGAGGGCCCGGGCGATCGGGTCGGCCTCGTATCCCAGCTCCGCGGCGGCCTGCCGTACCCGCTGCATGGTCTCCTCGGACACCTGCATGCCACGCAGGGCGTAGCTCACCGCGGCGGGTGACAGGCCGGTCGCCTGTGCCACCTCGCGAATCGTCGCGCGCTTACGCTGAGCCACGCGGTAACCCTATGCCGGACGGCGCTTCCCGTCTTGACACATCTCCAAGTGAAGCGTTTCACTGAAACGTATCAGTGAATCGATTCAGCGCCTTGACAAGCATGTTCCCCTCCGATTACATGTATTATCAGTCGGGAATTAGGGCTACGTGGGAGGTGACGAGTGGGCATCGACGTGCACCAGCATCTGTGGACGCCGTCGTTCCTCGACGCCCTGCGTCGCCGCACCGAGCCGCCGCTTCTCGACGGCTGGACGCTGATCCTCGACGGCGAGGCGCCCTACGAGGTCGACCCCGGCGCCCACGACGTCGACGCCCGGCTCAAGCTCAACGCCGACCTCGACCTCGCGCTCGTCTCGTTGTCGAGCCCTCTGGGCGTCGAACAGCTGCCTCCGGCTGAGGCGTGGCCGCTCATCGACGCCTACCACTCGGGCGCCCGCGAGCTGCCCGCCCCCTTCGGAGCCTGGGCCGCCGCGCCGGTGACCGACGTCGACGCCGTACGGCTCGCGCACACCCTCGATCAGGGGTTCCGCGGCCTCCAGTTACCCGCCACCGTCCTGGGGGACGCCGGGGGCTTCGCGGCCGTGGCCCCGCTGCTCGACGTGCTGGAGGAGCGCGGGCTGCCGCTCTTCGTCCATCCCGGGCCCGCGACCACGCCGCAGGGCCCGTCCTGGTGGGCCGCGGTCGTGCCGTACGTCCAGCAGATGCACGCCTCGTGGTACGCCTTCCAGGCCTTCGGCCGGCCCAGGCACCCCCACCTGAAGATCTGCTTCGCCCTGCTGGCCGGCCTGGCGCCCCTCCACTCGGAGCGCCAGATCAGCCGGGGAGGCTCCGGCCGGGGAATCGTGGACGCGAACGTGTTCGTCGAGACCTCGTCCTACGGTCCGCGTGCCATCGACGCCGTCGTCCGGGAACTCGGCATCGACGTCGTCGTCAACGGCTCGGACCTTCCGTACGCGGAGGCCCCCTCGCCCGAGTTCGGCGAAGCCGCCCGCCACGCCATCCGCGTGGCCAATCCTCATCGCTTGTTGAAACGAAAGGAGTCGCAGTCATGAGCACCCCCACCGTCCAGGTCAGCGAGCGCTGTGCTCCCTTCGAGGGGCTCCCCACCCGTGCGCTCGACCGCCGCGAGCTGTCGGAGCTGGTCAACGAGCTCGCCGAACAGCCCCAGCTGTGGGAGGACAACCTCAACTTCGAGGGCGCGGAGGACGGCGGCCGTCACTACGCATCGCTCTACCGCGACTCCTATGTGGACGTGTGGCTGTTGTGCTGGCGCCCGGAGGACGACACGGGCTGGCACGACCACGACATCTCCTCGGGCGCGGTCCGCGTGGTCACCGGAGAGCTGAAGGAGTGCAACCCCCGAATCGGCGGCGAGCACCTGGAGACGGCCGTCGCCGAAGGCGAGTCGTTCACGTTCGGCCCCGACCACATCCACCGCCTGACCGGAGCACAGCACGGGAGCGTGTCGATCCACGCCTACTCCCCGCCCCTGTGGCGTCTCGGGCAGTACTCCATCAACCAGGACGGGATGATGCGCCGCCTGTCGGTCAGCTACGCCGACGAACTGCGCCCCCTCGACCCGGCGTAGCTTTGCGTGCCCGATCCGAAAAGCGACAATGGCAGACAGGAGCACAGGGCCGACGAGAATGTAACGCGATGACCACGAATGGTGACGGTGACGACGCTACGCTGCGTGACGTGACCAGCGTGCTCGATGACTGGCCGTACCCCCCGCCGGGGGGATGGACGGCCGACGATCTCGACCGTCTGCCTCTGGACGGCCCCAACGGCGAGCTGGACTTCTTCAAGCACGTCGAGCTCGTCGATGGGGCCCTCATCTTCACGTCCCCCCAGAAGCGCTTCCACGAGCGGGTCGTGTTCGGGCTCCGGACGGTCCTGAACGAGCAGGTGCCCGGCGGCTTCGCAGCAGTCAGTCAGATGGACGTCAAACTCGGGCTGCGGCAACGCCCGTACCCCGACGTCTCGCTGGTGGAGGCCGCCGCGGCTGCGGACGACGCCAGGACGTTCTACGTCCCCGAAGAGGTCCATCTGGTCATCGAGGTCGTGTCGCCCGAGTCCGAATACCGCGACAGGGAGATCAAGCCCCAGCGTTACGCCGCAGCGGGCATCCCCCATTTCTGGCGTGTCGAGAACGACGACAACCGCCCCGTCGTCTACGTCTACGAGATCGACCCGGCGACGCGCGCGTACGCCGTCACAGGGATCTACCACGCCCGGCTCGCCGTGGAGGTGCCGTTCACCATCGCCGCCGACCTGGACGCCCTGCCGCGCTAGTCCAGGACGCAGCAGGTGGTGCAGGGGTCTTCGGGATGGATGGCCACCCAGAGGCAGCAGGTGCGGCGGCGGTAGCCGTCCTTGTGCGGGACGATCAGGCCGTCCACGGGGCGGCCGATCTCCGCGAGGAGCGCGGCGGCCTGGTCGTAGGGCCCGAACTCCAACAGAGGTCCGACGAACGCCTCCGCCGTGGATCCCCACAACGTGCGCTCCCCTACTCTGGCCAGCGCGCCGAGAGCCCGGATGACAGGCCATTGCCCGTCGAGCAGCGCGTCCCTGATCGCCGTACCCAGGCTGTCCACGACCACCGTTCCGGGGGCTCCCGCCATCGGATCCCCGGGAAGGACGGCGACGCTCACCCTCTCGGCCGCGATCGTCACGCCGGCCTCGGACGACCGCACGAGAATGTCCTCGAGCCGCATCAACGGCACGTGCCGCCCGAGCTGCCAGCCGAGGGCCATGGGCAACGTGTGCCAGTAGCCGTAGGTCTTCCACAGCAGCGCCGCGCCCACGTGGCGGGGGGCGTCCCACCGCTCCGCCGTCTCCCGCACCAGTCCGGCCAGCCCCTCGTACGGCTCCCGCACCAGGTCGGAGACCCGCATCCACCCATCGGCGTCCTGCGTGACGAGCCCGGGAAGCACGCCGATCACGCCGTCCCTCTCGGCCGCGAGGCTTTCGAGACTCTCGGTGAGAGCTCCAAGAGGCACGGCGTCTCCACTCACTTAGGCAAGGCTTACCTAAAGCTTAGGCGCTCACGCCGCCGTGAGGCACTCGTCACGGCGGCGTCGCCGTCAGCCTGTTCCCGGCGAAGTGCCCGGTGACGGGGTGACCGCACCGGGCGCGGCCGTCCCGGCCGCCTCGGCAGCGGCGGGATCGCCCGACGCGGGACGACCGGCGAACACGCCCGACCCGAGCTGGACGGCGCAGGCGACGAGACCCACGAGGAGCGGCACGGTCCAGTCCCCGGTGGCCTGGTGGATCAGGCCGAAGGCCAAGGGGCCGAGCGCGGCGAACGTGTAGCCGCTCGACTGGGCGACGGCCGACAGCGCGGTCACCGACGCGGGGTCGGGGGCGCGCAAGGTGATGATCAGCAGAGCCAGGGCGATCGAGGCGCCCTGCCCGATGCCGAGGACGATCATCCAGAGCCACGGCAGCGTCGTCGGTGCGAGCAGGACGCCGGCGTATCCGACCATGGTGAGGACCGCGGCCGCGGTCACGTGCGGCACCTGGGAACGCGCCCTGCCCGCATGGATGGGCACGGTGAGGGTCGCCGCGATCTGGGCCAGGTTCGTGAGCCCGAGCATGTACCCGGCCTCGTCGGCGGGCAGACCGGCGTCCTGGAAGATCGTCGGAAGCCAGGCGAGCACGACGTAGAACGTCAGCGACTGCAGCCCCATGAAGGTCATGACCACCCATGTGGTCCTGCTCCGCAGCAGCGTGCGGTATCGCCCGCGGCCTGCCGCCCCGCCGCCTCCCGCGGTACGCCGGAAGGCCTGCGGCGCCCAGAGCAGCGCCGCCGCCAGCGCGAGCACGGCGACCGAGCCCGTGGCCGTCCGCCAGCCGTACTCACCGGCCAGCGGCACCATGACGGACGACGCCACGGCCGCGCCCGCGACCAGGCACGAGACGTAGACGCCGGTGAGGAGCCCCACCTGGGAGGGGAAGTGCTGCTTGACGAGGCCGGGCATGGCGATGTTCATGATCGCGATCGCGGTGCCCGCCAGGGCGGCCCCGGCGTACAGGCCGACGAGGCCTCCCGTGCTGCGCACGACGACGCCCACGGCCAGGATGAGCAGGCCGACCAGCAGCGTGCGGTCGAGCCCGAGTCTGGTGGACAGAGCGGGGGCCAGCGGGCCGAGCACACCGAGGCAGAGCACCATGACCGTCGTGATCGCCCCACCCGCGGCCGGGGAGAGGGAGAGGTCGTCCATGATGTCGCTCAGGAGCGGGGAGACGCCTGCCAGCGCCGGCCTGAGGTTCCATGCCGCCAGAACGAACCCGACGACAAGTAACACCCGGCCACGATTACCCATGAGCAACTACGAACACCCTCAATGCCTCAACATGCCTTGCCAATCCACAAACCATAACCAACCAACCCACCCTCGGCGTGATCATGCACTCAGAACGGGTACCTGGCGATGTCCCCCTGCATCGTGACCCACTGAGTGTGGGTGAAGGCGTCCACGTTGGCCCTGCCTCCGCCGAAGCGGGAGCCGGTTCCCGACGCGCCCACCCCGCCGAACGGGGCGACGGCCTCGTCGTCCACCGTCTGGTCGTTGATGTGCACGATGCCCGTGGGGACGAGGTCGGCCAGAGCCAGTCCCTTCATGACGTCCCGCGTCAGGATGCCGAGCGACAGTCCGTACTCGCTGTCTCCGGCCAGCGCCGCCGCCTCCTCGATCGTGGAGAACGGCATGACCGGCGCGACCGGCCCGAAGACCTCGTTCGCGTACGCGGGCGCGTCGGCCGTCAGGTCGGCGAGGACCGTGGGCCGGTAGAACAGGCCTTCGTACGTGCCGCCCGCCGCGAGCCGTGCGCCTGCGTCCACGCTGCCCGTGACCAGGGCGTGGACCTTGTCGCGCTGCCGCTCGTCGATCAGCGGGCCGAGGGCGACCTGGCCGGTGGCCGGATCGCCGACCGGCATGTGGTCGGCCTTGGCCGCCAGTCGCGCGACGTATTCCTCCTGGAGGGAGGAGTGCACGAGGTGCCGCCCGGTGGTCATGCAGATCTGGCCCTGGTGGAAGAACGAACCCCACGCCGCGGCGGAGACGGCCAGGTCGAGGTCGGCGTCGTCGAGGACGATCAGCGCGGAGTTGCCGCCCAGTTCCAGGTGGGCCCGCTTCAGCAGCCGGCCGCACATCTCCCCGACCCTTCGGCCGGCCGCCGTCGATCCGGTGAAGGAGATGACCGGGATATGCGGATCGGCCACGAGGGCCTCCCCGGCCTCGGGTCCGCCGGGAAGCATGTGAAGCACGCCCGGGGGCAGCCCCGCCTCCTCGAAGACGCGCGCGATCGACACGCCGCCGCTCACCGCCGTACGGGGATCGGGCTTCAGGACGACGGAGTTGCCGAGGGCGAGCGCCGGGGCGACCGACCTGATGGCCAGGATCAGCGGGAAGTTGAACGGCGCGATCACCCCGACCACCCCGACCGGCACGCGGCGGGCCAGGCTGAGCCGCGGCCGGGCCGTCGGCAGGATCTCGCCCGAGGGCTGGGACGCCAGGGCCGCCGCCTCATAACACTCGGACGCGGCGACGGCGGCCTCGAACGCGGCCTTGCCGGGGATGGAGCCCGCCTCCCGGATGATCCAGCCCTGAATCTCCTCCGCGTGCTCCTCGAACAGCCGGCCCGCCCTGCGCAGGACGGCGGCCCGCTCCTCGAACGTCGCCGCGGCCCACTCGCGCCGGGCCTCGTCCGCCCGTACGGCGGCCGCCGCGACATCCTCGGGACCCGCAAGGCCCACGCGGCCGATCTCATCGCCGGTCGCCGGCTCCATGACGGGAGCGTCACCGGCCCGCGACGTCACCCATTCACCACCGAAGATCGAACCCGCCCAGATCTTCGCGTCCATCAATGTCATGAAAAATCCTCCTAATGGTGCAACTCGGAGTCGGAGGGTGACCGCGACCTCCAGGAGAATCGGCGTGCCCGAGGCCGTCGTCTCCGACGACGACCCGCAGATCAGATCTTGTTCGCTGTGCGAACGCACGTTCTCGGTGGAACGTACAGTGGAAGCTACGCCCCACCCCATCGCACGTCAACGAAAATGGGGACGCTGCTTCTGCCACCTCGTGCGCTTTGAGAACGTCGGTTCAAAATACGAACAACGATGGGACGCCAGAGTTCGTGCTCGGAAGGTGGGAGGGCCCATGGCCGAGGAGTTCGTCCAGTCGCTCGCTCGGGGCCTGGCGGTGATCCGGGCGTTCGACGCGACCAACCCGGAACTCACGCTCAGCGACGTCGCGCGCAAGACAGATCTGACGCGGGCCGCCGCGCGGCGTTTCCTGCTCACTCTGGTCGGGCTGGGCTACGTGCGGACCGACGGACGGCTCTTCTCGCTCTCGCCGCGCGTCCTCGAACTCGGCTACGCCTACCTGTCGAGTCTTTCGCTCCCGGAGGTCGCCCTGCCGCACCTGGAGCGGCTCGTCGCCGAGGTGCACGAGTCGGCGTCGGTGTCGGTGCTCGACGACGGCGACGTCGTCTACGTCGCCCGCGTCCCCACGGCGCGGATCATGCGGGTCACGATCGCCATCGGCACCCGCTTCCCCGCCTACTGCACCTCGATGGGCCGAGTGCTGCTGGCCTGGCTCACCCCCGCGGAGCTCGACGCGGCTCTCGAACGCTCGCCGCTGGAGCGCCTCACCCCGCGGACCACGACGTCGCCCGCCGCCCTGCGCGCGGAACTCGACCGGGTCAAGGCCCAGGGCTGGGCGATGGTGGACCAGGAGCTCGAGGAGGGCCTTCGCTCGATCGCGGCGCCGATCCGGGATCGCGGCGGGCGCGTGGTCGCGGCGGTGAACGTGTCCTGCCATGCGAGCCGTACGACGCTCGAATCCGTCCGCAGAGACCTTCTCCCGCCGCTGCTCGCCACGGCCGCCCGCGTCGAGGCCGACCTGCACGCGACCGGCACCGGCGACTCCGCGGCACGCCGCTGAGCGCGGGCCGTTCGCACGGTTGGAGCCTCTGACCGCTTGACAACGTCGTCACCGGCCCGGAGATGCGGGATGATCCAGCCGTGACAGAGACGAGGCGCGGCCGACCGACCATGAACGACGTGGCGGCCGCAGCGGGAGTGGCGCTCAAGACCGTCTCACGTGTGGTCAACAACGAGCCCGGGGTGAACACCGCCACGGCCGAGCGCGTCCAAGCCGCCATCGACAGGCTCGGCTACCGCCGCAACGACGGCGCCAGGACTCTGCGCCAGGGCCGCACCTCCAGCATCGGCCTCGTGATCGAGGACGTCGCCGACCCCTTCTACTCGGGCCTGAGCAGAGCCGTCGAGGACGTCGCGCTGGGGCACGACTACCTCGTCTTCACCGGGTCGTCGGGCGAGAGCCCCACTCGGGAACGCGACCTCGTGCTCGCCTTCTGCGCCCGCCGCGTCGACGGGCTGATCATCGTCCCGGCGGGCGAGGACCACGAGTACCTCACGCCCGAGGTCGACGCCGGGATCGCCGCCGTCTTCGCCGACCGCCCGCCGGGCGCCGGCCCTGAGACCGACATCGTGCTCTGCGACAACTCGAGCGGTTCCCGGGCGGGCGTCGAACACCTCATCGCGCACGGCCATCGCCGCATCGCCTTCTTGGGCGACTCCCCGGCCATCTTCACCGCCCAGGAACGGCTGCGCGGCTATCGGCAGGCCCTGGCGGCCGCCGGCCTGCCGTACGAGGAGAGGCTGGTCGCCATGGGTCCCGGTGACCAGGCGCGGGTCCAGGCCGACGTGGAGCGGATGTTGTCCTCGCCCGAGCCGCCGACGGCGTTGTTCACCGGCAACGGCCGGATGACCGTGGCCACCCTCCGCGTGTTCGCCTCGCTCGCCTCGTTCGCCCCGCCCGGCGTACGGCACGGCGGGGGCGCGGAGCCGATGGAACGGCCGGCCCTGGTCGGATTCGACGACTTCGAGCTCGCGGACCTGCTGAAGATCACGGTTGTCGCGCAGGACCCGGTGGGGCTGGGGAGAACGGCGGCGGAGTTGCTCTTCCAACGCCTGTCCGGCGACGACGGCCCGCCGCGCCGCGTGGAACTGCCCACCCGGCTCGTCGATCGGGGCTCGGGAGAGGTCGGGCCCGGGAGCTGACCCCCGGCCGGCGGGGGTTCACACCATCGGGGGTTCACACCCGGGAGGTCACACCCCGGTGGTCACACCGGCGGGAGCTCACGCCGACCGGCGGGGAGTTCACCTCGGCCGTGCCCGTCACCGCGCTTCGCGGGGCGGGAAGCCGGGTGCACCAGGTGACGTCACGCTCTCCGGCCGTGGCGGATTGTCAGTCGGGATGCTCACACTGGCATCCATGGCGGTCATTCCCCCCGGCACGGCTCGACGCGATCCTCCCGGCGACTCCGATCCCGATGAGGACGCGCCCGATCTCGCGGACCTCGGCTCGATCACGTGGTTCCGCCACGGCGACACGATGGCGGGGGTCGGCTTCCTCACCGTGGCGCGCCGCCTTCCGTACCTGATCCGACAGGCGCTCGGCATGGCCTGGCAGGCCAGCCCGCGCGACACGACGGCGACGGTGGTGCTGAGCGTGCTCGGAGGCGTATTCACCGCCTTCGGCCTGCTGGCCACCACGGGCGTGCTGACCGCGCTGTTCGAGGTGGGCCCGACGCCCGACCGCGTCCGGGCGGCCCTGCCGAGCCTCCTGCTCGTCGGCGCCGCGGCGACGGCCAGGACCGTCCTGCAGGCCGGCGCCGGGTGGGCGCAGTCCAGACTCGAGCCACAGGTCAGCAGGATCGCCGAGCAGCGCCTCTACGGTCTGACGAGCCAGGTCGAGCTGGTCAGCTTCGACGATCCCGACTTCCACGACTCGCTGCAGCGGGCGCGGATCCGCGGCATGGACACGGCCGACTCGGTGGTGCGCACCACGATCGACAGCCTCACCGGGGCCATCGGCATCGTGGCGGCCGCCGGGGTGCTCGGCCTCCTGCATCCGGTGCTCCTCCCGCTGCTGCTGCTGGCGGTACTCCCCGACGCGTGGGCGGCGGTCCGGGCGGCGCGGATGGCGTACTCGACCGATCTCCTGCTCGTGCCCCAGCGTCGCCGCAAGTGGATCGTCACCGAGCTGCTCGCCGACAAGGACACCGCCGCCGAGGTGCGCACGTTCACCATGCGCAGCTTCCTCCTGCGGATGTACGACCGCATCGCGAGGTCGGAGCAGAGGGTCCTGCTCGACCTGGCCAGGCGTCAGACGTTCGCCCGCGTGGCCGGCGAGGGGCTCGGCGGCATCGGCCAGGGCACGGTGTTCGTGGCGCTCGGCGTGCTCCTCGCCCTGGGCGCGGTCCCGCTCGCGGTGGCGGGCACGGCCGTGCTCGCCATCCGGTCCGGCCAGACGTCCCTGGCCAACTTCATGTACGCGACCAACCGGCTCTACGAGGAGGGGCTGTACTTCACCGACTTCCTCGAGTTCATCGCCCAGGCCGAGTCGCGGGTCCCGGCCGGGCGGACGAGCGAGGCGCCCACACGTTTCGACCGCATCCAGGCCGAGGACGTGACCTACAGCTATCCGGCCGCCGAAACCCCCTCGCTTCGCGGGGTCACCGTCCACGTCGACCGCGGGGAGGTCGTGGCCCTCGTGGGCGAGAACGGGTCGGGCAAGACCACGCTGGCGAAGATCCTCGCCGGGCTCTACGACCCGGACGGCGGGCGTGTCCTGTGGGACGAGACCGATCTGAAGCAGGTCGATCCCGACCGGCTCAGGGCCAACATCGCGGTCATCGCCCAGGATCACACCCGATGGCCGCTGACGGCCCGCCACAACATCACCATGGGCATGGAGAAATCCGAGGAGGCGATCGTCACGGCCGCCGAGGTGGCCGGGGCCGACCAGGTCATCACCGAGCTTCCCCACGGGTACCGCACGCTGCTCGACCGGCGCTTCAAGGACGGACACGAGTTGTCAGGCGGCCAGTGGCAGCGGATCGCCGTCGCCCGGGGGTTCTACCGGGACGCGCCCCTGCTGATCTGCGACGAGCCGACGGCCGCGCTGGACGCCCGGGCCGAGCACGCGCTGTTCGAGCGGATCAGGCGGCACGCCGACGGCCGGACGGTCGTGCTGATCACACATCGGCTGGCGAGCGTCCGCTATGCCGACCGGATCTACGTCCTCGACCACGGCAAGGTCGTGGAGCAGGGCACCCACGAGGACCTCATGACCCTCGACGGTCTCTACGCCGACCTCTACAACCTGCAGGCCGACGCCTACCGCGACTCCTGAGTCACAGCGCCTGCTGACCCTGGGCGTCGTAGACGCCGTCGGGGATGGACATGACGTCCTTGTAGTAATGGATCTTGCGCTGGAGCGCCTCCTGCTTGTCCCGCAGGTCCGCGAGTTGCTCCTCGACTCTCCGGTCATGCGCCTCCAGCACCTCGACGCGCTCCGGGATGGTCTGGTCGCCCGCCCGCACCAGTTCGGCGAAGCGCACCATCTCGGCGATCGGCATGCCGGTGTCCCGCAGGCAGCGGACCATGCCGAGCCAGCTGACGTCTCCCTCAGTGAATCTCCGCTGGCCCGACGCGTTGCGCCCGATCGGCTCCAGCAGCCCGATGCGCTCGTAGTAACGAAGGGTGTCGAGGCTGAACCCCGTCTCCTCGACGACCTGTCCGGGGGTGTAGGCGACCACGTCCTCGATCCTGGCACGCGTTCCGCGCGAGCGCGGCGCCCGTCTTCCCCTGAGGGTCTTGCGCTGGAGTGCACTCCAGCTTGCAGGGTGGGCGGCATGACGATCGCATTGGGGACCATCCCCTTCGGGACCACCGTCGACGAGGAGACCTCCTTCGCCATCCTCGACCGATTCGTCGAGGGCGGGGGAACGCTCATCGACACCGCGAACAACTATCCCTTCTGGCTCCCGGGCTCGACCGGCGACGAGAGCGAGACCACGATCGGCCGGTGGCTCGCCTCCAGGAACAACCGGGACCAGGTTGTCGTGAGCACCAAGTGCGGGGGCCGCCCGACGGTCCCCGGGGACCTGACGCTCGACTCCGCCGAGGGGCTGTCCGCCCGGGTGATCCGGGACGCGGCCGAGGGCAGCCTGCGGCGGCTCGGCGTCGACCACATCGACGTGTACTGGGCCCACATCGAGGACCGGTCCGTGCCGCTGGAGGAGACCGTCGGGGCCTTCGGCGATCTGGTGGCGTCCGGCAAGGTCAAGGAGATCGGCGCGAGCAACCACGCCACGTGGCGTCTGGAGCGGGCCAGGTCGCTGGCCGCCGCACTCGGATGGGCGCCGTACACCCATGTGCAGCTCCGCCACTCCTACCTGCGCCCGCGCCCCGGCGTGCGGCTGCCCGAGGGAGGGCACGTGCAGGTCAGTGAGGAGACGCTCGACTACGTGCGCTCCGGACCCGGGCTGACCCTCTGGGTCTACTCGTCGCTGCTCTCGGGCGCGTACACGAGCAAGCCGCTCCCTGAGACCTACGACCATCCCGGCACGGCCAGACGGCTCGCCGTGCTCGACGAGGTCGCGGGAGAGCTGGGCGCGACCAGGAACCAGGTGGTGCTCGCCTGGCTTCAGGCGCAGGGCCTCGTCCCGATCGTCGGGGTCAGTTCGCTCGCCCAGCTTGAGGAACTGCTCGCCGACGTCAAGCTCGACGACGACCTGCGGGCGCGGCTCGACCTCCCCGCCTGATCACGACACGGGCTACATGAGGTGGTCGGCCAGATAACGGCGGACCAGGCGCTTGCACTCGGCGATCAGGTCCGGGTCGCCGTCGGGGTGGGCACGGAACGCGAGCTTCAGGACCGCGTCCGCCGCCTCGACGGCAACCAGGAACGCCCGCGCCGTGTCCTCGCCCCGCGGCAGGCCGAGCACGTCGGTGGTGAGCGAGCGCAGCCGGTCGGCCACGATGACGTTGTTCTCCAGCGCCGCGTCCAGCATCCGCTGGGTGCCGGGCAGGCCCGGACCGCCGGGAGTCGGCTGCACCTCGCCGAAGTCGACGACGCCGAACCCGGGGACCGTCCGCTTCATCCGCACGAACTCGTCGATGCCCAGGTCGACCACCTCGGTCCAGCCCGAGGGGGCCGCGGCCGCCAGCCGGGTGGCCACGCTGTCGAGGAAGGCGTCGAGGTTGCGCAGCGCGAGGGCCTTGACCAAGCCCTGCTTGTCGGAGAAGAACTGGTAGAAGGTCCCGATCGGCACCTCGGCCCGGCGCGCGACCTCCTTGGTGGTCAGCGCCTCGTACCCCGCCTCGTCGAGCAGCCGGGCGCACTCGTCCAGCATCCGCTCGACTCGCTCCTGACTTCGACGCTGGGCCGGCCGGCGACGCAGTGTTCCACCCGTGGCGTCCGTCATTCCGTCATTGTCTCCCGATCCGGCGGCCGGCGGGTTTAACATGAGCTGTACTCATATAAAAGCGAGCTGGAGGCGGCATGTTCCTCTGGGGTACGGCTACCGCGTCCTACCAGATCGAAGGGGCCGCCCACGAGGACGGCAAGGGCCAATCGATCTGGGACACCTTCTCCCATGAGCCCGGCCGGATCCGCGACGGCCACACCGGCGACGTCGCCTGTGACCACTATCACCGGTGGCCCGAGGACGTGGCGCTGATGGCGGAGGCGGGCCTGAACGCCTATCGCTTCTCCATCTCCTGGCCGCGCGTCCAGCCGACCGGGCGCGGCGCGGTCAACCCGGCCGGCCTCGACTTCTACGACCGCCTCGTGGACGCGCTGTGCGAGAAGGGCATCGCACCCACGCCCACGCTCTTCCACTGGGACCTCCCCCAGGCCCTGGAGGACGAGGGCGGCTGGCTCAATCGCGATATTTCCGCACACTTCGCGGACTACGCCGCCATCGTGGCCGACCGCCTCTCCGACCGCGTCACGACGTGGACCACGCTCAACGAGCCCTTCATCCACATGGTGTTCGGCTACGGCCTCGGCATCCACGCCCCCGGCAAGGCCCTGTTCCTCGACGCTCTGCCCGCGGCCCACCACCAACTGCTCGCGCACGGCCTGGCCGTACAGGCACTGCGCGACGGCGGCGCCGAACGCGTGCTGATCGCCAACAACTGCACGCCGGTGTGGCCCGCCTCGGACTCCGCCGAGGACCTGGCCGCCGCCGAGGCCTACGACACCCTGCACAACCGGCTGTTCAACGACCCCCTCTTCCTGGGCGCATATCCCGATTTTTCGGCGTACGGCATAGCTGAGCTGGACTTCGTCCGTACCGGGGACCTGGAGACCATCGCCCAGCCGCTCGACGGCCTGGGGATCAACTACTACAACCCCACCAGGATCGCGGGACCGGGCTCCGACGGCCTGCCGTTCACCGACGCGGGCATCACCGGCCATCCGACGACGGCCTTCGGCTGGCCCGTGGTCCCCGACGGTCTGCGCGAGCTCCTCGTCACGTTCAAGGCGCGGTACGGCACGGCGCTCCCGCCCGTCTACGTCACCGAGAACGGCTGCTCCTACGAGGGCGTCGACGACCAGGAGCGGATCGACTTCCTCGACGGCCACATCGCCGCCATGCGGCAGGCCCAGGCGGAGGGCGTGGACGTCCGGGGCTACTTCGTGTGGTCGCTGCTCGACAACTTCGAGTGGGCCGAGGGCTACCACCAGCGGTTCGGCCTGGTGCACGTCGACTTCGACACCCAGGTGCGCACGCCGAAGGCGTCCTACCACTGGCTCAGGGAGTTCCTCGCGAAGCAGGGCTGACGGCCCTCGACCTCGGAGCGGCCTCAGAGCACCGAGACGTGCACGTGGTCGTAGTGGTTGGCCGTGGTGCCGCCGCGGTCCTCCATCATCTTCCAGCCGCCGCCGGTGCGCATGTCGTAGATGCGCTGCTGCCAGATGATGTACATGATCCCGTACTGGTCGGCGTGGCTGATGCACCACTGGGCCAGGGCGTCGCCGCGCTCCTTGGCCACGGCGTCCGGCATGCGGCCGCCGGAGCTCATCATGAAGTCGCAGGCGCGGCCCTTGCCGTGCTCGCCCGGGTCGCCGACTCGCAGGCATCCCACGCCGAACGGCATGGGGAACTGCGACATGATCGCGGCCCGTACGTTGACCAGGCGGGCGGTCAGGCCCGACGCCGAGCCGGGCTGCTGAATGCCGAACTTGGCCATGCGCCGCTCGACGTCACGCCGCTGGGCCTCGAGCTCCTTGATGTTCTTCCGCAGCTTGGCGATCTCCTCGTCAGCGTCCTCGGTGGCCTTCTTGTGCTCGGCGATGAGTCGCTTGACGGTGTTGAGCTGCTCGGACGTCTGGTCGGAGAGATACGACATCGTGGAGACGGTGCCGGGGTCGATGTTCATGCTGAACAGCTGCGAGTCGTCCAGCCCGCCGCCCATGTACGACGTCTGGGCGAACTCGGCCACCCGCTCCTCGGCCGTGCGGAGTTGCCCCTTGAGCTTCTTGGCCCGGGACGACGCCTTCTTGACGGAGGTCTGCGAGTCCTCGAGGCTGGCGATCTCACCGCGATAGGCCTTGGTGAGCTTGGCGGCCTGCTTGGTCAGCTCGGCGAGCGTCGCCTGCTCGTCCGGCGCGGCCTGCGCGGAGGGCACCGCGAACGTCCCGAGTAACGCGGTGATCACTACCGCCAGCCCAATCAGGCGCCTCGGTCGCACGCGGCCTCCAATCCCATTCGGACCGAAACTATAGAAGGCGATCTTTATGCCTGCTACCGGAACGGGAGAAACTCATGCCCCATTAAGGAGGAATCTCCCACTTTTTCGTGATTTGTGAGGATCTTCCATTGAGCAAGCCGTGATCAATTCGTGACTTACACGAGTCCCGGCATGACTTGCAGGCGATCTGACCGCAGGCGAGATTCGGGTGATCGTTCCCTACGAAGGGCCGTATCCATGTCCCGAAGGCTGATCTTGTCAGTCCTTGCGGCCGGCGCACTGCTCGTGCCCCTCATGCCGACCGCCGGTGCGCAGGCCGTCACCGCCGACCCCCTCCCACCCACGGACCAGATAGAGCTTTACGAGCTGGACAGCCCCGCCGGGACCGGCGGCACGCTGGCCCAGAAGGGCTTCGACATCGTTCAGCAGAAGGCCGAGGGCGACACCGAGCACATCGAGCTCACCGCCACCCCGGCCGAGCTGAAGAAGCTGCAGATCCTCGGCTACCGGCCGCAACCCGTCCGCAACCCCCAGGGCCAGACCCAGTTGCAGGCCGCCCGGGCCCAGGCCGCCGGCGGGTACACCGTGTGGCGCTCGTACTCGGAGAAGGGCGGCATCGCCGACCAGCTCCGCGCGATCGCCGACGCCAACAAGGACATCGCGAAGCTCCAGTCGATCGGCAAGACCGTCCAGGGCAAGGACATCCTCGCCGTCAAGCTGACCCAGCTCGCCCGGGTTCTCCCGGACGGGACCAGGCCTGCGGTGCTCTACTCCGCGACCCAGCACGCACGTGAGTGGATCTCCACCGAGGTCGACATGCGCCTGCTGAAGTACCTGGTGGCCAACAAGTCCAAGCCGGAGGTCGGCAAGCTGCTCTCCTCGACCGAGGTGTGGTTCGTCCCGGTGGCCAACCCGGACGGCTACGACTTCACCTTCACCGAGGGCAACCGCCTGTGGCGCAAGAACCTGCGCGACAACGACGGCGACAAGGAGATCACCGGCAACGACGGCGTCGACCCCAACCGGAACTACCCGACCAAGTGGGGCTACGACGAGGAAGGCTCGTCCAGCGTCTTCAGCAGCGAGACCTACCGAGGCAAGGCGCCGGCCTCCGAGCCGGAGACCAGGGCCATGGACGGGCTGCTCAAGCGGCTGAAGCCCAAGGCCCAGGTCAACTACCACTCCTACGGCCCGCTGCTGCTCTACCCCCAGGGCTGGCAGGTCGCCACCAAGACCGCCGACGACCCGATCTACCTGGCGCTGACCGGAACGGACGAGAACCCGGCCGTCCCCGGCTTCGACCCCGGCGTGGGCGCCGAGCTGTACACGACCAACGGCGAGACCACCGACCACGCGCACTCGAAGTACGGCACGCTCGCGTGGACCCCTGAGCTCGAGGAGGGGTGTGAGGGCTGCGGCTTCGTCTTCCCCGACGACGAGGCGCTGGTTCAGGCCGAGTTCGAGAAGCAGCTGCCCTTCGCGCTCGACATCCTCAAGTCGGCGCCGAACCTGACCAAGCCGGTCAGCCACCTCGCCAACACCGTCCCCGACTTCGTGGTCGACAAGTTCGGCGTGAGCTACGGCAAGGACCAGGTCGTCCAGGTGAACGCCCAGCGCAGGCTCGGCCCCGTCCTGCTCCGGTACCAGATCAACGGCGGGAGCCCGCGCGTCGCCTCCACGTCCGAATGGAAGGGCGGCGAGCGCTACGGCGACGGCTACGACACCTACTTCCACCAGCTCCGCGGCACGGTCAAGGGCGCCAAGCCCGGCGACACCGTGAAGGTGTGGTTCACCTCGCTCACCAGCAAGAGCGAGTCCTTCACCTACAAGGTGTCCGGCGACATCGGCGGCAAGGTGCTCATCGTCGCGGCGGAGGACGTCACCGGCGCGAGCCCGGCCCAGGGTGTGACCGAGGCCAAGTACGCCGACGACTACGCCATGGCGCTGTCGAAGGCCGGCTACAGCTCCGACGTCTACGACGTCGACAAGAACGGCCGCACCGCGCCGCACCCGCTGGGCGTGCTCAGCCACTACAAGGCCGTCGTCTGGGAGACGGGCGACGACATCATCCCGCGCGCGGCCGGCCAGCCCGGCGGCACCGCCGCGAACCTCGCGGAGGCGCTCGAACTGGCCTTCCGCGACTACCTCAACGAGGGCGGCAAGCTCCTCGCCACCGGTAAGTACGCCCTGTACCCGCAGAACGTGAACGGCGCGTACTGGTACGAGCCCGACTTCCCAGGCCAGCCCGAGTGCACCACGGGCACCAAGCCGCCGTGTCTCGCGCTGAGCAACGACTTCGTGCAGTACTACCTGGGCGCCTACACCTTCGTGGACGGCGGCGGCCAGGACGCCGACGGCAACGCGCTTGCGCTGAAGGGCACGAGCGGCGCGTTCTCCGGCTTCCTCGGCAGGCTCAACGGCGGGGACTCGGCGAACAACCAGGACCACACCTCGACGTTCGTGACGACCTCCTCGGTGTTGTCGCCGAAGACGTTCCCGCAGTTCGCCAGCTCGGCACCGCTGAAGTGGCAGTACAGCGCGGGAGCACCCTTCAGTCCGCACACCGGCGCGTGGGACGTGCAGAGCGGCCAGGCCGACGTGTCCTGGAAGCGGCTGACCCGCACGATCGACCTGACCGGCAAGACCAGCGGGAACCTGTCGTTCTGGACGTCGTACAACACCGAGCCGAACTGGGACTTCCTGACCGTCGAGGCGCACACCGTGGGCCAGGACGACTGGACGACCCTGCCCGACGCCAACGGGCACACCTCGGACGAGACCGGCGACAGCTGCGCCAGCGGCTGGGCGACCATCCATCCGTCCACCGCGCACTACCAGACCTTCGACGGCGCGCACTCGTGCACCGCCACCGGCACCACCGGTTCGTGGCACGCGGCCTCCGGCTCGTCGAACGGCTGGCAGCAGTGGTCGATGGACCTGACCGGGTACGCGGGCAAGCAGGTCGAGGTGTCGATCTCCTACATCAGCGACTGGGGCACCCAGGGCCTCGGCGTCTGGCTCGACGACGCGACGGTCACGGCTGACGGCGCGGCCGTCTCCGAGACCTCCTTCGAGGGCGACCTCGGCGGGTGGACGGTCGCGGGACCGCCCGCCGACTCGGCCGAGGCTCCCAACGACTGGGCGCGCAGCGACCAGTCACTCGAGGACGGCGCGGGCGTCACCACGAAGGACACGGTCTACTTCGGCTTCGGCGCCGAAGGGGCGACCACCCAGGCGATGCGGACCGACCTGGTGAAGCGCTCGATGAAACACCTGCTCAACCCCACCCTCCCGTAGTCCCGCACACGTACGGCTCCCGCTCCTTCGGGGGCGGGAGCCGTACGGCCCCGCGGGGTGATCGACCCGCGGTGCGCCGGCCGCTCCAAGCCCCCTCCGGCGGGGTATTGCCAACGTGCGACAGAACATGATTCGGTCTCACTGAGCGCGCGGGGACTTGTTACGTCCGGCGCGCGAGAACAGACTTGTCCAAGCAAGCGTTCGCTCAAATTCGTGAGGCGCGCCCGACCAGGAGGCAGGGACATGCTTCAGCACGACACGCTATTCATCGGGGGCGACTGGGTGGCCCCCGCGGGCACCGGCACCATCGACGTCATCTCTCCCCACACCGAAGAGGTCGTCGGACGCGTGCCGGACGGCACCCCCGCCGACATGGACCGGGCGGTGGCCGCCGCACGCGAGGCCTTCGACAACGGACCCTGGCCGCGCATGAGCATGGCCGAGCGCGCCGCGGTCGTGGGCAGGCTCGCGGAGATCTACGCGTCGCGGCAGGCGGAGCTCGCCGACGTCATCACCCTCGAGATGGGCTCCCCGATCACGTTCTCGCAGCTCGCGCAGGCCCCCCAGCCGCTCGGCATGCTGCAGTACTTCGCCGGGCTCGGCGCCACGTTCCCCGAGGAGGAGGAGCGGCCCGGGGCGTTCGGGCCGGTCACCATCCGCCGCGAGCCCGTCGGCGTCGTCGCCGCGATCGTGCCGTGGAACGTCCCGCAGTTCGTGATCATGACCAAGCTGGCCCCCGCGCTCGTCGCGGGCTGCACGGTCGTGATCAAGCCGGCCCCGGAGACCCCGCTCGACTCCTACCTCCTCGGCGAGATGATCAAGGAGGCGGGGATCCCGGCGGGCGTGGTCAACATCGTCGCCGCGGGCCGCGAAGCCGGCGAGCACCTGGTCTCCCACCCGGGCGTCGACAAGATCGCCTTCACCGGCTCGACCGCCGCCGGCCGCCGCATCGCCGCGATCTGCGGTGAGCAGCTCAAGCGCTGCACGCTGGAGCTGGGCGGGAAGTCGGCCGCGATCATCCTCGACGACTGCGACCTGCCCTCGGCGATGGGCTTCCTGTCGATCGCCTCCCTCATGAACAACGGCCAGGCCTGCGTCGCCCAGACCCGCATCCTGGCCTCACGGCACCGGTACGACGAGGTCGTCCAGGCCGTGGCCGACATGGTGACGGGCCAGGCCGTCGGCGACCCGGCGGACCCGGCGACCGGGATCGGCCCCCTGGTCGCCAAGCGCCAGCAGGACCGCGTCGAGGGCTACATCCGCTCCGGCCTCGACGAGGGGGCCAAGGCCGTGATCGGCGGACTCGAGCGGCCGTTCGACCGGGGATGGTACGTCGCGCCGACCGTGTTCGCGAACGCGACGAACGACATGCGCATCGCCCGCGAGGAGATTTTCGGCCCGGTCCTCACCGTGATCCCCTACGAGGACGAGGGTGACGCGATCAGGATCGCCAACGACAGCGACTACGGCCTGTCCGGCACGGTGTGGACGGCGGACTCCGACCACGGCCTGGACGTCGCCCGGCAGGTCCGCACCGGGACCTACGGCGTCAACATGATGAACACCATGGACCCGAACACGCCGTTCGGCGGCTACAAGGCCAGCGGGCTCGGCCGTGAGCTCGGCCCCGAGGGCCTGTCGGCGTACCTGGAGTACAAGTCGATCGCCCGCCTGGGCTGAGATGTGCCCTTCCCGGTCCTGGACGGCGAGCCGTACAGGACCGGGAAGATCGCCCAGCGCGCCCCCGCGTCGCTGGGCCACACCCGAAGGTGTGCGCCGACCCCCCTTGACCGGCGGTCAGGATCCTCCGAGGAATCCGTACGTTCTAGTAGACGACCCTTATTGGGATTTGGTTCGCGAAATCCACCGGCCAATTTTCCGGATCAGCTCGGGCGTCGCCGCCGCCTCGGCATGGCCGTACCCCGGCTCGATCCACAACTCCTTGGGATCCTTGGCGCCCTCGTACAACTGGTGGGCGTGCTCCAGCGGGAAGAACGCGTCGGCGTCCCCGTGGACGATCAGCAGGGGCGTCGGCGCGATCAGCCCGGCGGCCTCGTGGGGCGGCAGCGGGACGGGATCCCACGTGCCGTTCGAGATCCGGGTGCGCTTGGCCAGCCGGGCCGCGAGCCGTCCCGACCACCGCTCGATCGCCCAGTGCACCTGCCGCATCGGGCGGGTCCCCCGGTAGTACCAGCGGGCCGGGCCGCTCACCGCCACCACCGCGTCCACTCCCCTGTACAGGCCCGCGTGCCGTACGGCGACGGCGGCCCCCATGGAGAAGCCCACAGTCACGACCCGCCGGTAGCCGATCGAACGGGCGTGCTTCACCGCCGCGTCGAGGTCGAGCACCTCCAGATCGCCGACGGTGGAGACGCCGCCGGACCGCCCATGCCCCCGGAAGTCGAACGAGATCACACCGCCGAACCCGGACAGGACATGGACGATGCGCCGCGTGGGACGCTCCCGCCAGGACCCCGTGAACCCGTGGGCCACGACTACGCCGAGGTCGAGCGAACCGTTGGGCGTGTGCGACGCGTCGATCCTGATCCCGTCGGCCGTCCGCAACATCGCCCCGAAGGCAGGAGCAAAACCCATGCCGCCGACCTTATTTCCTCCCTGTGCCGATCTCGGAGGCCACCCCCGCTCTTTGCCGGTGCCCATGGGCCGGATCACACCCGTAGAGGTTTCATCATGAAAACGGTAGATCGTCGTGGTTTGCGGCTCCAGGGCACATGGCGGTAATGGGGATCAACTAAAATCGAGTGGCCGCACATCCGCGGCGGATGTCCGTCTCGCCGAAATCCCGGGACGCGGACGACACCCCGACGAATCAGAGCGAGACTCCACTATGCCTTTGAACAGCCGCGACGACCTGCGGAACATCGCGATCATCGCGCACGTCGACCATGGCAAGACCACGTTGGTGGACGCCATGTTGTGGCAGTCCGGGGCGTTCCGCGCCAACCAGGACGTCGACGAGCGCGTCATGGACTCCAACGACCTCGAGCGCGAGAAGGGCATCACCATTCTCGCGAAGAACACCGCGGTCAAGCACGGCGGAATGACCCTCAACATCATCGACACCCCCGGCCACGCCGACTTCGGCGGAGAGGTCGAGCGCGGCCTGTCCATGGTCGACGGGGTCGTCCTCCTGGTGGACGCCTCCGAGGGTCCGCTGCCCCAGACGCGCTTCGTGCTGCGCAAGGCCTTCGCCGCCAAGCTCCCGGTGATCCTGTGCATCAACAAGGTGGACCGGCCCGACGCCCGGATCGCCGAGGTCGTCGACGAGGTCTACGAGCTCTTCCTCGACCTCGACGCCACCGAGGAGCAGATCGACTTCCCGATCGTCTACGCCTCCGCCAAGGCCGGACGGGCCTCGCTCAACCGGCCCCAGGACGGCGGCATGCCGGACTCCGACAACCTCGAGCCGCTGTTCGAGACGATCACCAAGACGATCCCCGCCCCGCTCTACGACCCGAGCGCCCCGCTCCAGGCGCACGTCACCAACCTCGACGCCTCCAGCTACCTGGGCCGGATCGCGCTCTGCCGCGTTCACCAAGGCACGATCAAGAAGGGGCAGCAGGTCGCCTGGTGCCGCACCGACGGCTCGATCCAGCGGGTCAAGATCTCCGAGCTGCTGATGACCGAGGCGCTGGAGCGCAAGCCCGCCGAGGAGGCGGGACCTGGTGACATTATCGCCATCGCCGGCATCCCCGACATCATGATCGGCGAGACGCTGGCCGACCCGGACGACCCGCGGCCCCTGCCGCTGATCACGGTCGACGAGCCGGCGATCTCGATGACCATCGGCACCAACACCAGCCCGCTCGTGGGCAAGGTGAAGGGCTCCAAGGTCACCGCGCGCATGGTCAAGGACCGGCTCGAGAAGGAACTGGTCGGCAACGTCTCCCTGCGCGTGCTCCCCACCGAGCGGCCCGACCAGTGGGAGGTCCAGGGCCGCGGTGAGCTCGCGCTGGCCATCCTGGTCGAGCAGATGCGCCGCGAGGGGTACGAACTGACCGTCGGAAAGCCGCAGGTCGTGACCAAGCTCGTCGACGGCAAGGTGCACGAGCCGGTCGAGCGGCTCACCGTCGACTGCCCCGAGGAGTACCTGGGCGCCGTGACCCAGCTGCTGGCCGTGCGCAAGGGCCGCATGGAGCACATGACGAACCATGGCACCGGCTGGATCCGCATGGAGTTCGTGGTTCCCGCACGTGGCCTGATCGGCTTCCGTACGGAGTTCCTCACCGAGACCCGGGGAACCGGCCTGGTCCACCACGTGTTCGACGCCTACGAGCCGTGGTTCGGCGAACTGCGGACCCGCAACAACGGCTCTCTCGTCGCGGACAGGTCCGGGCCCGTCACCCCCTTCGCGATGTTGAACCTGCAGGAGCGTGGGACGTTGTTCGTCGCTCCCACCACCGAGGTCTACGAGGGCATGATCGTCGGCGAGAACTCGCGCTCCGACGACATGGACGTGAACATCACCAAGGAGAAGAAGCTCACGAACATGCGCTCGTCCACCAGCGACGAGACGGAGAAGGTGATCCCGCCGCGTGCTCTGTCCTTGGAGCAGGCGCTCGAGTTCATCCGTGACGACGAGTGCGTCGAGATCACGCCGGAGACCGTCCGCATCCGCAAGGTCGTGCTCGACGCGGCCAGCCGCGGCCGCGCGACCGCGCGGGCCAAGCGCACCAACTGACCCCCGGACGACCGACTCCGCACGGCGGGGCCTCAGGCCGGCTCCGCCGTACTGGCGTCGGGCCGCGTCAAAACCTGCCGGTCACGACTCCGGCGACGTGAAGTGTGACGACGCCCCTCGTGGACATGCCATCGTGCATGACCACGAGGGGCGTTTTCGCTGATCAGGCGACCTTTCATCTAATCTGTGCATGATCACGGGCGACGTTCGCCCAGGTCCGCGGCCGATTACCCGAACCTGTGCATGATCACGCCCGGGAGGGGCGGGAGTCGGCAAGGTGGGGGCAAACTGCGCTCCACGAGCGGCGTTTCCCCGTCCCTCCCCCGCTGTGGGCCGTGCTCTCCTGTGCCAGGTCACGAGCGCACACGAAGGAGCCGTCCATGCCGTCCATGATTCGGAAGACCCATCTCGCCCTGGCCGCGAACCTCGTCATCTGCGTCGGCACAGGTGTCCTGGCCCAATCGGAACCGGCTCGTCCCCCAGCGGGCCCGTCGGCCATCGCCGTGATCAAGGACACCGCCGGGACCGCGCTCGGCACCCTGCGCATCGAGCGTTACGACATGACCAAGTCGCGGGTCACGGTCAACATCCGCGGCCTCGCCCCCGGATTCCACGGTCTCCACATCCACACCGCGGGAGTGTGCGACCCGAGTTCGGTGGACGCGGCCACGGGCAGCCCGTTCTCCAGCGCGGGCGGCCACCTCGACCCGAGCGCCGGCTCGTACGGCATGGCGGCCGGCAACCTGCCCTCCCTGCTCGTGGCGGGCGACGGGACCGCCAACGCGTCCTTCGTGACCGACCGGTTCGCCATCCCGCAACTGGCGGACACCGACGGCAGCGCGGTCGTCGTGCACGCCAAGGCCGACAACTTCGCCAACATCCCCACGCGTTACACGCACCCCTCCGACGCGACGGGCACCATGGGGCCGGACTCGGCCACGCTCAAGTCCGGGGACGCGGGCGACCGGGTCGGGTGCGGCGTGATCAGAGTCCTCACCTGACGTTCAGCCGAGGTGGATCCTCAGCCAGTCGACCAGCGGGGTCAGCGACCGCCAGGTGGCGCGGACCCGGTCGAGGGCCTCCGGAGTGTTCAGCCACAACTCCGGCTCGAAGCGGCGGCCGGCGTGCAGCGACTTGTGCCGGAGCAGCTCCAGTCGCGGGTGGTCCTCCGGCGCGCCACGCGGCCGGGTCTTGAGGCGGTCGCCCCCGACGGTCAGCTCCGGCGGCAGTGACGCGAGCGCGGACTCGAGCCCGCCGCCCGCCACGTCGTCGTCGAGAGCGTCCCGGAAGCGGACGATCTGGTCTCCCCCCGCCCACCAGCCGCCGGCCACGTAGAGCCCCTCGGCGTCGAGCTGGACGTAGTAGCCGACGCCGTCGACGCCCACCTGCACGTACGCACCCTGATGGGTCTTGTAGGGCGACTTGTCCTTCGCGAAGCGCACATCCCGATTGGGCCGGAACAGGTGTGGCGTACCGAACTCGGGGGCCAGCTCGTCCATCAGCGCGAGCATCGGCGCCTTCACCGCGTTGTCGTAGAGCTCTTTGTTGGCCGCCCAGTACGACTTGGAGTTGTCGGCCACGAGGCCCTCGTAGAAGATGAGCGCCTCGTCAGGAAACCCGCTGAATCCCATGGCACCCACCTTCGCACGCCCCGCCGACAACGACGCCGCCGAAGGGGCGTGCGCGGTCAGCGCCGCCGTCTCGCGGTGCCGAAGATCGAGCGGGTGATCTCCCGGCCCAGCGCCGACGCGGCGGAGCGGGCGAGCGACCTGAACTCCGACGAGCCGAGGACGCCTTCGAGCACCGACTTCTTGCGTTCCTCGCGCTGCCGTCGCTCCGGCTCCCGGGGAGGAGCGCCGTAGGTGTCGGTGGAGGCGGGCACGGCCAGGCGGGAGCTGAGCATCTCGTAGGCCGACTCACGATCGATCGCCGTGCCGTACTTGGCGAGGAGCGCAGAGGCCCCGACGACCCCGCGGACCACGGCGGGGTCCGAGGGCGCCATCAGCGACTGCGGGGCGCACAGACGGGTCCAGGCGACCGGTGTGGGGGCTCCCGTCTCCGAGAGCACGGTCACGACCGCCTCCCCGATGCCAAGCTCCGTCAGCAGCCGCTGCAGGTCATACGCCGACTCGGGGAAGGTCGAGACGGTCGCCTTCAGCGCCTTGGCGTCCTGCGGGGTGAAGGCCCGCAGGGCGTGCTGCACCCGGGCGCCGAGTTGGGCCAGCACGTCGGCCGGCACGTCCTTGGGCGTCTGGGTGACGAGGAAGACGCCGACGCCCTTCGAGCGGATCAGCCGCACGGTCTGCGTGATCGACTCCAGGAACGCCTTGGAGGCGTCGCTGAACAGCAGGTGGGCCTCGTCGAAGAAGAACACGAGCTTGGGCTTGTCGGGATCGCCCACCTCGGGCAGCGCCTCGAACAGATCGGCGAGCAGCCACATCAGGAACGTGGAGAACAGCCGGGGCCGGTCCTGTACGGCGGGCAGCTCCAGGATGGAGACGACTCCGCGGCCGTCCGGCGCCTGCCGCAGCAGGTCGCGGGCGTCGAACTCGGGCTCGCCGAAGAACGCGTCGGCGCCCTGCGCCTGGAAGTTGACCACCGCGCGCAGGATGACCCCCGCCGTCGCCGGCGACAGGCCGCCGATGCCCTTCAGCGCCTCGGGCGTGTCGGTCAGATAGGTGATGACCGCGATGAGGTCCTTCAGGTCGAGCAGCGGCATGCCGTGCTGGTCGGCGAAGTAGAAGACCAGGCCGAGCGACGACTCCTGGGTCTCGTTGAGTCCGAGGACCTTGGAGAGCAGCGTGGGCCCGAAGGCCGTCATGGTGGCGCGAAGCGGGATGCCCTCCCCCATGCCGCCAAGGGAGAAGAACTCGACGGGGCATGCCACGCCCGTCCAGGACTGACCCACCTCGGCCGCCCGCTGCGCGGTGCGATCGGAGGGGACGCCCGGCGAGGCCATGCCGGACAGGTCGCCCTTCACGTCGGCGAGGAAGACCGGGACGCCCTGGGCGGACAGTTGCTCGGCCATGAGCTGGAGCGTCTTGGTCTTGCCCGTGCCGGTCGCCCCGGCGACGAGCCCGTGCCGGTTCATCATCGCGAGCGGGATCCGGATCGGCGACGACGGGTCGGCCGTGCCGTCGTCTTTCACCAGCGCCCCCAGCTCAAGGGCGGGCCCCGGGAAGTCGTAGCCCTTCATTCCTTGTGGTACGCCTTTCCGGGAGTGGGGCTGCCGATGAGCTCGGAGACCGTCACGTACGTGAAGTGCTTGCGATCCAGCTCGTCGAGCAGGCGAGGCAGCGCCTCGACCGTGGTCGGGTGGATGTCGTGCATCAGGACGATGTCGCCGGGTTTCGCCTCACCGGACCGCTTGGCCACCAGGGCGGCGTTGCGGTCCCTCCAGTCGAGCGTGTCGAGGTCCCACAGGATCTGGGCGAGCCCCTCCTCCCTCGTCGCGTCCTCCACGCGCTTGTCGGTCGACCCGTACGGCGGGCGCATCAGGCGCATCCTGACGCCGGCGACCTGCTGCACCACGTCCTGTGTGCGCTGGAGCTCGCGCCGCAGCGCCTCCGGCGACAGGCCCACGAGGGAGGGGTGGTCCCACGAGTGGTTGCCCAGCTCGTGTCCCTCGGAGACCATCCGGCGCACGAAGCCGCGGGTCTCGTCGGTGACCATCTGGCCGAGCATGAAGAACGTCGCGCGGGCGCGGTGGGCGGCCAGGGTGTCCAGCACGGCGTCCGTTCGGTCGCCCGGTCCGTCGTCGAAGGTCAGCGCCACACATTTGAGCTGTTTGCAGTCGATCTTCCTGGGCGGCGGGGCAACCGGCATGCGTGGGCCCGGCCAGCCGCGCTGCCTGCCCGCCAGCCGGTTGCCGAAGACCTGGGCGTCGAACTGGGCGCCCGCGCGGAACGCGTGATGGGACTTCGAGGACGGACTCGGGACCGCGGACGACCTTGCCTCACCACAGCCCGCGGCGAGCAGCAATGACAACAGCAGCAGTCCGACCCGCATACGACCCCCCGGAGAGCTCGGGGGGCGCGGAATCTACGGATGCTCCTTGACCCCTTCCCCCCTGAGAACCTTGGCCAGGTCTTCCCACCAGGGCGGCTCGTGTGCCTTGAGCTCGGCATACCGCCGGGCGACCCGGATGGCGCATCCGACAGGATCCGTACCCAGGTGCCGGCATTTCACGGCACCCTCGCGCCAACGGTAAAGACCCTCCCGGAAGCTGACGACCAGGCCGATCCAGACCGAGAGGGTGACTTCGTCCCCGATCTCGTACGCGTCGGGAACCCCGAGCACGGCGAGCTCCGCGCGGAGTTTCTCCAGCGCGGCCTGCGAATCACTCACCCGCCACCACCCGCTGATGGACGCTCACGATCCGTCGCCGAAGAGAGGCACACAAAAAGGGATGTACCCAACCTTGAGCCGGCCCTCGCACACTCATGGAGTAATCATGAGACTCCGGAGCGTCACCGCGCAGCCGTACCCGTCAGTCATCAAGCCGTTCGGCGGGTTCGGTGACCACCATGACGAACCGGAGCGGGACGTCGCCCTCGTTGGCGTAGCGGTGCGGGCGGTCGGCGCTGAAGACGACCGCGTCGCCCGTCCCCACGACATGGCTCTTGCCGTACAGGCTGAGCGTGAGCTCACCCTCGAGAACCGTGATCATTTCTCGCGTCCCGGCGGGGTGCGCGTCGCCGTCGTGAAGCTCACCGGGCCCGAGCTGCCAGTCCCACAACTCGAGGATCGCGGGGGCGTCGGTGCCGACGAGCAGCCGCGCCGAGCCGCCCCCGCCGTGCTCGAACGTCACGATGTCGGCCGCGTGGACGATCCGCACCACGGGGGTGTCCGAGACCTCGACCAGCCGTCCGACGGTCACGCCGAGCGCGTCGCCGATCCGGCTGAGGGTGTTCACGCTGGGGTTGGTCCTGCCCTGCTCGATCTGGATGAGCATGCCGCGGCTCACGTTCGATCGTGCGGCGAGTTCGTCGAGCGTCATCCCGCGGTGGGCTCGCTGCCCTCGGACGTTGGCCGCGATGGCGGCGGCGAGGGTCTCCGGATCCGGCATGAGTACAGTCTAGTGATTCACATATACAATCCATTGCACTCTCATGAATGTCGATTGGATGGCGATCAGTGACAGCGGCTGTACTGGCGACCGCATGCGCGGTGATCTTCGGGACGGCCGACTTCTTCGGAGGTCTCGCCACCAGGCGCTCGCGCGTGCTCGCGGTCGTCGTGTTCTCCCAGATCGGGGGGCTGCTGCTGATCGTGCCGCTGCTCGCCTTCCTGCCGGGGTCCCCGAGCCCGGCGGCCCTGCTGTGGGGAATGGCCTCGGGTGTGGCCGGCGCCTGCGGAATCGTGATGTTCTACCGGGGTCTGGCCACCGGTGTGATGTCGGTGGTCGCCCCCACCACCGCCACCGCCTCGATGGCGGTGCCGGTGATCTTCGGCCTGATCACCGGAGAGCGTCCGTCGTCACTGGCGCTCGTGGGGGTGGTTCTCGGCCTGTTCGCCGTGACCCTGGTCAGCCGGTCGCCGAACGACCCGGCGCACGGTTCCCGGATCGGCTCGATCCTCAACGCCCTCGCCTCCGGCGCGGGGTTCGGCGGCTTCTTCATCCTCTTGAAGCTGGCCCCGGAGGATTCGGGCGTGTGGCCGCTCCTCGGCGCCCGTATCGCGTCGATCGCGCTGGTCGCGCTGCTCGCGGTCGCGACGCGCAGGAGCCTGCGCCCCATCCCGGGGACGCTGCGGGTGACCTTCGCCGCCGGGCTGCTCGACATGGCCGCCAACGTGCTCTATCTCCTCGCCGCCCAGCGCGGCCTGCTGAGCCTGATCGCCGTCCTGGTGTCGCTCTACCCCGCGAGCACCCTGCTGCTGGCGCGGTACGTCCTCGGTGAACGGCTGAGCCCGGTGCAGATCACCGGGGTCGGCTTCGCGCTGGGGGCCATCGCTCTCATCGCCGCCGCCTGACCCCGGACACACAGGTACGGCTGCCGCGATGCGACAGCCGTACCAGGGGAACCGCGAGGAAGAGGTTGATCTCAGGCGGCCACAGCGGGCTCGGGTACTCGGACCACGCCCTCTTCACGCGCGTAGCCCTCGAGCATTCCGCGAAGCTGCCGGCGGCCGCGGTGGAGCCGGGACATCACCGTGCCGATGGGCGTGCCCATGCGGTCGGCGATCTCCTTGTAGGCGAACCCCTCGACGTCGGCCAGGTAGACGGCCATGCGGAACTCCTCCGGAAGGGAGCGCAGGGCGTCCATCACGACGCTGTCGGGCAGCTGGTCGAGCGCCTCGTTCTCCGCCGAGCGCAGCCCGGTCGAGGTGTGGGACTCGGCGGCGGCGAGCTGCCAGTCCTCGATGTCCTCAGCCGTGGACAGCTTCGGCGAGCGCTGCTTCTTCCGGTAGTCGTTGATGAAGTTGTTGGTGAGGATGCGGTGCAGCCACGCCTTGAGGTTCGTGCCCTCACGGAACTGGTGGTAGGAGGTGTAGGCCTTCGCCACGGTCTCCTGGACCAGGTCCTCCGCGTCGGCCGGGTTACGGGTGAGCCGCATGGCGGACGCGTAGAGCTGACCGGTAACCGGGACGACGTCGCGCTCGAACCACGCGTGTCGCTGCTCTTCAGTCATCGAGATCATCTCTTCCCCCTACGGAACTTCTCCCCCGTTACCCGTCCGGCATCGACCCATGCGAGGAGGCCTGGTTCATTTGCGGTCCCGGGACATCGTCCCAGCCGAACCCTAAGAATGGTGTTAAATGTTTCACCTGTTCAGCGGGGTCGCTCAGGCCAGGCGCCCGGCACGGGCAGATCACGTGCGGGCCGGACGAATCTCAGTAGCGTAACACTCCAGCCTCAATCCGGAGTAAAGTGTGGCAAACCTCACTCGCTAAAGTATCGGCATGAAACACGTGAACCGGCATGATCCCGTCACGCGGGCCTGGGCCGCCGACGCCATCTTGGCCGTGGAAGCCGACGCGAACCGCAGTTGTGACACGCACCTGCATGTGTTCCCCCTCCCCTCTCACTGGGGCGTGGACCTCTACTTGAAAGACGAGTCGGTGCACCCGACCGGTTCACTCAAACACCGGCTCGCCCGCTCACTTTTCCTGTACGGCCTGGCCAACGGGTGGATCGGCCCCACGACCACGATCATCGAGGCGTCCAGCGGATCGACCGCGGTCAGCGAGGCCTACTTCGCCCGGCTCCTGGGACTGCCGTTCATCGCCGTGATCCCGACCACCACCTCACCGGAGAAGCGGGAGATCATCGAGTTCTACGGCGGCAAATGCCACCTCGTCGACGACCCCGGGGCGATCTACGAGGAGTCCAGGAAGCTCGCCTGGGTGACAGGTGGCCACTACATGGACCAGTTCACCTACGCGGAGCGGGCGACCGACTGGCGGGGCAACAACAACATCGCCGAGAGCATCTTCCAGCAGATGACCCATGAGCGGCACCCGGAGCCCGCGTGGATCGTGGTGGGAGCGGGCACCGGAGGCACGTCCGCGACGATCGGGCGCTACATCAGGTACCGCCGCCACGCGACCCAGCTGTGCGTCGCCGATCCCGAAGGCTCGGCGTTCTTCCCCTCGTGGATCTCGGGAGACGACCTCGCCACCGGCCCAGGATCCCGGATCGAGGGGATCGGACGGCCCCGCGTCGAGCCGTCGTTCCTGCCCACCGTGATCGACCGGATGACCCACGTGCCCGATGCCGTGTCGATCGCCGCCATGCACTGGGTGAAGGAGGTCACGCGGCGGGACGTCGGCGGCTCGACGGGCACCAACGTCGCGGCGGCGGTGGAGATCGTCAAGGAGATGCGGGCCCGGGGAGAAAAGGGCAGCGTCGTCACGTTGATCTGCGACGGCGGCGAGCGTTACCGGGACACCTACGGCGACGACCAATGGCTGGCCGACAAGGGCATCGACATCGAGCCCCACCTCGCCGACCTCCGCCAGTTCCTGCGGAGCTGAACCCCTCCCGTCGCGGGGCCGCTCAGGCCCCGCGGCGAGGGTCGCCGTCAGTCGCCGAGGATGGCGTCGACGAACACCTCGGGGTCGAACGGGGCCAGGTCGTCGGGACCCTCCCCGAGCCCCACAAGCTTGACCGGTACGCCCAGCTCACGCTGGACCGAGATCACGATGCCGCCCTTGGCGGTGCCGTCGAGCTTGGTCAGCGCGATGCCTGTGATGTTGACCACCTCGGCGAACACCTGGGCCTGGCGCATGCCGTTCTGGCCCGTGGTCGCATCGAGGACCAGGAGCACCTCGTCGACCAGCGCCCGCTTCTCGATCACTCGCTTGACCTTGCCGAGCTCGTCCATCAGGCCGGTCTTGGTGTGCAGACGACCGGCCGTGTCGACGATGACGGTGTCCACATGGTCCTCGAAGCCCTTGGCCACGGCGTCGAATGCCACGGACGCGGGGTCGCCGCCCTCCGGCCCCCGGACCACGGCCGCACCCACCCGGTCACCCCAGGTCTGGAGCTGGTCCGCCGCCGCCGCGCGGAACGTGTCGGCGGCGCCGAGGACGACCTTGTTCCCGTCGCCGATCAGCACCCGGGCGAGCTTGCCCGACGTGGTGGTCTTGCCGGTGCCGTTGACCCCCACGATCAGGACCACCGCAGGGCGCTCGCCGTGCGGCCGGACGTGCAGGGTGCGGTCGAGCTCGGGGGCGATCTGGGTGAGCAGCTCCTCGCGCAACATCGCCCTGACCTCGACCGGCGTGCGGGTGCCGAGGACCTTCACCTTCGTACGGAGATCCTCGACGATGGCCCGGGTCGGGGCCACGCCGACGTCGGCGGTGATCAGGTTCTCCTCGATCTCGTCCCAGACCTCGTCGTCGAGCCGGTCCCGCGAGAGCAGTTCGAGCAGTCCCCTGCCGAACGCGCTCTGCGAACGGGCCAGGCGCCCGCGCAGCCGGACCATTCTGCCCGCGGACGGCGGCGGGATCTCGATCTCCGGCGCCTTGACGAGCTCCTCGGCGGGCGCCGGCGGGGGCAGCGTCGTGGTCACGCCGCCTTCCTGGTCGCCACGACCGCCGGCTTGCGGCTCTTCGACGCCCGGGGCGCGCGGCGCCGGAGGCGCCTCCACCGTGGGGCGGTCCTTGGCCTTGGGCCGGAAGTAGAGGAACAGGCCACCGACCGCCAGTACGGCGACGACGGCCACGATCACGATGACGCCGAGGTAACCATCCACAAATGCAGTTTCCCAGACACACCGCACTGCTCCGGTCACCAAACCTCGTCACACGGCCATATCCGGCCCGACTCTCCACCCGAATGACGTGCACAGGCATCACCGCGAGGGGCGCGGCGGTGTCTGGACTGAGGAGAGAGTGGGGAGCGAGGAACGAGCGACCCCGAGCGACGAGGGAAGACATCGCCTCCGGGCGCCCCGAGCCCGCCTCTCCGAAGGAGAGGCCATCAAACACAGAGCGGAGCGAGCGCCAATGTCACGCGTGCTCGCGCAGGCGCTGGCTCACCACCTGGGTGACGCCGTCGCCGCGCATGGAGACTCCGTACAGCGCGTCGGCGATCTCCATCGTCCGCTTCTGGTGCGTGATGACGATGAGCTGCGAACTCTGGCGCAGTTCCTCGAAGAGGGTCAGCAGCCGCTGGGTGTTGGTATCGTCGAGGGCGGCCTCGACCTCGTCCATCACGTAGAACGGCGACGGGCGGGCCTTGAAGATGGAGATGAGGAACGCCACGGCGGTCAGGGACCGCTCACCGCCGGACAGCAGCGACAGCCGCTTGACCTTCTTGCCCGGTGGCCGGGCCTCGACCTCGACTCCCGTGGTGAGCATGTCGGACGGGTCGGTCAGCAGCAGACGCCCGTCGCCGCCGGGGAAGACCCGCTCGAAGATCTGGGAGAACTCCCTGGCCACGTCCTCGTAGGCGGCGGAGAAGACCTGTTCGACCCGGTCGTCGACCTCCTTGACGACGAGCAGGAGGTCCCTGCGGGTCTTCTTGAGGTCTTCGAGCTGCGAGCTGAGGAAGGCGTGCCGTTCCTCGAGCGCGGCGAACTCCTCGAGCGCGAGCGGGTTGACCTTGCCCAGCTGGGTCATCTGCTTGTCGGCCGTTCTCGCCCGCTTCTCCTGCTCCTCGCGGACGTACGGCACCGGCGGGTCGCCGGGCACCGGGACGCTCGGCCCGTACTCGGAGATGAGGGGCTCCAGCTCGACGCCGTACTCCTCCAGCGCCCGCTCTTCCATCTGCTCGAGCCGCAGGCGCTGCTCGGTCCTGGCCATCTCGCTGCCGTGAGCGCGGTTGACCAGGGTGTCCAGCTCCGAGCTGAGGGCGCGGACGCGGAGCCGTACGGCCTTGAGCTCGGCGTCGATCTCGCCGCGTGCCCGCTCCGCCTCGTCGCGCTCTTCCGCGGCCCGCGTGAGCGAGGAATCCAGCGCCTTCAGCGCGATCTGCGCTGCGCCGACCACGCCGGCGGCGACCTCGGCCTGCCTGCGGCGCCGCTCCCGTTGCGCAGCCGCACGCGCGCGGTCGTCCCGTTCCCGCCGGGCCGCGCGCATCAGCCCGTCGGCCCGGCCGGCTATGCCCCTGACGCGTTCCTCGGACGTCCTGACGGTGAGCCTGGACTCCATCTCGGCCTGGCGCGTCACCCCTACGGCGGCGGCGAGCTCGTCACGCGTGTCGGTGGTCGGCTCGGCCTCCAGCTCCTGGGCGTACTCCGCCTCGGCCAGCTGCTCCTCCAGCTCGACGACCGCCGCCTGGGCCAGCTCACGGGCCTGTTCGCCGTCCTGTACGGCTTTCGCCAGCCGGGCGGCCTCGTCCTGGGCCGCCTTAACGGCCGCTTCGAGCCGGGCGAGCTCCTTGGCGGCCGCGGCCGCCTTCTGGTCGGCGTCCCGCTGACGGCCCCGCAGCCGGTCGAGCACGGACTGGGCCGCGTTCAGCCCGGTCTGCGCGCTGTTGATGCCGTTCTGCGCCATGGTGAGACCGTTTTGCGCCTCGCCGACGCGCGCCTGCGCCGCGTCGAGCGCGAGCTGGGTCTCCTCCTCGGCCGCCGCGGCCTCTTCGAGGGCGAGCGCGTGGGTCTCCGCGGCTGTCTCGGCGGTGGCGAGGTCGGCGGCCGCCTCGTCGAGCGCGGCCCGCACCTGTAGCGGCGAGGCCACACTTCCGGAACCGCCATGCGCCGAGTGTGCCCCGAGGACGTCCCCCGAACGGGTTACGGCCCGCAGGCTCGGCTCGGCCTCCACGACCTTCCGCGCCGAGGCGAGATCGTCGACGACCACCACGTCCGCCAGAAGGGCGTCGACGGTGGTCCGGAGCGCCTCCGGCACGGTGACCAGGTCGGCGGCCCATTCCGCACCGTCGACGGCCGCCCGCGCCGGGACGGCCTGGCCGTCGCCGGCGATCAGCAGTGCCGTCCTGCCTCCGTCGGCGACCCGCAGGTGCTCCAGGGCGGCCACGGCGGCGTTCAGGGAGTCGACGGTGACGGCGTCGGCCGTCAGGACCGCGGCGACGGCCGCCTCGGCCCCCGGCCGGACGGCGAGCATGGTGGCGATCGGGCCGAGGACGCCGGGGAGGTCGGCGCCGAGCAGGGCGGCTGCCCCGTCGACGCCTCCGGCGAGACTCATCTCCAGCGCCTCGCGGCGTGCCCGGAGCGCGGCGACGGCACGCTGCGACTCCTGGTCGGCGGCCTGTGCCGCCCCGACGGCCGATTTGGCGGCGCCGAGCGCCTCGCGCGGCGCGGAGGCGGCGGCCTTGGCCTGCTCCACGGCGGTCTCGGCCTGTTCGGCCACGCCCCGTGCCACCTCGACGGCGGCCCTGGCTAGGTCGACGCCCTCCTGGGCCGCCTCGAACTCGGCGGCCAGCTCCGGATCGGCCACGGGCTCGCCGAGCTCGTGCGCGTCGCAGTCGGACTGCGCCCGCTCGGCCCGGTGGTGTGCGTCCTCGACGGCCTTGGTCAGGCGGCCGATCTCGTCACTCGCGGCGCGGGCGCGGCTCCTGGCGGACTCGACCTGGCCCCGGAGCCTGGCGAGCGCCTCACGCCTGTCGGCGGCCGCGCGGGCCGCGACGGACAGGCGGCGTTCCTCGGCGGCGAGCGCCTCCTCCGCCTCGGCACGGATCTCCACGGCCGCTTCCAGCCGGTCGCGTGCCTCGTCGAGCTCGTCGGACAGCGCCTGTTCCTGCTCCCTCACCTCGGCGGCCTCGCGCTCGAGGTCTTCCGGGTCGCGGCCGCGACGTTCGATCGAGGCGGCGTCCGCGGCGTGCCGTCCCCGTTCGGCCGCGAGGCTCTCCACGCCGCGGAGCCTCTCCTTGAGGGCCGACAGGCGGTAGAAGGTCTCCTGGACGGCCTTCAGGCGGGGCTGGGCGTCGTTCTCCGCCGCCTCCAGCTCGGCCTCCCGTCGCTGGCCGTCGGCCAGCTCGGTCTCGACCTGGGTGCGCCGGGCGAGGACGGCCGCCTCGTCGGCCGCCTCCCGCTGCAGGACCTCCCGCAGGTTCACGACGTCGTCGGCGAGCAGGCGCAGCCGGGCGTCGCGCAGGTCGGCCTGGATGACGGCGGCCTTGCGGGCGATCTCCGCCTGCCGTCCCAGTGGTTTGAGCTGGCGCCGAAGCTCGGTGGCCAGGTCCTGCACGCGGGTGAGGTTGGCCTGCATCGCGTCGAGCTTGCGAAGCGCCTTCTCCTTGCGCTTGCGGTGCTTGAGGACGCCGGCGGCCTCCTCGATGAACGCGCGGCGCTCCTCCGGGCCTGCGTGGAGCACCTGGTCGAGCTGGCCCTGGCCGACGATGACGTGCATCTCGCGGCCGATGCCGGAGTCGGACAGGAGTTCCTGGATGTCGAGCAGGCGGCAGGTGTCGCCGTTGATGGCGTACTCGCTCTGCCCCGACCGGAACATCAGCCGGCTGATCGTCACCTCGGTGTAGTCGATCGGCAGCGCGCCATCGGAGTTGTCGATGGTCAGCGTCACCTCGGCACGGCCGAGCGGCGGGCGACTCGAAGTGCCCGCGAAGATCACGTCCTCCATCTTGCCGCCGCGCAGCGACTTGGCGCTGTGCTCGCCCATGACCCAGGCGAGGGCGTCGACGACGTTGGACTTTCCTGAGCCGTTGGGGCCGACCACACAGGTGATGCCGGGCTCGAAACGCAGGGACGTGGCTGAGGCGAAGGATTTGAAGCCGCGCAGGGTGAGCGTCTTCAGATACACGCGGCCCCCTCCCTGACGCAAGACTTATCGGGGAAGACTACCGGTCCCGGCAGTGCCGAGACGTCGGATAGACCCCATGACACCGGTTCCGGCGACGTGGTCCCCGGCAACGGGGCATACTGCCCCCGCGAAAGCCGATCAGGCCTGTGAAGGTCGCGCGGATCCGCCGAGCCGGTCGCCGACGAGGACGGCCCAGGCAGTTCACGAAACACCGGATGTCAACGACAAATCACCGATGGAACTACCAGCCAGTACGAAAATGGACTTTGCGGACACTTGACCGGCGAGTGAATGGCGGTCGAACGGTTTCCACAAATGACAAGGGACGCCTTTGCGGGCGTCCCTGACAATCCTTCCTTTTTGGGCCGGTCTCTCAAGTGAGAGCCGGCTCGCGATCCTGCAGCCGGACCAGGGTCTCTTCACGAGTTTGCGCCGACAGCGCGTCGTTCTGTGCCTGGAGCCGGGTTAGTTCTGCCTCCAGATCCCGGATGCGCTGCTGGAGACGGCGCATTTCCGAGACCATCCGAGGGTCAGGACCGCCGACGTGGCCGAGTAGAGCCTTCGCCATAGTAAAGGGTCCTCCACGCTGAGTGACCAGACTGGTTCGCGCACTTCATTGCCGCGGGAGGGGTGCGCGTGGTTCCTCTCAAGAGTCGCACCGGCAATGGAGGCGGTCAAGCTGAACGCTCCGTACGGATCCGCCGGTGGGCACTCTCGGTAGGTAAATATACCGCATTTGGGTGGTTTGAGGGAAGCCCTATCGCTCTACAAACCCCGCCATACTTCCCTTGGCGTCGCTCCAGCGCTCCACCACCCCCTCCACCTGACCTGGCGTGTCGGTCCCGCGCAGCAGCTCCAGAAGCCTCTCGCACGACTCCCGGGGCCCTTCCGCCACGACCTCGACTCTGCCGTCGGCGAGATTGGCCGCCCAGCCCACCAGGCCGAGCTCCAGCGCCCTCGCGCGGGTCCACCATCGGAAGCCGACCCCCTGCACCCGGCCCCGGACCCACGCCGTCAACCTCACCACGTTCACAGTAGCTGGCCGATCCCGGCTGCCCTTCGGCGGGGACCTGTCATGGCCTGGCATTTCGCGGCGTCGGCTGGCACTTCGGGCAGCTGTAGGACGACCTGTTCATGAACGCCTCCCGCCGCACCGGAGTCCCGCATCGGGGACACGGCTCGTCCCGCCTGCCGTACACGGCGAGTGACCGGTCGAAGTAGCCGCTCTCGCCGTTGACGTTCACGTAGAGGCTGTCGAAGGACGTGCCGCCCTGGCCGAGCGCCTCGGACATGACCTCGCGGACGGCCGACAACAACTCCGCGATCGCCGGGCGGGAGAGCGTCTCCGTAGGACGCGCCCAGTGCAGCCGCGCGCGCCACAACGCCTCGTCCGCGTAGATGTTGCCGACCCCGCTGATCAGCGACTGGTCGAGCAGCGCCCTCTTGATCCCGGTACGGCGCCGCCGGAGCCGGGCCGCGAACTCCGCGTCGTCGAAGGCGCTCTCGAGGGGGTCGGCGGCGATGTGCGTGATCGGCTCGGGGACTGGCCTCGGCGACCGGTGGACCATGGGGGCGACCAGGACGTGGCCGAACGTCCGCTGGTCCACGAACCGGAGGTCGGGTCCCCCGTCGGTGAAGCCGAGCCGCACGCGCAGGTGCTTCTCCAGAGGCGCGAGAGAGTCCACCACGAGCAGTTGGCCGCTCATGCCGAGATGCGCCAGCAGCGCCTCGGCGGCCACAGGCGGCTCAGTGGCCTCACCTTCCACGGCACGACCCTCATCCGCAGCCGTGCCGTCGTGCAGCGGCAGCCAGAGATACTTGCCGCGGCGCTCCGCGGACAGGATGGTCCGGCCCTTGAGCTGATCGGGAAGCTCTCCCGCGTTCCGCCGGACCGCGCGGGGATGCAGGACCTCCGCCGACGCGATGGTCCGGCCGGCGACCCAGCGGTCCAGGCCGCGCCGGACGACTTCCACCTCGGGCAGTTCGGGCATCCCGCTCCTCCCCTCGTGCCGAGCCCGGATCCTTGTCGGTCCCGGGCGACGATCTTCGGCGAGCCGTCAGGACTGGCCGAGCCCCGCGCCCTCGCGGGCGTCCCTGAGCGCGCGGATCGCCGTCCAGGCCGCCTCCGCCGCCTGCTGCTCGGCCTCCTTCTTGCTGCGCCCGGCGCCCGTGCCGTACTGCCGGCCGCCCACGCGCACCGCCGCCACGAACGACTTGGCGTGGTCGGGCCCGCTCTCGTCGACGTGGTACTCCGGGACGCCGAGCATCTCGGCGGCGGTCAGCTCCTGCAGCGAGGTCTTCCAGTCGAGCCCGGCGCCCAGCGACGCCGACCGGGTGATCAGCGGGTCGAAGAGCAGGTGGACGACGCGGAACGCCTCATCCAGGCCCTTGTCGACGTAGACGGTGCCGATGAGGGCCTCCAGCGTGTCGGCCAGGATCGACGACTTGTCACGTCCGCCGGTGCCCTCCTCGCCGCGCCCGAGCCGGAGGTACTTGCCGAGGCCGAGGGTCCGCGCCACGTCGGCGAGCGCCCGCATGTTCACGACCGCGGCGCGCAGCTTCGCGAGCTGCCCCTCCGGCAGGTCGGGGTGGCCTCGGTAAAGGGTGTCGGTGACCACCAGGCCCAGCACCGAGTCGCCGAGGAACTCCAGGCGCTCGTTGGTGGGCAGACCGCCGTTCTCGTAGGCGTAGGAGCGGTGCGTCAGCGCACGCTCAAGGATGGGATTGCTGAGCCGTACCTCGATGACCTGGTAAAGCTCGTCTCTGGCGACCTCCACGGCCACCGGCTTTCCCGATGGTGCAGCCACTTGTGTCCTCCTGACTCATGCATGGCAGAGCCGAGCACGGAGGCAAGTGGATCGATGTGAGGCCCGAGGGCGTGGTGGACGCCGGGCCACCGAAGTCGGGGGCCCCGGCGTCCACCACGGCCGCGGGCACGTTAATGCCGGTTTTTCGCTCCAACCGCCACCGCACGCGCCTCTAAGCAAGGTAACGCCGGCCGGGTCGTTTGACGATCCGGCCGGCGTCCCGATCCGCTCAGCGCGCGATCAGGCCGACGGCTCGATGACCTGACGGCGGTTGTAGGTGCCACATGTGGGGCACGCCACGTGCGGGCGCTTCGGCGAGCGGCACTGGGGGCAGCTCACGAGTGACACCGCAGCGGCCTTCCACTGGGCCCTGCGGGCGCGGGTGTTGCTCCGCGACATCTTCCGCTTGGGGACGGCCACGTCAACCCTCCTGATCGTCTTCGTTGTCCACAACCAAACCCTGCAGCGACGCCCAGCGTGGATCGAGCTTCTCGTGACCGTGGTCAGGGCCGGCCTCCGCCAGCTTGACCCCGCATACCGTGCACAGTCCGGCGCAGTCATCGCTGCAGACCGGGCTCAGCGGCAGTGCGAGCACCACCGCGTCACGGAATACCGGCTCGAGATCGAGCAACTCACCATCGAGGAAGAGGTCGTCCTCTCCCCCCGCGCTTCCAAGAAGCGCGTCGTCCGCCGAGTAATAGAAGAGCTCCTGGAAGTCGACCTCGATCTCCGAGGTCAACGGGTCCAGGCAGCGCGAGCATTCTCCGTGGAGCGGAGCCCGCGCCGTGCCCGTGACGAGCACGCCCTCCATCACCGCCTCGAGCCGGATGTCCAGCTCGACGTCGGCGTCCTTGGGGACGCCGATCATTCCGACCGCGAGATCCACCGGCGCCGGGAGAACGGGAGTCATCTTGCGCATCGACCCCGGTCGTCGTCCCAGATCATGAGTGGAGATCACCCAAGGGGCTCGGGGGTCGAGGCTGCGCTGAGTCATCCTGCTCTCGTTTAGGCATGGCGAACAACCGCCGTCGTGCAAGGCTGAAAGGAAAGAATACCAGCCCGCTGTCAGCCTCTGAGCCGCTCCACGAGCAGCTCCTTCACCAGGTCGGGAACCAGCCCGGAGACGTCGCCGCCGTAGCGGGCGATCTCCTTCAGCCTGCTCGACGACAGGAACGAGTACTCCGGGTTGGTCGACATGAACAGCGTCTCCACACCCGACATGCGGTAGTTCAGCTGGGCCATCTGCAACTCGTAGTCGAAGTCGCTGATCGCCCGCAGTCCCTTGACGATCGCCGGGATGCCCTGCTGCTTGCAGAAGTCGACCAGAAGTCCGTGGAACTTCTCCACACGGACGTTGCCGTACTCCTTGGTCACCGCCGTGAGCATCTCGATGCGCTCGTCGACGGTGAACAGGCTCTTCTTCTCGACGTTGATCAGCACGGCGACGACGACCTCGTCATAGAGCCGTGACGTCCGGCCGATGATGTCCAGATGTCCGTTGGTCACGGGGTCGAACGACCCCGGACAGACGACGCGACGCAAAGGCGCACCCCCACGGTTTACGGGTTCCCGGCGGCGCGACCGTACCAAACGGACGCTTCGCCGTACCGACGGACCCTGTCTTCTTCGAACCCACGCGGCCACACCAGGTCCTTCCCCCTGGATTCCCGCTCCACCGCCACAAGTGCGTCCCCGGCCAGCCAGCCGTTGTCCCTGAGCGCCTCGAGCAGCCTGGTGACCGCCTCGTCCGTCACGGCGTAGGGCGGATCGGCGAAGACGAAGTCGTACGGCTCCTCGCAGGGGCGGCCCACCACCCGCTCGGCCTTCTCCGGCGCGAGCACGGCGCCCGGCAGGCCGAGGGAGGCGATGTTCCCCCTGATCGTCCGTACGGCTCTCGCGTCCGACTCGACGAGCAGCGCGTGCACGGCGCCCCGGCTGAGCGCCTCGAGACCGACGGCCCCCGACCCCGCGTAGAGGTCGAGCACCCGCAGCCCCTCGAGCGAGCCGAACATCGATCCCACCGTGGAGAACAGGCCTTCCCTGGCCCGGTCACTGGTGGGCCTGGTCGCGCCACCTGGGGGAACGGCGAGCCGGCGGCCTCCGGCGGTCCCTGCGATCACCCGCGTCATCCGTTCATTGTCCCGTCCGGCCCGGCCGTCCCGCTCCGCGGCCCGGATCCCGCGGAGATCGTCTTTGGTCAAGAGTGGGCAAGAGGGAGCGAGGAATGAGTAAGAGCGGTATCGCGAGGCCTGCGGCATCCGCATGATGAGTTCTGCGGCCTTCAGGTGACCCAGGGGAAGGCCGGCCGACGTGATCGTGAGCCCTTCCGCACGTCGGCGCCCTCGGCACCTGACCCGAGGGTGGGCCCAGCCGGGGACGGCATTCGGGGGGAGGCCGTCCCATGGCTGGGCCCTGGGTCATTTAAGCGCTCGCGCTGTCGGCGCGTCAGCGTCTGGCAGCTATTTGCGGCCTTTCCGAGATCTTCCGCCTTTGAGCGGGTCTTGCAGGGTTCATGCCTTTTCCAGGTATTCCGCCTTCTCATCGGCCACCATCGCGTCGAGCTCCGACCGCAGGGCCGGATGGGAGTCCAGTTCGGGATCGCCCACCAGCACGGTCGTCGCCTCCGCCCGGGCGGCCTCGATCACGTCCTCATCCCTGAGCAGCTGCAACATCTTCAGCGACGACTTGCGGCCGGACTGTGCGGCGCCGAGGACGTCGCCCTCACGGCGCTGCTCCAGGTCCACCCGCGACAGCTCGAACCCGTCCAGCGTGCCCGCCACCGCGTCCAGCCGGGCCCGCGCTGGGGTTCCCTCCGGAGCCTCGCTCACCAGCAGGCACAGCCCCGGCAGGCCGCCCCGGCCGACGCGGCCGCGCAGCTGGTGGAGCTGCGATACGCCGAAACGGTCGGCGTCCATGATGATCATCACGGACGAGTTCGGCACGTCGACGCCCACCTCGATGACCGTGGTCGCCACCAGGACGTCGACCTCCCCGCGGCTGAACGCCGTCATCACCGCGTCCTTCTCCTCGGGTGGCAGCTTGCCGTGCAGCACCTTGATCCGCAGGCCCTGGAGAGGGCCGGCGGTGAGCGCCTCGGCGACGTCCAGGACCGCCAGCGGGGGCCTGCGCTCCTCCTCGGAGCCGGGCTTGTCGAGATCCCCCTCGTCGCCCTCCTGGTCGCCGATGCGGGGGCAGACGACGTAGGCCTGCCGGCCGAGGCCGACCTCCTCGCGTACCCGCTCCCACGTGCGGTCGAGGAAGCGCGGCTTCTCGGCCGCGGGCACCACGTGCGTCGAGATCGGCGCCCGGCCGGAGGGCAGCTGGGTGAGCGTGGAGACCTCCAGGTCGCCGAAGACGGTCATCGCGACCGTCCGGGGAATGGGCGTCGCGGTCATCACCAGGACGTGCGGCCTGCCCCCGCCGCCCTTCTCGCGCAGGGCGTCGCGCTGCTCCACGCCGAACCGGTGCTGCTCGTCGACCACGACCAGGCCGAGATCGGCGAACTGGACATGCTCCTGGAGCAGCGCGTGGGTGCCGACCACGATGCCGGCGTTGCCCGAGGCGGCGTCCAGCAGGGCGCTCCTGCGTCCCCCCGCGCCCATCGAGCCGGTGAGCAGGGCGACCATCGTGCCGCCGAACATGCCGCCGGTGGCGAGGTCGCCGAGCATCTTCACGATCGACCTGTGGTGCTGCTGGGCGAGCACCTCCGTGGGGGCGAGCAGCACGGCCTGACCGCCGGAGTCGACGACCTGCAGCATGGCCCGCAGCGCCACCACGGTCTTGCCCGCGCCCACCTCGCCCTGGAGGAGCCGGTGCATGGGGTGTTCCAGCGAGAGGTCCGCGGCGATCTCTTCGCCGACCGCCAGCTGCCCCTCGGTCAGCTGGAACGGCAGCCGCCCCTCGAACGCCCGCAGGAGCCCGTCGTCGGCACCCGGCCGCGGCCTGGCCGGCCAGGCGGACGCGGCGAGCCTGCGCCGCACCAGCACCGCCTGCAGGACGAACGCCTCGTCGAACTTCAGGCGGCGCCGCGCCTTGGAGACCTCCCCCATGTCACGCGGGCGGTGGATCTGCCGCAGCGCGGCCTCCAGTGGGGACAGCCCGTGCCGTTCGCGGACCTCGGCGGGCAGCGGGTCCTCCAGGCTCAGCACGTCGATCACGGTGCGGACGGCCCGGCGGATCTTCCAGGTGGCCAGGCCCTGCGCGGAGGGATAGATCGGCACAGGCGCGGTCGCGAACTCCTCCGCGGTCTCCGGCGTCTCGTCGAACGACTCGTAGTCGGGATGCGTGAGCGACACCCGCCGCGTCTTCCCGCTCGCGAAGATGTTGACCTTGCCGGAGAACATGGCCTCGGTGCCCGGCGTCAGCCGCTGCTCCGCGACGTACGCCCCCTTGCCGAAGAACGCCAGATGCAGCTTGTCCCTGCCGTCGGTGACCTGGACGTCGAGCCAGGTGCCCTGCCGGTTCTTCATCGGGCGGCGCATCGCGGCCGACACCTTGCCGACGACGGTCGCGTGCTCGTCGTGCTCGAGCGACGCGATCGGGGTCAGCTCGCCGCGCTGCGCATACCGCCTCGGGTAGTGCCGCAGCAGCTCACCGACCGTGGCGATGCCCAGCGCGCTCTCCAGTGGAGCGGCCGTCTTGTCGCCGAGGGCCTTCTTCAGCGGCTCGTCGAACCTTGTCACGGCACCAGTTTCTACCCCCGACCACCGACAATGCGGCTCACTCGACGCCGATGAGTAGCGGATAACCGCCCTGACCTCCCGCGAGGACGGTCACCTCGACGTCCGGCCGGGCGCGTTCCAGATGGTCCTGGACGGCCCGCAGGACGTCGTCGGGGGCGTCCTCGCCCGTCACGAGCGTCACGAGCTCACTGCCTCCCGACAGCAGGCGACGGGCCACCTCGACGGCCGTGCTCGCGAGGGCGGCGCCGATGAGGGCGGCTTCACCGTCGACGACCCCGAGCACGTCCCCGGGGCCGCAGAGCCCCGCGCTGGTCATCACCTCGCGGTCGGCGACCCACACGTGACCGTGACGGGTGTGGCCCGCCGCGTCGGTCATCGCGACGACGTCGTCGTCGAAGCGCCGGAGGGGGTCGTGCACGGCCAGGGCCGCGAGCCCCTGGACCGACGCCTTCGTGGGCAGCACGCTGACCGTGACGCCCTCCTCGCGCGCCACCTCCGCGGCGGCGGCCGCGACGGCCTGCACGCCGCCGTCGTTGGGCAGGACCACGACCTCGGTCCCGGCCTCCCTGATCGCCTGCAGCACGGCCGCCAGGGGCGGCGTCGAGCCGGGGTCGCGCCGCACGACGACGGCCCCCGCCTGGCGGAACAGCGCGGTCAGGCCGTCGCCCGCCGCGACCGCCACCACGCCCCGCCCGTGGCTCGGCTCGTGCGTGCGGGCGCCGAGGTAGGTGACGCGGATGCGGTGCGGTCGCCCCACGCCCAGCGCGGCCTCGATCGCGACGCCCGCGTCGTCCACATGGACGTGGACGTTCCACAGGCCGTCTCCCCCGACGATCACCAGAGAGTCGCCCAGTGCGTCGAGCACGCCTGTGAGCCGGTCGACGTCGGCCTGTTCGGCGTCGAGGAGGTACATGACCTCGTAGCCCGCCCCCGTGTCCGCCACGGCGGTGATCTTCTCGGTCGGCGCCGGCACCTCGTGCCTGTCGCTGTAGGCCTCGGAGACCACCTCGGTCAGGCTCTCCAGGATGATCGCCAGCCCGGCGGCTCCCGCGTCCACCACGCCGTTGCGCGCCAGCACCTCCAGCTGCCCGGTGGTCCTGCGCAGGGCCCTGCGCGCCTCCTCCGCCGCCCGCCTCGCCACCTCGGCGAGGTCGTCGGGGGCGTCCCGTACGGCTCCCGCCACCGCGGACAGGACGCTGAGCAGCGTGCCCTCGACGGGGCGGACGACTGCGGCCCTCGCCAGCTCCGCCGCCTTGACCAGGCCGTCGCGGAGATCGGCTCCGCGGCCCTCGGCCTGCCTGAGCACCTCGGCCAGGCCCCTGATGGCCTGGCTGACGATCACGCCGGAGTTGCCCCTGGCCCCGAGCAGAGCGCCGCGGGCGAGCGTCTGCCAGGTGCTGTCGCTGCCCGCGTCGCCAGGCAGGCCGTCCAGCGCCTCGGCGGCCGAGAGCAGCGTGAGATGCAGGTTCGTTCCGGTGTCGCCGTCCGGCACGGGGAACACGTTGAGGGCGTCGATCTCCGCCCTGGCCTTGCCGAGTGCGTCCGCGCAGTGCCGGAACCAGCGCCGCACGGCAGGGGGGTCGAGCACGTCCAGCATCCCGCTGTCCTTCCTTCCAGGCGCGCTCCTCCCCCAATGCGCTACCGTTGGCGGATACGAGATTATCCCCGTTCGCCGGGATCTCCGTTTGGTGTGCAGCGGCTGACATCGGATATCCTCGTCTGGCCAGCCGGTTGTCCCGGCATTGCTCGGATGGGCCGCTCTCGACGCGGACCGGGCCGATCGACTGATTTTGAAGGAGCGATTCACCGTGGCTTCCGTCTGCGACATCTGCGCCAAGAAGCCGATCTTCGGCAACAACGTCTCCCACTCGCACCGCCGTACTCGCCGCCGCTGGAACCCGAACATCCAGACTGTGCGCGCGGTGGTCGACGGGACGCCGAAGCGGCTCAACGTCTGCACCTCCTGCATCAAGGCAGGAAAGGTCACCCGCTGACCTGAGGTACCGCCGAGCCCGTCACCGCGAGGTGGCGGGCTTTCGCGTTGCCTGCTGTTTCCGCGACGAACGCTCCGCCGCGCGAGGGCCGCGGTTAGCATCCGAACTGTGATCACTCGGATAAGCGTTCACGCGACCAGGGGGCAGAAGATCGCCGCCTCGGTCTTCGGGATCTTCTTCCTCGGCATCCTCGCGGGCGTCGTAGGCGTCGGCGCCCTCGTGGCGTCCGCCTTCTTCGCGGTCGACGCCGAAACCGGCCTGTCCGACTCGATCGACAACGGAGGCATCCTCTACGGAGGAGCCGTCCTGTTCGCCGCCTTCTTCGCGCTGATCGCGATGATCGCCGCGGCGGCCGTGGTCACATTCCTGTTGCAGACGTTCCGGAGCCGCGCCACGTTGTCGGGATCGACGCTCGAGCTCACGGGCGCGCTCTCCACCCGGCGCGCCGATCTGGCGAGCGCGCCGGTGCGGATCGACACCGTCCCGGAGTACGTCCGGGATCCGCACGACCGGGTGGTGCCCACGGGTCGCAGGATCCCCCGGCTGATCGCCGTGGACCCTTCGGGCCGGCCCGTACGGCTGCGGCTGCACGGCAGGGACCGCGGCCTCCTGCCATCGGCCGAGCTGAACGCCCTCGCCGACGCGATCGAGTCGGGCACGCGCCCGGAGCCCGACGCCGCACACGCCACCCAGACCGCCGCGATCCTCCGCCGCCTCGCGACCGACCCGCTCGCCCGCCTGATCTGAGCCCGGGTCAGGACCTCCAGCGCCAGCCGTGGTCGACCGGGCCGATGCCCGCGCCGAGGGGGAAGCCGCGGGCGATCGCCCCGGTGACGTACTCCTTGGCCTGCCGTACCGCGCCCGGGACGTCCTCTCCCAGCGCGAGGTAGGAGGCGATGGCGGAGGCGAGCGTGCAGCCGGTGCCGTGGGTGTGCCGGTTGTCGTGCCGCTCTGCGGTGAAGCGGAAACTCCGGGATCCGTCGGTGAGCAGGTCCACGGGCTCACCGGGCAGGTGCCCGCCCTTGATCAGCGCCCACGTCGGCCCGAGCGCCAGCACGGCCTCGGCCGCCCGCGGCAGATCCCGCTCGTCCTCGACCTTGACGCCCGTGAGCTGCGCGACCTCCCAGAGGTTCGGGGTCACGACGGTCGCGACGGGGAGCAGCCGGGTCTTGACCGTGCCCACGGCCTCGGGCGCGAGGAGGGAGTCGCCGTGCTTGGAGACGCCGACCGGGTCCACCACGACGGGGGCGGCGACGCCGGACAACACCTCGGCGACGGTCTCCACGAGCACCGGGGAGGCCAGCATGCCGGTCTTGATCGCCTGGGCGCCGATGTCCCCGAGGACCGAGTCGAGCTGGGCCCGCACCGCCTCGGGGGGAAGCTCCCAGTAGCCCTGGACGCCCAGCGAGTTCTGGGCCGTCACGGCGGCGATCACGCTCATCCCGTGAACGCCCAGGGCCAGCATCGTCTTGAGGTCGGCCTGGATCCCGGCGCCGCCGCCGGAGTCCGAGCCCGCGATCGTCAGCACGCGTGGAGGGGTGGTCATGCCCCCATCAAACCAGGACCCGCAGGCAGGGCCCGCCTCACCTGCTGGTGCTGGATACGGTGCACTCGCCTCCCGCGAGGGTGCAGCCGCCGGGGGCCTGGAAGCGGCCGCGGAAGGTGAGGCTCACCGTGGTGTCGCGTCCGCTCCGCAGCTTCCGGTCGGAGCCGATCGACAGCGTGTTCCCGTTCTGATCCCAGTGGTCCGCCCCCACCTGCACTGCCGAGCCTTCGAGGGGGAGGCCGACCGTCCAGGAGGAGAGGTCGTCGGCCTCGTTGTGCACGGTGACCTTCGCGCCGTACCAGCCTCCGGCCTGCCAGTCGAGCCGGACGCTCACCCGCACCCGGTCCGAGGCGGCCGGCTGGGTGGTCTCGGGCTCGGACTGCCCGTCGTCCGAAGGCGGAGGGGGAGGAGGGGCGGCGACGACCGGCGCCGAGGCGCTCGGCGGCGTCTCGGGCGACTGCGTGGTGACGTCACGGGTGGGCGAGTCCCCCGGCCCGGTCGCCGGGGTGGTGCCCGGAGTGGCCGAGGCGGTCGTGCCGGCTGTGACGCTGGGGGTGGAGCCGGGCGTGGCGCTGCGCGAGCCGGGCGGCGTCCGTCCCGCCGAGGCGCTGGGGGTGGAGGACGCCGATCCGTCTCCGGTCTGGTGATCATCCGTGGGGGCCGAGTCCGCCGTCCGCTCGGTGTCGCACTGGCCGGGCGCCGCGCAATTCGTGCCCAGCGACTGGACGGTGAGCTCGGTGCGCCCGGATAACACCTGCACGCCGCCGACGATCAGACCCAGGGTCAGCACGACCGAGACGCCCGACACGAGGGCAAGCCTGCGCAGCCCCTTCGAGGAGTCGTCGCCGGGGCTGGGGGCGCTGCTCAGCCCAGAGCCGAGGAACCCGCTCCGGCGAGCCTCGTCACCCTCCTGCCGCCGCGCCGCCAGATCGCCAGGCCGGACGACCGTGTTCGCTCCTTCGTCCGGGAGCTGCGGTTGTCCCGTTCCAGCCGGATGTTCTGCCGCGTGGCGGCCCATGAGGGTCCTTTCCTGTTGGTACCGCCCTACTTAATAACAGAGCCAATTAATCGTTGTCACAAAATTCCCCTCATTCTCGGAAGTGATCCCAGCCACCTGAGGTCTCGGCACGTCCGCTGACCTCGGCCTTCGCCTCTCCCTCCGCGTCGGAGACCTGCCCGACGACACGCCAGGAAGGCGGCAGCGAAACGTCCCGGGGGAAGGTGGCGGCGAGCGCGTGGTCCTCGCCGCCGGTGAGGACCCAGGTCAGCGGGTCGGCGTCCAGCTCGGCGGCGAGCCGGGCCATCGCCTCGGGCACGGGCAGCGCTGCGGGGTCGAGGACGATCCGCACCCCACTGGCGGTCGCGACGTGGCCGAGATCCTGCAACAGCCCGTCGCTGACGTCGAGCATGGCCGTGGCGCCGAGCCCGGCCGCCTCCGGCCCGCACGCGTACGGCGGCTCCGGCCTGCGGTGGGCGGCGACGAACTCCTCCGCGAAGTCCGGGACCTCGGTGGTCCCCCGCTCCGCCGAGAGGAGGGCGAGGCCGGCGGCCGCGTATCCGAGCCGACCGGCCACCGCGACCACGTCGCCGGGACGCGCGCCCGACCTGGTCACCGGCGTCCGCCCGCCGAGATCACCGAGCGCGGTCACCCCGATCACCACGATGTCCGAGCGCGCGATGTCTCCCCCGGCTACCGTGGCGCCGACCAGGGCGCATTCGTCCCTGAAGCCGTCGGTCAGGGCGTCGAGCCACTCGGCCGACGCCTCACCGGGCAGGCCCAGGCCGACCACGATCGCCGTGGGGTCGGCCCCCATGGCAACGATGTCGGAAAGATTCTGTGCTGCGGCTTTTCTGCCTATGTCGTACCCACTGGACCAATCGCGGCGGAAGTGCCTACCCTCAATCAGGAGATCGGTACTGACCACGACCCGTCCGTCAGGTGCTTCCAGGATCGCGGCGTCGTCGCCGGGGCCCAGGATCACCCCCGACCCTTGGGGCAGGCGTCCCGAAATCCGCCTGATCACACCGAATTCACCAAGATCTCCGACTCTGATGACACACCCCTTGTGCATTCGAGGTACGGTTACGCTCCGGCACTGATCTCTATCCGGAGGACGCGATGGTGCAGGCCTACATCCTTATCCAGACCGAGGTCGGCAGGGCCGCCGATGTGGCCGGGCAGATCGCGTCGATCACGGGCGTCACACAGGCCGAGGATGTCACCGGCCCCTATGACGTGATCGTCCGGGCCGAGGCCCACAACGTCGACGAACTCGGCAAGCTCGTCGTGGCCCAGATTCAGGCTGTGAAGGGCATCACGCGTACGCTTACGTGTCCCATAGTCCACATCTAGTCCGGCACGGCGGGCGTCGACTGCCACCGGACAGCCGATCTGGAAGACGATGCCCAAAACAGCCCTGCCCGCCGGAGCGGCAGCCGCCTTCGTGGCCCTGACCGTCCTCGCCGGATGCTCCGGCGTCGTGCGCGTCGAGCCGCCCACTCCCACGGGAGCGGCCGCGGCCGCATGCCGGAAACTCGCCGGCGCGCTCCCCCACACGCTCGACGGGCTCGACCGCGTCGCGTCCGAGCCCGCCTCGCCGTACGTGGCCGTCTGGGGTGAAGGTGAGATCGCCCTGCGCTGCGGCGTCGAACGGCCCGCCGCGATGCCCGCCACCGCCGAGGTCTCGGACGTCGACGGCGTCGGCTGGTTCAACGATCCGCAGCGGCCCGCGCTGTACACCGCCGTCAACCGCGAGGCGTACGTCGAGCTGACGATCTCCCCCGAGCACAGGCCGGCGGAGATCCAGGTCGATCTCGCCGGGCCCATCAAGACCAACATTCCGCAGTGAGTTAGCGCAGCCCCGCCGGCCTGTTGTACGCGAGCTGGATCAGCCGGTCGACGAGATCGGCGTATGACAGCCCGCTGGCGGCCCACAACTGCGGGGCCACAGAGAGGGACGTGAAGCCGGGCATCGTGTTGATCTCGTTGAGGATCAGCTCGCCCGACGGCGTGTAGAAGAAGTCGACCCGGGACAGGCCCTCGCAGCCCAGCGCCTCGAAGGCCTGTACGGCCATGCCGCGCAGCGCCTCGATCGCCTCCGCGGGGATGTCGGCGGGCACGTCGAGCGCCATCTGGTCGGGGTAGTACTTGGCCTCGAAGTCGAAGAACTCGTGCTCGCCCCTGACCAGCACCTCGCCGGGCATGCTCGCCTCCGCCGGAGCGTCCCCGAGCGACTCGAGAACGGCGCACTCGATCTCCCGGCCGACGATCGCGGCCTCGACCAGCACCTTGGGGTCGTGGGCGCGGGCGAACTCGACCGCCGCCTCGAGAGACTCCACGTCGTGGGCCTTGGAGATGCCCTGGGACGACCCCGCGCGGGCAGGTTTCACGAACACCGGCCAGCCCAGCTCCTCGACCTCCTTGAGCACCCTCGCCCGGTCGATGCGCCAGTCGCGGTCGGTGACGGTGACGAACGGCCCCACGGGCAGCCCCGCCGCCCGCAGAACGAGCTTCATGTACGCCTTGTCCATGCCGACGGCGCTGGCCAGCACCCCGGACCCCACGTAGCGGACCCCGGCCATCTCCAGCAGTCCCTGGATCGTGCCGTCCTCGCCGAAGGGACCGTGCATGACGGGGAAGACGACGTCGACCTCACCGAGGGTCCTCGGGATCTGCCCGGGCTCGAGGGCCACCAGCGAGCCCGACTCGGACGGCAGTGCGAGAGCCGTACCGGACTCGTCGACGGAGGGCAGGCGGCCCCCCTCGATCGCATAACTCTGGCTGCCGGGGACCAGCACCCAACGCCCGTCCTGGGCGATGCCGATGGGGAACACCTCGTACTTTGAGCGGTCGATCGCCTCAAGCACGCTTCCGGCGCCCATAAGAGAGACGGCGTGCTCGGAGTTGCGTCCTCCGAAGACCACCGCCACACGTATACGCGACCGTGACTCGCGAACCTCATTCATGATGCCCGAATCTACCGCGTCTGGGAGGCAAAACGGCTTGTCAGCCGCGCGCCGTACTGGTTGAACCCAGAGCGTCGAGCGCCTGGGTGACGTCCATGATGAGGTCCTCGGCGTCCTCGAGGCCGATCGAGAAGCGGACGGCTCCCGCGTCGACACCGGAAAGCGCCTCGTCGGAACGGGCCACCGAGGCGAGATGCGTCACCTTGGTGTGGGTGCCGCCGACGGAGGACGCGATGCCGGCCAGGCGCAGGCCGTCCGCCAGGGTCATGCCCGCCGTGTACCCCCCGTGAGGGATTACGGTCAGGCACGCGCCGAACCTGGTGCCCTCGGGACCGGAGTCGAAGACGAGCCGGGCGAGTTGGTGTGCGGGGTGGCCCGGCAGGCCCGGATAGTCGACCCGGCGCACGGCCGGGTGCTTGGCCACGGCGGCGGCGACCTCCATCGCCGTCGCGCACATCCGCCGCACGCGCAGGGTCAGCGTCTCGAGCCCCCTGTGCAGGAGGAACGCGTCGTCCGGCGAGAGCGTGCCGCCCGTGGCGACCCGGACCTCCCTGATCTGGGCCATCAGGTCGCGCCGCCCCACCACCACTCCGCCGGTGCTGTCGTCGTGGCCGCCGAGATACTTGGTGGCCGAATGGACGACCAGGTCGGCGCCGTGCTCGAGCGGGCGGCACACGACCGGGGTGGCGGTGGAGGAGTCGACGACGAGCAGGGCTCCCGCCTCGCGGGCTATCCGGTAGAGCCCGCGGATGTCGGCCACCATCATCGACGGGTGCGCCAGCGCCTCCGCGTACACGATCTTCGTCGTCGACCGCATCGCGGCGTGGACCCGGCGCAGGTCGGAGTAGTCGACGAAGTCCACGGTCACTCCGAACCGGGACAACACGTCGGTCAGCAGCGCGTACGTCCCGCCGTGGACGGGAGCGGGCGCGACGACGTGCGCGCCCGCGCGCAGGAAGCTCAGGAAGACCGTGTTGATCGCGGCCATCCCCGACGGGAACGCCTCACCTGCCACGTCGTCGGGCGCGGCCGCACCCTCGAGGGCGGCCACCCCGGCGGCGAAGGCGGCGACGGTCGGGTTGTCGATGCGGCTGTAGGCGAAGCCCGGCATGCGCCCCGACAGGACGTCGCCGTACTCACCGGACGACTCGAACTCCCACGTGGCGGTCCGCCACACGGGAAGGCCGATCGGGACCTGCCGGGGCAGCGGAGGCGAGGGCAGATGGACGGCCCGGGTGTTCTCCCCGGGCCGCTTCCGCGATCGCCTCATGGAGTTCACAGACCGTATCGCTCCGGTTTGGGAGTTCGGTTCATCAGCAGGAGCGCGGCCTCACCGGGCGACAGACCGTCGTGGACCACTCCCACGACCACCTCGGTGATGGGCATCTCCACGTCGTGTTTCCTGGCCAGCTCGAGCACGGACTCGCAGGACTTGACGCCCTCGGCCGTCTGCTTGGTCGCGGCCACGACCTCGGCCAGGGTCATGCCGCGGCCGAGGTTCTCCCCGAAGGTGCGGTTCCTGGACAGAGGCGACGTGCAGGTCGCGATCAGGTCGCCCATCCCCGCGAGGCCCGCGAACGTGTGCTGGTCGGCGCCCAGGGCCGCGCCCAGCCGGGCGATCTCGGCGAGCCCGCGGGTGATCAGCGTGGCCCGGATGTTGTCGCCGAGGCCCATGCCCGCCGCGACGCCCACGGCCAGCGCGATGACGTTCTTGACCGCGCCGCCGAGCTCGACTCCGACGACGTCGGCGTTCGTGTAGGTGCGGAACCACGGCAGGTGGCAGGCGTCCTGGAGCCTGCCGGCCACCTCGTCGTCCGTGCAGGCGACGACGGCCGCGGCCGGCTGCCTCCGGGCCAGCTCGGGGACCAGGTTGGGTCCGGAGACCACCGCCACGCGGCTCTCCGGCACCTCGGCCACCTCGCAGATGACCTCGCTCATCCGCTTGCCGGTGCCCAGCTCGACGCCCTTCATCAGGCTGACCAGCACGGCGCCGGGCGGGATGGCGTCCTTCCACTCGGCGAGGTTGCCGCGCAACGTCTGCGCGGGGACGGCGAGGACGACGAAGTCCGCCCCGTCCATGGCCGCGACGTGGTCGGTAGTGGCGCTCAGCGTCTCGGGCAGCTTCACGCCGGGAAGGTACTCGGGGTTCTCGTGGCGATCGTTGATCGCGTCGACGACCTCCGCCCGCCTGCCCCACAACGTCGTGTCGGTACCCGCCTCAGCGAGGATCATCGCGAACGTGGTGCCCCACGAGCCCGTACCGAAGACGACCGCCTTACTCACTGGTCGCTCACCACTCCTCATCGCCCAGGCTCGCGGTCACGTGCCATTCCCTACCGTACGTCGTGCTCAGTCCTGCGCAGCGTTTTTCGGGTCATACGGGACTTCAGGCGCCTTCTCATCCCGGATCTCGGCGAGCAGTCCGGTGACCGCCGCCATGATGTCGGCCGTCGCGTCACGCAGGACCGATCCGCGCATCGGCTGGCCGGCGTACTTCGACAGGTCGACCGGCGGCCCGGCGAGCACGTGGAAGGTCTTGCGGGGGAACAGCCGCGGCTTCTTCTCGCCGTACGGCAGGAGCTCCTGGGCGCCCCAGTGGGCGATCGGGACCACCGGCACACCTGTCGCGAGGGCGAGCCGGGCCGCACCCGTCTTGGCCGCCATCGGCCACAACTCGGGGTCGCGGGTGATCGTGCCCTCCGGGTAGAAGAGGATGGCGCCGCCCGCCCTGAGCCGCTCCTCGGCGGTTTTGAGCGACTGCGTCGCCTCGGTGCTCCCGCGCTGGACCGGGATGGCCCGCAGCTGGGAGACCGCGTGACCGAGGAACGGGACCTTGAAGATCCCCGACTTGGCCAAAATGATCGGCCAGCGGCCGGTGTTGTACAGGTAGTGCGAGAGCAGCACCGGATCCGACCAGGACAGATGGTTGGCCGCGATGATCAGGCCGCCCTTGCGCGGGATGTTTTCTCCCCCACGCCATCTCCGCCTGACGAACAGCAGCGACAGCGGCTTCACGATCAGGACGGCGAGGAACTCCCAGAAGCGCGGCGGGCGTGAGCTGCGCCTCGAAGCGGGTGTCCGAGCCTCGCCGGACGGCGACTGCTCCACCTCGCCGGTGGGCTCGCTGGGCTGGCTCACTTCTCCTCCTTCACGGCCGCGTTTCCAACGGCCGCTGAATCAACGTGTGTCGCGTCGCCGCGCCCCGGCGACCTGGCCTCCAGGTCACCGTGCGCGGCTCAAGTCTCCCGGCTGCGTCGCCGGAATGTCGAGGCGGGATGCTTAAGGTTATGCAGCTCGCTCGATGGTCCATCGTGGTGCCGGTCAAGACTCTCATCCGGGCCAAGACACGGCTTGCCGGAGCGGCCGGGCCGTACCGGGCCGATCTGGCCGTGGCCGTCGCGAGCGACACGGTGGCGGCCGCGCTGGCGTGCCCCCTCGTGGCGCGCGTCGTGGTGGTGACCGCCGACCCGGTGCCGGCGGAACGGCTCGCCGCGCTCGGCGCGCATGTGGTGAACGACCCGGACAGGGGGCTCAACGCCGCGTTACGTGTGGGCGCGGCGGAGGCGGTACAGCTGGCGGCGGGCGACGCCGTGGGCGCCCTTCAGGCGGATCTGCCGGCGTTGCGCCCACGGGAGCTGGAGAGGGTGCTGACGGCGGCGCTGGAGTTCGACGAGTCCTTCGTCCCGGACGCCGCCGAGGTGGGGACCACCTTCTACGGCGTGCGACCGGGAATCGCGTTCCGGCCGCGGTTCGGGGGCGAGTCGAGGGCCAGGCATCTGTCGGGCGGCGCGAAGGAGTTGGCGCTGGAGGCGATCCCCTCGGTCAGGCGGGACGTCGACACGGTCGAGGACCTCAAGGAAGCCGAGGCCCTCGGCCTGGGCCCCGCCACCATCCAGATCGCCCCCCACATCCTCCGTGCGTGATCACGCCCCCGCCTCTCCCGCGTGATCACGCCCGAGGGGTTGGGGTCAGGCGGGGGTCTCTTCTCTGGCTTGTTTGGGGAGGAGGAAGGCCACCGCGTAGGTCACGATGAGCATTCCGGCCACCACCCAGAGGGTGACCTTCATGGCGTGGTCGAAGGTCGCGCCGCTGGGGATGGAGCCCAGCAGGTCGAAGAAGACCGTGCCGAGCAGCGCCACACCGAAAGCGTTGCCCAACTGCTGGACGGCCGTGAGCGTGCCCGACGCCGATCCGGTCTCGTGCTGCTCCACTCCCGCGAGGACGATGTCGAAGAAGGGCGCCATCAGCAGGCCCATTCCCACACCGCTCACCACCAGAGCCGGCACGAGCTGCCACGGGGTGACCTCGAGCCCGGCGGAGTTCACGGTGAACAGCACCGCGATCACGCCGACGGTCATGATCAAGGTGCCTCCGTGCAGCACCTTGCGCCCGAACCTCTGTACGACCTGGGCGAGCCCGAAGCCGACGATCATGCCGGCCGACCAGGGCACCATCGTCAGGCCGGCCTTCAGGGTGGAGTAGCCCAGCCCGATCTGGGTGTAGAGGTTGAAGACCAGCATGAAGCCGGCCATGCCCGAGAAGAAGACCATGCCCGTGAGCAGACCACCGGTGAAGGCCCGCTTGCGGAACAGGCTGGGCACGATCAGCGGGTCGCCGCCCTGACGGCTCTTACGCGACTCGAACCAGCCGAACGCCGCGAAGACGACGGCCGAGGCGGCGAGCATGACGAACGTCCACGCGGGCCAGTCGCTCTCGCGCCCCTGGACCAGCGGGTAGATCACCAGGAATCCGCCGAGCGAGGCGAGGATGATCCCGGGGAAGTCGAGCCTGAGGGGATGCGGCGATCTCGACTCGGGCAGGAACCGCGCACCGGCGAGCAACGCGGCGGCGCCGAGAGGCAGGTTGATGAGGAAGATCATGCGCCAGCCGGTGCCGAAGTAGTCGGCCTCGACCAGCCAGCCCGCCAGGATCGGACCGCCCACGGCGGAAAGACCCATGATCGGGCCGAACATCCCGAAGGCCGCCTGCATCTCCTTCGGCGGGAACATCTCCTTGATCATCCCCAGCCCCTGGGGAAGCATCACCGCGCCGAACAGGCCCTGCATGACGCGGGCGCCGATCAGAATCTCCGGCGACTGCGCGACGGCACAGGCCAGCGACCCCAGGGTGAAGCCCGCGGCGCCGATCAGGAACATCCGCTTGCGCCCGAAGATGTCGCCCAGCCGGCCTCCGGTGATCAAGCCAACGGCCATCGACAACGTGTACGCGGCGCCCAGCCACTGGATCGTCGCGGGGGTGCCACCGAGGTCGGCGCGCATGGTGGGTGCGGCGATGTTGGTGACCATGGCGTCGAGCAGGTCCATGACCTCCGCGGCCAGGATCACGAACAGAGCCGCCCAGCGCCACCTGTACGGCGCGGCCTCACCGGCCGGAGCCACCGGAGCCGCTGAAGCCCCGGAGGCCGTCACATCGGCGGAATTGACCATCACTCCTCCTGGAAGCGAGAAGAACACTGTTCACAGATTGATGAGCACTGTTCTACTATCGAACAGTGCTCATTCACAAGTTCAGCGTTCTCACGATATATCTCAACTCAAGGCAAGACAAGATATATCTCAAACTGGGTCGCTGTTCGCCGACGCCGAGCGCCATTCCCTACGATGGGCGCGAAAGCGGGAGGACCTCATGAGCCAGCAGGACGACGTGCCCACAGCGCCGTGGGAGCGTCCGCGCAAACGCCAGGCTCCGGCCAGGATCCCTCTCACCAGGGAGCGGATCGTCGAAGCCGCGTTCGTCGTCCTCGACCGGGACGGTTACGACAAGCTGAGCATGCGCCAGGTGGCGGCGGAGCTCGGCGTCGCCGTGTCGGCGCTGTACGTCCACGTCGACGACAAGGACGAGCTGCTCCAGCTGATGTACAACCGCCTGTTCGACGACGTGGAGCTGCCGGAGCCCGATCCGGAGACGTGGCAGGAGCAGATCAAGGACTTCGCGCGGGACGGCCGTCAGCGCCTGCTGCGCCACCGCGACATGGCCAGGATCTCGATGCAGCATGTCCCGTTCACCGCGGAGCTGCTCCCGCACGTGGAGAGACTCTTCGGCATCCTGCGGGCGGGCGGCCTGCCCGACCGGGTGACGGCGATCGCGGGCGACCTGCTCTCGACGTACATGGAGGGCTTCACCCTCGAGGAGAGCATGTGGCAGGACCGCATGAAGGACTCCTCGTGGACGGTGATCGGCAGCCGGCTGGAGAACTACTTCGCCTCGCTGCCGCCTGACCGTTTCCCGAACCTGGTCGCCCTCGCCGACCTGATGGTGGGCGAGACCAACGACTACCGGTTCGAGCTGGGCCTCGACATCATCGTCCGGGGCCTCGCGTCGTACGGCACGCACTCCGACTCCGACCAGGACGAGGCCTCCTGACCGAGCCGTGCTGACAGGCGAGGCATCGTGAGTAGTCTGATCATGTGCAGGCCACAGTGAAAACCTTCGACGGCGCCACCCGTTCGGGATCGGTTTTCCTCGACGACGGAACGGAGATCCCGTTCGACGCCGCCGCGTTCGACGCCGGACCGCTGCGGCACCTGCGGTCCGGGCAGCGGGTCAACATCGTCATGACCGGCGAGCGGATCACCTACGTGACGCTCTCCACGTTCCCGGTCCCCCAGCCCGGCCCCGACTCGGCCTGAGCATCCGGGGGCGATCCCGAAACGGCCCCGGACGACTCCGACAAGACGACTCCGACAAGCGGAAACGGCGCCCGGGATGGCCGGACGCCGTTTCATGGCTCTGATGATGGTTCCGCCGGTTACTTCCTCTTCGAGGACGCCTTGCCGCCGGCGTTGACCTGGTCGCGGAAGTCCGCACCTGGGCGGAACTTCGGCGCCCAGCTCTCCGCCACCTTGATCGGGTCACCGGTCGAAGGGTTGCGCGCCGTGCGGGCGGGCTTGTGCACCATCTCAAAAGCGCCGAAGCCGGTGATCGAAACCTTGTCACCACTTGCGACGGCCTGCTGGATCGCCTCGAGCACCGCGTTGACGGCCTCCGTGGCCGTCTTCCGGTCACCTACACGGTCGATGATCGCGTCGACGAGTTCTTTTTTGTTCATTGGTTCCTCCCCCTTACGCGCTTGAAATTAGGGGACGAGGGCGCGGGACTCAATCACCGGGGGGCATGTTTCGCCTGCTCGGCGTGTCGAATGCGCCGTCCAGACAGGCGATGAAGGCGTCCGGCCGGGCGGGCCGCATGAGCTATGTCCCGATTTGCCACGTCACAGATGGCGAGCACCATCGAGTCGGGCGCACCGCTTCTCCTGTGGTAAGGCTAACGCGCCGGCACGGCCCCGCGCATCACGCAGTGGCCGTGCCAGCAGGCAATATGCGACTTGGAGATCGTTCAGACGGTCGTCGGCAGCCACGGCTGGCGGCCACTCTCGTACGCCGCGATGTCGTCCTTGTGACGCAAGGTGAGCCCGATGTCGTCCAGGCCCTCCATCAGGCGCCACCGCGTGTAGTCGTCGATCTCGAAATCCGCCACCAGGTCGCCGAGCCGTACCTGCCGCTCGACGAGGTCCACGGTCACCTCGGCTGCCTGGTCCGCCTCGACAGCGGCCTGGATGCGCTCGACGACGTCGGCGGGGAGCACGACCGGCAGCAGGCCCATCTTCGTGGAGTTGTTCCGGAAGATGTCGCCGAACCTCGCGGAGATGACGACGCGGAAGCCGTACTGCTGAAGCGCCCAGACCGCGTGCTCACGGGAGGAGCCGGTGCCGAAGTCGGGGCCGGAGACGAGGATCGAGGCGCCCTCGTACGCGGGGTCGTTCAGGACGAAGGCCGGGTCCTCCCGCCAGGCGGAGAACAGGCCCTTCTCGAAGCCGGTACGGCTGACCTGCTTGAGCCAGACGGCCGGGATGATCTGGTCGGTGTCGACGTTGCTGCGGCGCAGCGGCACGGCCCGGCCGGTGTGGGTGGTGAAGGCGTCCATGGGTGATCTCTCCTGGAAACGGGCCTGATCAGAGGTCGGCGGGGGCGGTGAGCCTGCCGGTGACGGCGGTCGCGGCGGCGACCTGCGGCGACACCAGGTGGGTGCGTCCGCCCTTGCCCTGGCGGCCCTCGAAGTTGCGGTTCGAGGTCGAGGCGCTGCGCTCTCCCGGCTGGAGCGTGTCGGGGTTCATGCCGAGGCACATCGAGCAGCCCGCCTCACGCCACTCGGCGCCGGCGGCCTTGAACACCTCGTGCAGGCCTTCCTCCTCGGCGGCCTTCTTGACCTGCATCGACCCCGGGACGATCAGCGTGCGGGTCACCACCGTACGGCCGCGCAGGATCTCGGCAGCGGCCCGGAGGTCCTCGATCCGGCCGTTGGTGCAGGACCCGACGAAGACGGTGTCCACCTCGACGTCCCGGAGCGGCGTGCCGGCGGCCAGCCCCATGTACTCCAGCGCCCGCTCCGCCGCGGACCGCTGAACCGGGTCCGTGAAGTCCTCTGGCGAGGGTACGGCGGAGCCGATCGGCGCCCCCTGGCCGGGGTTGGTCCCCCACGTGACGAAGGGCGTCAGCGTCGAGGCGTCGATGTGCACGACCTTGTCGAACTCGGCGTCGTCGTCGCTGCGCAGGCTCTTCCAGTACTCGACGGCCTCGTCCCACGCCTCTCCCGTGGGGGCGTGCGGACGGCCGCGCAGGTACTCGAACGTCGTCTCGTCCGGCGCGATCATCCCGGCCCTGGCCCCGGCCTCGATCGACATGTTGCAGACCGTCATCCGGCCCTCCATCGAGAGCTTGCGGACGGCCTCGCCGCGGTACTCCACGATGTAGCCCTGACCGCCGCCCGTGCCGATCTGGGCGATGATGGCGAGGATCAGGTCCTTGGCCGTCACGCCGACCGGCAGCTCGCCGGAGACCTCGATCGCCATCGTCTTGGGACGGTAGGCGGGCAGGGTCTGGGTGGCCAGCACGTGCTCCACCTCGGAGGTGCCGATGCCGAAGGCCAGCGCCCCGAAGGCGCCGTGCGTGGAGGTGTGGGAGTCGCCGCAGACGACCGTCATGCCCGGCTGCGTGAGGCCGAACTGCGGGCCGATGATGTGCACGACGCCCTGGCCCGCGTCCCCCATGGGGTGGAGCCGGATGCCGAACTCGGCGGTGTTCTTGCGCAGGGTCTCGACCTGGGTGCGGGAGACCACGTCGGCGATGGGACCGAGCACGGTCGGGACGTTGTGGTCCTCGGTGGCGATCGTGAGGTCGGGGCGGCGCACCGTCCGGCCGCTGAGACGCAGGCCGTCGAAGGCCTGCGGGCTGGTCACCTCGTGGATGAGGTGCAGGTCGATGTAGAGCACGTCGGGCTCGCCCTCCGCATGGCGGACGACATGCTTCTCCCAGACTTTCTCAGCCAGTGTGCGGCCCATGATTGTGATCGCCTCCTTGCGCTCGCCCCCGAAATCTCTGATGATGAGACGGAAATATCGGGATATGGACACTGTACCCGCTGCGTTCCCGTATTGGGTTTGCATCTCGGATAGCGAGACGGCAGTATCGGGGTATGGACAACTCTAGCGGGGTCGGAGTACTCGACAAGGCGGTTCTGGTACTCAACGCGCTGGAGGCGGGCCCCGCTTCCCTCGCACAACTGGTCCAGGCGACCGGCCTGGCAAGGCCCACGGCCCACCGGCTCGCGGTGGCGCTCGAACACCATCGCATCGTCTCCCGCGACACTCAGGGCCGGTTCGTTCTGGGACCGCGGTTGTCGGAGTTGTCCACCGCCGCGGGCGAGGACCGGCTGCTCGCGGTCGCCGGCCCCGTCCTCATCCACCTCCGCGATCTCACCGGGGAGAGCGCCCAGCTCTACCGCCGCCAGGGCGACGAGCGCGTCTGCGTCGCCGCCGCCGAGCGGGCGAGCGGCCTGCGGGACACGGTTCCCGTGGGGTCGGCGCTGCCGATGACCGCCGGATCCGCGGCGCAGATTCTGCTCGCCTGGGAGGAGCCCGACCGCCTGCACCGCGGGCTGCGCGGAGCCAAGTTCACCGCCGCGACCCTCGCGAGCGTGCGCAGGCGTGGCTGGGCCCACAGTGTCGGCGAGCGCGAGCAGGGCGTGGCCAGCGTCTCCGCCCCCATCCGCGGCGCCGGCGGCAAGGTGATCGCGGCCGTGTCGGTCTCGGGACCGATCGAGCGCCTCACCCGCACGCCCGGCCGCATGCACGCCGCCCCCGTCGTGGCCGCGGCGGAGAGGATCACCGAGGCGATGCGGCGGGCCAACTGATTAGAGAGCTGGGGCCGTTGGCCCTAGGCTGGCGGGGTGACAGATCGCATCGAGGCAGCCGCCGCTGAACTGCGTCCCCTGCTCCAAGAATTCATCCTCTGGGCGCCGGCCAACGCACCGGACAGCGACCCTGACCTCGTGGGCCCGGCAGCGTTGTGGCACCGCCTTGACGTCAAGGGCGACGTAGGACTGTGGAAGCGGCAGGATCTGCGCAACCTGCTTCTGGAGCGGATGCCCCAGGCGGTCGAGGATCCCGACGCCGCCGCCGACGGCATGGTGCCCGCCATCCGGGCGTACCTGACCTTCCTGTCCTCGACCGGCCGCCTGTCGGCCGGCTCCGACCCGCTCGAGAGCCTGCTCGAGGAGCTCGACGAACTCGAGGACGACTTCGTCGACGCGATGGAGGACGCGCTGGCCGAGCGCGACTGGGACGAGGAGGAGGACGAGCTCGACGAGGACGAGAGCCTCGGCGACTTCGAGCCGTTCGCCGACGAGATCTCCGACCTTCCCACCATCAGGCTGCGGCCCGACTCCGAGCTGGCCGCGGCCGCCCGCCAGGTCCCGCTCGTCGGCCAGGCCCGCGATCTGGCGCTGTGGGTCGGCACGGGCCGCAAGGTGGGCGAGGAGACCCTGCTCAGCGATGAGGAGGTCCGTGACGCCGTCAAGGCGCTCGGCCTGGCCGAGCCGCAGGCCCTCTGGAACATCTGGAACCTCGCCATCGACCTGGAGTTCCTCGCCCCCGACGGCGACGACACCGTGAGCGTCGACTCCGACACCGCCGCCTGGCCGTTCGAGGACGACGAGGACGCGCTGGACGTCTGGACGCTGGGTCTCCACTCGATCGACTACGGCGACCCCGAGCTCGACGACGACGACCTGACGCTGGCGCTGTCCGGGCTCACCCGGGCGCTGCTGATCAGGGTCCTGGTCAACGGCGGCAGCCGTTCACTCGACGAGCTGCGGGGCGAGCTGGCCGAGGCGACGGCGGAGTACGACGATCTCGGCGCGGACGCCTGGGCCGCCGCCGTCGATCCGCTCGCCCCGGTCATCGCCTGGCTCACCGGCTACGGAATGGTCACCGTCGCCGACGGCGAGGTCACGCTGACGCCGCTCGGCACCGAGGGCGTCGTCCACATGATCGACGAGGCGGACATCGAGGTCGACGCCCGTCCGGCGATCGACGCGATGACGGCCCTCGATCTGCTGTCGTTCAGCGCCGACCTGCCGGAAGACGAGGCCGACGCCGAGTTCGCCGCCTGGATGGCCCTCCGCGACCCCGGCCGCGCGGCCTCCGAGCTGCTCGAGGCGGCCGCGGAGGACGAGGCCGACGCCCTCATCCGGGTCCAGGCCGCCAGCCTGGTGGGCTCCCTCGGCGAGGTGGCCGTGCCGGCCTGGCGCGAGGCGCTCGAGGAGGCGTCGCTCCGGCCGTACGCCGCGACCCACCTCGCCCAGTTGGACGCCGAGGACGCCCTCGAGCCCACCCAGGCGGACACGCACTGGTTGATCCTCGACATGTGGACGATCTCGGCGGGTCTCGGCCGCAGCGAGTTCGTGAGCAGCCTGCACGACATCGGCCCGGCGCAGACGATCATCGGGCTGCTCGACGTGATCTGGAAGGTCCGTCACCCCCACCTGGAGGAGCTGCTGGAGGCCGTGGGCGACGCCCACCCGGACCCGCAGGTGGGCAAGGCCGCCAAGCGCGCCCTGTTCAAGGCGCGATCGGGAAGATAGCGCAGGCCGTCGTGCCGTGGGCGTAGAGCTTGCCGTCGTTCACGCCCACGAGCCGGGCCTCCGCGGTGGCGGTCGTCCGTCCGACGTGCACGGTGTTCGCCTCGCAGCGGAGGGTTCCGGTGTGGGCGAAGGCGGGCCGGGTCATGTGAACCCCCAGCTGCGTGGTGGTGTAGCCGAACCCCGCCGTCAGGCGGGTCATCACCGCGCAGCCGAGGGCCGAGTCGAGCAGGGTGGCGTAGTAGCCGCCGTGGATCGAGCCCAGCGGGTTGTACAGGTGCTCACCGGTCTCCCCTTCGAAGACCGCCTTGCCCGGCTCCACGTGAACCAGGGTGAAACCGAGGGTGCCCGCGATCGGCGGGGGCGCGATCTCCCCGTCCATCAGGGCCCGGAGGAACTCCAGCCCGCTCAGCTCTCCGGTGGGCGGGGTCGGGGGAAGCCAAGAGTGGGTGCGCGAGTTGATCGTCGTCGTCATGAGTATGATTTTGGAACTCAGATGACGCCGAACGCAAATCTTGCACGGAGGGCGGTTAGGCGCCCGCCTCCGCGGCCTGCGCCCCTCTCGACCAGTCGGGCAGCGGGCGGTAGAGGGGGACCCCTCCGGCCTCCAGTTCGTCCCTGAGCCTGAAGTACTCGTCACCGAAGGGGTCGACGCCGCTCAGCGGCATCAGGCTCCTCCGGACGGCCACATCGTGCGGAGCGAGCTCCGCCGCCTTCCGGGCATGTCCCCGCGCGGGAGCGGTACGGCCGCGGCGGAACAGCCACGCGGCGAGCCGCGCGTGCAGCCGCGCGCGGCGCTCCTCCTCCGTCGGGATCCGCAGATGCTCCCGTACGGCCTCCGGCGTCAGGCCCGACTCCCCGTCGAGGACCCATCTCCGGAGGGCGTTCTTGGCGTCCTCGGAGGACAGGCCGTTCATCTCACGGAAGGTGTCGGTCGCGGTCATGGTGTCCTGCGGCCGGGCGATCCGGCCCTCCTCATCGATCCACACGACGGTCGGCACGTTGACGACGTTGTACAGCTCCGCCACCGAGCCCTCGGCGTCGATCAGCGACGGATGCCCCAGTCCTTCGATCCACGGCCGGGCGTCCCCGGGATCGCGGTCGAGGGAGACGCTGACGACGGTGAGCCCGCCCGGCGAGAGCTCGTCGTGGAGCTCGTCCCACGCGGCCAGGTCGTAGCGGCAACCGCACCAGGAGGCCCAGAAGACGAGCGCGATCTTGCTGCCTCGCGCCTCGCGGAGGGAGAAGCCGTCGAGCGTGAAATCCGGCGCCTCGTCCGGGCCGAGCCTCTGGGCGTCGCCCACCGCGATCAGGCGCTCGTCCGGGTCGACGACCGCCACCCTGCCGAGCAACCCGGCGAACCCGGCGAGATCGACGCCGTCCGGCGTCTCCGCCTCGGCCGCGCGGAAGCCCGGGATGCACGCGTCGCCCCGGCACCAGCCGTGCGGCTTGCGCTCCCATCCGAAGATCGGCCGGCCGTGGCGAACCACCGGCCCCTCGACCTGTTCCTCCCGGCCGTCCATCAGCAACGTGTACATGGGCACCTCCGTTGGATAGTTACGCTCTCCAATTATTGGATAGCGCTGCTGTCCAGTCAATCGGGAAGGGTGGAGAAATCTCGCAAGGCGTGGAGGGACTCCGGGAAACCCCCGGAAACGGCGAAAACCCTCGGACGAGAGTGTCCGAGGGTTTTACCCGAGTTTGTAGCCCCGACCGGATTCGAACCGGCGCTACCGCCTTGAGAGGGCGGCGTCCTAGGCCACTAGACGACGGAGCCTTGCGCAGTGAGTAGTCCCGAGCGGATTCGAACCGCCGCTACCGCCTTGAGAGGGCGGCGTCCTGGGCCACTAGACGACGGGACCTTCGCACTGCACTTCTATCCAGCAGAATCCCATACGGGGGGATCCAGCTGGGGTACCAGGACTCGAACCTAGACTAGCTGAACCAGAATCAGCCGGGCTGCCAATTACCCCATACCCCATCTGCTCACGAACCCCGGGGGCCGCTTGCGACTCCGAAAGAATAGCCCAGCTTCGGACCCATCACCAAAACGATTCTCGCGCGTCCCGCGATCACGGCCTGAGCTTGACGTATGCGAGGCTGGGACCACACGTCAGCACCATGTGAGGAGTCGTCACCGATGACGCCGGACGCCAACCCCTTTCTGAGCGCCAGCCCACTCCCCTACCGGTTGCCTCCGTTCCAGGAGATCAAGGAGGAGCACTACGCGCCGGCGTTCGAGCAGGGCATGGCCGAACATCTCGCGGAGGTGGCGGCGATCGCGGACGATCCGGAGCCGCCGACGTTCGAGAACACCATCGAGGCCCTGGAGAGGTCAGGAGAGCTCCTGGACCGCGTCTCGACGGTCTTCTTCAACCAGGCGTCCTCGGACGCGACTCCGGGCGTCCAGGAGATCCAGAAGGACATCACGCCCAAGCTGGCCGCGCACGCCGACGCCGTCCACCTCGACGCGAAGCTCTTCGCCCGCATCCAGGCGGTCGAGACGGCCGACGAGGACCAGCGCTGGCTTCTCGATCGTTATCTCACGGACTTCACGCGGGCGGGAGCCGTACTCGGCCAGGAGGACCAGGAGCGCCTCAGGCGGCTCAACGAGCGGCTCTCCACGCTGGCGACGACGTTCCAGCAGAACCTGCTCGCCGACACCAACGCGAGGGCCGTGATCGTCGACGACGTCTCCGAGCTCGACGGGCTGTCGGCCGACGCGGTTCAGGGGCTCCAGGAGACCGCGAAGGAGCGCGGCCTCGACGGCAAGTACCTGGTGACGCTCGTGCTGCCGACGAGCCAGCCGTCCCTCACGGAGCTGACCGACCGGGCGCTGCGGCAGCGGATCCACGAGGCGTCCACCGGACGCGGCGCCCCGAACGCCGAGCTGATCACCGAGATCGCCGCCCTGCGGCAGGAGCGGGCGACCCTGCTCGGCTACCGGAACCACGCGGAGTACGTCCTGGCCGACCAGACGGCCAAGACCACCCAGGCCGTCACGGACATGCTCGACCGGCTCGTCCCCCCGGCCGTCTCGAACGCCCGCAAGGAGCAGGCGGATCTCGAGGAGATCGCCGGACACGCCGTCCAGCCGTGGGACTGGCCGTTCTACGCCGAGAAGGTCAGGAAGGGGCGCTACGACATCGACAGCGCCCGCATGCGGCCGTATTTCGAGCTGAACACCGTCCTGGAGAAGGGCGTCTTCCACGCGGCGACGCGCCTGTACGGCATCACCTTCACCGAGCGGCCCGATCTGCACGGGTACCACCCCGACGTCCGGGTCTTCGAGGTCTTCAACGAGGACGGCACGCCGCTCGGCCTCTTCCTCGGCGACTTCCACTCCAGGGCGTCCAAGCGGGGCGGGGCGTGGATGAACAGCCTGGTCACGCAGTCGACGCTGCTCGGCACCGGGCCCGTCGTGGTCAACAACCTCAACATCGTCAAGGGTGAGCCCACCCTGATGACGTTCGACGAGGTCAACACGATGTTCCACGAGTTCGGGCACGCCCTGCACGCCCTGTTCTCCGACGTCCGCTTCCCCCGCTTCTCGGGGACGGCGGTGCCGCGCGACTTCGTGGAGTACCCGTCGCAGGTCAACGAGATGTGGGCGACCGACCCGGAGATCCTGGCGAACTACGCGAAGCACTACGAGACCGGCGAGCCGATGCCGCAGGAGCTCGTGGACCGCATGCTCGAGGCGCAGAAGTTCAACCAGGGGTTCGCCACCGTGGAATACCTGGCCGCCACCCTGCTCGACTGGGCCTGGCACACGGAGTACGCGGGCGGCGAGGCGGAGCGGTTCGAGGAGGAGGCGCTGAAGCGCGCCGGAGTGGACCTCGCGGCCGTGCCGCCCCGCTACCGGAGCACCTACTTCGCCCACATCTGGGCGAGCGGCTACAGCGCCGGCTACTACTCCTACATCTGGAGCGAGGTCCTCGACGCCGACACGGTGGAGTGGTTCAAGGAGAACGGCGGCCTGCGGCGCGAGAACGGCGACGCGTTCCGGCGGGAGCTGCTCTCGAAGGGCGGCAGCGTCGACGCGCTCACGGCCTTCCGCAACTTCCGCGGCCGGGATCCGGAGATCACTCCTCTCCTCACCCGCCGCGGCCTCCTCTAGCCCCTGTGGGGCGCCCTGCGAGGGGCGCCCCACAGGCGGTGGGCCTATGCTCCGCCTTCGTAGGCGACGTCGACCTCCTCGTCCTTCTCGGCGGACCGGTAGAGCGCGTCGATCACGATCGACCGCCGGAGGCCCTCGACCCCGCGATGCGCCGCCCACTCGCCCGACCTGACCGCCGCCACGAACTTCGCGACGACGTCGGCGTGGCCGCCGCCGCGCGGGACCACGGGGAAGGTCTCCGCCGGTCTCCCGGCCACGTCCGTCGAGATCTGCAGGACGCCGGCGGGGGCGTAGTCCTTGATCAGGAGGGTGGCGGCCCCCTTCGTCCCGTGCAGGCTCACCGTCATCTCGTTGCCGGAGACCGGTGCGTGCAACGCCCAGCTGGCCTCGAGATAGACGCTCGCCCCCTCCTGGGTCCGCAACGTGCCGCCGCCCAGGTCCTCCACCTCGAATCCCGCAGGGTCCCCGCCTGCCGCCGCGATCGAGGCGGGCACCAGCTCGGCGTGCGTGAACCCGGACGCGCGCGTCACGACCGGCTCGTCCATCAGGTGGAGGACCAGGTCGAGCATGTGCACCCCGAGATCGATGAGCGGCCCGCCACCTGACCGGTCCTTGCGGGTGAACCACGTGTCGCCGGTCGTGTGCCGCCGCCGGGTCCAGGACGCCTTGACGTGGTAGATCCGCCCGAGGCCGCCTTCGTCGACGAAGCGCCTGAGCGTGCGGACGTCGCCGCGCTCCCTGTGGTTGAACACCGTCCAGAGCACACGATCGGCGGCCACGGCGGCGTCGACCATGCTCCGCGCACGCACCGCGTCCAGAGCCAGCGGCTTCTCGCACAACACGTGCTTGCCCGCCTCCAGCGCGGCGACGGCGACCCGGTCGTGCAGCCAGTTGGGGGCGGCGACGCTGACGACGTCGAGGTCGTCACGCGCGACCAGATCCTCCCAGGCCGTGTGGCGATGCGGGACGTCGAGCCGGTCGCCGACGGTCGCCAGCCGCTCCGGCTCCTGAGCCGCGAGAGCGTGCACCTCGACGCCGGGAAGCAGCGCGTAGGCGTCGGCGTGGGTGACTCCGGCCCAGCCGAGCCCCACGACGCCCACGCGAAGGGTGGCGTCGCTCATCGCGCACCCTCTTTCGCCTCCGCGGCGAGCGCCTCGGCCTGGGCCGCCCCCTGCCTCGCGATCTCCTCGTCGTACCAGCCGGTCTCGCACAGCTCCGGCGCGTACTCGCCGTCGAGCACGCCGGCCGTCGGCGCCGCCCACTCCACCCCGTTCGCGAGGACGCGGCCGACCGCGGGATGGTGGTAGACGGGGTACTCCTGGTCGCCCGGGCTGAAGTAGAAGATCCTCCCGTGCCCCCGGTAGAAGCAGCAGCCGCTCCGGAAGACCTCGCCGCCGCTGAACGAGCTGATGAAGACGAGCTCGTCGGGCGCCGGGATGTCGAAGAACTCGCCGTACATCTCCTGCTCGGGGATCACGATCGGGACGGGCACGCCTCGCGCGATCGGATGCGCCGGGTTCACACTCCACACCAGCTCACGGTCGTCCGCGTTTCGCCAGCGCAGCCGGCAACTCGTGCCCATCAGCGTGCGGAACACCTTGGAGAAGTGCGCGGAGTGCAACACCACCAGGCCCATCCCGCGGCGCACCCGGTCGACGACCTTGGCGACGATCTCGTCGGAGACGTCCTGGTGGGCCCGGTGCCCCCACCAGGTGAGCACGTCGGTCTCCTCGAGCACGTCGTCGGTCAGGCCGTGCTCGGGCATGTCGAGCGTCGCGTGCCGTACCGTGACGCGCGCTCCCAGTTCGCGCTCGAGGGCGTCGCCGATCACCGCGTGCATGCCCCGGGGATAGATGGCTCGCACGGACTCGTCGCGACGCTCGTGGATGAACTCGTTCCAGATCGTGACGCGGATCGGGTGCTCCGCTGGACGTTCAGACAAGAGGGCGTCCTTTCACCGGTGGGGACGGGCGACGGTCACCAGGTCATGCTCCCCGGGACACATGATCACAGCCCGCCCGAAGGGTCCACCACCGGCCCGGGTCCCGGCGATCGATGAGATCACGCGGGAACGTCCCCGGCCCGCGACGCGGACCGGGGACGCCCGGCGATCGGCGCTACTTCAGGCCGATGGCACGGACAACCGTCTGTTCGACGCTGTTGCCGTACGTGTCCTCTGCCGTGGCGCGCAGGGTGAGGTGCTCGGCATCGGCCGGGGCGTGCAGCCTGGTCACCCAGCCGTCCCGCGTCCGGTCGAGGCGCTGCCTGTGCCAGGTGGCGCCGTCGTCGTAGGAGACGTCGAGCCCGGCTGAGCGGATCCTGCCGGAGTCCGGGCCCCCTGGCAGGTGGGACGGCGTCAGCGTGAGCCTGGCCGACCGGTCCGCACTCCCTCCGGCGTCGGTGTCCACGCCGTAGTCGAGCTGGATCAGCGGCAACTGGGCGGCCCTTTCCGGGTCGGCGGTCGCCGAGGTGAAGCGCCACCTGGTCGTCGTCCTGAGCGAGAGCGGATAGACCGCCGCGTCGCGCTCCGTCGTCGCGACCAGCGTGTACGGACGCCGGCCCGGAGGCACGTCCGCGTAGAGGAACCCTCCCTCCGTCTGGGTGACGAGGGTGTCCCCCTGGTAGAGGGCGAGCGACTGGGCGAGCTGGCCGGGCACGGCGAGCCCGGCGTGGTTCGCACCCGAGTCACCCCAGCCCGGCACCTCGACCTGCACGGCGTCACCGGTACGCCGGGGAAGGCCGACGGCGTCGTTGATCCTCGGCCGCTGGATGGGGCCGAACCACTCCTCGTGGGCGGTCGACCCGGCACGGTAGGACACGCTTCCGCCGTACTGGATCGACTCTCTGGGGACCTCCGCCTCGCTCATCCAGCGGGCGTCCGCGGTGACCCAGTCGGTGCGGTGGCCCTGGGCCCGGCTCAGCATCGTGGCGCCGACCTTGGCGCTCAGGCCGGGAGACAGGTCGTAGCGGTACTCGTCGACCTCGTCGGCCGGGTCGTTGCGGAAGTCGACCTCCACCCTGGCCAGGTCGTCCTGCTTCGGCTTGTACGTGACGTCCTTCGGCACAGCCCCCCTCCACGTACGGACGAAGTCGTAGAGGTACTCGGTGGCGGGGTGCGAGGTCACATGGAGCCGTACCGGGCCCTCCTTCAGCCGGGCGATGAGCTGCTCGCCCGCGTCCTTGGTCAGGGACGCCACGGTGAGCGGGGTACGGCGGAGCGGCTCGCGGAGCCGTCCGGCCTCGTCGTTGACGATCAGCAGCAGCTTCACGCCCGCCGCGACGGCGGCCGGCACCTGCTTGTCGGTGTCGCCGTAACGGATGACCGCGACCTTCCCCTTGGCGTCGATGCCGGCGTAGTCGGCCGCGGATCCGCCGCCCGCGAAGACCGCGTCCACGTCCGACGTGCCCTCGGGCAGCAGTCCGCCTCCGGGCAGCACCCACAGGTCGTCGTAGGACTGCCTGCCGTTCTCCACCGACAGCAGCGGCTGGATCTTGCGCCAGCGCGCGGTGACGGACAGTTCGCCCTTGGCCGGCTTCTGCGTGGAGTTCGTCCAGACGCTGTCGAAGGTGGTACTGAGCGTGTAGGAGTCGGTGATGGAGGCCGTGTCGCCGAGGGTGCGGTGGTAGTCGACGCGGACGGCGGCGTCGGCCGCCTCCTTGGGCGTGACGGCCTTGATCTCGTGCGCCGTGGACGCGTCCAGCTTCAGCGTGGCGTCGCCGTCCAGGACGACCATGGGCGCGCTCATGAGCGCCATTCCGCGGGAGTTGGGGCCGTGGGTGCCCTCCACCTGCCCCCACATCCACACCGAGTACGTGCCGTTGGGAAGCAGCGCGTTCACGTAGCCGGACGTGGTGACGAAGGAGTAGTACAGGCCCGCGGGGTCGCCCTCGCGCATCATGTTGACCAGGCCGGGCATCGGCTCGCCGTCCCTGCCTGTGGCGGTGACGACGAGACGGCTGGGCTTCTCCCCGGTGCTGACGCCGACGACGGTGTGCGCGAGCACCGTGCCGTCGGCTCCGGTGGCGAGCACCTGACCGCTGTAGCTGAACTGGGGCTCGGCGCGGGACAGGTCGGCGGAGAGCGTCACCGTGCTCTGCCCGTGCGCGGGCACCACGACCTGCGAGGCGGACAGGGACCACATGTCGTCGGGGAGGTCCGAGTCGTCGAACGACAGGTCGAGGGTGACGGGGGCGTCTCCCATGTTGGTGTAGGTCAGGGTCCGCTCAGGCTTGGCGTCCGGCTCCTTGCTCGGCGAGTGGATGCCCAGGTAGGCGCTGGCGGTGGCGAAGACGGTGCCCTTCGTGGCCGCGGCGACGTCGACGCGCCCGCTGCCGGCCTCGTAGGGCCCGTAGTCCGGTGTGAGCTTCGCCGTGCTCACCAGGGCGTCCTTGAGCTGAGCGCCGGTCCAGCCGGGATGCTCGGCGGCCAGCAGGGCGGCGGCTCCCGCGACGTGCGGGGTGGCCATCGAGGTGCCGCTCATGGTCCTGTACGGCCCCTCGCCCGGGGTGTACTGCGAACGGGCGGCGAGCACGTCGACGCCGGGCGCGGTGATCTCGGGCTTGAGCGCGTCGTCGACCAGGCGGGGGCCGCGGCTGGAGAAGTCGGCCAGCCTGTCCGCGCCGTCCACCGCTCCCACGGTGAGCGCCGCGTCGGCGGCTCCCGGGCTGCCGATCGTACGGTCGCCGCTCTGGCCGGAGTTGCCGGCGGCGATGACGAACAGTGCTCCCGTCTCGGCGGTGAGAGCGTTCACAGCCTGGCTCATCGGGTCGGTGCCGTCGGCGGGCGCGTCGGTGCCGAGGCTCATGCTGACGACCTTGGCGTGCTCGTCCCTGGCCGCCCACTCCATGCCGGCGATGATCCAGGAGTCCTGGCCCTGGCCCGAGTCGCTCAGGACCTTGCCGATGTGCAGATCGGCGCCAGGGGCGACGCCTTTCTCCTTGCCATCGGAAGCGGCGCCTGTTCCTGCGACGGTGGACGCGACATGGGTGCCGTGCCCGTGCCGGTCGGTGACGTCCTCGCCGGGCACGAAGCTGGCGCTGTCCTCGATCCGGCCCGCCAGGTCGGGATGCGTGGCGTCCACCCCGGTGTCGAGCACGGCGACGTCCACGCCCTCGCCGGTGTCGCCGCCGGCCCACACCTCGGGCGCACCGATCTGCGACACCGTGTCGCTCAGGTCGGCCTTGACCTTGCCGTCCAGCCACACCTTGGCGACACCGGCCGCGAACGAGGGCGCGGTGTCCTGTGCGCGGGCCTGCGGGGCGGCGGCGCCTCCAGCGGTGAGGGACTCCCAGAAGTCCGCCGACCGGTCGGCGGCCACCGCCGCCCCCTGGATGCTGTCGAGCGTGCGCACCGTCGTGGCCCCCTCAGGCACCCGCTGGGCGCGCAACTGGACGGCGGCCTTGTACGTGACGATCAGGGGGAGGTGGTCGACGTGGGCGTCGTCGTAGCCGTCGGCCAGTAACAGGGTGATGTTGAACAGCCGCCTGTCGAGCACCCCGGCGGAGACGTACGGCAGCGCGCTCTCCGGGTAGACGTAGGTGTCCGTGCCGACGGTGGTGACGTGGGCGGCGACGGGTTCGCCGTCCGCACCGAGCACCGAGACGGTGCCGGCAGGCCCGGCGACGACCTTGTCACCGGTGATCAGGGTGATGGTGTGCGATCCGCCGGTGGCGGTCGGCTGGGCGTCTGCGGCGGTTACCTGGGTTCGTGCGGAGGGTTGGGTGGCGGCGTACGTGGGCGGGGTCACCGCGAACAACGCCATGGCCACCGCGGCGGCGAGTAGCCGCGACCCGCGGGAGGGCATGAGTGCCACGAGCACTTCCTTGACTCAGGTCTTACAGGGGGTACGGCGACGTCACCGGCGGTGAGGGGTTCGAGCGGCCGGGACCGTCCCGGCTCTGAACCGGCTGATTTCGCCACAGGCCAATCTGAAGATCTTGATTTGTGGTGTCAAGGAGATGAATGTTGCCTGCGTGTGACATGAACGCACATGTGGCACTAAACGGGCATAGATCGCACAATAACCGGACAAGAATTTTTGACTGCCGGCAAGTCCCCGAGTCGGGGGTGCACGCCGTACGACTCTCGACGGCGCGAAAGGGCGCGCATGATCACCTCCGTGTGAGCAGAGGGCTCACACGAAGGTGCGCGTGATCAGATGAGAGCGCCGAGTGCGCTCAGGCCAGCTTGGCCAGGGCGGTGCGGAGACGGTCGAGGGCGCGTGCCCGGCCGAGGACCTCGATGGACTCGAACAGCGGCAGGCCCACCGTCCGGCCGGTGATCGAGACCCGAACCGGGGCCTGGGCCTTGCCCAGCTTGAGCCCGTGCTCGGCGCCGACCTCCTCGAGGGCGGTCTTGAGCGACTCCGCGTCCCAGTTGACCGACTCGAGCCGTTCGGCGTAGCCGGAGATGATCCCCGCCGCGCCCGGCTTCATCGCCTTGTCCCAGGACGCCTGGTCGAAGACGGGCTCCTCGAGGAAGAGGAAGTCGACGTTCGCCGTGACCTCCGAAAGCACCGCGATCCGGGTCTGGGCCAACTCCGCCACCTTGCCGAACACGCCCCGGTCCCAGGACGGGTCCAGCCACGGCTCACAGCGGGCGACGAACACGTCGAGCGGCAACGCCCGGATGTACTCGCCGTTGAAGGCGCGCAGCTTCTTCTCGTCGAAGAACGCCGGCGACTGGTTGACGTCCTCCAGGCGGAACAGCGGCATCATCTCCGACCAGGGCAGGATCTCCCGGTCGTCGCCGGGGCTCCAGCCGAGCAGCATGAGGTAGTTGACCATCGCCTCCGCGAGGTAGCCCTCGTCCCGGTAGGACTCCAGGGCGACCTTGTCGCGGCGCTTGGACAACTTCTGCCGCTTCTCGTTGACGATCACCGGCACGTGCGCCCACTGGGGCGGCTCGGCCCCGAGCGCCTCCCAGAGGAGCTGCTGCTTGGGCGTGTTCGACAGGTGCTCCTCGGCCCGGATCACGCTGTCGATCCGCATCTCCATGTCGTCGACCACGTTCGCGAGGACGAACAGCGGTGAGCCGTCGCCGCGGACGATCACGAAGTCCTCCATCGCCGAGTTCGGGAACTCGACCCGGCCGCGGACCCTGTCATCCACGATCGTGACGCCCTCGTCGGGCGTGCGGAACCGCACCGCACCCTCGGTGAGGCCCCGGTCGCGGCAGTAGCCGTCGTAGCCCTGGTGCTCGGAGCCCGTCCTGGCCTTGACCTCGTCGCGGGTGCAGGTGCAGTGGTAGGCCCTGCCGTCCTTCAGCAGCTTCGCCGCGGCCTCACGATGCTGCTGCTCGTAGGCCGACTGGAAGTAGGGGCCCTCGAAGTACGGCGAGTCGCCGTTGATGCCGATCCAGGCGAGGGCGGAGATGATCCCCTCGGTCCACTCCGGCCGGTTGCGCGCCGCGTCGGTGTCCTCGATGCGCAGCACGAAGGTGCCGCCGGACTGCTCGGCGAGCGCCCAGTTGAACAGCGCGGAGCGTGCCCCGCCGACGTGGAACATGCCGGTGGGCGAAGGGGCGAAGCGCACCCTAGTCACGTGAGACCACCCGGTTCGTGAGAGTTCCGATTCCTTCGATGCCGACGCTGACCTCGTCGCCGACGGAAAGCGGGCCGACCCCGGCGGGCGTGCCCGTCAGGATGACGTCGCCCGGCAGCAGGGTCATGAAAGCGGTCACGTGCGCGATGAGCGCCGGGATGTCGTGCAGCAGCAGCGACGTGCGCGCACTCTGCCGGAGCTCGCCGTTGACCGAGGTGGTCAGCGCGAGGTCGCTCGGGTCGAGGTCCGTCTCGATCCACGGGCCCAGCGGGCAGAACGTGTCGAAGCCCTTGGCCCGCGTCCACTGCCCGTCCTTGGACTGGAGGTCACGGGCGGTCACGTCGTTGGCGCAGGTGTAGCCGAAGATCACGTCGTACGCCCGCTCGACCGGCACCTCACGGCACAGCCGCCCGATGACCACGGCGAGCTCGCCCTCGAAGTCGACCCGCTCCGTCAGCTTCTCCGGGTACGCGATGGCCTCGCCCGAGCCGATCACCGACGTGCTCGGCTTGAGGAACACGATCGGCTCCGCCGGAGCCTCGTTGCCCATCTCCTTGGCGTGGTCGGCGTAGTTGCGGCCGATCGCGACGACCTTGCTCGGCAACATCGGGGCGACCACGCGGACCTCCGCCAGCGGATACCGCTCACCCGTGAGCTGGACCCCGCCGAAGGGGTGACCGTCGATCTTGGCGATGACCTGCTCGCCCTCTTCCACCACTCCGAAAGCGACCCCGTCGCCTGTGGAGAACCTCGCGATACGCACGTCACGAGCCTAGTGCCGATCGACGAGTGGTCACACTCGCATTTGCGCTCGCGGCGAGCCGCCTGCCGGGCCGTGCCGTACGGTCGCCGTAAGGTGGTCCTTGGTGACCGGACGGTCACCGGCATTACGAGCATCGAGTCGTACGGGGAGTCCATGTGCCTTCGGTCGTGAAGATCAATGTGCTGACGGTGCCCGAGGAGATGCGCGAGCAACTGGAGAAGCGGTTCGCCAACCGGGCCGGGATGGTCGAGTCCTCCGACGGGTTCGAATGGTTCGAACTGCTGCGGCCCGTCGACGGGACGGACCGCTACCTCGTCTACACCCGCTGGCGCAGCGAAGAGGACTTCCAGCGCTGGCAGCAGAGCCAGGCCTTCCAGGCCGGCCACGCCCGGGCGGCGGCGGAGGCCGGCGCCCAGGGTCACGGCCACGGACAGGCCCAGGGGCAGGGACACGGCCACGGTCAGGGCCCGGCCGCCTCCGGCTCGGAGTTGTGGTCGTTCGAGGTCGTCGAGAGCGCCGAGCCCCGCAAGTCCTGACCCCCGCCCCGCACGAAGATCAGACGGTGTGGCCGGCGCGCAGCAGCCCGTACGTCACGGCCTGCTCGAGCGCCTGCCACGAGGCCTCGATGATGTTCTCGTCGACGCCCACGGTCGCCCAGTCGCCGGTGGCGTCGCTGGAGGTGATCAGCACGCGGGTGACCGCGTCCGTGCCGAGCGTGCCCTCCAGTATGCGCACCTTGAAGTCGATCAGCTGTACCACCGCGAGCTCGGGGTAGAGCTGCTCGAGGGCCAGCCGTACGGCCTTGTCGAGGGCGTTCACGGGGCCGTTGCCCTCGCCCGTGGCGACGATCCGCTCGCCCTTGGCGTGCAGCTTCACGGTGGCCTCGCTGACGATGTCCCCGGCGGGACGCCGTTCGACGATCACCCGCCACGACTCGACCGAGAAGTGCCGCTTCCGCTCGCCTGAGACCGTGTCGCGGAGCAGGAGCTCGAACGACGCGTCCGCCGCCTCGAACGTGTGGCCGCGGGACTCCAGGTCCTTGACCCGGTCGACGAGCTCGCGCGACTGGTCGGAGGTGAGGCGGTAACCCAGCTCGCGGCCCTTGAGCTCGACCGACGCCCGGCCGGCCATGTCGGAGACCAGCATCCGCATGTCGTTGCCGACCTCCGCGGGGTCGATGTGCTGGTAGAGGTTCGGGTCCACCTTGATCGCCGACGCGTGCAGCCCCGCCTTGTGCGCGAACGCCGAGGTCCCGACGTACGGCTGGTGCGAGTTGGGGGTGACGTTGGTCACCTCGGTGATCGCGTGGGCGATGCGGGTCATGTCGCCGAGCGACTGAGCCGGGACGAGGTCGAAGCCCTTCTTGAGCTGAAGGTTGGCCACGACCGTGAACAGATTGGCGTTCCCCGACCGCTCGCCGTACCCGTTGGCGCAGCCCTGCACGTGGGTGGCGCCGGCCGCCACGGCGGCGAGAGTGTTGGCCACGGCGCAGCCGGTGTCGTCGTGGCAGTGGATGCCGATCCGGGCACCCGTGCCCACCGCATCGTGGACGACGTCCGTGAGTTCGTCGGGCAGCATGCCGCCGTTGGTGTCGCACAGCGCGATCACCGACGCCCCCGCCTCCGCGGCCGTACGGAGGACCTCCAGCGCGTACGACGGGTTGGACTTGTAGCCGTCGAAGAAGTGCTCGGCGTCGAGGAAGACGCGCTGGCCCTCCGCGCGCAGGTGGGAGACCGTGTCGCGGATCATCGCGAGGTTCTCCTCGAGTGTCGTCCGGAGGGCCAGCTCAACGTGCCGGTCGTGGCTCTTGGCGACCAAGGTCACGATCGGCGCGCCGGATTCGCGCAATGCGGCCACCAGTGGGTCGTCGGCGGCCTTCACCCCGGCCCGGCGGGTCGCGCCGAACGCGGCGAGCTGCGCGTGCTTCAGGTCGAGCTCTGTGCGGGCTCGCCGGAAGAATTCGGTGTCCTTGGGGTTGGCACCCGGCCAGCCGCCCTCGATGAAGCCGATGCCGAGGGCGTCCAGGTGCCGTGCGACCGCCAGCTTGTCGGCCACCGTGAGGTTGAGCCCTTCCTGCTGGGCGCCGTCACGGAGGGTCGTGTCGTACACGTGGAAGCCGTCGTCGGCCATTGCTCTGTCTCCTTCGCGGTTGTTCATGGTCGCCGCGCGCGCTTTCCGGGGTTTCCGGCCAAACAAAAAGACCCCCCACGGACGTGAGAGGTCTGCGCGCCGGCGTTGTCCCTTTAGCTGGCGCGCCTGCTGATAATGAGCAGACCGAAGCGCATAGTGCCTTGCAGTCTGCCATACGACTTCAGCATTTGGCACATCGATCTCGAATGACGAGACGCCGACCGGCTGTGGACACGCCTTTCCGATCGCGGACGGAGGAGGTGATCACGACCCCGAGCGTGTCCGAATCTCCACGCTCCGCGGGAGATCGGTTGTCTAGGGTGGTCGTCATGAAGGCTGCCAATTTCATCGACGCCACCGTGGCCGAGTACGCCGTCTCGCACACCACTCCCCCCGACGACCTCCTGCTCGCCCTGGCGGAGGAGACGCGGCGGGTCACCGGCGGGAGCGCCGGCATGCAGATCACCCCCGAGCAGGGCACGCTGCTCACCATGCTCGTCCAGCTCACCGGAGCACGGCAGGCCGTCGAGGTGGGGACCTTCACCGGCTATTCGTCGATCTGCATCGCCCGGGGCCTGCCGTCCGACGGGCGCCTCCTTGCCTGCGACGTGAGCGACGAGTGGACGTCGATCGCACGGCGCTACTGGGACGAGGCGGGTGTTGCCGACAAGATCGAGCTTCGCCTGGGGCCGGCCGCCGAGACCTTGCGGGCGCTGCCCAAGGAGGAGTGGATCGACTTCGCGTTCATCGACGCGGACAAGGCCGGCTACCCCGTTTACTACGAGGAGGTCCTCGCACGGCTCGTGCCGGGCGGCCTCATCGCCGTGGACAACACGCTGCAGCACGGGAAGATCACCGACGCATCGTACGGGGGCAACGTCCCGGGGATGCGCGCCTTCAACGACCTCGTCGCGGGCGATCCGCGCGTCCGCACGGTGCTGGTGCCGATCGGCGACGGCCTCACCCTGGTCCGTAAGGGCTGATCCTGGCCCGCAAGGGCATCTCGTGCATGATCACGGCCGGTGGAAGGCCTGGTCGGAGGGCCTTCCATCGAATCCGTGCATGATCACGAACAGAAACTGCGCAGGTCGGGGGCGCTCTTCCCGAACCTGTGCATGATCACGGGCAGGGGGTCAGCAGATCTTGTGGACCCAGTTGTGGGTGTCGGGGCGGTTGCCGAACTGGATGCCCATCAGCTCCTCGCGGATCTTGAGGGTGACTGGGCCTGGGGTGCCGTCGCCGATGGTCCAGCCGCGGTCGGATCCCTTGACCGTGCCCACGGGCGTGACGACGGCGGCGGTCCCGCACGCGAAGACCTCCGTGAGCTCGCCCGACTCGCAGGCCGACTGCCAGTCCTCGATGGAGATCTTGCCCTCCTCGGCCTTGACGCCGAGCTCGCTCGCCATGGTGAGGATCGAGTCCCGGGTGATGCCGGGGAGCAGGGTGCCGGTCAGGGCCGGGGTCACGAGGCGGTCGCCGAAGACGAAGAACAGGTTCATCCCGCCCATCTCCTCGACCCAGCGGTGCTCGAAGGCGTCGAGCCAGACGACCTGGTCGCAACCCTGCTCGACTGCCTGGCGCTGGGCGACGAAGGCGGCCGCGTAGTTGCCGCCGCACTTGGCGAACCCGGTGCCGCCGGGGGCCGCCCGGGTGTACTCGGTCGACAGCCAGACCGAGACAGGCTGCACGCCGCCGGAGAAGTACGACGCGGCCGGCGAGGCGATCACCATGTACCGGTAGTTCCGCGACGGGTGGTTCACCCCGAGCCCGGCCTGTGTGGCGATCATGAAGGGGCGCAGGTAGAGGCTGTGCCCCTCGGTCGTCGGCACCCAGTCACGGTCGGTCTGGACGAGCAGTTCGAGCGACTCGACGAACGTCTCCTCGGGCAGTTCCGGCATCGCCATGCGCAGCGCGGACCGGTTGAACCGGGCGGCGTTGGCATAGGGGCGGAACGCCACGATCGACCCGTTGGCCTGCCGGTAGGCCTTGAGTCCCTCGAACAGCTCCTGGGCGTAGTGGAACACCGAGGTGGCGGGGTCGAGGAGCAGCGGCCCGTACGGCTCGAGCCGCGCGTCGTGCCAGCCACGCCCCTCGGTCCAGTCGATGGAGACCATGTGGTCGGTGAACGTCTGCCCGAAGCCGGGGCTCGCCAGTACCTGCTCCCGCTCGGCCACGGTGCGGGCCTGCTGGTTGAGCTGCACGTCGAAGCTGAGCTGGGTGGTCATGGCGTGGATCCTTCTTTCTACGTCGTCATCTTCATTGTGCGACGAAGCGGCTAACGGAAACCTAGGGCATGCGATGGGTATGAAAAAGCGCATGGCGGCCCGAACCGGGCCGCCATGCGCTGTGGAAGGGGGTGAGCGGCCCGGCTTCAGCCGGCTACTCGTGCGGCGATGTCGTCGCCGATCTCGCTGGTCTGCCTGCCTGATCCGGCGGTCACCTGACGACCGAGCAGGTCGTCGGCCACGGCCCGCTCGACCCGGGCGGCCGCGTCGCCGAGGCCCACGTGGTCGAGGAGCATGGCGACCGACAGGATCGTCGCCGTGGGGTCGGCCTTGCCCTGGCCCGCGATGTCGGGCGCGCTGCCGTGGACCGGCTCGAACATGGACGGCGTGGTCCTGGACGGGTTGACGTTGCCGCTGGCCGCGAGCCCGATGCCGCCGGCGACGGCCGCGCCGATGTCGGTGAGGATGTCGCCGAAGAGGTTGTCGGTGACGATCACATCGAACCGCTGCGGCTGGTTGACGAAGAACATCGATGCCGCATCGACGTGGCAGTAGTCGGTCGTGACCTCGGGATACTCGACGCTGACCCGGTCGACCGTGCGGGCCCACAGGTCGCCCGCGAAGGTCAGCACATTGGTCTTGTGGACCAGGGTGAGCTTGCGGCGCGGACGCGCCTGCGCCTTGTCGAAGGCGTAGCGGACGACGCGCTCGACGCCGAAGGCCGTGTTCAGGGACTCCTGCGTGGCGATCTCCTGCGGCGTGCCGCGGCGCAGGACGCCGCCGGCCCCCGCGTACAGGCCCTCGGTGCCCTCACGGACGACGATCATGTCGAGGTCCTCGGGCCGGACGCCGCCGAGGGGGGTCTCCACCCCCGGGTAGAGCTTGACCGGCCGCAGGTTCACGTAGTGGTCGAGCTCGAAACGCAGCCGCAGCAGCAGGTCGCGCTCCAGGACGCCCGGCGGGACGCTCGGGTCGCCCACCGCGCCGAGCAGGATCGCGTCGAAGCCGCGAAGCTCCTCGAGCACGCCGTCGGGGAGGGTCTCCCCGCTCAGGTGGTAGCGCTTGGCTCCCAGGTCGTACTCGACCGTCTCCGTCTTGACGCCCGCGGCGTCAAGGACCTTGAGACCTTCGGCGACGACCTCGCCGCCGATCCCGTCACCGGGGATCACCGCCAGGCGGATGCTGCTCGACTCCATGCGTGTACCTTACCGGCTCGTCTCGGAGGTCGAACAACGGTCTCATCATCCGAGCGGCGTCGTGGCCACCGCGCGTTCGAACACGAGATCACGGGCGGTGGTGAGCCCGAAGGCCATCGCTCCGAGGAGCACCGCGTCCGACCCCAGCGTGGAGCTCTCGATCCGCGGCGGCCGCAGCGCGACGAGCGACTCCAGCCGCGCGGCGACGGGCTCGATCAGCAGGTCGCCCGCCTGCGCCCCGATCCCCCCGCCCAGGACGACCAACTCGGGGTCGAGCACGGCGGTGACGCCCGCGAGGGCGTGCGCGACGTGGTCGGCCTCGGCGGCGACGACCCTGCCGGCGATCTCGTCGCCCGTCCTGGCCGCGTCGAAGACCTCCTTGGCCGTGGCCGCGACCATGCCGAGCCGTCCCGCCGTGGCCACCACCCCGTCGGCGGACGCGACGGACTCGAACATGCCGCGTCCCGGGTTGACCAGCGGATCTCCCTCACCGACGGGCAGGTAGGAGATCTCACCCGCCGCCCCCTGGGATCCGCGGTAGAGCTTGCCGTCGATGACGACGCCCATGCCGATCCCGGTGCCGATGGAGACGTAGACGAAGTGGGACACGCCCTGCCCGAGGCCGTAGGCGCCCTCCCCCACCGCGGCGAGGTCGACGTCGTTCTCCACAACGTACGGCGACTCGGTGACGTCGGCGAGCCGCTCGACCGCGCCCGGCTGCTCCCAGCCGGGGAGATTGGGGGCCAGCCGCAGGATGCCCGTCTCCTTGTCGTGGATTCCGGGGGTGCCGAAGACGCTGAGCGTGATGTCCCCGCGGGTCATGCCGGCCTCGGCGGTGAGCTGGTCGACGATCCCCGACAGCTGGGAGAGCACCTCGTCGTAGCTCTCCGCCCGCGACGGCTCGTCCCTGCGCGCGACGATGTCGCCCACCAGGTCGGCGAGCGCGAGCCGGACGTACGCCCGGCCGATGTCGACCGCCAGCACCGCGCCCGCCTGGGGGCGGATCTCGTACAGCAGGGCGGCGCGGCCCGCGTTGCCGGTCCGCAGGCCGACCGGGCGGACCAGTCTGGCACGCTCCAGATCGGCGAGCGCCACTGAGATCGTCGGCTTGGACAGCCCGGTGGCCTGGGCGAGCTCGGGCCGGGAGACCTTGCCGAGCCTGAAGATCTCGCCGAACACCGCCCGCTCGTTCATGACTCTGAGCAGGCTCGTCGTGTTGGCGGTCCCGCCGCCCATACTCACCACGTTCCCAAGGTTGACATACCCGCCGCGGAAGGCGGGCCAGTTGATCATCAGTGGATCGCCCTGCACCATGCGGCCTCCGCGAACGTGATCTTGCTCAACCCCTAGTCATCCCACCTGATAGTAAATTACCTTTCTTATCAACCCTCGGGGTCATGAGAAAGGATCGTGTCCAATGCGTCGAGGAATGCTGGCCATATCCGCCGCGGCGCTTCTGCTCGCCGCGGCCTGCGGGAACGGTTCGACCACGGGCGCCGCGAAGCCCGGAGAGGAGGGCGGCGGCGGCAAGACCATCGCCCTCTTCCTGCCCGAGTCGAAGACGACCCGGTACGAAGCGTTCGACCGGCCGCTGTTCGAGGCCAAGGTGAAGGCGCTCTGCGCGGACTGCAAGCTCCTCTACTCCAACGCCGACCAGGACGCCACCAAACAGCAGCAGCAGGTCGAGGCCGCCCTGACCCAGGGCGCCGACGTGCTGGTGCTCGACGCGGTCGACGCGGCGGCCGTGGCCCCGCTGGTCAACCAGGCCAAGCAGAAGAAGGTGCCGGTCATCGCGTACGACCGCCTGATCTCCGGCATCGGCTACGAGTACTACGTGTCGTTCAACAACGTCCGGGTCGGCGAGATGCAGGGGCAGGGCCTGCTGGACGCGCTGACCGCCAACGGGACGGTGGACAAGGGTCAGATCGTGATGATCCACGGCTCCCCCACCGACCCCAGCTCGGCCGACTACAAGAAGGGCGCGCACAACGTCCTCGACGGCAAGGTCAAGATCGGCCGGGAGTTCGACACCCCCGACTGGAGCCCCGACAAGGCGCAGCAGGAGATGGAGCAGGCCATCACGGCCCTCGGCAGGGACAACATCGTCGGCGTCCTGTCGGCCAACGACGGCATGGCCAGCGGCGCCATCGCCGCCATGAAGCGCGCGGGCTACAGCGCCATGCCGCCGATCACCGGCCAGGACTCCGAGCTCGCGGCCATCCAGCGCATCCTGAGTGGCGACCAGTACATGACCATCTACCTCGACATCAGGGCCGAGGCGGAGAAGTCGGCCGAGCTGGCGGTCGCGGTGGCCAAGGGTGAGAAGCCCACGGCGCCCACGACGGTGAACAACGGCACGGCGAGCGTCCCGTCGTTCCTGCTCGACCCCATCCCCGTCACCGCGGACAAGATCGCCGGAACCATCGTCAAGGACGGCTTCTACAAGGCGTCCGACATCTGCACGCCGGAGCTCAAGGACGCGTGCGCGAAGGCGGGCATCCAGTAGATGATCTCCGCGAACAACGTGTCCAAGCGTTACGGCGCGGTCCAGGCTCTCCAGGAGGTGAGCCTGGACCTGCACCCCGGCGAGGTCGTCGCCCTGGTCGGTGACAACGGGGCCGGCAAGTCGACCCTGGTGAAGGTCATCGCCGGCGTGGTCGGCCCCGACTCGGGAGGCGTCGCGATCGACGGCGAGCCGGCGCACATCGGCAACCCGCACGACGCCCAGCGGCACGGCATCTCGACCGTCTACCAGGACCTCGCGCTCTGCGAGAACCTCGACGTCGTGGCCAACCTGTTTCTCGGCGCGGAACGCCGGAAGTGGTCGTTGCTGAGCCACATCCGCATGGAACGATCCGCGCGCGACCTGCTGACCTCCCTCGACGTGCGCATCCGTGACATCCGGGTGCCCGTGGCCATGCTCTCCGGCGGCCAGCGTCAGTCGGTGGCCATCGCCCGCGCGCTGATCGGCGAGCCCCGCCTGGTCATCCTGGACGAGCCGACCGCCGCCCTGGGCGTCGAGCAGACCGCCCAGGTCCTCGACCTCATCAGGCGGCTGCGCGAACGCGGCCTCGCCGTGCTGCTCATCTCCCACAACCTCGCCGACGTGCGCGCGGTCAGCGACCGCGTCGTCGTGCTGCGCCTCGGCCGCAACGCCGGCGAGTTCCGTACGGCCGACGCCACCCAGGAGTCGATCGTGGCAGCCATCACCGGAGCCGCCGCATGAACGCCGCCACCGTCACGCGCAAGCCGTACACGCCGAAGGAGGCGGTCGAGCGCCTGCGGCACGGGGATCTCGGCGCCTGGCCGGTGGTCGGCGCACTGGTGGCGATCGCCGTCGTCTTCGGGACGCTCAACGAGCACTTCCTGTCCCCGGAGAACCTCACGAACCTCGCGTTGCAGATGGCGGCGACGGGGACGATCTCGCTCGGCATCATCATGGTGCTCCTGCTGGGCGAGATCGACCTGTCCGCGGGATCGGTCAGCGGTCTGTGCGCGGTCGTCATGGCCATCCTGTCCGTACGGCAGGGCTGGAACCCGATCCTGGCGATCGTCGTCGCCCTGGCGGCCGGAGCGCTGGTCGGCCTCCTGCACGGGGTCATGTTCACCCGGCTCAGGATGCCGTCGTTCGTCGTCACGCTCGCCGGTCTGATCGGCTGGCAGGGCCTGCTGCTCTACCTGCTCGGCGAGGGCGGCATCGTCAACCTGCCCTTCGACGGCTTCGTGGCCAAGCTGAGCGACACGTGGCTGCCGTCCTGGCTCGCCTGGACGATCGTCGCGCTGCTGGTCCTGGCCTCCGGAGGATCGAGCCTGGTCAACCGGCGGCTGCGGCTCGCGGCGGAGCTTCCCGTGCCGCCGGTGTGGTGGGCCGCCGTCAAGATCGGCGGTCTGACCGTGGTGCTGGCGGGAGCCGTACTGGTCATGTCGGCGGACCGGGGCGTGCCCCTCCTGCTGGTGATCTTCGGCACGCTCGTGGTCGCCTTCGACCTCGTGCTGCGGCACACGGCGTTCGGCCGGTGGATGTACGCCGTCGGCGGCAACGTCGAGGCGGCCAGGCGGGCGGGCATCAGCGTGACCCGGATCCGGGTGCTGGCGTTCGTGTTGTCGTCCACGCTCGCGGCCTTCGGCGGCATCCTGTCGGCGAGCCGCCTCTCGGCCGTCAACCAGGGATCGGGCGGCAGCGACATCCTCCTCATGGCGATCGCCGCGGCGGTCATCGGCGGAACGTCGCTGTTCGGCGGCCGGGGGCGGACCTATGCGGCGCTGCTCGGCATCCTGGTCATCCAGTCGATCACGAACGGCATGTTCCTGTTGAGCGTGGACTCCTCCGTCCGGTACATGGTCACCGCCGCGGTCCTCGCGCTCGCCGTGGCCATCGACTCGCTCGCCCGGCGCGGCAGCACCACGTGAGCGGCACCGCGAGGCCGCTCCCCCACGTGCTGGGCATCGACTTCGGGGGCACCAAGGTGGCGCTTGCCGTGGCACCGGCGGGTGCCATGGAGGCGCCCTCCGCGTCGGCACCGAGGGCGGTCCCCGGATCGGCCCTGGAGGTGACGCGCCTGGAGACCCGGGGCGCCGAGGGGGCGGCCGAGGTGGTGCGCCGCACCGTTGCGGCCTGCCGTTCGCTGCTCGCCTCGCGGGCCGGAGAACTGGTCGCCGTCGGCGTGTCCACCTTCGGCATCGTCCGCGACGACGTCGTACGGCTCGCGCCCAACGTGCCGGGGTGGGAGGGGCTGCCGCTGCCCGGGCTGCTGCGGGAGGAGTTCGGCGGGACGCCCGTGTTCGTCGCCAACGACGTGAAGGCGGCGACGGCCGCCGAGCTGAGGTGGGGCAACCTCGCGGGAGTGCGTGACGGGATCTACCTCAACCTCGGCACCGGGCTCGCGGCCGGACTCGTCGTCGACGGCCGGGTGGCCCGGGGGGCGCACGGCGCGGCAGGAGAGATCGCCTACCTCGCCCGCCACGCGGACGACCTGCGGATTCCCCGGCACAACGGGGTCACGGCACACGCGCAGGAGGGGCCGGAGCCCGCGGCAGCCCGGGCGCACCTGGAGGAGTACGTCTCCGGGGTCGCGCTGGCCGAGCGCGGCACCGAACTGCTCGGCAGCCCGGTGACCGCGGCCCAGTTGTTCGACCGCGGCGACGAGCCACGCGTGCGGACACTGCTCGAGGACGCCCTCGACGCACTGGGGCTCGCCGTGGCCAACCTCTGCGTCGCGCTCGATCCGTCCCGTGTCGTGGTCGGAGGCGGCATGATGGGCGCGGCCTCGCTGATCATGCCCCGCCTGCGCGAGGCCGTACGGCAGGCCGTGCCGTACCCGCCGGAGGTCGTGCCGGCGCGTTTCGTCGACGACGCGCCCCTCTACGGGGCGATCGCCCTGGCGCTGGACGGGGACACGCCGACCGGTCAGGCCGTCCGGCCGACCATGTGAAGGCGCGCCCCCACGGGCCGGTGAAGGTCAGCGCTGCGGCGAACCGCCGTTGTCACGCCGGTCGAGGGCGGTCTGCAGCGCGGAGGCGGCCTCGTCTTCCGCGTCTTCTGGCCGATTCCATGGATACATCTCGTACATGGCGGATCTCATCTCCAGGAAGGAATGCTGGGAGGCGGATTCCGGTCGCGAACCCGGGGCTCATGACTTTCGAGCTCCGGCGCGGATCACACGCCCTGGAACCGAGAAGCCACTGGCCGGCACGCGCCGCACACCGCGGCGGGTCGCCGGCCTGCCATGATCAGGCCCCGCCGCGGCAGGTAAGGAGTACGAACACCTGGCGCGTCATCACCAGTCAGGTTACCCCAGTATCTTGTAGGACGACCTAGCATCTCACTTACTGAGATGAAGTCTCAGGGGCACCACCGGCTTGACCAGGCACATTCGTCACTCCGGCCTCCTGGGTCCCACCTGTAGAAAGACCAGGCCGGGAAACGAAACAGGGAGCCGATCGGCGATCGGCTCCCTGCTCGTGTGTTCGGCGGCGGCTCGAGGGCCGCCGGTTCGTGCTCAGTCCTCCAGGTCGACCGTACGGCCGCTGTCGGCGCCGATCTCGGCGCCGATCTGCTCCACGACGTCGGCCGGGATGGCCGAGTCGACGGTGAGCGCGATGAGGGCCTTGCCGCCCTTCACGTTCCGGGAGACCTGCATGGAGGCGATGTTGACGCCGTGCTCGCCGAGCAGGCGGCCCACGATGCCCACGATGCCGGGACGGTCGGTGTAGGTGTAGAACGCCAGGTGGTCGGTGGGCTCGATCTCCATCGCGAAGCCGTTGACCTCGACGATCTTGGTGATCTGCCGGGGACCGGACAGGGTGCCCGAGACCGACACCGTGCGGCCGTCGGCGAGCACGCCCTTGACGGTGATCACGTTGCGCCAGTCGGGGCTCTCCGAGCTGGTCACCAGCTCGACCACCACGCCGCGGTCCTTGGCGAGGAGCGGCGCGTTGACGTAGGTCACCGCGTCGGTCACCACGTCGGTGAAGACGCCCTTGAGGGCGGCGAGCTCGAGCACGCGCACGTCCTGGGACGCGATCTCCCCGCGGACGTCGACGTCGAGGCGGGTCGCCACCTCGCCCGCCAGAGCGGTGAAGATGCGACCGAGCTTCTCGGTGAGCGGCAGCCCCGGCTTGACGTCCTCGGCGACGGCGCCGCCCTGGACGTTGACGGCGTCCGGGACGAACTCCCCGGCGAGCGCGAGCTTCACGCTGCGGGCGACCTGGGTGCCGGCCTTCTCCTGGGCCTCGTGGGTGGAGGCGCCGAGGTGGGGCGTCACCACGACCCGGTCGAGCTCGAACAGCGGGCTGTCGGTGCAGGGCTCCTTGGCGAACACGTCGATGCCGGCGCCGGCGACGCGGCCCTCCTTGATGGCGGCGTAGAGGGCGTTCTCGTCGATGATGCCGCCGCGGGCGACGTTGATCAGACGCACGGTCGGCTTGACCTGGTGCAGCTCGCGATCGCCGATGAGACCGATGGTCTCCTTCGACTTCGGCAGGTGCACGGTGATGAAGTCGGCCTGCTCGAGGACCTCTTCGAGGGAGACGAGCTGCACGCCCATCTGGGCGGCCCGGGCGGGCTGCAGGTAGGGGTCGTAGGCGATGAGCTCGACGCCGAACGGCTGCAGACGCTGCGCGACCAGCTGGCCGATCTTCCCGAGGCCGAGGATGCCGACGACCTTGCCGTCGAGCTCGACACCGGTGTACTTGGAGCGCTTCCACTCGCCGTCCTTGAGCGCGGCGTGGCCCTGGGCGACGTTGCGGGCGCTGGCGAGGATGAGGGCGACGGTGTGCTCGGCGGCGCTGGTGATGTTGGAGGTCGGCGCGTTGACGACCATGACGCCCGCCTTGGTCGCCGCCTCGACGTCGACGTTGTCGAGCCCGACGCCCGCGCGGGCGACGACCCGCAGCTTCGGCGCCGCGGCCACGGCCTCCGCGTCGATCTGGGTGGCACTGCGGATGATCACGGCGTCCACGTCGGCGAGCGCGGGCAGCAACTGCGCCCGGTCCGCGCCGTCGGCATGGCGGACCTCGAAGTCCGCGCCGAGGACGGCGAGCCCCGCATCGGAGAGCTCTTCTGCGACAAGTACGACAGGCCTGGTCACTGGTCAGTCCTTCGGAAGTGCGACGGCTCGGACACGCGCGAGTCTAGCCGCAGCTTGTGAAAGCTCTCACGAGCGATCCGCCATCCGAGACGGAACCCGTGCGGATTCCACGAAGACAGGGGTTGGGCGAACCGGGGGCCGGGGTCTCGTGTGACCACAGAGAAGGGTGAGACCTATGCCGATGTAGGCACTAGTGGGTCTGTTTACCCAACTTGGACCGGTCCTATCCGTACCGGGGTCGTCTTGGTATTGAAAGCACCCAATCTTGACGATTAGCCTGCTTAAGCCATGGTTCTCTACCTATCGTTCAGCATATGAGCATCGGGAACCCCTCCCTCGGCGAAGTGCTCGCGCAGCACGGCGGACCCCAGGAGTTGCTTGCCGCTTTGGCGGAGTGGGGCATCCTGGTGGCCGTCCGGCCCGACCGCTCCGTGGTGCTCGGCACTACCCAGAACGGCGAGCGCGTTCTGCTCGGCTACACCGGGCCCGCGACCTACGCGCGGCACAACGGGAGCCACTCCCTGTCGGTCTGCGACGCGGACACCATCCTCGACATCCAGCGCGTCACCGGAGTCCGGGAGGTCGTCATCGACGCCGCCGGCCCCGCGGCGGCCGCCGTGCCGATCGAGGACCTCCAGCGGTATCTCCGGACGACCCGCACCGGTCCCACGCCCGCGCTGAACAGGCAGACCACCCCTGTCCCCGCGGCGTACGCCACGGGGGCCATGGCGGCCATCACGAGCGCGCACATGCCGCGAAGCGCACCCGTCCCGGTCTCCGCCGCCGTGTCGTCGTCGTGGGTGCCCGCGCCGCGGCAGCACCAGCCGGGCGCCGCGCCGGTGGTCGACCCCAGCTATCGCCGGACGAACCATCCGATCCTGCCCGCCCTCCGAGTGGCGATCGGCGAGATGCTCCGCGACTTCCCCCTGGTCCACCACGTGTGGATCTCCGAGGCGCGCACCGCGGCCGGGACGTCGGGGATCATGCTGCACGTCAAGGTGCACACGCCGTCCGCGGACGACATCGTCAAGAGCCTGCACCGCCGGGTCCGGGCCCAGCTGCCGCAACTCGCGGCCAGCGAGGCGCCCGCGCTCATGGCCCGCGTGGCGGACTCCCAGACCGAGCGCCGGATGATCGAGCTCGGAGCACACGTCGTCTGCGCCGACGTCACGGACTGAGCACCGCTCCCGTACCCGGATTGCGATCTAGAAAGTCTTCCGGTCGGGCGCTTGCTCGGCTTGAATTGCGGCATGGTTTCCGCGGCGGCCAGGCCCCCCTCGAACGTGTCGACCGGTGTGCGCCTCGGGTATGCCGTCGGCTCCTTCTGCTCGGCGAACTTCACGACCATCCCCGGGCTGCTCCTGCTCTACTACATGACCAACGTGCTCGCGGTGCCGGCGCTGCTCGCGGGCGTCGTGGTCTTCCTCCCCAAGGCCTGGGACCTGATCGCCAACCCGCTCGTCGGGCAGTGGTCGGACCGCACGACGTCGCGGTGGGGTCCGCGGCGGCCGTGGCTGCTCGCCGGAGCGGCCGTCCTCCCGCTCTTCTTCGCCCTGATGTTCATCGGGCCGCCGCTCAAGGGCGTACCGGCCGGGCTCTTCGTGGGCGTGATGTTCCTGATCGCGGCGTCTGGGTTCGCTCTGTACGAGGTGCCGTACAAGGCCATGCCGGCGGAGATGACCACCGACTACCACGAGCGGACGTCGCTGCTGCAGTGGCGCATGATCTTCATCGCGGTCTCGATCGGGCTCAGCGGAATCGTCGCGCCGCTCATCGCCGGTCACACCGTGGACGGCTACCGCGTGATGGGGATCGTCTTCGCCGTCATCCTCCTCGCCGCGATGATCGGCTCGTTCTACGGCACGGCCCGTGCCCCCTTCACCGGCCAGCAGCAGTCCGCGGGGTCGTTGCGGGCCCAGTTGCGGGCGGCGCGGACCTCGAAGCCCTTCCTCTGGCTGCTCGGGCTCAGCTCCGCCCAGACCCTCGCCGCCGGGGTGATGCTGGCGGGCGCGCCGTACTTCGCCGCGTACACGCTGGGCGACCCTGACGCGAAGACCACGCTCTTCGCCGCTCTCGTCGGGCCCATGCTGGTGACCATGCCCCTGTGGGTGTGGCTGGCCCGCAGGATGGACAAGCGCGGTGCGATGGTCCTCGCCGGGTCCTTGTTCGCGCTCGGCGACGTGCTGGCCGTCGGGGCCCCCGCCCTCGGCTCGCTGTACGCCCACCTGGCCGTGGTGGTGGTCGGCGTCGGTTACGCGGGCCTGCAGCTCCTCCAGTTCTCCATGCTGGCCGACGTGATCGCCTACGACGGTGCCGTCAGCGGCGAGCGCAGGGGCGGCGTCTTCACCGGCCTGTGGACGGCGGCCGAGAACGCGGTCGCCGCCTTCGGCGCGACGATCTACGGCGCGGTCCTGGCGCTGGGCGGTTTCATCTCCTCCGACCCGGAGAACCCGGTGACCCAGCCGGAGAGCGCGCACACCGCCGTCATCGTCGGCCTCACCGCCATCCCCGCCGTGATCACCATCCTGGGCGTCTGGATGACCTTCAAGTACGACCTCTCCGCCGACCGCCTGGCCACGATCACCGCCTCGGAGACGAAGGAGACGAAGGAGACGAAGGAGACGGCGGCGCCCGAGGCCTGACACCGCCGCCTCGGCGTCAGGCCGGTCTGCGCCGGGGCGCCGGCAGTCGCGACCTGGTGAACACGGCGCAGACGAGCGCGGCCAGCAGCGGCAGCCCGACCACCAGGATCGCGATCAGGTTCCACGGAACGACGATCACGGGGAGCACCTGATGTGCCGGCGTCAGGCTCAAGCCGTCCGCGCCGAAGATCCGTTTGGGCGCGTTGCGGGGGATCAGTCCCCAACGGACCGCGACCCCCGCCAGGAGACCCGCGACGACTCCCAGCATCGTGCCCGCCAGCGCGATGACCAGGGCCTGGCCGGCTTTCACGTACCGCCTCGTACGGGGCGCGGCTCCAACGGCGGACATCACCGCGAAATCGTGTCTCGCCTCCGCCGCGGCAAGTCCTGTGGCGACAAAGGTGACCCCCAGTACAAGGACCGCCGCGGCCGCGGCCAGCAGGAGGAGGATCGGCGAGTCGTCCACGGGCTCGGCACCTTCGAGCCGGCCCGTCACCTGAGGACTGAGTTTCTCCAGATCCGCGAGCAGCCGCCGCGCCGTCCCCGGCGGCACCCGGAAGTCGTCGGGATCCACCACAAGGAGCGTCGTCTCCGTCGCGTAACCATGTTTCGCAATCGTCTCAGGTGACACGACGACGTGTGCCCAGCCTCGGCCGCTGGGCCGCACCCCGATGGCCGGCAGGTGCAGCATGGGCATGTCACCCGAGGTCATCCCCTCGACCTGCAAGAGGTCGACGTCGACCTTCCCGCCGTGGACGACCGTGGGATTCAGCACGACGGCCTTTCCCGAGCGCAGGGCGGCCACGGCCGAGGGGTCGTCGCGGCCGAGCACATAACGCAGAAGCCGCTCATCACCGACGAGGAGCCCGCCCCTGCCACTGGGATCCACGTTGTCAGCGAAAATCCGCTGATTGTCGAGCTCCGAGTCCGGCAACCTGTCTTGGGCCTGAAGTGGTTCGCCCGACGCGCTCGTCAGCGTCTTCGCTTCGATGACCGGCACACCGGCAGGGATCGCGGCACGGACTAACGCGCGGACACGATCCCAAAGCTCTGTGCCCAGATCGTCGCCTCGGATCCACAACGCCCCGGCAGGCCCCTGCGGATAGTCCTCGGGGACGACCGGCGGTGCCGACAGGCCGCTTCGCCACGCCAGCCCCAACGCGGTGAACAGCGTGACGGCGGTCATCACCGCCGCGACCGCGGGAGTCGTCCGGGCACGGTTCCTGGCCGCGTCACGCACGGCGAACCTCAGCGGCAACGGCAGCGTCCCCGCCACACGCGCCGCCCTGGCGATCAGCCAGGGCAGCACCGCCACCAGGCCGAGCTGGCTGATCAAGGCGGCGCTCACGATCCAGAAGACGCCGGTCCTCGCACCCACCGCCATGCCCGTGACACCGGCGAGAATGAGAACGAGACCCAGCACTGGACGGCCCGCCCGGTCACGCCCTGGTGCGCGTCTGCCGGTGAGCACCGCGACCGGATCCGTATGGCTCGCGCCGCGAGCGGGAGCGAGAGAGGCCAGCAGCCCGGCTGTGGTGCCCATGGCGATGATGATCATCACCGCCGTCCACGGGATCGTGAACCCCCCGGGCCACTTTCCGTACCAGCCTGAGAACCACGGTGCAGCCTGAGCCGCCGTACCGATGCCCGCCGCCGCACCGAGCAACGAGGCGGTCACGCCGAAGATCAACCCGTCGGCGCGGGCGACCCCCTTGATCTGCCGCGGCGAGGCGCCCTGGACGGAAAGCAGGGCGAACTCCCGCGCCCGCCGCCGCTGACCCACGGCGAACGCGGGCCCGGCGAGGAGGACGACCTCGAGCCACATAATCGCGATCCAGGGGACCAGCTCGAGGTCGGCTCCGCCGACGGAACCGGCTTCCACGACGTTCGACGACGCCGCGGCGCCACTGACGACGACCAGACCTCTCGAGTTCAGCCGTGGGACGTCAGCCCAGGACACCGCCGTCGGGGCGTCCACCATCCAGAACGTCGACATTTCAGGCCCTACGGCCTCGATGGCGCCGTCGGGCAGGCTGCCCGGATAGGCGACGAAGTCGGGCGTCATGCCGTTGGGGAATATCGCCGCTCCCACCACGTGCAACGATGTGCGTCCGGCGACCAGCGTCTGGCCGATCCGCAGGCCCCTGTCCCTCGCGTCCCTGGAGATGACCACCTCGCCCGGCACCTTCGGCAGCCTCCCGTCCAGTAGGAGAGAGGTGCCCTGGAAGATCGGATCCCTCAGGTCCGCCTGGCGGACGACGTCCGTGCGATAGCCCTGCGGGGTCAGGTAGCGCAGTTCTCCTTGATCGGCCCGGACCACACGGCTCTCCGGCCCGAACATCGCGGTGACCTCGGGCGCGGTGAAGGATCGCGCGTGGTCGGGCATCTCGCCGTCCCAGGAGACGCCGCCTTGTCCGTCCTGGCTCATATGGGTCCAGTCGGGAGAGCCGGACACCACGACGTCTGCACGACCCAAGGGCAGGTCCCCGCCGTAGTCGCCTTCGTACAGGTAGCCGGCCAACATGGTGGCGAGGCACGTCGCGATGAGGACCGGTAGCGCGATCATGGTGAGGATCAGCGCGCTGCGTTTCTTGGAGCGCCACGCGTTCCTGCGGGAGATCCGGAGCGCGACTCTGAAAGCGCTCATCGCGCGCTCACCAGGCCGGCCGTGGCCGAATCGACGATCTGCCCGTCCCTGAGGAAGACGACCCGGTCGGCCCAGCCGGCATACCGAGGCTCATGAGTGACAAGGAGAACCGCCGCACCGGCATCGGCCCTGGCGCGGAGCAGGCGCAGGATGTCATCGCCCGTCGCGGTGTCGAGCGCACCGGTCGGCTCATCGGCCAGGATCAGCCGCCGCTCCCCCACCAGCGCACGAGCGATGGCCACCCGCTGACGCTGACCTCCGGACAACTCGTCAGGGAAACGACCCGCCAGATCCGCGAGGCCGATCTCACCGAGCACAGCCAGAGCCTCCTGCCTCGCCTTCCCCGTACGAACCCCGTCCAATTCCCTCGGCAACATCACGTTCTCGACAGCCGTCAACGACGGGATGAGATTGAGATCCTGAAAGACATAACCCACACGCCGCCTGCGCAGCGCGGCCAGCCGTGACGGCGGCAGGAGGTCAAGGAGCTCCCCCTCCACCATCACCTCGCCGGACGTCGGCCGATCAAGGCCGCCCGCGATGTTGAGCAAGGTGGACTTGCCGGACCCCGACGGCCCCATCACCGCGATGAGCTCACCCGCCCGGATCTCCAGGCTGACCTCTTTCAACGCGTGGACGACCTGCGCCCCCTCAACGTGGACACGGCTGACGTCGGCCAGTTCCACGACGAGATCACGATCTGGATCCTCCTCTGCGGGGGGTGGGACGGGGGACGGATCACGATCGATCATTGCTGTTCCTGGGGGTGCTGGAGGGATCTGCGGGAGAGGAAGGCCTCGCAGTGGTCGAGCCAGCGCAGCTCGGCCTCGGCCTGGAAGATCTTGGAATCGAGAATCAGCGTCTGCGCGGTGTCGAGCGGACGGTCCAGACCGCGCTTGTTCCGGGTGAGTTCCTGCAGGGTCCGCATGGTCGCGGTCCGTTGAGCCTGAACGACCCGTCCGACGTCGACTCCGGGGGCGGTGACGGCCATGGCGAGCTTGATGGCGAGCTCGTCACGCGGCCGCTCGGTCTGGGTGATGGGCGTGGCGAACCACCGATCGACCTCGGCTCGCCCGTCCTGAGTGATCGAGTAGGCGATCCGGCCCTGTTCGTCCTGCTCGCCGGGCGCGACGAGACCGTCCCGCTCCATGCGCGACAACGTCGTGTAGACCTGGCCGATGTTCAGCGGCCAGGTCGCCCCCGTCGACGCCTCGAACTCGGCGCGCAACTGGTAGCCGTGTCGTGATCCCTGACTGAGCAGAGCGAGCAATCCGTGTCGGATCGACATGAATACTGAGTATGCATACTCGGTATTCATTCGACAAGTCGGCCGAAGAGATCAGGCGACCCCGGCCGGGCGCGCAACCGCTGGAGAAATCGGTCCAGAGGCCGTCGGGAGGCCGCGCCTGGAGTGGCTGATGTGATCTCTGAGGCGGTCCTACTTGGGCGATATTTCAGAGAGACGAGCGATTTAGCAGGACAAATGCGGTCTGAGCGCCCCATAATGGCGATTTGCATCCAGCGTCGAACCCCCACTGGAGAAAGATCGTGAAGAGAGCGCTCGGAGCGATCCTGTGCGTCGGGAGTCTCGCGGCCTGTGGCGCCCAGACGACTTCCACCCCCACCGCGGCACCCGTCGCCAACGCGCAGGCCGAGGTCTCCACCAGCCCCACCCCGACACCGTCCCCGTCTCCCTCCCCCAGCCCGACGGCGGGGAAGAACTGCCGGGTCTTCGCGGGAGTGCCGTCCCGCGGGTCTGACGGGAAGGTCCGTGCGGCGGGCTCGCGCGCCGGTTGCGTCGACAAGGCGACGTTCCAGGTTCGCGTCTGGAAGGTGCAGCCGGGGAACGACCGGCTGGCGAAGATCGGCTCGAAGAGCGTCGTGAACTCGAAGCTGACGGTCGCCCTTCCCTGCGCGAACGGCCTGTTCTACACGACCGTCTCCGACCAGAAGGGGCACAGCGGCACCTCGAAGCAGATTCGCGTGACCTGCCCCGCGCCTCCCCCGAGCAGCGGATCCTCAGGCGGCTCGACGTCAGGCGGAACCTCCGGGGGCACCTCGGGATCGGGTGGAACCTCGACGGGTGGCTCTTCCTCGGGCGGCTCCTCCTCCGGCGTCGGCACGGCCGTCGAGCAGGAGGTCGTGCGCCTCACCAACGCCGAGCGCGCGAAGGCCGGGTGCCGTCCGCTCAAGGCCAACGCGAAGCTCCGCGCCGCCGCGTTCGGCCACTCGTCCGACATGTCGGCGAAGAACTACTTCGACCACGACTCCAAGGACGGCAGGACGTTCGTCGACCGCATCAAGGCGGCCGGTTACTCGTTCTCCGCGGCCGCCGAGAACATCGCCAAGGGCTACAGCAGCGCCGCCGCCGTCGTGAACGGCTGGATGAACAGCTCCGGGCACCGGGCGAACATCCTGAACTGCGCCTATACGGAGATCGGCGTCGGCTACGCCAAGGCCGGCGGCCCGTACTGGACTCAGGACTTCGGCAAGCCCTGACCAAACCATCGGTAAGAGCGGCCCCAAAAAGGAGAGAATGCAGGGATCTTCTGGACACTCCGCGCGCGTGCGTCGGATACTCCAATCATGAGTTCTCCCCCGGTTCGCGCCTCCGACGGGGATCGCGAGCGCGCGCTCAGCGAGCTCCGCGACCGCGCCGCCGAGGGGCGTCTGTCCATGGAGACCTTCGTCGGCCGTGTCGACATGGCGTTGCGGGCCCGAAGCCGCGGCGAGCTGGACGAGCTGATCGCCGACCTGCCTCACCGCGGCCGCTGGCGCAGGCGCATCACGGAGGCCGTCGGCTCGGTGTCGGACTTCACCCAGCGGATCGAGGCCGCGTGGCGCCGGCCTCGACTGCCCCGTCTCGCGCTCCCCGTGGACAGCCGTGCCCGCTACGTCGTCGGCAGGGGAACGGCCTGCGATCTCGTGCTGACCGACCTGACGGTCTCCCGGGTCCACGCCGAGTTGCGCAAGGACGGCGACGATTCCTGGACGCTGGTCGACCTGGGTTCCATGAACGGGACCAGGCTGAACGGCTGGCGGGTGGCCGGGCCCGCCCGGGTGCGGACGGGTGACGAGGTCGCCTTCGGTGACTGCGCCTTCCTGGTGGCCGCGCAGGCCTGATCACCCCTCATCCGGGAACAGATACGCATATTTCCGTATTGAGGTGCCGTCGAGAATTCTCAATGATCGCGAAAGGCCTGTCATTGGGGGTTGATTGTGCGGTTGTCACGACGAAGCTCGATCGCGCTCGTTGGTGCGGTTCTCGTGGCGGGGGTCGCGGGTTCCGGCATTCCGGCGAGCGCTCTCGATCCGGCGCCCGGGGTCAGCGATCTGACGCATGACATCGACCAGATACTCGACGATCCACGGCTCGCGGTCGCCCAGGCGGGGGTGGTCGTGAAGAGCGCGGAGACGGGCGAGGACCTCTACTCGCTCCAGCCGGGCAAGCTGTTCATCCCGGCGTCCAACACGAAGCTGGTCACCTCGGCCGCCGCGGTGGAGACGCTGGGCCTGGACTACCGGTTCAGCACGACGGTCCTCGCGACGTCGAAGCCGGGGCGCTCGGTCAAGGGCGACCTCGTGCTGAAGGGGACGGGCGACCCCACCATGCTCGCCGCCGACTACGACGCGCTCGCCGCGAAGGTCGCCCGGTCGGGGGTCAAGGAGGTCACCGGCCGTCTGGTCGCCGACGACACCTGGTTCGACGGCGTACGGCTCGGCGCCGACTGGACCTGGGACGACGAGCCGTACTACTACGCGGGACAGATCTCCGCGCTGACCACGTCGCCCGACACCGACTACGACGCCGGATCGGTGATCGTCTCAGCGGACCCGGGGAGCGCGCCGGGCAAGCCCGCCAAGATCACCACCACGCCTCCCACCGACTACCTGAAGATCGTCAACAAGGCGGTCACCGGCACCACCACCAACGCCGACATCACCCGTGAGCACGGCACCAACACCGTCGTGATCACCGGCACCGTGGCCGACCGGTACGAAGACTGGATCTCGGTGTGGGACCCGACGCTCTACACGGCGTCGCTGTTCCGGGCCGCACTCGCCAAGCACGGAGTGCTCGTCCACGGTCCCACTGTCCGCGGGGCCGCCCCCAGCGGTGCCACGACGGTGGCCGATCATCGATCGATGCCGCTCGGCGAGCTCCTCGTCCCGTTCATGAAGCTGAGCAACAACATGCACGCGGAGATCCTCACCAAGGCGATGGGCCGCAAGGTCTCCGGCCAGGGCAGCTGGGCGGCCGGTCTCGCGGTCACCTCGGCGTTCGCGCAGAACAACGGAGTCCCGACCGCACGGCTGCGCGACGGCTCCGGCCTGTCCAGGATCGACGGCCTGACGCCGTCGGGCATCGCCTCGCTGCTCGTGAACCTCAGGGCCAAGCCCTGGTTCACGACCTGGTACGGCGCGCTGCCCGTCGCGGGCGAGAGCGAACGGTTCGTCGGCGGCACCCTCAGCAGCAGGATGGCGGGCACCGCGGCGGCGGGGAACGTCCACGCGAAGACCGGGTCGCTGACCGGCGTCTCGGCCCTGTCGGGCTACGTGACCAGCGCCGACGGCGAGCCTCTCGTCTTCTCCGTGATCTCTAACGGATATCTCTCCGGGTCGCCCAAGGACCTGGAGGACCAGATCGCCATCCGGCTGGCCGAGTTCAAGCGGTCGACCGCGGTCGACGGCGCGTCGGTCCTGAGGAAGAGCCCGCCCGCGAACGGCGACCTCGAGTGTTCGTGGCTCAAGCCCGTCCGGTGCTGAGCCGTACCGGGTGACTGAAAGCGCGACGCGGCGCCGCCGAGATCGGCGGCGCCGCGTCGTCGCACTGAGTCCGGGCCGGCGCGAGACCGGCGCCGTGGGCTACTCGCCCTTCAGCCAGCTCATCATCGGGCGCAGCTTGGCACCGGTCTGCTCGATCGGGTGCCCCGCCAGCTCCTCGCGGAACTTGTTGAACTCCTTCTGACCCGAGTCGAACTCCTCGACCAGCTCACGCGCGAAGCGGCCGTCCTGGACCTCGTCGAGGATGCGGCGCATCTCCTTCTTGGTCTCGGAGTTGACCACGCGCGGGCCGCGGGTGTAGCCGCCGTACTCGGCGGTGTCGGACACCGACCAGTACATCTTGGAGATGCCGCCCTCGTACATCAGGTCCACGATCAGCTTCATCTCGTGGAGGCACTCGAAGTAGGCGACCTCAGGCTGGTAGCCGGCCTCGATCAGCGTCTCGAACCCGGCCTTGATGAGCTCGGACACGCCGCCGCAGAGCACGGCCTGCTCGCCGAACAGATCGGTCTCGGTCTCCTCGGTGAAGGTCGTCTTCAGCGCGCCCGCGCGGGTGCCGCCGATGCCCTTGGCGTACGACAGGACCAGCGGCCACGCCTTGCCGGTCGCGTCGCGCTCGACGGCGACGAGGACCGGTACGCCGCGGCCGGCCGCGTACTGCCGGCGGACGAGGTGGCCCGGGCCCTTGGGCGCGACCATGGCGACGTCGACGCCCTCGGGCGCCTCGATGAGGCCGTACCGGATGTTGAGGCCGTGCCCGAAGAACAGCGCGTCGCCCTCGACCAGGTTCGGCGCGACGTGCTCGGCGTAGAGGTGCCGCTGGATGTGGTCCGGCGCGAGGATCATCGTGAGGTCGGCCTCCTCGACCGCCTCGGAGGGCGTCAGCACGCGCAGGCCGTCGGCCTCGGCCTTCTCCCGGCTCTTGGAGCCCTCGGGCAGGCCCACCCGGACGTCGACGCCGGAGTCACGCAGGCTGAGCGCGTGGGCGTGGCCCTGGCTTCCGTATCCGAGGACGGCGACGTGGCGGTCCTGGATGATCGACAGGTCGGCGTCGTCGTCGTAGTAGATCTCAGTCACTTGCTTGCCTTTCAGGAATCGGATGGTCGCGCTCGCTCGGCACGGGCCCGACCACGTGCGTACGGCTGTGCGGCGCGTACGGCTAGGCGATGCGGTCGAGTGCCCGCAGCGAGCGGTCGGTGATGGAACGGGCGCCCCGGCCGACGGCGACCATGCCCGACTGCACAAGCTCCTTGATGCCGTACGGCTCCAGGACCTTGACGAACGCGGCCAGCTTGTCGGTCGTGCCGGTCACCTCGATCGTCACCGCGTCCGGGGCGACGTCGACGCAGCGGGCGCGGAAGAGGTTCACCAGTTCCAGGACATGGGACCGGCTCTCGGAATCGGTCCTCACCTTGATCAGCATCAGCTCGCGCTGCACCGACTGGGCGTTGTCCAATTCCACGATCTTGAGAACGTTGACCAGCTTGTTGAGCTGCTTGGTGACCTGCTCGAGAGGCAGGGCCTCCACGTTCACCACGATGGTCATCCGCGAGATGTCGTGATGCTCGGTGGGCCCGACGGCCAGGGAGTCGATGTTGAACCCGCGCCGGCTGAAGAGCGCGGCGACCCTCGCCAGGACCCCCGGCTTGTTCTCGACCAGCACGGACAGCGTATGACGGCTCATGCGTTCATCCTCCTCATGGCGCCCTCGGCGCAGGCCCCGTCGCCCCGACCGCTCATTCTTCGTTCTCCCACTTCGGCGCCATGTCACGGGCGTACTTGATGTCGTCATTGCTCGTGCCGGCCGCGACCATCGGCCAGACCATCGCGTCCTGGTGGACGACGAAGTCGACCACCACGGGCACGTCGTTGATCTCCATGGCCTTGCGGATGGTGGCGTCGACGTCCTCCGGTCGCTCGCAGCGCAGGCCCACGCATCCGTATGCCTCGGCCAGCTTCACGAAGTCCGGAATCCTCTTGACCCTCTGCAGGTCCGTGTTGGAGTAGCGCTCGTCGTAGAACAGCGTCTGCCACTGCCTGACCATGCCGAGGTTACCGTTGTTGATGACCGCGATCTTGACTGGCACACCTTCGATCGCGCAGGTGGCGAGCTCCTGGTTGGTCATCTGGAAACAGCCGTCGCCGTCGACGGCCCACACCGTGGCGTCCGGCCGCCCCATCTTGGCGCCCATCGCGGCGGGGACGGCGAAGCCCATCGTCCCCGCGCCGCCCGAGTTGATGAACGAGCCGGGGTTCTCGTAGCCGATGAACTGCGCGGCCCACATCTGGTGCTGGCCGACGCCCGCCACGTAGAAGGCGTCCGGCCCGACGATGGCGCTCAGCCGCTCCATGACGTACTGCGGAGCGAGGGATCCGTCGGTGTACGACTCATAACCGAGTGGATAGGTCTGCTTGTATCCGTTGAGCAGCTGCCACCATTCGGAGTAGTCGCCCTTGCGGCCCTCGTCGTGCTCGTTGCGCATGATCGTGACGAGGTCGCCGATCACCTCACGGCAGTCGCCCACGATCGGCACGTCCGCGTGGCGGTTCTTCGAGATCTCCGCCGGGTCGATGTCGGCGTGGATGACCTTGGCGTTCGGCGCGAAGCTGGACAGCTGACCGGTCACCCGGTCGTCGAACCGCGTGCCCAGCGCGATCAGCAGGTCGGACCGCTGCAGGGCGCCGACCGCGGCGACGCTGCCGTGCATGCCGGGCATCCCCATGTGCTGGGGGTGGCTGTCGGGGAACGTGCCGCGGGCCATCAGCGTGGTCACGACGGGGATCCCGGTCAGCTCGGCGAGCTCGATCAGCTCGGCCGACGCGTGCGCCTTGTGCACGCCGCCGCCCACGTAGAGGACCGGGCGCTTGGCCTCGATCATCAACTTGGCGGCCTCGCGGATCTGCTTGGAATGCGGCCGGGTGACGGGACGGTAGCCGGGGAGCTGCATGACCGGCGGCCACGAGAACTCCATCATGTCCTGCAGCGCGTCCTTGGCGATGTCCACCAGCACCGGGCCAGGACGGCCGGTCGACGCGATGTGGAACGCCTCGGCGATCGTCCTGGGAATGTCCGCGGCCTCGGTGACGAGGAAGTTGTGCTTGGTGATCGGCATGGTGATGCCGGAGATGTCCGCCTCCTGGAAGGCGTCGGTCCCGATCAGCGGCGTCGGGACCTGACCGGTGATCGCGACGATCGGCACCGAGTCCATGTAGGCGTCGGCGATCGGCGTGACCAGGTTGGTCGCTCCCGGACCGCTGGTGGCCATGCACACCCCCACCTTGCCGGTGGCCTGGGCATATCCCTCAGCAGCGTGGCCGGCGCCCTGCTCGTGCCGTACAAGCACGTGCCGGACCTTGACCGAGTCGTAAAGGGGATCGTAGGCGGGGAGCACTGCGCCGCCCGGGATCCCGAACACCGTGTCGACCCCCACGTGCTCCAGGGCTCGCACGAGAGCCTGGGCACCTGTCATCTGTTCGGTCATCGGCTCGTTCCTTGTGGCTGAGCTTGTCTGCTGGGATTGCTATGGCATAAAAAATGCCCCAATCCGCTGAGCGGAGCTGGGGCGCGCGCAGGACTGAGACTTCGTCAGGCTGCGCGCCTGCGAAGTACTACGAGAATCCCATCGCGATGCATGGCTACACCATGTCCGATCCCGAGCCCCCACGTCAAATCATCTGGGACGGTTATCTCAGCATCCGGGATGTGTTTGATTGCGCTCGCTCCGCTCGCGCGGGCTCGGGGCGCTCTTTTTGGCCGGGTCTTCCCTCGTCACGTCCTCGCTCGTTCCTCGCTGCGGGCGTTCCTCAGTCCAGATCCCGGCCGCGCCCCTCGCACGATCCTGAAGCTCGATCCTCGCCAGCCATTAGATGGGGAACAAAGTGGCCTGCGGTGCGCAAGCGTCACGCGAGGGGCGCGGCGGTGCCTGGACTGAGGAGCGAGCGGGGAGCGAGGAACGAGCGACCCCGAGCGACGAGGGAAGGCGTCGCCAAAAAGAGCGCCCCGAGCCCGCCGAGCCGGAGGCTCGGCAATCAAACACAGCGGCTCGGCGAATCACGCCGTGTTCTGGAGGGATGTGCGCATGAGGGAGTCGACGCCGCGGGCGGCCATGGGGCGGCCGACCAGGTAGCCCTGGCCGCGGGTGCAGCCCATCTCCCGCAGCAGCTCGAGCTGCTCGGGGCGCTCGATCCCCTCGGCGACGACGATCAGGCCGAGATCATGGCCGAGCCGTACGATCGTGCGGGTCAGCAGCGTGAGGGTCTCGTCCCGCCCCAGGCCGGAGACGAACGACGGGTCGATCTTGATCATGTCGACGGGCAGCTGGCGGAGGAACGCCAGCGACGCGTAGCCGGTGCCGAAGTCGTCGATGGCGAGCCGTACTCCGAGGGCGCGCAGCTGCGACAGCTTGTTGATCGTGTCCTCGGCGTCCTCGACGAGCATCTCCTCAATGACTTCGAGGGTCAGCGCACTGGCGGGCAGCCCGCTCTCCGCGAGCGCCTGGGAGACGGTCTCGACGAACCGCGGAGCCGTGATCTGACGCAGGGACAGGTTGAGCGACAGGCCGATGTCCAGCGACGAGGCCCGCCACGCGGCCACCTCATTGCACGCCTCGCGCAATATCCATTCGCTCAGCGGCACGATGAGGCCCGTGTCCTCGGCCGGCCCGAGGAACTGCTCGGGCGGCACGAACGCGCTCCCCCGCCACCAGCGGACCAGCGCCTCCACCGCGGTGACGCGGGAGGTCGCCAGGTCGACGACGGGCTGGTACTCGATGGCGAACTGGTTGTCGAGCAGGGCCCTTTGGAGGTCGGCCGCGATCTCCAGTCGCCGTACGACGTCGGCGTGCATCTGCGCGGCGAACACCTCGACCCGCCTGCCGCCGAGTTCCTTCGCCCGGGACATCGCGACGTCGGCGTTGCGGAGCAGGTCGCCGGCGGACACGCCGTCCTCGGCGAACGCGACGCCCACGCTGGCGGTGAGGGCCATGTCGCGGTCGGCCACCCGGAAGGGCTCGGACGACACCGCCCTTACGAGCCGTTCCGCCAGGTCGATCGCGGTCTGGGCGTCCGACCCGGAGGACACGCCGCCCTCCAGCAGCACCGCGAACTCGTCGCCGCCCCAGCGGGCCAGCGTGTCGTCGGCCCGTACGGCGGAGCGGAGCCGGCGTGCGGCCTGGCCGAGCAGGTAGTCGCCGCTCGCGTGGCCGACCGAGTCGTTGACCCCGGTGAAGCCGTCGAGGTCCAGGAAGATCACGGCGGTGCGGCCGGAGCCCCGGCGGGCGAGGACCTCCCGGGCGCGCTCCTCGAAGTAGGCCCGGTTGGGCAGGCCCGTGACGCCGTCGTGGAAGGTCAGGTGGGTGACCTGGTTGCGCAGCGCCACCTGGTCGCTCATGTCGCGGACGCTGACGAGGATCTGGTCCTCGTTCCGGACGTCCCGCGTGGCGACCGACTCGGTCGGCCGCCAGGTGCCGTCCGCCGCCCGTACCCGGCAGGCGATCCTGCAGGTCCCGTGCCCGTCGGCCCCGTCCTCGTAGGCGGTCATGCGCCGCAGCAGCGCGTGGATGCCGGGCACGTCCTCGGGGTGGATGTAGTCGAACATCGGGCGGCCCTCGAGGTCTTCGGGGCAGTAGCCGTACGTCTCCTGTACGGCTGCGCCGATCTCCCTGATGACGCCGTCGTGATCGCACACGAGAACGAGGTCGCCCGCGTTCTCCGCCAACTGGCGCAGTTGCCGCTCGCCGACGTCGACGAGGCGGCGCATGCCCGCGGTCTCGACCAGGAGCACGAACAGCCGGCCGAGCAGGACGAGGACGACGGAGGCCGCGACGGCGGACAGGGCCGCGTCCCGGTCGCCGCCGACCGCCTGGACGGCCACGGCGACGGTGGCGACGGCCACCAGCACGAGCGGTGTGGCGGCCGTGAGCGCGGTCGGCAGGGGCTTGCGGAAGCGCCGCTGGTCGAGCCACGGCGCGACGGCGAGCACGAGGAAGGCGGCCGGCGCGATCAGGACCGTCACCAGAGGCGGGTCGTCGCCGCTGAGCCGGGCCAGGGCGGTGCTCACCTCGGCCACGGTGACGGCGCCGAGCACGATCACACCGGCGAGGCCGACGACACGGCCTCCCGAGCGGGCGGCGGCCACGCCCGGCGCAACCGCGCAGGCCGCGAACAGGCAGACGATCGGCAACGCCAGGGTGGAGATGAAGGCTCCGGGTTCCTCCGCCTTCTGGAAGGCGGGCCCGAGCAGCAGGACCCAGCCCACCGTGAAGATCGACGCGGCGCCCAGGTAGGCGTCGGCGGCCTGCCGGAACGCGCTCCTGCTGTAGGCGGAGGGGGTCACGACGGTCCCGCAGCCGATCGCCATCAGCACGGACCCGACGAGAAGCAGCAGGTCGGCGAAGGTGAGCACGAAGGGGGTGCCGTCGGCCACCGGGCGCAGCCCGATGCCGACGAGCCAGGTCAGGGTGCCCACCGCCAGCCAGCGCGACGCGGCGGGCCGCGGCCGTTGCCCCTGCTGGGCGCGGGAGGCGGCCAGGAACAGCGAGATCGCGGCGAGAAGGCCTGCGGCGACGCCGGCCACCGCGGCGATCACGGACGAGGAGCCTCCGCTAATCAACGCGGCGGCGAGCCCCACCGCGCCGAGTCCGGCCACGGCGATGAGCGAACCCCTCGGGTTGCGCCTGCCGTCCACGCGTATCGCCCCTGTGTCCCTTGTCCCTGTAGCCGTCTGTGCAACCGTCTCCGTGGCCGTCGCCTCGCGGTCCTGGCCGGCGGCGTCGGACGTCGGCGCGTCCGTCTCCACCGTCTCCACCGCCTCCGCCGTCTCCGGTGGCTCCGTTTCCGGCGCCGTCACGTCCGGTGCCGGTGGGTCCGGAGACGGAGCCGTGTCGTCGTCGTCGTGCCCGGCGGGGTGTGATGTCACTGCCCCTCCCGTCCTCGACGCGGCTTTACTCTCCATGTCACATGGCCAGTCTGCGCAAGGCGCCTGATCCGCACGGCGACAACCGGTGAGTCGTCACCGATCTGATAACCGGCCACGCGCGACGACGTTCACCGTACGCACTACAGGTCACGGAGCAGCCACGTTCCGGAATCCTTAATGGACCAGTCAGGACCGCCAGTCAAGTGCCTGGTCGCCCGTGTCGTCTCGACGACAAGCACTCAGTAATGACCCGTGATCATGTTAGCGAGTCTCTCGCCGGTCACGTATCTGGCGACCTGTGTCCGCACGAGTTCTCGCGTCCGCCGTACCGACGCCGGTGAGCTGCCGGCGATGTGCGGGGTGATGAACACTCCGGGCGCGGTCCACAGGGGATGGTCCGCGGGCAGCGGTTCCGGGGAGGTCACGTCGAGGGCGGCGCGCAGCCGTCCGCTCTCGAGTTCGGCGACCAGCGCGTCCGTGTCGACGACGGTGCCCCGCGCCGCGTTCACGAGCACGGCCCCGTCCTTCATCCGCGCGAGGAACCGGGCGTCCACCATGCCCACGGTGCCGGCCGTCACCGGGACGAGCAGGACGACGACGTCGGCCGAGGGCAGCAGACCGGGGAGTTCGTCCTCCCCGTGGACGCCCTCGCGTGCGGTCCTGGCCACGCGGACCACGTCGACCTCGAACCCGGCCAGGCGGCGTTCCACGGCCTCGCCGATCGAGCCGTACCCGACGATCAGAACGGTGGAGCCGTCGAGGACGTCGGTGTGGTGGTAGGTCCACTCACGCCTGGCCTGGGCCGCGGCGAACCCGGGGAACTCACGGAGCACGGCGATCGCCGCGCCGACGATCCACTCGGCGGTCCCGGCGTCGTGCACGCCGCGGGCGTTGCAGAGCACCGCCCCCGCCGGGACGTGCGGGAGGTACGGTTCGACGCCCGCGGTCACGGTCTGCAGCACGCGCAGTCCGGTCATCCGGCCGAGGAGCCCGGGGATGTCGGGCACCGGTACGAGCGGCGGCACCCAGATCTCCACCTCCTCGGGCGGGCCGGGCAACGGTCCCCGGCCGTCGTAGACGGCGCACTCGATCTCCGGAGGATCATCCGGCAACTCCTTGGGCAGATCGGACAGCACGTCGGCGAGGTCCTGCGAGGCGACCCAGATCTTCACATGAACAAACCTAGGGAACCTTCGCCGCGGAACGCGAGTATGGAAGGGACGAGGGAGGTCACGAAACATGGTGAAGACGGGCCGATACGCACGATGGGCGTCGTCGCTGGCGCTGGCCGTGACGATCACGACGATCACGATGGTCACGGCATGCTCGGCCGCGCCGGCGGCGCCGGCGCCCGGCGGCGCCGTACCGGAACAGGGCGGGGCCCTGACGCCCGCCCCGCTGGAGGGATCGGCGCCGGCGCGGCCGTCCGGGCAGCCGCGCACGCTGGTCACGGATCTCGCCGTGCCCTGGGCCATCGCGTTCCTGCCCGGCGGCGACGCGCTCGTGACGGAGCGGGATTCGGCCAAGCTGGTCCGGGTCACCCCGGCGGGGCAGGTCTCGGACGTCGGGGTGATCGACGGCGTTTCACCGAGCGGGGAGGGCGGGCTCCTCGGCGTGGCCGTGTCCCCGAGCTTCGCGACCGACCACTACGTCTTCGTGTACTTCTCGGCTGAAGGTGACAACCGGGTGGTCCGCTACCGGTACGACGGCGGCCTGTCCGATCCCGTCCCCCTCGTCACGGGCATCCCGCGGGGATCGATCCACAACGGGGGCCGCCTGGCATTCGGCCCCGACGGCAACCTCTACGCGTCGACCGGCGAGACCGGCGAGCGCGGGCTGGCCCAGGACAGGAACTCCCTGGCCGGCAAGATCCTGCGGATGACGCTGGACGGCAAGCCCGCTCCCGGCAACCCCTTCGGGACCCTGATCTGGTCGTACGGCCATCGCAACGTCCAGGGGCTGGCCTGGGACTCCGCCGGCCGCATGTACGCCACGGAGTTCGGCCAGAACACCTACGACGAGATCAACCAGATCGAGAAGGGCCACAACTACGGCTGGCCCGACGTCGAGGGCATGGGCGGGAAGGGCAAGTACACCGATCCGCTGCTCACCTGGTCGACCGCCGAGGCCTCGCCGTCCGGGCTCGCCTACGCCGACGGCTCCCTGTGGGCGGCGGCGCTGCGCGGCCAGCGGCTGTGGCGGATCCCGCTGAACGGGGAAGGCCGGGTCGGGCGGCCCGAGGCCCTCTACACCGGGGAGTACGGCCGGCTGCGCGCGGTGACCACCGCCCCCGACGGGACCCTGTGGGTCGGCACCAGCAACAAGGACGGCCGCGGCTCACCTCGCCAGGGCGACGACCGCATCCTCGTGGTGCCGACCGGGAAGGGCTGAGCGGCCAGGCCGGGCGTGCATGATCACGCCCGGCATCGGCCCAGGTCAGCGATGATGATCGCGAACCTGCGCATGATCACGAGGGAGGGGCGGGGCAGGTGATCGCGGCTTGGGGGTGGTAGACGGTGGTGAACGACTGGCGGTCCTCGGCCTTGCCGTCCCGCTTGAGGATCCGCGTCACCTCTGCCGTGAAGCCCGGCTGCTCGGGGACCGGCACGCAGTTCGGACCGCTGCCCTCCACCGGCGCGAGGTGGAGGAACCGGGTCTTTACCGGATCGCGGACCTCCACGTCGTACCGCTTGGTGCTCCACAGGGAGACGACCAGCGACGTGTCACTCGCCGAGGCCTGGATCAGCACGCCGTACGGGCTGTCGTTGGTCCATTTCAGGTCCGGCTCCGGATAGGACACCGCGGCGTCCATCCCGGCCGGATACTGCGGCGTGTAGACGTCGGGCGGCGTGCGCTCGATGTCCCCAAGCCCGGCGCGGATCACGGCGTTGAGCATCGTGGTCGCGATCTGGGTCATGCCCGCGACGTCCGAGCCGGCCGTGCCCCGGATCTGGGTGGGCATGGCGGCTCCGCTGAACCCGCCGGCGGCGTCCCGCCTCCCGACGAACTCGTTGAACGAGAACGTCTCCCCCGGCCTGACCAGATGGGTGTCCAGCATGCGGGCGGCGGCCTGGATGTCGGCGACCCGCGGCTGGCAGCAGGCGTAGGAGGTCGTGAATTCGCCGATCTTCTCCTCGACGCCCATCTTCAGCGCGTCGGTGTCCGTCACGACCGGCGGAGCGCCGACCAGCGTCACCGGCACGGTACGGCCCCCGCCCTCCATCGCCTTGATCATGTCGACCCCGAGCCGGCCGGTGTCCACCCGCTTGCCCGCCCGGGCGTGCACCAGGACCGGCTTGCCGTCCTCGATCGTGAACGTGGCGTTCCTGGCTCCGGCCTCGGCGGCGACCAGGCGGTGCTCGAAGCCGACGGCGGCGGCCGCGGCGTCGAACCGGGGCTTCAGGGATCGGCCCTCGGGCACGAACGACAGGTGCCCGGCCAGGACCGCCGGAGGGAGCTGGACGGACTTCGCGCCGAGGGTCAGCGTGATCGGCTCGGCCACCGCATTCTTCGCCCAGGCCACGGCCTGCTGGACGGCGGCCCGGTCGACCTGGGGGACGTCCTTCACGGCCGCGGCCATGACCGTGACGTCCGGGCTGAGGTAGGCCCGCTGGATGTCCCGGGCCACGATCGTCTTGTCGATCCCGTTGCCCGGATGCGGATAGACCGGTACGGGGACCGTCCCCTTGAATTTGACCCCGCCCTCCTGCGCCGGGTCCTCGAGGGAGGCCCCGACGTCCTTGGCCACGGCGGCCTCCAGCTTGACCTGGTCGACCGAGACCACCGGTGTGATCTCACGGCCTCCGAAGATCGACCCCACGACCTCCGCGGGACTGGGGAAGCCGATCGGCGCCTGACCCGCGGTCGCCTCGGCGTCGAACTGGAGCCCCGCCTCAAGGGGGTCGACGGGAATGCGGTGGGTGCCCTGCCGGACGACGATGGGCGAGCGGGTCTCGGTGTACAGCTTCTCCTGCAGGCTCAACGCCGCGTCGGACACGGTCTGCCCGCCGATGTCGACGCCGAGGACCATGGTCCCGGGCAGGATCCGGCCGGACATGGAGATCGCGGGAATCAGATAGGCGAGCAGCAGCAGGAGGACCAGGCCGGCGACCGTGTAGCGGAGCGTCCGCCGTTTCGGCTCGGGTCCCGGTTCGAACGGGGCGGGTTCCTCGATGATCGTCTTTTCGACCACCGGCCAGAGCTCGACCTTGGCCGCCGGCGGGGGAAGGCTGCTGCCCTGCGCCGAGGCCGACGGCCCGGGCGCGGACGGCCCCGGCCGCTCGCCGAAGATGTCGGCGGAGACTCCCGGAGGCAGAGCGGACGCGTTCGACCGGACCGGATGCTTCTTGGGCGGATCGGAGGCGGGAACGGCCGACAGCGGATCCGTCGGCGGATCAATCGACGCTCCGGCGTTCCGCACGCCTCGGTCTCCTCCGGCTCAAGGGCAACTCCGTTCAGCCAACCCTAAAGCCTGCCTTGGAGATATGTCATGAAACAACAACGTTCTGTGTGCCAGAAGCTCGCCGGCACAACAACGTCACCGTTCGGCACACGGCGTTCGCGCCCGCACACCCGTCATCCAGGCATCATCCAGGCACGAAACCCGCTGCGAGCGGCCCGCCGGACGGCGGGCCGCTCGCGGCGGGTGGAGACCTATCCCTCGACTCCGAGCTTCTCGAGGATGAGCTCGCGGGCCCGGCCGGCGTCGGCCTTGCCGCGGCTGGCCTTCATGACTCCGCCGACCAGGGCGCCCACAGCCGCGATCTTGCCCGATCGCACCTTGTCCGCCGCGTCGGCGTTGTCCGCCAGCACCTGGTCGATGATCGCGGACAGCTCGCCCTCGTCGTTGACGATCCGCAGGCCCCGGCTCTCGACGACGGCCTCCGGCGTGCCCTCTCCGGCCAGCACCCCTTCGAGCACCTGGCGGGCCAGCTTGTCGTTGAGCGCCCCCGAGGACACCAGCTCGGTCACCTTGGCGACGTCGCCGGGCGTGATGGGCAGGTCCGCGAGAGCGGTGCCCGTCTCGTTGGCCCGCCGGGCCAGCTCGCCCATCCACCACTTGCGGGCGTCGGCGGCCGGGGCGCCGGCGGCGACCGTCGCCTCGACCAGCTCGATGGCGCCGGCGTTGTGCATGGCCGCCATGTCGAGATCGGAGACTCCCCACTCCGCCTGGAGGCGGGCCCGCCGTACGGACGGCAGCTCGGGCAGCTCGGCCTTCAGCGTCGCCACCCACGCGGGATCGGGCGCGATCGGCACCAGGTCGGGCTCGGGGAAGTAGCGGTAGTCCTGCGCCTCCTCCTTGGACCGGCCGGACGTGGTCGCCCCGCTGTCCTCGTGGAAGTGACGGGTCTCCTGGATGATCCGCCCGCCGTCCGCCAGGATCGCCGCCTGACGCTCGATCTCACCCCGGACGGCCCGCTCGACGCTGCGCAGCGAGTTGACGTTCTTGGTCTCGGTACGGGTTCCCCATTCCGAGGATCCGCGCGGCATCAGGGACACGTTGACGTCGCAGCGCAGCGAGCCCTCCTCCATCCGGACGTCGGAGACGCCGAGGGAGCGCAGGAGCTCGCGCAGCTCCGTGACGTACGCCCTGGCCACCTCGGGAGCGAGCCGGTCCGTCCCCTCGACGGGCTTGGTGACGATCTCGACCAGCGGGATCCCCGCGCGGTTGTAGTCGACGATCGAGTAGTCGGCGCCCTGGATGCGGCCGGTGGCCCCGCCCACGTGGGTGGACTTGCCGGTGTCCTCCTCGAGGTGCACCCGCTCGATCTCCACCCGGACGGTCTTGCCCTCCACCTGGACGTCCAGGTAGCCCTCGGTGCACAGCGGCTCGTCGTACTGGCTGATCTGGTAGTTCTTCGGCATGTCCGGATAGAAGTAGTTCTTCCGGGCGAACCTGCACCACTCCGCGATCGAGCAGTTCAGCGCGAGGCCGATCCTGATGGTCGACTCGATCGCCTTGGCGTTGGCCACCGGCAGCGAGCCGGGCAGCGCCAGGCAGACCGGGCACACGTGCGTGTTGGGCGGCGCCCCGAACGTCGTCGAGCAGCCGCAGAACATCTTCGACTCGGTGCCGAGCTCGACGTGCGTCTCCAGCCCCAGCACCGGCTCGAAGCGCTCCAGCGCCTCGTCGTACGGCATGAGCGTCTCAGTGCTGCTCACAGGTAAGCCCGTCCCTTCACTGCGTTCCTCGCATCGGCGACCCGGTCCGCGCGCACGGGGACCGGAACCGCGAGATCGATGTCGTTGATCATGCGTCGTTCCCTCCCTCTAGAGCGCGGGCGCCTTGGACAGCAGCGGGCCGCCCCACCGGTCGGCGTACGCCTTCTCGACCGCCGCGCCGACGCGGTAGCACCGGTCGTCGCCGAGCACCGGAGCCATGATCTGCAGGCCGACCGGCAGCCCGTCCTCGTCGGCGAGACCGCACGGCACCGAGATCGCGGCGTTCCCCGCGAGGTTGCTCGGGATCGTGCACAGGTCCGCCAGGTACATCGCCATCGGGTCGTCGGCGCGCTCCCCGATCGGGAACGCGGTCGTCGGCGTGGTCGGCGAGATCAGCACGTCCACCTGGTGGAAGGCCGCCTCGAAGTCGCGCGAGATCAGCGTGCGGACCTTCTGCGCCTGGCCGTAGTAGGCGTCGTAGTAGCCCGACGACAGGGCGTAGGTGCCCAGCATGATCCGCCGTTTGACCTCGGGCCCGAAGCCGGCGGCCCGGGTGAGCGCCATGACCTCCTCGGCGCTGCGGGTGCCGTCGTCCCCGACGCGCAGGCCGTAGCGCATGGCGTCGAAGCGGGCGAGGTTGGACGAGCACTCCGAGGGGGCGATCAGGTAGTACGCCGGGAGCGCGTAGCCGAACGTCGGGCAGGAGACCTCGACCACCTTGGCCCCGAGGGACTCCAGCAGGTCGACCGTCTCGTGGAACCGCGCGAGCACGCCGGGCTGGTACCCCTCGCCGCCGAACTCCTTGACCACGCCGATGCGCAGACCGGCGACGTCCGCCTGCCGGGCCGCCTCGACCACCGGCGGGACCGGCGCGTCGATCGAGGTCGAGTCGAACTCGTCGTGACCCGAGAACGCCTCCTGCAGCAGCGCCGCATCGAGCACGTTGCGGGCGAACGGGCCCGGCGTGTCGAGTGACGACGCGAACGCGATCAGACCGTACCGGGACGACCCCCCGTAGGTCGGCTTCATGCCGACGATGCCGGTGACGGCGGCGGGCTGGCGGATCGAGCCGCCCGTGTCGGTGCCGGTCGACAGCGGCGCCTGGTAGGAGGCGACGGCCGCCGAGGAGCCGCCCGACGACCCGCCCGGGACCCGGGACAGGTCCCAGGGGTTGTGCGAGGGCCCGTACGCCGAGTTCTCCGTGGACGAGCCCATCGCGAACTCGTCGAGGTTGGTCTTGCCGAGGATGATCAGCCCGGCCTCGCGGAGGCGGCGGGTCACCGTCGCGTCGTACGGCGGCCGCCAGCCTTCGAGGATCTTCGACCCGGCGGTCGTCGGCATGTCCTCGGTGGTGAAGACGTCCTTGTGGGCGATGGGCACGCCCGCCAGCGGGCCGAGCTTGTCGCCCCTGGCGATCCGCTCGTCCACGGTGCGCGCCTGGGCGAGCGCCCGCTCGGCGTCGACGTGCAGGAACGCGGTGACCTTCGAGTCGACCTCGGCGATCCGGTCGAGATGGGCCTGCGTGACCTCGACGGCGGAGGCCTCCCGGGAGGCGACGAGCCGTCCCAGCTCCGCGGCAGTCTTGTGAACCAGGCTCATGCTTCCTCCCCCAGGATCCGCGGCACGCGGAACCGGTCGTCCTCGACGGCGGGCGCGCCCGAGAGCGCCTGCTCCGGCGTCAGGCACGGCCGTACCTCGTCGGGACGGAAAACGTTGGTCAGCGGCAGAGCGTGCGAAGAGGGCGGGATGTCTCCGGCCGCGACCTCCGCGACGCGGGCTACCGCGCCGACGATCTGGTCGAGCTGGGCGGCGAAGTGGTCGAGCTCCCCCTCGTCCAGCGCCAGCCGGGACAGCCGGGCGAGGTGAGCGACCTCATCGCGGGTTATGGCGGACATGAGTCGTCGAACCCGTTTCATGGATGGAGATTGGACCTTCCCATCCTAGGGCTCGTCTCCGAGCGCGACCGACCCATCGCGGCCGGGCACGTCAATGGGGGGCGAGCCGCGCCTGGTCGTCGGCGCGGGCGACGAACGCCGGGCTCAGGCGGGAGCGCAGCCAGACGGCCGTCTCCGCGGCGGACATGGGCTTGGCCAGCCACCGGCCCTGGCCGGCGGGACAGCCCATCTCCCGCAGGATCGCCGCGATCTCCAGGGACTCGACACCCTCGGCGACGGCACGCAATCCCAGGGAGCCGACGAGGTCGACGATGGATCGGACGATCTGCTCGTCGTCGTCCGACTCCGCCATCCGCCGGACGAACGAGGCGTCGATCTTGACCTCGGAGACGGGCAGGCGCTGGAGGCGGACGAGGGACGAGTATCCGGTGCCGAAGTCGTCGAGGGACAGGTGGACGCCCATCTCCGCCAGCGTATTGATGGTGTCGGCGATGTACGCCTGGTCGGTCATCAGGACACGCTCGGTGATCTCCAGGCGGATCGCGTCCACCGGCAGGCCGAACTCCCTCAACCCGACCTCAAGCTGCTCGGGCAGGTTGGAGTCGATCAGGTCGCGCGCTGACACGTTCACCGAGATCGGCACGCCGATGCCCGCCTGCCACCACCGCCCGGCCTGGGCCAGCGCCTTCCTGATGACGTACTGGGTGATCTCGCGCATGAGGTAGGACTGCTCGGCGAGCGGGATGAACTCGACGGGCGAGACCGGCCCGCGCAGTGGGTGCCACCAGCGCAGCAGGGCTTCGACGCCCTCCACCGTGCCGTCGCTCAACCTGACCTTGGGCTGGTAGTGGAGGTCGAGATCTCCTGACTCGATGGCCATCCGCAGGTCGCCGAGCAGGCTCAGCCGCTCGGGCGAGTTGCGGTCCTTGTCGGCCGCGTAGAACTCCACGCCCGTCCTGTGCTCCTTGGCCAGGTACATCGCCACGTCCGAGCGTTGCAGCAGCAGCTCGAAGTCGGGCGCGTGGTCGGGGAAGAGCGCGATGCCGATCGAGGCGTCCAGATCGAAGGTCATCCCCTCCAGCCGGACGGGCTGCGTCAGCGCGACCCGTAACCGCGAGGCGACCTCCTTGGCCGCGTGGGCGTCCCGGATGGACGGCAGGAGCACGGCGAACTCGTCTCCCCCGAGACGGGCGACCATGTCGCCCGGCCGCACGCTGTGGCTGAGCCGGTGGGCGACGAGCTGGAGCAGGCGGTCCCCGACCGGGTGTCCCAGCGTGTCGTTGACCTCCTTGAACCGGTCGAGGTCGAGGAGCAGCAGGCCGACGTGCTCGTTCTCGCGCGCCTCGGCGAGCGCCTCCATCGTGTGCAGGATCAGCATCTTCCGGTTCGGCAGGCCGGTCAGCCCGTCGTGGGTGGCCTGGTGGTCGCGGCGCAGCGACAGCGTGGCGGTGAAGTGCACGGCCGCGAGGGGCGCCACGAACAGCGGCACCAGGGCCGACGAGTGCGACATCACCACCGCGACCAGGGGCGCCAGCCCGAGGAGCGCGCCGTAGACGAGGGCCTGCGGGCCGATCGACGCCTTGACGACGCGCAGGATCGGCTTGCGCTCGTGAAGCGCGACGGCGGAGCAGACCAGCGAGGCCCGGACCACGAAGTAGGCGAACGCCGCCAGGGCGAGGGCCGGGATGTCCATGCCGTCGGGCGTCCAGGGGGCTTCGGGCCGGGGATGGATGCCGAAGGCGGCGAACGCGACGGCCGCCGCCGTGCAGGCCAGCGTCACCTGCCCGATGTTGAACATCACACGGTGCCACGCCCTGCGGCGCAGGCCGCCGCTGACGACCACCGCGACGGCCTGCATCAGCGCGGCCGTCGGCAGGCCGTAGTGCATGAGCACCGCGAAGGTGAACATCGCGGACGCCGGGGTGCCGCCGACCAGGGTGGAGGAGGTGACCATGACGGGACGCAGCTCGCCCAGCACGACGAGGACGGCCAACATCCAGAACAGCGGGGTCCGCGCGGCGTCCGCGAGCTCGCCGACGCCGAGCCGTACCTGTCCCGCGATCAGCGCGGCGAAGCCCAGGACGATGACGGCCGTGAAGTAGCCCCACAGAGGCGAACCGGGGCGGGGCCCGGTGTCTCGCGCGTCGGCGGGGGCGATCTCAGAAGTCACCATGAGACTGCCGGAACGGGCAATCTCTGCGCATGGCCAGAGATTGCTAGATATCGCCATAGGTCAGAAACCCCCCAAGAGGTCACTATGGGAGGGTACGGCCTCTGGGCCACTTCGCGAAACCAGTTGCGCACGGTCCGTTACGGTAGATTTCCTAAGATCCCCTGATAAAAGCGGCGCAGATTCGCGAAAAAGGGCAGGTTTCGGGCAGCCTCAAAGGGCTGCCCACCCGGCTTCCTGCGGTGATTACGTTTGAGGTCCAGCCTTATCGAGCGTGCGACCCGCGACGGTCCATGACGGCGTCGCGGCTCAGGCCTCGGGGGCGACGGCGGCCGCCTCCGCCGCCTCGGGCCCCTCCTCGAGGAGGATCTGGAAGCCCTGCTCGTCGAGGATGGCCACGCCGAGCTTGACCGCCTTGTCGTACTTCGAGCCGGGGTTGTCCCCGACCACGACGAAGCCGGTCTTCTTGGAGACCGAACTCGACACCTTGCCGCCCCGGCTGGTGATCGCCTCGCTCGCCTCGTCACGGGTGAAGCCCGCCAGCGAGCCGGTCACGACGAAGCTCATGCCCTCGAGCGTCTGCGGCAGCTGATCGGCGGGCGGCTCGTCGACCATGCTCACGCCGGCGGCCCGCCACTTGTCCACGATCTCGCGGTGCCAGTCGACCTCAAACCATTCCTTGATCGTGGCGGCCACCCGCGGGCCGATGCCCTCCACCGCCGCGAGCTCCTCCTCCGTGGCGGTGGCGATCGCGCCCATCGAGCGGAACGCGTCGGCGAGCGCCCGCGCGGTCGGTGGGCCGATGTGGCGGATGCTCAGCGCGACGAGGACCCGCCAGAGGGGCTGGCTCTTGGCCGCCTCGAGCTGCTCGAGCATCTTCTCCGCGTTCTTGCTGGGCGCACCCGCGATCGTCGCGAAGAACGACACGACCTTCTGCTCGCCGGACTCGGGGTCGGTCTTGGGCAGCCCGGTCTCGATGTCGCGCACCACCGACTTGATCGGGAGCAGCCGGTCCATCGTGAGGTCGAACAGGTCGGCCTCGGTCACGACCGGAGGTTCCTGCGGAGGGAGCGGCTGGGTGAGCGCGGTGGCGGCGACGTAGCCCAGCCCCTCGATGTCGAAGGCGTTGCGCCCGGCGGCGAAGAAGATCCGCTCCCGCAGCTGCGCGGGGCAGGCCTGGGCGTTGGGGCAGCGCAGATCGGCGTCGCCCTCGCGCTCATAGGCGAGCTCGGTGCCGCACTCGGGACAGTGCGTCGGCATGACGAAGGCGCGCTCCGCCCCGTCCCTGAGGTCGGCCACCGGGCCCACGATCTCCGGGATGACGTCGCCCGCCTTGCGGAGCACGACGGTGTCCCCGATCAGGACGCCCTTGCGGACCACCTCCGAGGCGTTGTGGAGGGTGGCCCGCTCCACGGTCGACCCGGCGACCACCACCGGCTTCATCACGCCGTACGGAGTGACCCGCCCCGTGCGGCCCACGCCGACCTGGATGTCGAGGAGCTTGGTCGTGACCTCCTCCGGCGGATATTTGAACGCGATGGCCCACCGGGGGGCCTTGCTCGTCGAGCCCAGCAGGCGCTGCACGGCGATCCGGTCGACCTTCACGACCACGCCGTCGATCTCGTACGCCGGATCGTGGCGATGCTCGTTGTAGTAGGAGATGAAGCCGACGATCTCCTCGAGCGTCCCGACGACCTTGTAGCGGTCGCTGACCGGCAGGCCGAAAGCCGCGAGCCGGTCGTAGGTCTCCGACTGGGCCTTGGGCGGCTCCGTCCCCTCCCATTTGCCGACGCCGTGCACGATCATCCGGAGCGGGCGCTGGGCGGTGATCCGAGGGTCCTTCTGCCGCAGTGAGCCGGCCGCGGAGTTGCGCGGGTTGGCGAACGGCGCCCTTCCCGCGTCCATGAGCTGCTCGTTGAGCCTCTTGAAGCCCTCGACGGGCAGGAAGACCTCGCCCCGGACCTCGAGCAGGTCGGGCACGTCGTCACCGACCAGGCGCTGGGGCACGTCGGCGATCGTCCGCACGTTGGGCGTCACGTCCTCGCCGGTGCGGCCGTCGCCCCGGGTGGCGGCCCTGGTCAGGCGGCCCTTCTCGTAGACGAGGGCGATGGCCAGCCCGTCGATCTTCAGCTCGCACAGATAGGGCGCGGGATCGATCTCGGCCAGCCGTTCGGCCCTGGCCTGCCATCCGGCCAGATCGGCGTCGTTGAAGGCGTTGTCGAGACTCTCCATCCGCTGCAGATGGGCGACGGCGGCGAACTCGGTGGAGATCGGCGAGCCCACCTTCTGCGTGGGCGAATCGGGGGTCCGCAGGTCGGGATGCTCCTCTTCGAGAGCCTTGATCTCCCGCATCCACCCGTCGTACTCCGCGTCGCTCACCGTCGGCGAGTCGAGCACGTGGTAGCGCCAGTTGGCGTCCTCGATCAGCTCGGCGAGCTGGGCATGGCGGTCCCGCGCTTCCGAGGGCGCACCCGCCGCCTCGTTCACCTGATCGGTCAAGTCGCTCACGTCGCTCGTCTCCCCTCGTCAACGCCCCGATGGAAACCGTATCGCCGGCCACCGACATCTTCTCCGACCTCGTCCGCGACGGAAAAGGGCCGGGTCCCTCGTCTCGCGCCGCCGGGGTCGCCCGCCCACTTGCCCGCCTACTCTGACGGGTCGTCCCGCAGGACGCGGGCCGCGTCCCGGCAGGCGGTCAGCGCCGCCTTGGCGTATCGCGGCGAGGCGCCGGCGAGCCCGCATGCGGGCGTGAGCACGACCTGCCTCGCGAGCTCCGCCGGAGCGAACCCCAGCCGCCGCCACAACTCGAGCGCCGGCTTGGCGATCACTCCGACATCCGGCAGACGGGCGTCCACACCTGACACGACGCCGAGGAACAGCGCCGTTCCCGCCTCGATCGCCTCGCCGATCACGTCCTCGTCCCGGCGCCGCAACGTCGACGCGTCCACGGAGACGCCGCGCGCGCCGGCCGTACGGAGAAGTTCGAAGGGCGTCCCGGGGGCGCAGCAGTGGACGATCGGGAAGGCGCCGCCGGCCTCACCGTCAGAGGGACGGCCGGTGTCCGGCACGGCCAGGGCCTCGGAGGCGCCGAGAGCCGCGAGCTCCAGCGGATCCACGGGCTCCGGCTCGCCGGGGGCGACGGCCGACAGAACGGTGGCGAGCCGCTCGCGGGCGATCACCGGCTCCACGGCCCGCAGGCGGCCGAACCCCGACGCCGTCGGCACGGTCCCGGCGAGCACGCCGGGCAGTCCCGGCTCGTCGAGCTGGACGACGAGACGCGCCCCGGGCACCCGCCCGCGCACGTCGGCGACGTGCCTGACCAGCCCTTCCGCCAGGGAGTCCGTCAGATCCCGTACGGCTCCCGCGTCGGCGAGCACCTTGTCCCCGTGCCTGAGCTCGATCGCCCCCGCGAGGGTCCACGGCCCGCAGGCCTGGATCTTCAGGGGGCCCCGGTAGCCCTGCGCGACCTCCTCGAGCCCGTCGAGGTCGCGGATCAGATGGTCGCGGGCCCGCTTCGCGTCCCGTCCCGGCCGGTCGGTGAACCGCCATCCCGAGGGCTGCACCTCGACGGGCATCTCCACCAGGAGCGCGGCGCCCCTGCCGATCATGTCCGCGCCGACGCCCCGCGCGGGGAGCTCGGGCAGGTACGGCATGGGCAGTTCGTCGAAGGCCAGGCGCAGGGCGGCGAGGTGATCCTCTTCGGGGTAGGACCCCACGCCCGTGGCCGTGGCCTCGCCCCACGGATACTCATTCACGAGGACTAGCTTAGGGACTATGAAACTCACCAAATTGGGCCATGCGTGCTGGCGTCTGGAGAAGAACGGATCGACGATCGTCATCGACCCGGGGTCCTTCAGCGGAGAGGGCCTGCTCGACGGGGCGGACGCGGTTCTGATCACCCACGAGCACTTCGACCACGTCGACGAGGGACTGCTGAAGAGCATGCCTGCCGGCATCGAGGTCTGGACCTGCCAGGCCGTCGCCGACCAGCTCGGTGACATCCCGGCGAAGGTCCAGGTCGTGCGGGACACCGACGCCTTCACCACGGCGGGGTTCGATGTGAAGGTGATCGGCGAATGGCACGCCGTCAACCTGCCCGGTGTGGATCCCATCCAGAATGTCGGCTTTCTGGTGGACGAGGAGGTCTTCTACCCGGGCGACGCGCTGACCGTTCCCCAGGTCGACGTGCCCACGCTGCTCGTGCCGACGACCGGGCCGTGGATCAAGCTCGCCGAGACGATCCAGTACCTCCGCGACGTGCGCCCGGACCGCGCGTACTCCACGCATGACGGCCTGGCCAACGACATCGGCCTCATGCTGATCGACAACTTCCTGGGCATGGCAGCCGACAGCCAGAAGGCCGACATCCGCCGCGTCCCCGTCGGCGAGTCGGTCGAGCTGTCCTAGACCGCTTCTCCCTAGACGGCCGAGGCGATCGTGGCAGATCCGATCACGGTGTCGCCGTCGTAGAGCACGGCGCCCTGGCCCGGCGCGACGCCGGTGGCCGGGGTGTCGAGCTCGATGTGCAGCAGGTCGCCGGACAACTGGGCACGGCAGCCGTACACCTCGCCGTGCGCGCGCAGCTGGACCGTGCACCTGATCGGCTCGTACGGCTCGGGCACGTGCCCGTTCCACACCGGCCGCTCGCCGACGATGCCGCGGACCTCCAAGGCGGCGCGCGGGCCGACCGTGACCGTGTTGGAGACCGGCTCGATCGACAACACGTACCGCGGCCGCCCGTCGCCGGCCGGGTGGTCGATGCGCAGCCCCTTGCGCTGGCCGACGGTGAACCCGAAGGCGCCCTCGTGGCTGCCGACGACCTGACCTGTGAGCGCGTCGACGATCGGCCCCTCCGACGTCCCCAGGCGCTCGGACAGGAACGCGCGGGTGTCGCCGTCGGCGATGAAGCAGATGTCGTGGCTGTCCGGCTTGTCCGCCACAGCCAGCCCACGCTCGGCGGCCTCCGCCCGAACCTGGGCCTTGGTGGAGTCGCCCAGCGGGAAGATCGCGTGCGCGAGCTGCTCACGGGTGAGCACGCCAAGCACGTACGACTGGTCCTTGCCCTCGTCGACGCTGCGCCGCAGCACCCCGTCCGACAGGCGCGCGTGATGGCCGGTGGCGACGGCGTCGAACCCGAGCGCGAGCGCGCGGTCGAGCACCGCCTCGAACTTGATTTTCTCGTTACAGCGCAGGCACGGGTTGGGCGTGCGGCCCGCGGCGTACTCGTTGACGAAGTCCTCCACCACGTCGTGATGGAACCGCTCGGCCATGTCCCAGATGTAGAACGGGATGCCGATCACGTCGGCGGCGCGCCGGGCGTCGCGGGAGTCCTCGAGGGTGCAACAACCGCGGGCCCCGGTCCGGTACGACTGGGGATTGGACGAGAGCGCGAGGTGGATGCCGGTCACGTCGTGCCCCGCCTCGGCGATCCGGGCGGCGGCGACGGCGGAGTCCACGCCGCCGGACATGGCGGCGAGCACGCGAAGCCTCTGAGTGGAACCCATAACACTTCGAGATTACCCGTACGGCGGGGCTGATCCGCCGCCGCGGACGGCTCTCGCGGCCGCGTTGGCACCGGAGCGGACGACCTGCGAGGATTCGGGGTCATGCGACTGTTCGGGCGCAAGAGCCAGCCGGTCGACCCGGCTGAGGCCATCGCGGACTTCTGGACCTGGTGGCGGCAGACCCGCCCCGAGATCGACTCCCACATCGAGGCGGAGGACACCGAGGCGCTCGCCGGGCTCGTCGGCGCCGCCGTCACCGCACTCGACCCGGCCCTCATCTGGGAGATCGCGCCGGGCCTCACGGCACGGCACGCCCTCGTCGTCAGCGCGTCCGGCGATCCCGAGCTGCGGTCCTTCGCCCACCGGTGGGCGCTGGCCGCCCCTCCGGCGGACGACCAGTGGGAGTTCCATCCGTCCCGCCAGGCCAACCCGAGGGCGGCCGAGATGTCCGTCGACGTGGCCGGCAGGGAGTTCGGCCTCGACCGGCTGGTGCTGGGCCTGCGTGTTCCGCCGGGCACCGCCCGCGTCGACATTTCCGCCTTCCACCCGATATTTCCGGATATCGATGATGAGACTCGGCTGGAGACGACCCTTCTCGCCCTCGACTGGCTCCTTGGCGAGGACGAGGTCGCCCGCTGGGTGGGGGACATCGTCGCGGCCGAGTTCGAGCCCATCGACGCCATCCCCGCGATCCACCTTCCCGCCGTCGTCGCCGACGTCGCCGACGGGGTCAAGCCCGACCAGTGGGCGATGCTCGAAGGCCAGACGGCACAGGGCGCACGCCTGACGGTGACGGCCCGCCACCCCCTGCGCCCGGTCGACCATCCGCTGTTCGACCAGCACATCGCGATCACCCTGCCGTACGAACACGCGGACGGGGACGGGCAGCCGGCCGGAGCGTCCCTGCAGGCGCTGCGCACGTTCGAGGAGCGCCTGGGCGAGCGGCTCGACAAGCTCGGTTCGGCCGTGCTCGCGGCGCATCTGAGCACCGGGGGCGTGCGGGTGCTCAACGTCTACGCCGACCCGTCGAGCGACGCCGCTCCTGTGATCAAGGAACTCGTCTCGGGCTGGGCGGAGGGCCGGGCGCGGGTCGACGTGGCCGACGACCCGTCCTGGAGCGCCGTCGCGCACTTCCTGACCTGACGCGACCGGGCGGTAGCGCGGTCTCCGGAGGCCTCGGTCTCCGGAGGCCTCGGTCTCCGGAAATCAGCTCCTGGAGACGGAGGTGAGCCCGGCGCGGCGGGCGCGCTCCACGACCAGTCCGATGACCTCGCCCACCCGCTCCACGTCGGCCATGGTCGAGGTGTGGCCGAGGGAGAAGCGCAACGATCCGCGGGCGCGGGCGCCGTCCTGTCCCATCGCCAGCAGCACGTGGGACGGCTGCGCCACACCGGCCGAGCAGGCGGACCCGGTCGAACACTCCACTCCCCTGGCGTCGAGGAGCATCAGCAGCGCGTCGCCCTCGCAGCCGGGGAAGGAGAAGTGGGCGTTGCCCGGCAGGCGCTCGGTGGGATGGCCGTTCACGATGACGTCGGGGACGGCCTCACGCACCCTGCTGATCAGGTCGTCACGCAGGATGGACAGCCGGTCGGCGGTGTCGGCCCTGCGGTCGACCGCCGAGCGCACCGCGGCCGCGAACCCCGCGATGGCGGGCGCGTCGAGCGTGCCGGATCGGACGTCGCGCTCCTGACCGCCGCCGTGGAGCACCGGCACCGGATCGACCCCGCGCGCGAGCAGCAGGGCGCCGACGCCGATGGGACCGCCCACCTTGTGCCCGGAGACCGTCATCGCGTCGACGCCCGACTCCGCGAACGACACGGGCAGCTGGGCGACCGCCTGCACGGCGTCGGTGTGGAACGGGATGCCGTGCTCGTGCGCGATCGCGGCAAGCTCCTTGATCGGCTGGACGGTTCCCACCTCGTTGTTGGCCCACATCACGCTCACCAGGGCGACGTCCGCGGGGTCGCGTTCGATGGCGGCGCGGAGCGTGTCGGGGTGCACGCGCCCGTGCTCGTCGACCTCGAGGAGTTCGACGGTCGCACCGTGGTTGTCGGCCAGCCAGTGGGCGGGGTCGAGCGCCGCGTGGTGTTCCACCGCGCTGATGAGGATCCTCGGCCGCTTCCTGGCCCAGAACAACCCCTTGATCGCCAGGTTGTCCGCCTCGGTTCCGCCCGCGGTGAAGACGACCTCGCTCGGCCGGGCCCCCAGCGCGCTCGCGATCGTCTCCCTGGACTCCTCCACGACCCGGCGGGTGCGCCGGCCGGTCGCGTGGAGGGATGAGGCGTTGCCCACCTGTCCCAGCTGCGCGGTCATGGCCTCGATGGCCTCGGGAAGCATCGGGGTGGTCGAGGCATGGTCCAGATACGCAGTTCCCACAGCCCCTCCAGATTCCTTACCTCAGCCAACCAAGCGTATCCGGCATGAGGAGACGCTCCATCCTCGAATTGGCTACTTAACCGTCCAGACGGTACAGTAACTGCCATGAGGAGGGACGAGCTACTCGACGCGGCGGAGTGCCTGCTGGAGGACCAGGGGTCCCAGGGGCTCACGCTGGCCGCCGTGGCCGAGCGCGCCGGCGTCAGCAAGGGCGGTCTCCTCTACCACTTCGCGCACAAGGAAGCCCTGATCAAAGCCATGATCGAACGCCTCATCGGCGAGTTCGACGCGATGATCGAGGCCCAGCGCGAGACCACGTACACGCGCGCCTATCTGAAGGCGACCTTCGAGGCCATCGAGACCGGCAGGCTGAGACGCTGGGCCGTGGTGACGGGAGCGGCGGGCGATCCCGAGCTCCTCGCTCCCCTGCGAGAGGCGATGGCCCGCTGGCATCGGCACGGCTTGGACGACGAGCCCGACCCGCGGACGTCCCAGATCGTACGGCTGGCGTGCGAGGGCGTCTGGGAGGTCGCCACCCACTGTCCGGCGATCGTCGACTACGCCGCGGTGCGGCAGGGGCTGCTCGCCCTGCTCTGATTCCCCCCAGTTCTTGGTGGTCGCCCCTTCCGGCAATACGGCCGGTCGGGGCGACCGGCTTCTGTCTGCCCGCTTAATCCGACTCGGAAACCCTGAAAGGAACCCGTGATGACCCGCGCCCTGAGGACGGCCCGCAACGGTGCCGTTCTCACGTTCGTCCTGGCCGGCCTAATGTGCGGAACGTTCACCGTGCGCCTCCCCGCGCTGGCGGAAAGGCTCCAGTTACCGGAGTCCGCCGTCGGCGTCGCCCTGCTCGCCTGGGGCGTCGGCGCACTGCTGAGCATGCAGGCGATGCGGGTGATCATGGCGAAGGCCGGCAGTCGCGCGGTCCTCAGGATCGCGGCCCCCCTCTGCGCGGTCTCGCTGGTGCTCGTCGCCTTCGCCCCCACCTTCCCGCTCATGGTGCTGGCCACCGCGGTCTTCGGCATGACCTTCGGCGCGGTGGACGTCGCCATGAACGCGCAGGGCTCGGCGGTCGAGCAGGCCTACGGCCACTCGCTGATGAGCGGCATGCACGCGGGCTGGTGCGTGGGCGCGATCTCGGCAGGGCTCGTCGGCACCGTCGCCATCGCGGCCGACCTGTCGCTCACCGCCCACCTGACGGTGATCGGGCTGATCTCCCTGCCCGTCGTGGCAGTTCTGGGCCGCACCTACGTGCCGGACCCGGTCGCCGAGCCCGAGCCGGGACACGCCCGGAAGAGGCTGCCCGGCGTGATCTATCTCCTCGGCGCGATCACGTTCGGCGCGTTCATGATCGAGGGCATCGTGGCCGACTGGAACGGGCTCTATCTCCTGGACACGCTCGGCGCCCCGGAGGCGGTCGCCGCGCTCGGCTACCCGGCGTTCGAGCTGGGCATGCTGCTCGGCCGGCTCTCCGGAGACCGGCTCCGCGGCAAGTACGGCGCACGCGGGCTGATCCTGTTCTCCGGCGGCGCGACGGCGACCACGTTCCTGCTCGTCATCGCCGCCCCGTCCGCCCTCACCGCCGTGAGCGCCATGATCTTCGTCGGCCTGGCCGTGGCGACGATCTCGCCGATGGCCCTGTCCCTCGCGGGCACGGCGACGGCGAACCCCGGTCCGGCGATCGCCCAGGCGGGCGCGATGGGCTACGCGGGCCTGCTGCTCGGCCCGGTCGTGATCGGCGGGCTGTCCTCCATGACCTCGTTGCGGACCGCCATGGCGACCGCGGTCGTGCTCGGCGTGTTCGTGGCCGGCGCCGCCCGGTTCCTGCCGAAGCCGCTCCCGGTCGTCGTCGAGTCGGAGACGCTGCTCGAACTGGAGGAGGAGGAGTTGCCGCTGGCCGCCTGACGGTGACATTTGTCCTGGAGGGCGGCATGGCGGCCGGAGCCCTGCTCACGGAAAAGGGAGCGGCGCCGCACGACATGTGCGGCGCCGCTCCCTTTCGCGCGGTTCCTACGTGCTGCCTACTTGCGCTTCTCGATCTCTTCGGTCAACTGGGGGACGACCTGGAAGAGGTCGCCCACGACGCCGAAGTCGGCGATCTCGAAGATCGGGGCCTCGGAGTCCTTGTTGATCACGACGATGGTCTTCGACGTCTGCATGCCCGCCCGGTGCTGGATGGCGCCGGAGATGCCGGCCGCGATGTACAGCTGCGGCGACACGGTCTTGCCCGTCTGCCCGACCTGGAACTGGTGCGGATACCAGCCCGCGTCGGTGGCGGCGCGGGACGCGCCGACCGCCGCGCCGAGCGAGTCGGCCAGCTTCTCGATGATCGCGAAGTTCTCACCGGAGCCGACGCCGCGGCCGCCGGAGACCACGATCGCGGCCTCGGTGAGCTCGGGACGGGCGCCCCTCTCCTGCTTGACGCGCTCGACGACCTTCGCCGCACGGGCGGAGTCCGACAGGGCGATCTCGACCTTCTCCTCGGCGCCCGCGCCGGCCTCGGCGACGGGAGCGGTGGAGTTCGGGCGGACCGCCACGATCGGCGTCCCCTTGGTCACGCGGCTGCGCACGTTGACGCCGCCACCGAAGATCGACTGGTCGGCGACGAAGCCCTCGCTCAGGCCCACCGCGTCGGTGATCACACCGGAGTCGGTCTTGATGGCCAGGCGGCCCGCGATCTCCTTGCCCTCGGCCGTGGCGGCGACGAGCACCGCGGCCGGCGAGGCGTCGGACACGAGCTTGGCCAGCAACTCGGCCTTCGGCGCCACGACGTGGTCGACGATCTCCTCGCTCGACGCGACGTAGATCTTGGCCGCGCCGTACTCGGCGAGCTTGGCCTTCGCGGCGTCCGTGTACCCGGGGCCGGCCCAGACGGCTGACGGCTCGCCCAGCGACCGCGCCAGGGTCAGCAGTTCGAGGGTGACCTTCTTGACGTCACCGTCGGCGTGCTCGACGAGCACCAGAATCTCACTCATCTCGGGGCCCCTCAGACGAACTTCTTCGACGCGAGGAACTCGGCGGCCTTCACGCCGCCGTCGCCCTCGTCCTTGACCACGGTGCCCGCCGCGCGGGGCGGCGCGGCCGCGAATTCCACGACCTCGCTCCACGCGCTCGCCAGGCCGACCTGCTCGGCCGAGATCTCCGCGTCGCCGACGGCGAGCGTCTCGACCGGCTTCTTCTTGGCGGCCATGATGCCCTTGAAGGACGGGTACCGCGGCTCGTTGATCTTCTCGACCACGGACACGACGGCGGGCAGCGACGCCTCAACCCTGTCGAAGCCGTAGTCGGTCACCCGCTGGATCGTGATCGCCGATCCGTTCACCTCGACCTTGTTGGCGAGGGTCAGCTGGGGCGCGCCCAGCCGCTCGGCCAACATCGCGGCGAGCACGCCGGTGCGGGCGTCGGTCGACTCCGAGCCCAGGATCACCAGGTCGAAGCCGATCTTCTTGAGCGTCTCCGCCAGTGCGTAGGAGGTGGACAGGGCGTCCGAGCCGTGCAGCGCGTCGTCGCTGAGGTGGACGGCCTTGTCGGCGCCCATCGCGAGCGCCTTGCGGATGGTCTCGGTGGCCTTGGCCGGGCCCATGGTAAGGACGGTCACCTCACCCCCGTGAGCCTCCTTGAGCCGCAGCGCCTCCTCGACCGCGTACTCGTCGAGCTCGTTGACGACGCCGTCGGCGGCGTCGCGGTCGAGCGTCTTGTCATCGGACCTCAGCTTGCGCTCGGTCGCCGTGTCGGGGACCTGCTTCACGCAGACGACGATGTTCATGGCCGGTGGCCGACCTCCCCTTTCCGTACGGCTGACGCCGCGGTTTATCGGACGCGCCCGTGGGGGTACGCGCACGTCTTGCAAGACTGCCAGGAGCTCGTAAGGCTGATGACAGTGGGTGTCCCGGAGTCCTCCCTGGCCCCCAGGCGCCATGTTACCCGTGGGTAGCTTGGTCGCAAACTTCCGGCCACGGGCGACGTGACCGTGCTCATACCCGGAAGTCCGCTCCCGCCACGATACCGAACTTTATTCCAGAACCTGCAGCCGCCCCGGCCGGTCGGCCGGTGAGCCGTCAGCTGGCGACGACGAGGGCGATCAGCAGGAACAGGACGGTGCCGACGGCGAGCAGCAGCGTCGTCGTGCTGAAGAGGCTGCTCAGCAGGGCCCAGACGGCCACGGCGCCGACGCCGCCGATGACGTCGACGAGCACGCGGGAACGCGACCGCGCGAGCAACCCCATCGCCGCGTCGGCCACGACGAAGATGCCGTACAGCACGAGCAGCAGGAGAGAGACCTCGGGCAGGTACTGCCGTGCCGCGGCGGCGAACAGCCCGACGACCAGGCTCGATCCGATCATCCAGCGCCGGTGCAGCTTCTGGCGGTGCCGGGCACGCGCGTCGTCGACCGACCGCTTCTTGGCGGTGGGTCGCCATTCCTGGGTCCGCGCCTCGCTGATCCCGCCGCCGGCGGCGGTCACGTCGGCGTCCCGGTAGTCGAGCGGGTGCCGTCCACGCGGCGGGACCGGCTCGGCGTATCCCTCGGCGTATCCGTTGAAGGGCGGAAGCTCGCCCGAGTACAGCGGGCCGGGCTGGGCGGACCGCCTGCCCGCGCCACGCGGCTCGGCGGGCTCGGCCACCGCGGGCGCGGCCACCCCGAGACGTGCGGCCAGTTGCGTCGCGTCCGGCCGCGCGGCCGGATCGGTCCGCAGGCACTCCGCGAGCAGGGGACCGAGCCAGGAGGGGACGCCGGACAGGTCCGGCTCGCGGTGGACGACCCGGTAGGCGACCGCCGCCGCCGGTCCCGTCCCGTACGGCTGCCGCCCCGCCGCGGCGAACGCCAGGGTCGCGGCCCAGGCGAAGACGTCGGCCTCCGGACCGGCGTCGCGGCCTTCCAGCACCTCCGGAGCCAGGTAGCCGGGCGTGCCGACCACGGCGCCCGACGCCGTGACGGAGGCGGACTCGAGCGCGCAGGCGATCCCGAAGTCGATCACATACGGCTCTCCGTCGGAGATGATCACGTTGGCCGGCTTCAGATCCCGGTGGACGACCCCGGCGGCGTGGATCGACCCGAGTGCCTCCGACAGCCCGCGCGCGAGCCGTACGAGATCGTCGCCCCGGACGGGGCCGTCGGACGCGATCACCGTGCTGAGCGGGCGGCCCTGCACGTATCGGGTGACGATGTAGGGCCGTGCCCCGGTCAGCGAGGCGTCGAGGACCTCGGCGATGTGGGGTCCGCGCACCCGGCGCATCGTCTCGACCTCGCGGGCGAGCCGGGTGAGGGCGAAGGCGTCGGAGGCCACATGGGGGTGGAGCACCTTGACCGCGACGGTGTGGCCCCCCGCGTCGAGGGCCAGGTGCACCTCGCCGAATCCGCCGGACCCCAGCAGGGAGAGCAGACGATAGGAGCCGAGGTCTTCCTGCGAACTCATCCCGCTCCCTTCGCGCCGGTGCGTCCCGTCAGCCGGCCCGTTCAGTTCCAGAAGCTCAGGAACCCGACCCCGAGCCGGTCCAGGAAGTCGCCGACGAGACCGCCCACGAGGTTGCCGACGGTCTCCCTCCCCTGTTGCCGCAGGCTCGCGATGACCACCGACGGTGCCCGCCACGGCGCCCAGGAGGCGGTCGCGGACATCGCCGTCAGCACGGCGAAGAACGCCAGTGCGCCCACCGCGATCGTGATGACCATGGCGGCGCCCGGGCTGCGGATGGCGGAGCTCAGCGTCCGCGCGACGGCCTTGCGCGGCGCGCCGCCTCCGGGCAGGAGGAACAACCCGGCCACGAAGGCTGCGGCGGCGTACGCGGCCGACCTGTCGGTGCTGAGATCCCCGAGGTAGAAGAGGCCGCCCCACACGCACACGCCGAACATCGCGGCGAGCGGCACCTGGACCAGGGTCGCGAGCGCGGCCTTGATCAACGCCCACGGGGCGCCGGCCACGGCGATGAGAGGGTCCGCGCCGCTGCTGCCCCGGATGGAGCGTCGCTCCATGATGCCGTCGAGCAGGTAGTGCACCACGCGCAGGCACACCGACAGGCCGACGGCCACCAGGGCCATGGTCACCGGGAGCAGACAGGTCAGGGCCACCAGCGCGACGAGCAGGGAGGCCGAGATGAGCGGATGGCTGCCCTTGTACGGAGTCTTCTGCTGGTCCCCCGCCTGCCGGCCCTGCGCGGGGGCGGCCTGACCGGGCGGCGCGACGTTCGTGCGCGGGTCGGGATATCCGGCCACTCGCTGGTCGGGATGCGGCGGCGGCGCCTGAGCGGCCGGAGGCGGGTAGGCGGCCGGCTGGTACGGCGCGGGCTGGTAGGGCGGCGGCTGGGCCGGCGTCCCGTAGCCCGGCTGGGCCTGGCCGTACCCCTGCGGCTGCGGCGCGAACGCCGCCTGGCCCGCCGCGGGCGGCTCGCGGCGCGGGCGCTCCCGCTTGACGTAGTTCACCGGGGGGAGCAGATCGGAGTAGCTGTCGTCGGTGACGTCCGCGCCCTGCCGCCGGTCCGGGCGTCCCGGCCAGGTGACGTCGTCGTCGAGGACCCTCGTCCCGTCCGTGACGCGCCCGCTGTCCACCGTCGCGCCGAGCACTCTGGTGCCGCCGTCCTGCGCGTTCTCGTGCAGCACGGTCACGGAGGGATCGAGCGTCTGGGTGAGCCTCAGCAGCGACCCGGCGGAGGGGCGGGTGCCGACCTCCGTGGCCAGCGCGAGCCTGAGCCAGGCACGCAACCATCCCGGCGCCTGGTCGATGTTCGCCTTGCCCTCGAGGATACGGAAGCAGACCGCCTCGAACGTGCCCGTGCCGAACGGCGCCTTGCCGGTCGCCGCGAAGAACACCGTGGCCGCCAGAGCGTGCACGTCGGCGGCCTGGGTGATCTCCGAGTCGCGGATGATCTCGGGGGCCAGGTATCCGGGGGTGCCGACGAACATCCCCGTCTGGGTGAGCCGGGTGGCGTTGACCAGATGCGCGATGCCGAAGTCGATGACGAGCGGCTCCCCGCCGACGAGCATCACGTTCGCGGGCTTCAGATCACGATGGATGACGTCGGCGGCGTGAATCGAGGTGAGCGCCTCGCACAGCCCGCGGGCGAGACGGATGATCTCCCCGTCCGGCAGCGGCCCGTCCTCCTGCACGGTCTGCTCCAGCGTCCGGCCGGGCGCATACCTGGTCACGATGTACGGCAGGGCGCCGGTCAGGTCGGCGTCGAGGACCTCCGCCACCCGCCTGCTCCGGACGCGCCGCATGGTCTCGACCTCGCGGGTGAGACGGTCGCGCGCCTTGAGGTCCGAGGCCACGTGGGGATGCAGGACCTTGACGGCCACCTCGCGGCCCTCGGCGTCCAGCCCGAGGTGGACGACTCCCATGCCGCCCTCGCCGAGCTGGCGTAACAGCCGGTAGGGGCCGATCCGTTCCGGAGCCTCAGTAGCCGACATGTCGTCCCCCGTCACCGATACCCCGTCCCGTGAAGCTCCGTCAGGCGTTGCTGCACTGATTGAACGTCGACCGAACCCCACAAGTCCCCTGCTATTGGTCTACCCGTGAAGCTGGTGAGCGCGACCAGCCCCACCAGGGTCGCGAGGACGCCGGCCCCCCAGGCCAGCTTCACCGCGGCCGCGCCGCCCGGCACCAGCGATGCGAGCATGCGCCGCATCTGCCGGCCGGGCGCCTGCACCCCCGGCCCCGCGCAGACGATCAGCAAGCCTACGGCGACCCCCCAGCTCACCGCGGCGGAAACGGTCATCGATCGCGCCAGGAGTGCGAGCAGCACCGTCACGAACGTCCCCGGCACCGCGGCGAGCGGCACGAGCAGGGCCGTGACGGCGATCGACTTGATCAGCGCGGCCGGCTCCGCCAGCACGCGGACCACGTCCGCCGCCGCCGCGCCCGCCGGCCTCTTCCTGCTCAGACGCGGCTGCGCGAGGTCGGCGGCCCTCAGCAGGACGACCGCGGGCAGGGCGACCAGGCACACCCGCATCGGCGCGATCACCGCCAGGCCCGTCATGGCGATCAGCAGCATCGTGCCGGCCACGCCGTACACCTTGGACTGCCGCAGCGCCATGCCGCCCGTCATCGGGGCGGCCTGGGCGGACGGCGCCGTGTTGGCCGCGTTCGCCGCGTTCGCCACGCCTGCCATGCCCGGCGCGGCTGCCATTCCCGCTGTTCCCGGCGCGCCCATGGCCGGGGACGCCACATGCGGCGCCGCCCGGTACGGAGGGACCCCGTGCGGTGGGGGCGTGTCGCGCGGGGGGACGCGTACGGTCGGCAGGAACGGCGCCGGATGCGGCTGCTGCACCCTCGGCGTCTGCTCGTAGGTACTCGGCGGGGTGACCCCGGGGGCCTGCTCGTAGAAGGCCTGGCTGGGCATGGCCGACTCGCGGAGCTCCTCCGAGGTGACCCTCCTGGTGGGGATGTCACCCTCCGCCGGAGGCCTGCCCGACGGGCCGGTCCCCCATCCGGGCCGGCCGGGGTCGGCGGGACGGCCGGCCGTCCCGGTCGGGATGCCCGCCTTGCGCAGGTCCTCCCCCGTCACCCGGACGGTGGGGAACGGGTCGCCGCCGTGCTGGGCGGGACCGTCGTCGAGAAGCGACACGAACTCCCCGGCGGGCGCGCCGGACGCCGCCGGAGCGGGCCTCGCGTACCCAGGCTGCACGGCAGCACCGGCAGGGCCGGAGGCGCCCGGCGGCAGGGAGGCGCCGGTCCTGTCCCACCGGGCCGCCTCGTCGACCTCCGCGACGGTGGAGATCTCGTCGGGCGGGGTGTACTGGGAGCGGCGCGGCGTCAGACGATCGATCCACTGGAGCAGTTCGGCCGCCGCGGGGCGCTTCGCGGGGTCCCGGTGGAAGGCGGCCCTCAGCACGGGACGGAGCAGGTCGGGCGCGGCGTCGACGTTCGCCTTGCCGGACGTGATGTTGAAGAAGATCATCTCCAGCGTGCCCTTGCCGAACGGCGGCTGGCCCGTCGCGGCGTACAGCAGCGTGCCGGCCCAGGCGTGCACGTCGACCTCGGACCCGCCCTCCTGGCCTTCGATGATCTCGGGCGCCAGGTATCCCGGGGTGCCGATGAACATCCCGGTCTGCGTCAGCCGGGTGGCGTCGACAGCCTGGGCGATGCCGAAGTCGATCAGCACCGGCTCCTCGTCGAGCATGAGCACGTTGCCGGGCTTCAGGTCACGATGGATCACTCCGGCGGCGTGCACGGCGACGAGCGCCTCGGCCACGCCCCGGGCCACCTTGAGCAGGACGTCGAGCGAGAAGGCGCCGTCCTGTTTGACCATCTCGTCGATGGCGCGGCCGGGCACGTAACGGGTGACGATGTACGGCCGCCGCCCGGTCACGTCGGCGTCGACGACCTCGGCGATGTGCGAGCCGCGGACCCTGCGCATGGTCTCGACCTCGCGCGACAGCCGCCTGCGCGCGACGTCGTCGCCGGCCACCTCGGGGCGCAGGACCTTGACCGCCACCTGCCTGCCGCGGGCGTCGAGGGCGAGGTGAACCACACCCATGCCGCCCTCTCCGAGCCGCTTCAGCAGCCGGTATGGGCCCAGTCGGTCGTCCTGATTCATGGCCTAAGCACCATACCGACTAAAACACCGTCCATGAGTGAACCATCGCGCCACATTCCTAGTAAGCACAACGCCACAGAATGGTAAGTGGTTTCCCCCGAACGGTCACAGTGTGAGGGCGACGACCTCCGCACCGGTCGCCTCGACCAGGGCCTCACCGGAAAGCCCCAGCTTGGAACGGCGAACGCCACTCCCGATCACCACAAATGAACGACGAGTCACATTTTCGTCAACGAGGACGGGCCAGTCGGCGGGCAGCCCCACGGGGGTGATGCCTCCGTACTCCATCCCGGTGATCGCCACGGCGTCCGCCTGTGGGGCGAACGACGCCTTGCGGGCGTCCAGGTGCCTGCGGACGACCCCGTTCACGTCGGCACGATCGGTCGCCAGCACCATGACGGCGGCGTAGCGGGTCTCGCCGCCCCGCTTGGCCGCCACGATCACGCAGTTGGCCGAGTCCTCCAGGGCGACGCCGTACCGCTCGCAGAACGCGGCCGTGTCCGCCAACTCCGCGTCGATCTCCGCCACCGTGAGACCGGCGCCGGACAACGGGAAGCCGGGTTGCGAGATCGCCTTGGCCACCGGGTCCGCGACGAGGTCGAGCCTGTCGGCGGCGGGAGTCCAGTCGAGCTGCATCTCAGCCCTCCTTCAACACGCGCTGGTGCAGTTGCGTGACCACCTTACGGGCGGAGTCGAGGGCCCCGGCCTGCCAGGCGATGAGGTGGGTGAGCCAGTCCCCGGCGAAGTAGACCCGGCCCGCGGGCTCCTGGAGCAGCGTGAACTCCGCGCCGTAGGAGGGCCACCCGACCCACGCGCCCTCGATGTGGGGCTGCTTGCGCCATGCGATGGAGACGCTGCTCAGGAGCTCGGTCCGGTACTTGTCGCCGTGGACGCGAATACCCTGCTGGATCGCCCGGCGTTCGCGGTCCGCGTGTTTCATCGCCGCGTAGGAGTCGGCATCGGCGTTGAGGTTGTAGTAGCCGACCACCAGACCCTGGACGCCGTTGAATCCGTACGACGGATACCAGATGTGCGAGATGTCCATGTCGGTCTCGGTGATGCCACCGTAGATGCGCTCGTCGGTCTCCCACCATCTACGGCGGTACTCGAGCCCGATCTTGCCCGCGGAGAGCGGCGTCGGGGTCCGCAGGGCGGCCACGACCCGGGCGTCGAGGTTGCCGGAGGTCCTGGCGAGAATGTGAGGCGGCATGGCCGCGACGCAGTAGTCCGCCTTGACCGACCCGCCGCCGTGGACCACCTCGACGCCGTCGGGCAGGTTCGTGATCTTCGTGACCTGCGTCGACGTCTGGATGCGGTCCCTGCCCACCGCGTCGGCGAGCTTGTTCGCGAGGCTGTCCATCCCGCCCACGGGCTGGAACATGGGCATCGCCTGGTCGTAGTCGAAGGGGAAGGCGACCGTGCGGCCGAGGCCGTAGCGCAGCACCTCGGACATCGGCGGTAGTGGCCCCGGGCTCGTTCCGGCGTCGACGCCCGGGTCCGTCCGGTAGCCCCTGCGGGAGGTCCCCCGGTAGACGCCATCGTCGGAGAGGCCGCCGAACTCCGACACGAAGTCGAGCAACACCTCCCGGTCCGCCGACGTCACCATCTTGTCGAGCGTCCCCGCGTTCGTGGCCTTGGCCAGCAGCTCGCTCATGTACCCGTAGGTGTCGGCGCGTGCCATCCGGGTCCGGACGGGGGCCTTCATGCCGCTGTTGAAGGTGTAGCCGTTGGGATTGTCGTTGACGAACACCTCGACGGGGACGCCCAGCTCACGGCAGTAGTCGAGGGTGAGCATCCACTGGGCGATGCGCGCGGGCCCGGCGTTGAAGTAGACACCTTCGCCGAACCTGGCCTCCTGCGTCTCCCCGCCCAGCTCGGTGATCTTGTCGCCGCCCCTGATGGTGAAGCTGCGCCCGCCGACCCGGTCGCGCGCCTCCAGCACCGTGCAGTCGTAGCCGGCCTTGCCGAGCTCGTAGGCGGTCGCGAGGCCCGCGATCCCCGCGCCGAGGATCACGACCTTGGCGGCCGCCTTGCCGCGTAACGCGAAGTCGGACCGTTGCGGCGGGGCGTAGTCGTCCTCGTGGCGGTCGGGCGCCAGGCCGAGGGCGCCCATGGCCGCGTACATGGCTCCTGCCCCGCCCGCGACGCCGAGCCCCACCAGCAGGGCCCGCCGTGAGATCGTCCCCTCGCTCATGCGCGGACCCCGGAACGTCCCCGCCGGCCCAGCCCCTCATCGGACGCGATCATGCATGCCATTCCCGCACATCCAGCCCCACCAGTCACACCGGCAAGCGTGATCATGTATGCCTTCCAGATTCGACCGGCCTCAACGCGTTACGCGACCCCGCGCAGCGATCAGCCGTACACCCCGCTGCCGCATGCGATCCGGCCGGCGATGGTGGCGAAGATACCGAAGAGGGACATGATGTCCCAATAATCGTCTGTGGTGAACTCGGTGTGCCTCGGGCCGACCAGCCTGGTTCCGGGGACGATCGCACAACCGGCCGCGATCGCGGTGGAGTTCCACTCCACACCCAGCGTGTACGGCGGGCTCACCTGATAGGGCCGGAAGTCGGACAGCCGGCCGAGGGCCCTGGCCGCGGCCTCACGGATCCGGGCCTGGGCGACGCTCGGCGGCAGCAGTTCGGCGGAGAACCTGTCGATGCCCTTCTTCACCGCGACCGTCTCGACGTCGCCGAGCACCTCCCGGGCCTCCTCGCACGCCGCCTCGTCACCGGTGACGAGCACGACGGGCACGCCCAGCGAGCCGGCGAGGCCGGCGACCAGCCGAGTCTCGCCGCAGATCTCACCGTTCAGGTAGACGTTGTGGATCTCCTTGCCCATCCACGTGTGGTTGAGCACACCGTGCTGGACACCGGCACGGGCGTGATACCCGGCGAAGCAGGCCGCGTCGAAGTCGCCCGACAGGCCCTGCCCCATCCGGTGCGGCTTGCCCGGCCCCCTGATCAGCGAGGCCCGCGGGTCGATCAGGTCGATCCGGAGGTTCTTGGTCGATCCGTGCGCGTCGTTGATCAGCACCGTGTCGGCGCCCGCGTCGAAGGCCCCTTCGACGACGGCGTTCGCGTCGCCGGTCATCAACTCGCAGCCACGCTCGTAACCGCGGCCTCCCGCGTGCATCTCCTCGGGATCGGTCAGGCCGGTGACACCCTCCATGTCGACCGACACGTAGACCTTCATCGCGCCCCCCAGGTCTCCACCCGCCGCATCTGATCCGCTGTCATCAGACCGACCTTGTCCGCGATGTAAGCGTCGACCTGCTTGCGCCACGGCTCGGGAATCTCGTCGATCGCGGGCGGGTAACAGCGCTCAACCCACGCGGTGGATTCTTCCGTCGCCTGGAGGTAGTCGGCCGCCTTGGCGAACAGCGTGTTCTCGATGCCGGGCACGTGCGCACAGCCGTATTCGATCATTTCCTGCCCGCTGTACGGCGGGGGCCCCTGCCATTGCCGGCTGACGGGCATCTCGGTGGTCGCCTTGGTGTCGAGCGGCCTCCTCTCGATGGCCGCCTGGATCAGTTCCTTGTACACGCATTTGCTGCAGACCCCGCATGGGCCGCTCCGGGGTCCGCGCAGGCACCAGCGAACCTGGTCACGAAGGTCGGACTCCAGGGCCAGCCGCATGGTCACAGCTTCGCTGATGCCGCCGACGGGAAGGACGAGCGGCAACCCGACGGCCTGGAACAGGCGCCCCCACTTCCCGTCCGCCGACCACATGGGGTTGTCCGGTGTGTACCGATGGATGTAGCGATCGCCGCCCAGCCAACGGGAGCCGATCTCGTACCCTGTCGCGATGCCGCCCAGGTCCATGTCGTCCGCGAGCAGGAGCGCCCCCACCAGCACGGCGTGATGCTCGGGGTATCCAGGCCCGGGACGGTTGAGCAGAAGCTCCAGGTCCGACTGCACGATCGTGAGGTCACGGCCCGTCTCTCCAGCAAGGGTCGCGAGCACGTCGGAGCGGTAGAACTCCCACCGGTTCGGCACCCGGGGATGCCTGATCCGCTGGAAATGAATGAACGGCGCTTCGGGGATCATGTCCGCCGCCGCCACGGAGTCCGCGCCGCCGCTGTAGGAAATCGCCAGTCGCGTGCCCGACCGCGGGTCGCCGCCGACCGGACCCGCGTCCACCCCCCAGTCGGTACGGAACACCTCCGCGAGCGCCGGGGAGATGGGCCTGTCGAAGGTCACCTTCTGCCTGGTCCACGGGGCGGCCACGGTCCACGCGGCCACCGCCAGTAGGTCCGGGTGCACGTCGGGCCCGCTCTTCGTGCCGCCCGGCAGCCGTACCTGGCAGGTGTTCGTGCGCAGTTCCAGCGGAGCCAGGTCGCTGCAGATGCCCTTGACGTCGTCCTCGGGGTCCAGCAGGAAGGCCAGGTTCCAGATGCCGTCGTCGAAAGTCCACTTAATGCGCATGCGTCCTACCTCGAGATCTCGGTGACGGCGGTCTGCGCGGACAGGCCGTCGATGGCCTGCCACACGCGCACCTCGTTCTGCAGCACGTGGTCGAGCGCCTCCGCGGTCTGCTCGGCCAGCCGCTGCCCTCTCACCGCCACATCGTTGGCCTTGTTGACGGTCGTCGTCATCTGCCGCAGCCGATTGACCTCGTCACGCAACGCGACGAGGTCCCGGCGCAGCGCCTGGATCTCCTGCTGGGCCTGCTGGGCCTCCGCGTCCTGCCTACGACGCTCGGTCTCGGCCTCCTGACGGAGCGCCTGGACCTCCTGCCGGAGGTTCCTGATGTCCTCTTGGGACTTCCGGATGTCCTCTCGGGACTTGCGGATGTCCTTCCGGGCGTCCTCCCGGGCGTTCCGGATGTCCTGACGGTGCTCGGGCTTGGTGACGTACCTGGCGTCTATTCGATCCCGAGCCGTCCGGCGGAGTCTCGACGGGACAAGAATGCGCGCGACGGACTGCATCATGGATCGCAACGATAGCCGCAAATCCACCATGCGATTGCCCGTAAGAGACATCCCGGAGGGTGACGTCTACCGCCCGGTGAAGGTGGGCCTGCGCTTCTCGGCGAAGGCGGTCATCCCCTCCTTGGCGTCCTCCGTGGCGAACAGCCCCGAGAACTGGAGCCGCTCGATCTCCAGACCGGTGTCCAGGTCGGTCTCGAGCCCGTGGTCGACCGCCAGCTTGGCCGCCCTCACGGCTGCGACGGGTCCCTCCGCGAAGGTCGCGGCCAGTTCCAGTGCGGCGGTGTAGACCTCGCCGTCCGGCACCACCCGGTCCACCAGGCCGATTGACAGGGCCTCCGCCGCGTCCACATGCCGCCCGGTGAAGATCAGATCCTTGGCCCGGGAAGGGCCGATCAGCCGCGGCAGCCGCTGGGTGCCCCCCGCGCCCGGGATGATGCCCAGGGTGATCTCCGGCTGGCCGAGCTTGGCGCTCTCCCCCGCCACCCGGAAGTCGGCGCACAGGGCGAGCTCGCAACCGCCGCCCAGGGCGTACCCGGTGATCGCGGCGATGACGGGCTTGCCGATCCGGGCCACCGCGGTGAAGCAGTCCTGGAGGACCTTGGAGTGGACGGCCATGTCCGCGTAGGACATGACGGCCATCTCCTTGATGTCCGCGCCCGCCGCGAACACCCGCTCGCCGCCGTAGATGATCACAGCGTGCACACCGGGGTCGGCGTCGACGAGCCGGGCGGACTCGGCGATCTCCTCCTGAACCTGCCGGTTCAGCGCGTTCATCTTCGGCCGGTCGAGCCGGACGGTCGCGATCCGGTCCACGATCTCAACGCTGACGAACTCACCCATGACACCCTCGCCCTTCCACCGGCCCGATCCCGTGACAAGCCGGGACCGTAACACCATAGATCAGCGGGCCAGCGGGAGCAGGCGCCGCCGCTCGCGCGTCTGAGCACGAGCGATGGCCCTGCGGTAGACGCGTTCGTATCCCCGCGCCATCATCGCGACGTCGAATCGCCTCACGGCGTGGGCCCGGACAGCGGCGAAATCCAGCCCGGCCGACTCCTCGATCGCGGCGGGCAGCTCCTGCACCGAGTCCCGGACGAATCCGGTGACGCCGTCGACCACGATCTCGGGGACCGAACCCCGTCTCAGCGCCACCACTGGTGTGCCGCAGGCCATGGCCTCGATCATGATCATGCCGAACGGCTCCTCCCACTGAAGGGGGAAGACCAGGCAGTGGGCCTTGGACAGCAGCTCGCGCTTGAGCTTGGCGCCGACCTCGCCCAGATATTCGACGCCGGGGCCGAGAAGAGGCGCGACATGGGTGTCAAAGTAGGCCTGCTCCGCGCGCTCGGTGCGCTTGCCGGCCAGCAGGATGCGACGGCCGGCCGCCCGTGCCGCCTCGATCGCGAGATGAGCCCCCTTGTCGGGGTTGAACCGTCCCAGCCACAGAACCCAGTCGTCCTTCCGGTCCCGGTAGGGGAACGTGCTCACATCGACCGCGTTGTGGACCCTGCCGATCCAGTTCAGGTCGGACGCGAGAGCCCGCTGCGCCCAGGAGATGGCCACGAGCGAGACCGTCGTCGCGAGCGAGCGGTAGAACCGCCCGAATTCACCGGTGACCTCCCCGTGGCAGGTGACGATCGTCGGCGCGCCTCTGCCCCGGGCGCCCAGCGGACCGGCCAGCGAGTGGTCGTGGATGACGTCGGCCTCGATCTCGTCGAGGTACCGCTCGGCCCGGGCCGCGTGGACCATCTCGGGCACGGCCTCCCCGATGCGCTCCGACGGCGGTTCCTCATACGTACGCAGGTCGACGCCGCCGCCCGCGCCGATCAGCGTCACACGATGACCCCTCAGCGTCAGACCGCGTGCGAGGTCGGCCGTCATCGACTCAATGCCGCCGTAGCCTTTCGGCGGGATGTCGTACCAGGGGGGCGCCACCATCGCGATGTGGAGCCCGACTCCCTCGCCGTCTCTCTCCTCGTTGGCTCTTTCGTCGCCGTCCCGTTCCCCACCGTCTCTTTCTCTACCGGCCCTGCCCCGGCCGTCTCTTTCCCGACCGGCCCCTCCACGACCGCCTCCTCCTTGTTCCCTGTGGGTGTTTGCAGGGTCGATCGGGTTGCGGCCCGTCAAGCCCGTCTGTCGCATCAAATCGGCCGGTTCCGTCAGGTTGATCGGTTCTGCCAGTTCGGTCAGGTCTGGGAGGTCGATCGGTTCCGTCGGGTCCGTCGGGTCGGGCGGGTCTATGGGATCAAGCGGGTTCGGCTGGTTCGGCTGGTTCGGCGAGCGTGCCGGGTCAAGCGGGTCCATCGGGTCCATGGGGCCTCCAGAATCCGTCCCTGCGGAATGGGTTGCGCCCAAAATCAGCCTATTCACACCTTTCGTCACCTTTTGTTCCCGTCTTGTGGTCGACTCAGGCTCCGTGCATCCGAAATCACGCCGGCCCGGGACATTCGCCGGCCGCCAGCGCCGCGGTCGGCCTCGGCGACGGGGTCGGCGTTGAGGTCGGCGTTGGTGTTGAGGTCGGCGTCGGCGTCGGCGTTGAAGTCGGCGTCCGGGTAGGCGTCGGTATTGAGGTGGGCCTCGGCGCCGCGGCAGCCTCGGAGTCCGAGCCGCGCGAGTCGGCGGCAGGGGCGGTCGCCCGCGATCAGGGCGGGTTCGGAGCGCGCGCACCCGCTGCCGTGCTGTTCGCGACGTCGGGGGTCGCGCCCCGCGTCGACGGCGGTCTTCGGGCAGCGGGGTGGGGTCCCGTCCGCGTGAAGGCCCAGCGGTCCTTTCCTTCGGGGCGGCGCTGATACCAGTGGGGACGGCGGTAGCGATCACGGTTGTGGAACTGGCAGGCAGGACCAAGCATCCGCAGGTCCGTCGCTCCGCCGTCGCACCAGTTGTCGGCGTGATCGATCTGGCAGACCGTGGCCGGAAGCGGACAGCCGTCAACCCAGCACGTGGCATAACGGGCGAAGACGGCTCTTCGCTGGGCCCCATTGGCCAGACGGACCGTGCGACCCAGGTCAAGGACCTGGCCGTCTGCATCCATCACCAGACGCACCAGTGACGAGGTCCGCGCGAGCCGAGCCACATCGTCGCGCGACAACAACTCGCCGGTGGCCAGCAACAACCCCGGCATCGCCCACCCCAGCCCAGGCAGCCCAGGTAGACCAGGTAGACCAGCCGGTCCCGGCGCCCCTCTCCCGGAGGTGGCCCCGGGCCCATACGCAGGTCCAGGCTCACGCCCATGCCCGTGATCGAGCCCAGGTCCAGGCCCAGGCGAAGGCCCGTACCCAAGTCCCGGCTCAGACCCAGCTCCAGACTCGGGCCTCGGCCGACCTCCGGAATCACCTTCGGATTCGGCTTCAGAACCGTGTCCGTGTGCGGCACCGGGCGACTTCTTCTCCCCGGGATCGGCGGCGGGACCCGCGTCCGGGCCGACAGGGTCCAGGGGAAGGGATTCCACGTTGACCAGGACGAGCAACTCGGTGGTGATTTTGCTTTCGAGGAGGGCGATGAGGGCGTCGGCATTGCGCACCCGCAATGGCCGCTCGTCATCATCGGTCTTCGGCCTGGCATAGGCGTCCAGCCAGGTCCGCAACCGTGCCGCCGCCTCTCGGGGAAGACGGCACTCTCCATGCATTCCGCCTGACCCGGTTGGACGGACCTGCAGATAGCGACCGGCGTAGTCGGCGTCCCTCTCTTTGTCCGCCAGCCCTGGATCCAGCGTTTCCCTCAGATATCGGCCCGCCTTGGCCACCTCAGCCGGGGTCGCCCGATCGGCCAATGCGACGAGGATCGGCTCGGCGATCTCCGCCTGCTCATCGGAAAGCCCACTCGTCGCGGCGCAGATCGCACCGACCTGCCCCTCCGACAGACTGCCCTCGGCGAACCGCAAGCGCACCCCAGGAAGACGTGCCAACTCAGTAGCGAGCTTGACCAGTTGGGACGCCGATCCCGCGCTCGTTCCGCAGGCGCCCTGAAGCCAGGTCCGGGTGCTTGCGTGTCCATGGGATTTGGCCTCGCCCGCGCGATGCACCCGGCCCACCCGAGCGGAGATCGCCGAAGTCAATCGATCTCGAGCGAACAGCAGTTCCCGCGTTTGCTCCAAACACATGGACGGCGATGCCGGCGGGTCGGCCAGCGCCAAGGCGGACACCACCTCGACGACCTCGGCCACCAGGTCATCCGGCCATTCAGATCCGGCAGCCGCGTGTCCCTCAGTCGCACACTGCGCGTCCGACGAGGGCGGTGGGCTGAAACTCGGCGGGCTTGAGGCGGATGGGTCCGGCGCGCAGGAGGCCGAATCGAGGAAAGCACAATCCGAAGCAGGCACATCCGCCCCATGTGGCCCTGAATCGGCCGAGCAGGGGCCAAGTGAGCTCCACGAGGACGGCCCAGCAGCGGCCGAATCCGGCCATGGATCAGTCAGCGGCGGAGTGCTCAACGCCGAACTGCCGTCGGATGACCACGACCTCGCCCAAGCGGTCACCTCCGCCCACCATTCGGGACCGCACGGCATCTCACCTGCACCGGAGGAAGACGAAGGATGCGGCCCTCGCGCCTCGGCCACGTCGACCCCCTCCGTCAAATCGAAACTCTGAACGAATAATCTCACACAGAGTAGTCGCGTGGCTACAAATTTCGAACAGAATTTCTATCTGATCCGCGTGGGAGTCAGGCGAAATAGAGAGAAATCGATGCTCTCGGGACCGGCGAGAGCCTTGATCCGGTAGATCGCCGCCGGCCATGGCCCACTCGCCAACGAACACTCGCCACAGATCACTCGCCACGGCTCATTCGCCACGGCTCATTCGCCGGCGATCCCATCGTTTGCGGGCCGACCCTCGTCGGCGGATCGATCATCTGGTGTGCGCAGCAGAGCGTCCGGGAGCGCTGTGCGACGGTGCGGCATGATGACATTCCGCCCAACGCGGATGCCGACGACAGCTCGATGGCTCCTCGTCAGCGTCGTCGGCACGCCCAGGCCTGCGCATGATCACGAATATGCCTTCAGACGGTCAAAAAGGCGCCCCGATCGAAGGCATCCGCCGTAAACGAGTGTGGCGGTCTCGCCTGACGACGCGACCGCCACATCCGGTGAAACCTGCCATCCTGACCGCTGATCGGCAGGCGGCCGCACCAGGCTTTCCCGGCCGCTGACCAACATGCGGTCGGAACCGCCTTCCGGGCCGCTGATCGACAATCGGCCGGACCCGGCCGCCGATCAGCCGCCGATCAGCATGCGGCCGGGACCTGTTCCTCTAGCGGAGAGTTCCGTTGGTCATGCCCGCCGGCTCCTCGGGAGCCGCGACGAGACCGAGCTCCGCGGGCGATGCCATGAGCGGGTGGAAGGGCACGACGCGGACGGTGTACCCGAACGCGCCGGTGCGGTCCAGGGGCAGGTCTCCGGTGTAGTAGGCCCTGCCGTCGTCGTCGACCGAGTCGGCCTTGAGCGTCACGTGGGCGGGCGAGATCAGCTCGTCATGAGGCCCGACGCGACCGTAGGCCACCTGCACCTGGACGTCGTCGGCGGACAGCTCGCCCAGCGCGATGGTCGCCCGCAGATCCAGCCTGGCCCCGAGTTCGGGGGCGTCCCCGATCCCGGCGGCCTCGACGTGCTCCACCCGGATCCCCGGCCACGCCTGGGTGAGCCTCAGTTTCCACGCGGCGAACTGACGGGCGTTCTCGTAACCGTCCGCCGTGAGCGCGCGGGCCGAGCTCGCGGCCGGCGTGTACAGGGTCTCGACGTAGTCGCGCAACATCCGGCCGGCGAGGACCTTGGGCCCGAGCGAGCTGAGCGTGTGCTTGACCATCTCCAGCCAGCGCCGGGGCAGGCCGTCGGCCGCGCGGTCGTAGAAGCGGTCGGCGACCTCACGCTCGATGATGTCGTACAGGGCCGCCGCCTCCAGCTCGTCGCGGCGCTCGGGGTCGGTGACGCCGTCGGCGCTGGGGATGGCCCATCCGTTGTTGCCGTCGAACCACTCGTCCCACCACCCGTCGAGGATCGACAGGTTGAGACCGCCGTTGAGCGCGGCCTTCATCCCCGACGTGCCGCACGCCTCCAGCGGCCGCAGCGGGTTGTTCATCCACACGTCGGAGCCGGTGACCATGAGCCGGCCGAGGGCCATGTCGTAGTCGGGCAGGAAGACGATGCGGTGCCGCACGTCCTCCTGATCGGCGAAGCGGACCATCTGCTGGATGAACTTCTTGCCGCCCTCGTCGGCCGGGTGCGCCTTGCCCGCGATCACGATCTGGACCGGCTTGTCGGGGTCGAGGAGCAGCTTCTTCAGCCGCTCTGGGTCCGACAACATCAGTGTGAGCCGCTTGTAGGACGGCACCCGCCGGGCGAACCCGATGGTCAGGGCATCGGGGTCGAGCGCCTCGTCGACCCAGGTCAGCTCCGCCTCCGCGGCGCCGCGCTGCCGCCAGGACCGCTTGATGCGCTTGCGGGCCTCGGTCACCAGGTGCGCCCGGAGCCTGCCCCGGATGGACCAGATGTCGCCGTCGGAGAGCTTCCGTACGGCATCCCAGCCCTGTGACATGTCGGTCAGGGAGGCCAGCTCGTCGCCCGCCAGCTCCATGATCTCGCGGCCGACCCAGGTCGGGGCGTGTACGCCGTTGGTGATCGACCCGATCGGCACCTCCTCGACGTCGAAGCCCGGCCACAGCCCCTTGAACATCTCCCGGCTGACCTCGCCGTGCAGCTCCGAGACGCCGTTGACCCGCTGGGCGAGCCGCATGCCCATGACCGCCATGTTGAAGACGGCGGGATCGGCGTCGGGGCCGTCGGGCTCGGCGCCCAGCTCGAGGATGCGGTCGACGCTCACCGTCGGCCAGGCATTGGCGCCGCCGAACTGCCTGGCGATCATCTCGGCGGGGAACCTGTCGATCCCCGCGGGGACCGGGGTGTGCGTGGTGAAGACGGTGCCTGCCCTGACGGCCTCGAGGGCCTCGTCGAAGGACAGGCGCGCCTCGGTGAGCTCGCGGATGCGCTCCAGGCCGAGGAAGCCCGCGTGGCCCTCGTTGGTGTGGAACACCTCGGGCTCGGGGTGGCCGGTGATGCGGCAGTAGGCCCGGATCGCGCGCACGCCGCCGACGCCGAGCAGCAGCTCCTGGACGAGCCGGTGGTCGGTCCCGCCGCCGTAGAGCCGGTCGGTCACGTCCCTGTTGGCCGAGTCGTTGTCGGCGATGTCGGAGTCGAGCAGCAGCAGCGGCACCCGGCCGACCTGCGCGATCCAGATCTGGGCGTGCAGCGTGCGGGAGCCGGGCAGGCTGATCCGGACCCGCGCGGGGGCGCCGTCCTCCTCCTTCAGAAGGGTGAGCGGGAGGCCTCCGGGGTCGAGGGACGGGTAGTGCTCCTGCTGCCACCCCTCGGGGGACAGCGACTGTGAGAAGTAACCGTGGCGGTACAGGAGGCCGACGCCGAGGATCGGCACGCCGAGGTCGCTCGCCGCCTTGAGGTGGTCGCCCGCCAGGATGCCCAGGCCGCCCGAGTACTGGGGAAGGGCCGCGGCGATGCCGTACTCGGGGGAGAAGTAACCGATCGCGGCGGGCCCGCCGTCCTGCGACTGGTACCACCGGGGAGCGGTCATGTACTCGCGGAGGTCGTCGGCCGCGTCGGCCAGCCGGCGCAGGAAGCGCCGGTCCTGGGCGAGCTCGCGCAGCCGGTCGGCCTCCACCGCGCCCAGAAGGGCGACGGGGTCGTGATCGACCCTCTCCCACACCTCGGGGTCGACCTCGGCGAACAGGTCCATGGTCTCCGGGTGCCATGACCAGCGGAGATTCCGGACCAGCTCGCCCAGCGGCTCGAGCTGCGGGGGAAGGACGGTGCGGACGGTGAACCTGCGGATAGCTCTCACGGGGCCAGACCCTAGTTACTCAGCGCCACGACGCGCGACCGAAACACTCTGTCCGATGCCGGGGATGCCCGCGGATGCGACACTTCCCTGGATTTCTTGCATAAGCGCACTCACCACTAACAAACCGGCTCAAACCTCACAAAACTACACTGGCTCAGGTGAGTCCCACCGGCGATGCTACGACCCGCTCGCGTGTGCTCGCTCACCACAGAGCGGCCGGCCGAACACACCGCGCAGTCTTGCCGAACACACCGCGCAGTCTTTCCGCCGGCAGGGGTAAGAGGGGACTATTGGGGCAACCCCTCTATGAGCGATGTTCCCCGTGACGGGTTCCTCGACGTGCCGTCTCCGGGCGGCGCGGGCGCGCGACGGCACGACCAGCAGGACACGGCACCATCCCGGCACCACCTGAGAACGATCCGGCGCGGCCACGCCAGGCCAGGCCGGTGAACGCTCGGGCAACCCCGGAAATCGACCTGATTGACCCATTGAGAAGATCTTGAAAATCCGACGGCACCGGGCGTGCCGTCGCTAACGTGAGTGACGATGATCGGAAGAATCCCAATCCAGGACATCCAGCCCGTCGTCGACTGCGGACGCCGGTCCGCGAAGGCGGCCGCGGGTGAGACCTTCGAGATCAGCGCCACCGTGTTCCGCGAGGGACACGACGCCGTGGCCGCCGGGGTCGTGCTGATCGACCCCAGCGGGGCGTCGAAACGGCTGCTGCGCATGCGGGAGGTCGCTCCGGGCACCGACAGGTGGAGCGCGGAGGTGACGCTGCCGGCCGAGGGCCTGTGGCAGTTCCGCGTCGAGGCGTGGAGTGATCCCGTCGCCACCTGGATGCACGACGCGGAGATCAAGATCCCGCGCGGCCTGGACGCGGACCTCATGTGCGAGGAGGGCGCCCGGCTCTTCGAGCGCGCGGCGAGAGCCGTACGGGCCGCCGACTGCAAGGACGATCCCGCGGACGACTCCTGCGCGCACCGGGCGGCGATGCTGGCGATCGCCGAGCGCCTGCGGGACGACCGCGTCGATCCGCGTGCGCGCTTCACCGTGGCGCAGTTGCCTGAGACGGCCGCGCTGATCGCGGCACACCCGCTGCGCGATCTGACCACGCGGTCCGGCAAGTGCCGGGTGCAGGTGGACAGGCGGCGGGCGCTGTTCGGATCCTGGTACGAGTTCTTCCCCCGGTCGGAGGGGGCGGTGGCCGAAAGCGACACCGACCCCACGATCGCTCCGAAATCCGGAAATTTCCGGACTGCGGCGAAGCGGCTGCCGGCCATCGCCCAGATGGGCTTCGACATCGTCTATCTGCCGCCGATCCACCCGATCGGCGAGCAGTTCCGCAAGGGGCGCAACAACACCCTCACCCCGGAGCAGTACGACCCCGGCTCACCCTGGGCGATCGGCTCCGAGGACGGCGGGCACGACGCGATCCATCCCGATCTCGGCACGTTCGAGGACTTCGACGACTTCGTCGCCAGAGCGAGGGACCTGGGCATGGAGATCGCCCTCGACCTCGCGCTGCAGTGCTCCCCCGACCACCCCTGGGTGAAGGAGCACCCCGAATGGTTCAACATCCGGGCCGACGGGTCGATCGCGTACGCCGAGAACCCGCCCAAGAAGTACCAGGACATCTATCCGCTGAACTTCGACAAGGACCCCGAGGGGATCTACGCCGAGGTCAAGCGGGTGGTCCGGCTCTGGATGGACCACGGCGTCCGGGTCTTCCGCGTGGACAACCCCCACACCAAGCCGGTGAACTTCTGGGAGCGGCTGCTGGCGGACATCAACGCCACCGACCCCGACGTGCTGTTCCTGGCGGAGGCGTTCACCCGGCCCGCGATGCTGCAGACGCTCGCCAAGATCGGGTTCCACCAGTCGTACACCTATTTCACGTGGAAGAACTCCAAGTCCGACGTGGAGGAGTACTTCGGGGAGCTCGCCCACGAGACCTCGCACTTCCTGCGCCCGAACCTGTTCGTCAACACTCCGGACATCCTGCACGAGTACCTGCAGCACGGAGGGGTGCCCGCCTTCAAGATCAGGGCGGTGCTCGGCGCGCTGATGTCGCCGACCTGGGGTGTCTACTCCGGCTACGAGCTGGCCGAGAACGTCCCGGTACGGCCCGGCAGCGAGGAATACCTGGATAGCGAGAAATATCAGTACAGGGTGCGCGACTGGGCCGCCGCCGAGCGGGAGGGGCGCAGTCTCGCCCCGTTCATCACGCAGCTCAATTTGTTGCGAAGAGCTCACCCGGCACTCCAGGAACTGCGTAACCTACGGTTTCACAGCGTCGACCAGCCGGACCTGATCTGCTTCTCCAAGAGACTGCCCGGCGCCTACGACACGGCCACACGACGGCACGGCATAGGCGATGTGGTACTGGCCGTCGTGAATCTGGATCCGCACAACACCCACGAGGCGACCGTCCGGCTGGACATGCCCGCACTCGGCCTCGACTGGCAGGACCAGTTCGTCGTGCATGATGAACTGTCGGGCGAGTCGTACCACTGGGGGCAGGCCGACTACGTGCGCCTCGACCCGCACGTCAATCCCGCACACGTCTTCACGCTCCGCCACGGGTCAGTGCTCCGCCCGTGAGCGTGGCCCTGCACATCCGGGGAGTCCACAGGTGAGCTCGACACCTCAGCCCAGTCAGCACCAGCCCATCCCGAACACCTTCACGCACGAGAAGCCGCGGGATCAGTACTGGTACAAACGGGCTGTCTTCTATGAGGTGCTTATCCGCGGCTTCGCCGACTCGAACGGGGACGGCACCGGCGACATCCGGGGGCTGATCGACAAGCTGGACTACATCCAGTGGCTCGGCGTCGACTGCCTGTGGCTCCTGCCGCTCTACGAGTCGCCGCTCCGCGACGGCGGGTACGACATCGCCGACTTCATGAAGATCCTTCCTGACTTCGGCGACCTGGGCGACTTCGTCAAGCTGGTCGACGAGGCGCACAAGCGCGGCATCCGCGTGATCGCCGACCTCGTCATGAACCACACCAGCGACCAGCACCCCTGGTTCCAGGCGTCCCGCAAGGATCCCGACGGCCCGTACGGCGACTTCTACGTCTGGAGCGACACCGACGAGAAGTACCAGGACGCCCGGATCATCTTCATCGACACCGAGTCGTCCAACTGGAGCTACGACCCGGTGCGGCAGCAGTACTACTGGCACCGCTTCTTCCACCACCAGCCGGACCTCAACTACGAGAACCCCGCGGTGCAGGAGGCCATGCTGGAGGTGCTGCGGTTCTGGCTGGACCTCGGCATCGACGGGTTCCGGATGGACGCCATCCCCTACCTGTTCGAGCAGGAGGGGACCAACTGCGAGAACCTGCCGGAGACCCACGCCTACCTCAAGCGGGTCAGGACCGAGATCGACCGGCTCTACCCCGACCGCGTCCTGCTGGCCGAGGCCAACCAGTGGCCGGCCGACGTGGTGGAGTACTTCGGCGACCCGGTCACCGGGGGCGACGAGTGCCACATGGCCTTCCACTTCCCGCTCATGCCCCGCATCTTCATGGCGGTCCGGCGCGAGTCCCGCTATCCGATCTCGGAGATCCTGGCCCAGACGCCGAAGATCCCCGAGAACTGCCAGTGGGGCATCTTCCTCAGGAACCACGACGAGCTCACGCTCGAGATGGTCACCGACGAAGAGCGCGACTACATGTACTCGGAGTACGCCAAGGACCCGCGCATGCGGGCGAACGTGGGCATCCGCCGCCGCCTGGCGCCGCTGCTCGACAACGACCGCAACCAGATCGAGCTGTTCACCGCCCTGCTGCTCAGCCTGCCCGGCTCCCCCGTGCTCTACTACGGCGACGAGATCGGCATGGGCGACAACATCTGGCTGGGCGACCGTGACGGCGTCCGCACGCCGATGCAGTGGACCCCCGACCGCAACGCGGGCTTCTCCGACTGCGACCCCGGCCGCCTCTACCTGCCGGTCATCATGGACCCGATCTACGGCTACCAGGCCATCAACGTCGAGGCCCAGCAGAAGAGCTCCAGCTCGCTGCTCCACTTCACCAAGCGCATGATCGAGATCCGCAAGCGTCACCCGGTGTTCGGCCTGGGCGACTTCACCGAGCTCAACTCGTCCAACCCGAGCGTGCTCGCGTTCGTCCGGGAGCTCGGGGACGACCGCGTCCTGTGCGTCAACAACCTCTCGCGCTTCCCGCAGCCGGTGGAGCTCGACCTGCGCAGGTTCGAGGGATCGATGCCCGTCGAGTGCATGGGCGGAGTTCCTTTCCCGCCGATTGGCGAGCTTCCGTATCTTTTGACGCTTCCGGGGCATGGGTTCTACTGGTTCACACTGCCCGTGCCATCGAGGGCGGTCGGCGCGAAGGAGGAGTGACGACTTCACTTCAGGAGCTTCTGGCCGGCTGGATCACCGGACAGCGGTGGTTCGCCGGCAAGGGGCGCGCGATCGATGACCTGTCCGTCGACACCCTGACCGAGCTGGATCCGGGCGACCCGACGCTGGTCCACGCCATCGTGTCCGTACGGCAGGGCGAGCGCACCACGCGGTACCAGATCCCGCTCGGCCTGCGGGCACGCATGCCCGACCGGCTCCAGCACGTCCTGATCGGCTCGTGCGACTGGCGGGGGCGCCCGATGTGCGCCTACGACGCGGCGCACGACGCGACGCTGACGTCCCGGCTGCTGAACGGCATGGACTCCGAGCTGCGGGTGCGGCGGCTCGGGTTCCACCGGGTGGCGGGCACCACGATCGACACCTCGCAGCGCAGCCTCGTGCTGACCGCCGAGCAGTCGAACACGTCGCTGGTCTTCGGCGACATGTACATCCTCAAGCTGTTCCGCCAGCTCACGCCCGGCCTCAATCCCGAACTCGAGGTGATCACGGCGCTCGCCGGCGCGGGTTCGGCCCACGTCGCCCGGCCGTACGGCTGGATCGAGACGGAGCTGGACGGCGAGACCACGACTCTGGCGATCATGCAGGAGTACCTCTCCAACGCCAACGAGGGCTGGACGATGGCGCTGACCAGCGTCCGGGACCTCTACGCCACCCCGCCGGGGATGCCGGCGGAGGACGCGGGCGGCGACTTCGCCGCGGAGGCGTTCCGTCTCGGGACGGCGACGGCCGAGGTCCACGCCGAGCTCGCCGAGGCCTTTCCCACGGGAGTGATCGAGCCTCCCGAGATCAAACGGATGACCGAGCGCTTCCAGCGGCGCCTGGAGAAGGCCGTCGCCGAGGTCCCCGCCCTGGCGCCGCACGCGGGCGTGGCCCATGAGGCGTTCGACCGGCTGGCCGACCTCGACCACGAGATACCGGTCCAGCGGGTGCACGGCGACTATCACCTCGGCCAGGTCATGCGCACCCCGGCCGACTGGGTGGTGCTCGACTTCGAGGGCGAACCGGGCCAGCCTCTCGCGGACCGCCGGGCTCTGGACTCGCCCCTGCGCGACGTGGCGGGCATGTTGCGCTCGTTCGAATACGCGGCGCGGCACCTGCTGGCGGGTCACCCGCGCGCGGAGTCCCTGGAGAGACGGGCGCAGGAATGGGCGGCGCGCAACCGGGCGGCGTTCCTCGCGGGCTACTCGGCGGCCGGCGGCGCGATCCGCGGCCACGACGCGGTCTTCCTGCGGGCGCTCGAGCTGACCAAGGCCGTGTACGAGGTCGTGTACGAGGCTCGTAACCGCCCCACGTGGTTGCCCATCCCCCTGTCCGCCTTCAGCTGAGGTCGGCCACCGGCCTCAGTCGATCTACTGATTTGTTGGGACCTCGGATGGTTCTAGGGCAGGGTGAAGGAATGGACTTGGACCGGCTGGCAGGCGGGGCGCACCACGACCCCCACTCGATCCTCGGCGCGCACCTCGAACAGGACGGCGTGACGATCCGGGCCCTGCGGCCCTTCGCCGAGAAGGTCGAGGCGCTGATCGACGGCCGGCCGCACGAGCTGAGTCATGCGAGTTTCGGCGTCTTCGAGACGACCCTCCCCGGCGTGGACAAGATCCCCGACTACCGGCTGCGCGTCACGTATCCGGGGGGCGAGCCGTACGAGACGGGTGACCCGTACCGCCACTGGCCGACCCTGGGTGAGATCGATCTGCACCTCATCGGCGAGGGACGCCATGAGCGCCTGTGGGAGGTGCTCGGCGCGCGCGTCCTGCGCCACGAGGACACCGACGGCACGGCGTTCGCCGCCTGGGCCCCCAACGCCCAGGGGGTGCGGGTGATCGGCGACTTCAACCACTGGAACGGCGGCGGGCACCCGATGCGCTCGCTCGGCCGTTCGGGCGTGTGGGAGCTGTTCATCCCCGATGTCGGGGCCGGCGCCCGCTACAAGTTCCAGATCCTCGGCATGGACGGCGTGTGGCGCGAGAAGGCCGACCCGATGGCCCGCCGCACCGAGGTGCCCCCGGCGACCGCCTCGATCGTCGAGCAGGCGGAGTACGCCTGGCGCGACGAGGAGTGGCTGGCCGCCCGGTCGGGCCGCGACGCCCTGACCGCGCCGATGAGCACCTACGAGGTCCACCTCGGCTCGTGGCGTCCGGGGCTGTCGTACCGCGACCTGGCCACCGAGCTGGTCTCCTACGTGAAGGACATGGGCTTCACCCACGTGGAGTTCCTGCCCGTGGCCGAGCACCCGTTCGGGGGGTCGTGGGGCTACCAGGTGACGTCCTACTACGCCCCGACGTCGCGGTTCGGCTCGCCCGACGACTTCCGGCACCTGGTCGACGAACTCCACCAGGCGGGCATCGGCGTGATCGTCGACTGGGTGCCCGCGCACTTCCCCATGGACGAGTGGGGGCTCGCGCGCTTCGACGGCACGCCGCTCTACGAGCACGCCGACCCGGCGCGCGGCGAGCATCCCGACTGGGGGACCTACGTCTTCGACTTCGGCCGCCGCGAGGTGCGCAACTTCCTGGTCGCCAACGCCGTGTTCTGGCTGAAGGAGTTCCACATCGACGGGCTGCGTGTGGACGCCGTGGCCTCGATGCTGTACCTGGACTACTCGCGCCGCGAGGGCGAGTGGACGCCGAACATCCACGGCGGCAGGGAGAACCTCGACGCGATCGAGTTCCTCAAGGAGATGAACTCCGTCTGCTACCGCGAGGTGCCGGGGATCGTGACGATCGCCGAGGAGTCCACGGCCTGGCCGGGGGTGTCACGACCCGTCCACCTCGGGGGGCTGGGCTTCGGCTTCAAATGGAACATGGGCTGGATGCACGACACGCTCGGCTACCTCGCGCGTGAGCCGATCTTCCGGCAGTACCACCACCACCAGATGACCTTCTCCCTCATGTACGCGTTCTCCGAGAACTTCGTGCTGCCCCTGTCGCATGACGAGGTCGTCCATATGAAGGGGTCGCTGCTGGGCAAGATGCCCGGTGACGAGTGGCAGCGCTTCGCCAACCTGCGGGCGCTCTACGCCTTCATGTGGGCGCATCCCGGCAAGCAGCTGCTGTTCATGGGCGGCGAGTTCGGCCAGGGCGCCGAGTGGTCGGAGTCCAAGGGCCTCGACTGGTGGGTGCTCGACTTCGACTTCCACAAGGGCGTGCAGCGTCTGGTCCGCGACCTGAACCGGATCTACCGGGAGACGCCGGCGCTGTTCACCCAGGACGCCACACCGGACGGCTTCCGCTGGATCGACGCCGACGACGCCTCGGGCAACGTCTTCTCCTTCCTGCGGTACGGCACGGACGGCTCGATGCTGGCCTGCATCGCGAACTTCTCCGGCGGGACGCACGAGAACTACCACCTCGGTCTCCCGGTCGGCGGCCGCTGGGAGGAGATCGTCAACACCGACGCCTACGAGTACGCGGGAAGCGGGACCGGCAACCTCGGTTCCGTGGAGGCGGTTGACGTGCCTCACCACGGCCTGCCGTACTCCGCCCGCCTGCGCGTCCCCCCACTCGGAGCCGTGTGGCTGCGCAAGCCCTCCCCCTCCTCGTGATCCCCAGCTCGGGCCGCTGATCCGCGAACCTGTGCATGATCACGGCCGATGTGGGCGGACTCGGCCAAGCCGTGATGGCGCGACCGTCGCCTATGGTGACATTTATGGACGCGACACAGGCCATCATGGAGACCGTCGACAGGCTTCGGCAACGCCGTACCGCGGCACTCGTGCTGGAGCTCGATCTCACCGAGGGACTGTCCGAGGGACCGCCCTCCGACCCGCTCGGCGCCTTGCTGTCCATGCGCAGGGCCCGGCTCACCGACGTGTTGTCGGGGCTGCGGCGCGCCCGCACCGATCCCCGGGTCAAGGGCCTGGTCGTGAAGATCGGCGGCAACCCCATCGGCCTCGGCATGGTCCAGGAGCTGCGCACCGCCGTACTGAAGCTCAGGGCCGCGGGGAAGCGGACCGTCGCGTTCGCGGAGACGTTCGGCGAGTTCGGCGCCGGGACCGTTCCGTACTACCTGGCCAGCGCGTTCGAGAAGGTCTACCTCCAGCCGTCCGGCGACGTGGGCCTCACCGGCATCGCGCTCGAGCAGCGTTTCGTGCGGGACGCGCTCGCCAAGGCCGGGGTGGAGTACCAGCTCGGCCAGCGCCATGAGTACAAGACCGCGGCCAACATGTTCACCCAGAACCGCATGACCGAGCCGCACCGCGAGTCCACCGCGCGCATCGCGGAGTCGGTGACCGAGCAGATCACGGCGGGCATCGCCGAGGCACGCTCGCTCGAACCCCAGCGGGTGCGCGAGCTCATCGACCAGGGGCCGTTCCTGGGGCCGGAGGCGGTGGAGGCCGGCTTGGTGGACGCCCTCAAGTACCGCGACGAGGTGTACGCCGAGGTGGTCGAGGACGGCGCCCACCTGATGTACGTGTCGAGGTACGCCAAGACGGCGCTGGCCAAGCGGCTCCCCCACCCGGGCGAGAACGTGATCGCGCTGGTCCACGGCACCGGCGCCATCCGGCTCGGCCGCAGCGGCCGCTCGCCGCTCGGCGGCGGTGGCGCCATGGGATCCGACACGATCTGCGCGGCGCTCCGCTCCGCCCGCCGGGACGACAAGGTCAAGGCCATCGTGTTCCGCGTGGACAGCCCGGGCGGGTCGTACGTCGCCTCGGACGCGATCTGGCGCGAGGTCGTGCTGGCCCGGCAGGCCGGCAAGCCGGTGATCATCTCGATGGGCGACGTCGCCGCTTCGGGCGGGTACTTCGTCGCGATGGGCGCCGACGTCATCGTCGCGCAGCCGGGGACGTTGACCGGCTCGATCGGCGTGTTCGGCGGCAAGCCGGTCGTCGGCGAGCTGCTGGGCAAGCTCGGCGTCGTCACCGAGGCGGTCTCCGAGGGCGCCAACGCCGGCATGTTCTCCCCCGTGCGTGAGTTCTCCGACGCCCAGTGGGCCCGGGTCAACAGCTGGCTGGACCGGATCTACGACGACTTCGTCGGCAAGGTGGCGCAGGGACGCGGCCTGACCAGGGAGCGGACGCACGAGCTCGCCAGGGGCCGGGTCTGGACGGGCGCCGACGCCCGGGAGGCGGGCCTGGTCGACGAGCTCGGCGGCGTGGAGGACGCGCTGAGCCTGGCCCGCAAGAAGGCCGGGTTACCCAAGGACACCCAGGTCAGAACATATCCGCGCATGCATCCGTTGGAGCGGCTCCGGCCGCCGGAGTCCAGCGAGGACCGGTCCGCCGCCCTCGCCAGGGTGCGGCTCGAGGCGTGGGGCCCGATCGCACGGCTGGCCGGAGAGCTCGGCCTCCCGACGTACGGCCCGCTGATGCTCCCCGGCTGGTGGACGATCCGCTGAGCCGGCCTCCGCAGACCATGAAGATTGTCACCGCGCACACCGCGGACCTGGACGCCGCGACGCTGAGGGAGGCGCGCGCCCTCTTCTACGACGTCTTCGAGGGCGACCTGGACGACCACGACTGGGACCACTCCCTGGGCGGCGTCCACGCCCTCGTCTGGGAGGGACCGGAACTGGTCGCCCACGGGTCGCTCGTCCAGCGGCGTCTGCTGCACGGCGGCCGGGCGCTTCGCGTGGGATATGTCGAGGCCGTCGGCGTACGCGCCGACCTGCGCAGGAACGGGTACGGCGCCGCCGTCATGACCGCGCTGGAGCGAGTGGTGCGCGGTGCGTACGACATGGGCGCGCTGAGCAGCACGGAGGAGGCCATCGGCTTCTACGCCGCCCGCGGCTGGAGGCTCTGGCTGGGGCGGACGTGGGCGCTCACGCCGGACGGGCCCGTGCGGACGGAGGAGGACGACGGCGGCGTCTACGTCCTGCCCGTGACGGTCTCGCCCGATCTGTCCGGCGATCTCACCTGTGACTGGAGGGACGGCGACCTCTGGTAGCCGGGTAGCGCGCCCTTCGGACAGGCTCACTTCGTCAGGGTGAAATGCCGTCCGGGCTCGCGGACATGTGGCAGGTGTCAGCTTCCGTGCGAGACGCCGTGACCCGGCGTACGCCGAAGGAGAGAGATGCCGCCCCCTGATGAGAAACGACGTCGTTTCGAGGCGATGTACGCGGCCAACCACGACCCGGTGCTCGGGTATGTGTTGCGCCGCACCGCCGATCCTCACGACGCCGCCGACGTCCTCGCCGAGACCTTCCTGACCGCCTGGCGGCGGCTGGACGACGTGCCGCCGGACGACCAGACCAGGCCGTGGTTGTACGGCGTGGCCCGGCGTGTGCTCGCCAACCACCGGCGGGGCGAGCGACGACGCCTCGCCCTCGGCGACCGGCTCCGGGCCGATCTCGCCGACCGGCCCGCCGTGGAGGTGTCCGCGGACCTGCGCCCGATCATGGAGGCCCTGGACGGCCTGCCCGAGCGCGACCGGGAACTCCTGACGCTGGTCGGCTGGGAGGACCTGGACGCCGGGCAGATCGCCATCGTGCTCGGCTGCTCGCGCAACGCCGTACGGATCCGGTTGCACCGCGCGCGCCGGCGCTTCACCCGCGAGCTGGAACGTCGCGGCGCCCTGTTCGAAATGCCGGCGCCCCAGGTCGGGGTCGCGAATGGAGATCCCGCATGAATCCCGAACTGCTGATCAGAAAGGCCGCCCCCGTGACCGACGAGGAGGCCGCCGCCATGGTGCGCCCGCAGACCAGGGCCGACCTGGCCGATCGGATCATGGCCACCACCGCGGAGGACATCACTGCGGAGGACACCTTTGCGGAGGCGCCCCGGAAGGTGTCACCTCGACGCCGTCTGCTGTACGGCGTCGCCGTGGTGGGCGTGACGGCCGCCGCGGCGGTCGTCGTGACGTCCTCCGCGACCCCCGGCCAGAGGGTCGGCCCCGTGCAGGTCGGACCGCCGAGCGCCCAGGCCGCGGCCCTGTCGTTCAGCCGCGAGGGCGACTATCTGATCGTGAAGGTGAAGGACCCGGTCGCCGATCCGGCCCGCTACCGGCGGGAGTTCGCGGCGAGGGGGTTGAACGTTGACCTCACCCTGGCGCCCTCATCCCCGAAGCGCGCCGGCTCGGTGCTCTTCCTTGAGGACGACGGCGACGTGCAGGTGATCACCGCCGAAGGAGCCTGCGGGCCGGAGACCTGCGGCGTCGGCGTCAAGATTCCGTCGTCGTACACCGGGCACGTCAACGTCGTCTTCGGGCGCACCGCACGGCCTGGTGAGCAGTACGACACCGCCCCCGGAGACACGCCCGGTGAGGGGGTCGGGCTGAGCGACGTCAAGGGCCGGACCGTGGCGGACGTCCTCGCAGAGGCCGCGAGACGGCACATCACCAGGATCGAGTACCGCTACGAGGAGGACGGCTCCGACCAGCCGTACCCGAACGGCGTCCCGGCCGACAAGGTGGACAAGAACTGGTACGTCCACGACGCGCTGGCGGGAAGCGAAGGCCAGGTGATCATATTCGTCGGCCCCGAGCCGACGGGCTGACCTGGGCGTTCAGAGGCTCCCGGGGCCCTCGGGGGCTTTCAAGGGCTCTCGGGGGCCTTTGTCACCGGCACGGGCCGGTAGCGGCCGCGAAGCCGTACCAGCGGGGCCTTCGAGACGTCGACGTAGGCGACGGCGAGGACCTGGCCGATGAAGAGCGTGTGGTCGCCGGCCGGGACGACCCGCGTGGTCTCGACCTCGAGCGCGGTGACCCCGCCGTCGATGATCAGGGCTTCGGAGTGCTCCCCGCGATGGTGGGGAGCACCCGCGAGGAGCAACCGGGCGCTGGGCCGTCCGGGGGTCGCGAACCTCGACGCGATCGCCTGCTGGCCGTCGGCGAGGAGGCTGGCCGCCCACCGGTCGTCGCGCAGCAGCACCTCGGTCAGATAGCTGCTCGAGTCGAGGCTGACCAGGACGAGAGGCGGTTCGAGGGACACCGAAAGGAGCGTGGCCACCGTGGTGCCGAGGTCGTCGCGGCCGTCCTTGACCGTGACCACCCCCACCCCCGCGGGCACCTGTCCCATGGCCTCGGTGAACACGCTCCTCCCCTCCCCACTTGCGCGTGATCATGCACAGATTCGGAGGAACACCCTCCCACCTGCGCAACCTCCTGGCGTGATCATGCACATGTTCGCAGAAGTGTGCCCCGACCTGTACCTTTCCAGTTCGTGATCATGCACAGTTGGACGGTGCATGATCACGGGCCGCGTTTGCGCAGGCAGAGCCGCACATCCGCGAGCCCGTGCATGATCACGCGAAGGGGTGCGTCAGAGGAGGCCGTTCTGGGTCAGCCAGTCCTTGGCGACCACGGGCGGGTCGGCCTTGTCCACGGAGATCTGCTTCATCAGCGACAGCAGGGTGTCCGTGGTGAGCTTGGCGGAGATCGCGTTGAGCGTCGACGAGACCGTGTCGTTCACTCCGGCCTTGTAGACGAGGGGCGTCACATTGTCGGAGCCGAACGCGTTCTTCGTGTCCTGCAGCGACACCAGGTCGTTCAGCACGATCTTGGGGTCGGTGGTGAACACGTTGCCCACCTGGATCGTGCCGCTCTTGATGGCGTCGGCGGTGGTGTCACCGGTCGGCTTCCACTCCTTGAACTCCATGCCGTAGACGTCCTTGAAGTTCTGCTCCTGCCGGTCCTTGAACTCCGGCGGGCCGCCCACGACGTAGTTCTTGGACACCTTGGCCAGATCTTCGATCGTGGTGAGCTTGTCCTTGGCCGCCGTCTCCTTGGTGACCGTCAGCGAGTTGTTGTCCTGCGCCTCGGACGGGTCGAGGACCCCGAGCTCGGCCGGGAGCTTGGCCTGCAGCCCGGCGACGATCTCGTCCTTGGTCTTCGCGGTGCTCGTCTTGTCGACGAAGGCCAGCAGCGAGCCGATGTACTCGGGCACAACCGTCAGGCCGCCGCTCTTGATCTGGTCGTAGACGACCTCACGGGTGCCGATGTTGGGCTTCTCCTCGACGGTGACGCCCTTGGCCTGCAGCGCCTGCGCGTAGATCGAGCCGAGCAGGATGCTCTCGGGGAAGTTGAACGAGCCGACGACGACCTTGGCCGACGTCCCGCCCGAGCTCGCCGGCGCGTTCGAGGGCGTGGCGGAGGTCAGCGGGTCCGAACCTCCGCACGCGGATAGGGTCAGCGCCGCGGTCACGGCGACCACGGCGGCGGTGAGAATGCGTTTCATCAAAATTCCCTTCACAATCGGGAGGTAATAGGGAGATTAGCGGACCTGTCGCACTCCCGGGGAGACGACCACCCGGTCGAGCACGGTGAAGGCCAACTGGACGGCCAGCGCAAGGAGCGCGATGAGTACCGCTCCCCCGATCACGTCCGAATATGTCTTGGTGGCGAGTCCGTCGATGATGAACCGCCCGAGCCCGCCCAGACCGACGAACGCGGCGACGCTGGCGGTCGACACCACCTGGATGGCCGACAGCCGCAGGCCCAGCAGGATCAGCGGCAGCGCACTGGGGGTCAGCACCCTGAACAGGACCTGGCCCCCGCGCAGGCCCATGCCGTACGCCGCGTCGCGCAGGTCGGCGTCGACCCCCCGCACGCCCTCGTAGGTGTTGACGAGGATCGGCGGGATCGCGAGGACGACCAGGGGGATCAGGACCGGCAGAACGGTGCCCACCCCGATCAGCAGCACCACCAGCACGAGGAGGCCCAGCGTCGGCAGCGCGCGGGCCGCGTTGGCGGAGACCACGATGAGCAAGGCGCCCCGACCGGTGTGACCGATCAGCAGGCCCAGGGGAACGGCGATCACCGCCGCGATGAGGAACGCGGCGGCCGAGAACTCGAGGTGCTCGAGGATGCGCGCGGGGATCCCGTCGGGGCCGGACCAGTTGGCCGCGGCACCGAAGAAGTCGATCAGCCAGTTCACGCCGCACTCCTCCTCGCCCGCGACCACGGGGTGAGTAACCGCTGCGCGAGCACGAGCAGGCCGTCCGACAGTACGGCGAACAGCACGATGAGCACGATCCCCACGACGATCGGGGTGGGGAACTGCCGCTGCCACCCGTCGATGAACAGGTTGCCGAGACCGCCCTGACCGATCAGCGCGCCCACGCTGACCAGGCTGATGCTGGAGACCGTCGCCACGCGCAGACCACCGAGCACCACCGGAACGGCGACGGGCAACTCGACCTGGAGGAGCCTGCGCAGCGGCCGGAAGCCCATCGCCACCGCCGACTGCCGCACATGCTCGGGCACCGAGCGCAGCCCGTCGACCACGGCGGGGATCAGGATCGCCAGCGTGAACAAGGTGAGCGGGATGATCACCGTCGACTGCGTGAGCCCTGTGACGGACAGGAATATCGAGAACAACACCAGCGACGGCAGGGAGTAGACGACGTTCATCAGCCCGGCCGTGGGCTGGTAGAGCCACCGCCACCGCGCGCATGCCACACCGAGCGGCAGCGCCACGAGCAGCCCGAACACCACCGGCAGCAACGCCATCACGACGTGGCTCTCCAACAACGTCCTGATGGCCGACGGGCCGCCGTTGTCCCAGTTCCTGGCGATCCAGTCCCAGCGGACCAGCGGCTCGTCGTTCACGACTCCGCCCGCCTCGTATCGGACGCCGGGACCTCTCGGTCGGGCTCGGAGACCCGCTCCCCAGGGCTCGTCCCCTGCCGGGTGAGTGCCTCGTCCAGCGCGTCTCGCGTCGCGACGCCGATCACACGGCCGTCACCGTCCACGGCGATCGCCGTGCCGTTCGGCGAGAGCAGCGCCGCGTCCAGCGCCGCGCGCAGCGAGTCCCGCTCGGGGTTGAAGGTTCCGTACGGCAGGAGCCCGCCGTTCGATCGCCATCCGAGGGGGCGGGTGTCCTCGTCCACCTCGAGGTCGGTGGGAGCGGAGCCGAGCCGCACCCCCGTGGCCGGCACGAACGACAACCGCCGGATGCCGCGGTCCTTGCCGAGGAACTCACGGACGAAGTCGTCCGCCGGCTCGCTCAGCAGCGTGGCCGGATCGGCCATCTGGGCCAGGCGGCCGCCGACGCGGAGGACGGCGACCGTGTCCCCGAGCTTGATCGCCTCATCGATGTCGTGGGTGACGAACACGATCGTCTTGTGCAGCTCCGACTGGAGATGGAGCAACTCGTCCTGGAGGCTCGCCCTGACGATGGGGTCGACGGCGCTGAACGGCTCGTCCATGAGCAGCACGGGCGGGTCCGCCGCCAGGGCGCGCGCGACGCCGACGCGTTGCTGCTGGCCGCCGGACAGCTGGAAGGGGTAGCGCCCGGCCAGCTTGGAGTCCAGCCCGACCAGCTCCAGCAGCTCCATCGCCCGCGCGCGGGCCTTCTTCTTGTCCCAGCCCAGCAGGTACGGCACGGTCGCCACGTTGTCGACGATCTTGCGATGCGGGAAGAGCCCCGCCTGCTGGATGACGTATCCGATGCCCCGGCGCAACGTCGGGGGATCGATCGCGCGGACGTCCTGGTCGTCGAGCAGGATCCGGCCCGAGGTGGCGTCGATCATGCGGTTGATCATCCGGAGCGAGGTGGTCTTGCCGCATCCGGACGGGCCGACGAAGACCGTGATCGCGCCCGTGGGCGCCTTGAGGCTGAGGTCGTCCACCGCCACCGTTCCATCGGGGTAGCGCTTGGTCACGCCTTCAAATGTGATCACACGTACCTCGTCCCTCGACAGCAAGCGATCACGACAACAGACCGAGCGACGTCGGTGTTCCCGGGAAACGGTGTTCCCGGGATCGGCCCCCCGTGGGCCCGTCTCGGCCGCCTCGTGCCGCCCGGTCACATGACGTGTCCGTCAGCCTACGGGGCACTCGTCCGATCTGTCCCCTCCAGTCGATGATTCACCGACATGATCAATATGAGAATTCCAACACCGGAATATCTATCAATAGGGCATCTAATAGTGCGCTCACCCACGTTGTCTTGGCATGATTACTCTCAACAATCCCTCCAGCCCCTCCACTACGAATCAGAGGAGAGCCGGTCGTGTCCTCACCGCTCACCGGTCAGCGCTCGCGGAGCGAACTGATCGCCGAGCTCTACGAGCGTCACGCCGCCGGGTTGTTCGCGTACTGCCACGACCAGCTCGGCGAGTCGACGTCCGCCGGCGACGCCGTGGTCGCGGTGTTCACCGGCGTCCCGACGGCCGAGCCGCCGGCCCGTGCCGTCCTGTACTCCCTGGCTCGCCGCGAGATCTACCGCAGGGACGTCAGCTACGCACTCCCCTCCGTCGACTCCGTCGCCGACCCGGCCACCGCGCTGATCGAGCGCGTCTTCCGTGACATCCGGCCGCACCAGCGCGAGGTGCTGCTGTTGTCGGCGGTCTGCAGACTGAGCACCTCCGAGATCGCCGTCGTCCTCGACGTCGCCGCCGACACCGCCGAGGAGCTCACGTACGGGGCGCAGCGGCGCTTCGTCCAGACCCTCGAGACCGCGACGGCGGCCGCCCGCTCCGCCCCGTACGTCGCCGCCGCCGTGGCGGAGATCTACGACGCGATCGGGGTCGCCCCGGTCGCGGACATCCTCGCCCGTCTGCCTTGGCGCCGTCCGGCCGCGGCCGTCCGCGAGCGCGTGTTGTCCTCGCTGCTCCTCGAAGACCCGGGCGCGGCCACCGGCTCTCTCAAGCTGTCCGCCAAGAAGTTGTGGCCCACGACTCCCACCTGGCCCCTGCCTCTGAGCAACCCGGACCAGGCGACGGACACCGTCCTGGTGCAGACCGACCCGGCGAAGGCACCACTGCCGCGGCGCAAGGCCAAGCACGAGGCCATGACCGAGCCCATGCCCAAAATGCGGGGATCAATCCTCAACGCGCTCGGCGACGGCCGTCCACGCCGGAGGCGGGCGATCCCGCCTGCGCCGACAGCCGCCGTAACCGCCCCGGCTCCGGCCCCCGCTTCGCCTCCGGCTCCGGCTCCGGCTCCCACTCCGGCTCCGTCGGAGGCCGACGCGACCTTCGACGCCTTCCGTCCCGCAGAGCCGGACCCCGCGCCGTCCGCCGGGATCTCCGCTGCGCCGCCGGTCATGCCTGCGGTCACTGCGGCCAAGCCGGCGCCGGCCGAGCCCGCCGCCCCGGTTCAGCCGGAGAGCGAACCCGCGGCGGCCGTGGAGCCCAAGGCGCCGGAGCAGGCGGCGAAGCCCGAGGGTCGCCCCAAGAAGCGCAAGAAGGCCAAGACGCGCGACCGCCACTACGACTGGGTGTGGGAGCTCGTGGGGTTCCTGATCTGCCTGGCCATCGCCTTGATCGTGTTCTTCAGCGTCCCCACGATCGTCACCCCCTGACCCCCTTGGCCCCCTAGGCCGTGATCATGCACGGCCCAACCCGGCGCCGTCTCACCCCTGAGAGAGGATGAGGCCGCTCGTGGGCACTCCCGTACCAGCCGTGACCAGGACGTTCTGCACGCCTGCCACCTGATTGACCGCCGTCCCCCGGATTTGCCGTACGGCTTCCGCGATGCCGTTCATGCCGTGAATGTAGGCCTCACCGAGCTGGCCGCCGTGCGGATTGACGGGCAGGTGGCCGTCGATCTCGATTCCGCCGTTCCGGATGAAGTCCTTCGCCTCACCGCGATCACAGAATCCGAGTTCCTCCAACTGAGTGAGAACAAATGGCGTGAAATGATCATAAATGACGGCCGTCTGGATTTCCGAAGGAGAAAGTCCGGATTCTTTCCACAATTTACGGCCGACCACTCCCATTTCCGGAAGACCGGTCATGTCGTCTCGGTAATAGCTCGTCATCATCATCTGCCCCGTGCCGGACCCCTGGGCGGCCGCCGCGATCACCGCGGGCGAGCGGCGAAGATCTCTGGCACGCTCGGCGGTGGTCACCACCAGAGCCACCGCGCCGTCGCTCTCCTGGCAGCAGTCCAGCAGATGCAGTGGATCGACGATCCACTTCGACGCCTGGTGGTCCGCCAGAGTGATCGGACGCCCGTGGAACCAGGCCGCCGGGTTCGTCGAGGCGTGCCGCCGCATGGCCACCGCCACACGTCCGAAGTCCTCGGACGTGACACCGTTTTGGTGCATATAGCGGCGCGCGAACATGGCGACCCAGGCCGCAGGCGTTATCAGCCCGTACGGCACATGCCAGCTCATTTCGAGCCCCTGAGACGACGGCTCACCACCGAGCCTCGTATTGGGCTGACCGAAACGCCGGCCGGACCGTTCGTTGAACGCGCGATAACACACCACGACCTCGGCGGCTCCGGTCGCGACGGCCATTGCTGCGTGCAGAACCGTGCCACAGGCGGCGCCACCGCCGTAATGCACTCTGGAGAAAAAGGACAAATCGCCAATGCCCACTTCGCGGGCGACGGCGATCTCGTCGTTGGCGTCCTGCGTATAGGTGACCATGCCGTCCACATCGGACGGCGAGAGGCCCGCGTCGTCGAGCGCGGCGAACACCGCTTCGGCGGCGAGGTGCAACTCCGAGCGTCCGGACTCCTTGGAGAACTCCGTCGCACCGATGCCCGCGACAGCCGTACGGCCGGACAGGGAGCTCATCGACTCACCCTCTCTGCATGATCACGGCGGAGGCGGTGACGTGGGGGCCCAGGCTGACCGCTCCTGTCACTTCGACGACCGCCTCGTTCTCCTCGACGGTCGCCACCTTGCCGGAGAAGGTCAGCGTGTCCCCCGCGTAGGCCGGGACGCCGAGCTTCACCTTGATCCCGCGGAACACGGCATCGGGACCGGCCCAGTCGCTGACGTACCTCTCGACCAGGCCCATCGTCGTGAGGATGTTCAGGAAGATCTCCTTCGACCCCTGCGCCTTCGCGATGGCGGGGTCGTGATGGACCGGCGTGAAGTCCCTCGTCGCCAGAGCGGTCGAGATCACGACCGTGGGGGTCAGCTCGATCGTGAGGGGCGGCAGCACGCTTCCGGCGACGATCCGCATCACGCCTCCTCCGGGATCGGGGCCCACATCGGCAGGGTCAGCTCGTCGTCCATCTCCTGGTACGTCACCCGCACAGGCATGCCGACATAAACCTCTCCAATGGGGCATTGCACGATATTTCCGACCATCCGTACCCCTTCGGGAAGCTCCACCACGGCCACGACGAACGGAGTCTCCTGTCCGGGCACGGGCGGATGGTGGTGCACCACATAGCTGTAGACCGTGCCCGTGCCGCTCGCCACGACGTGCGTCCGCTCGGCCGACCGGCACGACGGGCAGACCGGTCCCGGCGGATGCCTCAGCTCTCCGCAGCCTCCGCACTTCTGGATCCGCAGCTCGCCGGCCTGCACGCCGTCCCAGAAGAAGCGCGTGTCGTCGTTCACGGCCGGCCTCAGCGGGTACGGCTCCCGCTTCGCCTTCTCCACCGGGCGGAGCGGCTGGAACTTCAGCAGCCGGAACATCATCTCGGCCACCGGTTCGTCCCCCGAGAACCAGGTGACGTTCCAGGTGACGAAGTACCCCTCCCCGAGCGCGGTCCGTTTGGGCCCCACCATGTCCAGCATTCGGGTGCTCGAGGTCAGCTCCTCGCCCATCGAGAGATAGCGGTGGTAGGTGTGCTCGCAGTTGGTGGCCACGACGCCCGTGTACCCGGCCTCGTCGAGCGCGTCGAAGACGTCGTCCATGGGCCTGCGGAACTCCTTGGCCGGGTCACGGCTCAGTCCCTCCATCGACCACACCTGGATCATCGCCGGAGGGGCCACCGCGTCCGGGCCGGTGTAGGCGGGGTTGCGGTCCCCCATCGCCTCGGTCCAGTGGCTGATCATGACGGCGTTCACGGGGTGGGGGGCCGCGTGGCGGGGGCCGTCCCCCGCCGCGACCGCCTTGTCCGCGAGCGCCATGAGGTGGTCCCGCAGTTCGGTCATCGCGCCTCCTCGTCCCTTCGTAAGCAGACCCGTCCCGGCCTTGGAGAACAGAGCCCTGGAGAACAGAGCCTTGGGAAACAGCGCCGTACCGTCGGGTTCATCGCGGCGGCTTGGGAAGCTGGAGGCCGAGCATGGCGATGAGCTCGCGCTGCACCTCGTTGACGCCGCCCCCGAACGTGAGGACGATCGCGCCCTTGACGCCGCGGTCGACCCGCTCGATCAGGTCCCGCGTCTCCTCGTCCCCGGGGTCGCCGAACCGGGCGAGGGCGTCGCCCACGATCCGGCCCACGTCCTGCATGCGCTCAGAACCGTAGATCTTGGTGGCGGAGGCGTCGGGGGCACCCAGCCAGCCGAGATCCATGTTCGCGGCGATCTGCCAGTTGAGCAGTTCGTTCGTCCGGAAGTACGCGTACACCTGGGCGAGCGCCCGCCGCACCGCCGGGTTGTCGTACAGGGGCCTGCCGTCTCTGCCCGGCTTGCCCTTCGCCCACGCCACGAACCTGACGTACGTGTGCGCGATGTTGCCGGCGGGCCCGAGCGTCACGCGCTCGTGGTTGAGCTGGTTGACGATGAGGTCCCAGCCCTTGTTCTCCGTCCCGACGACCATGTTCGCCGGCACGCGGACGTCGGAGTAGTACGTGGAGTTCGTGTGGTGGCGCCCGTCCATCGTGACGATCGGCGTCCAGGAGAAGCCGGGGTCCGCGCAGTCCACGATCATCATGGTGATCCCGCGGTGCTTGCTCGCCTTCGGGTCGGTGCGCGCGGCCAGCCAGATGTACTGCGCGTGGTGCGCCCCCGACGTGAAGATCTTCTGCCCGTTAACGACGTAGTCGTCGCCGTCCCTGACGGCCGTCGTCCGCAACGACGCGAGGTCCGTGCCCGCGCCCGGCTCGCTGTAGCCGATGGCGAAGTGGCAGTCCCCCGCGAGGATGCGCGGCAGGAAGAAGTCCTTCTGCTCGTCGGTGCCGTACTGCATCAGCGTCGGCCCCACGGTCTGCAGCGTGATGATCGGGTAGGGCACCTCGGCCCTGGCGATCTCGTTGGCGAAGATCTGCTGCTCCAGCGGCCCGTATCCGCCGCCGCCGTACTCCTTGGGCCAGCCGAGCCCGAGCTTGCCGTCCCGTCCCAGCCTGCGGCAGTGCTCCATGTACGCCTCGCCGAACGGATCCTGGGCCAGCTTCGCCCGGTCCTCCGCCGTGAGACAGGCGGTGAAGTACTCCCTGAGCTCGTCTCGGAGCCGCCGCTGTTCCGGGGTCAGTTCGATGTGCATCAGACCAGCGCTCCGATCAGGTCGAGCTGGGCCTCCGTGCCGCCGAGCAGGTGGACGGCGTTCTTGCCCCAGGCGAAATAGCGGTGCAGCGGATAGGTCACGTCGAGGCCGATGCCTCCGTGCAGGTGCTGGCAGGTGTAGAGGGCCTCGAGGGCGGGACCGGTCGTGTGGAAGGCGGCGATCGCCAGGTCCTCCGCCGACGGCAGCCCCTCGGCCAGCCGCCAGGCGCCCGACCACATGGCCACGTCGAGCGCCCTGCCCGCGATGTAGACGTCGGCGATCTGCATGGTCACGGCCTGGAACTCGGCCAGCGCCCGGTCGAACTGGCGGCGCGTCCGGATGTAGTCGGTCGTCAGCTTCAACGCCCCCGCCAGCACGCCGGACGCGGTCGCGGTGATGCCGGCGAGCGCGTGCAGCCTGAGCGACTCCCACGCCGCGCCGTCGGCCTCGCCGACCGCCTCTCCGGGAGCGCCGTCCATGGTGATCACCGCTCCGGGCTCGCCGGTCGACAGCGTCACCTCCTGTACGGCCACGGCCCCCGGTTCGACGAGGAAGAGGCCGACCCCGGCCCCCTCGACCCGGGCGGGGACGAGGATCCCGGAGGCCGACGCCGCATGGGAGACGACACTCGTACGCCCGGTGAGTCTGCCCCCGGCGGCCGTGGTCGCGGGCGGCTCCCCCGGGTCGGCGCCCGGCTCCCTGAAGGCGAAGGTGAGCACCGCGTCCCCCTCGGCCAGCGGCGCGAGGGCCTCCTTCTGGGCGGCCGTGCCGTACCGCGAGACGGTCAGGGCGGCGACGAGGCTGGGCAGGACGGGGACGGGCGCGACCCGGGCCCCGGTCTCCCTGAGGATCACCGCCATCTCGACCGCGCCGAGGCCCGCGCCTCCGGCCTCCTCGGGAAGGCACGCGCCGAGCAGGCCGGCCTGCGCCATCGCCTTCCACGTCTTCGCGTCGTACGGCAGGCCGCTCTTTTCGTGGGCCTCGATCCTCGCCTGTACGGCCTCCCGGTCGAGCACCTCGGACGCAAGCGTGCGCAACTCTGCCTGGGTCTCGTCCACATTGAAGTCCACTGGCCCTCCAGAAGGGCGAACTCGGTCCCGATTCCGTGCTGTCCTCCGGGGCGTCGCCGCCCGCCCCGGACCCGCCTCCTCGCACATCTGGCAGAACCGCAAACTAGAACACATTCTAATCTGTGTCCATAGGGCGAGCCCCGTAGCGGCCCTGACAACCGCGGAAAACCCGAAAAGACATGGATGGGGCCCGGTATTTGTGACTGGTGAGTAACCACCGGGTCAGACCGGGAATCAGATAACGTGTTCCTATGCGTATCTCGCCTGTCGGCGCGGACGCCCCAGCGCCACGTTCTGAGGGGGCATCCGTCGTGGACAGCCATCCGATCTCTCCCACTCCCGCTCCGGGAGTGCGGACGCGGAGTCAGCACCAAAGACGTAAGCGCATCGTCCAGGCGGCCGCCGCACTCGCCTCACGGGGCGGTGTCGAGGCCATGCAGATGCGCACCGTCGCCGAGCGGGCGGGGGTCGCCCTCGGCACGCTCTACCGGTACTTCCCGTCCAAGATGGATCTCGTCGTCGCCGTGGTGGGCGAGGAGATCGACACACTGGAGTCGAGCATCGAGCGCCGGCCGCCCAGTGCTCCCACGCCCGCCGGCCGGGCCGTCGACATCCTGATGCGGGCCACCCGTGGCCTGATGCGCGAGCCGGAGCTCGCCGACGCCCTGATCCGCTCACTGATCATGGCCGAGGTGGACATTCCGTTCGGCGACCGGATGGCCGGGCTGTTGCTGCGGGTCGCGGGAGACGGGCTGACGATGGAGGGCGCGACCGAGGAGCAGTTCGCGCTGGCCGGATCGTTGTCCGGCGTGTGGGTGCAGGAACTGCTCGAGATGCTCCGCGGCCGCCGGACCTACGAGCAGGTCCAGCGCAGGATCGAGATCGCCGCCGGGCGCCTGTTCGCCGACTTCTGACCCGCGCGCAGGATCAGCCGCGGGATCAGCCGCCGGAGTCCGGCCGCGAGCTCACCGCCAGCAGGGACAACAACGTGTAGGCGACGTTCGCCGCGGCGATGCCGGTGATCTCGGCGTGGTCGTACGACGGGGAGACCTCCACCACGTCCGCGCCGACGATCTCCAGGCCGGCCAGCCTCCGCAGGATGACCAGCAGTTCGCGCGAGCTGAGGCCGCCGACCTCGGGCGTGCCCGTTCCCGGCGCGTGCGCGGGGTCCAGCACGTCGATGTCGACCGAGACGTAGACCGGGCCGCCTTCGAGCCGGTCGCGAACGCCGCGTGCCACGTCCGCGGCGCCGCGGTCCTCGACGTCGTCGGCCGTGAAGACCTGGAAGCCGAGCCCCTCGTCCTGGTCGAGGTCGACGGAGCTGTAGAGGGGGCCGCGGATTCCCACGTGCGCGCAGCGCCGCTCGTCGAGCAGGCCCTCCTCGGCCGCGCGGCGGAACGGCGTGCCATGCGTGTACGGCTCGCCGAAGTAGGTCTCCCACGTGTCCAGGTGCGCGTCGAAGTGCAGGACGGCCAGCGGCCCGTGCCGCCGGGCATGCGCGCGCAATGTCGCGAGCGCGATCGTGTGGTCGCCTCCGAGGGCGACCACCTTCGTGCCGCGGCTCAGCAGGTCGCTCACCGCCAGGTCGATCGACTCGAGCGCGGCCTTGATGTCGAAGGGGTTGCAGACCACGTCGCCCGCGTCCACGACCTGCTGTTCGGCGAACGGTTCGGCCCGCAGCGCGGGGTCGAACGGGCGGAGCAGCCGCGAGGATTGCCGGATGTGGCCCGGCCCGAACCGGGCCCCCGGACGGTAGCTGACCCCGCTGTCGAACGGCACGCCCAGCAGGGCGACGTCGGCGTGCGCGACCTGGTCGAGGCGAGGCAGCCGCGCGAACGTCGCCTCTCCGCCGTATCGCGGCACGGCGGAGGCGTCGACCGGGCCGATCGGGCCCCCGTCGGTGTGCTCGGGCATCGTCATGCGTCCTTCGTTCAGCCGGTGCGAAGACCGGTCGGTCGATGCGAAGGCTGGAGTGGATGTCGTCATCATCCCGGATCCACCCGTCCGGGCCGGTCGCCGGGAGGGCCCTCGCCTCTGTCTTCCCCATCAGAGTAGAACGCGTTACATTTTGCTGGAACATTGTTCTGACGTGGCGGAGGTCTCGTGGGCAGCCCGGTGATCGTCGAAGCGGTGCGGACTCCGATCGGGAAGAGAGGCGGCCTGCTCTCCGACGTCAAGCCGCAGGCCCTCCTCGCCGCCGCCTTGAAGGGGCTCGTGGACCGGTCGGGCGTCGACCCCACGGCCGTCGAGCAGGTGTTCGCCGGGTGCGTCACCCAGGCCGGCGAACAGGGCGGCCACGTGGGCCGGCACGCCTGGCTCTACGCGGGCCTGCCGTACGGCGCGGGCGTCACGACGGTCGACGCGCAGTGCGGCTCGTCGCAGCAGGCCGTGCATCTGGTCGCGGCGCTGATCCAGGCGGGCGTCATCGACGTGGGGGTCGCGTGCGGCGTGGAGGTGATGAGCCGCCAGCCGCTCGGCAGCAACGTGCTGCCCGCGAAACCCCGGCCGGACGACTGGTCGATCGACCTGCCCGACCAGTTCACCGCCGCCGAGCGGATCGCGGGCCGCCGGGCCCTCACCCGCGCGGACCTGGACGCCTTCGGCGCCCGGTCCCAGCAGTTGGCCGCCAAGGCGTGGGCCGACGGCAGGTTCGGGCGTGAGGTGCTCCCCGTGGCCGCCCCCGTTCTCGGCGAGGACGGTCAGCCCACGGGCGAGAGCCGTACGGTCACCCGGGACCAGGGACTCCGGGAGACGACGGCGGAGGGGCTCGCCAAGCTGCGGCCCGTCCTCGGCGAGAACGGCACGCACACGGCCGGCACGTCGTCACAGATCTCCGACGGGGCCGCCGCGGTGCTCCTCATGAGCGAGGAGGCGGCCGCACGGCACGGCCTGCGCCCCCGCGCCCGGATCCTCGCGCAGGCACTGGTCGGCTCCGAGCCCTACTACCACCTCGACGGGCCGGTCGACGCGACGGCGAAGGTGCTCGACCGGTCCGGGATGGCGATCGGCGACCTCGACCTGTTCGAGGTGAACGAGGCGTTCGCGGCCGTCGTGTTGTCGTGGGCGTCGGTCCACCGGCCCGACATGGACAGGGTCAACGTGAACGGCGGCGCGATCGCGCTCGGGCACCCGGTCGGCGCGACGGGCGCGCGGCTGATCACGACGGCGCTGCACGAGCTGGAGCGGTCGGACTCCTCGACCGCCCTCGTCTCGATGTGCGCCGGCGGGGCCCTGGCCACCGCGACCATCCTGGAACGCGTCTAAAGCACGGCCCCCCGCGTCACCTGCCGTCAAGTGCGCGAGGCAGGGCGCGGTGTCCGGCACGCCTCTGTGTCCGGCGCGCCTCTGCCGCGTGGAGGCGCGCCGGCGGGATCGCGGGCCGGATTCAGCCGCGCTGGATGAGCGGCAGAACCTCGCCGACGAGGTCGAGAGACTCGTCGACGGTGGACGCGACGAACGACGAGTCGACGAGGAAGTGATCGATGCCGGTCGCCTCGGCCACGGTCTTGATGACGTCGGCGGTCTGCTGCGCCGTGACGCCCTGCATGATGTTCACGCGCATGATCGTGTCGATCGACGCCGGGTCGCGGCCGGCGTCACGGGCGAACTGGTCGATGGCCCTGCGCTGCGCGGTCATCATGTCGATGTTCACGAAGTAGGGCACCATGCACAGGGGCAGCCAGCCGTCCGCCCGCTCGCCGGTGCGACGGAGGGCGGCCTCGGCCGTGCCGCCGAGGTAGACCGGCGGGTGGGGCCGCTGCGCCGGCTTCAGCGGGCTGTGCTGCAGCGGCAGGTCGATCAGCTTGCCGTGGAACTCGGCCGGATCCTGCGTCCAGAGCACCTCGAGGGCGTCCAGCAGTTCGTTCATCCGGGCGCCGCGGGTCGAGAATTCGTACCCGACGGCCTCGTACTCCTCCGGCGACCAGCCGACGCCGAAACCCGGGATGAGACGGCCGCCGCTGATCAGGTCGATCGACGTCAGCGTGCGGGCCAGCTGCACCGGCGGGTACACGGGGGCGATGAGCACGTGCGTGCCGAGCTTCACCCGCTCCGTGGCGGCGGCGGCCACACCGAGGACGACGAAGGGGTCGGCCGCGGTGTTGTATTCGACCGGAATGGTGTTGCCCTGACCACCGGCACCGATCTTCGGGTTGACGGCGGCGAAGTTGCGGTCGCCCACCCAGAGGCTGTCGGCGCCCGCCTTCTCCGCCTCGCGGGCGAAATAGGCCGTTCTGGCTATGTCGTGTGCCTGCTGGTGCAGGTGCGGAAGAGCGAAACCGATCTTCATGGCGTCCCTTTGCTTGCCTCACTGCCGAGGTCAACGAACGTACGCCATGAACCTCGGCGTTCCTTCGCGGGGGGACGGCGTGGACCTCCCGGCCTGCCCCCTGCCGAACCCGCGGAATCCACAGGAGGTCGATGGCCCGGTCGGGATCTAAGGGGCGGCTTCGCGTCATACACTCTTAGACATCGGATGTCTAAGAGTCCACGCACGCGGGGCCGTCCCGCCGACAGGACTCCAAGGAGTGCATGGCGTGGCAGTCACCGACGCGGCGATCGACAGCATCAAGGACATGATCCTTTCGGGCGAGCTGGCCCCCGGCGACCGGCTGCCCAAGGAGGCCGACCTGGCCGAACGTCTCGGCCTGTCCCGCAACTCGCTCCGCGAGGCCGTCCGGGCGCTCGCCCTGATAAACGTCCTCGACGTACGGCAGGGCGACGGCACCTATGTCACGAGCCTGGAACCTCACCTGCTCCTCGACGCGCTGTCGTTCGTGGTCGACTTCCACCTGGACGACACGGTCCTGCAGTTCTTCCAGGTGAGAAGAATCCTGGAGCCCGCAGCCACCGCGATGGCGGCGACCCGGATGGGTGACGACGACATCGAGGACCTGCGCAAGATCCTCGACTCCCTCCCCGCGGAGCCGAGCGTCGAGCAGCTCGTGGCCAACGACCTGGAGTTCCACCAGCGGATCGCCGCCGGCTCGGGCAACGCCGTCCTGGCCTCCCTGATCGAGAGCCTGTCGGGGCCGACCACGCGGGCGCGCGTGTGGCGCGGTCTCACCCAGGAGGGCGCCCTGGGCAAGACCCGCGAGCAACACGTGGCCATCTACGAGGCGATCGCCTCCCACCAGCCCGACATCGCGATGGCGTGGGCGACCGTCCACGTCGCCGGAGTCGAGGGGTGGCTGCGCCAGGCCCTCTGATCACGCGTTCAGCGGAAGGCGGTCGGCGAGTCCGCCTCGCTGGACCCAGGTGGGGTAGGTCTCGGGGATGCGGCTCACCTCGTCGAGCTCCCTGAGGTCGTCCGCGGTGAGTTCGAGGTCGACGGCGGCGAGGTTGTCCTCGAGCTGCCCGGGACTGCGGACCCCGGCGATGGCGCAGGTGACCGCCGGGCGCGCGAGCACCCAGGCGAGGGCGACCCTGGCGGCGCTCACCTCATGCCTGGCGGCGACCGCCTTGAGCACGTCGATGACGTCGTAGGCGTGCTCCCTGTCTATCCGGGGGAAGCCCCTGCGGCCCGCCTGCGCCTGACGCGAGGTCGGGTCGGACGCACCGTCGCGGTCGAACTTGCCGGAGAGCCATCCCCCCGCCAGCGGGGCCCAGACCATCAGCCCCAGCCCCTCCTCCTCGATCACGGGCAGCAGTTCGTGTTCGAGTTCCCGCCCGACCAGGGAGTAGTACGCCTGCACCGAGACGAAGCCGGGGAGGTCGCGCAGCGCCGAGACGCCCAGCGCCTTGGCCACCTGCCAGGCCGCGAAGTTCGAACATCCTACGTATCGGATCTTGCCCTGCCGTACGGCGTCGTCCAGCGCTCGCAGCGTGTCCTCGATCGGCGTGTGCGGATCGATGCTGTGGAGTTGGTACAGGTCGATGTGGTCGGTCTGGAGCCTGCGCAGGCTCTCCTCGAGAGCCCGGGCGACGCGCAGCCGCGACAGCCCGACGTCGTTGGGGCCCGATCCCATGCGGGCGGCCAGCTTCGTCGCCAGGACGACGCCGTCGCGACGGCCCTTCAGCACCTGACCGAGCTGCGACTCCGACTCGCCGGCCGAGTAGACGTCGGCGGTGTCGATGAAGTTCACGCCGGCGTCCAGGGCCATGCCGACGATCCGGTCGGTCTCCTCGACGGGCAGGCCGCCCACCGCCTGGTAGACCGGGTGGTCGGCGCCGCCGAAGCTCATCGCTCCGAGGCAGATTTCCGACACGAACACACCCGTACGGCCCAGCATGCGATATTTCACAGTTTCTCCTGTTAGTGGGGATTCACTTGCAGGCTATGGAGAGCGGCCCGGACAATCCATACGAGAAAGTCCGATTTACCTGAGCGATCGTCCGGAGATCCCGTGGATGCCCTGTCCCACGTCCTGTCCCTGCTGAACGTCGAGAGCGCCGCGCCCTCCCGCTTCGAGGTGGGCGGACCGTGGGCGTTGAGGTTCCCGGGGGGCTACCGGCACGCGAAGTTCGGCGTGGTGCTGAGCGGCTCCTGCTGGATCTCGCCGCAGGGCGCCGAGGCCGCGCACCTGCGGCAGGGGGACTGCTGGATGGTCACCAGCGGTGAACCGTACGTCATGTCCAGCGACCTCGAGACCAGGGCCGTCGAGGCGGTGCCGGTGTTCCTGGCCGCCGAGAGCCGCGACTGCGTCCGCTACGGGGACGCGGACGTCGACACCGTCCTCTTCGGCGGGGCCCTCACCTTCGACGACGGCAACGCCAGGCTGCTCCTCGACGTGCTGCCGCCGCTGGTGCACGTCCCCGCGTCATCCGATCAGGCGGAGGTCCTGCACATGGCGATGCGGCTGCTCAACCAGGAGACGGCCGCGCCCGCACTCGGCTCCGCCTTCATGACCGAACGCATCGTCCACATGGTGTTCGTGCAGGCCCTGCGCACCTACGCGACCACGATGGCGGCCGACAGCGGGTCGCCCGGCGGCTGGCTCAGCGCCCTGTTCGATCCCCAGATCGGGGGCGCGCTGCGGCTGATGCACGAGGACGCCGGGCGCAAGTGGACGGTCGACGGCCTCGCCACCTCCGTGGGCATGTCACGGTCGACGTTCGCGGAGAAGTTCAAGACCGCAGTCGGCTCCACCCCGCTCGACTACCTCATGCGCTGGCGCATGCACGCGGCCGGGCGGGAGTTGCGCGAGACCGACCGGACCGTGCACGCGGTCGCCGGGAACTGGGGGTACGGCTCGGAGAGCTCCTTCAGCAACGCGTTCAAACGGGTCATGGGCGCCTCGCCCCGTGCCTACCGGAGCAGGGACGCGTCCAGGTCGTCGGTGTCGGGCAGTCCGTACCACTCCTGAGCGGTGCCGCCGAAGACCCGCGCGCGCTCCGCCTCGGACAGGCCCGACGTGAGCTCACCCGCAAGCTCGACCACCTGCGCGTACGACGCGGCGAGCTCGCACACCGGCCAGTCGGAGCCGAACATCACCCGGTCGGGGCCGAAGGAGTCCAGGATGCGCTCCGCGTACGGCGCGAACTGCGGGGTCTCCCAGTCGGTCCACGACGCCTCGGTCACCAGCCCGGAGAGCTTGCACGCGACGTTCGGCAGCGTGGCCAGCTCGGCGAGCCCGCCCGCCCACGGCTCGAGTTCGCCGGAGGCGATCGGCGGCTTGGCCGCGTGGTCGAGCACGAAACGCAGGTCGGGCAGCTCGCGCGCCGCCGACAGGGCCGCCGGAATCTGCGGCACGAGCACGAGCAGGTCGTAGGCGAGGCCCGCCGCGGCGGCCGCGCGCAGCCCCGCGCGGACGTCGGCACGGGCGATCCACTCGGGGTCGGGTTCGTCCTGCACCTGGTGCCTGAGGCCGACGAGCAGCTCTCCCCCCGCCGCCGCGCGCAGCCGCTCCACCTGGCCGGTGACGTCTGCGGTGAGGTCGGCCCATCCGACGACGCCGGCGATCAGTCCGTCCGACCGGCCGGCGGTGCCCAGGAACTCCGCCGTTTCGTCGAGGTCGGAGACGGTCTGCACGAGGACCGTCCCGCTCACCCCGGCGGCGGACGTCTCCCGCCTGAGGTCCTCCAGCCCGTACGGCCTGCGCACCGGCGCGAGGGCGTCGCCCGCCATCCAGGGGTACGAGCGGCGGGAGGGGTCCCAGAGGTGGTGGTGCGCGTCGATCACGTCACGTCTCCTTGTCGTCGTCCGTGCATGATCACGAACTGGCTCTCTCCGGGTCAAGGGGAATCGAGCGCGGAATCACACGGACAGGAGGTCGGCCCAGAGGTCTTCGGGAATGGGGAGATCGGTCAGGGCCGCGTTCTGCTCGACCTCCCCGGCCGAGCGCATGCCCACGATGACCGAGGCCACCGCGGGATGCCTGAGCGGAAACGCCAGGGCCGCCTGCGGCAGCGTGACACCGTGCCGCTCGCACACCCGGGCCATCTCCCTGGCCCGCTCCAGCAGTTCCGCGGGGGCGGGCGCGTAGTCGTAGGTGCCGGCGGGGTCGTGGGTGGCCAGCAGTCCGCTGTTGAACGCTCCCCCGACGAAGACGGTCACCCCGCGGTCCAGGCACAGCGGCAGGAGTTCCTCCTCGCCCGACCGGTCGAGCAGCGAGTAGCGCCCGGCGAGCAGCACCACGTCGATGTCGGTCTCCCTGACGAGGTCGCAGAGCATCCGCGTCTGGTTCATCCCGGCGCCGATCGCCTTGACGACGCCCTCGGCGCGCAACTCGGCCAGGGCGGGATACGCCTCGGAGAGGGCTTCCTTGTAGTGCGAGTCCGGGTCGTGGATGAGGGCGATGTCGACCGAGTCGAGCCCGAGACGCTCGAGGGACTCCTCCAGCGAACGCCGCACGCCGTCGCGGGAGAAGTCCCAGACGCGCCTGTGGGTCGCGGGCACGTCGAAGCCCTGGTCGTCGCGCCCGCCGTCGGCGTTCGGCACGAGCAACCGGCCCACCTTCGTGGAGACGACGTAGTCCTCCCGCGGCCGGCCGCGCAGCGCCGCGCCGAGCCGCCGCTCCGACAGGCCCAGGCCGTAATGGGGGGCGGTGTCGAAGTAGCGGATGCCGGCGTCCCACGCCGCGTCGATCGCGGCGGTCGCCTCCTCGTCCGAGAGGGCCGCGTAGAGGTTGCCGATCGGCGCGGAGCCGAATCCGTAGGGGGTGACGTTCATGGGAGCTCCCACACCATGCGAAGGCCGGTCGCCTCCGGATCGAAGTCGCCGTCGAGCAGCGGATTGATGCGCGCCTGCCACGCCTGGTCGGCGGGGTTGTCCCGGAGGAACCGCTGAAGGCTCTCGTAGTCGTCGACCTCCACATAGTGGAACAGGTCGAGACCGTCACGCCAGATCCGCCAGGTGTGCACGCCGCCCTCTCGCAGGGCGGCGTCCAGACCTTCCGGGATCACCGCGTGGACCCTCTCGTACTCCTCGACGGCATCCGCCTTGAGCCGGGTGCGCAGCGCGATCCTCTGCATGGGCGAACTCCCTGTCAGTTCGATCGGGGCCGGAGGCGCAGGCCCTGCATGCCGCCGTCGACGGCGAGGGCCGTCCCGGTGGTGGCTGAGCTGAGCGGACTGGCCAGGTGGGCGATGGCGTGTGCGATCTCCTGCGCGCTCACCAGCCGCCCCATCGGCTGGCGCTGCTCCAGCGCGGCACGCTCGGCCATCGGGTCGGACGCGGCGTCGAGCAGCCGGCCGACCCACGGGGTGTCCGCCGTGCCCGGGTTGACGCAGTTGACCCGAATGCCGTCCTCGATGTGGTCTGCCGCCATCGCGAGGGTCAACGACAGTACGGCGCCCTTGCTGGCGCTGTAGAGCGCGCGATTCGGCAGCCCGGCCGTCGCGGCGATGGAGCACGTGTTGACGATGGCCGCGTGACTCGACCGCCGCAGGTACGGCAGGGCCGCCCTGGCCACCCGGACCATGCCGACGACGTTGATGTCCAGGACCCGCAGCCACTCGTCGTCGGGGTTGTCCGCGATGGTGCCCGCGGCCCCGATCCCGGCGTTGTTGACGACGATGTCGAGCCCGCCGAAGTGCTCCGCCGCCGCGGCGACGGCCGTGCGGACGGACGCGTCGTCGGTGACGTCGGCCTTGAGCCCGAGGAACGGCTCGCCCGGCGGGTTGACGTCGAGGCAGGCCACGCGGGCGCCCCGCTCGGCCAGAAGCGTGGCCGTGGCGAGGCCGATTCCCGAGCCGCCTCCCGTCACGAGTGCGGACAGTCCATCGAATTCGGTGCTCATCGGTCACATTCCTGACGTGAGTGGGCTGCGCGGCTCATGCGGATCTCCAGACGGGCCCGTCGGGGAACGAGTATGCCGCGATCGACTCGGGCCGCATGGTGGCGCTGAAGCCGGGCTCGAGCGGCGCCCGGTAGGCACCGTTCTCGATCACCACGGGCGTCACGAAGTGCTCGTGCAGGTGATCGACGTATTCGATGACCCGGTCGTCCATGGATCCGCTGACCGCGACGTAGTCGAACATCGACAGGTGCTGGACCAGCTCGCACAGGCCGACGCCGCCGGCGTGCGGGCAGACCGGGACGCCGAACTTGGCCGCGAGCAGGAGGATCGCGATGTTCTCGTTCACCCCGGCGACGCGGGCGGCGTCCAGCTGGACATAGGACAGCGCGCCTGCCTGGAGCAGCTGCTTGAAGATCACCCGGTTCTGCACATGCTCGCCCGTCGCCACCTTGATGGGCGCGATCTCACGGGCGATGGCGGCGTGGCCCAGCACGTCGTCGGGGCTCGTGGGCTCCTCCACCCACCACGGGTGGAACTCGGCGAGCGCGCCCACCCAGGCGACGGCCGCGCCGACGTCCCACCGCTGGTTGGCATCGACGGCGATCCGGAAGTCGGGGCCGCAGACCTCGCGGGCGATCCGCATGCGGCGGATGTCGTCGTCGAGGTCGGCGCCGACCTTCAGCTTGATCTGCGTGAAGCCGTCCTGGATGGCCTCCTTGCAGAGGCGGCGCAGCTTGTCGTCGCTGTAGCCCAGCCAGCCGGGCGACGTGGTGTAGGCGGGGTAGCCGCTCGCCTTGAGCCGCTCGACGCGCTCGGCGCGTCCCGGCTCGGCGGCGCGGAGGATGGCCAGGGCCTCCTCGCGCGTGAGGGCGTCGGAGAGATAGCGGAAGTCGACGAGGTCGACGATCTCCTCGGGCGACAACTCGCTCAGCAGGAGCCAGAGCGGCTTGCCCTCCCGCTTGGCCTTGAGGTCCCACAGGGCGTTGACGACCGCGGAGATCGCCATGTGCATGACGCCCTTCTCCGGGCCGAGCCAGCGCAGCTGCGAGTCGCCCACCATGTCCCGGTACAGCGCGCCGATGTCGTCGACGCTCCGGCCGAGGACGTACGGCTCCAGCGCCTTGATGGCGGCGGTCTGCACGTCGTTGCCGCGGCCGATCGTGAAGGCGAACCCGTGCCCTTCGTGGTCGCCGTCACGCAACACGACGTAGGCCGCCGAGTAGTCGGGATCGGGATTCATCGCGTCCGAGCCGTCGAGCTCCCTCGAGGTCGGGAAACGGATGTCGTGGGTCTCCATCGCGGTGATCACGGAGGACCCCCTTGCGACGACCTGCTCGGCCGTCATGCCTGGCCGACCGGCTGGCGCTGGCGTCCCAGACCGTCGATCTCGAGCTCCATGACGTCGCCCTCCCGCAGGTACGGGTGATCGGGCATGCCGAGGGCGACCCCCGCCGGCGTACCGGTGTTGATCACGTCGCCGGGCTCGAGGACCATGAACCAGCTCAGGTAACGGATGACCTCGGCCACCCCGAAGATCATGTTCTTGCTGTCGCCGTCCTGGCGGAGCTCGCCGTTGACCCACAGCCGCATGCCCAGGCTCTGGGGGTCGGCGACCTCGTCGGCCGTCACCAGCCACGGGCCGAGCGGGTTGAAGGTCTCGCACGACTTGCCCTTGTCCCACTGGCCGCCCCGCTCGAGCTGGAACTCCCGCTCGGAGACGTCATTGGAGATCGCGTAACCCGCGATCAGGGCGAGGGCGTCCTCGTGGGATTCGAGGTAGCGTGCGGTCTTGCCGATCACGACGGCGAGCTCGACCTCCCAGTCGGTCTTGACGCTTTTCCGCGGGACCAGCACCTCGTCAAAAGGTCCGACGACTGTGTTCGGCGCCTTCATGAAGACGACGGGCTCCTCCGGGATGGCCGCACCGGATTCCGCGGCGTGGTCGCGGAAGTTGAGGCCGATGCAGACGACCTTCTCCGGCCGGGCGACGGGCGCCCCGATCCTCAGGCCCTCGGTGTCGACGACGGGCAGGTCGCCTCCGGCGAGCGCGGCACGGACCCGATCAAGGCCGCCACCGGCCAGGAACCGCCCGTCGATGTCCGCGCCATCGAGCACGCCGGTCAGGTCGCGCACACGGCCTTCGCCGTCCAGCACGGCCGGACGCTCCTCACCCATGGCACCAACGCGGAGCAGCTTCACAAGGGCCCCCATACATCCGATGTTTTCTCAAGGAGAAGATTTCCCGACGGCTGAGGCCGATGTCAAGTGCGAGGCGCCATACACATCCGATGACCTGCGCTTGCAGGCGCTTCATGTCACCCCGTGGCCACCCCGGCCACACCTTGACGTACGATCCGGAGCCGTAATAGAACACGTTTCAGTAAGAGGTTCGTGTGCGGCTGGTATAAACGATCTTCCAGCCCCCGGCCTCACCCTCGACACTAGGTGGTCCCATGGATATCAACCTCGTCGACCAGGACCACTACGCGAGCAAGGGGGCGCCGCACGACCAGCTCCGCTGGCTGCGCGCGAACGCTCCGGTCTTCTGGCACGAGGGGGACGCCGAGCGCGGCTGGCCCGGGTTCTGGGCGCTCACCAAGCACGAGGACGTCGTCCACGTCTCCCGGCACTCCGACCTCTTCTCCTCCGCGGCGAAGCTCGCCCTGTTCGACGAGATGCCGGAGGAGCAGCGCGATCTCCAGCGCATGATGATGCTCAACCAGGACCCGCCGGAGCACACCCGGCGGCGCTCGCTGGTCAACCGCGGATTCACCCCGCGCGCGATCAGCAAGCTCGAGGAGCACATCAGGGAGATCTGCCACCAGCTCGTGGACGAGGCGAGGGACAAGCCCGAGGCCGACTTCGTCAGGGACTTCGCGGCCCCGCTTCCGCTCTACGTGATCTGTGAGCTGCTCGGCGCGCCGCTCGAGGACCGGGACAAGATCTTCGAGTGGTCCAACCGCATGATCGGCGCCCAGGACCCCGACTACGCCGACCCGGACGAGGGCCAGAACGCCGCCATGGAGGTCTACGCGTACGCCAACGAGCTGGCCGCGGCCCGCAAGGACGACCCCCAGGACGACATCGTCACCAAGCTCCTCCAGCCGGCCGAGAACGGCGAGGTGCTGAGCGTGGACGAGTTCGACCTGTTCGTGCTGCTCCTGGTCGTGGCGGGCAACGAGACCACCAGGAACGCGGCGTCCGGCGGAATGCTCGCCCTCTTCGAGAACCCCGAGCAGTGGGCCAGGCTGGTGGCGGACCGCACGCTGGCCGGCCCCGCCGCCGACGAGATCGTCCGGTGGGTCTCGCCGGTCAACCTCTTCCGGCGTACGGCCACGACGAACACGGTCGTCCGCGACCAGGAGATCGCCGAGGGCGACAAGGTGGTCGTCTTCTACACCTCGGCCAACCGGGACGAGGACGTGTTCCAGAACCCGGACGTCTTCGACATCGGCCGGACCCCCAACCCGCAGATCGGGTTCGGCGGCGGCGGCGCCCACTTCTGCCTCGGCAACCACCTGGCCAAGCTGGAGCTGAGGGTGCTCTTCGAGGTCCTGTCGGAGCGGATTCCCACCCTCCAGCAGGCCGGCGAGGCCACCCGCCTGCGGTCCAGCTTCATCAACGGCATCAAGACCCTCCCCGTCACCCTCTGATCCGCCCCTTGGGCGTGATCACGCAGAGGTTTGGCGAGGTGCTCGTCGACCTGCACCTACCCTGGGGCGTGATCACGCCCCAGGGGGCGTCAGGGCCAGGAGGAGTCGTGATCCGGGTCGTGGCCGTCCGCCAACAGACGCAGATCCGCCTCGACCATCATCGTGACGAGCTCCTCGAACGACACCGTCGGCTCCCAGCCGAGCTGGGTCCTGGCCTTCTTCGGATCCGCGCACAGCAGGTCGACCTCCGCCGGCCGGTGCAGGGTCTGGTCGCAGATCACGTGCTGCTCCCAGTCCAGCCCGGCGGCCGTGAACGCGGCCTCCACCAGTTCCCGTACGGACCTCGTCCGCCCGGTGCCGATCACGTAGTCCTCGGGCTCGTCCGCGCCCAGCATGAGGTGCATGGCCCGGGCGTAGTCGCCCGCGTATCCCCAGTCGCGCCGCGCCTCCAGATTGCCCAGGCGCAGTTCGGCGGCGAGGCCGAGCTTGATCCGCGCGACTCCGAGGGTCACCTTCCTGGTGACGAACTCGGCGCCTCGCCGCGGCGACTCGTGGTTGAAGAGGATGCCCGACACGGCGAACATCCCGTACGACTCGCGGTAGTTCTGGGTCAGGAAGTGCCCGTACGCCTTGGCGACGCCGTACGGCGAGCGGGGATGGAAGGGAGTGCTCTCGGTCTGCGGCGTCTCCCTGACCTGCCCGAACATTTCAGACGACGAAGCCTGATAAAAGCGGATCTGGCCGGCGGCCGAGCCGAGTGACGCCGTGATCCCCGAACACACCCGGATGGCCTCCAGCATCCGGAGCACGCCCATGCCGGTCACCTCGGCCGTGAGTTCGGCCTGCTCCCAGGACATCGGGACGAACGAGATGGCGCCCAGGTTGTAGACCTCGTCCGGCCGCACCTTCTCGACGGCCGAGATCAGCGAGCCCTGGTCGAGCAGGTCACCCCGGACGAGTCGCACATCCTGGAGGAGCTTCCGTACGCGCGACACGCGAGGGTTGGCCTGGCCGCGGACGAGGCCCCACACCTCGTACCCCTCACTGAGCAGGTGTTCGGCGAGATAGGAGCCGTCCTGACCGGTGATACCGGTTACAAGCGCGCGCTTGGCCAACGGTCCTCCTCGCTGTGCCGACCCAGCCCGATGAGGGCTATAAGAGGCGAATGTACCGCCCTGCCCGCCTCAGGATGCCATCCCCATCCGCCATTAGATAGAACGTGTTACACCGAATGTCGTTCGGGTAAGCTAACGTCGCAGTTCCGGCATGGTGCGGGCAACGCGAGGAACAATTTCACCCTAGCTGTCCGATCCAAGGTCAAATGGTAGGGTTCGGTGCCAGCCCCTTGAGGGCACAGCGGGAAAGAGGTGCCCCTTGGCCGAACGGCTGCGAGTCGCGCTGCTGTCCTATCGCAGCAAGCCCACCTGCGGCGGCCAGGGGGTGTATCTACGCCACATCAGCCGTGAGCTGGTCGCCCTCGGTCACCACGTCGAGGTCTTCTCCGGCCAGCCGTACCCCGAGCTCGACGAGGGCGTGATCCTCAACAAGGTCCCGAGCCTGGACCTCTACAACGACGACGACCCGTTCCGTACGCCGAAGCTGCGCGAGTACCGCGACTGGATCGACGTGCTGGAGGTCGCCACCATGTGGACGGCCGGCTTCCCCGAGCCGCTGACCTTCAGCCTCCGCGCGCGGCGCGAGCTCGAAAAGCGCCGGGGCGACTTCGACGTCGTGCAGGACAACCAGACGCTCGGGTACGGCGTGCTCGGGATCAAGAAGCTCTTCCCGGTCGTCGGGACGATCCATCACCCGATCAGCGTCGACCGCCGGATCGAGCTCAAGGCCGCGAAGGGCTGGAAGAAGCTCTCCATGCGCCGCTGGTACGGGTTCGTGCGCATGCAGAGCGTCGTCGCCCCCCGGCTGAGCCCGATCCTGACCGTCAGCGAGTCGTCGCTGACCGACATCCACCGCGACTTCGGCGTCCCCGAGGACAACATGCGGCTGATCCCCCTCGGGGTCGACACCCGCTTCTTCCACCCCCGGCCGGAGCTGCCCAAGCGGCCGGGTTCGATCGTGGCCGTGGCCAGCGCGGACTCCCCGATGAAGGGCGTCGCGACGCTGCTGCGGGCGACCGCCAAGCTCGCCACCGAGCGCGACGTGCACCTCACCGTGGTGAGCAAGCCGACGCCCGGCGGGCCCACGGAGCAGCTCATCACGGAGCTCTCGCTGGACGAGCACGTCACGTTCGTGCACGGCATCTCGGACGAGGCGCTCGCGGAGCTGATCGCCACCTCGGAGGTGTCGGTCGTGCCCTCGCTGTACGAGGGCTTCTCACTGCCCGCCGTCGAGCACATGGCCTCCGGCACCCCGCTGGTCGCCTCCCGGACGGGCGCCCTCCCCGAGGTCGTCGGCGACGCCGCGATCCAGGTCGAGCCGGGCGACCCCGAGGAGCTGGCCGCGGTCCTGCGCCGCCTCCTGGACTCCCCGGAGGAGCGCGAGGCGGTGGGCCGCAAGGGCTACGAACGGGTCATGGAGCGCTACGCCTGGCCCGTCGTCGCCCAGCGCACGGTCGAGGCCTACCGCGAGGCCATCGCGGCGCGTACGGATCACACCAGCTGACCAGCTGACCTCCGCCCTCCCCCGGGCCGCCGACCACCGGTTCGTTCGTGCGGCGGCCGACAGACATTGCGATACGAAAGGTGACGCGAGTGCTGACCGTCGACTTCGACAGGCTGCCCGTCGGGCCGGGTGACCGCGTTCTCGACCTCGGCGCCGGCGCGGGCCGGCACGCGTTCGAGGTGCTGCGCAGAGGCGCCGACGTGGTCGCCTTCGACATGGACGCCGCCGAACTCGAAGGCGTGGCCGCGATGTTCGCGGCGATGGACAAGGAAGGCGAGATCCCCGCGGGAGCCACCGGCGAGACGGTCGTCGGCGACGCGCTCGGCATGCCCTTCCCCGACGCGTCGTTCGACCGCGTCATCGCCGCAGAGATCCTCGAGCACATCCCCGACGACATGGCCGCGATGCGGGAGATCGTCCGAGTGCTCAAGCCGGGCGGCCAGGCCGCCATCACGGTTCCGAACTTCATCCCCGAGCGCATCTGCTGGGCCCTCTCCGAGGACTACCACACGGCGCCTGGCGGACATATCCGGATTTATACGTTGGCCGAGCTCCAGGCCAAGCTGAAGGCCTCCGGCCTGGAGATCGGGCCGCACCATCACGCCCACGGGCTGCATTCGCCGTACTGGTGGATCAAATGCGCGGTCGGCGTGAACAACGACGGCCACCCGCTGGCCAAGGCCTACCACGAGCTCCTGGTGTGGGACATCATGAAGCGCCCCGCCGCCACCCGGATCGCGGAAGCCGTGCTCAACCCTCTGATCGGGAAGAGTGTGGTGGTCTACGTCCGGAAGCCCGCATGACGGCGGCGCCGTCCGTCCTCGGAGTCATCACCGCCGAACAGGTGGTCCAGACGGCGCGGAGCATCGCCGCGCTCCAGGACGCCACCGGCGGCATTCCCTGGCCTGAGGGTCACGTCGACGCCTGGAACCATGTCGAGTGCCTGATGGCCCTCACCGTGGCCGGGCTGCGCGACGAGGCGCGCCGCGGCTTCGACTGGCTCGTACGGCACCAGCGCCCGGACGGCTCCTGGCCGATGAAGCTCGTCGGCGGCGAGGGCGTCGAGGCCGGCGGGGAGTCCAACCACGCCGCCTACGTCGCCGTGGGCGTCTGGCACGATCTGCTCGTGACGGGCGACATGGACTTCGCCCGGTCGATGTGGCCCGTGGTCACCAAGGCCCTCGACTTCGTCGTCGACCTGCAGACCACCCGGGGCGAGATCGTGTGGGAGCGGAACGCCGCCGGCGAGCCCGCCCCTTATGCCCTGCTCACCGGCTCCTCGTCCGTCCACCAGGGACTGCGCTGCGGCGTGCTGCTCGCGGAACGGCTGGGCGATCCACAACCCGACTGGGAGCTCGCGGCCGACCGGCTCGGGCATGTGCTCACGGCGCATCCTGAGGCGTTCGCGGACAAGAGCCGCTTCTCCATGGACTGGTACTACCCGATCCTGGGCGGCGCCGTCCGGGGCGCGCAGGCGACGCAGCGGCTCGAGCTGGAGTGGGACACGTTCGTCGTCCCCGGGCTCGGCGCGCGTTGCGTGTCCGACCAACCGTGGGTCACCGGGGCCGAGACGTGCGAACTGGTCATGACCCTCGACGCGCTCGGGGACGACGAGCGTGCACTGACGGTCTTCGCGGACATGCAGCACCTGCGGCACGAGGACGGGTCCTACTGGACCGGCTGGCAGTTCGTGAACGGCAAGCACTTCCCGCACGAGCGGTCGGGTTACACCGCGGCCGCGGTGATCCTCGCGGCCGACGCCCTCTCGAGGACCACTCCCGGCTCCGGCGTCTTCCGGGACGCGGGAGGCCAGGTCTTCCGCGACGCGGGAGACCAGCAGGTGCGGATCACAGGCGAGTGCGGATGCGAGCGCGCCCACGCCTGATCGCAGGATCACGTACGGCCGGGCCGCAGGCCATCGGGCGTGCGCGCCAATCCGTGCATGATCACGCCAAGAAGACGCCCAGGTCAGACGGCCTCTTCACGAACCCGTGAATGATCACGCGAAGGAGTGGGTGGTGCGTTCGAGGACGCGAAGGGAGCCTTCCACTCGGGTCTCCTTGAAGGCTCCGGAGGCGAGCGCACGCAGGTAGACCCGGTACGGGGCCTGGCCGCCCATGGCCGGGTCGGGGTAGATGTCGTGAAATACCAGGACTCCGCCCACCATGATGTGAGGGGCCCATCCCTCGTAGTCCCTCGTGACCGGCTCCTCGGAGTGCCCCCCGTCGATGAAGAGCACCGACAGCGGCGTGTTCCAGAACCGGGCGACCGCAGCCGACGCGCCCACGACCGCGACGACCTCGTCCTCCAGCCCGGCCTCCGCGATGGTCCGCCGGAAGAACGGCAGCGAGTCCATCTTCCCGAAGCGCGGGTCCATCAGCTCCGTGTCGTGGTGCTCCCAGCCCGGCTGGATCTCCTCGGAGCCGCGATGATGGTCCACGGTGAACACCACCGAGCCCGCCTCCCGCGCACCGGCGCCCAGATAGACGGCCGACTTGCCGCAGTAGCTGCCGATCTCGCAGATCGGGCCGAGTGAGCCGTATCGGGCGGCGACCTCGAACAGCGCCAGCCCTTCCGCGGGCGGCATGAACCCCCTCGCCTCCTCGGCGTGGCGGCGGAGATCGTCGGGCATCGTGACGGCCATGCGCTGTCCCTCTGTACGGCTCTCGCGGACGGCCGTTCACCGCCGCGCTCGAACCCTACCGACCCCCGCCCGACCACCGCACACTCACCCGAACAACATTCCACTCGCCCCTTGTCCACGCTGCTGCAACGTGTTCTACTTTGCAGCGTGACCCAGCCCAGCGTGAACCGCCGTGCAGGCATCGCGATGGACGACGAGGCGGTCGCCGGGTTCCTGCGCGACGCGCGCAAGCTCCAGCTCGCCACGATCAACGGCGACGGCACCCCCCACCTCGTCACCATGTTCTACGGCCTGAGCGACGGAAAGATCACCTTCTGGACGTACCGCAAGGCCCAGAAGGCGCGGAACATCGAACGGGACTCCCGAGTCACCTGCCTCGTCGAGTCCGGCGACGACTACTTCGAGCTGCGCGGCGTCATGATCTACGGCACGGCCCGCCTCATCGACGACCCCGAAGAGGTCCTCGATGTCGGGATCGACGTCACACGGCGGATGACGGGCATGGCCGCCCCCGGCGAGCCGGACGGCACGGCTTCGTCGAACGGTTCGGACGGCGCCGCGGACGGCCAGTTGCGCGAGTACGTCGCGCACACCGCCCGCAAGCGGATCGCCTACGTGGTCGAGCCGTCGCGCGTGGTCTCTTGGGATCATCGCAAGCTCCCCGGCGCTAGCGTTGGATGAGCGCGATCTCACCGGCCGGCGGGACCTCGGGGGAACGACACGATCTCAGCCGCCGGATTGAGAGTGCGGACGAGCCCGCCGTACGAAGGAGAGCCGGACATGAAGATCAAGGTCGACTATCTGGTCTGCGAAGCGAACGCCGTGTGCATGGGACTGGCGCCCGAGGTGTTCGAGGTCGACGATGACGACCAGTTGCACGTCCTGCTACCCGAGCCGCCCGCCGAGATGCTCGACCGGGTACGGCACGCGGTCCGGTCCTGCCCCAAAGCCGCCTTGTCGCTCGAAGACTCATAAGTCGCCCGAATTTGTCGCTCGAACCCTCATAACTCGAAGACGAGTAACCCCCAGGAGGTCCAATGCGCGGCGCTCTCTTACACGCGGTCGGCGACGACAAGCTCGACATCCGTGATGACTTCACCCTCACCCCCGTTGGGCCGTCCGACGTACGGGTGAAGATCAAGGCGACAGGTGTCTGCCACTCCGACCTCTCCGTCCTGACAGGCGTCCTGCCCATGCCGCTGCCGGTGATCCCCGGTCACGAGGGCGCGGGCGAGGTCGTCGAGGTCGGCGATCACGTGACCTCCGTCCAGCCCGGGGACCACGTCATCATCAACTGGACCCCAGCCTGCGGGGACTGCCCCAACTGCATCGTCGGCCAGCCCAACCTCTGCACGACCTACGTCATGAAGAGCTTCATGGAGGCCCGTTTCGTCTACGGCGGCCAGACGCCCGCCTTCGGCATGGCGGGCTGCGGCACCTGGGCCGAGGAGATCGTCGTCCCGTGGCAGGGCGCCATCAAGGTGGACCCCGAGGTCCCCTATGAGGCCGCCGCGCTCATCGGCTGCGGCATCACCACCGGCGTCGGGGCCGTCATCAACACGGCGAAGGTGCGGCCGGGGTCGACGGTCGCGGTCGTCGGCTGCGGCGGCGTGGGCCTGTCCGTCATCCAGGGCGCCCGGGTGTCGGGGGCGACGACGATCCTCGCCATCGACCCGCTCGAGTCCAAGCACGAGCTGGCCAAGAAGGTCGGCGCCACGCACGCGTGCACGCCCGACCAGCTCATGGACGCCATCGGCACGCTGACCGGCGGCCAGGGCTTCGACTACGGCTTCGAGGTCGTCGGCAAGTCTGCCGCGATCATGACCGCCTGGCAGGCCACTCGGCGCGGCGGCGACGTCGTCGTCGTGGGCGCGGGCGCGATGGACGACCAGGTGCCGCTGACCGCCTTCGGGCTGCTGTTCGAGGGCAAGAACATCCTCAGCTCGCTCTACGGGGGCGCGGACGTCCGCAGGGACTTCCCGTTCTTCGCGAACCTCTACAAGGCCGGCAAGCTCGACCTCGAGAGCATGATCAGTTCGCGGATCCGGCTGGCCGACCTCAACGACGCCGTCGCGGCCCTCAGGAGCGGTGAGGTGCTCCGCCAGATCGTCATGTTCGACTGAGCCCGCGTGACGCGCCGGCCTCCGGCGGCGTGTCCGCGGCACCGGTGACAAGTTCACGGCACCCATGAGAAACGGCTCCGGTCCGGGCCCCCCGATGCACCCGGACCGGAGCCGCTCTCTCACTCCGTCACGTTCTCTCCGAGGTCACACCTCGGTCCAGCGAGACTCGTCGGCCGCGCTTTT
>NZ_BOOP01000024.1 GCF_016863295.1 Planotetraspora phitsanulokensis
TGCACCCGATCCGCCCGGCTCACCTGATCCGCATGATCCGGCTGACCAGGCTGACCAGGCGGCCTCGGCGGAGAGGTTCGGCTCGGCGGGTGGATCCTGCTCGGCTGATGGATCCTGTTCGGGCGATGGGGTTTCTTCTGGTCGGCCAGGCTCGGCCGACGCGTTCTTCTGCCCTGGGTGTGCGCGGCCGATCGAGTCGAACGGCGATGAGCCGTCGGATGCGGAGTTCGGCGGCATCGAATCCGAGGATGGCAAGTCCGGCCACGGATCGGCCAGGGGTGGCGAGCTCAATGCCGAGCTGCCGTCTGATGACCAGGATCGGGCGCGTGCCGTCATCTGAGCCCACCACTGTGGGCCGCAGGGCAACTCATCGGCTGTCTCATCGGTTGACGAGAAGGAGTGACGTCTCCCGTGAGAGTCGGCCACGGCGGCACCCCTTCCGCTCATCCGTATCGAACGCCTGTCTGAATAATCTCGCGCTGGGTAATCGTTCCGCTACAAATATCGAACGAAGGTTCTAAGCCTGGAGCGAACAGATAGATCTGCGGCGGGCCGAGCACAAGCGGGTGCGCCAGGCGCTGTCCAGGGTCCGTCGAAGAACCACGCCACAAGGCAGGAAGAAGAGAAGCCGGAGACCTATCTGTTCATGGCGTGAGCAAGAGTCCGTCGCCGCTGACACTGCACGCCGTCCGGGTTCTCGCATCAGCGTTTAGTGGCCGCTTGGGACGTGCGCCCCTCTCGTCGATCGGGTGCGCCCGCGTGCGGCTGGACGCAAGGTTTGTCATGAAAACAGGCGGATAAGCTGGAAGAGAACTGAAATGGCGCCGGTTGGCTGAACTCCGCCGCCTACGCGGAGGACATTCGCCAGGCGTTCCTGGCGAAGCGATCGTTCCGCCTCGTCGTGTTCACGTAGTGAAGGCGTCGTATTCACGCCGTGAAAAGCGTTCACGCCGTGAAAGCGTCGTGATCAACGCCGTGAAAGGCGTCCTGTCCGTGGTGGGGGGCGCGGAAGGTCCAGAGGTGGCGGGCGAGGCGATGCCAGGGCCGGACCGGCTGACGTCGCAGGACGCTCGGGGCTGTGCCGTCCTGCCCGATCTCGGAGAGGGCACCCATGGAGACTGCCCCGAAGGCCATAGCAGGAGTCGCAGGGTTCCTCGACGACCGCCTCGGTACGGGCAGCTTCCTCAAACGGAACCTGAGGAAGATCTTCCCTGACCACTGGTCGTTCCTGCTGGGTGAGATCGCGCTCTACTCGTTCATCATCCTGCTGCTGACCGGCACGTTCCTGACGTTCTGGTTCAGGCCGAGCATGGGCGAGGTCACCTACTCCGGCTCCTACCAGCCCCTCGTGGGCGTCAAGATGTCCGAGGCGTACGCCTCGACGCTGAACATCAGCTTCGACGTGCGCGGCGGCCTGCTGATCCGGCAGATCCACCACTGGGCGGCGCTGCTGTTCATCGGAGGCATGACCATCCACATGCTGCGGGTGTTCTTCACCGGCGCCTACCGCAAGCCGCGTGAGCTGAACTGGCTCATCGGCCTCGGTCTGCTCACGCTCGCACTGCTTGAGGGTCTGACCGGCTACTCCCTCCCCGACGACCTGCTCTCCGGCGCCGGACTGCGGATCACCCAGGGAGTCATACTGGGAATCCCCGTTGTGGGGACGTATCTGGCATTCTTCTTGTTCGGCGGAGAATATCCAGGCCAGGACATCATCTCGCGGTTCTTCACGATCCACATCCTGCTGATCCCGGGCATCCTCCTGGCGCTGATCTCGGCCCACCTGGTTCTCATGTGGATGCAGAAGCACACGCAGATGCCGGGCACGGGGCGGACCGAGAGGAACGTGGTGGGTGCCCCGTTCTTCCCGTCCTTCATGGCCAAGTCGGGTGCGTTCTTCCTGTTCACCTTCGCCGTCATCGCCCTCCTGGGGACGTTCGCCCAGATCAACCCGATCTGGCTGTTCGGCCCGTACACCCCGGCGGACATCTCGGCGGGCAGCCAGCCCGACTTCTACATGGGATTCCTGGAGGGCTCGCTGCGGTTGATGCCCGCCTGGGAGATCAACTTCCTGGGTTATACGCTCTCGCTGAGCGTGCTGATCCCGGCCCTGTTGCCCATGGGGCTCATCCTGACCGGCCTGGCGCTGTATCCGTTCATCGAGCAGTGGGTGACCGGCGACCGCCGCGAGCACCACACCGCTGACCGGCCGCGCAACAACCCGGTCCGCACCGCGATCGGCTTCGCGGGGATCACGTTCTACGGTGTCCTGTGGCTGCTCGGGGCCAATGACGAGATCTCGGCCAACTTCCATATCAGCCTGTACTGGACGACGATCTTCGGTCGCTTCGCGATCTTCCTTGGCCCGGCGATCGCCTTCTTCGTCGCGTACCGGATCTGCATCGGCCTGCAGCACCGGGACGCGGACCTCTTGTCCCACGGCGTGGAGACGGGTGTCATCAAGCGCCTTCCGCACGGCGAGTACATCGAGGTCCACACCCCGTCCGCACAGGACATCGCCGACCACATCCGGGGCAAGAAGGAGATCCCGATCATCGAGAGCGGCGTCGACGGCGGGGGCGTTCCGCCGAAGGAGACCCGCACCGTCCTCGGCAGGCTCCGGGCCAGGATGAGCCGCGCGTACGGTACGGACCACGTCCCGCTCACCGAAGAGGGTGGAGAGGAGCGCGCCGCCATCGGCGCCGGCGACCACGGGCATGCCGGGGACCATGCGCACGCCGGCGAGCGCAGGCCGCTCACCGGGCGGCGGCGCTCCGGCAGGCCGGGCGGCGGGCGCCCCTCCCGGTAGGCCCCCTCCCGGTAGGCCCGGTGGCGGGCCCCCGACAGGCCCGAGCGGCCCGGCAGCCCGGTAGGCCGGGCAGGGCTGCCCGCCGAACGGATCACGGACTGGCGAGAGCCTCCGTCGGGGACAACCGGGCGGCGCGCCAGGCCGGATAGACGCCGGCGCAGCCGCCGATGACGAGCGTGGCGGCCACGCCTCCTACGGTGGCCCACGCGGGCACGACCGCGGGCCAGCCCTGATACGCCGTGTACGCCGCCGTCACTGCGACCCCGAGCAGCGCTCCGCCGAGGCCGCCGAGCGCCGACAGCAGGAGAGACTCGGCGAGGAACTGGATCCTGATGTGTCCCCGGGTGGCGCCGAGCGATCGGCGCAGGCCGATCTCCGCGCGCCGTTCGAGCACCGAGATGACCATCGTGTTCGCCACGCCGACGCCGCCGACCAGCAGCGCCACCGCGCCGAGGCCGAGCAGCAGCCCGGTCAAGGCCGTGTCCGTGGCCTGCTTGGCCGCGAGCGCGTCCGACGGCCGCGAGACGTCCACCTCGTTCGGGTTCTCCGGGTTGGCGGTGGCGCCCAGGACCGCCTTCACCGCCAGTACGGCGTCGTTCCGCGTACGGGTGTAGACGGTGGTCGGATACCCGTCGAAGCGCAGGGTGGACTTCGCCGCATGCCAGCCGACCAGGGCGGCGAAGTCCAGTTCCGGGGCGAGGGCGACCGGGCGCAGGACGCCGACGACGGTGAACCACTGGCCGCCCAGCCACACCTTCACGTCCGGGGTGGCTCTGACGACGCCGAGCCGTTTGGCCGCCGACGCCCCGAGCACCACGGCCGGGTACCGCGCGTTGGCCGCGTTGAGCCACGTTCCGTTGGCCACGCCCGCGCCCACCGTGCCGAGCAGGTCGGTCCGCGCGGCCATCACCGTCAGGTTGCCCGTCTCGCCCGGCGGGACACGGTCACTCCGGTACACATTGGCGGTGGCCAGCGTCGCCGTGGCCGTCACCGAGGTGACCGGGCCGATCCGGCCTATCATCGCCACCGACTCGTCCGGCAGGTGCGACTGATCGCCCTTGAGGGTGTGCCCGGGGGACACCCGCAGCAGGTTCGTGCCGAGCGCGGCGAACTGCCGGTTGAGGCTCTCCCGGCTGGAGCTCGCGATGCCGACCACGCACACCATCGCGGCGATGCCGATCGCGATCCCGAGCGCGGACAGGAACACCCGCAGTGGCCGGGCGCGCAGACCGGCGGCGCCGACCCGGAAGGCGTCCACGGGCGAAAGACGCGACGGCGCGGTCATGTGACCACCTGCCCGTCGCGTACGTGTACCAGCCGGTGCAGCCCGGCCGCGATGTCCCGGTCATGGGTGATCACCACGACGGTGGTGCCGGTGGAGTGCAGGTCCCGCAGCAGCCGCATCACCTCCGCGCCCGAGGTGGAGTCGAGGTTGCCGGTCGGCTCGTCGGCGAGCAGCACGGGCGGATCGCCCACCACCGCGCGGGCGATGGCCACCCGTTGTTTCTCCCCGCCGGAAAGCTCGTGCGGGCGGTGGTCCAGCCGGTCACCCAGTCCCAGCCCCTCCAGGGTGGCGATCGCCCGGCGGCGTCGCTCGCGCAGCCGGACGCCGGCGTAGAGCAGGCCGTCGGCCACGTTGTCCACCGCCGGCACGCCCGCCGCGAGGTGGAACTGCTGGAACACGAAGCCGACGGTGCGCCCCCGCAGCGCCGAGAGCCTCCGGTCCGGCAGTCGGGACACGTCGGTTCCGGCGATCGTCACCGTCCCGTTGGTCGGCAGGTCCAGCGCCCCGATGAGATGGAGCATCGTCGACTTGCCCGAGCCGGACGGGCCGACGACGCCGACCAGTTCGCCGGCGTCGATCGTCAGCGAGACGTCGCGCAGCGCCTGGAAGCCGCCCGGGTAGGTCTTGCCCACTCCGCTGAGGACGATCATTCGGGCACCCCCACGCGGGTGCCCTCGGTGACGCCGTCACCGCTGACCTCCACCCGGCCGTCGCCGAACATGCCCAGGCTCACGGGCACGTACCGGCTGGTGGAGCCGGTCACCACCTGCAGGCCGTACCCGCCCTCGGCGAGTACGACCAGCGCCGCGACGGGGACCGTGAGCACGTCGCGCACACTGTCCGACACCAGGCTGACGACGACCGGGGCCCGGTCCAACCGGCCGATCTTCGACTGGTCCCGGAGGGTCACGGTCACGTCGATCGTCGCGGGGTGCTGCTCGTCCTGCCCGGGGGTGGCCACGGTGCCCACTGTGGCGATCCTGCCCTTGACGGTCTTGCCGTCCGGGAGTTCGACCGTCGCGGGCAGCCCCCGCCTCACCAGGGTTTGCAGCGCCACGTCTAAGGCGATGCTGACCACCTTTGTGGTGCCGGTGTACGCGAGGATCGGCCCGCTCCCAGGGGCGCCGAGGTTGCCGGTGAGTGCCGCCACCCGTATCGCGCCGGGCGCGATCACCACGGACGCCGGGTCGAAGACCCCTGTCTGGGTCAGCCCGAGATCCTTCTGCCACCGGCGTATGGCGACCGCCGTGGCCCAGGTGTACCGGCGGTCCACGGTCAGACCCGGGTTGCCGAGGGCGGCCAGGTTGCGCTCCACCTCCTCGACGTCCCTGCCGGTGTCCCCGATGCGCAGCTGCCGGTAGAGCGGAAGCCTGCCGTAAAACAGCGGCACCGGGTCGTCGTCCGCCCGGTAGGCCGACCGGCCGCGTTTGATCGTGGCGCCGAGGCGCGGTAGCCAGGTGAGGGTGCCGGAGCCGCGTCCGGCGATGGTCACCGACGCCCCATAGCCCAGCACCCCGTTCACCTGCTGGCTCCGGGTCAAGGTGGTCCGGGTGACCGGAGCGGTGGCGGGAAGTGCCCGGGTGGTGCTCGACGAGGTCGCCGGGCTCCTCCCGCCGAAGCCGATCGCGGCGGCCGTCACCACCGCGACCGCCAGCAGAGCCGACCCGCCCACCAGCGCCGTCCGGGTCGGCCGGTTCACTTCCTCTCCTTCTGTTCCTGGGGCAGCTTGGCCTTGCAGGCCGCGATGGCCGCCTTGTAGACCGGGTCGCTTTCGAGCTGCGCCCGGGTGACGTTCGCGAATCGGCCCTTGATCACCATGTTTCCGTCAACCGCGGCGGGATCGGTCATCTCGATGTCGTGGGCGCGCATGCACACGGCGAAAGCTCGGAGCTGCTCCAGTTGCTCCGGCGGGGGGCCGGCCAGCCGTTCCCCCTCCGGGAGGAAGCGCTGGCACGCCTGCAGGGCGGTTCGCCACGCGCGTTCCAGCCCGCCGCGCGGCGGGACGAGCCGGAGAGGTTCGTCCGGGCCGAGATCCGGCATGGTCTGGCCGTGCTCCCGCATGCACCTCACGAAGGCGGCCGGATCACTGGTCGGGGATGCGGACGGGCGCGCGCTTGCGGTGCCGCTGTTCGCCGAGGCGATACCGCTGCCCTCGGGGGCCTTGGCGCAGGCGGCGACCGCCAGAGCGCACAGCAGGACGGGGATCACGAGAATTGGTCTCATGCCGTCGAGGTCTACGCCCCGGCCGGTGACAGCACCGCTACGTCCGATGTCGTACCGATGTCATGCCCAGCGACGCAGAATGACCTCATGCGAGTCCTGGTGGTCGAGGATCACGTCACACTGGCCCATCGGATCGCCGAAGGGCTCCGCGACGCCGGGATGGCGATCGACGTGGTCACTGACGGAGCGGCCGCCATGGTCGAGGCGGCCTCCACGGCGTACGACGTGATCGTGCTCGACCGGGACCTGCCCGAGGTCCACGGCGACAAGGTGTGCCGGTCGCTGGCCGGCGGTGCCGCCCGCATCCTGATGCTCACCGCGGCGGCCGGGGTCGACGACCGGGTCGACGGGCTGGAGCTGGGCGCCGACGACTACCTTGGCAAGCCGTTCGCGTTCCACGAGCTGGTCGCCCGGGTGCGTGCGCTCGGCCGCCGCGCGCCGTCCGCGCCGCCGATCGTGCGCCGCGGCGACCTGGTCGTGGACCGGGCCCGCCACCGTGCCGGCCGCGGCACCCGCACGTTGTCGCTCACCCGTAAGGAGTTCGGGATCCTGGAGATGCTCATGGCCGCCGACGGTGGCGTGGTCAGCACCGAGGAGCTGCTGGAGCACGTCTGGGACGCCAACGCCGACCCGTTCAGCAACGTCGTCTCGGTGACGATGACCCGGTTACGCCGCAAACTCGGCCCGCCGCCGGTGATCGAGACCGTCGTCGGACGGGGTTACCGGCTGTGACCCGGCCGCGCCTCACCATCCGGGTCCGCCTGACGCTGCTCTACACCGGCCTGTTCGCGGTGTGCGGGGCGATCGTCGTCGCCATCACCTACCTCCTCGTGGCCGGGCTTTCCGAGATCCAAGGCGCGACGCGCCAGACGGACAATGCCGAGCAGTTCCTCACGTACTGCAGGCAGGCCCTCCGCGTGAACGCCGACTCAGATCTTCGGCTCAAGTGCGACCTGACCTTCCTGGAAGGCGTCGTGGCCGGCGCGGCGGGCCAGCGCGAGGAGACCCTGTCACACCTGCTGTGGTACTCGCTGATCACCCTCGTGGCGGTCACCCTCCTCGCGGCGCTCGCCGGGTGGATCGTCGCCGGGCGGGTGCTGCGCCCGGTCCACCGCATCACCGCGGCGGCGCGCGCCGCGTCCGAGCACAACCTGTCGGCCCGGGTGTCGCTCGACGGCCCCCGCGACGAGCTGCACGAGCTGGCCGACACTTTCGACGACATGCTCGCCCGTCTTCAGGCCGCGTTCGAGAGCCAGCGGCGGTTCATCGCCAACGCCAGCCACGAACTCCGCACACCGCTCACCCTCATGCGCGCCACCGTCGACGTCGTCTTGGCCAAGCGGGCGCCGACGGAGGCAGAACTGCTCGGCATGGGGCGGGACGTCCGGACCGCCGTCGACCAGGCCGAGGCGCTCGTCGGCGCCCTGCTCACCCTGGCCCGCAACGAGCACGGGCTGAGCGTCCGCGAGGAGGTCGATCTGGCCACGGTCGCAGAGAATGTCCTCGACGACGTGCAGTTCGGCGACCGGCGACTCCACGCGTCGCTTCAGCCGGTGGTGACTTCGGGTGACCCGGTGCTGCTGGAACGGCTCGTCGCCAACCTCGTCGACAACGCCATCCGCCACAACGTGCCCGGCGGCGACGTCTGGCTCAGCACATCCGCGTCGGACGGACAGGTCGCGCTGGAAGTGAGGAACACCGGCCCGGCTGTCGGCGCCGACCAGATCGACGGCCTGTTCGAGCCGTTCCGGCGCCTGCACGACCGCACCACCCGCGACGGGTTCGGGCTCGGGCTCGCGATCGTGTCGTCGATCGCCGCGGTGCACCACGGCGCGGTCAGCGTCGCCCCTCGGCAGGACGGAGGCTTGCACGTCACGCTCACAGTCCCCGCGGTCCGGCTCACGCCACGCGAGTAGCCGTCAGATCGCGTCCCTTGAGGGGGCCCGGCACCGTGCCGGCGAGCTCAACGCTGATTCCACCTGCCGGCAGGCCACGCCGGTGTAAGCCGTCCGCAAGCAGGGCGGCCGGGCGCCGCAATCACGCTGCAAGGAGCGTGATCTATCTCTGTCGTGTGGCACCGAGAGCACCCGGTGCCGGCCCTCTCACTTCAGGAGAACAGATATGCGCCCCTTGCTTCGCACCCTGGCCGGAACCGAACCGGGCACCCGCCGCGTCGCCGTCCGCGCCGTCTCGCTCGCCGTCACCGGCGGCGTCCTCGGTGCCTCCCTCATGGGCTGCGGCGTCATCGGCCAGGTCTCGAACGTGGTGGATTCCGCCAGCACGCTGTCGACGTTCGCCGACAGGCTGGGCAAGTCGGCCGATCTCACCTTCACCGCCACGTACAAGTCCACCGACGGGGGCACGGTGACGCTGGTCCAGGAGCCGCCGAACTCGGCGTTCATCGGTCCCGACGGCAGGTACGTCTTCACGCCCGACCACATGTTGTTCTGCGAGAAGAACACCTGCACCAGCGCGCCGTCGGCCGGGACCGGCGACGCCGGGGCGATGACGGCCGCGACCGGGCCGGGCTTCGTCACGCCGGAGCTGGCGCTCGGTTTCGTCACGGCGGCCGCGGTCATCCCGGGTGCGGACATCGAGAGCGAGGAGAGGGAGATCGCCGGCCAGAATTCGCTCTGCGCCACCGCCACCGGGCTGGAAGCGGTCGCGTCGCCGGGCGACGGCGACGCGCCGCGGGACTTCTCGGTGTGCGTCACCGAGACAGGCGTCCTCGCCTCCTTCACCGGCACGTTGGCCAGTGGCGAGAAGGCGTCGATCGAGTTGGTGAGCTTCAAGGACGAGGCGGACGCCAAGGCGTTCGAGGCGCCCGAGGGCGCTGAGATCGCCGAGGCCACGGGCCTGCCGACCACCTGACCGGAGCCGGGCCCCCGGCTACCGGCCCACCGCGTAGCCCTGCGCGCCGCGCGGGTTGGCCGCCGCGTGGAGGAAGCCGCCCGGGGCCGTGTCCCGCGCGACCGCGCTCAGCCTGCCCAGCGACCACGGGCCCTGCACCTCCACCTGGTGGCCGCGCCGCCGCAACTCGGAGACGAGCGCCGGGTCGGCCCGCTCCTCGATGTGCAGGACACCGGGCAGCGAGCCACGCGGGAAGAACGAGCTGGGGAAGTGCTCGGAGTGGAACATGGGGGCGTCGACGGCCTCCTGGAGGCCGAGCCCGCCGTGGACCACGGAGAGGAAGAAGCTCAGGCTCCACTGATCCTGCTGGTCCCCGCCCGGGGTGCCGAACGCCAGCCAGGGTCTGCCGTCCCGCAGGGCGAACGAGGGGGACAGGGTGGTGCGCGGCCGGGCGCCGGGGCGTAGCGACGCGGGCAGCCCGTCCTGGAGCCAGAACATCTGGCCCCTCGTGCCCAGGCAGAACCCGAGCGAGGGGATCGTCGGGGAGCTCTGCAGCCAGCCGCCGCTGGGCGTGGCGGAGACCATGTTGCCGTGCCGGTCCACGACGTCCACGTGGCAGGTGTCGCCCCTGACCCGGCCGTCGCCGCTCACGGTCGGCTCGCCCACGGTCGGCTCGCCCACGCCTGCGGTCCGGCGCGTGCGTGACACCCCCGGCGCGTGGCTGACCGTGCCCGGCCCGGGCAGGTCGGGCAGCCGGGGAGCGCGTCCGTCCGGGGCGCCCGGCCGAAGCCCGTAGGACGCGTCCGCGCCGACCAGCGCGCGCCGCTCCGCGTTGTACGCCTCGCTCAGCAGTCCGGCCATCGGCACGTCGGAAAAGGCCGGATCCCCGTACCACGCCTCCCGGTCGGCGAAGGCCAGCTTGGCGCTCTCGATGACGGTGTGCACGTAGTCCGGGCTGAGGTGGCCCATCCCGCTCAGGTCGAACCCGGACAGCAGCGCGAGCTGCTGCAGGAAGACCGGCCCCTGGCCCCACGGTCCCGTCTTGCACACGGTGTGCCCGTGGTAGTCGAAGGTCAGCGGCTCCTCGACGGTGGCCGTCCAGCCGGCGAGGTCGTCGCCGGTGAGCAGGCCGGAGTGCGGCTCTCCCGAGCTGTCGCGCCAGGCCTTGCCGGCGCTGAACTGCGCGATCTCCTCGGCGACGAAGCCCCGGTACCAGGCGTCCCTGGCCGCGGCGATCTGCCCCTCGCGCGTGGTGGAGGCGCTTGTAGCCTCGGCCACCAGCCGCCGGTAGGTCGCGGCCAGCACCGGGTTGGTCAGCCGTGAACCCGGCTCCGGCACCCGGCCGTGCGGCAGCCAGGTGGCGGCCGAGGTCGGCCAGTCCTCGGCGAACAGCCGCTCCACCGTGCCGATCGTCGCCGAGATGCGCTCCACCACCGGGACGCCGTGCTCGGCGTAGGAGATGGCGGGCTCGAGGACGTCGGCCAGTGACCACGTGCCCCAGCGCTCCAGCATGAGCATCCACCCGCCGAAGGCGCCGGGGACGGTCGCGGGCAGCAGCCCGGTCCCCGGCACGACGTCGAGACCGAGGTCGGTGAACCGCTCGATGGTCGCCGCCGCTGGTGCCACACCCTGTCCGCAGACCACGAAGGGCCGTTGCTCGGCCTCGCTCCACAGCAGGATCGGCACCTCGCCGCCGGGTCCGTTGAGGTGCGGCTCGGCCACCTGGAGGACGAACCCCGCCGTCACGGCCGCGTCGAAGGCGTTGCCGCCGCGCTCCAGCACGCTCATCCCGGCCGCCGAGGCCAGCCAGTGCGTGCTCGCCACCATTCCGAAGTCGCCCGTCAGTTCGGGTCGTGTGGTGAACACCCGGTTCCTTCCTTCAGTATTCGATCAGTACTCGATCGTCCGCCCGGGGACGGCCGCGTCGGGCCGGTGTTCGGGCGTCACCAGGTGACAGGCGGCCGGATGGACGCCGCTCCGGGGGTCGGCCAGTTCCGGCTCGACCGTACGGCACGCGTCGAAGGCCAGCGGGCAGCGGGTGTGGAATCGGCAGCCCGCCGGAGGGTCGAGCGGGCTCGGGACGTCGCCGCGGAGCACGATCCTGCGGCGCTCGCGCGCCTTCACGGGGTCGGGCACGGGGGCCGCGGACAGCAGCGCCTGCGTGTACGGATGCCGGGGCTCGGCGAACAGGTCCGCGGTCGGCCCGGTTTCCACGATCCTCCCCAGGTACATGACCGCGATCCGGTCGGCCAGGAACTCCACCACCGACAGGTCGTGGGTGATGAACAGGCAGGAGAAGCCCATGTCCCGCTGCAGGTCGGTGATCAGGTTGAGCACCGAGGCCTGGACCGAGACGTCGAGGGCCGACACCGGCTCGTCGGCCACCACGAGCCTCGGCTCCAGGATCAGCGCCCTGGCCAGGCCCACCCGCTGCCGTTGGCCGCCGGACAGCTCATGGGGGAGGCGCGTCATCATCTCCGTGCGCAGCCCGACCTTCTCCAGCATCGCGGCGACGCGTCCGTACGCCTCCCGCCTGCTCGCCAGCTTGTGCCGCAGCAGTGGTTCGCTGACGATCTGTTCGATCGAGAAGCGCGGGTTGAGCGAGGAATAGGGGTCCTGGAACACCATGTGGACGTCCCTGCGCAGCGGGCGCATGGCCCGCCGCGACAGGTGGGTGACGTCCCGGCCGCCCAGCGTGATCGTGCCGGAGGTGGGCTCGGTCAGGCGCAGCACGCACTTGCCGACGGTGGACTTTCCGCTGCCCGACTCTCCGACCAGGCCGAGCACCTCGCCCTGGCCGATCGTCAGCGACAGCCCGTCCACGGCCCTGACCTGGCCGTAGTGCTTGACCAGGGAGTCGATCTGCAGGACGGGTTCGGTCACGGCTGTTCTCCGGAGTGCCCAGGGTGGAAGCAGGCGGCGAGGTGCGCCGGGCCGTGCCGTACGAGCGGGGGCCGGGCCGCGAGGCAGTCGTCCTGCCGCTGCGGACAGCGGGCGTGGAAGGCGCACCCGTCGAGGTCGGCGAGCGGCGAGGGGACCATCCCGGGGATCTCCGCCAGCCTGCGCCGCCCGGCCGGACCGGTGACGGCGGCGGCGGGCAGGGCCTTCATGAGCCCCAGCGTGTACGGGTGCCGGGGACGGGCGAACAGTTCCTCGACGGGGGCCTGCTCGGCCGCCCGGCCCGCGTACATGACCACGGCCCGGTCGGCGATGTCGGCGACGACGCCGAGGTCGTGGGTGATCAGGATGATCGCGGTGCCCAGCCGGTCACGCAGGTCGCGGAAGACGTCGAGCACGCCCGCCTGGATCGTCACGTCGAGGGCGGTGGTCGGCTCGTCCGCGATCAGCACGCGCGGTGAGCACGCCACCGCGATGGCGATCATCACGCGCTGGCGCATCCCTCCGGATAGCTGGTGCGGGTACTCCTTGATCCGCTGGGCCGGGGCCGGTATGCCGACGAGTTCGAGCAACTCGGCCGCTCGGTTGCGCGCGGCTGCCCGCGACAGGTTCTCGTGCCTGCGCAGCACCTCGGCGATCTGGAATCCGACCGTGAACGACGGGTTCAGCGAGGTCATCGGCTCCTGGAAGACGACGGAGACCTCCTTGCCGCGCACCTGGCGCATCAGCGGCTCGGGCAGGGTGGTGAGCTCGCGGCCGTCGAGCCGGATCGAGCCGGACAGGCGCGTGGTCTGGGGCGGCAGCAACCTCGGCACCGCCATGGCGGTGACCGTCTTGCCGCAGCCGGACTCCCCGCACAGGGCCAGGATCTCTCCCTCCTCCAGGCTGAACGAGATGCCCTTGACCGCGTGGACGTGGCCGTCCTCGGTGTCGAAGCCGACGGTCAGGTCGGTGACGTCGAGAAGACTCACAGGCCGCTCCTGGGATCGAGGACGTCGCGCAGCCCGTCGCCGAGCAGGTTGAAGCCGAGTGTGGCCAGCGCGATCAGCACGCCCGGCCAGATCGCCAGCCACGGGGCGACGTCGAGGTACTGCTGCGCGACGGTGAGCATGACGCCCCACGACGGGGTGGGCGGCTGCACGCCGAGGCCGAGGAAGGACAGCGTGGCCTCACCGATGATCGCCGTCGGGATCGCCACCGTGGCCTGGACGATGAGCGGGCCGGCGCAGTTCGGCAGGACGTAGCGGAGCAGGATGTGGCCGTCGGCGGCGCCGTCCGCGATCGCCGCCGAGACGTAGTCCATCTCCTTGATCGCCAGCACCTCGCCGCGGGTGATCCGGATGACGGCGGGGAGCTGGGCGAAGCCGAGAGCCAGCACGACGCCGGTGAGCGACGGGCCGATGATCGCGGCCAGGCCCACGGCGAACACCAGGAACGGGAACGCCAGCGTCACGTCGACCAGCCTCCCGACCACCGGGTCGAGCCAGCGCCGGTAGAAGCCCGCCAGCAGCCCGATCGGGATGCCCGCCGCCATCGCGAGCAGCGTGGACAGCACGCCCGCCTGGAGCGAGATCCGCGCGCCCGAGGCGATCCGCGCCAGCGCGTCCCGGCCGAGGTCGTCGGTTCCCATCGGGTGGGCGGCCGACGGCGGCGCGAGTGTGGCCGCGTAGTCCTGGGTGACCGGGTCGCCGGTCACCAGCGGCCCGACCAGGGCGAGGAGGAGGAACCCCGCCACGAGCACGAGCCCGGTCATCGGCATCGGGCGGCGGCGGAAGCGCCGCCACAACCGGCGTCGCCGTTCCGCCGAACCCGGCGCGGGGACCGCGCCCACGGAAACCGCCATCTGGTCAGCCATGGGACGCCCCCGAGAGCCGGATGCGCGGATTGAGCAGGGCGTACGCGATGTCGACCAGCAGGTTGATCACCACGTACGCGGTCACGGTCACCAGCACCACGGCCTGGATGACCGGGTAGTTCCTGGTCAGCACGGCGTCCACGGTGAGCTTGCCGAAGCCGGGGATCACGAAGATCTGCTCGGTGACGACCGCTCCGCTGATCAGCGCGCCGAGCTGCAGGCCGAGCACGGTCACGACGGTGGTGAGGCTGTTGCGCAGCGCGTGCACGCCCACCACGGCGCGTTCCGCCAGGCCCTTGGAACGGGCCGTGCGGATGTAGTCGGCGGACAGGGCGCCCAGCATCGCCGAGCGGGTCTGCCGCATCAGCACGGCCGCGAAGCCCATGCCGAGGACCAGTGTGGGCAGCACCATGCGCTGCAGGTTTCCCGCCGGGTCCTCGGTGAAGGGGACATAGCCCGAGGCGGGTAGCCAGCGCAGCGTCACCGAGAACAGCAGGATGGCGAGCAGTCCGAGCCAGAAGTGCGGGACCGACAACCCGGCGAGGCCGAAGCCGGTGGCCAGGTAGTCGGCGAAGCGGCCGCGCCGTACGGCGGCGACGACGCCCGCGAGCACGCCCACAGTGATCGCCACCACCATGGCGAGCACGGTCAGCTCCAGCGTCACCGGCAACCGCTGGGCCAGGATCGTCGTGACGGGCAGTTGATCCTGGGTGGACCGGCCCAGGTTGCCGGACAGGGTCTGCCGCAGGTACTCGACGTACTGGACGGGAAGCGGCTGGTCCAGGCCGTACTCCTCCCGTATTGCCGCGACCAGGGCCGGTGAGGCGTCCTCGCCGGCCATGACCACCGCGGGGTCTCCCGGGAGCGCCCTGACCCCGAGGAAGATCAGGACGCTGCCCAGAAGCAGCACCATCACCGCGGCGCCGCAGCGCCGCAGAATGAACCAGGTCATTTGGTGGTGAACCCAGCCGTGGTGAAGCGCGGCAGGCCGTCCTTGAAGTACTGGACGCCCGCGACGTTCTTCTGCATGCCCAGGTAGTACTTGTTGTGGTACAGGTAGATGAATCCGCGCAGGTCAGCAGCTTTCTGGATGGCCTTCGCGTACAACTCCGCCCGCTCGGCCGTGTCGGTGGCGGCCGCGGCCTGCTTGATCGGGTCGTCGATGCCGGGGTCGGACATGCCGGGGTAGTTGTTGCTGCCCCCGGTGGTGATGATGTTGGTCAGGTTGCCGTCCGGGTCGACGCGGCCCGACCAGCCGGTGAGCAGCGTGTCGTACTTGCCCGCCCCGCCCTGCTCCAGGGTGGCGACGAACTCGGCGGTCTCCACCTTGACGTCGAAGCCGACCTCCTTGGCCATCTGCTGGATCACCTGGGCGAGCCGCTGGTTGGTGGCGTCGTTCGGCGTGGTCAGGGTCACCGGGATCGGCGTCGCCACGCCGGATGCCTGGACGAGCTGCTTGGCCTTGGCCACGTCGCGCGGGGCGCACTGGAGGCTCGCCGCGCGGTACGGGCTGTCGGCCGGCAGCGGGAAGCAGTCGGACTCGTACAGGCCGTTGTAGACGGTCTTGTTGATCGCGTCACGGTCGAGGGAGAGCTCGAACGCCTCGCGGAGCTCCGGGCTCTTGCCGAGCGCGGTGTCCACCGTGCCGTACTTCTCCGTGGAGCCGGCGACGTTGCCGATGTTGATGTTGATCCCGAAGTAGCCGAGACCGCCGCCCGACACGACCTTGAGGGCGGGGTCGGACTGCACCCCGGCGACCGTGGTGGTGGCGAGCTGGTCGCCGACCTGTACGTCCCCCGACCTGAGGTTGGCGGCGCGGACGTTGGGGTCGACGATGATCTTGTAGACGAGCTTGTCGAGCTTGACCTTGGCGGCGTCGTAGTAGTCGGGCGCGCGCTCCAGCACGATCTCGCTGCCGGAGGTCCGGCCGGCGAACTTGAACGGCCCCACGCACACCGGGTTCGCGCCGAAGGTGTCCCCCTCGCTGTCCAGCGCCTTGGGCGACATGATCATTCCGGCCCGGTCGGCGAGTTGGGCGGTGAGCGGGGTGGCCGGCCGCGACAGGGTGAGCTTGATCGCGTCCTCGCCCACCGTGGTCACGTCGGTGACGGCGGCGAGATCGGCCTGCCGGGCGGACTTCTCCCAGGAACGGTGCCGGTCCAGCGACTTCTTGACCGCGGCCGCGTCCAGCACGGTGCCGTCGTTGAACTTGAGGCCCGTCCGCAGCTTGATCGTCACTTCCTTGCCGTCGTCGGACAGCTGGGGCATGGCGGCGGCGAGCTGGGGGACCAGCGTGGAGGTCGCGTCGATGTCGTAGAGCTTCTCGCACATGTTGACGAAGACCTCGCGGCCGACGAGCGTCGTTGCGGTGCTCGGGTCGAGTGCGTCGGGGTCGGCGTTCAGGGCGACGGTGAGCGTGCCACCGCTCTGGACGGTGCGGTTGTCGGCGGTGGCGTCGGCCACGGAGGGGGCGCTGGTGGGGGCGCCGCCACCGCCGCAGGCCGCGAGGGCCAGGGAGAGGGCGACGAGCGGCACGGTCAATGTCAGGTGGCGCGCGGACTGCATCCGTTCCTCCTGGAAGATTCTTGTGCAAGAACGTATACAGGGTCCGGTATTTCGTATTCGTTACATTTTCGTGGAGTTTTCTGACCCATGCAGTTATGTCAGGCTCTGATTCCCCTCGAGTCACAGGGCGGAAGCCGTCCCGGCTGCGCTCGAAACGCCGCCCTGTTTACTCCCCGGTGTTAACGTGTGACCGATTTGTCTTGTTAATTGGAGGGGTCACACAGGACGCGAGGTGACGACCGTGGTGGACGTCGAGAAGCTTGATCAGGGCCGGGTCGAGGAGTTCCTGGGGCGGGTGGCCGTCGACAGCGCCGCCGCGTTCGCGGGGCTGTCCACCTCGATCGGCGCCCGGCTGGGTCTGTACAAGGCGCTGGCCGGGGCCGGATGGCTCACGTCGGAGCGGCTGGCCGGGCGCACCGGCCTCAACGAGCGGTACGTACGGGAGTGGCTGGCCGTCCAGGTGGCCGGCGAATACGTGCTCTACGACGCCGAGACGGGCGCCTACCTGCTGCCGGACGAGTACGCCGCCGTCCTGGCGGACCCGGACTCACCCACGTACATGATCGGCGCCTTCACGATGCTCAAGCCGCTGTACGCCACCGAGGACGCCCTGGTGGACGCCTACCGTACGGGCGAGGGCGTGGGCTGGGAGGAGCACGGGCCCGAACTGTACGAGGGGGTCGCCGCGTTCTTCCTCCCCGGCTATTCGGCGATGCTGGTGCAGGAGTGGCTGCCCGCCCTGGACGGCGTCGTGGAGAAGCTGGAACGGGGCGCGTCGGTCGCCGACGTCGGATGCGGCTTCGGCCACTCCACCCTGCTGATGGCACAGGCGTTCCCGAACTCCCGCTTTCGCGGCTTCGACTTCCACACCCCCTCGATCGAGGCCGCCCGCCGGGAGGCGCGGGAGCGCGGCCTGAGCGATCGGGTGACGTTCGACCTGGCCGCGGCTCAGGACTTCCCTGGCGAGGGCTACGACCTGATCACCTATTTCGACTGCCTGCACGACCTCGGCGACCCGGGAGCGGCCTTCCGCCAGGCCGAGCGGACGCTGGCCGAGGACGGCGCCTGCATGGTCGTCGAGCCGAACGCCCCGGCCGATCCCGCGGGGCTGATCAATCCGATCGGCCGGTCCTTCGCGTCCGCGTCCGCCGTGCTCTGCCTGCCCGGCGCGATTGCACAGAACGGCCCCCAGGCGCTCGGCAACCACGCGGGGGAGGAGGCCCTGCGGACCCTCGCCGCGGAGGCGGGACTGCGCACGTGGAAGACGGCCGCGGAAACCCTCACCAATCGCATCTACGACGTCAGGCGATGACGCCGACCGAGAGCGATGACGCCCTCAGCGAGCCTTGGCGATGAGAGACGTCGTCAGGGCCGCGGCGGCGGGGATGAGGGTGAGAGCCACCAGGAACACCACGCCGACCGGCCAAAGGCCCTGGTCGTCTTCCCCGAGATCCCTGACGATGGTCGTCGCGAAATAGACGAAGAACGGAGCGGCGGCGAGCAGCCCCCACAGGATCCCCGTCTGAGGGACGAACCATCCGGCCAGGCCGGCCAGGACTCCCAGGCCCGCGAACGAGAGCAGGAGGTAGGGCGAGTCGAAGAAGTCGCGGGGGGCGTCGGGGGCGATCGTAGGAGCGGTGCGGACGCAGATGACCACCGCGAAGGACCCCGCGATGATGAGGCCCAGGGCCCATACGAGGGCGGAACGGGGCATGGGACTCCTCGACGTGAACGCCTGCTGCTCAAGACTCATCCTGATCGACCATGGCCCTTTCCGGCTAGCGCGGAGATATCGTCATGATTGAGTAGATTGTGATGTCGAGTCCGATGCGGTTCCGGTGAGCGCGTCCACTTCACGGCGTGCCCCGGCCGCCGCCGCGAGGTCCCCGGCCGCGGTGTACGCGTCAGCGAGGCTGCTCAGCGCTCCCGCGAGGAAGTCCTGCCAGCCACGGGTGCGCCAGAGCCGCACCGACTCCTCCAGATGGGTGACGGCCTCGCCGAACCTGCCCTCCGCCAGGTCGACGTCGCCGAGCACCCAGAGCGCGTCGGCCCTGTGGTGGGCCAGGTGATGGGAGCGGCTCAGCGCCTCGGCCGCCTCCGCCGCGGCCCTGGCCCGGGGGTCGCGGGCCACGCCGTAGAGCTTGGCCAGCGCCACCAGGCCCATCGCCTCCAGCAGCGGGTCGCGGAACTGGCGATAGATGGCCAGCGCCCTGACCAGATATTCCAGACCGGCCTCGAACTCTCTCGCATGGGCGTGCGCGAGGCCGAGGAACTGCAGCGTCGTGGCCTCGAAGCGCGGGTTGCCCAGCTTCTCGGCCAGCGGCAGGGCTTTCAGCAGGTGGACGATGGCCATCCTGATCTCCCTGGGGCCGTACGTCACAGCCATGCAGACGTGCGCCCTGGCCTGGCCGCTCATGTGGCCGCTGCCTTCCGCCAGGCGCAGCGCGATCTGCCCTGACCGAAGGCCCTGCGCCATGTCGCCCCGGGCCGCCTCCCCCCAGGCGCGCAGCACGTAGGCGTCGGCCAGGCCGCGCTCCTCGCCCAGTTCGGCGAACATGGCGATCAGCTGCTCGGCCCCGTCATACTGCGCGGCCATGGCCCCGCCGGTCTCCATCCACGTCGTGGCGTGCGTGAGCCCGCGCAGGATCATCGCTTCGCCGAGCCTGTTGCCCGCCTTACGGCATGCCTCCAGGACGCGCTCGTGCAGGGCGCGCCAGTCGTCGAACTGCCCGCTTACATCGAAGTAGCGTTCCACGCAGCAGGCCGTATCCCATGCGACCTCGGTCAGGCCCCGCGAGCAGGCTTGGAGTATCGACGCGATCAGCGCCGTGCGCTCGGTGTCGAACCAGGCCATCGGGTCCTGCTCGGCCACACCTTCCCAAGGGGCCCCGTCGGGGGAGTTCCAGCGAGGAGCGGTGCCGTGGATGATGGCGGAGGACGTGCCCTGCACCCTCTCAGTGGCACGTTCTGCCAGCGCGAGCCAGGCCCCGAAAGCCCTGCCCAGGGCCTCGGCCACGGTCTCCGGCTCGTCTTCGAGCCCGCTGCGCTCGCGGGCGTACAGGCGGACGAGGTCGTGGAAGCGGTATCGGGGCTGCCCTGCCGAATCCGTCCCGCTGATCAGCACGAGCTGCGTGTCCACCAGAGCCTCGACCAACTCCTCTCCCGCCGCCACCGGCAGGTCGAGCAGCGCACCGGCGACCCAGCCGGCGAATTCGGGCACGTCCAGCGAGCCGAGCAGCCGGAACGCCCTGCGCGTGACATGGTCGAGCCCCACATAGCTGAGCGCCAGGCTGGCCCTGACCGCGAGATCGCCGGTGGCGAACTGGTCGAGCCGGCGCCGCTCGTCGGTGAGTTGCCCGGCCAGGCGGGTCAACGACCACTGCGGCCGTGCGGCGAGGCGCGCTCCCGCCACCCGGACGGCGAGCGGGATGTGATCCGACAGCCGGACGATCTCGGCCGCCGCCTTCGGCTCCGCCGCCACCCGGCCGGCCCCCGCGATCCTGGAGAGCAGTTGCACGGCCTGCTTGGGCAGCAGCACGGAGAGTTCGATCAGATTCGCGACGGACAGCCCGTTCAGCCGGGACCTGCTGGTGACGATGACGGCGCAGCCGGGCGTGCCGGGGAGCAGTGGGCGGACCTGCTGCTCGGAGGCGGCGTTGTCGAGCACGATGAGCATCCGGCGTCCCGCCAGCAGGCTCCGGAAGAAGGCGGCCCGCTCCTCTGTGGTCTCCGGCAGTGTGGAACGCGGCGCGCCGAGCGCGGTGAGGAAGCCGGCGAGCACCTGGGAGGGGTCCGCGAGGGAGGCCTCGGCGCCGTGCAGGTTCGCATGAAGCTGCCCGTCGGGATAGTGCCGCGCGACCTGATGGGCGGCGTGTACGGCGAGCGTGGTCTTTCCGACGCCGCCCATCCCCGTGATGACGCACACACGCACGGGCCCAGGTCCCGGGGGAGGCTCCTTGCCGAGGAGGTCCGTCAGTTCGGCGAGGTGGTCGTCCCTGCCGGTGAAATCGGAGATGTCGGTCGGAAGCTGGGCGGGGGAGACATCACCTGACGAGACCGTGGAGGGGTCGACGGGGAGTGTGCCGGTGAGGATGGCCTGGTGCAGGTGGCGGAGCTCGGCACCGGGGTCCAGGCCGAGTTCGGCGGCGAACACCCGACGGGCGTCCTGGTAGGTGGCCAGGGCCTCTGCCTGGCGTCCCGACCTGGCCAGAGCGAGCATGAGCTGCATGCGTGACCGCTCTCTCAGCGGATGCTCGGCGACGAGCCCGATGAGCTCGGCGACGCACGCGGCATGCATCCCGCGTGCCAGGTCCGCCTCGATCCGGTTCTCCAGCGCGGTGAGCCGTTCCTCTTCGAGGCGGTGCGCGTGCTCGCGGAGTCCGGTGGTGAGATTCAGCCCCGCGTACGCGGGACCGCGCCACAGGTCCAGAGACTCCCTGAGCAGCGCGGCGGCCCGTTCGTGGTCTCCGGCGGCGAGGGCGGTCCCGCCCTGTTCCGCCAGGGTCTCGAACCGGCCGGCGTCCAACTCGCCCGGATGGATGGAGAGCACGTAACCGGTGCTGGTGCGCGTGATCCGGTCAGGGCCCAGCGTCCTGCGGAGCTGGTGCACATAGAGCCGGAGGTTGTCCGTGGCGGTTCGTGGCGGGGACTGCCCCCACAGCGCCTCGATGAGGGTGGAAGAGGACACGGCGCGCCCCCTATGGCAGATGAGTTCGGCGAGCAGGGTGCGTTGCTTCCCCGCGCCGAGGGGCAGAGGCCGAGCTTCGGCTGAGACGTGAAGCGGCCCTAGAACGGCGAACTCCATCGTGCTCCCGGACAAAACGATCGCGCACAAACAAGATCAAATCCGCCTTAATATGCACGATCGTTTTACTCCCGTCAACACATGAGTCGAACAGATTCGCTTGTGCACCGGCGGAAGCCGTCGTTTCGGCTCCCGCCGGTGCGGATTCAGTGATTCAGTGATTCAGCGGGAAGGCACGGCTAACCGAAGGCGCGAACCATGAGGTAGTACTTGTAGGCGATGCCTCTGCACGTCCCCTTCCAGAAGTAGTGCGAGCAGACGCCGTAGTAGAGGACGTAGTAGAAGACGTCGTCGACCTGGCGCTTGCTGGAGACGTAGCCCATGTTGCGCAGGGCCAGACCGTAGTCGTGCATCATGCACGCCTGCCGGAAGTCGTACCCGAGCGGCTTGTCGGGGGATTTCGTGCAGTAGTCGTACTTCACTCCGCGGACCCACCAGCCCGCAGGGGTCTTCGTCCAGTAGACCCAGCGCCAGCTCCCGTGATACCAGGCGTAGTTGATGCCGCAGTGGTTGAACGCGAAGTGCCAGAAGTTCGTGCACCAGTACCACTTCTTGCCGTCCAGGTCCGCGTTGGAGGTGGGCGCCTGGGCCGCGTAGTCGTAGGCGTTGGCGCTGCCGCCCTCCACCGGGTCGGTCTGGAGGAACCGTCCCAGCTTGGGCTGGTAGAGCCGGACACCCATGAGCATGGTGCCGTCGGGGGTGTCGGCGGCCCGCTCGGCCGCGCCGTGCCAGCCGTACCTCGTCGTGGGCTGACCCGCGCGCGGGTTGCCGAACTCGTCGAAGTCCAGCGCCAGCGGGACCCCGCCGGCCAGGCTGTACACCACGTTGATGTCGTCGTGCAGGTTGGTGAGTTGCAGCCGGACGTCTCCCGTCGCCGACGTCACCGCCGCCAGGCCACCCGAGATCGAGTGGACGTTCCTGGTGACGACTCCGGATGTGGCGTCCTCCACCACCCACGCGGGCGTGTCGTCGTCGGCGTCGAAGTGATCGATCCGCTTTCCGACGTTGTTCCAGGTGCCGCCGGACAGCTGTGCCACCACGGTGGTGTTGCGCCGGAGTTGCGGGTCGAGCGTGTAGGACTGCCGCACCGAGCCGGAGGTCATCGACTTGACCAGGTCGGTGTTGTAGTACTCCGTCGTCAGCCCCGAAGGCGTGGCCGTGGTGCGCCCGTAGGCGTCGTACACGTAGCCGGAGTCGGCCAGCCGGTCCCCGCCGTCGTAGACGTGGGTCTCGGTGACCGCACCCGAGCCGTCGCAGCGGCTGCCGGTCAGCGCGGTCCGGTTGGAGTTGGCGTCGTACCCGTAGGTCCGGCGAGCGCAGGTCCCGCTCACGGTGTCGTCCACCGAGCTGATCCTGCCCAGCTTGTCATAGCCGATCTGCTGGGCCGAAAGCCCGTTGTGCGACACCTGCTGGCCGTGGATCGACCAGGTCACCGAATCGTCGACCAGCTTGACGCCGGTCGCGGTCTGGTAGCCGCGCCAGGTCGGCGCGCCCGACGGGTCCCTGGTGACGCTGTAGGAGACGCCTCCGGGAAGGTTCTCGTGGCTGACGCCGCCGTCCAGGTCGTAGGTGGCGGTGAACGAGCCCGCGATCGAGTCGGTCATCGAGGTGAGCACGCCCCGGGGGTCGGCCGCGGTGTCGTAGACGTAGGTCACCGTGGACGGTGCGCCGTCCGTCTTCTTGGTCACCCGGTCGAGCGCGTCGTACTCGACCCTGGTCACACCGCCGTCGGCATCGGTGTAGGACACCTGGCGTCCCAGCACGTCGTACTCCCGGGTGATCACCTTTCCGTCGGACGTGCTCGTCTTCAGGGTGCGTCCGGCCGAGTCGTATGTCGCGGTCACCGTGGGCACTCCCGTTCCGACACCACCGGTGACCGCGGTCTCCACGGTTCGTCCCGCCGCGTCGTACTTGGTGGTCGTGGTCCTGGTGACACCGTTCGCGGTCTCTGTGACCGCGGACAGGAGGCCGCCCGGCTCGTAGGTGTAGACCTTGGTGACCAACTCGGCGGGGTTGGAGCCGCTGTTGGAGATCGTGGTCTTCGCCTTCGTACGGCACAGCAACCCGGCCCATTCGGCCTTGCCGCCGCAGGTTCCGGTGCCGTCGGCGGTGTAGTAGTCGGTGGTCGTCGTGCCGGCGTCGTCGCCCGACGACTTCGGCATGGTGCTACTGATCACCCTGCCTTCCGTGTCGTAGCCGGTCGTCTTGGTGATCGCCAGGCCGCCGGGGTCGTCGACGGTCTTGGTGACCTTGCCTGAGGTCCAGTCGTAGTACGTCTTGCTCACCCTGAGGTCGGCGTCCGCCGTCGAGCCGGGAACCGAGGCGCCGGTGGTGACGGTGGTGACCAGGTTCGCCACCTTGGCGTCCGCCGGCCGACCTTCGTCGAAGGTGTTGACCGTGTGCTTTCTGGCGGGGACCTGGGCGCCGTTCAGCTGGATCAGGTGCAGCGGTCCGGACTCGGACTGCTCGCGCTGCCCGTCGGCGCTGTATGTGGTCTCGTCGGAGAGCAGCCGGGCTCGCTCCGCCGTCGGAGTGTTGAGCAGGCCGAGCCGGGTCAGATCGTTCGCCGCGTTCGGCCCCTGACCCAGGGCGAGGGCCCGGTTGCCCGCGGAGAGTGAGAGCACGGTGTTGCCCTGCGCGTCGTACTGGCTGGTGGACACGGCGCCACCCGGATCCGCGCGGTTGACCACCTGTCCGGACGCGTTGAGGTAGGTGATCATGGCGCGGCCGTAGTCGGATCCGGCCAGGCCGCCGCGCCCGGTGTTGTTCGCGGGCACCTGGTCGGCCGGGAAGATCGCGGTCGCGTCGGCGGGCGCGTCGCTCTGACCCCACGCCGCCGTGGTCGCCGCGGCCAGGTTGTACGGCGAGCCGCTCCCGCTGATCGGGACGTCGTACACGACCGAGACGGTCCCCGTGCCGTTCGTCTCGTTCAGGGTTCCCGGACGGAGTGTCGGCCGGGATGCGCTGAGCAGCATCCCGTCGGACGCGATGTCGGGGTTGCCCGCCTTGCCGTAGGTGAAGGTCCACGGCAGCTCGCCGGGCGGGGTGTACCGGTTCACCCGGCCCCCGAGGTCGTAGTCGTAGCGGGATTTGACGTCAGGAGTGTTGGGGTTCCACTGCTCGCGGAGACGGCCCAGGTCGTCGTAGCGGTACTCGGCCAGACCCTGCGGAGCGCTCGCCCCGCCCTCCCAGAGGCTGATCTGCTTGAGCTGGCCGGCCACGTCGCCGAGTTGCGCGCCCGCGGTCGTCGTGGCGGCATAGGTCATCTTGATCAGCCTGCAGCCCTCGGGCAGGTCGGCGAGGACGTCCACGTCGCAGGCGGTCTGCGAGACCGACCAGGACGGGGCGATGATCTTGAGTGGCCTGGCCAGCGGCGTCCCGTCGGAGCCGGTCACCGACTCCCAGACGAAAATCGTGCTGTCCTTGCCGCTCGCCGGGTAGACGGCGCGGACCAGGTAGGTCGTCGCCGAGGGGCCCACCTTGGCGAAGACCGTCCGCTCCGCGGAGCTGACGTCGGAGAGGGTGTAGCGGTCGGTCGCCGAGTCGAAGGTCAGTGCCAGATTGGCGGCGTCGGGCTGTGGGGTGAAGGATCCGTCGGTGTTCTTGGTGAAGGCCACGGATGAGCCGTCGCCGCTGAGCTCGACCGAGGTGGCAGAGGTGGGTCGCAGTTGCACGAAGGTGCCCTGCCCCGCCGTGGCGAGCCCGCTCGGGGTCCACTCGGTGCCGTAGATGGCCGCGACTCCCGGAAGTGACGAGCCCTTGCGCGGGTCGCGCGAGGAGAAGGAGCGCATGAGCCCGACGCCGAACACGTTGGCGTCCGTGGCCGCCATCTTGAAGTCACCGGTGAGCATGTTGACCACGCCCGGCCCGACGGGCTGGGTGGTCGCCCCCTCCGCGTCGCGGTCGACGATCAGGTCGACGGACTGGGACGCCGCCGTTCCCGTCGAGGTCGTGAATTCGGCACGCACCTGGATCACGCCGTCTTGGGTGAGCGTGTGCGTGGTGTCCCAGACCAGGTCGGGGGAGGAGCCCGACGCCATCGCCACCGGCCAGGTGATCGCCGTGCCGTCCGACTTCTTCCGGACGTCCGCGGCGGGAACCTGGTGCCAGGTGTCGGTCTCACCGCGCCGGTAGGAGAAGGTGACCGCGGTCAGTCCCGTGCTGCCCGTCGCGGCCAGCACGGTGCGGCGAGCGGTCGACTGCCCGTCCTTCGGCGAGGTGACGGCCGATGTGCCCACGTTGAAGGCATACGTGGTGGCGGACGACAGGTTGCCCGCCTTGTCCTTCACCCACGCCTTCAGGGCGTGCGGGCCGTCACTGCCGGGGGTCCAGTTGAGCGCGTACGGCGCGCCGGAGTTCGCGGCGGACTGCTGGGCGCCGCCGTCGAAGGACCAGAGCACTGCCGACACGTCGGTGCCGCCGGGCGTGATGGTGAACCTGCCCGCCTGGCCGGATCCCTTCGCCCACCCGTCCTCGGGGTAGTCGTCGGAGGAGACGGCGGGAGCGGGCGGAGGAGTGGCGTCCACGGTGAAGGTGAACCAGCTCGACCACGCGCTGTAGTCGGTGCCGTCGAAGGAGCGGACCCGCCAGTGATAGGAGGTGTTGGCGAGAGGCGTGCCCACCTTCCACGATCCGGTGGCGCCGGAGGCGATGTTCGAGACGGAGCCGCCGGTGACCTTGGTCACGTGGTCGGGAGTCCACACCTCGAAGTCGGCCCGCTGCGCCTGCGCGTCCGTGTCGCTGACCTTGGCGGACAGCGTCGGCTGGGGAGCGCTCACCAGAGCGGGACTGGCACACGTGGTGCACGGCGCGATCGCCAGGCTCGCGGGCGTCGCCGGGATCGTGTTGTAGGTGATGGAGATGCTCGGGTTGTTCTCGAACCGCTTCCAGTAGTAGTTGTCCGTCTCGCTGCCGGCCTTGACCATGAACGTGATGGACGTGCCGCCGGCGGTCACGGTGCTCTGCAGGGCGCTGGTCACGTCCCAGCCGACGACGGCCGCGGGGCAGGTCGAAGGGCCGCCGATCCCGCTGGACGACCAGCCGTAGGCGACGTTCTTCGCGCCGATGGACAGGTTGGAGGCGGGCTGGTTGTTCCAGTTGGTGGAGGAGCCCACCGCAGCGGTTCTGTGCAGCTCGACGTTCCTGGCAGAGCAGGACCAGGCCCAGGTCTCCTTGATGTTGAACGTCGCGGAGATGATGTGCTTGCCCGTGCCCATCCCCGACAAGCCCATGTTGAAGAACGAGCGCCGCTTGGCCGCTCCGGCGCTGCTTGTGCCGGCCGTGGCGTCGTTGGTGGAGTTGTAGTAGGCACTGGTCGGATAGGCCGAGTCGACGTACGTCCAGCCCGACTTGGCGGCGGTGAAGCTCGGGTCGATCGTCACAGGGAAGACGGTGGCGGGGTCGGTCAGCAGGGTGGCGTCAGGGGACACCGTGATGGCGCCGCCGGAAAGCCGCACGTCCATCTTGCTGCGCTTACCCGTCTGCGCGCCGACGGCCGAGGTGACGGGGTTCCGCGTCATGGCTCTTTCGGCGGTGGCGTCCCACATCTCCGCCGCCGAGGTGGTGAACACCAGGTCGTCCTTGGCGTTCACGATCGCGACATTGCCGTACTTGTCGGCCTTGATCTTGCCCTTCTTCAGGGAGGTGGCGAATGTCAGCGCCTTCAGCTTGGGATCGGCGGCCGCTTCGCGGGACTTGACCACGAGCTTCTCGGCGAACCCGTCGACATCGGCGGTCAGCACCAGGTCGACGCCGGGCAGCACCTCGGGGTAGGTGGCGGTCGCGCCGTTCAGCACCGGCTTGGGCAGAGCGCCGAGTGGCGAGTCCAGAGAGAACTCGGTGCCCTTCTCCGAGGCGCGTACCAGTGGGCCCTGGCCGCCGCCGGAGAAGCTGTAGGACACGGACGAGGCCTTCGGAGCGACCGACCCGTCCGGGTTCGCGACCAGCGTCGCGTCCGCGGCGGTCCACTCGTCGCCGCGCTTCACCCGCACGGGGCGGTAGCGATGCTCCTGAGTCATCGTGCCGTTGGGATTGACGAAGTACTCGTCGGTCTCCGAGGTGAGTGACGCCACCTTGATCCGCTTGTCGCAGACCGCGGCGGCCAGCTTGGCGGAGATCTCGGTCGGCATCTCGTCGGGACAGGTTGCGGCCGGCGCCTGGGCCTTGGTCGAGACCGGCACCGCCCTCGCTGGGAGCGGCACCACGACAGTGGACACCAGCGCCAGGGCTATGAGGGACGGTAACGCGGTTATCCGTCCCGCTTTCTTCAACACCTTGTACCTCCGCATAACGCGAACACACAGTCGGGGCCATGTTGATCAGCGGCTGTATAGGTGTCGTATAGATCGCGTTTGGCGCACAGATGCGTTAGACCCCCGATTGGGCGATTCGCACGCCGACGGTCTTGAAAATCGCACGATCGCGCTCTAACAATGTGACATTGCACTTGGCGCATAGGCACTGAGGAGAGCTCGGGATGACCACCTCCGCCCGGCCCTGGCGTGGCGTTCACGTCGCGACGGCCCTGCCCTTCAACGACGACCTGTCCGTCGACTACTCCGGATTCGCCGAGCACGTGCGGTTCCTCGCCGCGGGAGGCTGCGACGGCGTTGTGCCCAACGGATCGCTGGGCGAGTACCAGACGCTGACCCCGGAGGAGCGGGCCCGCGTCGTCGAGACGGCCGTCGAGGCCGCTCCCGAGGGGTTCGGCGTGATGCCGGGCGTCGCCGCGTACGGCGCGCTGGAGGCCCGCCGCTGGGCGGAGCAGGCCGCGGCCGCCGGAGCCACGTCCGTCCTGCTCCTCCCGCCGAACGCCTACCGCGCAGGCAGGGAGGCCGTCGTCGGGCACTACCGTGAGGCGGCCAAGGCCGGCCTGCCGATCGTCGCGTACAACAACCCCATCGACACCAAGGTCGACCTGACTCCCGGACTGCTCGCCGAACTGTTCCACGAGGGCCTCATCGTCGCCGTCAAGGAGTTCAGCGGCGACGTCCGCAGGGCGTACGAGATCGCCGAGCAGGCGCCAGGCCTCGACCTGCTGGTCGGAGCCGACGACGTGCTGCTCGAACTGGGCGTCGCCGGGGCCGTCGGCTGGATCGCCGGCTACCCGAACGCGTTCCCCGAGTCGACGTCCGCGCTCTACCGGCTGGTCACCTCCGGCGACGCCGCCGACATCGCCGAGGCGCTGCCGATGTACCGCGACCTGCACCCGCTGCTGCGCTGGGACTCCAAGACCGAGTTCGTCCAGTCGATCAAGTTGTCCATGGACGTCGCCGGCCGCAAGGGCGGCCCCTGCCGCCCGCCGCGCCTGCCGCTCCCGCCCGAACAGGCCGACCGGATCGCCGCCGACACCGAGGCCGTCATCGCGAAGGGGTACAAGTGAGATCCCGCCGCACCTTCCACGCCGTCGACTCGCACACCGAGGGCATGCCCACCCGCGTCATCGTCGGCGGCGTGGGGACGATCCCCGGCGAGACCATGGCCGAGCGCAGGCTGTGGTTCATGGACAACAGCGACGACGTCCGCACGCTGCTGATGTACGAGCCGCGCGGCCATGCCGCGATGAGCGGCGCGATCCTGCAGCCGCCCACCCGTCCCGACGCCGACTACGGCGTGCTGTTCATCGAGGTCTCCGGCCTGCTGCCGATGTGCGGCCACGGCACGATCGGGGTCGCGACGGTCCTCGTCGAGACCGGCATGGTGCCCGTCGTCGAGCCGGTGACCACGATCAGGCTCGACACCCCCGCCGGGCTCGTCGTCGCGTCCGTCGCGGTCGAGGACGGCGCGGCGACGTCGGTCACCATCCAGAACGTGCCGTCGTTCTCGTACGCGCTGGACCGGAAGGTCGAGGTCCCCGGCTTCGGCGAGATCGCCTACGACATGGCGTTCGGCGGGAACTTCTACGCGATCGTCGAGCTAGCCGACCTCCGCCTGCCCTTCGACCGGTCCCGCGCCGGCGACCTGCTGGCCGCCGGCCTGCGGATCATGGACGCGGTGAACGAGCACGACCGGCCCGTCCACCCGGAGCGCGCGGACATCAACGGATGCCATCACGTCTATCTGAAGGCGCCCGGCTCGACCGCGAAGCTGTCGCGGCACGCCATGGCCATCCACCCCGGCTGGTTCGACCGTTCCCCCTGCGGGACGGGCACGAGCGCCCGGATGGCCCAGCTCCACGCACGCGGACAGCTGGGCATCGGTGCGGACTTCGAGAACGAGTCGTTCATCGGCACGCGCTTCACGGGACGCCTGCTCGGCGAGACCACGGTCGGCTCGCTTCCCGCGGTGCTGCCGTCGATCACCGGCCGGGCGTGGGTCACCGGGACCTCGCAGTTCCACCTCGATCCCACCGACCCGTTCCCCGCCGGCTTCCTCCTGTGAATCCGGCCCCGGTCCCCGGCCTGGCGGGTATCGGCCGACGGGAGAACCTCCGCGACCGGGTCAGGGACGCCCTGCGCGCCGCGATCATCTCCGGCAGGCTGGAGCCCGGCGTCGTCTACTCGGCCCCCGCGCTGGGCGCCCAGTTCGGGGTCTCTCCCACCCCCGTACGGGAGGCCATGCTCGACCTGGTCAAGGAGGGCCTGGTCGTCGCGCACCCGAACAAGGGCTTCCGGATCACCGAGGTGTCCGACGAGGACCTCGACAACCTGGCCGCCGTACGGCTGCTCATCGAGCCGCCGACCGTGCGGGACGCCGTGAACGTGATCGCGGAACAGGACCTTCCCGGGCTGCGGACACTGGCGCAGGCCATCGTCGACGCCGCCGAACGCGGCGACCTCGTCGGCTACGTCGAGGCCGACCACGTCTTCCACCTGACCCTGCTCGGCTACAGCGGCAACCGGTTCCTGCTGGAGGTCGTCTCGGGCCTGCGCGCCCGGACCCGGCTGTTCGGCCTGGCGTCGCTGTCGCGCGGCGGCAGGCTGGGGGCCTCGGCAGCCGAGCACCACGAACTGCTCGACCTCATCGAGGCCCGCGACGCCGCCGGGGCCGAGGCCCTGATGCGCCGCCACATCGGCCACGTGCGGGGTCTGTGGGCGGGCGCCGCCGAGGACGCGCCATGACCGCTGACCTCGTCGTCGTCGGGGCGGGCGTGGTCGGCGCGGCCGGCGCGTACTTCGCCTCGCTGGCCGGGCTGCGCGTGGTCGTCGTCGAGCGCGGCGCGCTCGCCGGAGGCACGTCCAGCGCGGGGGAGGGCAACCTGCTGGTCTCCGACAAGGAGGCCGGTCCCGAACTCGACCTCGCGCTGTACTCGCAGCGGATCTGGCGCGAGGACCTCGGGGAGCATGCCGGCCTGTGGGAGTTCGAGTCCAAAGGCGGCCTGGTCGTCGCCGCGTCGGAGCACGGCCTCGCCTCGCTGCGCGAGCTCACCGTCCACCAGCGCCGATACGGGGTGGAGGTCCGCGACGTCGCGCGGGCCGAGTTGCGCGACTACGAGCCGCACCTGTCCGACGGGCTCGCGGGGGCCGCCTTCTATCCCCAGGACGCCCAGGTCCAGCCGATGCTGGTGGTCGCGCACCTGCTCCGCCTGGCCCGCGAGGCTGGTGCGCTGGTGCGCACCCGTACCGAGGTGGTCGGGTTCCTGCGCGACGGCGACCGGGTGACGGGCGTGCGGACCACCGGTGGCGACATCCCGGCGGGCGCGGTGCTCAACGCGACGGGCACGTGGGCCGGCGGCGTCGCCGATCTCGCCGGCGTGCACGTCCCCGTGCTGCCCCGCCGTGGCTTCATCCTGGTCACCGAGCCCATGCCGTCCCGGACGATCCGCCACAAGGTGTACGCCGCCGAGTACGTCGGGGACGTGGCCAGCTCCGACGCCGCCCTGCAGACCTCGCCCGTCGTCGAGGGGACCGGCAGCGGCACGATTCTCATCGGCTCGTCGCGCGAGCGCGTCGGCTTCGACCGGACGGTGTCCGGCAAGGCGATCGGCACGCTCGCGGCGAAGGCGATCGCGCTGTTCCCGATGTTGCGGGAGGTCCGCGCGATGCGTACCTATCTCGGCTTCCGCCCCTACTGCCCCGACCACCTGCCCGTCATCGGCCCGGACCCGCGCGCCCCCGGCCTGTGGCACGCCTGCGGACACGAGGGCGCCGGCATCGGCCTGTCCGCGGGGACGGGCAAGCTGATCGCCCAGGCCCTCGCGGGGGACGGGCCCGATCTGGATCTCACCCCGTTCGCCCCCGACCGGTTCCCGGAACCAGAGGAGGCGCTCCGGTGACGTACCAGATGACCTTTCGCGGCGCCGCCGTCCCCGCCGAGCCCGGTCAGAGCATCGGCGCGGCCCTCGTGGCGGCGGGAATCCTCGACTGGCGGACCACCCGGAAGGGCGGCAGGCCCCGCGGCATGTTCTGCGGCATCGGCGTCTGCTTCGACTGCCTGATCACGGTGGACGGCGTCCCCGGCCTGCGTGCCTGCCTCGTCCCGGCCGTGGACGGAATGACGCTCGGCGACGTGGGGGACACCGGTGGCATGGAGGACGGCGATGCCGGACACGTATGACGTCGCCGTGGTCGGCGCGGGCCCGGCGGGCCTCGCGGCCGCCGTGGAGAGTGCCGCGGCCGGGCTCGGCGTCGTACTCATCGACGCGGCCGGACAGCCCGGCGGCCAGTACTGGCGGCACTACGACGAGAACCACGCCCGCCCCGATGACCGTCGTGGCCACCATGGCTGGTCGACCTTCACCCGCCTGCGCGAACGCCTGGACGCCCTTACCGCCACCGGCCGGATCCGGTATCTCCCCGGCCACCAGGTGTGGCTCGTCACCCGCGACGAGAACGGGGCGTTCACGCTTCAGCTGACACCCACCACGTCAACGCGGGTGGACGGGGCCGAGGAGGCCGGCCTGAGCCGGGCGGAGACGGCGCGGGCGCTGATCCTCTGCCCGGGCGGATACGACCGGCAACTGCCCATTCCCGGGTGGGACCTGCCCGGGGTCATGGCCGCCGGGGGAGCGCAGGCGCTGCTCAAGGGCCACCGCACGCTCGCGGGCAGGCGCGCCGTCGTCGCCGGCACCGGGCCGTTCCTGCTTCCGGTGGCCACCGGCCTCGCGCGGGCCGGCGCGAGCCTGGCGGCCGTCGTCGAGGCCAACGGCACGCTCGGCTGGCTGCGTGACCCCGTGGGGGCGATGTCCGTCCCGGGCAAGGGAGTCGAGGCGCTGCAGTACGCGGCGCTGATGGCCCGCCACCGCATTCCGTACCGCCGTGGGACCGTGATCCGCGAGATCCTCGGCGAGGGCAGGGTCGAGGCGGTCAGGATCGCCAGGGTCGACCGGGTCGACGGCCGTCTCGCCGGGCCGGAGGAGGAGATCGCCGCCGACCTCGTGGCGCTCGGCTGGGGCTTCACCCCCTCGCTGGAACTGCCGCTCATGCTCGGTGCGGAGACCAGGAGGGACGTCGACGGCTCCCTCGTCGTGGTCGTCGACGACCTCCAGCGCAGCAGCGTCGACGGGGTGTACGTCGCGGGAGAGGCGACCGGCGTGGGCGGCGCCGCCCTGGCCGTCGCCGAGGGCCGCCTGAGCGCCGTCGCCCTCGGCGTCGCGCTGCGCCGTACGCCCGAGTCGTCGCGCCGGGCGGTCGTGGCGGTGATCGGTCGGTTGAGCAGGGAGATCCGGCGGGGGCGGAGGTTCGCCGCCGCCATGCACCGCGCGTACCCGGTGCCGGTCGCGTGGACGAGGTGGCTGTCCGACTCGACGCTGGTGTGCCGCTGCGAGGAGGTCTCCTACGGCGATCTCGTCCGCGCCCACCGAGACCTCGGGGCTGAGGATCCGCGCACGCTGAAGATGCTGGCCAGGCCGGGGATGGGCTGGTGCCAGGGCCGGGTGTGCGGCTTCGCGACCGCGGAGATATCGGCCTGCCTGAGCCGTCGCGAGACCACCGCGGAGGACCTGCGCCCGCTGTCCACCCGCAGCCTCGCGGTCCCGGTGACCCTGGGCGAGCTCGCCGCCCTCGCGGACGACTTGCCGGGGAACTGAGACCGGGCGAGCCGGTTCACGGGGAGTCCCGCCGGGCCTGCGACTGCTCGGGGCTGAACCCGAACCCGTGATGGGCGGGGGCGTGAACCAATGCCGCATCATGGACGTCTCGTGATCATGACGCTCAAGCGCTCTGCCCTGCTCGTCGCGGCTGTCGCCGTTCTGGCCTCGGCGGCGCTTGTGGTGTGGTTCACGACCGAGGACGATCGGCGGCTCGACGATCACCTGCGGCAGGCTCTTGAAGGTTATGAGCAGGCATTCGCGGCAGACGGCGCCCAGGCTGCCCCGACACCTCTCAGAAGGGACGGCCGCGGACGTGTTATCGGGGCTCCGGCCGTAGAGCGGGTCACCCTCCTTGAGGACGGAATCACACTCAGCGCCGAGTTCGTGGGGAGAAAGTCCACCGGCGGGTGTGGCGCCGACTACACCGCCCGAGCCGTCGAATCCGAACATGCGGCGCTGATCCTGGTGGAGGAGCACCTCCAGGCGGGGGAAGCCTGCACGGACGTGGGATACCGCAGGCGTGTGACCGTACGACTCAACCGGCCGCTGGGCGGGCGCGCGGTGCTGGAAGCCATGACGGGGACGCCGGTTCCCGTCGGCCGGGACGGCCGATCAGGGGACTGAGATCGGGTGAGCCGATTCACGTGGAGCCCCGGCTGGGCCTGAATCGTTTGCCTGGATTTGCTGGCATATATGCGCTGACCTTGGCATATGCTAATTCCTCATATCTTTGCGTAATCGAATCATCACTGTGGTGATCTACCAAGGCCTTCGTCTGGGGAGTCAGGAGCGTCATCACTCCGAGGGGACAACGATGAACGCCTGGTCCGTTCCGGGATACCGGGAAGAACGCGAGCTCGGGTCCGGCGCGACGGGCAGGGTCGTCCTGGCCACATACGTGGAGAACGGCGGCCGGGCCGCGATCAAGTATCTGAGCGACGAGCTCAGCTCCGACGCCAGCTTCCGTGTCGCCTTCCGCGACGAGGCCCGTCGGCTGGCCGAGATCGCCGATCCGAACATCGCGCGTGTCTACGGGTATGTCGAGAGCCATTTCGACTCCGCCGTCGTCATGGAGTTCGTGGACGGCGTGCCCCTCAGCGAGGTCCTCCGCGAGCGTGGCGCCCTCAGCCCGGAGGCCGCGCTGGTCGTGCTGAAGGGCTCGCTGCTCGGGCTGTCGGCCGCCCACGACGCCGGCATCGTCCATCGCGACTACAAACCCGGGAACGTCCTCGTCCGGGCCGACGGGTCGGTCAAGCTCACCGACTTCGGCATCGCCGTCGCCGCCGACCCCGGCATGCCCGCGGGCACTCCGCTCTATATGGCCCCTGAGCAGTGGAACGGCGCGCCCGCGGCCCCCGCGACCGACCTGTATGCCGCGACCTGCGTCCTCTTCGAGTGCCTCACCGGGCATGTGCCGTACGACGCGGACCATGTGGCGACCCTGCGGCAGCTGCACCAGGGGGCGAGGATCCCTGTGGACGGCGTGCCGGACCCCCTTCTGGACCTGGTGATCCGTGGACTGGCCAAGAATCCGGCGAACCGTCCCACGACCGCGAGGGCGTTCATGGGCGAACTGGAACGGGCGGCGTACGACGCGTACGGGCCGCAATGGGAGCATCGCGGCCACCGTCAACTCGCTGAGCCGGCCGCTCCCGCCGATCGGGATCTTTGGGCCACCGACCTGGGTTTCCCGCCTGACGACCGGGTCCTTTCTCCGGCGGAGTCGGAATTCTTCCGGGAGGAGCCGGAGTCGGAATTCTTCCTCGAGGAGCGGGAACCGCGGACGAGCACCGGCTCGAGGCGGGCCGTGGTCCGCCGGCCGAGGCGTTACGGCACGCCGATCCTGATCGCGGCCGGCGTGGTCGCGGTGGGCGCCGTGGCGGCCGTGCTCGCCGTCAACCGCGACACCGCGCCAACGTCGCAGATCTCCGCGGAGCAGGCGAGGCCGGGCGGTGCGACGGCCGCTTCGGCCGGGAGCGCGACGCCGGCCGCGAGCCCGGCGCACACCCGGGCCACCTCCCCTGCCGGGGCAGGTGGATCGAGCCCCGCCCCCGCGAGCCCCGCCCCCGCAAGTCCCGCCCCCGCGAGCCCCGCCCCCGCGAGTCCCGCCGCCACGAGCGCCGCTCCCGTCACGCCGAGCGACCTGAAGGTCGCCGAGTTCGACGGGCGTACGGCCACGGTCAGGGTGAAGACACCGACATCGCAGAGCATCACGCTCACCGCACGCTTCGCCGAGGGGCCGTCTCCGTCGAAGCTCACCGTCAGCGGCAGGAAGACGTTCGAGCTCGACGGCTCCACGTCGTACCACCGGTCGATCGCAGGCGGGTTCGCCGCGCCGGACTGCGGGCAGACCGTGTACCGCCAGGTGACGATCGCGGCGGGCACGCCCGTCACCAGGGCGCGGAGCAAGGTCGTCGAGGTGACGGGCGACCCGTGCCCGGCGCCTGCGGTCGACAAGGCCACTGTCGACTGGGACGGACGGACCGCCCAAATCACCGTGAGAACGGACGGCCCCGGCGAGGTCCACCTGGCGGCGGAGTTCACCCGCCGGGAGAAGGGCGGGCCGGCGAAGGTCGTTTCTCATGCGAGCCGCACATTGTCCGGCGACACGACGTACAACATTTCGCTGCCGGGTCATCTCGGCACGGTCGACTGCGGTGAGACCGCCTACTTCGGGGTGAAGGTGACCACCGACCCCGCCGCGGCCAACGGGCCGCAGACCGAGGAGGTGCAGCTCTTCGGGTCGAAGTGCGGGCCGCCCACGGTGTCGATCGCCTCGTGGAACGGCAGCACGCTTTCGGTCAAGGTCACGAATGCCTCACCCGATCCCGTCACGCTCACGGCCGACTTCCGTCAGACGGTCACCGCGGGCAGGCGGACCGTGCAGCGCAACTCCCGCCACGAGACCGCGCTGTCGGGCAATTCGGCGTACAACCAGCTGTTCACCGTGCGGTTCGCCACTCCTCAGTGTGGATACGCGGACGTCAGAGACGTCGTCGTGAACGTCAGCTCCGCTCTCGGCGCGGCGAGCGACTCCGCCAGCAGCGTGCACAAGAGCGACGCCTGCGACGGAGCGATGCGGCAGCCGACCGGGGGACGTCCCGTCGGCAAGCCGGCGCGCGGCCTGGCCGGCCGGCCAGGCGACAAGTCGAGCGCGCGATCCGACGACAGACCGAGAGCCGAGTCCGGCGACGAGACCAACTGAAGCCCGGAGGCATGCGGGTCGACGACCGTGGCCGTGCCCCGGGTTCGCCAGCCGCTCATTCCCGTGAGTTGCCGGCTGGGCCGCCGATGACAAAGGGCGTCGTGACGCCCTCGTACATGAGGTGGGCGAGGAGCCCTTCCCCCGCGTGGGGCAGGTTGTGACAATGATCGACCCAGATTCCCGGGTTGTCGGCGACGAACGCGATGTCGTAGGACTCGCCGTCGCCGACGTTCAGGGAGTCGATCCACCATGGGCTTCCGGTGGCGGCCACTCCGTTGCGGGCGAGGACCACCGCGTGGTGGCCGTGCAGGTGCATCGGGTGAACCTCGCCGCTGCTGTTGACGACGGTCATGCGGACGACGTCGCCTTCGGCGACCACGAACATCGGCACATCCGGGAAGAGATGGCCGTTGACGGTCCAGTAGAGCCCGGGGCGGCCGTCGAGGAAGCCCGGTCGGCGTCCGATCTCGTACCGGAAGGTGCGGTCCGGGCGGGCCGCGTCGAAGCCGACTGAGGTCCGAGTGCCGTAGGTCAGCAGGTCCAAGGTCGTCGTCGGCCGGGCGCTCACCGGAGCGGCGGCGGAGCCCAGCACCACCGACAGCGGACCGCCGATCTGTACTCGGACGGGTGTGCCGTCGGAGGGCATGGTCACCTCGACGTCGGCACGGCCACCGGCCGTCACGAGGATCGCGGCCTGCTCGATGGGCGGCGGGTCGTGCAGGTCGGTGCCGTCGACGGCGACCAGGCGCGGTGCGGTGCCGGCGACCCATATCGAGGTGGGTCCGTTGTCGGTGTTGATCACGCGTACCCGCGCCCTGGCGCCCGGCGGCGCCGGGACGGTGATGTCGGATTCGGACCCGTTGACGGTTCGGATCCCGTGGTAGAGGTGCGTCAGGGCGACCACATCGACGGTGGCCTCGGGTTCCCCGGTGGGCCGGACGACCAGGCCACCGAGCAGGCCGTCGGCGACCTGCTCGTGGGATACCTGGTGGGAGTGATACCAGAAAGTACCGACCTGGCGGGCGACGAACCGGTAGGTGAAGTCGTGGCCGATCCCGACCGCGTCCTGGGTGACTCCGGCGACCCCGTCCTGGGAGGCGGGGACGTCGACGCCGTGCCAGTGCAGGGTGACTCCGTCGGGCACCGACTCGTTCACCAGTCTCACCTGCACGAGCTGACCCGCCGTGGCCTGGATCTGCGGGCCGGGCGACCGGCCGTTGAGCGTGTACCCGTCGACCTCGCGGCCCGACGCCAGCCGGAACCGCTGCTTGCGCGCGGTCAGCGTCACGTCGACGTCAGGCTTGCGCCGCGGGTCGGCGACCAGGTCGACCACGCTGCGGGTCCCGCCGGCGTGGCGCATGTGCGAGTGCTGCGCATGTGGCGCCGCGCTCGCCTGCAGGCCCCCGTCGGCGTACCCCATGTCCATCACGGAGTACGCCGATGGCAGCAGGCTGGCCTGCCACAGCCAGGCCAGGGGGCCGGCGATGGCCAGCGTCGCGGCACATGCCACGGCGATTCGCAGGCGACGGGTACGGGTCATCGCCTTCCGCCCTCAGACCGATGTCGCGGTCGGCGTACCGGCGGGTGCGCCGGTGGTCCCGGGCTGCGCCCGGCGCGCGGTGTGCAGGGCGGCGGTGAACAGCAGCAGCGCGTTGAGTCCGTGCATGGCACCCAGGGCGGGCAGTTCGTGCCCGGCATACCCCAGGGTGACCTGGACGGCGACGAGCAGCAGTACCACCGCGGCGAACTTCACCCCGCCGGAGACCTGGGCGAAGAACGAAACGATCAAAAGGAGGAGCGCCAGGGCGGGGATCACCATCCCCCCGTTGACGCCGTGCAGGATGAAGCCGATGATCTCTGGGAACGCGAACTCGTCGCTCTCCATGACGGCCTTGTCGAGCACGCCGCCGTCCGTGACCCATTTGCCTAGCCCGGCGTTGGCCAGGACCACCAGCGACGCCTGGACGGCCACCTCGACCGCGATGATGTACGCCAGCACCTTGTAGACAGTTCTCATGTTGTCCGTCCCTTCGACATGCGTGATCGGATCGCTCGGGCGAGCAGAACGGCGCCGAGGGGACCGGCGCCGAGGAGGTAGGGGGCGCCGGGATCGGCGGTGAGCGTGCTGAGCAGCGCGGCGATCGCGATGATCATGCCGGTCGCCGGATGGACCAGTTCTGCCCGGCCGGCCGCGTACGCCAGCTGCGCGTTGCCGATGGCGGCGACGCCGACGACGGCGAACAGCGGGCCGGGGTGCGCCGTGATCCACGGCTGGCCGGCGACCCGTAACGTCGCCTCGACCGTCCACGCCGAAGCGACGAAGCCCAGCAGGGCGAGAGCGACGGCGCTCGGCACACGGCGGGCGTGCCGCGCGATGTCGCGGTACGCGATCGCGCTCACCACGACGGCGAGCCATGCACCGGCGCTCCACATGACCTCGGCGGATGCCGATTCCGTCAGAGACCCGATGAGGCAGATCGCCGCCGAGGCCATGAGGCCCGGCCCGCTGACCGCCTTCGTCTTCATGACCGTCAGGGTCTGCGATGCCGCGTCCCGGCGTCACGGGACGTTGTCCCGGCCGGTCCGGGAGGTTGTGCCGGGCCGGAGGGCGCTACCGGGATTCGGGCGGCCCGCCGAGTCCCGCCTCGCGGGCCCGGATGATCGCGGCGGACCGGTCGGCCACGTGCAGCTTCGTCAGAACATTCGAGACATGGTTGCGTACGGTCTTGCCGCTCACTCCGAGGCGCCGTGCGATCGCCATGTTGTCCAGGCCCTGGGCGACGAGTCCGAGTACCTCGTGTTCCCGTTCGGTGAGCTGCGGGAACGGGGACGCGGCCGTGGTGCGCGCGAAATGGGCGAGCAGTTGCGCGGCCACGCCGGCGCCGAAGACCGCCTCGCCGCGGGCGACCGCGCGTACCGCGGCGACGATCTCCTCGCCGCCCGCGCCCTTGAGCGCATACCCGTGGGCGCCCGCTCGAAGGGCGGCCAGGACGTTCTCGTCGTCGTCGTACATCGTCAGGATCAGCGAACGGGTGGGCAGCCCGGCGGCGCGCATGCGTGCGGTGACCGTGAGCCCGTCACCGCCGGGCATGTTGATGTCGAGCACGGCGATGTCCGGCCGGTGCTCGACGGCCGAGCGCAACGCGTCCGAGCCGGTGTCGGCGACGGCGAGCACCTTCATGTCGGACTCGGCGTCGAAGAGGGCCCGCAGGCCCGACACGTACATCGGATGGTCATCGGCGAGGATCAGCCGGATCATCGTGCCCTCCGAGACTCGTCGGCAGAAAGGCGCGCACGAGGGTGCCGCCCTCGGCAGGGGAGCGTATCGACCAGACTCCGCCCACCTCGGCCGCCCGCTCCCGCATGGAGCGTAATCCCACCCCGGCCGCCCGATCGGGGTCGAGCCCGCGGCCGTCGTCGCGCACCGTCACCTCGACGCCGCCGTCCGACAGCGTTATCACCGCGGTGCAGCGGGTCGCGCCGCTGTGGCGGACCGCGTTCGTGATCGCCTCCACGGCGATCCTGTACGCCGCCGTCTCGACGGCGGCCGGCAACGCCGGAGTGCTCTCCGCGCCGATCACCTCGATGGACATGGCGCCCGCCAGAGTCGCCGCGCGGGACCGGACGGCGCCGACGATGCCGAGCTCATCCAGCGCGGGCGGGCGCAGCGCCTCGACGAGTCGCCGCACGTCGGCGAGTGACGCGGTCACCTCCGCGGAGATCTCGTCGAGCAGGCCACGAGCCTCCGAGTCCCCTGGTACGGCGCGGACCGCGAGACCGGTCTTGAGCCCGATCGCCGCCAGGGTCGGTCCGAGTCCGTCATGCAGGTCGCGGCGCAATCGGCGGCGCTCGTCCTCCCGCGAGGCCACCACCTCGGCGCGGGATCTGACCAGATCGTCGTGCAGCCGCACCGCCTGCACCGCGGTTCCGACCTGTTGGGCCAGCGAACCGATCAGGCGGAGGTCGACGGGATCGAGCGGGTCGTCGTCGCCACGCGCCGAGACCCGTAGACGCCCGATGAGCATTCCGTGGTGAAGGAGCGGCTCGACGTGCTCCGCGCCGACCGCGACGCCGTGCTGGGTGGCCTGATGGCAGGCGCCCGCACCGTCCACCAGATCGATCGCCGCGTACGGCACGCGCAACGACCGCGCCACGGTCTCGACGATCGCCGGCAGCACATCGGCGGGCAGCAGGACCGCCTGCAGCCGGGTGCCGAGGCGGGTCAGCGCCGCCGCCGGATCGTGGCGATCCCCGTACATCACCCGGTTGACCGTGCTCTGCGCCGCGCTGCGCAGTGGCGCCAGTACGAGCGCGGCGCCCGCGGCGGCGAGCGCGGCGGCCACCGTTTCCGACAGTCTCAGCCCGCTGACCAGCAGCGCCACCACGGCCGCGTACCCCGCGACCAGGACCGCGACCACGGCCGCGTACACCAGGGACCGGTTCGCGAGCCGCTCGATGTCGAACAGGCGATGGCGGCGTAGCGCGACCCCGATGCCGGCCACGAACGGCAGCCCCGACAGGCCGAGGGCCCCCCACGGCAGCGAATGCCCGCCGACCAGTTCCGGGAGATGCCAGCCCGCGATACCGAGCAGGGCCGCGAGTGCACCGCCGCCCAGCAGCCAGCGCATTCTGCCGCGCAGCAGCGGGTCACGATTGCCGCGGTAGCTGACCGCGCCCCACACCGTGGCCGTGATCAGGGCCAACGCCGTGACCGCCGTCTGACCACTGTTCACGAGGCCAAGCCGGCGAAGCGTGTCGGGCACCGCCACGGCGGCGACCGCGCTCCATGCGGCCATCGCGGCCAGTGGTGCGGCGTAGGCGACCGCGATCGCCTTTCGGTCCCGGCTCGACGGGGGCCGGCGGGCGGTGAACGCGATCGAGAAGGCCAGCAGCGCGCCCCAGGCGATCGAGTACGAGACGATCGAGTTGAGGTGGAACAGCCACAGCTGAGGACCGCCGGTGGCCAGGGCGAGGGCGGGAAGTCCAGCGGTGACGGTGAGCGTGCTGCCCAGCAGCCCGGCCGCGAGGACCAGCAGCGGGGCCGTCGCGGGTTCCTCGGGGCGCCGCAGATACAGCGCGGCGGCCAGCCCGGCGAGCGCGAGAACGAAGACGAGATTGCCCCAGCCCTGCACAAGAAGCGGGTACGGATCGGGGCGCTCGAGCCGCACCGTCACGACGCGCGCATCATGGCGCACCACGTCATACCAGACGGTCGCTCCCGGTCGCGGGGGAGAAACGGCGCCGAGTCCATCGGCGAGACGACTCCCGGAGACGCCGGTCACCACGTCACCGGCTCGCAGCCCTGACTCTTGTGGCGATACCGGGACGTCCACCACTACGCCGTCGAGGTGCCAGGTGGACCAGCCCAGCCGCACGATACTGCCGTCCGACGGCCCATCCAGCAGAGCAGCGGTCGCCACGACGCCCAGCACCACCAAGACGATCGCGACAGCCGCGGGAGCCCTACGCGACCACCGCAACTGCGACAGTCGCGCGGACATGACCCCATTCAAACCGACAGCCGAGCAGGAAACCATTACCTGGATTCCCTTGTCTGCTCACCTTCAGGTCGGGTGAACCGCCCTGGCGTCCGGCTTCATCGCAGTTCTTGCATACGGCGGATTTCAGCCGTCTGCTCCGCGATGACGTCTTGGGCCCACTGCTGGACGGTGATGTGCGAGCCGCCGGTCAGTTCGTCGGTCGCCATGGTGATCGCACCCTCATGGTGATTGATCATCAACTGGAGGAAGAGCCGGTCGAAATCCGCGCCTGAGGCCGCCTTGAGTGCGTCCAACTGCTCGGGCGTGGCCATGCCCGGCATGTTCGTGTGATCCGTGTGGTGGCCGGGCTGCTGGAGGTTCTCCCGGTCCAGCCAGGCCGTCATGGTGCGGATCTCCGGCTCCTGCACGGCGAGAATGCGGTCGGCGAGGCCCTTGACCTTCGGGGAACCGACCCGTGACGGCGCGAGGGCCGCCATGTCCAAGGCCTGCCGATGATGAACGATCATGTCCTGGGCGTACCGGACGTCGGCCGCATTCACGGCGGGTGACGGGACGGCGGTGACCGCCTCTCCGGGGCTGAGCGTTCTGGCCGCCTCGCCGGGCCGGCCCGGAGCGATCACGGGCGCGGTCGACTGTGCGGCGGCGTCATTCCCGTCGTTGGAACAGGCGCCCAGAAACAGGGCGGCGCCGGACATCAGGATAAGCGCGGCGCGCACCCTACCTCCTTGCGAAAAGGCGATGAAGATCGACACTAATCGATACGGACGCCCTTGAAAAGATGACATGTCTGAAGAATTTGCTGACATGTTGCTATCTGGCCAAAGGAATTATTGCGGGTCATGATCTGGTCATTTATGTCCCCTTTATGAGGAGGCTTCTACGTGTTCACCTCCCGCCGGCGTGGCCTGACCGGCCGTGTCCTGGCCGTGACGGGTACGGTGCTGGCCATCGGGCTGGCCACCGTCCCGGCTCAGGCCGCGGACGTCCTGGCGCCCGACGAGATCGCGATGAGCAGCAACGTCACGCACGTCGCGAACGTGCCCAAGCCGGCCGCCCTCGCCGCCACCATCAACACCGACATCGCCTTCCAGGGCGACTACGCCTACGTCGGCAACTACGGTGGCTTCAGCATCGTCGACATCAAGCATCCGAAGAAGCCGGAAGTCGTCAGCTCGGTCGTGTGCCCGGGCTCCCAGATGGACATGTCCGTCTACGGCGACCTGCTCTTCGGCTCCGTCGACTCCTCCCGCAGCGACGACTCCTGCAACAGCGTCGCTCAGAGCGCCGCCAACAAGGCGTCCTGGGAGGGAATCCGCATCTTCGACGTCAGTGACAAGTCCAACCCGACGTACATCAAGTCGGTCGAGACCAACTGCGGTTCGCACACCCACACCCTCGTGCCGGACAAGCACGGCAAGGCGGTGTACATCTACATCTCCTCGTACAGCCCCTCCGCGGCATTCCCCGACTGCCAGCCGCCGCACGACCTGATCTCGATCGTCAAGGTCCCGCTCGACAACCCCACGGCCGCGTCTGTGGTCGCGACGCCGAACCTGTTCCCGGACGGCGGCAACCCCGGGGAGAGCCTGCCCTACCCCTACCGCACGTCGGCGACCACCGGCTGCCACGACATCACGGCCTACCCCGCGAAGGGTCTTGCGGCGGGGGCCTGCATGGGTGACGGCATCCTGATGGACATCAAGGACCCCGAGCACCCGAAGGTCCTCGACGTCGTCCGCGATGACGAGAACTTCGCGTTCTGGCACTCGGCGACCTTCAACAACGAAGGCACCAAGGTCATCTTCACCGACGAACTGGGTGGTGGATCGGCGGCCACCTGCAACGAGGCCATCGGCCAGAACCGCGGAGCCGACGCGATCTACGACATCGACGACAACCAGTTCACGTTCAAGAGCTACTACAAGATCTCGCGTTACCAGGACGACACGGAGAACTGCGTGGCCCACAACGGCTCGCTGATCCCCGTAAAGGGCCGCGACATCATGGTCCAGGCGTGGTACCAGGGTGGCGTCTCGATCTGGGACTTCACCGACTCCGCCAACCCGCACGAGATCGGCTACTTCGAGCGTGGTCCGTGGGAGCAGCCGCTGAACGGCGGTTACTGGTCCGCGTACTACTACAACGGCTACATCTACGGCAGCGACTTCAACGAGGGATTCGACGTCTTCAAGATCAACGATCCCCGCACCAACCAGGCGCGCAGCGTGAAGGTCGACCAGCTCAACGTGCAGACGCAGGGCTCGTACGCCGAGCACGGCCATGGTGTGCCCGGAGGCCACTGACGGGTCACCTGGCGACGCCACGCGATGAGTGACAGGTAACGAGAAAGGAGCGGGCACTGGCCGGTGCCGCCTCTCGGCAGGACCGGCCAGTGCCCGCCTCAACCTCCCCCGAGCGCCGTCAGACGACCGCCAGCACGCCCGCGACGGCTTCGCCGGTCTCGGGATGCGCCGCCAGCAGCCCCGCCACCTCACCGCCTGCGCCGGCGATCGTGACCGGCTCACAGCCCAGCAGTCCCGCCACCGCCGCAACGGTCCCGGGATGTACGGCCAGCAGCTCGCCGACCGGTTGTGACGCGGGCGGCGTGATCACCTTCGCGGGCACCCGCTCCAGCCAGGGCGGCGTGAAGGAGTCAACGTCGGCCAGCCGGGCAGGGAAGGTCCGCCCCGCCTCCCGCACGAGCATCGGCACCAGCTCGGGCGCCTGGGCACGCAGGGTCGTGATCAGCTTCGGCAGCCAGGGAAGCAGCACGTCGTCGGGAAGTCGCCCGAACGCCCTGGACAGCACCTCGACCACGAACGGCGTCAGCGTGGGAGCGGACTCCAGCGCCTGGACGAACCCGCTGACGTACTGCGGCACCGACGGCACCACCAGGGGGTTGCCGAGCAGCTCGATCATCCGCTCGCGCAGCCCGGCCATGCTCAGCAGACCGAGCTGGAAGTGTGCCGTCCACAACAGCGCCACTTTGGCGGGGGCTTCGGGTCGCGACTGTTGTACGGCCAGCTCGAGCTGGGTCCGGTCGCAGCCCAGTGACAGCGCCAGGCTCTCCATCGTGAACAGGAACCCGAGCATCGCGCCCACCTGGCGCACCCCGGTCTCCTCCTCCGCGAAGGCGGTGGGCAGCAACGTGCAGTAGTGCGCGTACCCGGTGGTCACGAACGACTTGGCCCACGCGGGCAGCTCGGGTTCCACGGCCCGGTAGTGCGCGAGCAGCCGGCGGATGCGTCCCAGCACCTCCGGCGCGTCGTCCACGGTTCGCTCGCCCGCCAGCAGTTCGACGGCCCGGGCCCCGAGCTCGTCGGTGAAACGCCGATTGCGCAGGTAGAGGATCGAGTCCTCGACCGCGTCGAGCGCGGTGGCCGCGGTGGCCTTCTCGTCCCAGCACGTGCGCCGCAGCCGCTGTTCCAGCACCTGCTCGATGGTGACGCCCTCGTAGCCGAGTTCGATGATCGAGCGCTGGTTGCGCCCGATCGCCAGATCCCAGCTCTCCTGGTGGGAACGCTCGCCCAGCCTCCGCGAGCCCATGATGGGCCGCACGGCGTCGTCCGGCAGCAGCCGGCGCAGGATCCACAGCAGATGGGAGCAGGGTTCCAGTTCGGGATGGGCGTCGAGGTCGATCAGCGCCCGCTGGATCGTCCGCTTCTCCAGGTCGAGGCCGAGCGGCTGGAGCCGGTCGAGCACGTCGCGGGCCAGCGGCGGCAGCGAGTCGTAGCCGACCTGGCCGATCTTGTCGCCGCCGAGCAGGATCTCGCACAGCCGCCGCACGTCGCGGCGGCCGGGCACGACGTCCTTCTCGATGCAGGTGACCGCCGCGTCCTGGAAGTCGTACGGCGTGGGCCGCTTCCTGCCGCGCATGCCCGCCAGCAGGATCGAGGTCTCGTAGACCGCGATGGCGTCAGCCGTACTGGCGAGATAACCGTTGCGGCGGGCCAGTCTGACGATCTCCACGCACCAGCCGAGCAACTCCGCCTCGTCGAAGCCGTCCAGGACGGGCGGCCGGGTGAGGAAGCCGGACAGCCGGTCCTCCGTCTCCGGCTCCGTATCTGTCTCCGCGGGCGTGCCCGGCGGCGAGGCCGCACGCTTGCTCCTGCCGCCCAGCGTGTACGGCGTGAGCCGGCCGCGCCTGAGGGATTTGCTCCAGGTGGCCGCGGCGATCGACACCGAGCCGGGAGCCAGCCCGAACTGCTCCTCGATCGCCGAATGGCTGGAGGGGATGAGCCCGTAGAGCCAGGCGGTGGAGGTACGCGGGCTGATGTCGAGGTGCTCGTCCATCACCGGACTCGCGGCGTGGAAGGCACCGCACACGTACAGGCACTCGGCCGGGTCGGTGCCCGTCGCCGCCAGGTGCTCGCGCATCCTGGTCCACATGTAGCGCTCGCGATCCTCGTCCACCTGGTGGCCCTCAGGACCGAGCCGGCGGAAGAGACTGCCGATGAGCACCATGACCTGGCGGTAGGTGTCATAGTCCGCGCCGGACAGCGGCTGCTCGACGTACTGGTCCCACCACTCCGACCAGTGCCGCACCTTGCCGTGGTGGAGCAGGTGCTCCTCCAGCGCTGCGAATCCGGGCCGCAGATCGCCGATCTCGATGCCGACGTCCGCCGCGCCGGCGCGCGGCTCCCACTGGAAGACGTGGTCGACCGACCGGTCCACCAGGACGATCTCCACGCCTGGAGTGTCGAGGGCGTAGGCGATGGCCTGGTATTCCGCCGAGGACTCGGTGATCGGCGCGATCACGCTCAGCGGCGCCCACTCGGGCGGGAAGCCGTCGATGTCGGAGGCGAACGCCTGCAACGCGACCGGCAGCCTGCAGTTGCGCAGCTCCTCCAGCACCGGCCGCAGGTCCTCGCAGAGCTCCAGGTAGACGACCTTCGGTTGTTTCTCCCTCAGCCGCCTGACCATCGCCAGCGCGGAGGCGGGCGAGTGGTGGCAGACGGGGAAGATCTCCACGTCCGTGCGCAGCGCCTGCTCCACGTCGTCGACCAGGCCGTCGCCGAAGGCCGCGGCGGCGCTCGCGAGCTGCTCGCGCAGGGGAGCGAAGGGGCTCATGACGGCGTCGCTCATGACGGCGTCGCTCATGACGGCGTCGCTCATGACGGCGTCGCTCATGACAGGGTGGCGATCGCGTCACGGCCGCCGTCGAGGAATTCCCTCCACGATCCGCTGTCGTCCTGCCTGCTGCGCGGCTCGACGACGCCGTGCAGGTACTTGTTGAGGATGGCCAGGTCCTCCGGGCTGCGCCGGGCCAGGGAGCCGACCATCGAGCCGGCCAGAGTGGCGGCCTTCAGCGTGCTGTCGCCGAAGAACCTGCTGTGCAGGATGGCGTCCTCGAGGACCCCGATCTGCTCGGCCGTGGACAGCGCCGACTCGAGCTTGTCGTCGTCGCTGGTTGCTGAGGCGGCGGCCGCTCGCAGGTCGGCGAAGCTCTGCAGCAGGATGTCCAGCAGGGTGGGGGGCAACTCCAGGTCGATCTGGTGCCTGCGCAACAGCTCGGCCGTACGGAAGCGGACGATCTCGGCCTCGCTCTTCTTGTTCGTCACCACGGGGATGCGGACGAAGTTGAAGCGCCGCTTCAGGGCCGAGGACAGGTCGTTGACGCCGCGGTCGCGGCTGTTGGCGGTGGCGATGACAGAGAAGCCGGGCTGGGCGAAGACGATGTTGTCGTCGTCGAGTTCGGGGATGGAGACGTACTTCTCGGAAAGGATCGAGATCAACGCGTCCTGGACGTCGCTCGTCGATCTGGTCAGCTCCTCGAAGCGGCCGATCACGCCCTGCTCCATGGCGGTCATGATGGGCGAGGGGATCATCGACTCCCTGGACTGGCCCTTGGCGATGACCATGGAGACGTTCCAGGAGTACTTGATGTGGTCTTCCGTGGTGCCCGCCGTGCCCTGCACGACCAGGGTGGAGTTGCGCGAGACGGCGGCCGCCAGCAGTTCGGCCAGCCAGCTCTTGCCGGTGCCGGGGTCGCCGATGAGCAGCAGGCCGCGGTCGGAGGCGAGGGTGACGATGCTGCGTTCGACGAAGCCGCGGTCGCCGAACCACTTCTGCGGGATCTCACGGTCGAGGCCGTCGGAGCGTTCGGAGCCGAGCACGAAGATCCGCACCATGCGCGGGCTGAGCCGCCAGGAGAACGGCTTGAAGCCGGTGTCGATCGACTCGAGGTAGTCGAGTTCGTCGGCGTACTTGATCTCTGCGGGGGCGCGCAGCAAGGAGGTCTCCTAGGTGTTCAGAAAGGTCTTGAGCTCGAGCACGAGCTTGCGGATGTGTCCGGAGATGACCGGAGTGCCGAGGGCTTTGAACTTCTTCCGGAACCAGGGGTTCACGCTCTGATGGCCCGAGCTGTTCACCGAGCCGACCGGGATGAACTTGACTCCGGAGCGGTGAACGGACTCGATGCCGTCGAACAGGGGCTGCGACCGGTCGAACTCATAGAAATCGGAGATCCACACCATCACGGTGTTGCGTGGATCGGTGATCTTCGGCCGCGCCATGGCCATGGCCACAGGACCGTCGTTGCCGCCACCGAGCTTCGTCCTCAGCAGCACTTCGAACGGGTCGTTCACCCACGGCGTCAGGTCGATGGCGCGCGTGTCGTACGCGATGAGGTGCACGTGCACCTTGGGCAGCCCGGCGAAGATCGAGGCGAGGATCGTGCAGTTGACCATCGAGTCCACCATCGACCCCGACTGGTCGACCACCACGATCATCTTCGCCGGCGTGGTGCGCTTGGCGGTCTGCTTGTAGAAGAGCCTGTCGACGTAGAGCCGCTCGTCCTCGGGGCTCCAGTTGGTGAGGTTCTTCCAGATCGTGCGCTCGAGGTCGAGGTTGCGGAAGACCCGCTTCGGCGGCACCGATCGGTCGATCACGCCCGTGCTGGTCTTCTCCACCTGTGTGCGCAGCACCTCGGCGACCTCGTCGACGAACCTGCGGATCAGCGCCTTGGCGTTGGCCAGGGCCACTCCCGACAGGTTGGACTTGTCGCGCAGCAGCTGCTCGATGAGCGACATGCTCGGTGTGAGCTGCCTGGCCAGCGCCGGGTCGGCGAGAACCTCGCGCAGGTGCATGCGCCTGACCAGGTCGGCCTCGACGGCGGCCAGATCGCCCGCGGACTCCTCGCCGAGCGCCTGTCGCAGCCAGCCCGCATCCTGCTTCCATCCGGCCAGCTGCGTGGCGGTGACCGTGCCCCCGCCCGTCGCGAAGACGTTGAGCAGCAGCTTCGACACCAGGGCCGCGTTGTGCACCTCGTCGCCGTCCAGGTCGCGCAACCGCTCGCCCAGCTCGGGGAAGCGCTGCACCAGGTTGTCCACCGAGACGCCCGGGTCGACCAGGGCGGCCGGCAGCCCGAGGTCCTCGACGATGGCCAGGCTCGCGGTTTCCAGCGACGGCTGCTCCTCGGGGTCGAACACACGCGCCAGCAGGCGCCAGTAGAGGATCTGACGTCTGGTCTCGGTCATCTTCTCAGCAGCCGCCCTGCTCGCTCCTTCAGCACGGCGACGGGATCGCCGGCCTTGGCGCCGCTTCCGCGCGCCTTCTGGTCGGTGGGCCCCAGAGCCCAGTCGCCGTTGTGCACGGCAAGCCGCTCCTTCTTCACCGTCGCCTGTACGGCCAGCGGTTGCAGCCGCCACTGTCCGCCGTCCCAGCGCATCAGCCCGATGCACGCGGTCGACGCCTTGAGCAGCTGAGGCGTCAGCGGCCCCGACTGCGGCAGCCGGTCGAGGTCGAAGGCCAGACCGGAGCCGTCGAGCTGGAGGGTCTTGCCGTCGCTCTTGTAGCCCTCGACGAACACCGGCTCGGCGATGCGGACCGGGTGGCGTTCGAGCGGCGGCACCGCAGGCGAGACCGCCCCGGTCAGCTGGACCCTGGCGGTGGCGAACGGGTCGGTGTACGCGCCCGCGCTCGCCCTGCCCTCGTGCCACAGCAGGTCGCCGCTGGGCAGCAGCGGCATGTCGGTGACCTCCAGGCTGAGACGCCGGGCCAGCGCGTCCAGCAGCACGGGGTAGGAGCTCAGCAGTTGCCAGACGAACGGGCCGGCGATCGTGTCGACCTTGGCGGCGGCGACACTCGTGCGGACCAGGCGGCCGTGGGGCTCCAGGATCGCGTGGATCTGGATCTGCACCGCCGTACCGTGCTCGTGGACGTCGACGCCGAGCGGCAGGAGGCGCCCGGAGACCAGCTCGGTCGCTTCGAGGCCGCCCGTCCGGGTGAGAAGCAACCCGCGCGCCCACAGATCGGCCCAGCGACGGGCGGGCAGCCGCTCCATGGCGCCGACCGGTGAGGAGGCCCTCAGCTCGGCGGCGAGCCCGTCGAGCAACATCGCCGGGCGCCGCAGCCGCGGCTCCGCGAGCAGGTTCTGGATCGCCTGGTCAGCGGAGGAGGCGAGGCCGTGGTCGACGCCGCGCCATCCGGTGATGGCCAGCTCGGCGAGCCAGGAGCGGCACGCGCCGGCGAGGGGGTCGCCGCTCTGGGGTTGCGTGCCCTCCCAGTCCGCCCTGGAGCGGCCGAGTGCGTCGTCGAGCCGGGCGAGGAGCGCGTCGTGCACCGCGCCGAACAGCGCGGTGCGTGCTCCGGCCAGAGTCGTCAGGTGCTCATCCGTGATCGAGCCGACCGTGACCTTCCCGGCGGCCTCCGCGGCCGATGGCCCGAGAGGGGTGCCCCCCAGGGCCCCGGCCAGCGCGACGAGGGCCGCGGCCCGCTCCTCACCCAGGCGGGCGAATCCGCTCACCAGCGCGTCGTCGAAACCGGCGATCAGGTCGAGCGCCTCGTCGACGCCGGGCAGGGCGCCGTCGTGCAGTGCGGCCAGTTGTGCTCCGAGCATCAGCTCACCGCCCCAAGTGAGGGGAACCAGTGCAGTTCGGCGACCGGCTCGGAGGTGTCGGGCAGCTCCAGGTAGGCCAGGTGCCGGAGGAAGCGGCTGAAGACCACGGCGGCGGGGATGGACTCGTGCCCACCACTCAAGATGCGCACCAGGGTCGCCGCGCTGTCGCCCTCGGCGCGCAGGTATCGCGCCACGCGCTCCAGGCCGTACTGCAGGACGGCCTCCTCGACCAGAGACTGCAGGTGCTTGCACGGTGTTCCGCGCAGCCCGCCGCAGGGCCGGTTGTTGTTGGTGCTGCAGTTGTAACCGTGCGTCCCGGCGGTGATCGAGGAGACGTACACCCGCTCGATGTCGGAACCGCTCGACACGACGCCCTGCAGCCGGCCCTCCGCCATCTCGACGAAGGGCACTTTCGCCAGCTTGCGCGGCTGGACGGGAGAGAGCACCCGTGCCCCGCTGAGCTGCTCCCACGCGGGTCTTTCCGCGTTCAAAAGGACGGCCTCACCTTCGGTAGCGGTCGATCGGTGAACGGGAACCTACTCGAGCCGTCCGACAAATTCCGATCAACGAAGGCTTCGGCCGATCACGCGCCGCACCGGACGCGCCGCCGTTCCACCGCGCACTCGGCTTCGCAGGTCGCGACCCCGCGTGGACGGCCCCATCGGCGTAACCGTCGACGGTGGCAGGAAAGGCTCACGGCTCGCCATGACAGGACTGAAGACTCATGTAAAGAGCGATTGTTGGTGAATATCGAGCTCGATCTCGATGGAGATCTGTTCGGGGTTTCGAGGAAGTTTCGCCTCATTGTTTTGCGGTGGAAGACCCCCTGCAGCGAGTGGCATCCCCCGGACAAAGGAAGAGCCCCATGGTCAAGCGAGGCCTTGTAATCGCCGCCCTCTCCATCGCCACGTTATTCGGATTAACATTACCCGCACACGCGGTGACGCTGGAGCAAAAGGTCGCCGCACTTTCCGGTTTCACCCAGCCCACGAGCGCCAGCGCCGCCAGCTGGCTCTCCGCCTGGCAGAACCAGGCCGCCTGGTCGGCATACGCCTTCGACTGGTCGACCGACCTGTGCTCGACCAGCCCCGACCAGCCGCTCGGATACGATTTCAGAACTCCTTGCAGGCGTCACGACTTCGGCTACCGCAACTACAAGGCGGTGAACCAGTTCCCGTCGAACAAGTCGCATGTCGACGACGCGTTCTACTTCGACATGAAGCAGGTCTGCGCGAGATATTCCGGCGTCAGCAAATCCACCTGCGACGGCCTCGCCTGGACCTACTACCAGGCGGTCAAGCAGTTCGGTTCGCTCAACGTCACCCAGGCCCAGATCGACCGGGTCCGCGTGAGCGCTGAACGAGCCGCCCAGAACGCCGAGGCGTGACGGGTCGTTTTCAGCACGGTTTTCAGTACGGTTTACTGCACTGTTTTTCGTCACAGAGGGGCCGGACAGTCGCACAGCGACTGCCCGGCACCCTGGTGCTGAGCGGGCGGCCCTGGACCAGACCGAGCACTCGTGAAACTTGACACGAACGTCCAGAAGCCCCGCAACCAGAGATCGTCAGTGCGAAATGACGCCTGCCAGTAGTGCTGGGTGCGGAGCGACGGCGTCAGTGGTGCATGTTCATCGAGTGGTCCGGAGCGCTCCCGTTCGACTGCTGCATGTCCATCGGGTGGCCCGGAACGTTGCCGTTCTCGTCGGTCACCATGAACACCCCGGCCATTCCCATGTCGGAGTGGCTCTGGACGTGGCAGTGGTACATCCACATCCCGGGCCCGACGCGCTCGCCGGCGATCACCTGGAAGCCGAACGACTCGGCCGGTCCGGTGATCTTGGTGTCGATGATCCTGCTCGGGTCCTGAGGGCCTTCCAGGAGGCCGGTACGGTTGTCGGCCCAGCGGTGCCCATGGATGTGGAACGTGTGGAAGAAATCCCCGTGGGTGATCACGATGAACTCCACTCGCTCACCGATCTTCGCCATGAAGTGGGGTCCCTCGTGGGACGTGCTGTTGTTGATCGTCATGTCGTTGAAGACGACGGTGAACTGCTTGTCCGGCAGCACATCGCCCTTTCGGCGGACCACCAGCGGCCCATAGAGCCCTGCCCGGATGCCGCCTGTGCCGTGGTCGGTCCCCACGACGTGGTCGTGGTAGTGCCAGTAGCCGGCGCTGCCGGGTTCGATGGTGCCGCCGGGGCGGCGGCCCTGCGCGTGAGTGCGCCAGGTGAAGGTGCGTCGGCCCCCAGGTTCCACCACGCCGTCGTTCATCCTCGTGCCGTCGCTGGCCACGTCGTAGTCCACGCCGTGCACATGGAGGCTGGCGGCCACGTCCAGATTGTTGACCATCTCGATCTCGAGCGTCTCGCCCTCGATCATCTCGATGAGCGGCCCGGGGATCGTGGCCTTGCCCGGCTCCAGGCCGTAGCCCAGTTGCCCACCCGGCAGCTTCTCGGCATAGAGGGTGATGCGGCGGACGTCGCCCCCCGGCTTGCCCGCGGACTTCTCGGCCGGGGCTGCGCCGGCCGGAACCGATGCCACTAACGGTGCGAACGCGGCCACTGCCGCGGACGCGGTGAAAGCGCGCCGGGAGAACAAGCCTCGCGCCATGCCTCTGCCTACCTCGGTCATGGTTCCCCAATCGGTGACGGCGCCCCACCTGCGTGAGGCGAGCTGCTGCAGTTCGTGATGCCGACGGCGAGCCGGCCTGAACGACGTGGTCGAGCCGGCCTGCGGAACGTGTCCGTTGCGGGCCGGGCTGGAGGAACAGGGCGAAGTCGGTGGTGTTCGTGGTCGCGGTGAGGGACTTTCGATGGAAGTAGGCGCCACTTTTGCCTAAATGTCAAGAAGTCTTGCGGCAAATAGCGGAACTTTCTCACAAGTCTGGATGAAGTCAGGTGAAGCTGTTACGTTGCTCCACAACCGGCCATTGCACGCAATCTGGACAGCCACCGTCCACGCCACCCGCGGGAAACACATGCCGGCGGCACGGAAGTGCCCCGAGCGCCATCGATGGTCCTCGACCCACCCATCCGCCACACGCAACCATCCGCCACGGGCGTCGCCGGCGTGCCCGGCGCCACCAGCACGAGGCCAGGGGCAGGCCGCCGCCCAGGAGCCGACCTGAAGCCGGCGACGTACCCCCCTCCGCCGGCTGACCAGACAGCTCTCCGCAGGTGCCGATGTAACCCCCCAACCCGAAGGAGCGCACGATGGGTCGAATAGGCCTTTTCGTAAAGCCCCGACCACCCGCCTGGCGGCGCGCGCTGATCATGGCGTCGAGCGCCGCCCTGATACTGGGACTGGCGACTCCGTTCGCCGTGCCGGCACAGGCCCAACCCACCGACCAGTCGACGGTCGCCGCCGACGCCTCGGTCAACGTGCTGGTCTTCCATGGTCCGGCGGCCAAGCAGGACGACCCGGTCGAGCAGGCCACGGCCTCGGTCAAGGAGCTGGGCAAGAAGAACGGCTTCTCCGTCGACGTGTCCGAGGATCCGGCGGTCTTCACCTCCGGCAACCTGGTGCGCTACCGCGGCGTGGTGTTCCTGTCCGCCAAGGGCGTGACGCTGAACCAAGCCCAGGAGGCCGCTTTCCAGGCGTACATCAAGGACGGCGGCGGGTTCGTCGGCGTCCACGACGCCGTGCGCGCGCAGCCGGACTCGTCCTGGTTCACCGAGCTGCTCGGGACGCGCCCCGCGGGCAGCCTTCCGCCGCCCGAGAAGGTCGTGGAGAGCTCGGCGAGCGGGAACAACCCGCCGAACGAGACCGTGGACAAGCTGTTCGACGGGAACAACAACAGCAAGTGGCTGGTCCGGACGCCGACCGGGTGGGTCCAGGCCAAGTTGGAGAAGCCGGCGGCGATCGCCCACTACGCGCTGACGTCGGCCAACGACTTCGACGGCCGTGACCCGAAGAACTGGACCCTGCAGGGCTCCCAGGACGGGAAGAGCTGGACCGATCTGGACAAGCGGAGCGGAGAGACCTTCCCCCAGCGCTTCCAGACCAAGGAATACACGTTCGACAACAGCACGGTGTATGCGTACTACCGGCTGGACATCACCGCGAACAGCGGGGAGCCCCTGATCCAGCTGGCCGAGCTGCGGCTGTTCGGCCCCGCCGCCGGGCCTCCTCCGGAGAGCACCGTGCAGAAGGCGACCGTGGACCTCACGGACCGCCAGCACCCGGCGAACAAGGGGCTGCCGCTCACCTGGGAGCGGTCGGACCAGTGGATGAACTGGAGCCCTAGCCCCCTGGGCAAGGTCCAGACGGTCGCGCAGGTCGAGGAGCGGACCTACAACGCGGGTCTGAACGGCAATGGCGCGTTCCACCCGATCTCGTGGTGCCGCGACTACGACGGCGGCCGGTCGTTCTACACCGGCATGGGCGGCACCGAGGCGAGCTACACCACCGACGAGAAGTTCCAGAGCCACCTCAGCGGCGCCATCCAGTGGGCGGCCGGTCTCGTCCGCGGTGACTGCCAGGCGACCATCGCGTCGAACTACAAGACCGAGCGGTTGACCGCGCAGAACGCGTCAGGTCAGCTCGACCAGATCGGCGAACCCCATGGCCTGACCATCGCAGCGGACGGCAAGGTGTTCTACATCGGCAAGGCGGCCTGCCCCACCGGCCCGATCGCCGACTGGAACAACCCGAACGTCGGCCTGGGCTGCGGCACCATCCACCAGTGGGACCCGAAGACCAAGCAGGCCAAGCTCCTCACCACCCTCCCTGTCATGGGCAACCGCGGCAGCGGCGACGAACTGGTGAAGAACGAGGAAGGCCTGGTCGGCATCACGCTCGACCCCAAGTTCGAGCAGAACGGCTGGGTCTACGTCTACTGGATGCCGCACGAGTCGATCGACAGGGACAAGCGGATCGGCCAGCGTACGGTCTCGCGGTTCACCTACGACGCCGCCAAGCAGTCGATCGACCAGAGCACCCGCAAGGACCTGCTGCACTGGGACACCCAGATCCACAGCTGCTGCCACGCGGGTGGAGGCATGACGTTCGACAAGGACGGCAACCTCTACATCGGTTCCGGTGACAACAACTCCTCCGGCGGCTCGAGCGGTTACTCCGGGAACAACTGGACCCAGGACTACAAGGGCACCTCGTTCCAGGACGCCCGCCGTACGGCCGGCAACACCAACGACCTGAACGGCAAGATCATCCGGATCCACCCGGAGGCCGACGGCACGTACACCATCCCCAAGGGCAACCTGTTCACCGGACAGGAAGAGGGCGGGGGCAAGGCCCGCCCGGAGATCTACGTGATGGGTGTCCGCAACATCGCGCGGATCGCCTGGGACAACGTGAACAACTGGCTGACCGCGGGCTGGGTCGGTCCGGACGCCGGGGGCCCGAGCGAGACGTGGGGTCCGGCGAAGTACGAGACCGCGACGATCCTCACCTCGGCGGGCAACCAGGGCTGGCCGTACTGCATGGGCAACAAGCAGCCCTACCGCGACCGCAGCAACACGGACGCCACGCAGCCTGCCGACTGGTACGACTGCGACCACCTGAAGAACACCTCACCGCGTAACACCGGCCTCGTCGACATCCCGCCGGCGCGCAGCAACATGATCTGGTACTCGCCGCAGGGCGGAGGCCCGGTCTACCCGAAGCGCACCGACGGCAGCGGCCTGCCGACGTACAAGCTGGGCGACGAGACCTTCACCCAGCCCTACTTGAGCGGCGGCGGCCAGGCGATCATGTCGGGCCCGACGTATCACCGCTCCCTGGTCGACACCGACAGCGGTGTCGCGTGGCCGGCCTACTGGGAGAACAAGTGGCTCATCGGTGACGAGTCCAACGGCAACAACCGCGTCGCCGTGACCGTCGACCCGAAGACCGTCCCCGACGCGGGCGCGCCGGCCTTCGCCGAGGACGTGCGCAGCATCATCCAGCCCGGCGGCGGCGCCACCCAGCTCCAGGCGTGGATGGACGCGAAGTTCGGCCCGGACGGCGCGCTCTACATGCTCGACTACGCCGGCGGCTTCTTCAGCCTCAGCTCGAACCAGAAGCTGATCCGCATCACGTATCAGGGTGGTCCGGCGACGCCGAACCCGAGCGCCGCGGATGCGCGCCCGGTCAGCCAGAGCACGCCGAAGAGCATCCGGTTCTCCAACACGAAGGCCGGCGGCGTGTCCTGGGAGTGGAACTTCGGTGACGGCAGCACGCCGTCGACGGAGGCCAACCCGACGCACACCTACGCGAACTTCGGCACCTACAAGGCGACGGTGAAGGTCACCTACGCCAACGGCGAGGTGGCCACCGGGACGATCAACGTCAACATCGGTTGCCCGGCGCCCGACGCCCGGCCGACGGTCCGGCTGCTGGACACCGACACCGGTGTGGCCAACCGCGTGGTCGGCGGCGGCTGCACGATCAACGACCTGATCGACGACGAGCGCGGCTGGTCGAACCACGGTGAGTTCGTGAGCCACCTCAACGGTCTGGTGAACGAGTTCCGCAAGGACGGCGTCATCGACAACAAGGAGGCGGCCGCGCTCAGCAAGGCGGCAGCCCAGTCCGAGATCGGCAAGACGAACGGGTACGAGTCCATCTTCGACGGGACGGCGCAGTCCCTGCAGGGATGGTCGCAGGCTCCGACCGGACAGTTCACTCTGCAGCAGGACGGCACGATCCGCGGCTCCGGCGGTCTGGGAATGTTGTGGTACTCCCAGAAGGCGTACGCGGACTTCTCCGTGAGACTGCAGTTCCGTGACGTCGCGCCCACCGGCTTCAACGCCAACAGCGGAGTCTTCGTACGGTTCCCGGACCCGAGAACCCCGCTCGAGCAGCGTCCCACGGGAAGTTGCGGGACCGTCGGGTCGGCCCGCACGTCCCCCGCATGGGTCGCGATCTTCTGCGGCCACGAGATCCAGATCTACGACGGTCAGGGGAGCGAGCCGCAGAAGACGGGCTCCGTCTACAACTTCTCATCCAATGGTCTGGACAAGGCCGGGGTGACCCCGAAGGGCCAGTGGAACGACTACGAGGTCCGGGTGGTCGGGCAGCACTACACGATCATCCGCAACGGCACGGTGATCAACGAGTTCGACAACACGCCGGGCAAGACGTCGTCCCGCGCGGGCGACCCGCCCACGGACCTGCGCCAGTTCATCAGCGGGTTCATCGGGTTGCAGAACCACAGCAACAACGACCTCATCGAGTTCCGCAACATCCGGGTGCGCGAACTCTAAGCCGGTAGTCGGTCGGTGCCGGGCGGGGGCGAGCATGCCCTGCGTCCGGCACCCCACTCCGCAGGTCCTCGGCCGGAGCCCGCAGTCGGTCGGCACACGTGCAGATTGTGAGAGGTGCAACGGTAGATGAATGTCCGATCTCTTCCCTCCAACTTATGGAGGGTCCTCAAGGCCTCCGTCACGGCGCCGCGCCTTGCCGTGGCGTTGTTGATGGTGACGATTCCAGCGCTCATTCTGTCGTCGGTCACGGCCGGCGCGCAGACCCAGATACAGCTGCAGGCCGCTCAGGCGGACCAGGTGCTCGTCTGGACTGCCGACAACGGCATGACCACGTACAAGTCGGCGCCGACCACGGCGACGGCAGGACCGGCGACGATCGTTTTCGAGAACAGTGCGGCGACCGGCAACAACACCGGAATGACGCACACCCTGACCTTCGACACCTCGACGCCGGGCTACAACCACGACGTCACCCTCAACATCATCGCCAGCCCCTTTGACGCCAACGGGGGCCGGCACGAGGTCCAGGTGAACCTCACCCCCGGGAAGTACCGCTTCTTCTGCGCCATCCCCGGTCACATGATGGTCGGCGAGCTCGTGGTCACCGACGGCGGTAGCACGGACACCACCGCGCCGCAGGTGTCGGCGTCGGTGTCGGGCGACAAGGACGCGAACGGCAACTACATCGGCTCGGCCACGGTGACGGTCTCGGCGAGCGACACCGAGTCCGGGGTGGACAAGGTGGAGTACTCGCTGGACGGCGGGGCGTTCGCGGCGTATTCGGCTCCGGTGTCGGTCAACCAGGTGGGCGCGCACACGGCGCGGTACCGGGCGACGGACAAGGCCGGCAACACCTCCGCCGTGGGGTCGGTGGCGTTCACGGTGGTGGCCCCGCAGGAGCAGGACACCACTGCGCCGCAGGTGACAGCGCAGGTGTCGGGAGAGAAGAACTCCGATGGCGCCTACGTGAATTCCGCCACGGTGACGGTCTCGGCGAGCGACACCGGGTCCGGGGTCGACAAGGTGGAGTACTCGCTCGACGGGCAGCCGTTCGCGGTGTACACGAACCCGCTCGTGGTCAACCAGCCGGGCGCGCACAACGTGGGCTACCGGGCCACCGACAAGGCCGGGAACACCTCGAACGTGAGCACGGCGACGTTCACGGTGGTGGCTCCGCAGCCGAAGGACACCACTCCGCCGCAGGTGTCGGCGTCGGTGTCGGGCGACAAGGACGCGAACGGCAACTACATCGGCTCGGCCACGGTGACGGTCTCGGCGAGCGACACCGAGT
>NZ_BOOP01000025.1 GCF_016863295.1 Planotetraspora phitsanulokensis
CGACGGACAAGGCCGGGAACACCTCCGCCGTGGGGTCGGTGGCGTTCACGGTGGTGGCCCCGCAGGGGCAGGACACCACTGCGCCGCAGGTGACGGCGCAGGTCACCGGAAACCAGGATTGGGCCTGGAACTACGTGGGCTCGGCCACGCTGACGGTCTCGGCGAGTGACACCGGGTCCGGGGTGGCCACGGTGGAGTACTCGCTCGACGGGCAGCCGTTCGCGGCGTACACGAAGCCGCTCGTGGTCAACCAGCCGGGCGCGCACAGCGTGAACTACCGGGCCACCGACAAGGCCGGGAACACCTCGAACGTGAGCACGGCGAAGTTCACGGTCGTCGAGGCCGGGTCGGGCTCGGACTGTTCGAAGCCGGGCAAGGGTAACTGCAAGTGATTCATTGAGCCGGCGGGCGACCTCAATCCACCAGTGGGCAGAGGTCGCCCGTTTGGCGACGGTTCGGAACGTCTCCTGACGGGTGCGGCTCGGTTTGACCGGCGTCGCCTGCGATTCAGCCGCACCGGAGCCGATCCCTCTCATGCGGCTCGATCAGTCTCCTCCCCTTCAGACAGTCAAAGTCAAGTAGAGACAAAGCCGGTGAAAATAGCTAATCTCCCGTGGCATCCAATGATCACGGGAGTGTCTATGAACATTCGCCGAAAGACATCGACCGCCGCGGCGGCCGGTGCACTGGTCACCATCGCCACCCTCGCCGCGGGCGGATTGCCCGCAGCTGCCCAAGCCGGACCGGCGACCGCGGCAGCCGGGGTCCCGGTCACCCACGAGGAGAACCCACGGGTTCCCGAGGGCGCTGCGTGGACGGAGGCGTACTTCCCGTCCTCGGACGGCAGCGGCGTCGAACTGCACGCCGACGTATTACGTCCGGCACATCTGCCGGCCAAAGCGAAGACGCCGGTGATCCTCTCGGTGGGCCCCTACTTCGCACACGCGGGGCAGACGGGCCCCGAGGGATGGGACCGGGTCGGACCATCGGCGCGCTTCCAGGACTTCATCGACGGCGCCGACCTGATGGCGCGCGGCTACACCTTCGTCATGGTCGACCTGCGCGGCTTCGGCGGGAGCACCGGGTGCCTGGACTGGGTCGGTCCGGGCGAGCAGGCCGACGTCCGGGCTGCCATCGACTGGGCGGCCGACCAGCCCTGGTCGACCGGCAAGGTCGGCATGTACGGCAAGTCGTACGACGCCGTCACCGGGCTGGTGGGCAACAACCTCAAGATGAAAAGCCTGAAGGCGGTCGTCGCGCAAGAGCCGGTCTGGAACATGTACAACTACCTGTTCAGCAACGAGGTTGCGCGCCCCAACGTCACGGGCACGCCGGACGCGTACAACTCGATCGCGGTGATGCCTCCGTTGGGCGATGACAGCGACCGCTACAAGGCGAACGCGGAGTACGAGGAAAGCCACCCGGAGTGCCTGAGCGACAACCTCACCAACAACAACAACCCCGACCTGGACTCCGCGTACTGGAGAGCCCGCAACCTGGCCGCCGACGCGAAGGGCACCAGCACGCCGTTGTTCGTGACCCAGGGGTTCATCGAGAACAACACCAAGCCTGAGGACATGGACGTGTACCTGGCCAACCACCGGGGCCGGGAACGCGGCTGGCTCGGCCAGTGGGAGCACGTGCGGGGCAACGAAACCGACGCGAACGGCCGACTGTTGCAGGGCCGTGCCGGCTGGTTCGACGAGGTCATGCGGTTCTACGACCAGTACCTCCGCGGCGTCAAACCGTCGGTGACCGACCCGGCGTACGCCATCGAGGACAGCCTCGGCCGCTGGCGCGCCCAGTCGACGTGGCCCGTGACCACGACGTCGTACGACTCGCGGCTCGCCTCCGGCCAGTATGTCGACAACGGCGGTGGCTCGGCGGTGAGCACCCTGGCGGACGACGGCCGCTGGGACATGGAGCGGGCGCCTCAGATCGAGCCGCTGACCGACACCGAGAAGAACCAGGCCAGGCAGGCCGAGACCACCGACACCAGCTTCTGGACCTGGTCCACGCCCGCGTCCCAGACGGTCCGGATCACCGGTACGCCGAAGATCAGGCTCAACGCGAGCGCGAGCGGTAACGTCATGGTCCGCCTGTGGGACGTCGCTCCGGACGGCACGGCAACGATGTTCGACGAGAACGTCGCCCTCCTGAAGGGGGGATCCATCTCGTTCGACCTGAAGTCGGCCGACTGGACCATCGAGCAGGGCCACCGGCTGGGGGTCCAGATCGGGACCATCGACTCCCGCGGCTGGCGGGACGTGCCCTCGAACCACACGATCAAGGTCTCGGACGCGCGGCTGGTTCTGGACGTGCAGGCCCTGAGGTTCGACGTGCCGACCCAGGGTGACCGCTCGCCGTACTTGGACCGGTACCTCGCGGCGAACACCACCACGCTCAGCAACATCGGTCCCGGCACCTTCCCGTTGAAGGTCTCGAAGCACTGACCAAGCGGCTGCCCGGGACCCGCCGCGGCGGGTCCCGGGCAGCCGGCCGACCGGCATCTCTAGGACCTGCTTGAGCCGATCAGGGAACGATCCCTGTGGGCGGCACCTTCTGGAGGTGGCCCGTGCCGCTCCCGCTCGTCGGCGGCGCGGTTGAGGCGGCGTCCGAGAAGCTGAGCGGGTTTCTCGATGAAGCGGTAGCTCAGCGCGGCACAGCCGATCACCGTCGTGAAGAGCGCCGCCTCCCACGCCAGTCGCACCGGCAGCGGGATCCCGGAAGGATCCGTGGTCAGCCTCCTGACGACCTGGAGGATCAGGGGGTGCAGCAAATAGATGGAGTAACTCACCAGGCCGAGCCACACGAGAAAGCGCCAAATCGTACGACGGCGCAGGGCGAGAGCGGCGGCGAACGTCAGCCACGCCGCGACGACGGCGGTGGACCAGCTCCACTTGAACGCATGCTGTCCGGCCTCCGACATGCCCCATCCCGGCCCGAACATCACCGCCGCGGTAACGGAGAGGACGGGCACCAGCCCGATCGTCCAGCGCCGTCCGTCCCATTTCGCGGGTGACCGCTGCATGTGGTGGATGGCGGTCCCGCCGAACATGGTGGCCAAGATGATCAAGCTCTGCCACGTGCCCACTCTGCTGTTGAGGGTGAGGAGGATGAGGGCGAGGGCGGCGACGAGGATGGCGCCATGCCGCCGTATGTCATGGTTCGCACTGAGGGTGGCGACGATCCCGCCGATGAGCGCGACGATCGTGACCCCGATCACGCCTTGTCCCATGGTGTGGGACAGCCAGCCCGCCGGTACGAGGGCGCCGAGTATGAGCGCGCACACCGCGAACGCCAGCGAGGTGCGGGTGCCGGCCCGGTGGACGCCGAACACGAACATCGCGGTCACGAGCAGGTAGAACGCCATCTCGTACGAGAGGGTCCAGAAGACGTTGACGACGCCGGGCACCTGGAGCAGGTCTTGCAGCATCGTCACGTGCGCCAGCGTGAACGTCACCGGATGCCGGGCAGCCTGAGCGGGCAGGACGGAATAGACCCCGACGGCGCCGAACACGGTGCCGACGATCGCCGCCAGCCCCCAGAGGGGGTAGACGCGAAAGAAGCGCGTGATCCAGAAGCCCCGCACATCGCCTCGGCGTTCTAGCGAGGCCGGTATCACGTATCCACTGACCAGGAAGAACACCAGCACGCCGTACTGTCCGAAGTCGAACCACGGGCTGACCGATCGCCGGATCTCGGGCAGCAGGGCGTCCAGTGAGTGCTCGAAGACGACGATCAGCGCGGCGAACCCGCGTAAGGCGTCAAGCCAGGATTGCCGGGCACCGTGGGATGCCTGGGGGGAGAGGGTGGGGCGGGTTGCGATGTGCATCCGGCGCACGCTGCCCCGGATCTCTGCTTCCTTAACCACCCCAGCAACACTATTGGCGCAATCGTGATGATAAGGACCAATTCCCCCATAAGTCACGAAATGGCCCCTGGGTGGCCACCTTGAGCTCGATCAGCCGCGCAGATCCATCACCATGATCGAGCCCCAGTCGCCACGACGCTCCTCGCTGAATCCCACGGCCTGGTAGAAGGCGAAGGCCCCCGGGTTCCCGCTTCCCACGCCCAGGTGGAGGCCGGGCACCCGGCGGGCCCGAAGCGCCTCGACGAGCGTGGCCATGAGCCGCCGCCCGAGGCCCGCGCCCTGGCCACGCGGCAGGATGTCGATGTGCAGGTGCGCCGGGTACCGGTCGTACAACTCGTCCTGCCGTGGCCGCGCGTCGTGAATGTGCGCGACGCGCTGCCAGTCCTCGGTTCCGTCGCCTGGATCGGCGGCCCGCTCCCGGGGGTACCGCCCGCGCAGCGCCGGCCACCAGTTCTCCTCCAGCCAGGTCTCGAACCGGTAGGTGTCGGCGGTCGCCACGATGTAGCCGAGGACGCCGTCGGCGTCGGCGGCGACGAACGTCAGGCCCGGGTCCGCGACCGGGTACGGGGCGGCGTAGACGTGAGCGAGCAGGTCCGGATCGTGATAGAGCCCGGTGGCGTCCCTGCCGGAGTCGCCGGTCCGCAGGCACACCCGGTACATGCCGGGGAGGTCGAACGGCCGGAAGGGACGGATGATCGCCATCGCCGTCCCCTACCCGAGTGCCGAGACGGCGAGCAGGAACCAGGCGCTGTGGGGGATCCACTGCTCCGCCCACCGCCAGGAGTTCCCACTGGTGCGATGCTCGTCCGGCATGAACGCGATGTCGTGCTCGTCGTCGAATCCGCTGGTCACGCCGTTGAGGATGCCTCCGGGCACGTTCTGGAACGCCGTCGAGTACTCCACGTTTCCCCGCCCTCTGCCCTGGATCATCGAGGCGTCGAACGGGTTGAGCCCCATGACCCAGTGCACCTGGTCGTCGGCGAGCCTGAGCAGCCGCTCACGCAGGGCGGGGTCGCACTCGGGAAGCTCGGCCGCGAGCAGCGCCGCGTAGGCGGTCGAGGAGATGGCGGCGTTCTCTCCCTGCCACCAGTAGCCGGTCTCGTTGTCGTGCGGATAGAAGAAGGTGGTCCTCGGCGGCCGGCCGGTCGCCTGCGTGAACTGCCTGGCGTAGCCGAAGGGGTTGGGCACCTCGTCGGCCAGATGGGCCGCGTCCCGCAGGAGCGTGAGCGCCACCGCGCGGGCCCTCCCCGCGAGCGCCGAGCCGTGCCGCACCTCCGCGAACCGCATCAGCGCCACAGCGGGCAGCCCGGACTCCGCCGCGTGGAAGAACGGCCGGCCCTCGACGTCGCCGAGCAGGTAGCCGAAACCCATGTCCGTGGTGGTGTAGCGGTTCATCAGCGACTCCGCGCGCCGATCCGCGGCCTTTTCGAAATCCGCCGGGTCGGGGCCTCCGGGCACGACGCCGGCGGCGACGGCCAGTTCGGTGGCGGCCATGAGCGCGCAGTAGTCGTCGATGACCGACTCCTCCCCGTCGTAGAGGTAGTCGAGGTTGTGCTTCTCCAGGTGGGCGAACCCGCGATGAGCGGCCGCGAAGTACTCCTCTGACGTGAAGTCGCCGTGATCGTCGAGCGTCGCCGCCCGGGCCAGGGCGGCGACGGCCATACCCCCACCCTGGCGGTAGGCGGCCTGCCAGCGGGTGGTCCTGATGCTGTCCTGCAGAGGGGCGTTGATCACGCGCTCATCGAGGTCCTTGGTGAGCGCATCGAAGATCGCCGTGTAGAAGTAGCCCTCCTCGGACTGGAAACGCACCAGGAAGTCCGCGCCGTGGAGACCCTCGTCGCGCATCCGCGCGCCCAGGCTCTGGCACAGCTCCGGATGGTTCGCCGCGAGCCTGTCGCGGGCCGCCATGAACGCCCACGCGCACAGCGGCGTCTGCTGGGGGTTCATCATCCGGCTGTAGTTGAGGTGACTGAGGAACTTGCTGTGGTCGCCGGACGCGTCCAGCCAGCCGCCGCGTGCGTCCACCGTCCGGCCCGAGTCGTCCTGGTAGAACCGCGCGTGCCGGTCCTTGCGGTCGATCTCGCCGCTCGACCGTACGGCCTTGAAGTAGTAGAGCGTGTCCGACAAAGTCATGTGGTGGATGCGCCGCGTGCCGATCGTGAACGGCTCGCTCGCGTGGACGCCGTCCGGGGTGACGACCTCGACCCGGTACCGGCCCTCGGCGCGGACGTGGCTGAGGTCGATGCGCCGGAACGTGCCGAGTGACCAGCCGTCGACGCGTTCCTCCGGGCCGACGGTGAGCTCGGTCCGCGTGCCGTCCTCCTCGTCGACGAGGGCGGCCCCCTCGATCGTCGCGGGACCGCGGAGCAGCGCGACCGCCTTCTTCGTGCCGGCGGTGTTGTAGCCGAGATGGCTGGTGAGGACGGTGATCACAGTCGCCCCGTCTCCGCGGCGGCCTTCTTCTCGGCCTCGACGCGCTCGGCGAAGTAGCGGGCCGAGCGCTTCGGCGTGCGCTCGAGCGTGTCGTAGTCGACCCGGACGATGCCGAACCTGCGGTCGTAGCCGAAGGACCACTCGAAGTTGTCGAGCAGGGACCAGGCGAAGTAGCCACGGACGTTCACGCCGAGATCGCGGGCCTCGAGGGTGGCGTCGATGTGCGCCCGCAGATAGTCGGCGCGCTCGGCGTCGTCCACGTAGCCGGTTTCGTCCGGTGTGTCCGCGTACGCGGCGCCGTTCTCCGTGATGTACCAGGCGGGGCCCGGATACTCCCGGTCCAGCCGTGTCAGGAGGTCGGTCAGCGCGCCGGGCGTGACCTCCCAGTCCATCGCGGTGCGCGGCACGTCGCGGCGGAGGGTGGCCGAGGCCGGCCAGCCGTTCTGCCCCGTGGGCGCCGCCGCGATCAGCTGGGAGGAGTAGTAGTTGACGCCGACCACGTCCATCGGCTGCGCGATCGTCTCGAGGTCGCCGTCCTGGACGGGGAGCGGGCAGCCCAGCTCGCCGAGCCTGTCTGCGACATCGGCCGGATACTCACCCCGCAGCAGAGGGTCGAGGTACAGCCGGTTGGCGAACCCGTCCTCCCAGCGGGCCGCGGCCACGTCGGCGGGGGAGTCGCTCGCCGGGATCTTGGGGGCGAGGTTGAGAGTGATGCCCACCTCCAGCGCCTCGGAGCGGCCGCTCGCGGCGGCCAGGTCCCGGATCGCCCGCGACGCCAGGCCGTGGCCCAGCAGCAGGTGGTGGACGGCGGCCGTCGCCGCGCGGGCGTCCTGGCGGCCGGGGGCGTGCCGTCCGGTCATGTAGCCGAGGACGGCCGAGCACCACGGCTCGTTCAGCGTCGTCCACTGGCTCACCCGGTCGCCGAGCGCGTCATAGGCGATGGCCGCGTAGTCGGCGAACCGGTACGCGATGTCCCGGTTCGGCCAGCCCCCCGCGTCCTCCAGAGCCTGGGGAAGGTCCCAGTGGTAGAGCGTCACCCACGGCCGGATGTCCTTGGCCAGCAATTCGTCGACGAGGCGGTCGTAGAAGGCGATCCCCGCGGGGTTGCCCGCACCGGTGCCGTCCGGCTGCACGCGCGGCCAGGCGAGGGAGAAGCGGTACACGTCCAGACCGAGCTCGGCCATGATCGCGACGTCCTCGGGCATCCGGTGGTAGTGGTCGCACGCGACGGCGCCGGTGTCGCCGTCCGTCACGGTGCCGGGCGTCGCGCAGAAGGTGTCCCAGATGGAGGGGGTACGGCCGTCCTCGTCGACCGCGCCCTCGATCTGGTACGACGAGGTCGCCGCGCCCCACAGGAAGTTCGCGTGTTGCGTCATCGGTCAAAAGTTCCAATCAATATAAAATGAGGATCTTTCGGAGACTACGGCTCGCGGGAGATGGACTCCACCCACTTCTTGGTCTCCTCGATCCGCCCCGGCCCGGAGCGCCGCCAGACGCCCGTCCCGCCGGTCTGCCACGGGTGCGGCCCGGCCGGCGGGCGGTAGCCGACGCCCAGCGCGTCGAGCCGCTCGAGATGGACGGTCAGGCGCCGTTCGAAGTCCACCGGGTCCGCGACCCGCCCCCGCCACAACACCTCGGCGAGCGCGCAGGCACGAGGGAAGGCCAGGTAGTCGAGGCGGCTCTCGGTGGCCACCCACTCGCTCCAGATCTGGAACTGGGCGCCGAGGACCCGCTGTCGCATGCCGTCCGGCCACTCCGCGGGGGCCGGGGGGAAGGCCGCGATGTCGTCGAGCGTGATGGGGCCGCCCTCCGAGCGCGGCTCCTCGGGCAGGTCCGACTGGTCGAAGTTGAAGTACGTCGGGAACAGGGGCGCCCGCACCACGTCGTGTGAGGCCGCGGCACGGCCGGCGACCTCGTGCCCGCGCCACGCCATGACGATGGTGTCGGGGAGCACGCCACCCGTGACGAACCCCTCGTCCCACACCACCATGCGTACGCCGCGGGAGGACAGGAACCGGCCCAGGGACCGGAGGAAGTGGCCGTGCATCTGCTTCACGTCGGTGTACCCGTGCTCGGCCATCTCGGCCGCGATGGCCGGATCGTCCGCCCACCAGCCCATGTCGCACTCGTCGCCGCCGAGGTGCACGTACGGGGTGTCGACCGCGTCGAGGATCTCCGCCAGGACGTCCTCGAGGAAGGCGACGACCGGGCGGGTGGGGCTGAGGGAGGACCCGCCGGCCCAGACGGTGTCGAGCACGGCCTGTTCCTGGCCGGGCCGTCCGAGCTCGGGATAGGCGGCGCGCAGGGCCGAGGTGTGCCCCGGCACGTCGATCTCGGGGACGATCGTGATCCCCCGGGCCCGCGCGTAGGCCGAGATCTCCGCCAGGTCGTCCAGCGTGTAGTAGCCGCCGTGCGGGGTGCCGTCGGGGACACCGTCGGGGCCGAGCCTGGTCGAGGGCCGCCAGCTGCCGACCTCGTGCAGCCGCGGGTGGCGCCGGCTCTCCACGCGCCATCCCTGGTCGTCCGCGAGATGCAGATGCAGGCGGTTGAAGCGGTGGGCGGCGAGTAGGTCGACGTAGCGCAGGATCGTGCGCTTGGGGAAGAAGTGGCGGGCGACGTCGAGCATCGCGCCGCGCCAGCCGTACTCCGGCCGGTCCGCCACCGTGCCGCACGGTACGGCCCAGCCGCCGCCGGCGTTCCACTCGCGCCGCCAGGCGTGGGCCGGCATGAGCTGCCGCAGCGTCGTCAAGGCGCTGACCGCCCCCTCGAACCCGCCGGCGCGGATGCCGACGCCCGACTCGGTGACCAAGATGCGGTAGGCGCCGGGTGCGTCGTCCGTCTCGGTCACGAAGCTCAGCGTGGTCTGAGTGGTATTAGCTGGATCGTTGCCTGGATCGCCGGTCGGGAGGGGCAGTCCGGCGACAAACCGCCGGAACAGCCCGTCGATTTCCGGGGACCCGGCCACCTCGACGGCCGTACGTGCATTCAGCAGGCACGTTCCCGGTTGAGAAAAGGCCAGTTCAGGCTGGGGGAGAAGGGTGGAATAGGGGTCCAAGGCATATCCCGTCGGGGTCGATCCGGCCTGCATTTCTCATGCACCGGCGCACCATCATGTGACCGCGAAGGTACTTGTTGTCTTACTTTGGTGCAAGTGGTATCTTCCCGGTACTTCGCTGGTATCTGCCCACGTCGGCACAGGCACACCGGCGGTTTCACGCACTCGGTGAGAGGTGTGCATGGCGCTGAAGCAGGCATTGCCCCGGGTTACCGCAGAGGGCTCGGAAAGTCAGATAACTCCGCAAAAGATGCCATTTCTTGCGCGGTTATGGCGAGACGCGCCGCTGCTCGTCATGGTGGCTCCGGCCGCCATCGTGCTCCTGCTGTTCACGTACATCCCGCTGCTGGGAAGCGTGGTCGCGTGGATGGACTACGTGCCGTTCCTCGGGTTCACCGGGTCCGACTGGGTGGGCTGGGACAACTTCACCGCGCTCTTCTCCGACCAGGCGTTCTGGAGCGCCGTGTGGAACACGCTGCAGATCACCTTCCTGCAGTTGCTGTTGTTCTTCCCGGTCCCCATCCTGCTCGCGGTGCTCCTGAACACCGTGGCGGTGCCGATGGCGAAGAACTTCGTCCAGTCGGTCATCTACCTGCCGCATTTCCTGTCCTGGGTCATCATCATCGCGCTGTTCCAGCAGGTTCTCGGTGGCGCGGGGGTCGTCAACCGGTTCCTGATCACCCACGGCCTCACGCCGTTCGAGGTGATGTCCAACCCGGACACGTTCAAGCTGCTGCTCACCACCCAGGCGATCTGGAAGGACGCCGGTTGGGGCACGATCATCTTCCTCGCCGCCATCGCGGCCATCGACCCCGGTCTCTACGAGTCCGCGACGATGGACGGCGCCGGCGCCTGGCGCAGGTTCTGGCACATCACGCTGCCGGGGATGCGGCCCATCATCGTGCTGCTGCTCATCCTCCGCCTGGGTGACTCCCTGACCGTCGGGTTCGAGCAGATCCTGCTGCAGCGCGACGCGGTCGGCCCGGGTTCGGCGGAGGTGCTCGACACCTTCGTCTACTACAACGGCGTCGTCGACGGGAGTTGGGGGACCGCGACCGCCGCCGGCCTCATCAAGGGCGTCGTCAGCCTCTTTCTCGTCCTGGCGGCGAACAAGATCGCCCACCGGTTCGGTGAGGAAGGTGTGTACAAGCGATGAGCAATCCCGGCCGGCCCGTCTGGCTCGGCAAGCCGAAGCCCGTGGCGGTCGCGCTCAAGGCGCTCGCCCTCGTGCTGATCAGCGCCGTCGTGATCTTCCCGTTCCTCGTCGTCGTCTCCACGAGCCTGGCGACCAAGAAGCAGATCGACGCGAACGGCGGCTACGTCCTGTGGCCCACGCAGATCTCGTTCGAGGCCTACCACCAGATCTTCAACGGCACGCAGGTCGCCAGGTCGATCGTCATCAGCGTCGGCGTGACCGTCGTGGGCACGGCGTTCAGCCTGTTCTGCACGGTGCTGGCGGCCTACGGCCTCAGCCGGAGGGGATCGCTCTTCCAGCGTGGCCTGCTGTCGTTCGTGCTGCTCACCCTGCTGTTCGGGCCGGGGATGATCCCCGTCTATCTCATGGTGAAGCAGCTCGGCATGCTCGACAGCTACTGGTCGCTGATCATCCCGGGCGCGGTGAGCGCGTTCAACATCGTCATCGTCCGCGGCTTCATCCAGGGCATACCGAAGGAACTCTTCGACGCCGCCCGCATAGACGGCGCGGGGGAATGGCGAATCCTCCGGTCGATCGTGCTGCCCCTGTCGAAAGCCGTCATCGCGGTCGTCGGCCTTTTCCTGGCCGTCGGCTACTGGAACAACTATTTCAGCCCGCTGCTGTATCTGAACGACACGCAAAAGTGGCCGCTTCAGCTCGTCATGCGCACATTCGTTCTGCAGAACAACGTCACCTCGACTGCGCACGCCATTCCCGGATATGTCGCGCCACCCGCGCAGTCCGTGCAGATGGCTCTCGTGGCGATCGCCACGCTGCCGATCCTGTGCGTCTATCCCTTCCTGACGAAGCACATGTCGAAGGGGATGCTCACCGGGGCCGTCAAGGGTTAGTCGAAAACCGTAAAGGAACAGATCATGGAGATCAGAAATCGATCCGGATTCGCGGCCTCGGATGAGGGCCTCAGCCGCCGGAACCTCCTGAGGAGTGCCGGGCTGGCCGCCGCGCTCATCCCGCTGAGCGGGGTGCTCGCCGCGTGCGGTTCCGACTCCGGGGGCGGCGGCGCCGCCGCGCCCGCCGCGGCCAAGGGGGTGCCGCTGCCGACCTATGTTCCGCCGGTCAAGCCCAAGGCCCTGCTGGAGGGCAGCGCCGAGGGCGTCATGGACGTCTACGCGTCCTTCCCGATGGACGGGCCGCGCACGGTCAACGGCACGATCGGCGACGGCAGCGACTTCAACGTGCTGATCATGACGTACGGCCAGCCGTCCCCGCCGGTGGACCAGAGCCCTTATTGGCAGCTGCTGAACAAGGAGCTCAACCTCAACGTCATTCCCCACCAGGTGCCGTACGCCGACTTCCAGACGAAGTTCCCCGCCCTGGTGGCCGGCGACGACCTGCCCGAGTTCGTCTCCGTCCCCCTCTACGAGAACGTCGCCCGTCTGCCGCAGCTCGCCGAGGCGCAGTTCACCGACCTGAGCGAGTTCCTCTCCGGCGACGCGGTGAAGAAGTACCCCAACCTCGCGGGGATCCAGAAGGCGGGCTGGCTCAACGGCTACCTCAACGGCCGGATCTACGGCGTGCCCAAGTCCGACCCCGTGTTCAGCACGCAGATCTACACCAAGACCGACGTCATCAAGGCCGCAGGCGCCAACCCCCAGCCGACGAACCTCCAGGAGTTCAAGGACCTCGCCAAGGCCGTCACCAACGCGCAGGCCGGCGTGTACGCGTTCGGCGGCAACATCGCCGACTTCATGATGATGATGTTCGGCGTGCCCAACAAGTGGACGCGGAAGGCCGACGGCACCTTCGTATCGGCCTGGGAGCACGAGGCGTTCATCCCGGCCATGTCCGAGCTCGCCGACCTCTACAAGAGCGGCTGCTTCCACCCCGACACCCCGACCCTGATGACCAACAAGGTCCAGCGGGACGCGCTCTTCCGGTCGGGCAAGCTGGCCATGCTGTACGACGGCAACCGCTCGGTCGGCATCGTGGCGGACGACAAGGACGTCGTCTTCGACATCATGGTCCCCTTCGGCAAGGACGGCGGCAACGCCGTGCACTGGACCGGCGGCGGCGCCTACGCGATGACGATGATCAAGAAGACGACGGACAAGAAGAGGATCGACATGTTCCTCCGGGTCCTCGACTACATCGCGGCTCCCTTCGGTTCCCGCGAGTCGTTCATCATGAGCTACGGGGTCGAGGGCGTGGACTACGAGGTCAAGGACGGCGTCGCCGTGCTGACCACGCGCGGGCAGCGCGAGCAGGACCTCGGCCTGGCCTACATCGCGGGCGGCCCCCAGGTCCTGTGCGACCCGCAGGGCGCCCCCGGCGTCGACAAGCTCAACCACGACTGGCAGCAGAAGGTCGTCCCGATGCTCCTCGACAACCCGGCCGCGCACCTGTACTCCGAGACCTTCAACGCCAAGGGCGCGTCCCTGCAGCAGCAGATGCAGGACGCGGTCACCGCGGTGTTCCTCGGACGGGAGCCCGCCTCCGGCCTGACGGCGGCGGTCCAGAAGTGGAAGACGGGCGGCGGCGACAAGATGGCCAAGGAGTACGCCGAGGCCGCCGCGCACGCCGGCTAGGGAGGGTCGGACCCGACCTGAGACGCCCACACGGAGGCCGGCGCCGCGCTCGCGTCGCCGGCCTCGCCTGACGACTCCCGCACTACCGGAGGAACCACGATGAAGTTGAGACGCTCACCGTCCGCGATGGTGATCGTCGACGGCACCGACATCCACCACGACCTGATCGGTGCGGCGCTCGCGCTGCAGGAGATCGTCACCGAGGCGGGGCTTCCCACCGCCAGGGCCATGGGGATGGCCCGTTTCGCCGATCTCACACCGGCCACGGCCGAGGCGGATGTGTACGTCGTCTATCGCTCGTCCGTCACCTTCGACCAGAGGGAGCAGCAGGCCCTGTCCGACCTGGTCGCCGAAGGCAAGGGGCTGGTCGTCCTGCACGCGGGCAACCTGTTCGGCTTCGGCGAAGGCGGCATCGAGGCCGACCGGGTCGCGTTCGAACTGGTCGGCTCGCGGTACCTGTCGCACGGGGACTCCGGTTCCGAGGGCCGGTTCGACGTGCGGCTGCGCGGCACCCATCCGGTGACGCGGCACATGGAGGACTTCGGCATCGACGACGAGTTCTACGTCCTCGAGTACGCCCCCGACGTGCGGGTGCTCGCCGAGCGCGAGACCGCCGGCGGCGCCGAGCCGGTCGTCTACGTGCGCGACCACGGCCGCGGCCGGGTCTGCTACACCGCGCTCGGGCATGACCCCCGGGCCTGGGGGAACCCCGGCTTCCGGCAGTTGGTCCGCCAGGCGACGCTCTGGGCGGCGGGCCTCGAGGACGACGAGATCCTCACGTGGTCGACGCGCTGGCCGCTCGGCAACGGGCGGACGATCGGAGGTGCGGCGTGAGCCGTCCGGTGGCGCCCGCGCCGATCGCGGCACAGCTGTGGTCCCTGCACGAGGAGGCGTCCCGCGACCTGCTCGGTGTGCTCGAGCGGGTGGCGGCGCTCGGGTACGTCGCGGTCGAGCCCATCAGCCTGTACGGCAACCAGCCGTCCGTCGTGCGGCGTGTGGCCGACGGCCTCGGCCTGGAGATCTGCAGTGTGCACGCGCCGTTCCCGGTGGGTGACGCCGCCGAGGCGATCCTCGACGAGAACGAGGAACTCGGCGTCACGACGCTCGTCTGGAGCATGGAGCCGGAGGAGTTCACCACGCTGGACGGCGTGCTGAAGGGGGCCGAGCGCATCAACGAGGCGGCGGCCAACGCCGCCGGGCAGGGCATGCGCATCGCCTACCACAACCACTTCGGGGAGTTCGAGAACGTCATGAACGGGGAGCGGGCCTACGACATCCTGCTGCGGGAACTGGACCCGGCGGTCGTCGTCGAGCTGGACGCCTACTGGGTCCGTACGGCGGGGCTCGAGCCGGCCCCCGTCGCGGCCTCGCTCGGCGACCGCCTGGAGTTCGTCCACCTCAAGGACGGCCCGGCACGGGGGATGGACGACCACATGTTGCCCTTCGGTGACGGCGTGGTCGACGTGGAGGGCGTGGCCCGCGCGAATCCGGCCGTGAAGTGGCACATCGTCGAGGCGGACCGTACCCGCGGGGACATGTACGAGCTGCTGCGCCGCTGCTACGACTTCCTCGTCGGCCGCGGTCTCGCCACAGGCAGGCGGACGGTGGAGGCGGGGACGCGATGAGTGCGCGACGGGTGCTCTTCATCGGGGGAACCGGCGTGCTGAGCGCGGCCTGCGCGCGGGAGGCCGTCGCGGCCGGCGTGGACCTGACCGTCGTCACCAGAGGCCGCACGACGGTGCGTCCCGTGCCGGAGGGCGTGCGCGTCGTCCACGCCGACGCCCGCGACGACGCCGCGATGCGCGCGGCCCTCGGTGACGAGACGTTCGACGCCGTGGTGAACTTCATCGGGTACACCCCCGAGGACGTCAGGGCCGACGTGGACAGGTTCGCCGGGCGCACCGGGCAGTACGTCTTCATCTCGACCGGGTCGTTGTACGCGCGGCCGGCCCCCCGGTTGCCGATCGTGGAGTCCTCCGCCCGGCGGAACAACGGCTTCGAGTACCCCATGCAGAAGCTCCGCTGCGAGGAGGAGCTCGAACGGGCGTACCGCTACGAGGCGTTCCCGGTGACGATCGTGCGGGCGGCGCACGTCTACGACGAGACGGTGCTGCCCATCCTGGCCGGCTGGACCGCGATCGAGCGCTGGCGCCAGGGCAGGCCGGTGGTCGTCCACGGCGACGGCACCTCGTTGTGGAACCTGCTGCACGCCCGCGACTTCGCGCGCGGCCTGACCGGCCTGCTCGGGAACCGGCAGGCTGTGGGGCAGAGCGTGCACATCACCTCTGACGAGCTTCTCACCTGGGACGAGATCCACTTCTGCCTCGCCGAGGCCGCGGGCGTGGAGCCCAGGATCGTGCACCGGTCGAGCGAGGACATCGGCCGGGAAATCGCGTGGATGGGCCCGGTCCTGCAAGAAGATTTCCGACATTCGGTTATTTATGACAACTCGCTGATTAAGAGCCTTGTGCCGGGTTTCTTGCCACAAGTGCCATTTGCGCGAGGCGCGCGAGAGATTCTGTCCTGGTTCGATCAGGCGGAGTCGCGACGCCGGACGGACCCGGAGCTGGACGCGGCATTCGACCGCCTGGTCGGAGATCGCCATGAGTGATGCTCGACCGCACGGATCCGGTGTGAGAATGACATTATGTTCGCCCGCGGAAGGCGGGCAGGAGCAGGGAGGGACGTGGACCCGGTGAATAGGGTGTCTCAGGCGACTCTCATCGCTTCGGACAGCCCTGAGCCTCTGTGGGTGCAGGCGGCCGAGCTGATCGAGCGCCAGGTGCGCGAGGGGGTGCTTCCCGCCGGGCGGCGCCTGCCCGCCGAGCGCGAGCTGTGCACGCAGATGGGCATCAGCCGGGTGACGCTCCGGCGAGCGCTGCAGCACCTGGTCGAGCAGGGTGTGCTGCGGTCCTCCCATGGTCGCGGGTGGTACGTCGCGAGCCGGCCCGACCGCGACTGGCCCAACTCGCTGGAGTCCTTCACCGAGACGGCGCGGCGCAAGGCCCTGGTCGCGACCTCCCGGGTGATCCGCGCGGAGGTCAGGGAGGCGTCCCTCGACGAGGCCGACCAGTTCGGCGTGGCGGCGGGCACCAAGCTCTTCGTGCTCGAACGCGTGCGCATGCTGGACGGCCTCGCCATAGGAGTCGACGCCTCCCGCGTGGTGCTGAATCTCGCGCCCGGGCTTCCGGACACCGACTTCGCCGTGGCCTCCCTGCTCGAGGAACTCGCCGCCGCGGGGGCCGAGCCGGTCGTCGCCCAGTCGGTCATCGAGTCCATGGGCTGCCCCGAGGAGATCTCCGGGCACCTCGACCTCGTCCCCGGAGATCCGGTCCTGGTGATGCACCAGTCGATGGTCGACGCGGTGGGGCGGGTCGTGCTGGTGTCGACCATCACCTACCGCGGCGACCGGTACCGCCTGCGCACGTCCTTCACCCGTGGTGGAGGAAGCTCCGTCTGATCGTTACGGCACCGTGGGATCCACGTCACTCGTGAGTCCCGCGGCTTCGTGCTGCCCGGGCTGTGAAATGTCCGCGAGATCCTGATCGGTACCCCAATGCGGCATACCAGGATCCATTACGGCATCATGTGGTATGCAGAGGTATCTATATTGAACCTTTTGGTCAGCTCGTGGCAGTAGTTGGTCCTCACAGGTCTCTCGAAGGGAAATGACGGAAATGCCGGGAGAACGAATCCCCTATCTCGACGGCCGGGCGGGCCAGCCGGCCGCCCTGGAGCGGGTCGCGACCCGGGTCGCGGAGGAACTCGCCGAGGTCGCCGCAGGGAGTGACGTGTTCGCACGCAGCACGCGTCCCGTCTTCGTCGGAATGGGAGCCAGCCACGCCGCACTGGCCCTGCCGATGCGCATGCTCTCCGACGGCGGGCTGCTGGCCCGCCAGGAACTGGCCAGCGAGGTCGGCTCCCCGATCAGGTTCGCCGACGCGGATCTCGTGATCGGCGTCTCGCAGTCGGGCCGCAGCCCCGAGACGGTGGACGCGCTCGCCCTCGTGCCGGAGGAACTCCGGGCGGCGGTGGTCAACGTCGCGCCCTCCCGGCTCGCCGACTCGGTGGCGCACTGCGTCGACCTCGGCAACGAGCCCGACAGCTACGCCTCGACCATCGGCTACACCGGCACCCTGGTCGCCCTGGCCATGATCGCCCGAACCATGCTCGGCCGGCCCCCGGCGGAGATCACCGGCGAATGGGGCGGCATCGCCGACGTCCTGGCACGCCACGAGGCCGTCCTGGCACCGGTCGTCGACGAAGTGGCCGAGCGTGGCGGACGGGTCGTCGCCGCGGACGTCGTCGCGTCGGGTGCCGCCCGCTCCGCGTCGGAGTCCGGGGCCTTGCTGCTGCGCGAGGTGTGCCGGGTGCCCGCCTCGGCGCTGGTCACCCGCAACTACCTGCACGGGGAGATGGAGTCGGCGGGGGAGACCCTGCACGTGGTGATCGGCGACGGCCGGGAGTTGGAGCTCGCGCGCAGTCTGGCCGGTGCCCGACACCTCACGCTCTGCGTCACCTCGGCCGCCGTCGAGCCCGATGAGCACCTGCACGTCGTGCGCGTCCCCGAGGGCGTTTCCATGCCGGTGCGCACGGTCCTCGAGACCGCCGTCGTGCAGCGGCTCGCGGGATCGCTCGCGCAGGCCAGGGGCGTGGAGATCGAGGACTTCGTCTTCAACAACACCGACACGAAGATCGAGGAGCCGATCGGATGACCGAGGCGGTGGCCGGTGTGGACGTCGGGGGCACCAAGACGCGGATGCGTCTGGTGGACGTGCGGACCGGCGAGGTCCTCGCCGACCGGACGGTGCCCAGCTCCGGCTGGCAGACCGCCTCGCTTCCCCAGGCGGCGGCATGGCTGGCGGAGCGCCTCCAGCCGCTGCTCGGCTCGGGCCACGCCGTACGGCACGTCGCCGTGGGCGCGCACGGCTGTGAGACTCCCGGCCACTGCGACCACCTGGCCCGCGAGCTCGGCCAGGTGCTCGGGGTGGCCTCCACCGTCGTCAACGACGCCGAGTTGCTCGTTCCGGCGGCCGGCCTGGCCGGCGGCGTCGGCGTCGTCTCCGGCACCGGAGCCATCGCCGTGGGCAGGCACCGCGACACGGGGGCGTACCTGTCCGCCGGCGGATGGGGATGGGTGCTGGGTGACGAGGGATCGGGCTCCGCGATCGTCCGTGACGCGGCCCGGGCGGTGCTCTCCCAGGCGGACGCGGGGACTCCCGGCGACGGGCTCGAGGACGCGCTGCTGCGCGCCTTCGGCGTTCCCGGGCTGCCCGAGCTCGCCGCGGTGATGAGCTGGAACGGGGGCGTCGAAACCTGGGGCGCCCACGTTCCAGCCGTCTTCGCGGCGGCCGAAGCCGGGTCGGAGACGGCCGGCGACGTCATCAGGGCGGGCGGCCGGTCCCTCGCCCGTCTCGTGGGGCAGCTGGCCAGGCGAGGGGCCGAGGTCGGCGCGGTGGTCGTCGCGGGCGGCGTCATCACCGGCCAGCCCCGTCTCCTGGCGGCGTTCGAGGCCGAGCTGGCATCCCTGCTCCCTGGGGTCACCACCACTCTGCTCCAGGCTCCGCCTGTCGAGGGAGCCGTCGAGCTGGCCCGCCGTACCAGGAACTGAGCCCGGACCGAAGTCGAAGAGGAGATCATGCGGATTTCAGAGGTCGTCGCCCCCGGCAGGTCGCAGGTCGTCGAGGCCCCGGACACGCCACCCGGACCTGGGCAGGTCAGGGTGCGCACCCTCGCCTCGGGAATCTGCGTCTCCGAGCTGCCCGCGTGGGCCGAGCACGACGGCGCCGAGCCGCGCCGGCTCGGTCACGAGCTGAGCGGCGAGATCGTGGAGCTCGGCCACGGCGTCCACGGGTGGTCCCGAGGGGATCGCGTCACCGGCTTCGCGTTCCCGGCGTTCGCCGACGCCGTGAACGTCCCGGCCAGGGAACTGCTCCCCGTCCCGTCGAACGTGCCGAGCCGGGCGGCGCTCGGAGAGCCGCTGGCCTGCGTCGTCGAGGCCCTGTCGAGGTGTGGCCTGAGGTCCGGGCAACGTGTCGCCGTCGTGGGGCTCGGGTTCATGGGGCTGACCGCCCTGCAGGTCGCCGCCGACCGTGCTCCCGCGCGTCTCGCCGGCGTCGACCCGGTGCCGTACGCGCGCGATCTCGCGTCCGAACTCGGGGCCGGCGAGGTGCACGCTCCCGAGGAGGCCACCGGGAGTCTCGCCGGGGCGTTCGACGTGGTCGTCGAGTTCTCCGGCCGGGCTGCCGGGCTCAAGCTCGCGGGCGATCTCGTGACGACGCACGGCACGCTGTGCGTCGCCGGCTACCACCACGACGGCCCCCGCGATCTGGACATCGAGCTCTGGTATCGCGGGGTGACCATCGTCAACGGCTTCACCGGCCAGCGATGGCGCCTCATGGCGGCCCTGGCCGACGGGCTGCGGATGATGGCGGACCGGCGTCTCACCCTCGAGCCGCTCGTCACCCACAGCGTCTCGCTGGACGACGTGGACACCGGCTTCGGCTACTTCGGCCACCGCCCCGCAGGCTTCGTCAAGTGCGTCGTCGAGCTGTAGCAGGACGGTTTGACCCTCCCGCGGGATTTCAGGGCTTCGCGATCACCATCGTCCGTACGAGCCGATGACGGGGACGAGCGGAGCGCCGAGAAAGAAGAGCGCACGTGCCATGGCCCTGGTGAGGGTCGGTGCCTGGCCGGTGGAGAGCGATACGACCTTGATCTTCAGCACTCGCTTGCCGATCGTCTGTCCCCAGCGTGCGTGCGCCAGGCCGAGGTACAGGACGCCGATGATGATCTGGGCCGCGCCAAGGGCCCAGACCGTGGGATTGCTGCCCCAGGGATTCTCGATCGAGGAGTCGTCGGGGAGAGATGACGAGACCGGGATGAAGGCCGCGGCGATGGACGTGAGCAGTGCGAGGACGACCGTGTCGATGATGCCGGCCGTGAGCCGGCGAAGCGGACGTGCGGTATGACGGACGAGTTGGGAGGGGGGCTCGATCACGCCGGAAAGTGTGCCGTATCCGACTGACACCGGGAATCCGCGTAGCGAGCGGTTATGGAGGATCGGCGACGGTTGCGGCGGCAGCCCGAGTACTGGCACGGTGATCAGTGGTCCTGGCAGGCTTCCGTCATGACTGAACTGGTTCGCCGCCATGACCTCCCGTTCGAGAGTGGGACGTTCCCTGCCGGCCTGGGAGCGGTGGTCAATCGTCGGGTGGCGAGTGGTCAGGTCCCGGCTCTCGTTGTGGTGCACGACGATGAGGACGACTGGCTGGTCGGCGATGGCGAGACGGACGGCGAAGACGACAACCTGGTGGTCCTGCACATCAGCCACCTGGTCGCCCGAGACCCCAGCCTGAGCGAGACGGCCACGCTGCCTGCCGGGTATGCCGCGTGGCGATCGTCTGTGTCCGCCCCGTGGACCGTTGAGCCATGGGTGTACCCGGATGACGACGAGTAGCTCATCCAGTGGATGCGAGCTGCGGGCCGGAAGGTTGGTGACGCCGGCATGGTGTGGCCTTGTCTCCGGCCGTCGGTCTGACGGCCGGAGACAAGGCGATATTCACCCCGTCGCCGGGCAGCGGCTTACGGGCGGCCCACTGGCGGCTTGGTGTAGTCGCACACGCCTGCCGGGAAGATCTGCTTCAGCCTGGCCCTCTGCGTCGAGTCGGGTCGCCACGAACCGTAGTCGCCCCTCGCCACAGCCTTGTCGACCGGCTGGAGCCGGCACTTGTACATGTCCTCGTCGAAGGGTCCACCGGCGACGATGCGCGACGTGGAGTGGATCGGGAACAGCTCGGTGCACGCCCCGTCCGGCTTGTGGTCGAGGATTCCGTCCCAGACGTTCCGCCCGGAGGCGATGAGCCGGCCATCGGTGGCGAAGCATCGATCGGTGGCCTCCGACGGCTTGTTCTGACCGACGGTACGCTCCGGGTGCTCCCGGATGTTCTCCATCCACGTGTCGATGGCCTTGAACGCCTCGGGGAGCTGGCTCGACTGGGCGCCGCCCGGCCGCGCGTCCGTGAACCAGATGGCCTGGTTGTCCGCGTTTCCATGTGCCTCGATGATGCGTTCCCGGCTGGCGAAGGACTGGCGGCTGTTGTGCATGTTGAGCTCGTCCTCGAGGTAATGCCGCCAGTCGATGATCGGGATGTCGATCCGGCCGCGGAAGACGAGACCGGACCGGTAGGCCGCCTCGATCGCACCGACGTCGCCCTCGGTGCGCGGCGCCGGTGTCGCGCCGCCGTCCGGGCTCAAGGTCATGTTGCGCGAGCTCCACGGGTCGAAAGTGCCGCCGGGCACGAACGGCGCCCCCTCCTGCACCATGTCCTCCGGGTCCTTCCACCCGCCGACGGTGGCGTTGAGGTGCAGGAACTCCTCGGGCGTGAGCGCGCCGTCACGGAGCGCCTGGAGGCCGTACTGGACGCCGACGTTGTCGAAGGTCCGTCGTGCGAAGCCGTCCGGCTTCACCCCGTAGATATTGCGCAGATCATCGAAGTGGGTCCATTTGACGGTGTCCATGACGCCCTTCGGCTCCATCAGATTCTGATTGGAGCCGGCCGACCCGTAGTGCGGGTTGAGAGTCAACGGACTGAGCCCCCGCCAGCCGTTGATGCACTCGCTGGAGCCGGGCTTTCCCGTGTAAGGGTTGCGGACGGTGCTGCTCGAGTTCAGGCCTTCGAGTAGTTGGCGGTTGTCCCAGTTCTGCCACTTGGGGTTGGCCGCGTCGGTGACGTCCATGAAGTACTCGAGCAACTCGCAGTCGCCGACGTGGATGCCCTGCGTGACCATGTCCGGATAGGCGTACACGGGGATGGCCGCGTCGATGAGGCCGGGATGGTTCTGCCCGTACACGTACTGCTGAAGACCGCCGCCGGAGGCGCCGACGCCGACGGTGTACAGCGGCTTGCCGTACTCCTCGATGAACCGCTCTTTCACCATGAGGGCGGTCTCGCCGCCGACTTGGAGGTTGTAGTGGTTCCCGGTGTCGTTGCCCGTGGAGTAGGCGACCGCGTATCCGGCGGCCAGCCCCTCTTCGGCGTTGAACATGCCATCGATCGTGGTGCCGAGGTCTCCCTGGGTGTGCCCGATCCCGACGCCGCCCGAGCTGAAGCTGTAGATCAGGCGTTTGTTCCAGACGGAGTCGGCGGCGTGGCCCCCGTCCACCTGCAGGGGGCTCAGCATCGCGATGCTGTAGATGAACCGGTTGATGGTGCCGCGCTCCCAGCGGACGACGAAGTCGACGTCGCGTCCGTCCGACGTCGTGGTGGTGGCGAGGTCGGACGGCCGGCTGCCGTCGGCCGGCAGCGGCTTCCAGCCGCCGCTCGTGGTCCGGTACACGAGGTCGACGCGCGGCTTGACGCTGCAGTCGCGGCTCCACCCGACGATCTGGTCGGTCTTCTGCCCGTTCGCGTCGAGCGCGAAGACCGGCAGGCCCACGTGATCGTGGTTGTCGACCAACGGCTGCCCGAGGCCCGACTGCTCGGTCTTGCAGACGAACGGCTCCTGCTGGGGGCCGGAGAAGATCGGCCCGGTGATGCTGTGGTTGGTCAGCGTGAGCCGTGCGTCACGGTGGTGGTCACCGACCGTCTCCGCCGTGAGGACGTTGACGCCGGCGCGCATCCCGTCGACGAGGCCGACGAGCGTCCGCCGCTGCTCGCCCGCGGAGAACTCGCGCGTGACCTCCGCGCCGTTCAGGCGGATCTTGACGCGCTGGGGGGAGACGTCGTCCGGGACCTGGACCTGCACTCGTGCGTCCCCGCCCGACACCTGGTCGGGGCGGCTGGACACCACCGTGATCTGCAGATCGTGCTTTCCGCCGTTCGCCTTGTCATGTGACTCGTCATGCGACCGGCCGGGGGACGGGCCGTCGGGCGCGGACGCGACCGCGGGGCCGGCCGCGGTGAGGAGGGTGGCCATGGACAGTGACGCGATGACGGCGAGGCGCAGGCGCCGCCCGCCGGAAGGGGACCGCATGGTGCACTCCTAGGGGGTCTCGGGGCTTGCGGACACGAGGCGGATCACGGCCCGGTCCAGCGGTCGAGGTAGCAGGGGTGGTCTCCGCAGGTGTCGACGACCACGCCGTCGAGGAGGAAGGTCGCCAGTTGCTCCTGCCCGGCCGTGGTCTCGGTGGCGTCCGGCCCGTGCGGGTCCACGCCCTCGCTGTTGGGTACGTTCGCGATGGGCGGCGGCGGTGTCCCTTCGACCTCACCGTCGACGGTGCGCAGCGGCCCGATGTCCCAGAGCGTGATGGTCGCCGGCCCGCGGTACGGCGAGCGCTCCATCCGGGGAACCCCCCAGAACGGCGTCTTCTCCTGCGAACGGCCGGGGTCGAGGATCGGCGTGCGGATGTGGGCGCCGATGGTGCGCGCCTCGACCGCCGCGGACCAGGTGGACACCTGGTGATCACCGTAGGACGCGAGCAGGAGCACCTTGTGGGCGGGCGTGTTCGGGTAGGTGTCGGTCGTCATGTGGTGGGCGTAGCCGCCGGCCTCCGACCGGTCCCACAACATCTGCAGCAGCCCGAAGATGATCTGCTGGTCGAGCTTGTCGGGATAGTTCTGGTCGAAGATCGCCTGGAATGGCGCGAAGTCGACGCTGCGGTTGAGCAGCAGGCTGTAGTTCATGCCGGGAACGCCGAGCACGCCACGGGTGAAGTCGGGCGCCACCGCGGTGAGGGCGCCGCCCATGATGCCGCCCTGGCTGCCGCCCATGTAGAGCAGTTCGCGGGTGTCGATGACCGATTCGGTCCGGCCGTGCGTGTCGAACCGGAAGGCCGGGTCCGCCGCGAAGCCGTCCGGGTGGATCATCGCCCGGCCCAGATAGAGGAAGTCGAGCATTCCCTGCTGCCCGCGGTCGGCGGCGGTCGGGAACTTCGAGATGTCGCGGTAGGCGTCGGCGGCGGTCGCACGGTCGTCTCGCGCGAGGCCGATCCAGTCGGTCGCGCAGAACATGATGCCGTGGTCGTCGCCGATCGTGTACAGCTTGCCGGAGTCGACCTCGTCGGCGCTGCCGAGCAGGCCGTGGCCGTACAGCGACGGGTGCACTTTGCGGATGTGCCCGCCTGAGACGGCCGAGCGGGGAATGTTGCAGATGAAGTTCGCGGCCCGCTCGTTGCCGGGGATCTGGCTCGGCAGGGAGGAGCCGTTCGAGTAGTGGAACGTCGCCCCGGACGGGCAGCCGCTCTCGTCGAGGTAACACGGCACGAAGACGCGGCCCGCGACGCGGCGTGCGATCTGGTCGTTCTCACCCGTCTGGCAACCGTCGGCGCCGCACGCGCTGAAGTCCCGCACCGAGTCGACGGCGAACCGCGGAGAGCGTCCCTTGACGTGCTTGTCGTCCAGGTCGGTGTCGCCGAGTTGCCGGAAGGCGTCATCGCGGATGTGCAGCATCCGCTCGGACAGACCGCGCTCACTGGCGACCGTGAAGTCCCAGGCGAGGTAGAGGCTGTGCCTTCTCACCCCGGCCTTCTCGAGCGTCGCGAAGATCTTCTTCATCTGCGCCAGACGCCCCGGGTCGGTCTTCCCGGCGCCGTGCCCGGAATCGACGTACGCCGCGAAGGCGGGGCCGGGCGGGATGAGACGACCTGAACCCTCGCGCATCGAGCGGAGCGCGACGATGTAGCGCGTCCCCTCCGCGAGGTTCGCGGCCGGGTGGATGATCAAAGCCTGGCGGGCGGGATCGGTCGCGTTGGCGTCGAGTTCCGCCCAGTACGCCGTGCGCTTGCCGGTGCGGGTGTCGAGCAGCACGATCGGCGCGTCGTCGTCGAGTGAGGCGCCGATGTCGGTGACCGGGGCCGCCTTGGATTTCGTCAAATCGACCCCGGGCACCCTGGTGAGGATCGGCGTGCCGGGGCTGAACCCGTCGTTTCGATTCCATTCGGTCGGGTCGATCGGAGTTCCGGCGACGTTCTGCGGCATCATCCCCGGTGAAAAGGCGATCCGCCGGCCGGTTTCCGTGGATCGGTCGGGAACGGTGAAATAGTCGTTGGGAAACGGCAGCAGGCAGGCGGACGGGTCGATCGGATCGCAACCGGGTTGCGGTCCGCCGTGGTCGGGACCGTGTCCGGCACTGGGACTGGAGGGCGGGGCCGGTGCTCCTGCAGCCGCGGCGACAGGAGTGCTCACCATCAGGGCGGCCGTGACGGCCAGCGCGCTGAATAAAGCGAACGAGCGATTCATGCGATTTCCTCGGCTAAAGCCAGAATCGGCGTCGTGGGATGTTAGCCCGATCACACGTCCGACAACTATTGGCGTTCACCCGAGAGTTCAGGACCGTTCGTTGTGATTTCTCCCAAGCGCCTGCAGGGTCAACGCCGCACCCAGCACGAGGACGCCGCGCCCCGACCCGGCGGAGTAGCCCGTGAGTTCACATATCCGGGTCAGCCGGTAGTCGAGGGTGTTGGGATGGATGTGCAGCGCGGCCGCCGTGGGCATCCGGTGGAAATCGTTGGCGAACCACGCGGCGAGCGTCTGCACGAGTTCGGGCCCGGATTCCAGCGGCTGGAGGACATCGGCCAGACGCCTGCCCACCTCCCCGGCGCTCGTCAGCACGTACTCCAACAGGACGTCGTCGAGTGTGTACGTTCCAGGCTCGGCGTTCAGCCGTACGGCCAGCCGGAGCACGTGGTCGGCCTCCGCCGCCGCCGACGGCACGCCGCCCAGGTCCGCTCCCGTGGCGACCCCCGCCAGCACCGGCGCATCGGCTGCCTTCGCCATGCGCGCCACCAGGTCCGCGGCACGTGCGTCGCGGTCGTCCGGGTCCGTGCGGGGGAGGAGGACCACGCCGCCGCCGGGTGCGAGCACGCTCAGCGGCTGCGACTCGTGACCGGAGTCGTCGGACAGGCTCTGCTCCATCCGCCGCAACTTGCGGCGGGCCGCCACGGCGCTCTCCACCTCCTCGTCGCGCTCGTCGACGGAGGACTCGACCCGAACCGCCAGCACGTGGTACCCGGCGGCCAGCCAGTGGTCGGCGCGCTCGGCCAGCTGGCGTGCGGGCGTCCCGGCGAGGAGCGCCTCCGCCAGCCGGCGGCGCGCCTCCCGATCCTCGTCGTGGATCGCCTGCCGCTCCTCGAGGTACGCCGCGGCGACCGCGCCGGTGACAACGTTGTTGAACGTGATCACCATGTGCGCGGCCTCGAACAGGTCCGCACGCTCGTCGGGATGCGCATCGTCGCAGAGCGCCTGCCACCCGATTCGCGATCCCACGCGGTAGGCCGCCAGAACCGTCTCCAGCGGCACCCGCTCCTCCGCCCGCAGGGCGGCGCTGCGGCGGACGGTCAGCAGTTCTCGCTCGTCCGGCAGTTCGTCGTGGCTGAGGACCCGGAAGAAGAGCCGCAGGTTGTGTCGGCAGATCTGGAGGACCTCGCCCTCCAACTGCTCTCCCGGCAGGTGGGCGTAGAGGGGGATCTCCGCCACGAAGGCGTCGACCATCCGGATGGCGAGCAGGTCGAGGCGCGTCGCGACACGCTCGGCGAGAGCGTTCAGTCGACGCATGTCGATCCGGCTGCCATTCTCACGGGCCCTTCGATGATCAGGTGAGGTCATCGTATTCCCGGCCGAGCCGGCGTGACGATCGTGCCTTGCCTTCCCCGCGTCGGTACGGTCGCTTGGCCTGGCTGCTCTGTCCGTTGTGAATCCTGATCTTCATGCGGTGACGGAGTCGTTGCGACCGCGGTCCTCGACATGCACGACCACACAGCGACATCAGCGGTCGACGTCGCGCCCGCTCGCACTCTGTTGTCTATTTGTCATGCCGGGGTGGTCGATGGTCCCGCTCGGATTTGCGAGCCGGGGGCGTGGCCTTGCGGTGCGAGATTTTGCCGTGCGGCGCTGGGTCGGCGCAGTGGCCGTGCACTTTCCGTTTACCCCTGGAGGCTTTCCCCGGCGGCGAGAGGTCTGGTTTGTCTGTCGGCTTGGTAGCGCTGTGGGTGGTGCACGGTTCGACGGGCGCCGATCGTGAAGACGGGGACGGCGACGCGGTCGGGGACAGTGACGACTGTCTTGTCCGCGCATCGCCCGATGGCATGAAGGACGGCGTGCCGGACCCGGCGTGGCTTTGTGGTGCGGTGGGCTGTTCGGCAGGCGGCATGGGCGACGGTCCGGTGGCGGTGGCGACACCTCCAAGGAGCGCGATGGCGAGTGCGATCGTGGCGGCCTTGATGCTCAGGATCCGCGTCATGATCCCACGGCGGTGACTCGGTATCGTGCCGGTGCGCCGTGCCTGCCGGAAGGCGGTCAGTGCGGCGTGCAGTCCGGCTGTTTCGTCGGGTCGCGCCGGTGCCGTCGCCGCGGCGAGCAACTCGGCGAGCGGAGCCGCGTCGGAGCCGACGTCGGCTGCGGCGGCGCGGATCAGTTGCTCGGCCGTCGTTCGGTCGTTCTCAGGAGGCTCGTTGATCATGGCGGTCCTCATTGTGCCGGGGTGCTGTGCCGCGCCGCGTCAGGCGAGGGTCTGAGTCGCGCTGCGAGGTTGCGCAGGCCCCGATAGGTCGCGGTGCGAATCGCACCGGCACGCTTGCCCAGAACCCTGGCCGCCTCTTCGGGGTCGAGGCCGACGATGAAGCGCAGGAGAACGGCATCGGCCTGGTCGCGGGGGAGTTGTCCGATGAGGGCGAGGGCCTCGTCGGTGGCGTCCTTGTCGAGGATGAGGCGTTCGGGGTCGCCGTCGCGGCCCGCTATGTCGTTCAGCGCCTCGAGTTGAAACGTGCTGACGGGTCGCCGTCTTCGTCGGCGCAGGTGGTCGATGGCACGGTTGCGGGCGATTGTGGCGGTCCAGCTGCGGAACGCGCTTGAGTCGCCCGTGAAGGTGGGCAGAGCGGTTGCGATCTGTAGCCAGGCCTCGGCGGCCACGTCGTCGGCGTCGTTGTCGACGAGGGTCCGCAGGTACCGCAACAGCCTTGGCTGGATGTCCAGGTACAGCACTTCGAACGCGACCTCGTCGCCTTGCCGGGCGCGCTCGAGGCAGGAGGCCAGGTCGGCGGATGCGGCCCATCTGCCCTTGGCCGCTTCGGATGGCTCGCCGTGGTCGTAAAGCTGATCTCGTAGTGCCCTGTCGTTCAGGCGCTCTGTCTGATCTCTCCCCCACACGATGAGTGCCTCCTCGTATGCATGCCACCACGTGGCGGAGATTTCACGCATTTAAAGGCCGCTGGATGTTAACAAATTCCGCCGCTTTAGGGGAAGGCCTGCGGTATCGCGCCGGCGCAACATGATCCGTTGTCCAATCGTTATTCTCTGACTGATTTCTTTACAATATGTGATTATGTTGTCACCGGCTGTCGAGATTCGTGATTTTTTCGTTGTTACTTCCGAGTAGGTGTGACGCCCCAGGGGTCGACGACGTCGTAACAAGGGGGTGGTTCAGCCCAAGCTCGGATCGCCCAACTAGAGGCGATCACGCTTTGACTGCTTGATTGACAGGGATTCTTCAGAGAGTCAAGATCCGTCCGTATGTCCCTGTCCGGCGGGTGGCGGGGCGTGAACGTTTGGCTGGAGGTCTGGTGTAGACACTGAGTGTTCGCCGGCGTTCGCATTTGACTTTCCGGCTGAGGTGGCCCCTCTTCGGACTATCGATCGCCGCTGTCCGGCTCAGCAGTTTCCTTTCATTCCTTTATCGCTGCGATGTTATTTCCGTATGCCCACGGCCCTGGTTTCGTGCTGCATTTCATGCCTGCCGAATTGGAGACCGGACAGTGTTCAGACGTAAGACAACGCGTAGACCCCGTCGGCTGGTGGCCGGCCTTCTGGTACTCGGTGTCATGTTGGGCGCGCAGCCTCCTGTGGAGGCTGCCGCGTCCAGTGCCCCTCCGATGGAGGATGCACGAGGTGGATGGAAGCCGGACAGCGAACGCGGCTGGCTGGACAACGTCAAGGACTGGTTCACCGGCAGCGACAACAAGCCGGAGGCGCGTGATCTCGGCGTGAACGCGGTGCCGCGGCATGACCCGGTGCCCAAGGGAAAGAATGTTCCGCCCGCCAAGCGCGTGAAGGAACTGACCGGCAAGCGGACCGCCCACGGCCGGGTGTTCCAGCTTGAGGATGGCCGGCAGCAGGCGGAGGTGTCGGCGGAGCCGCTGAACTACCGTGACCAAGCTGGGAAATGGCAGCCGATCGACACCAAGATCTCGGCTACTGACCGGCCGGGATTCCCGTACGGCAATCAGACCAATGCATTCAGCAGCTTCTTCGGCGACACGCCGGACTCGATTCTTCATGTGGCGCTGGACGACGTGTCGGTGACGCTCGGTGCGGAGAAGGTGAAGCCCGGCAAGCCACAGGTGAAGGGCAACACCGCTACCTATGGGTACGGCGAGAGCGGAGCGCGGCTGTCCTACCAGGTGACGCCGGAGGGCGCCAAGGAGCAGATCATCCTGGCGTCGGCGCCGCAGGAGGCCGCCTACACCTTCACCATGAAGGTGGACGGGCTGCGGGCATGGCAACGGCCGGACGGGTCGATCGCGTTCTACCGCGGTGACTTCGATGGCACGCCGGTCATGGAGATACCCAAGCCGTACATGACCGATGACCGCGACGACGCCTCCTCGCCCTACGGCAAGGCGTTCAGCGACAAGGTGTCGCAGAGCATGCAGTGGGACGGCCCGGCCGGACTGCTGCGCATAACGGTGACCCCGGACAGGGCCTGGCTGGCCGACCCGGCCCGCCAGTACCCGGTCATCATCGATCCGACGATCAAGATCGCGCCGACACCCAGCGACTCGCAGGACACCATGATCGTCTCGGACTCTCCGGACACCAACTATGAAGACAGCTGGCGCCTGTCGACGGGTACGTCGTCGGTCGGTGTCGCCCGTTCGCTGCTGAAGTTCCCGGTACTGACCGGAGTACCATCCGGTACGAAGATCGACTCGGCGCAGCTCCAGGTCTACTACGACCAGGACATCGACACCAGCACGGGGGCGACCAACAACGTCACCGTGGAGGCGCACCGCGCGACGGCAGCCTGGGATGAGACGACCGCCACCTGGAACACGGCCAAGAACCTCACCGGCGAGTTGGGCAACAACACCGAAGTCGTCGATGACGGCGACGCCGGCAAGACCGCGGCCACCGGCGCCTGGCCGACGTCCACCAGCACCCTGGCCGCCAACGGTATCAATGGCGACTATCTGTACAACAAGGACGCCGTCCCCGGCGACACCTACACCTGGGTCCCGCGTGTCACCGAGGACGGCGACTACCGGGTCGACGTCCACTACGTGGAAGCGTCCGACCGGGCCACCGCCGCGCCGTACACCGTCACCTACAACGGCGGCACCAAGGCGTATTCGGTCAACCAGTACGCGGCCTCGACCACGAACGGGCTATGGAAGACGCTGGGCACCCACCCCTTCGTGGCCGGCACCACCGGCAAGGTCGTCCTGGGCGACGGCCCCGTCTCGGCCTCCGTCGGGGTGATCGCGGACGCCGTACGACTGACCAAGGACGCCACTCAGGTGAAGCCTGCCTCGGACAACGGCAGTCATTGGCATTCGTTCGCGGTGCGCAGCATCGTCCAGTCATGGCTCGACGGCGCCCCCAACTACGGCTTCGTGCTGAAGGCGGCCGATGAGACCCTCGACAAGGGCGGCGTGCGGTACGAGGGCAGCCTGTACGCCTACGGCGGCGAGATCGCGACCTATCCCCGCCTGGTGGTGACGTACGGCCGCCAGGGAGTCACCCTCGACCCACTCACCACGATCCACGCCACGGGTGCGGAGCTGTCGTGGCCTGCGTACAAGGACCCCTCGACCAGCACGTCGGATGACATCGTCGAGTACCAGGTCCACCGGAGCGTCTACCAGACATTCACCCCGTCGGCCGCCACGCTCGTCTCGCCGGTGGCGTCGGGGACCACATCGTTTGCGGACACGACGGCCAAACCCACTCCGGCCGACTCCACGGATCCATTCGGCCAGGTCTATTACTACATGGTCGCCGTGAAGACCAAGGACGGGCAGATCACTCCCGGCCCCACCCAGATCGCCTCACTGCCGAAGGCCGGCCGTATCGTCAAGTTCTTCCAAGGCGGCAACCCCGACACGACGCTGTCCAGCACCCAACCGGACACCAACCAGGACGTGCTGGCGGGTGCGCCGTGGCTGTCGGTCGGCAACAACTCAGGCACGTACGGCAAGACCCGCGCCGTGCTCCAGTTCCCAGGGGTCTCCACCATCCCCTCGAGCGCCCGCGTGCTTGACGCATCGCTGGATCTGTGGGCAGTGACCATGGTGGGGTCGGGCACGGCCACGTACGAGCTGCGCGCCTTGAACCGCGCCTTCGACGAGAAGACGGCCACCTGGAACAGGGCCACCTCCTCGACGGCATGGACGACGGGAGGCGGAGACTATTCGGCCACCGTCTCCGGCAGCTACACCGGGATCTCCAACGATCCTTATCGGCGGACCCTGAACGCCACCGCGATCGCGCAGAGCTGGGTCTCCGCTCCCTCGTCGAATCACGGGATGCTGGTCAAGCTGGCCAACGAGACGTCCCCGGCCGAACGGGTCCTGTTCCTGTCCGATGAGGCCGACGAGCTGCAGCTGCGACCCCAGTTACGCGTCACGTACCTGGAGACGACCACCGACAGCACGTACTACGCGCCGTCGACGGCGACCCGGGTGGCCGAGGGCGCTCAGACCACCACCGATGTGACGATCACCAACACCACCGCGGCGACGTGGAAGGCGTCGGACTATGTGCTGTCGTATCGCTGGACGCTGCCGGACGGCACCGATGTGACCAATGGGGGCAACCAGCTGCAGACCCCGCTGCCCAGGGACGTGGCTCCGGGGGACACGGTCACCATCAAGGCGCAGGTCAAGGCACCGGTGACGGCTGACGACAGCAACAAGCGCACGACCTATGTGCTGCAGTCGGATCTGTACAACAAGACGACCGCGACCTGGTTGTCGGCCAGCGCGGCGATTCCGTCGCTGGACCAGGCCGTGGCGGTGGACAAGCCGACCTCGAATCAGCTGGGGCTGGAGCCCTTCTACAAGTACGCGGAAGGGGGCACCGGCGCCGGCGGCGAGTTGCACACCAACCTGTACTCGGGCAACCCTGTCTGGACCTATGACCCCTGGTCCCACCCGTCCCGCGGCGACTTCTCCACGTTCGTCAGCCTGGCCTACAACGCCAAGGACACCTCCAACAGCTCCATGGGATTCGGCTGGTCCTTGCAGGCCTCCACGTTGATGCGGCTCGGCTCGCCGCTCGACTTCCACCCCAACGCGAACCCGACCACGGTGACCCTGACCGATGGGGACGGAACCAGCCACACCTTCTCCTGGGACGCCACCACCGGCCAGTGGGTCAGCCCGAAGGGCGTGCACCTGTACCTGCAGCGCCTGGTGACCTGCGGGCCGAAGACCGAGGAGTCGCGGGCGTGGGTGATGACCCGGCCGGACCGCACCCAGTTCTACTTCGACTGCGACGGCTACCTGTCGGCGACGCAGGACAAGAACGGCATGATCAACACTGCCGCCTTCACCTACGCCTCGCGTAAGTCGAACAACAAGCCGGTCAAGTTCCTGCAGTACATCACCGACCCGGCGGGACGGCAGACGCTCACGGTCGACTACTACGCCAAGGGCGACAGCTACACCTACATCGACGACGACACCTGGCAGGAGGTCAACGCGACCAACCTGACCAACCCGTTCATCATCGACCACGTCAAGTCCATCACCGACATCGAAGGCCGGAAGATCACCTTCACCTATACCGGCAAGGGCCTGATGGCCAAGATGGTCGACGGTGCGGGCGACGCCCAGGCGAAGACGTTCCGGTTCGCCTACGACATGACGCAGGGCAACAACAACGCCAAGTTGGTGGAGGTGACCGACCCGCGCGGCCACGACACCAAGCTGGCCTACTACTACCCGCAGACCGGGGACGACCCGCGGTTCCACTGGTCGGTCAAGACCATCACCGACAGGCTCGGCGGCGACACCGCGTTCGGTTACGTGGATCCCGACGGAGCGACGGGCTCCACCATCGACACCACCGTCACCGACGCGGAGAACCACGCGACCGCATTCCACCTGGACGAGTACGGGCGGCCCACCCGGGTCACCGACGCCCGGAGCCACGCCACCGACTTCGGCTGGGACGGCGACCACAACGTGGTCCGCGTCGAGGAGGCCAACGGCGCCGTCACCACCTCCAGCTACGACCCGTATACCGGGTATCTGCTCTGGACCACCGACGCCGAGGCCAACAAGAACGGCACTGCGGCCACCGTCTACACCTACCAGAGCGGGATGAACGGGCGCATCGCCGATCTGATCGCCCAGACCAGCCCGGAGGGCCGCCGCTACACCTTCACCTATGACCCGTGGGGCAACCTGGCGTCGGTGACCGATCCCCTCGGCAACACCACCGAGACCACGGGGGACTACACCACCAACTACGCCTACGACATCTACGGGCAGGCGATCCGGGCGACCGACGCCAACGGCAACGCCACCACCTTCGGCGACTACGACGCGACGGGCCAGCCGCAGACGATCACCGATCCGTACGGCTACTCCACCTACGTCGGCTATGACTGGCGTGGTCTCCTGCGGACGGTGACCAACCCCTTGGGCACGGCCGCCTGGCGGTCCTACGACCTGTTCGGACGGCTACTGACGACCACGGTGCAGAAGGATCACGTCTCCGGCGTGAACATCGTCACGCCCGCGCCGGTCTACGACGCCAACGACAACATCACCCGGGCCACCGCGCCGAACGGAGCCGTCTCCACGGCGGTCTACGACGCGAAGGACCAGCTCACCTACACCCTCAAGCCTAAGGACGACCAGGAGGGTGCGCCCGAGCGCAAGACCTCGTTCACCTACGACAAGGTCGGCAACCAGGTGACGGTCACCGAGCCCAACGGGAACCTGACGGCCACCGAGGGCGACTTCACCACGACCAACGCCTATGACGAGATCTACCAGCTCACCGGCGTGACCGACGCCAAGGGCTTCACGACCAGATACATCTACGACAGCGTGGGCGACCTGTCCTGGCTCATCGACCCTCGTAAGAACGCCACCGCGGACCAGCTCGATTACACCGCCAGGATCAGTTATGACCTGAATCACCAGGTGACAGCGGTGTCCGACGCGGGCGGATACTCCACGGGCGCTGGCTACGACCGGGACGGGCTGCGAACCACCCTCACCGACCAGAACGGCACCGTCACCACAACGGTGTACGACCCGCGGGGCAAGGTGGTCGAGACCCGGGCTCCGCATGCGGTCGTGGACGGAAACCTCAAGGAGACGATCAGCCGGTTCGAGTACGACCAGGTCGGCAACCCGACCAAGGTGATCAGCCCACGGGGAGTGGAGACAACCGACGATCCGGCGGACTTCCTCACCGAGACCCGCTACGACAAACTCAACCGTCCGATCGAGCAGGTCTACCCGTTCGACAAGGACGACGCCCAGGGCGCGCCCTACTACCCCTACCGCACCCCGCAGAGCGTGCTGTACTCCTACGACGCGGCGTCACGCCTGACCTCGGTGGCGTTGCCGCCCCCCGATCCCGATCACACCCCCAACCCCGACCACCGGGGGCGCATCACCAGCACGACCGAGTACTACGACAACGGCTGGATCAAGAAGTCCACGGATCCCTTCGGCATCTCCGTCAGCTACGAATACAACGACCTGGGCGAGCAGACCAAGCGGACCGTCACCGCCGCCGACAGCACCGACCAGCGGTTCCTGCAGTGGGACTACAACCCTGACGGCAAGCTGAAGTACCAAGCCGACAACGGCGGCACGAGCGATCCGCCGGAGTTCACCGCGTTCGACTACGCCTACGACGCCACCGGGAACCTCAAGACGCTCAAGGACCGTACGGCCGACGCCACGATCGACCTGTGGACTCTCGACTACGACCAGCGCAACCAGGTCGAAAAGGTCACCGAGAGTCTTGCCGGGACCATCAAGAACCTCACCTCGTACGGCTATGACGAGAACGGTGCCCTGATCCATCGCACGCACGACCGGGGTACCGACGACTTCACCTACGACGCGCGGGACCTGATGTACTCGGTGCGCAACACCGAGGGCGGGACAGAGCGTCACACGACCTTCGAGTACAGCCCGCGTGGAGAACGACGCCAGGAGACCAAGTCCAACGGCAACGTCGCGACCTACGACTACTTCCTGGACGGGTTGCTGCAGCATTCGGTCGAGAAGAAGCCCGATGGGGCCGTGCAGGCCGAACACACCCTGAACTACCAGACCGACCTGCAGGTCTCCAGCGACCACGTCAAGGTGCAGTGCGTCGAATTCAAGTGCCTGTATCCGGATGTGACCAAGACCTACTCCTACGATCCCCGGGACCGGGTCACGAAGGTTGAGTACAACCGCCCGGGATGGGGTGAGGAGTACGAATACGACGCCAACTCCAACGTGATCTGGCAGTCCGTCGCCGGCACTCCGACCCATTTCATGTACGACTGGAACCGGCTGGTCAAAACCACCGACCCCACCGGCACCAGCTCCTCCGACTACGGCTACGACCCGTCCGGCCGGCTCCAGCAGATCACCGGCGGCGCATCCGGGACGCCGACGGCCTCCTACGTCTACGACGCGTTCGATCACACCGTCCAGACCGAGCAGGTCGGGGTCGACGGTGTGAACCGGACCACCCGCTACGGCTACGACCCGCTGGGCCGTACCTCCTCCACGACCGACAACAGCGGTAAGAAGACCATCTACTCCTATCTGGGCATGTCGGGAGAGGTGCTGGACGAGGAGGTCGACGGAGCGATCACCCGCTCGTACGAGTACTCGGCCTGGGACGAGCGGTTGTCGATGGCGAAGTTCGACGCGGGCGGGACGGCCGAGCGGAGCGTCTACGGCTACGACCCCCGCGGCAATGTCGAGATCCTCACCACCGACGCCGGCGACAACCGGGCCACCTACGGCTACAGCGCCTTCGGTTCCCTCGTGCCGGGAGCGGTCAGCGGTGTGGATACCCCCGACGAAGCCGATCCCTACCGGGAGCCCTACAACCCGTACTGGTTCAACGCCCGGCGATATGACCAGGTGTCGGACACCTACCAGATGGGGTCACGGAACTACCAGCCCATCAGTCACCAGTTCCTGACTCCCGACTCCCGCTACGACTCGGGCGCGGACCAGGGGCTGAGCCTGAACCCGGCCACGAGCAACCGCTACGGCTTCGCCGCCGGCAACTCCATCGCCAACCTGCGCTACTCCCCGCCGGTGGACTGGAAGAGGGAACTGGCGTCCCTCGGCACCGGGCTGCTGGTCGGATTGGGGGTCGGCTCGCTCGCGGTGCTGTGTCCCGAGACCGGAGTGACCTGCCCGCTGGCGATCGCCGGGGCGGCCGGGGCGGCGGGCGCCTCCGCGAGCTACGGCGTGGACGTCGCCATGGACCCCAACCGCAGCTTCAACGCCGGCGACTTCGCTCTGGAGACCCTTTCCGGCGCCGCGATAAGTGCGCTTACCTTCGGGGTCGGCAGGCTCTTCGGCGCGGGTGCCTTCTCACGAGCCATCGGATGTACGCCCAACAGCTTCGTGCCCGGCACGAAGGTCCAGATGGCCGACGGGACCACCAAGGACATCGACAAGGTCGAGCTCGGAGACAAGGTGCTGGCCACCGATGCCGAGACCGGCAAGACCGAGGCCAAGCCCGTGACCGACCTGATCAAGGGTGAGGGCGACAAGAACCTGGTCGAGATCACGGTCGACACCGACGGTAAGAAGGGCGGCAAGACTGGCAAGATCACCGCCACCGACGGGCACCCCTTCTGGGTTTCGGAACTCGGCGAATGGGTCGACGCCAAGGACCTCAAGGCCGGCATGTGGCTGCGCACCTCGTCGGGGACGTACGTCCAGATCACAGCGATCAAGAAGTGGACCGCTCATCACCAGCGCGTCCACAACCTGACCATCGCCGACCTCCACACCTACTACGTGCTGGCGGGTGCCACACCGGTACTGGTACACAATGCGAATTCACGGTGTGGAATAGTCATCAGTACGCGGCTGTATGAGAAGCTTCCCGCCGGAATCCGGGCCCGCTATGCCGAATCCGTCGCCGCGGTCGAAGAAGCCGCGAAGCAGCTCGCGCAACGGCCCCGGGACATTCTCCGGACTCTCGGAGACGATGAGCTTGAGGAATATCTCAGACTGATCGACGAGGGCAACTTCCGTGGTGCGCGCCGATTCTTCGGGACGGCATATCATCGCGCGCTGCATCAGGAACTGAACAGGATAGATCCGGGACGATGGACCTACAAAGCCAGCTGGGGCATCGATCTATACGACCAACGCTTGATGAACTGGGTCGAATTCACCACGGTCAAGGATTATGCGAACCACCTTGGTCGGACGGGAGGGTACAGCCGGGTGCCGTACGTGCTGTATAGCGTCGGCCGCCTTCCAACGCACTAGCTGATTGAAGCCTGAGACGCTCCTGACCTCCGTTCGGGAGCGTCTCAGGCTTTGAGCTGGGCGCTCTAACCGATGCAGAGCTCGTCCAACAGGGATGCGCCCGGATTTCGGCGCGTTTTCACGCCTTCGGCTCCCCCGAAAGGAAGTGCGGTAAAATAACGGATGTGTGACTGAGGCTTCGTGGTATCGGCTCTCTTGCGGCCGATTACCGCCATGCGGGATCAGTCGGTGAAGAGAGGTCGGCCAGTGAGAGCGAGCGGCGCGCTAAGACTCGATGGAGCCCAACTGGAGGGCGCAGACTATTCTGAGCGGACTTTCAATTACATTTCCGTTTCGAACGGCAGCCGTCTTACCAAGTGTGATTTTCGCGGCATCCGCGCCACGGACGGCTGCTTGGGGGGCGGACTCCGCCCGAGCGTATATGCGGAGTGCGTGTTCGATGGAAGCGCTCTCGAAGGCCATGGTCTTGATCCCGGCCGAGCCACATTCATCTCGTGCTCCTTCCTGGACGCGAGCCTTGTCAACCTCAACTTCATGGACGCCGAATTCGTGGACTGCGTCTTCTCCGGGCGGATTGAATCGGTAACCTTCTCCGCAGACCCCTGGTCGAGAGACGCTGAATTGGGGCGCGAGAAAAACAGGTACCAGGGAAATGATTTCTCCACGGCGCTCATGCGAAACGTCTCCTTTCGGGGAGGAATCGACCTTGACATGCAACGGTTCCCGGACACCGCTGATTACTTCATCCTGCGAGATGCGGCGGCCGGCCTGGATAAAGCGCTGCGGGACGTCGAGCGATGGGAAGACCCAAAAGACCGCAGCATGGCCAAGGCGAGGATCAAGGCGCAGAAGTTCAATGTCCAGGGGGGTCAGCGAGACCTGTTCATACACAAGTCGCTCATCACCAGTAAGCTTTCACCAGAGGGAGCCGAAAAGCTGATGTCCATCTTCCGCGACCTCTCTGCGGCGGGCTAGCGCTTGATCCGGTGGTGAGCCAGGCCAGGGTCCGCTCGATCACCCACCTGCGGGAGATGACGTTGAATCCCCGCTGGTCGGCGGGTTTGCGCACGATCTCGATGGTGGTGCGCAGCGTATCGCGCGCCCAGTCCACCAGTCGGCCGGCGAAGCCCTGCTCTCGTTGTGAGAGATTCTGCCTACGGCGTCAGCGAGATCACACGGGTCCGTACGCCCACGGCGCGTGTTGCTGAGGGCGGTTCTACGCTCGGCCCGTGCCATACGAGATGGAGACGTATCAGCCGTATGCGGCATCCCGGGTCGTCACGATCGATGAGTTGCCTCGTCTGTACGTCCCGGATCACGAACCGGTGTTCACATATGGCGGCGGCGGTGACGATGTGATGATCGTTTTCGGTGCACGACGAGTTCAGCACCGTTTCGCTGCTGCACGACCGCACGTGGTACTGGCTCGAGCAGTCACTCGACTCGGATCTTGTTGAGATCGTGTTGTGCGGACAGGAGGCGTGGGTCCCTGCCGGCGTACTGGTGCGGCACGAGACCGGCTGGCTGCGCTGCGGCTGACCCACGACGTGCCACGACTCATGACCGACTTCATATGGCGGGAACAGTAAGCCGCTCTCAACCGTCATGGGGGCTGGATCAAAGTGGAGAAATCGACCGTGCATGGCGGAGTGTTCTGCCTGATCCGCACGTTGCCGCTGCTCGACGTGCTGGATTCTCCGATCAAGGCCGCGGTGGAGGACGTCGTCGAAGGTTCTCTGTCGGGGAGTCCGGTGCCTGATGCGGTGCTGATAGCGCTGGATGACTACCGGCAGGCCTGCGGGGAGCTCGGCGACGTCTATCACCCGGTATACCTGCAGTCGAGTGTGGCGTCCGTCGCCATCCTCGTCAGTGAGGCCCGGTGGCCGAGGTACTACCCGAAGCCCAGGTCCCCCTACCTGGCGGCGGAATCGGTATGGCAGAGGTTCGATGCCAGCCTGGCGAAGGCGCAGGGAGTGCCCGCGGTTTCGCTGTCGGATTCAGCTTTCGCGCAGGAGGAGCGTTCCTGGCAGGAGGCTGACAGGCAGGCCATGGTGAGCGCCGAAACAGATCCTTCGGCGCTCACCCGTCACCTTGGCCTGCTGAGAGGCAGGTTCGAGGCGACGCGGTCGGCACTGGCCGAGCTCGTGGCGGAGTTCGGCTGGACACCAGCCGGGCCGTGCGGCGGCAGCTGTGACTGGCCGACCTGCCGTGCCGAAAGGAGCGAATGCGTCCGGTACCGCCCGTTTCAGCAGACACTCGCCGGCGAACTGCGCCGAAGGCAGGGGGCTGAGCCGAAGAAGTGGTACGTGCAGGTATGGCACCGCCATCACGCACCCGATGAGCCGTACGAGACTGTCAGCGAGATCGACGCTGACGGACACGAACTGCGCAAGGTGGCGTACTTCGACGACGAGCACGCGGAGTGGGCCGACACGAGCGGCGGCATCGGCCACCTGGTGCTGAGCGGGCAACCCGTGCCGCCCCTCGTCGAGCTCGCCGCTCGCGATGACTGCTGGGCCGAGGAGATCACCCGGCAACACTTCGAGGAGTGGTGGGCCAAGGCGCAGGCGGATCCCCGCCGGTCGTTCCTGCCGGAGTGAAACCAACCCCGAACGCCGCTGCCCCCGCTTGCGTGGCAGCGGCGTTCTGGTCCGGAAGGCGCGGTCAGCGGCCGTTCCGGCCGCGGATGGGCCGTGCGGCCGCCACCAGGCCAGGAGTCCCCGCTCGGCCTGGACAGTGTCGCTCCGGCGGCGGCCCACTGGTGCTCCAGCACCACCTGTTGACCGTCCAGCGTCACGGCTGAGCGGCCCCGCGGGTGACATGGCACCGTCGACCGCGACCAATCGGCCCGCTCGCCGCCCTGCGGTGTCCGGTCTCGCCTACCTGATCACGTCGGGGTTCGTGAGCTCACCTCCAGGTAACGCAAGAACTCATAAATTACGAATTATTGTTGACACACTGCCGTAACGAGATACAAGATCCTGGGAAACAAACACCTCAGGAGTGCGGACATGACTGGGTCTGGCAGCCGGTCGGGGACGTTCCTCGAAGGTCTCGGGGTCGTTGTGCGCCGCGGCTCACGTCGGCTGGCCTGCCATCTCCACGTCGGACACCTTGAACGAGGCCTCCCCATCGGGCCGACGTGAGCGGGACGACCGACGTGCTCCTGGCACCGTCGGTGAGAACGCACGGTGCCACCCCGGGCTCCCGCGCCGGCGCGCAAGCCGCGCAGGCGCTGGAGCGAGGTGAAGGCGGAAATTCAAGCAGGTCCAGAACACGAAGCAAGTAGCCCATCGTGGCGTCCGCCATTCCTCGGCAGCAAAGGAACCCGATGTGAAACGACATGTGCTCGCCGCTGTGACCGCCCTCGTGGCAGGTCTGCTGGTCGCCCCCGCGACCGCCCAGGCCGACGCGGGTACCGGCGTGGGTGCGGGGGTGGCAGGCTCGCAGGAGGCTGGGAAGCAGGTGCTCAGCCCGACGCCGTACCAGGGATGGAACACCTACTTCGGCCTCGGCGGCGCCTTCTCGGAGGAGTCCGTGAAGGAGGTCGCCGACGCGCTCGTCTCCCGCGGCCTGGCCAAGGCCGGCTACGACATCGTCTGGCTGGACGGCGGCTGGCAGGACCCGGAGCCGCGGACGGCCGCCGGCGACCTGCAGGCCGACCGGACCCGTTTCCCCAACGGGTTGAAGCCGCTGGTGGACTACATCCACAGCAAAGGCCTGAAGGCCGGCATATACACCGACGCCGGGCCGTACATCCCCGGCAGGTGCGGGCTCGGCAGTCACGGCTACTACCAGCGCGACGCGGACCAGTTCGCCGCCTGGAAGTTCGACGCGGTGAAGGTGGACTTCCTCTGCGGCATCGCCGCGAACCTGGACCCGAAGACCGTCTACACCGAGTTCGCCCAGGCGCTGCGGAACAACGCCAGTCACCGGCCGATCATCTTCAACCTGTGCAACCCGGTGACCTCGCCCGACTGGGGCAACTACCCGGAGGAGCAGCAGTCGACGTTCTCCTGGAGCTACGCCCCGGCGATCGCGCAGTCCTGGCGGACCTACACCGACGTGGGCTTCGTCGGCGACATCAAGTTCAAGGACGTGCTGCGCAACTATGACGCCAACGCGCGGCACCCCGAGGTCGCCGGGCCCGGTCACTTCAACGACCCGGACTACCTCGGCCCCGAGATGGGGATGACCGACGAGGAATTCCGTACCCAGATGACGCTCTGGTCCGTGGCCGCCGCGCCGCTGGTGATCGGCAGCGACGTCCGCAAGCTCAGCCAGACCTCCGTGGACATCCTCACCGACCCTGATGTCGTCGGGATCAACCAGGACCCCGCCGGCGTGCAGGCCGTACGCGTCGGCCCCGCAGGTACGACGGAGACCTGGGTGAAGCGGCTCGCCAACGGCGACCGGGCAGTCGTGCTGCTCAACCGGGGCGACAGCTCGAAGACCCTGACCGCGAAGGCGTCCTCGGTCGGCCTGTCCGGGGACCGGTTCACCCTCAAGAACGCGTGGACCGACCAGGTCACCGAGAGCGCCGGCACCATCAGCGCGGCCGTTCCCGCCCACGGCGCGGCGCTGTTCCGGGTCGGCCGGGCCTACGGCGCGCCGGGCCTCCCGCACGTGGTCGCCGGTCTGCCGCAGGTGACGAAGGTCGGTGGCGATCCGGTTCCGGACGGCGCGGCGCCCGTCGTCGCCGGTGGCGACGAGGCGCGGGTCGAGGTGGCCGTGCGCAACGACGGCACGCGGCCGGTCTTCTCGCCGAAGGTCGGGTTGACGGCACCCACCGGATGGACGGTCCGTGAGCTCAGCGGGGCGCCGAAACTGCTGGACTCCGGCCAGGCCGCCACCTTCACCTTCGCCGTGACCCTCCCGGCCGGCTCGGCCGCCGGCAACGCCGCACTGACCGCCACCACGTCGTACGACGCGATCAACCACGGCCGCGTGCAGCAGACGACGGCTTCGGCGCTGGTCGTCGCGCCGGCGCCCCCGGACGGCGAGGTCGTCCTGTCCCACCACACCTGGATCAGCGCCACCAGCGGATGGATGAGCCCGACGGTCGACGCGAGCGTCGGCGGCTGGTCACCGATCAGCATGCTCGGCCAGGTGTACCCGACCGGCCTCGGGGTCGCCTCACCGTCCACGGTCCGCTACTACGTCGGCGACCAGTGCAGCCGGCTGACCGCGACCATCGGCCTGGACGACGCGGTGCGCAACGTCGGGCCCGAGGGGGCCACGTCGACCTTCCAGGTCATCGGCGACGGCCAGGTGCTGTTCGACAGCGGGGTGCTGACCCGTGACGACGTCCGTCAGGTCGACGTCGACCTGACCGGCGTCCGGATGCTCGACCTCGTCGTCGGCGACGCGGGCGACGGCGGCTACAACGACCGTGCCAACTGGGCGGGTCTGAACGCCAGCTGCTGAACCGACGGACAGTCGCACCCAGGTGATGATTCATCTGGGTGCGACTTTTGTTTCTCCGAGCGCTGGTCGGGATGCCCGGCCGGCTTGCGTACGCTGCTGACAAGGGCTGGACCGCGGTGAATGCCTCAGCCTGAAGATCGATAGAGACGAGCGAGAAGGGTGCGAAGAGCAGTGGCACAGTATGCCCGCCGCGGCGTCCACGGGCAGACCGTCGAGGTCATCGCACGGCGCATCCTCGCCGGAGAGATCGCCGCGGGTGAAACGCTGAACATGACCGCGCTCCAGGAGGAGCTGGACGTCAGCCTCACCGCGCTGCGGGAGGCGCTCAAGGTGCTCTCCGCCAAGGGCATGGTGGACGCCCGGCAGAAGCGCGGCACGTTCGTCCGGCCCCGCGCGGACTGGAACCTGCTCGACGGTGACGTGATCCGCTGGCAGTTCGCCGAGGGCGCCGATCCGCGGCTGTTCGACAAGTTGCACGAGGTCCGCAGCATCGTCGAGCCGGCCGCCGCCCGGCTGGCCGCGAGCCGGGCCACCGAAGCCGACCTGGCCGCGCTGGCCGGCGCGCTGGACGAGATGGCCGCCGCGAACGGCGACCCGGCCGCGGCCGTCGCCGCCGACCTGAGCTTCCATCGGGCGCTGCTGAACGCCACGCACAACGAGTTGCTGGAACGCATGGAGGTCGTCATGGAGACCGGCCTCGCGGAGCGCGACCGCCTGGTGCACGGCGGCGTCGAGCCGCATGACGACCCGGTACCGAGCCATCTGGCGGTGGTGGAGGCGATCCGGGCGCAGAACGCGACCGCTGCCGAGACCGCCATGCGGGTACTGCTGGAGAAGGCCGTGCGGGACGTCGAGAAGGTACGCGGATGACGATCGACCGAACCGAGCCGGAAAGTGCCTGACGCCGATCCGAGCACCGGTCCCTCGACGGGACACGGTGACGAAGGCTTCGCGCTCACGGGCACCGGCCGGGTCGAGGCGTTCAGCGACGCGGTGTTCGCCATCGCCATGACGATCCTGGCCCTGGAGATGCGCACCCCGCACCACTCCAGCGGCGGGCTGCTGCCTGCACTGTGGCACCAGTGGCCTGTGTACCTGGGATACCTCACCTCGTTCGCCTACATCGGGGTGATCTGGCTGAACCACCACCAGGCCTTCACCCGGATTCGCACCGTCGACCGCCGTCTGCACGCGGCCAACCTCACCCTGCTGCTGACAACCGCCGCGCTGGCCTTCCCCACCGCGGTCGTCTCCGATGCCGTGCAATCCGACATCGCCAGCGCGGACGCTCGTACCGCTGTCGTCCTGTACGCGCTCATCGCGGCGGCCATGTGCGCGAGCTGGTTGTGGATCTACATCCATCTCGCTCGGAATCCCGGCCTTCTCTCGAGTGGGGATCATGGGCGTTACATCCGCCATGGCCGGCTGCGCTCATTCGCGGGCGTGATCGGTTACGTACTCGGCGGCGCACTGGGCTGGCTCGTGCATCCGGCCATCGCGCTGGGCGTGTTCCTGCTGCTGCCGGCCTTCTATTTCGCCACCAGCGAGGGCCTGCCCCGCCTCCGCCGCCGGAACCGGTGACCATTCTCCGCGCGCACCTCGACGGACATGGCACGGACATCGGTGGACGGCCGTTCCGGACCCGGACGGGCGGGGCGGTGTGCCACGCTCGCGCGCCTCCACGGATTGGTCTAGCCGGCTCTGAGACCCAGGTCACGCCGGGTCAGCCCTTCGCCAGAGACTCCAGTCTCTTGCCGGGCCTGCATCAAAGCTTTGCCTAGCTTCGGGACGTTATGGCCGGATATCGCAGTTATTTGACTTACAGGGGTGAGCGCCTCACGCTCGGGGAGCAGATGCTGAATTGGTATCGACTATCGTTTCGGGTTCGTAGGACAGCGGTGACCGGCGCCGTCGCGGCACTGGTGTGCGTCGGGGTCAGCGTGCTCTTCCTCCTGTTCGCGGGCAACAAGGAGGCCGACCGCGCCCTGGAGAAGAGCATCGGGACCTGGAACCGTATGGTGCCCCTCATCACGCAGGGCCCCCTCCCGCCTGTATTGCGGAGTGGCAGGGTCGAAGCGATTCAGGTCCTGGACGCACAAGGCCGGGTGGTTGCGGCGACCCCACAACTCGTGGGCAAGCCGCCGATGGCCACCTTCCATTCGACCAGCAGCAACGTGCGTACCACACGGGTGCTGTGCCCTCCGGCCGGGCTGAAAGGCTGCATGACCGTCTTCTCGTGGAAGGTCTACCAGCCGGACGGGATCTGGCTGCTCTACGCGGCGGTCCCGATCGTCCCCTGGTACGGGGACTCCACAGCGGTGTTCCTGGCCATCAGCGTGTCCCTGCTGGTGACCACGATGATGACCGCCTGGATATTCCGTGATCTGACTAAGGTCATGGCTCCGGTGAACGCCATCCGGGCGGAACTGGCGGAGATCACCGCCACCGGCCTCGATCGTCGGGTCCCCGTACCCAGGAAGTACAAAGAGTTCAAGTCACTGGCCGAAACGGTGAACGGCACCCTGGACCGCCTCGAGGGCGCCTACCACCAGCTACGGCGCTTCACCTCCGACGCCTCCCACGACCTGCGCAGCCCGATCACCGCCATCCGGGCTCAGCTCGAGGAGGCGCTCATGTACCCGCAGGACACCCACTGGCCGAAGATGACCGCGGGGGTGCTCGCCGGGGTGGACCGGCTTCAGGCGATCGTGACCGACCTCCTGACCCTCGCCCGGCTGGACGCGCGCGCCCCCCTCAACCGCCATCCGACCGACCTGGGCCGGCTGGTCGACGACGAGCTCGACCGGCGGACCTACCGGACGGCGATCGTCAAGGATCTACACGAGAACGTCTTCATCAACTGTGACCGGCTGCGGATCACCCGGGTGCTGGTCAACCTGCTCGACAACGCCGAACGCCATGCCACCTCACAGATCACCGTCAGCGTGCGGGCCGACGGACCCACGGCGACCCTGGAGGTCCTCGACGACGGCGCCGGAATCGCCCCCGAACACCGCGAGATGGTCTTCGAACGATTCACCCGGCTGGACGCCTCACGCGACCGGGACGCGGGAGGGACCGGGTTGGGGCTGGCGATCGCCCGGGAGATCGCCGAAGCACACGAGGGCACCTTGACCATCCAGGACAGCGAACGAGGAGCCCGCTTCGTCCTGCGCCTCCCCACATGCGATCACTCTCCAGCCGCTGACCCACATGGCTCTTCTGAGACGCGACCCCCGAGCGTCGGCGCCGGCGGCGGGGAGACTCGCCCGGGACCACCTGCACGTCGGAGCTGGACGATTCCGCACTTGCGCGGAGGCGGGGCCTCGTAGCCCTGTGTCGGCGGACGGGCGGCTCGCCGCCTTCCGCACTGGCACGTCAATGAAACCGGGTGAAACTGCCGGCGGTTCTACAGGGCGTCGCGGTTGCGAGATCGAAAAGCTCGCTGACCTGCGGCCGAGCAGTGCCCCGGCCTTCCTCCAGGGGGCGCGTTCCGGACATATTCCGGATCTTGCAATCTACGTCTCCCGCGCCGGAACCTGCGGATTAAAAGATCGATCTTGCACTGTTCCGGACGGTTAAATGCAGGTCAGCGCGTATGCGCGATCCATCCTGAACGGCTCTGGATCCCCCTGCACTGCAACGCAACCTGCAACCTGTCATGAGCGACCGTGGTGACCTCTCGTCACCATGGCTGATAGCACGCTAATGGCGCGACGATGAAGTGGGTCGGTTCGCTCCGGCCGACTCGTACGACGGGGGGTGTAGTCGCGGGGACATCGGTGAGACGACGCGAAACAGCGGGAGGATCGAAACGCTGTCTCCATGCGAATAAGGTTCCCATTGCTGATCTTGGCTGCCGCCGTAGCCCTGCTGCCAGGGACAACGCATGCGCAGGCGTCGGGTGATCCCCAAAGGGCCACCGTGCATACCACCGAGGGCACCCTGGGGGGTGTCGTCACCTCAGACGTCCGGACCTTCTCCGGCATCCCCTACGCTGCGCCGCCGACCGGCGCGCGGCGCTGGCAACCCCCGGGCCGCGCTCCGGTGTGGACGGGGGTGCGCGACGCCACCAAACCCGGCAGCCCCTGTCCTCAGCTCGACGGCAGCACCCCCGGCCAGCCACCCAAGGTGGTCGGTGACGAGAACTGCCTCTTCCTCAACGTCACCACGCCCGCTGCGCGCTCCTCCGGGCCGCTTCCCGTCATGGTCTGGATCCACGGCGGAGGGTTCGTGCAGGGCGCGGGCAGCGACTACGACCCGACCCGACTGACCACGCAGGGCAAGGTCATCACGGTGACCCTCAACTACCGGCTGGGAGCTCTGGGCTATCTGGCCCATCCCGACCTGCGCGACCCGTACGCGGGCAACTACGCGCTTGCGGACCAGCAGGCCGCGCTGCGCTGGGTGAAGAGCAACATCGCGGCCTTCGGCGGTGACCCCGCCAACGTCACGATCTTCGGCGAGTCGGCCGGCGGCTTCAGCGTGTGCGCCCATCTCGAAGCGCCGGGCTCACGAGGGCTGTTCCAGAAGGCGATCGTGCAGAGCGGTCCCTGCGGCAACGATTTCGTCACCCTCAAGGAGGCCCGGGCACGGGCCACGAAGATCGCCTCCGACCTCGGGTGTACGACGCAGGTGCTGGCCTGCCTGCGGGCAAAGCCCGTGATGGATCTGTTGCCCATCGGCTCCGACCGGGTCTTCACCGCGACCGCCCGCATCGGCGACATGCCGTGGATCTTCACCGCGGGCACGCCCGCGCTTCCGCTGCAGCCGCTTGACGCGCTGCGCCGCGCGCGCACCGCGCGGGTGCCGCTGATCCAGGGCGGCACGCATGATGAAATGCGTCCCTTCGTCGCCGTGCAGTTCGACGCACAGGGTCTGCCCGTAACGGCGCAGCAGTACCTGCGGATCCTCGTCGACCTCATGGGCGACGACGCCAGAGCCGTGCTCGATCGCTATCCGCTCGGCCGCTTCGCCACGCCCAGCCTGGCGCTGGCCACCGTCCTGAGCGACTGGGGCCGTAAGCTCGGCGCCTGCTCCCAGCTTCCGGCCGCCGAGGCGGCGGCCCGCCATATGCCGGTATACGAATTCGAGTTCGCCGAAGACTCCGGACAGCAGATCGTCGGCCTCCCGCTCGGCGCCGCGCACGGCACCGACGTGCCCTACCTCCTGGACGGCCTGGGCACGCCCCTGGACGGCCTGGGCACGCCGCCCACCACCCCTGCGAAGCAGGAGCTGTCACGCGGCATGATCGCCTACTGGACACGCTTCGCCGCGACCGGCGACCCCAACGGTCCCGGGCTGCCGCGTTGGCCGGCCTATCGCTCCGGTGGTGGCGCCACACTCTCGCTCGCTTCCGGGCCGGACGGCATCCGGCCGGTGGACCTCGCCATCGAGCATGACTGCGCCTTCTGGAACGGCGACTGAACCGTCACCTGCCCCCACGGCACGTCCGGCTGACGGTTCGGTTGGCCGGGCGTGGCCCACCGAATCCGGCGATCAACTCAGAGGGAGTTCCAGTGGACAGGGGACAAGGCACGCAGGCATCCCACGGCAGGTCGAGGCCGCCTGACGCGCGCGGGACGGTCGGAGCGCGGCAGCTCCGTGGGCGGCCCGGGACTCTGCTGTCCCCGCCGTGGCCGCACCCTCCTGGCCCTGTTCGTCCTTGTGCCCACCCTCGAAGACGCTGCCGCCACGGCGCTCGCCGGTCGAGCTCTCGCTGACCCGTTCGCGCTGGTCAAGGACTCCGGGGGTGCGTGCGGCGTGCTGATCGTGACCGTCGTGCTCAGCTCCTGCAAGCCGTTCGGCCAACTGCCCTGGGTGCTCGTCCGGAAGGCAAGACATCTGACGTAAGCGCGACGAGATCTTGCGGCTTGGTGCCTTCTGCTGGACGAGTCGGAACAGGTGGACATGATCCTCGCTGCATGTGGGGCGAGAGCCGTGCAACGAAAAAGACCAGCTCAGAGGGCATCTGGGCTGGTCTGGTGAGCGCGCCCTGCAGGATTCGAACCTGCGACCGTCGGATTAGAAGTCAAGGCAGCAACTAGTCCGCTCACTACCTCTCACCTGGGACAACCCGATATCCGTCGTGCATACACCTTGAGCTGGGGCACGCATTGGGCGTCGTAACTGGTGACTCATCCGCCAGCCGGCGTTCAGCACGCTCAATGACACTCGTGGACCGCCTCCCTACACAACTCCCATGCTCACACCTCACCGATCGCGATCACGGCCGAGACGGTCGGGCTGATCGTCCGACTCCGTGCACCTGTCCGACCAGAGCCTGGACGCCGGCCCCCCGACACGATCGCCTGGCACCTGCGCCAACACCATCAGCTGACCGTCTCCCGGGTCGTTGACCTGTTCAAGCGTGTGTGAAGGTCCGCCCGGGTCCGCAGCAGTCTGCGGTGGTTGTCACGCAGTTGGTCACTTGGGCAGGGGGGCGAGTTGAGATCGACGGGCGCTGTAACACGCTGGGGGAAGCCCCGAATGGTGCACCCCCGGCCCCGCGGGCTCAGCTGTAGACACGGATCCGTGAGGGTCGACGTACAGCCCCGGCGGGGCGTGACTGAGACGAACAAGAGATCAGTCTCTGATCGGATAGAGCGGAATCCTGGTGATTCCTTCGATGGATCGTGCAAGATCTAATCATGTCCGAACAACCTTCCACGCCTGCATCCAGCCGCAGCTATGCCGTTGTCTGGGCTGGCGTCAACGCCCAAGACACGTTCGAACCGCCGGTGCACGAGGCCATCGCCGACGACGTGCACCGAATCCTCGGTGAAACCGTAAGAATAATGTGGACAGAAGGGGGTGAGACATTGAAGGATGAAAGCTTGGCGAGAGATATTGCCATTCGGCTTGAACGTATCAAGAAAATAGTTATAGAGGATACGGCCGATGCGTTCAGTGCGTCATCGCACTATTGCTGGGAAATTGTCGTGCCGCCCGGCGATTTTGACGTCCTAAACACGCACAAGCAAGTCATCGCGGTTGCCTTTGACTTGGCGGTGGAGAGGCTATTTCCGGAATGGCTCCCATTTAGGCCGATTGACATTCACGAGATGCAGTTCAGCGTCCGTAAACAGCCGGTCGATGTACCCCTGGACTGGCACATTCAGTTACGGCAACGCCTGCATGCTGAGGGCGGAAATCAGGCCGTACGACTACGTACCGAGCAAGCTCGTGTCCCCTCAAACGAACAGACTCCTGCTCAGCTCCCTTCTGAGGACGGCCTAGTCTTCACCAATGAATGGGAGCTGAAGGTGTATCAGGCTCTCAAACGATGGCAGGATGATAAGCCAGATCTCGAAACGATTGGTATTTTCCCTCAACCTGGCGTTCGCGTTAAAGGGCGCACTTTTTTCCCTGACTTCCTGGTCACCTACAAAGGGCGCGCGGGAATCATCGAAGTTGACAGTAAGTATCACAAGGGCCGTCGCGATCACGACAAAAGCAGGGAATCGCTGCTAGAGGATGCGGGCGTGTCTATTGTAGAGCGCGTTGGCGTTGAGGACGTAGATAACGCGGACGAGCTGGAGGCGACTATTAGGCGGTTTCTGCATCGACTTACGAAGTCTTGATGCCCGAGCTTCCAAGCTTACGCCCTCTTCAAACGGGCCAGGAATGCGCGAATCAGCTGGTCTAGTTCATCATCTTGAGTTGTCTCCTCCACCAAGATTCGCTCGATATGTATTACGCCTCCGTATTTCCAGAGGCGATCGCGGGTCGCATCGGCACCGTACCTACCTCTATGGTGGGGGCCATCGACTTCGATCAACCCCACTTTCCCTTCTCGAATAACAAGAAAGTCGGGTGTTAAGACGCTTCCAGCTCCCAAGCGCCCCATGGGAAGCGGAAAGATAGTTATGGTGTTAGTCGCGTTGGTGTTTGAAAGCGTCGCTTGAGCTCGTTTGAGGGCGTCGTACACTTTGATTTCTTCTAGCGATTCAAAGAGAAACCCGTCACGGCTGAGACGTTGGTCGGGTTTAACGCGTCGAGCATGATTAGTGACGGAATCCCCTGACAGTCTTGCATAGAGCGACTGTCGCCAATCCCTGTCGACGGGTGGTAGTGCTGCACCGATGATTACGGATTCTACTGAGATATCGTAACGCTTGCTGATCGCGCGTAGTGCCCCATGTATGCGATCTATAATCTCATCGGTAAATCGTTCCTTCGCCCATCCGGGAACATTTACGAAAGCCCTATTAGTCCACCCCCACTCTTCGACGTATGGATCCATTTCGATGCTCTCCGCCTCCAGTAGGAGTGCGGCTGCTTCGGGATCGCCCTTTTCGTCCAGATAAAAGGCTGTTTGGGCTAGGATTAGCTCATGTGTGGAGAGGTCTTCGTTAGAGCCTGAAGCTTCGGGGGTCACGAAACCAACTCTAGATCGTGATCCCCCTGCTAGCCACCCACGTCGTCCTTGAGTCGTCACAGCCTTGGGGGCCATGCACCGGGACGCAATTGGCGGATTGTCCCCCGAGGTGTCCCCAAGTTGGGGCGAGCTTCCGCACGTCGAACCCACTTTGGGGGCACCAGGGACACCGGGGAAACTCACAGCGCGGGGAGTAGATCCACCCATGAGTGTCACAACGACATCGGGCTCGGCGGTTGCGAATTGCTCAGCCCGTACGGGCACCGACGCTCAGCACTGCGGCTTCTGTGACAACGCCTGCCCATCGGGGGTGTGCTGTGTAGGGCGCTGCAGCTCTTGCGCCGGATTCTTGTCCTTGGGGATGGTGGCTTAAGGAGCTATAGAAGTTCTTCTATGCTCGCCACGAGTAAATCGGCTCCAGCGGCTTCGAGTAGCTTTGCCTTGCCTGGTTTGTTGGCATAGCCTACTGCGGTTATGCCTGTAGCTTTGGACGCCTGCATGTCGGTTACTGAATCTCCGATCAGGAGCGACCGTGATACATCTGCGCCAAGTTGTGCTATGGCTTGGCGCACCAAGTGGGGATTCGGCTTCATAAGGCTCGGATCGGGCTCTACCCGGGCAGAGATCAGGTCTATGGTTGGCAGAAGTCCATGCGTGTGTATGAAGGCTGTCACTGCAGCTTCCGAATTATTGCTAACCACTGCAATCGCCTTGCCCGTTGCGTGAGATCGCTGAATCAACTCTATTGCGCCTGGTGTGGGTTCGGCGGTTGCCGCGGCCTCAACTTCGAGAGCGGTTAGGGTTTTGAGCGTTGCGTGGTTGAGGTTGCTACCAAGTTGCGCGCTAAAGCGGAAGACCTCCATAGGGTCATCCTGCTCTTGGATGTCCGGAGGCAGATCTACGCCGGCGTCTTTCAGCATCTTGCGGAGAATGGCGGCAACTTCGGGTGCTGGAAAACCCGAGAAGACGTCGCAGATTGGCCCGTCGAAGTCGAGCAGCACATACTGAGCCCTCTGCATGACCTCTTGTGCTGCTTGCCGCCCTGATCGTGCGGTCACGAGATCTCTCGGGCGACGGTGTTCCATACGTTGTCGAACCACAGGCGGGACTGGTTGACGAACTGTCCTGAGGTGGAGTCTCCTCCGTCGCTTACCGCGAAGTGGAAGAGTTCCGCATCTTTCCCGCCCATGTCATACATGGCCTGTGGCTCTCCGCCAAGTCTGATGGTGTGCTCGAAGACCGGATAGAAGCCGAAGAAGGCCTCTTCACCGTTGAGGATGTACAGCTTGAAGCGCGGGGGCTCTCCGTTGATCCGGACCTCTGCGGATGCGGTCTTCACAAGTCCGAGGTCGCCCAACTCTTGGACAGAATCGACGATGGCCTGAGCATGCCTCGATGAGATTCGCTCCATGCGCTCTCTGAACAAGGGCTCGTCTTCGAGATTGTCCACACGCGCAGGCAGAGACCATGGGCGGCTCGTATCCGGTACGAGCATGCGGATCGTGATGCTCTCGGGCACTAGGCGGCCGGCGCGGATGCTGTCGAGAGGTTCCTGAATAGCGCCCTGCAGGGTCTCTCCTGAGAATCCTGCGAACTCGATCGATACATCGGGCTTCTTAAACGCTTGCTCAATGTGCGGACGTAGCCCTACCGGCCGCGCGGTGCGCTCTCGTACGAAAATACCGCTTCCCTGACGAGAGATCACAAGGCCCTCGTCCCGGAGTTCCCGAATGGCCTGCTGCACCGTCATCCGAGCCACGCCAAACGTCTTGGCCAGCTCAGGCCCAGAAGGAAGCTTCTCTCCTGGAGCGAACTTCCTGGTCAGAATCGCAGCCCGCAACTGATGGGCCACTTGAAGGTACGGCGCACGGGGATCGTCCGGATCAAGCTTCATGGCTTCAGCGTACTGGCACCTGAACAGCAATCCTAGGCAACTTTGCCAAGTCTATTGACATGCCTAGGCAGGTTAGCCAAGATCTGAGTTGTACAACCTGCCTAGCCAACCTGGCCAGGAGGTGTAAGCCGGAGCACGGCCCAAGTCGCCAAACGAGATCCGCGCCCCGGCACCCCTTGAGAGAGGTGTTCTCATCATGACCTACGGGTCCAACCCGGCCAATGTGCGCCGGGATCCGTGCCACTGCTGCGGCGGTGGCGGGTGGATGACGTCCACTCAGCAGTGCGGCGTGTGCGAGGGCACGGGCCAGTGCGGGCGGTGCCGATGAGCGCCCCGGCTGTCCGGCTCCCGGATCTTCATCCTGCGTTGCGGCTGCTCGACTCGGTCACCGATGGCATTTCGGTGCAGTTGGCCGAGGGCGCGTTGTGCGGAGCGGACCCGGAGTTGCACACCGGCCCGGACGCCTTCACCGACGAGCCTGCCGACGACCGCGCGGCGCGTGAGCAGGTGGCCAAGGAGGTGTGCGCCGAGTGCCCGGTCTGGGCGCTGTGCCTGGCCCGCTCGCTGCGCATCCGCCCCGAGAGCGGCGTGTGGGCCGGCTTCACCGCCGCAGAGATCGGCGAGTTGGCCGACAGGTTCCCGCAGAACACGGCGGTGGCCTGATGCGTCGCTTCCAGTGCGTCGAGTGCGACCGGGACCACGCCACCGCGACGGGGTGCCCGCGTTGCGGCACGTCCCGCCGGCAGGTGGAGATCTGCCACGTCCACGGTGACGGCCACGCGGCCGGTTGCCGGCCGTGCCGCAGCCTCGCCCGTTCCCAGTCCGGATTCTGACCAGGAGCCCCCCTCATGACCAGCGAAATGGACAAGCTCAAGGCCAGGAAGGCCGAACTCCGCAAAAGCGGGCTGGGCGCCGTTGAGGCGGGCCGGATCGCGTACCGGGAAGCGAGCCAGCGCCTGCACGAGCGTGAGGAAGCCTGGCACGACGCACAGGAGCGGGACGGCCAGTGATGTCCTCCCGTATCCGCGCCGCGTTCTGGGATCCGTCCGGTTCCCGGTACGGCATCGCTACCTGGCCGTGGCGGATGGCCCCGCCGCACCTGATGACGCTGCGCCAGTTGGCCGCCCACGGGTTGCGGCCCGGCGGGCAGGGCGTGCAAGCGCAGGTGTTGTGGCGCTCCCGCCGCTACGGCGCCCCCGGCGGGGTGCGCGCCGCCTACCTGTATGACGTGCGCCTGGCCCTGCCGAAGCGGACCGCCACGCCGGCACAGCTCGACGCGCTGGCCAAGGCGAACGCCGCCCGCCGGACCTGCCCCGACTGCAAGCGGGATGCCGGTTACGTGCTGCCCCGCCACCTGGGCACTTGCCTGGACTGCGCCGACCTCGCGGAGGTGGCCGCGTGACCCGCTGGGAGTACCGCGTCTGCGCTGTCCGTAGCGAATCCGACCTCAACCAGCTCGGTGCGCAGGGGTGGGAACTCGTGTCCGCCGTCTACGACACCGACCGAATGATCGTCGCCCTCTACTTCAAGCGCCCCGCCGTCTGAGGAGACCCCCGCCATGAACACCACCAACCCGCCGCCTGATCCGCCGGCCCGCGCTCCGGCCCGGTGGCCGCTGCTGCTGCTCGCGCTGCCTGCCGGGGTGGCCACCTGGTCCGGTTGGGTCGGGCTGGGGGAGAAGACCGGTTTCGGCATGGTCACCCCGCTGCCCGGTATCGCGGACGGTTTCCAGATCAACACCGCGATCACGTTGCCGATCGGGGTGGAGACCTACGCCGCCTACGCGCTGGGCGCGTGGCTGTCACACACTCGCACGGTCAGCCCTGGCACCCGGGCGTTCGCCAAATGGTCAGCGATCGGCGCGCTCGTGCTCGGCATGCTCGGGCAGGTCGCCTATCACCTGCTGGAAGTGTTCAACCAGGAACACGCCCCGGTGGCCGTGACCACGTTGGTTTCCTGTCTGCCCGTGCTCGTGCTCGGCATGGGCGCCGCGCTCGGGCATCTGCTGTCCCGCGACGCCCACACCACCCCCGAGTCCGCCCCCACCGCGGCGGAGAGCGAGGCCGCCCCGGTGGCGGATTCGGCCGGTAGTGGCTCACTCGCTCCCGCCGTCCCGCCCACGATGGCTCCGGCCCTTCGGCCGAGCACGGCGCGCAAGTCGGTCCGGTCCGCGACCAAGAAGGCACCCGCCCGGCCGCGCCGGACGGCTGCCGTCCCGGACGTGGACGACTTGATGCCGCTCGGGTGGACGATCGCCGCCGACCACGAGGCGCGCGGGATCACCCTCACCCGCGACCGGTTGAGGGATGCGATCCGCGGCACCGGTCAGACCATCTCGACCGACCGCGCCGGGGCGCTGCTGGCCCGACTGCGGACCGAACCCCCGATGATCCCCGCCCCGGCCCCTGACCCGGTGCCGGTCCCTGACCACGCCTGACCACGAAAGGAGCGCCCTGCCATGTTCTTCTTCATCGCCGCCGGCTGCATCGCCCTGGCCTATCTGGCCCTGCTCGCGGCCACCGTCATCCGCATGCGGGTCACCGGGCCGAAGGTCCGCGCCGAGATCCGCGCCCGCATGGCCCCGTTCCACTACCGGCCGGACGGCCCGCACGGTCCGACCGCCGTCATCCCCACCCGCAACTCACACGCCGCCCGCACGGACGTGACGCGGTCCGACCGCGCATCGTCCCCGACCACTCCCGACAGCACGCAGGGCGCGACCCCATCCGCCAAGACAACGGCCGCGCCCTGCCACCCCGCCACCGTCAATGGACACGAGGTGCACACAGCATGACTTACAACCCCTTCGAACCCGACGAGAACCCCGCCGACCGGCCGCCCCACGATGCCGGGCAGGACGCCGGGCAGAGCACCGGGCAGGGCGCGGACGTGGTCCAGCTCGACGCCGCCCGCGCCGAACGTGACCGGCTTGCCCCGCTCCCGCCCGCTGTCCCCGATAGCGAGCCGACTCACGTGCCGAACGGTGAGCCGGACGAGGGTGACGACTTCTTCGACCGCGAGACGGTGGCGATCACGGGCCGGATCGTCGGCCCGCCGGTGGACCCGCCGGACGAGACCGCCGCCCCGCACCGCCCCCAGGCCACGTCCAAGCGTCCGCCGATCGTCCCCGGCTGGGCGCGGACCTGGGCGACGCTTCGCGCCGCGGCAGCGTGGAAGGCAAAGGACGCCGGATACCTGGTTGGCTACCACGCCCTGCGGTCCCCGAAGTACGTGGCCAAGACCGCGGTGTATGCCCCGGTCGGGCTGCTGTCCACGGGCGGCCGGCTGCTGACCTGGGCGACAGCCGAACAGGGCAATTGGGCGCTGCGCCAGTACGCCGCCGACCGCAACGACCCCGAGACGTGGCTCAAGCTGGACAAGCAGCGTCAGCGCCAGTCCCGGTGGCGCTGGACGGTCCTGCTGTTCGGCAGCATCCTTGCCCTGGTCGGTCTGCTGGTCTTCCTGGCCGTTGACCTGCCCGGGTGGGTCCGCCTCGCCGCTTTGGCGGGTGCGGTGCCGCTGCTGGCCCGCGCGGGTCGTCCGGCGGACAAGCCGATCACCGACCGGGTCACCGAAGGCCAGCGTTACCGCAAGCTGACCGCGGAACTGGTCCGCCGGGCGCTTCTGGCCTGCGGCATCCCCGGCATCAACCAAGCAGTGAGCAAAGACCCGAACGCGATCAGCTTTCCGCAGGAGATCCACCGCGACGGCCCCGGTCACATGGCCATCGTTGACCTGCCGTTCGGGGTGGAGGCCGCTGACGTGATCGCCCGCCGGGGCCGGTTGGCGTCCGCGATGCGGCTCCCGCTCGATCAGGTCTGGCCCGAGCCCGGTGTCGGCCACCCCGGACGGCTCGCGCTGTGGGTCGGCTACGAGCCCGCCGGCCAGATGCGCCAGCCCGCCTGGCCTCTCCTGCGGGACGGCAAGGTGGATGTATTCAAGCCGTTCCCGTTCGCGACCACCCCGCGTATGGACGTGATCCATGGTGACCTGATGTTCCGTAACTGGCTGGTCGGTGGCCAGCCCGGATCGGGCAAGACCTTCGCTCTGCGGCTGGCCGTGCTGGCCGCCGCGCTCGACCCCCGCGCTGAGCTGCGCGTCTATGAGCTCAAGGGCGTCGGTGACTTCAAGGTCATGGAGCCGGTGTGCACCGAGTACGGCAACGGGTTCGACGATGAGACGATCGCCCGCTGTGCGGCCATGCTGGCCTGGCTCTATAAGGAGTGCGAACGGCGTTCCAAGCGGATCGACCACTACGCCGCCCTCGGCAAGGCGCCGGAGAACAAGGTCACCCCGGAACTCGCCTCGCTCAAGGGGTCCGGGCTGCATCCGCTGATCGTGTCCATTGACGAGATCCAAGAGCTGTTCTCCCACCGCGAGCATGGCAAGGACGCCGGGGAGATCTGCGAGAAGGTCATCAAGCTCGGGCGCGCCTTGGGCGTGGTGCTGCTGATCGGCACCCAGATCCCCGACAAGGACTCACTCCCGACCGGCATCACCCGCAACGTCAACACCCGGTACTGCATGAGCGTGGCCGATCAGGTCGCCAACGACATGATCCTGGGCACCTCGATGTACAAGAACGGCTACCGGGCAACCGTGTTCGAGCCGAAGGTAGACGCCGGGTGGGGCATCCTCACCGGGATCGGCAAGCCCGCCGCCCGCCGCTCGTTCTTCGTGGACTCCAACGCGGCCAAGCAGGTGGTAGCCCGCGCCATCGCCCTGCGGGTGGACGCCGGGACCATGCCCGAACCCGACACCCAGACCCGGACCGACGTCCCCAGCTTCGATCTGCTGGCCGACCTTGCCCAGGTGTGGCCGGCCGCCGACGACGCCGCGTGGAATGAGCTGCTGTGCTCCCGCCTGGCCGGCATGCGGCCCGAGGTCTACGGCGGGTGGAAGTCCGAACAGCTCACCGCCGCGCTCAAGCCCCACGGCGTGAAGGTCGGCGACATCGGCCGGCGGATCGACGGCAAGCCCGTCACCCGGCGCGGTATCCGCCGCGACGACCTGACCGCCGCGATTGCGGAGCGTAACCGTCGAGGGCGCTCCGGCTGACCCGCCGGGGGCTGCTAGCGCTAGCGGGCCACCCTGCTAGCGCTAGCAGCCCCGCTAGCACCCCAAACAACCCGTGATCAGGACGCTAGACGCTAGCGCCCTTACCTGGCCACGCCCCTGAACCGGCCCTGGAGGCTGTTGTGGACCCCCGAGTCCTTCTTGCTAGCGCTCTTCTTATCACCCTCCCGCTCGTCACGCTCGGTTACATCACGGCTTGCTATGTCAAGCCGTTCGCCCGCTGCTGGTGGTGCAACGGCAAACGCCGCAAGCCCAACCGGATCGGCCGCGGCTGGCACGACTGCCGCCTCTGCAACGGCACCGGCCTACGCCTGCGCATCGGCCGGCACATCTGGAACCACGCCCGCCGCCTCTACCGCGACGGCAACCGATGACCGGCCCCGCCGGGCTGTCCACCGCGGGCTCCATGTGCTCCGGTTACGGCGGGCTCGACCTGGCCGTAGCCGCCATGCTCGGCACCCGCCTGCTCTGGACGGCCGACAACGACACCCGCGCGGCAACCTGCCTGGCCCACCGGTTCCCCGCCGCGCCGAACCTGGGCGACCTCACCGCCGTGGACTGGACCGCCGTGTCGGCCCCGGACGTGCTGGCCGCCGGATTCCCCTGCACTCCGATCTCATCCGCCGGACACGGGCTCGGCCTGGACGACGAAAGGTGGCTCTTCGATGACATCGCCGACGCCGTTGGCCGAATGGAGCCACACCCCCGGCTGCTCGTGCTCGAAAACGTCGCTCGGCTGCTGTCTGTCAACGACGGGCACGCTATGGCCCGAGTCGTTCACCGCCTGGCCACGCTCGGCTACGTGGGACGCTGGCGGGTTGTCCGAGCTTCCGACGTCGGCGCACCCCACCAACGCGCCCGGATCTTCATCGTCGCCTGGCCTGCCGACCCCGAGAGCACGGGACTGGAAATCCGGCGGCAGGGACGGCCTTCACCAGGCGCTGCTTCCCACCCCCCGCACCTCCGACACCAACGGGATCGGCACACGCGGGAAGGGCGGCCCGGACCTCCGCACCCTCGTGGTCCTGATGCTGCCCCCAGCACCGGACAAGCCCATCGCCCCGCACACCACGGCACCCGATGGGGACGCTACGAGCCCGCCATCCGCCGATGGGAACACCTCACCGGCCGACCCGCACCCCACCCCACCGAACCCGCCCCCGGCGGAGGCCGGCGACTCGCCGCCCCCTTCTCCGAATGGCTCATGGGCCTCCCCACCGGATGGGTCACCCACGTCCCCGGCCTCACCCGCACCGGACAGCTCCACCTGATCGGCAACGGCGTCGTCCCGCAACAGGCCACCGCCGCCCTGCTCGACCTGCTGCCCGCCCACCTGATCCCCGCACCCGCCCACCACTGGGAGGAACGAGCGTCATGAACGATCTCACCCGCTACGCCCTGGCCGCCGCCGCCCGCGGCTGGCACGTCTTCCCCCTCACCCCCGGCGGCAAGATCCCGCTCAAAGGCTGGGCGTGGACCGAACACCACACCACCGACCCCGCAACCATCTCCCGGTTTTGGTCGGGGGCACCGTACAACATCGGCATCGCCACCGGCCCCTCCCGCCTCGTGGTCGTGGACCTCGACACCCCCAAGAAGGAGGGGCTTCGCCCCCCGCCCCCCTGGGACCTGCCGGGAGTCAACGACGGCGCCGACGTGCTGGCCGTCCTCTGCGAACGAGCCGGGCAACCCCTGCCATTCGACACCTTCATCGTCACCACCCGCCGGGGTGGCCTGCACCTGTACTTCACCCCGCCCGACGGGCCACCGCTCGGCAACACCTCCGGCGACAAAGGCAACGGACTCGGCTGGCTGATCGACACCCGCGCCCACGGCGGATACGTCGTCGGCCCCGGCAGCGTTGTGGACCTCGACGACGGCGCCGGCACCTACGAGGTACTCGACAACACCACCCCGGCCCCGCTGCCCCCCTGGCTGTTTCAGCGCCTTTTGCCCCCACCGCAGCCACCGCAACGCCCCGTCACGGTCACCCTGCCCGATGGGCGTAAGGGCGCCTACCTACGCGCCGCGCTGGACTCCGAGCTAGAACGCGTCGCCACCGCCCCGCGCGGCCAGCGCAACCACACGCTCTATCTCGCCGCCGTGGCCCTGGGCCAACTCGCCGCCGGAGACGCGATCCCCGACCACGAGGTCACGGCCTTGCTGAAACAGGCAGGGATGGCCGCCGGGCTGGCCGAGAGCGAAACCGCCCTGACCGTCGCATCTGGGCTGCGAGCCGGAGCCAAACGCCCCCGAAGCGTGGCCGCATGACCACCTCGCCCACACACCCGGGAGACCCATCCATGAACCCACCCGCCAACCGCGGCGCGGACCTGCTGAACAACCTGCTGGCCGCGCTCACCCGCTACGTGATCCTGCCGACCCCCGAGGCCGCCGACGCCGTGGCCCTGTGGATCGCAGCCAGCCACGCCCAACCCGCCTGGGCGCACGCCCCGCGCCTGGTCATCCGCGCCCCCGAAAAGCGCTGCGGCAAGTCCCGGCTGCTCGACATCGTGGAAGCCACCTGCCACAACCCGTTCATCACCGTCAACTCCTCACCGGCCGCCGTTTACCGGTCCATCACCGACGACCCGCCCACGCTGCTCGTCGACGAGGCAGACACGATCTTCGGCCCCAAAGCCGACGGCAACGAAGACCTTCGCGGGCTGCTCAACGCCGGGCATCAGCGCAACCGGCCGGCCAAGCGCTACGACGCCAACAGCAACCGCGTCGAATCCATCCCCACCTTCGCCATGGCCTCACTCGCCGGTATCGGAGCCATGCCCGACACCATCGAAGACCGCGCCGTCGTCATCCGCATGCGCCGCCGCGGACCCGGCGAAACCGTCGCCCCCTACCGTCACCGCCGCGACCGGCCCGCCCTCCGCCAACTCGCGCAAGAGCTATCCGCGTGGCTGCGCGCTGACCTCGACACCCTGGAGAGATCCGAACCACCCATGCCCGTCGAAGACCGCGCCGCCGACACCTGGGAAGCCCTCGTGGCCGTCGCCGACCACGCTGGCCACCACTGGCCGGACCGCGCCCGCGCCGCCGTACTCGCATTGACCGCCGAAGCCGACGACAACGGCCAGCCCTCCAACCGTGTCCGGCTGCTGGCCGACTGCCGCACCGCGTTCGGCACCGACACTGCCTTGCCCACCGCCACCCTGCTCGAACGGCTCAAAGCCGACCCCGAGGCCCCGTGGGCGGACTACGGACCCAACGGGCTCACCGCGATGAGGCTCGGCGTCATCCTGCGCGAATACGAGATCCGATCGGGCAACATCCGCTTTCCCGATGGCAGCCAGGCCAAGGGCTACCAGCGCGTCGATTTCGCCGACGCCTGGGCGCGCTACTGCCCCGCTCTCGAACCCCTTCCTGAGGCCGAAGTCCTCCCGTTCGGGAGGGGTAGCCGTCCCGGCCGTCCCAGCATCGTCAACGCAGGTCAGAGCGGGACGGCTCCGATTCCTGGGACGGCTTAAGCCGTCCCACCTAAAAAGCCGTCCCGGGGATGACCTGCGGAAACGACCCTGGGACGGCTGGTACGGCTACCCCCCTCACAACCGCACATGCGCCCTTTAAGAGACCCGTTTGCGCCCGGCTTAAGGGCCGTCCCCACAGCTGAACACCACCCGGAAGGACACGCACGCATGGCCACCGCCGCCGCGAGCAAGCCCCTCACCGTCCCCCAGGTCTGCGACGAACTCGGCATCTCCCGATCGACCTTCTACGAATGGCGCGCCAAGCGCCGTGCACCTAAGTGCATCACCCTGCCCAACGGCAGCCTCCGGGTCCGCCGTACCGAACTTGACCGCTGGCTCGACGACCGAGAGGACGCCGCCTAATGGGCAACACCACCACCTACGACGTGCGGATCTACAAGACCGAGATCCGCAAAAACACAGCAGGGAAGATCACCTCATACCGAGTGCGGTGGACGACAGCCGGCAAGCCATGGAAGAAGAGCTTCCAGAAGCGCGCCCAGGCAGACACCTATCGAAGCAACCTCGTCACCGCCGCGAGGGACGGCGAGGCATTCAGCCTGGTCACCGGCGAGCCCATCAAGTGGGGGAGGGCCGCTCAAGAGATGAGCTGGTACGAATTCGCATGCCGGTTCGCCGACTTCAAATGGAAAGTCGCCTCAGCTAAGTACCGACAAGACATCGCCCGCGCTCTCACCGCAACTACCCCCGCCCTGCTCACCAGCGACAAGCGGAAACCAGATGACCTGACCCTCCGCACGGCCATGCGCCGATGGGCCTTCAATACCAAACAACGCGACCACGCCGTTGGAGATATCGCCGACGCGCTCGTCTGGCTCGCCGACAACACCGCACCCGTGTCCGCTCTTGCCGAGGCCGCGACCGTCCGCGCCATGCTCGACACCGCCAGCACACGACTGGACGGAAAGCAGGCAGCCACCAGCACGATCCGCCGAAACAAAACCATCCTGCAAAACGCTCTCGACTACGCCGTTGAGCTGGAGCTCCTGACCACGAATCCGATCAAGTCACTCAAGTGGAAGGCACCCCAGGTCACCCACGAGGTGGACCGGCGAAGCGTGGTCAACCATGCCCAGGCTCGCCGCCTACTAGCCGCCGTCGAAGCCCAGAAACCCAGCGGAAAACGCCTGGTCGCCTTCTTCGCCACCATGTATTACGCGGCATTGCGCCCCGAGGAAGTCGTCAACCTCCGCGAGGACAACGTCACCCTCCCCGATCTCATCTGGAACCCCAAAACAGAGCAGACGGAAGAGCCTGCCGACGACTGGGGAGAACTCCATTTCGCCAGCGCCGCACCGTTCGCCGGCCGTGAGTGGACAGATGACGGCAACCCCCGAGAGGAACGGTCACTTAAGCACCGCGCGAACGGCCACGCCCGCACCGTCCCGTGCCCGCCGGCACTCACCAAGATTCTCCGCGTCCATCTGGCCGAGTTCGGCGACGGGCACGGTGGGCTACTATTCACCGGCGTGCATGGGGGAGCAGTGCCGGGCATTACCTACCGGCGGGTATGGAGTAAAGCCCGCGAAAACGCCCTCAGCGCGATGGAGGCTCGGTCGCCGCTCGCCAAGCGCGTTTACGACCTTCGGCACGCCTGCGTCTCCACCTGGCTCAACGCCGGAGTTCCCGCCACCCAGGTAGCCGAATGGGCAGGACATAGCGTAGAGGTTTTGCTACGCATCTATGCCCGATGCATTGTCGGGCAAGACGCGGTTGCCAAACGTCGGATATCCGAGGCTCTCCGTGAATGACGCGTCCTTAGGATCGGTGCCTTCTGCTTCGCAGCGCATAGCGCAGCGTGCTGGTGAAAGCGGTGAGCTGTTCCACCGTTCCTAGCGCGGCTATACGTTTAACGGCGTAGCCTACAGCTCTATCAGAGAAGTTCTCATGCGCAACCCACTTCAGCATTTGGTCAACGTCCACTGATTCACTGGGCAACTTATCATCGCGAATATCGGCGCGCCCTGCGGCGATAGTGGAGCGCTTTAGGTTAGGGGAACGACTCACTTCAGTGGGGCGAGTTTCTTCACTTGAGGCTAGGGGCAGTTGTTCGATTTCGGATTGCGCCTCAGAGAGGTTTCGAACGCGCCGCACTGGCCTATTTCCCGTGGGCAGTTCACGCAGCCTCGGGCGATGTTTGGCAAGGAATGATGCACCAAAATCGCTGTGCACCCATGACCAGACTGCATCTTTCTTTTCCGGAGAGTCGGTGCCCTCAAGTGGTTCCAGCCAGCTAAGTCCGGCCAGCGCCGGACGGCCTTCTACCGTGCCTACTGCATCTAGTTGAGTCCGTGGAGGGGACCAGTGCAGCAGATCCGGATAGCTAAACGTCTTAGTCGTCTTTCCGCTCGCTATTTCCGCTAGTTTTCTCGCTTCAGCGATTAGATACGAGCTGTCGAGTACATGTTCAGGGTCTGGTGCTTCAACGGCATCCGTGGCCCCAATCAGAGCGCCTGCCATTGTCGCGATGGTATCTGTGTCCGTACCTAGAGCGTTTGCGGAAAGGAGGGCAGCACGGGCGGGATCGGGAAATGCGGCCGCGATTGCCATGGCAGCCAGCACGGTGGTTATGCCACTTCCACGGTGTGATGGATCACGAAGTTTCAGGATCTCCGTAATCGTGTCGTATAGCTGTGCTTGGTCTTTCAGTGGCAAATCAATCTTCGACTTCAGTTGAACTACTGCGTGGCTGAGTTCCGGCAGTACTACACGGCATTCGCGGATAGTTTGATGCCATGCCTCGGAAAAGGAAGAGCCGACAGTTCTCTCCCATTGAGGACGCCACACCGTTGAGAGTTGCGAATGATCGTCCACGAGTTTGACAGACTGCTCACACATGTGGAGCAACTCTGGCCATCGTTCGGGTCCGGGCACGTGGCCTTCGTGCAGGGTCACACCTAGTGCGACGGCATGCAGGACTGCACCAACCAAGGCCCGAGGGTGCCCATGCGTCGCTATGGCATTTATTAGGACATCAAGGATGTGTGGTCCCAATATTGCAGGCTGTGGCGCAGCCCAAATATGAGGCTGGATCCGCATGGCAACGCCGTTGCCACCGGAATTTTCCCATCCGTCGTAGAAATTTCCAAACCATGGGACACCTGGACGGGCCAAGTTAACCGCCGCCGCTTTGGAAGCACGACCGCCCCCCAAGGCATACGAAGGCCACACGGTCATTTCGACCTGTGTAAATGCCTCGATGTCGAAACCCCGGTTTTGAATGGAACGCGAGGTGGCAAGCCGCAACTGTGTGTCATCGCTATAGCATCCAGCCGGCAAGGCAACCTCGACGCCAAATCTCCCGCCGACTCGACGCTTCCACTCGACTGGTTCAACCAAAGGCTTTCCCGACAAACGGCGTCGGAGCCCGACGTCGTCAGTGAGCTCGGTTATAAATCCCAAAGCGTCAGCCCATGCGGCCCACAGCATGGAGTTGACCGTACGACGAACCCTCGTCGATTCGTACGTGGCGGGGGTCATTGGAATACCTCCGGCTTGTACTCGACCGGCACGGGGGAGATCTTCGGAAAGAGCGGAAACCATCCGCGGATCGTGTCTATATGCTCTTCTTCGCGCACATAAATGGCGCGGAGAGTTCCGATTGGGACTTGTTGAGGATACAGGACCTCCGCCTGGGGATCCGTTGTCCAAGATGCAGGCATCCGGCTGTTCCGATGGAATCGACTGCCGTACCGGCCCCATTCAACTGAGTCTGCGAACAGGGCCGCCAATGAATTGACTCCTATGCCGCGCTGAACGCAAGCTGAATATGTATTATTCGTGGTCGTAAAGTGGACTCCAGGATGGACCAGAAGTGAGGCATCGAATGAGAGTATCGCCCACCAGACATCCTCCGTCGCGTGCCAGGTCTTTGAGACACCCAGCATCCGTCCGTTGACTCGGCTGATCGAAAGATTAACGTAGTCGGTCCACGCAGCATCCTTCAGTCGGTCCGAACAGTTTGGCGTATAGATGTGCTCTATATAGTCTTCCTTGGCAAGCCGGTCTCGTGAGAGCACGGCACCGGTAGCGAATATGCCCAGAAGTCCCTTATTTGTGGTGAAATGCAGGATTTCCTGTATTTGGCGTCCACTAACATATTCACTGATCGAGAGATCTAGCGGGTGAGCATGATCGGTCATAGTGTCACCAACTCATATGTCTCGGGCTTAAGTAGGCCCAGAACCCTTGATGGATCGCTCGGCTTATAACCAATGATGACTGATTTTCGAGCACGGCCAACTCCCATAGCGATCAGGCGCCGCAGGTTATCGAGTTGAACATCTCCTTCGTCATTTCCATGTGGAGTTACTTCTGCATTGAGTCCGGGCATCACCACGTGGTCGAATTCGAGTCCTTTCGCCGAATGCATGGTGCATAGCGCGATAGATTCTGCCCCGGTCGGCCAACGACTGGCGCGTGTCAACTCGGCAAACGGAAGTCCGCCGGAGCGAAGTCGAGCGCGCAGGGCATCGAACCACCCGTATCCGCGGGTCTGTAGGAACGCCACAGACTCATTTCCGAAGTCAACGGTACCTAGAAGTCTATTGAGTATGTAGTCGATTTGATCACTGTATTTGCCGGATACGACGAGCGGAAGCGGGCCGTCTTTCGTGCAGGCGTCGAAGTCGGGAATGGCTCCGTCGTTCTCGGCCGGCAACCCTTCGACTAGAGGGCGAGCGAACGCGGCAATCTGCTTAGTGTTCCGATAATTACGCTTAAGTGTGTAGATGTTTTCAAAGCGAGTAATGCCGACTTCTTTCCAGGCGAAGTATCTAGGATAAATTCGCTGAACGGCATCCATGACGAATGTGACCGAAAATGGATCAGATAGATGTGCGAGAACGGCGCGAACTTGATTTGCTGAGAAGTCTTGGGCCTCGTCAAGGATGACGACATCCCATGGAGGGACGTCTTGGATCATTTTTGCGGCGACTGCCACATCATTCCAATCCAAGACATCGAGTCGGAGCTTGTCTTGCGTGTATGGCGCTATTACTTCGTCAAGTAGCTGTCGCTTCGTTGGCGTCTCGATTCGAGGCGTAATACCTCGGCCATCTCGCCTAGCGGTCAGATATGAGCCAAGGTCATTCGGCTCGAACCGGCCCAAGAGATAATCAATCTCTTCGAGTAGAAAGTTCTCATCGCCTCGGACGTTACGAAGATAGGGCCGCAGCAGCTTTTCGGAATCCTTACGATCAAGTACGTCCGTCCCGCCCATGAGGCCGATGGCCCACTTGCTGAGGGTCATTACCTCTAGCTGCAAGCCAGTACGGCCGGCTATCTGCTGGCGCGCTAGCTCCGTAATGTATCCCTCAAGCGTACGGTTGTACGTCAACACGAGAACACGAACAGGCGCCGTGAGGTCCAGTCGTTCCCGTCGAGCGAGCCATGATTCGCAGAGCTGCCGCAGACGGAGTAGCGCTGTCGTCGTCTTCCCGCTTCCTGCGGCTCCTTTGATAAGCGTGAAACCCGCCTTGTTGTCCGCGAGGATCTTTAGCTGCTCGGCTGTGGGCTGGACAGGCGGGAGGATACGCATGGTGCCTCCGGGGTGGGGGGTGAGTGCTCTGCTGGCGTAAGACGATACGCCCGTGTACGGAAGGTTTCAGGTCTATCTCCGCATCCCAGGGGAGGTTCGCGGGACAAGGTCGACCGTTGGGCACGCATTGGGCAGGAACGGCCGCAAACGATGATCGTCAGCCGTGGACAGCCGGACACAAGGAACCCCCGCACGACTGCATCTCTGCAGGCCAGCGGGGGTTTCCGCGGTTGAGAGGTAGCGCGCCCTGCAGGATTCGAACCTGCGACCGTCGGATTAGAAGTCCGGTGCTCTATCCGGCTGAGCTAAGGGCGCCCGTGCCTAATTCTGCATGATCCCACGAGTGCTCCGACAACTGGTATTCGGCCGGGGCCTCAGAGCGTGCCTCGCGGGGTCAGGCCGGCCTTCCGGTAGATCTCGTCGATGACGGCCATGTTGGCGATCGAGTCGGACGGCGGCGTGAGGTTGCCCTCCCCGGTCTGCACGGCCGACAGGAACGCCCGGAGCTGGTAGGTGTACGTCGCCTCGCCGGGCACTTTCACGCGCGTGGTGACCCCGTCCACGGTGTACGACAACCGGTGGAGCGCCTGGGGCGCGATGAAGTTGAACACCCGCATCTGGCCGCGCGAGCCCGTGACCCTGGCCGCGATCCTCAGCAGCTGCGACGACCACAACGACGTGTTGATCCGGCCGGCGGCCCCCGAGGGGAACTCGAGTGAGGCCGACATCGCCCGGTCCACCCCGGGCGAGCGGAGCAGGGCCCGGGCCGCCAGCACCTTCGGCTCCCCTCCGCCGAGAAGACGGGCCAGGTGGACGGCGTAGCAGCCGGCGTCCATGAGCGCCCCGCCGGCCAGCGGCAGCGAGTATCGGATGTCCGAGAAACGGGGGAGCGGGAAGCACATCCACGTCTCGATCTGCCGGATCTCGCCCAGTTCCCCGACGATCGACACCATCCGATCAGCCAGCGGGTGATACCGGTAGTGGAAGGCCTCCATCACGACAAGTCCGGACTTGTCGGTTGCCTCGGCCACCGACCTGGCCTCTGACTCGTTGGACGCGAGCGGCTTCTCGCACAACACGTGCTTGCCGGCCTCAAGCGCCCGGAGGGTCCATTCGGCGTGCAGGGCGTTGGGCAACGGGTTGTACACCGCGTCGATCGTGGGATCGGCGATCAGCGCCTCGTAGGACTCGTGGATGACGGGGATGCCGTGTTTGGCGGCGAACGCGCCCGCACGCACCCGGTCTCTGGCGGCCACCGCCGCGACCTCGACACCCGGCACGAGCCTCGCCGGCTTGATCAGGGCGGATGGAGTGATCCGAGCGGCACCGAGCGTTCCGATTCGCACGCGGATCATCTTAAGTGTGGATTGCTACCGGCTTATGACCGCTGATCGACATTTCCGACTTGGGTCATCAGATCATGCCGAAAAGGTGTGACCGAAATGCGTGCGAGGCCAGATCGCCACCGCTAGGGTGAATCGCCATGGTCGTGCGTTCGGCTCCCTCGGCGGTCCTCCTCGGCGGTGACGTCACCGGAGGAGTCCTGCGGGTGGGCGCCAGTGTTCAGCGCCCGATGAGAGCCTGCTCGCCCTCGGTCCACGCGCTGCTCCGGCACCTCGAATCGGCCGGGTTCTCCGGGGCGCCCCGGGTGATCGGCGTCGAAGGACAGACCGAGATCCTCTCCTACGTGCCGGGTGAGGTCCCCGCGCGACCCCTGCCCGGTTACACGGTGAGCGACGCCACTCTCGTCGCGCTCGCCGATCTTCTGCGGCGGTTCCACGATGCCGCGGCGTCCTTCGAACCTCCTGCTGGGGCGGTCTGGGAGGACGGCTCCGCTCTCGATGACGATCCCGAACTCGTCGGGCACTGCGACGTCACCCCCGCGAACGTCGTCTTCCGCGAGGAGCCCTCACTCGGTGGGCCGGCGCGGCTCGTGCCGTACGCGCTGATCGACTTCGACATGGCGCGGCCGACGACCCGGCTGTTCGACGTGGTCACGACGTTGCGGCACTGGGCGCCGCTCGCCGACCCGGTCGACCGCGATCCGGCCCAGCGCGAGCTCGACGCCGGCGCTCGGTTGCGGCTGTTCTGCGACGCGTACGGCCTGGCCCGGCGCGACCGGCTGCGGCTGGTGGAGACGGCGAGAGCGCGGTTCGGCCGGTCCTACCTGGCGATGCGCGAGATGGCCGAGACGCGTGGCGGGGGCTGGGCACGCATGTGGGAAGAGGGCGCCGGCCAGCGGATCAGAAGGGCCGCCCGCTGGCTCGACGCCAACGAGGACGCCCTCCACGAGCACCTCATCTGACCGCCCACCCGGGGCCGTGATCATGTACGAGCCCCTCCCCGCATGCCGTACACGGCCGGGAATGCGCCAGAATGCCCAGGTGATCAGGGGAAGCGGCACGACGGCGGGGATCCTTCTGGGCGCGGCGGTCGACGCGGTCGTGGGGGATCCGCGGCGAGGACACCCTGTGGCGGTGTTCGGCAGCCGTGTCTCTGCCCTGGAAAAGCGCATATATCGAGACTCGCGGCTTGCCGGAACCGCGTTCACCGTGCTCTGCGTCGGCTCCGCCGGAGGCCTCGGGCTGCTCGCCGACCGGCTGACCCGTTCGCATCCGCTCGCGCGTACGGCCGTCACGGCCGCGGCGACCTGGGCCGTCCTCGGAGGGACGACTCTCGCCGCAGAGGGTGCGCACATGGCCGGCTCCCTTGAGTCGGGCGATCTCCGCGCCGCCCGTGAGCGGCTGCCGCACCTGTGCGGCCGCGACCCCGCGGGTCTCGACGCCGAGGAGCTGGCCAGGGCGACCGTCGAGTCGATCGCCGAGAACACCTCCGACGCCGTCGTGGCGCCGCTCGTGTGGGGAGCGGTCGCGGGCGTGCCCGGCCTGGTCGCCTATCGCGCGATCAACACGCTGGACGCCATGGTCGGCCACCGGTCGCCGCGCTACAACCGGTTCGGCTGGGCCTCCGCGCGGCTGGACGACGTCGCCAACTTCGTGCCCGCGCGGCTGACCGGCCTGCTCACGACAGCCCTCGCTCCGGTCGTCGGCGGGTCCCCGCGTCGCGCGCTCGCCGTGCTGCGGCGCGACGGCCACCGCCACCCCAGCCCCAACGCCGGGCGGTGCGAGGCCGCCTTCGCCGGGGCTCTCGGCGTACGGCTCGGCGGCGCCAACAACTACGGCGGACGCGTGGAGCACCGCCCCGAGCTGGGCGACGGCCCTCGCCCCGCGGTCGCGGACGTCCGCAGGTCCGTACGGCTGGCCCGGGCGGTGTCGCTCTCGGCGGTGGCCTTGGCGGTGGGTGCGAGGCTGCTTTGCCGTACGCGCCGCCGTGCATGATCACGGCCCAGGGGAACCGAGGGTTGCCGGATGTGGGAAGGGAACGGGGGCGGAAGATGTCCTGTCTCCGGCATACCGCAGGGCGGGTCGCCGCAGGAACATGTCGAGCATGACAGCAGTGGTGGAGACCGAAGGGCTGACCAAGTTCTACGGCAGACGCAAGGGTCTGGAGGACCTCACCCTCCAGATCCAGCCCGGTGAGGTCTTCGGATATCTCGGGCCCAACGGCGCCGGGAAGACGACGACGATCCGGTTGCTCCTCGACGTGATCCGGCCGACCTCCGGCCGGGCGACCGTGTTCGGGGCCGACACCCGTGACACCGCGGTGCGCGGGCGGATCGGATACCCGCCCGGCGAGCTGGCGCTCGAAGGGCGGGAGCGGGCCCATGACTTCCTGACCTTCATGGCCGACGTCCGGGGCGGGGTGAGCCGGGGGCGGATCGACGAGCTCGCCGAGCGGCTGGACGCCGACCTGTCGATCAGGATGGGCCAGCTCTCCAAGGGCAACAGGCAGAAGGTCGGCCTCATCCAGGCGTTCATGCACGAGCCGGAGCTGCTCATCCTCGACGAGCCGACGAGCGGCCTCGACCCGTTGGTCCAGCATGAGTTCCTGGCCATGGTCCGTGAGGTCCGTACGGCCGGCCGCACCGTGCTGATGTCGTCCCACGTGCTGGCCGAGGTCGAGAACGTCGCCGACCGCGTCGGCATCGTCAGAGCCGGCCGCCTGGTGGCGGTCGAGGACGTCGCGGCCCTGCGGGAGCGGGCCGTGCGGCACGTCGAGTTCCACTTCGACGCGCCCGTGCCCAAGGAGGCGTTCGAGGACCTGCTCGGAGTGCGCGACGTCACGGTGGAGGGCGCGAGCCTCCGCTGCACGATCGACGGCCGGCCCGACGCCCTCATCAAGGCCGCGGCGAAGTTCACCGTGGTCCACATGGTCAGCTCGGAGCCCGACCTCGAAGAGATCTTCCTCACCTACTACAGCGAGGAGGCCCCCCGTGCCCACGCTGGTGCGTAAGACCCTCGGTGAATACCGCCGCAGCGTCATCGGGTGGCTGATCGGCATCTCCGCCTTCCTGTCGCTCTACCTGTCGATCTATCCGAGCATCCGGAGCAATCCGGAGTTCTACCAGCAGGCCGCCCTGTCGAAGTACCCCGGCCCGCTGAAGGACCTCATGGGCGGGCTCGCCGACATCGCGTCGGGCAGCGGCTACCTCCAGACGGTCGTCTATCAGCTCCTCGTTCCGCTGCTCCTGATCATGTGTGCGATGACCCTCGGGACCCGGGCGATCGCCGTCCCCGAGGAGCAGGGGACGCTGGAGCTCACGATGACGCTGCCGATCGACCGCAGGCGCCTCGTTCTGGATCGCTGGGCGGCCTTCGCGCTCAGCCTGCTGGCCGTCGCGCTGGTGACGCTGATCCTGGTTCTGGCGCTGGCGGCGGTGGGCGACCTCAAGGTGCCGGCGGGCAACATCGTCGCCGCGCACGCCGGGCTGTTCCTGATCGCCTTCTTCTTCGGCACGCTGGCGCTGACGCTCGGCGCCGCGACGGGCAAGAGGGCCTTCGCGCTCGCGGTGGGCGGCGGCTACGCCGTCGCGGGCTACGTGATCGAGACGCTCGGCAAGAGCGTCGACGCGATCTCGTGGCTGCGCTGGGTCTCGCCGTTCCACTACTACCTGGACGGCCGGCCGGTCTTCCAGGGCTGGCCGGTGGGGGACTACCTCGTGATCCTGGGGGCGACCGCCGTGCTGGCGATGACGGCCGTGCTGGCCTTCGAGCGGCGTGACGTAGGGGTCTGATGGACGACGTTCTCGCTCGGGTGAGCGAGGCGACCGGGGTGCCCGCCGACCTTCTCGGCGGGTACCTTTCGGTGCTCGCCGCCACGGTCGCGACGGGCCGGTTACCCGGCCGGGCCGAAGTGGACGACCTGCGGGCCTGCGGAGCGCTCGCGGCCGAGCGCGGCATCCCCCTGCGCGCGCTCGCCGACGCCTGCCTGCACGCCGCCGAGCTCACGGAAGGGGGAGCGTTCTCCGCCGTACGGCGGAGCATGGCGGCCTTCGCCGAGGGTTATGAGGAGGCTCAGCTCACGGCCATCAGGAAGGAGGAGGACGGCCGCCGCGAGTTCGTCGCCGATCTGCTCCAGGGCCGGGCCGACGCCCGGCGGGCCGAGCACTTCGGGCTGCGCCTCGCCGAGGCCTACATGGCGACCGTCGTCAAGGCCGACAGGCCCCTGACGGGAGGGGACCCGCTGATCCGGAGGATCGAGCAGGCCCTGATCGCCAGGTTCGGGTCGCACAACATCCTGGTGGCCGTGCGGGACGGCCTGCTCGTGTGCGTCTCCCCGGGCTCGCTCGGCGCGGCGGGAGGCGAATTCGTCCATCATGTCCGGGCGGCGCTGACGACCTGGCGGGCGGGTGTCGGCAGGCCGCACTCGGGTCCCGGCGGGATCGTCACCTCCTACCAGGAGGCCGCCGGCGCCATCGAGCTCGGCGAGCGGCTCGGCCTCCGCCCGCAGGTGCTGAAGGCGGCGGACCTGCTCGTGTTCCCCGTCCTGCTCCGTGACAGGACCGCGATCGTCGACCTCGTCGACACCGTGCTCGCACCCCTCACCCAGGCCCGCGGCGGGCCCGAGGCCCTGCTGGAGACCCTGGAGGCGGTCTTCGCGTCCCAGGGGAACCACACCGCGGCGGCCCGCAGGCTGGGCATCAGCACGCGGACCATCACCTACCGCCTGGAGCGGATCCGCAGGCTGACCGGATTCTCGCCGACCGACCCCACCCAGCGGTTCACGCTGGAGACGGCGGTGCTCGGAGCCCGCCTCCTGGAGTGGCCGGAGCAGCCGTTGCCGTAGACCGTCGCCGCGTACCGATGTGCTCGCAACCCCTGGCGGCAGGCCGTTTCCGATCTATATTCGAGCCATGATCACCCCCCTTCGGCTCGTACGGCGGTCCATCGGGCTGTTCGTCGGGCTCGGCGCGCTGAGCTGCGCGCTCACCCTGCTCTACCTCGGCGCCAGCGCGGTGATGACCCTCGGCGGCAGCTGCGGGGTGGGCGGGCCGTACGTCGTCGAGACGCCCTGCCCGGAGGGCATCGCCTGGATCGTGCCCGTCTCGGTTCTCGGCGGGCTGGTCGCGACCGGCCTCTACGCCGCCAGCCTCCTGCCCGTGGGCCCGAAGCTGGTCGTGCTGGCATGGCCCGCGTTGTTCATGAGTCTCGGCTGGGCCTTCCTGGACGCGGGCCTCGACCCCGACGGCGTCGACTGGGGCTTCATGGTCTGCGCCGTGCTGTTCATCCTCATGGGCGGCATCCCGCTGCTGTTCCTGGCGAACCGTGACGCGGCACGGCGGGTCTTCTGGGGCGTCGCCCCACCGGAGCCCGCGCGGCAGGGGTTCGTCACGCGGCCCGGTGAGGTGCGCTGGACCACCACCGTGGAGCTCCCAGGTGATCGGGACCGCCGCGGTCGCGGGCCGTCCGCCCCGGTCCCCGCCGAGCCCGGTCCCCGCTCAGGCCAGAGCTCAGGCCAGAGCTCAGGCCAGAGCTCAGGCCAGAGCTCAGGCCAGAGCTCAGGCCCGCGACCGGGCCTCGTCGACGAGCTCGAACGGCTGGCCGCCCTGCATCAGGAAGGGCGGCTCGACGACGCCGAGTACTCCGCCGCCAAGCAGCGCCTACTGAACGGATGACGCCCATGAGCCCCACCGCGGTCCGCGTGCTGTCGATCGTCCTTCATGTGGTCGCGATCGCCGGCGGCGTCTATCTGGGCGTGCTGATCTTCCACGCTGCGACGTGACGCCGCCGTCCTCAGGAGACGGCCGAGGAGATTCGGCCGGGCGGGCGCCGACTAGGGGATCAGCAGCACCTTGCCGGTCGTACGGCGGGCCTCCAGGTCGTCATGGGCCCGCCGGGCGTCCTCCAGCGCGTACCGCTGGAAGATGTGGACCTTGAGCGCGCCCGACGCGACCCAGCCCAGCAACTCGTCGGCCCGGGAGAGCAACTCCTCGCGGGTCGAGGTGTACCAGCCCAGGGAGGGCCGGGTGACGAACAGCCCGCCCGCCTGGTTCAGCCGCTGGAGGTCGAACGGCGGGACGGGCCCGCTGGCCGCGCCGTACAGGGCGAGCAGGCCGCGCGGCCGCAGCGACGCGAGCGAGCCCTCGAAGGTGGCGGCGCCGACGCCGTCGTAGACGACGTGGACGCCTGAGCCGGTGAGCGCCTTGACGCGCTCGGCGAAGCCGTCGTAGCCGAACACCTCGTCGGCGCCGGCCTCCCGCGCGAGCTTCTCCTTCTCCGCGGTGGAGACGGTGCCGACGACCCGGGCGCCGCGCAGCTTGGCCACCTGCGTCAGCAGCAGGCCCATCCCGCCCGCCGCCGCGTGGACGAGGACGTCGTCGCCCGGCTGGATCTCATGCGTCGAGTGCGTGAGGTAGTGGGCGGTGAGCCCTTGGAGGAGCACGGCCGCCGCCACCTCGGGCGACAGCCCCTCGGGCAGCACGATCGCCCTCGCCGCCGGGATCACGGCCTTCTCGGCGTAGGAGCCGAGGATGTTGACCCATCCCACCCGGTCGCCGACCACGATGTCGGTCACGCCCTCGCCGACGGCCGACACCGTGCCCGCGCCCTCGGAGCCGACCACGCGCGGGGGCGGCAGGGGATAGCGGCCCTCGCGGTGGTAGACGTCGATGAAGTTGACCCCGCTCGCGGCCACGTCGACGAGGACCTCTCCGGGCCCGGGCACCGGATCGGGGACCTCGGTCACTCGCAGGGCCGACGAATCGCCGTGGGAGGGAACGACGACGGCACGCATGTGCGACTCCTGTCTTCAGGCTTCACCTATGATCATGCCCAACCGGTGTCATGTCACCGATTGTTCCCGTGTTCCCGCCCCCGGGATCCGTCAGTCGCGGCGCGACACGAGCAGCCGCAACAGCGGCAGGTCCACGCTCTCCAACGTGGACACCCTGGCCACCCCCGCGGGTACGGCGTCCGCGCCGCCCGCCAGGATGACCGCGCAGCCGGCGGCGCGGGCGGAGGCGACCCCCGTGGGGCTGTCCTCGATCGCCACGCAGTCCTCCGGATCGACCCCGAGCTTCCTCACGGCGGTCAGGTAGGGGTCGGGCGCCGGCTTGTTCCTGGCGCTCTCCTCGGCCGCGATCGACAGCTGGAACCGGTGCGCGCCGATCGTCTCCAGCACGATGTCGACGATCCGCCGGGGCGACGCGCTGACCAGGGCCGCCGGAATCCCCGCCGCATCCAGTGCGTCGAGCAACGGGAGCGCTCCCGGCAGTGTGGTCACGCCGGCCTCGACCCGGACGGTGAAGGCCTTGGTGATCATGGTCTCCACCTCCCGCCGCGTCGGTGCGCCGTCGGCCATCCGGATGAGGTGCTCCGCGGCGTCCTCGATCGACAGGCCGAGCAGGATGTGCTGATCCGAAGCCGCCAGGGCGGACCCGAGGTGGAGGGCGACCTCGAAGCAGGCCGCCCACCACAGTCCCTCGGTGTCCACGACGGTGCCGTCCATGTCGAACAGGACGGCACCCAACTGCCTGGACGACTTCGGTGGCTCAGACGACATCGTGCTCCGGGACCGGAGTCTTCGCCGAAGCCGCCGTGGCGCCCGAGGACGCCGATACCAGTACGGGACGTTCCACGAGCTCGATCCGCACGCGAGTGCCGGGCGCGAGCCGCACGCTGTCGTGGCCGGGCACGTCGGCGAGCACCTCGATGTCGCCGAGCTGCACGCGCAGCTGCGCCGTCGACCCGCGGAACGAGGAGACCAGGACCATGCCCTCCGCCTCCGCGTCCGGCGTGAGGCGCACGGCCTCCGGCCGGATCAGCACGTCCACGTCCGGCGTTCCGGGAAGGTCGCCGTCCACGGGCAGCGTCTGCCCGAGCACCGCCACCTGGTTTCCGTCGATCCGGCCGGGGACGCGGTTCATCGTGCCGACGAACTCCGCCACGAACGGCGTCGCGGGCCGGTCGTACAGCGTGGCCGGGTCGGCGACCTGCTCCAGGCGGCCAGCGCGCAGCACGGCGACCCGGTCGGCCATCGACAGGGCCTCCTCCTGGTCGTGCGTCACGAAGATCGTCGTGATGCCGAGCGAGAGCTGAAGCCGCCGGATCTCCTCACGGAGCGAGACCCGGACCTTGGCGTCGAGCGCGGACAGCGGCTCGTCGAGCAGCAGCACGCGGGGCTCCAGAGCGAGCGCGCGGGCGAGCGCGACACGCTGCTGCTGCCCACCCGACAGCTGGTGCGGGAACCGCCCGCCGATGTGCGGCAGGCCGATCAGCTCCAGCAGCTCCTGAGCGCGGGCGTGCCGCTTGGCGGCGGGCACCTTGCGGACCCGGAGGCCGAAGGCCACGTTGTCCCTGATGTTCAGGTTGGGGAACAGGCTGTAGGACTGGAACACCATGCCCGCGTCCCGCTTGTTCGCGGGCACCCGGGTGATGTCCTTGCCGTCGACCAGCACGGTGCCCTCATCCGGCTGCTCGAAGCCCGCGACGCACCGCAGGGCGGTGGTCTTGCCGCACCCCGACGGCCCGAGCAGGGCGATCAGCTCGCCCGACTCGATGGTGAGGTCCAGCCCGTCCAGCGCGGCGGTGCCGGAGAAGTTCCGACGAAGCCCGCGCAGCTCGACCTTGGCCCCGTTCATGAGCCACTCCTTTGCCTAGCGCCGGCCGACGACAGGACGAGCAGCAGCAGCCAGGTGATCAGGAGGCTGAACACCGAGACGGCCACAGAGACCTGCGCCTGCGAGCCGGAGATCGTGTAGATCCAGACGGGGAAGGTCTGGAAGTGCAGCAGACTCGCGATCGTGAACTCTCCGAGCACGAGCGCCAGCGTGAGGAACGACGCACTGGCCAGGGACGACCTCAGGTTCGGCACGATCACCCTGAAGATCAGGTGCGGCCACGACGCGCCGAGGTTCCTGGCCGCCTCCACGAGCGTGCGCACGTCGATCGCGCCCAGGCCCGCGTCCAGAGACCGGTAGACGAACGGCAGCGCCAGGATGACGTAGGCCAGCACCAGCACCACGGGGAAGTTCTCGTCCTGGATCGCGAAGATCGTCTGGTAGAACGGCGTGCTCGCCAGGTAGTCAGGCCCGAACTGCAGCACCGTGTTGATGCCGGCGACGAAGGTGATCGGGGGCACGACCAGGGGGAGCGTGCACACGATCTCCATGATCGGCTTCATCTTCGGCACCCTGAGCCGTACGGCCAGCATGGCGGGCAGGGTCAGGAGCAGGACCACCGCGATGGTGGCGACACCGAGACCGATCGACAGCAGTAGGGACTGGCCGAAGCCCTCGGTGGTGAAGATCTGGCCGTAGGCGTCCAGGGAGAAGTCCTGCTCGGGCGCCTTGACCGTGAACGTGAACGAGGCGATCAGCGGAACCAGGAAGTAGACCGCGGCGATCGCCAGGATCGCGCCGCGCCATACCCGGATCCGGCGCCGCCTGCCGGGCCCACTCACGGGTCCGGCGGCCACGGCCGGGGGAGTCAGCTGAGCCATCGGGCCCTCGGGAGTCAGCGCAGCCATCGGGCGCTCCTTCGCTGCAGCGGGAGGTAGACCGCCATGACGAGGCCCGCGATGATGATCATGTCGAGGCTGAGGGCGAGCGCGACGTTCTCGTGGCCGATGAGGACGTTGCCCGACAGCGCGTTGGCGATCTGCAGGGTGACCAGGGGGACGGTTCCTCCGACCATCGCCGCCGCCGTCGCGTACGCCGCGAAGGCGCCGCCGAACAGCAGGACGACCCCGCCCAGCAGGGTCGGCGTCAGCACCGGGATTCCGACGTGCCGCCAGTACTGCCAGGTGTTCGCGCCGTTGTTCTGGGCCGCCTCACGCCACTGCTGGCGCAGGCCGTCCAGCGCCGGCACGACCACGACGACCATCAGCGGAATGGAGAAGTACAGGTAGACCAGGGCGAGGCCCCAGAAGTTGTACAGGCTCCACCCGGCGGAGTCGAGGCCGAGGGCCTTGGTGATCACGCCGGAGTTGCCGAGGGTGGCGATCCAGGCGAAGGCCAGGGGAATGCCGCCGAAGTTCGACAGCACGCCCGAGGCCGTGAGCACCGCCTCGCGCAGCAGGCGGAACCGGGAGGTGACCACCGCCTGCGCGAGGAACGTCCCCAGCAGCGCGCCCACGACCGCGACGAGCGCGGAGAGCTTCACGCTCCCGATCATGGCGGTGAGGTAGGCGCCCTGCACAGACTCGGTGATGTTCGCGGCGCTGAACGCGCCGTCCCGCTTGAACGTGCCACCGAGAATGATCACGAGGGGGACGCCGAAGATCAGGGCGACGAAGGCCAGCAGGGGAACGGTCGCCAGCCAGCTCTTGGACTTCGTACGGCGACCGCCGGAGGCGGAAGCCGTACGAACCGCTGAGGGTGCGGACATCAGCCCGCGACCGCCGCGCCCCAGCCGCTGGCCAGCGTCGCCTTGGCCTTGTCGACCTGCTCCGGCGTCGGGAACGTCGGGGTGCCGTCAACCGTGGGAAGCTGCGACACCAGGGTGGCGTCGGCGCTGCCGTCGGCCTGCATCGCGGGCAGCAGCACCGGGCGGGCGTAGCCCTTCAGCCAGAGGTTCTGGCCCTCGGCGCTGTAGAGGAACTCCTCCCAGAGGCGGGCGGCCGCCGGGTGGGGACCCGTCTTGTTGATCGCCTGGGAGTAGTAGCTGGCGTACTTGCCGTCGGTCGGGATGGCGATCTTCCAGTCGACGCCCTTGCCCGCGAACTCCTTGGAGTAGCTCGCGTTGAGGTAGTCCCAGTCGATGCTGATCGGGGTCTCGCCCTTCTCGACCGTGGCCGGGGTGGACTCGACGGGGTTGTAGTTGCCGGACTCCTTGAGCTTCTTGAAGAAGTCGAGGCCGGGCTGGATGTCGTCGAAGGAGCCCTGGTTGGCCAGCGCGGCGGCGTAGACGCCGGCGAACGCCGAGCCGGACTTGGTCGGGTCGCCGTTCATGGCGACCTTGCCCTTGTACTCGGGCTTCAGCAGGTCGGCGAAGGTCGCCGGGCAGTTGGTGACCTTCTTCGCGTCGCAGCCGATCGAGACGTAGCCGCCGTAGTCGTAGAACCAGGCGCCGTTCGCGTCCTTCTGGCCGTCGGGGATCTTGTCCCAGCTCGCGACCTTGTAGTTCGCGAACAGGCCTTCCTTGGCGCCGCTCAGGGCGAACGCGGCACCCAGGTCGAGGACGTCGGGGGCGCGGTCCTGGCCCTTGAGGGTCTTGACGGCGTTGATCTCGTCCTGGCTGGAGCCGTCGGGGTTGTCGCTGTTGACCTTGATACCGTACTTGGTCGAGAACGCCTGGATGATCTCGCCGTAGTTCGCCCAGTCCGGCGGGAGCGTGATGACGTTGAGCTGGCCTTCCTTCTTAGCGGCCTCGACGAGCTTGTCCATGCCGCCGAAGTCCGCGGCGGAGGTCGCCGCGGCGGCGTTCGTGCCACCGGCAGCGGTCGTCGTGTCCGACTTCGGCGCGGAGCCGCATGCGGCGGCTGTCAGGGTGGCTACGGTTAGCGCGGCCATGACGCCGGCGATACGAGTGGACAACGGGTGCCTCCCACTGAGATATGTGGATCGAACCTAGAGCAACTTGTACAAACAAGCGAGACCTAGTAAGTCGGACTTTTATGTCACAGATATGAACGGAGAGGGACCGGGACGATGGCGCGTTATGAACACATCGCGGGTGAACTGCGGGACGCGATCGTCCGGGGCGACTACCAAATCGGCGCCCAGCTACCCACGGAGGCCGAGCTGGCCTCCCGTTTCAACGCGGCACGGGGAACGGTCCGCCAGGCCGTCGCGGTCCTGGTGTCGGAAGGACTCGTCGGCACCCGGCAGGGCGCGCGGCGGATCGTGCTCGGAAGTGAGCGCAGCCAGAGCTTCGCCGAGTTGCACAGTTTCGCCCAGTGGGCGCGCTCGGTCGGCCACCGGGCCGGAGGTCTCGTGCTCGACTCCCGCCGCCGTCCGTCGACCTCGTCGGAGGCGGTCCGGCTCGCGATCACCCCGGGTGAGGAGGTCCTCGCCGTGCTCCGTCTCCGCCGCCTCGACGGCGAGCCCGTCCTGGTGGAGCGGACCGTCTACGCGAGCTGGATCGCCCCGGCCGTCGAGAAGCTCGACCCGGCCTGCGAGTCCGTCACCCAGGAGCTCTACGAGACGGTCGGCCTCGTCTTCGCCTACGGCGAGCACCTGATCGACGCCGTCGCCGCGGGAGCCGAGGACGCGCGGCTGCTCGGCGTCCGCCGCGGCAGTCCCCTGCTGCGCCAGCGGCGCACGACCACGAGCCAGGAGGGGCGCCCGGTCGAGTGCTCGGACGACCGTTATCGCGCGGGCAGCGTCACCTTCAGCATCCGGAACTCCACGACGGCGAACTCCCTGGTCCGCAGGGCCGGCGACTGACCCGGGCACGCGCCGCCGCTGTGGCGACTTGCGTTCGATCTCCTGGGAACGTATGTTCGAAGTAGCGGGCATTTCTGCCCGATTGATCCGCCCGTCTTCCCCCGGGTGGCAGTGAAGCCACAGGGAGAAGGCGTCTTGAGCAGACTCTACGGTGATCCGATCGAGGTGTGGGTCCGGGACGGTCAGCCTGCTCAGTTCGTCTGGCGGGACCGGCTCTACGCCGTACGGCAGGTGCAGGACCACTGGGTGGTCGCCCGTGAATGGTGGAAGACCCACGACGCCGACCCCGGGGAGCGCCGGTTCTGGCGGCTCGAGGCCGCCGCGGGCAGGGACGTCGGCACCTACGAGCTGCGCTTCGACACCGCGAGCGGCGGCTGGCTTCTCTTGAGGGCCTGGGACTGATGGGAACGGTCCGGGGATTTCCGAGCAGGAGGGCTCCGATGACCTCCTTCACTCATCTGCACGTGGCCTCGGCCTACTCGCTCCGGTACGGCACGGCGTTCCCCGACGCCCTCGCCCGGAGGGCGGCCGAGCACGGCATGGACGCGCTCGCGCTGACCGACCGCGACGGTCTCTACGGCGCGGTCAAGCACATCCAGGCGTGCCACGCCGTCGGGGTCGATCCGATCGTCGGCGTCGACCTCGCGACCGAGACGCGGCCGGCGCGGCCGGGGGACGAGCCGGCGCGGATCGTCGTGCTCGCCCGGTCCGGCGGCTGGGCCGCCCTGTGCCGCCTGGTCACCGCGGCCCATCACGCGGGGGAGCGCGGCGAGCCGTACGTGACGCCGGGGATGGTGGCCGAGCACGCGACCGGCCCCGACGGCGACCCCCGGCTGGTGGTGCTGCTCGGCCCGCGGTCCGGCGTCGGCCGCGCGGTGGCGGAGCGGCGGGACGAGCAGGCCAGGACTCTGCTGGCCGCCTGGCGTTCCGTGGTGCCCGAGCTGGTCGTCGAGCTGTCCGACCTCTTCGGCTACCACGAGGCGAACATCGCCACCCGCATGCTCGCACTGGCCGGCTCGATGGGCGTGCCCGCCGTGCTCACCAACGCGGTGCGCTATCTCGATGCCGCCGGCCACCAGGTCGGCAACGTGCTCGACGCGGCGCGCAAGCTCGTGCCCCTGCACACGCGGCACGTCGAGAACCCCACCGCGCACGCCTACCTGAAGGACGGTCAGGAGATGGCCCGCGTCGCCTTCAAGATCTGCGGGGGAGACGCCGACCGCGCCGGGCGACTGCTGGCGCGGACGCGCCGCGTCGCGGAGCAGTGCCGGCTGGACCCCGTCGAGATCGTGCCGCTCCTGGACGAGGACGATCCCCGGCTGCACCTGCCGGAGATCGGCGAGGACCCGGTTCCGCTGCTGCGGCACCGGTGTGAGGACGGGCTGATCGACCGCGGCATGGCCCGCTCGCGCGACGCGAGGGAGCGGCTCGCCGCCGAGCTGGACATCATCGAGAAGAAACGCCTGTCCGGATATTTCATCGCAGTCGCCGGTATCACGGACATGATCCGCTCGATGGGCATCCGTTGTGCGATCCGGGGCTCCGGCGCGGGCAGCCTGGTCAACCACCTCATCGGCATCGGCGAGGTGAACCCCCTCGAGCACGGCCTGCTGATGGAGCGCTTCCTCTCCGAGGGGCGCCGCGGCCTGCCCGACATCGACGTCGACGTGGAGTCCGCCCGCCGCCTCGACTGCTACCGGGCCATCCTCGACAGGTACGGCGAGGCGCGCGTGGCCTGCGTCTCGATGATGGAGACCTACCGGGCCCGCAGCGCCCTCCGCGACGTGGGAGCGGCGATGGGCCTGCCGCCGCACGAGATCGACGTCATCGCCAAGGCGTTTCCGCACGTCAGAGCCAAGCAGATCAGCGCCGCCCTGTCCGACCTGCCCGAGCTGCGTGACAGCGGGCTGAACGACAGGGGGCTGCAGAACATGTTCCGGCTGGCGGAGCGGCTCGACGGGCTGCCCCGGCACATCGCGCTCCACCCGTGCGGGGTGCTGATCGGCAACTCCGCCCTCCGCGACCGGACGCCGGTGGAGCGCAGCCTGCTCGGCTTCCCGATGTCGCAGTTCGACAAGGACGACGTCGAGGAGGCCGGCCTGCTCAAGCTCGACGTGCTCGGGGTGCGCATGCAGTCGGCGATGGCCTACTCGCTCAAGGAGATCGAGCGGGTGGACGGCGAGAAGGTCGAGCTGGACGCCGTCCCCCATGACGACCGGCCCACCTACGACATGATCCGCACCGGCCGCACGCTCGGCTGCTTCCAGATCGAGTCGCCGGGCCAGCGGGAGTTGGTGGCCAAGCTCGAGCCCCGGACCATGCACGACCTGATCGTGGACATCTCGCTGTTCCGGCCGGGACCGGTCAACTCCGACATGGTCACCCCCTACCTGGAGGCCAGGCACGGCTACCGCGAGCCGTTCTATCCGCACGACAGGCTCAAGGACGCGCTCCGGGAGACCAACGGGGTGGTCGTCTTCCACGAGCAGGTCCTGAAGATCATCGATGTGATGACGGGGAAGGGCCTGTCGTTCGCGGAGAAGATGCGCCGCACCCTCGGGACCCCGGCGGGCCGGGAGATCGTCCGGTCGTGGTTCGTGCCGCTCGCCAGGGAGAACGGCTTCGACGACGCCGCGGTCGATAAGGCGTGGAAGGTGCTCGACGCGTTCGGCGGCTTCGGGTTCTGCAAGGCGCACGCGGCGGCGTTCGCGCTGCCCACCTACCAGTCGGCCTGGCTCAAACGGCACCACGCGGCCGCCTTCTTCGCCGGCGTGCTCACCCACGAGCCCGGCATGTACCCCAACCGCGTGATCCTCGACGAGGCCCGCCAGTGCGGGGTCGACGTCCTTCCGCTGGACGTCAACCGCTCCGGCAGGGAATGGCTCGTGGAACGGACGGGTCCCGTCGCGCCCGGCGGCCCGGGCGGGCCCGGGATCGGGGAGATCGGGCGCGGGTACGGCCTGCGTGTGCCGTTCTCGGCGGTCAAGGGGGCGAGCGACGCGGAGGTCGACCGGATGGTCGCGGGCCGGCCGTACACCTCGATGGCCGACTTCTGGGAGCGGGCCCGCCCCTCACGCCCGACGGCCGAGCGGATCGTCGAGGTCGGCGGCTTCGACGCGCTGTACGGCCTGCGGCCGGGCGAGCCCCGGTGGCGGCCGGGAGAGCTGACTCGGCGCGACCTGGTCGCCCAGGTGGGCGCCCTGGACCGGGCGTCCTCGACGGGCGTGGCCGCGTCCGGAGCGGCCGTGCAGCTTCCGATGGGGTTCACCGAGCAGGTCATACCGGGGGAGCTGCCGGAGATGACCGAGGTGGAGGCGGTCGAGGCGGAGCTGGCGATCCTCGGCATGGACGTCAGCCGTCACGTGATCGCCTTCCACGACGAGCTCCTCGACGCCATCGGCGTGACCAGGTCGAAGGACCTGCTGAAGCAGCGCAACGGTGCGGAGGTCCTGGTCGCGGGGGTGAAGGTGGCCACCCAGACCCCGGCCGTGCGCTCGGGTCAGCGGGTGATCTTCGCGACGCTCGACGACTCGACCGGCCCGGTCGACCTGACGTTCTTCGAGTCGGTGCAGGCGCACACCGCGGCCACGGTGTTCGGGTCATGGCTCCTGCTGGCCCGGGGGGTGGTCAGGCGCACCGGCGGGAGGGCCGTATCGCTGCGGGCCGTCCGCTGCTGGAACCTGCTCGACCTCGACCGGCTGTGGCGGGCCGAGGGCATCGGGGCCGTCCGCGCGGTGCTGAACGAGCAGCCCGCCTCCGGCACGGGTGTGGGCGGGCGGCCCATCGAGTACGGCAACGGCTTCCGGCAGTCGCCCTACTCCGATATCGGGCCGACTCCGGGGGTGCGGGAAGGCCGGATCCGCGGCCATCCGGCGGAGCCCCAGCGGCGGCTCTGGCATGCCAGCTCGGGCAGCTCCGGGCCGCCGCCCGGGCGGTGACGGTCCCGGCCGGTGGGCTCCGCGGCGACCGAGCCGGAGCCCGATGAGAGGACGTAGCTCGAGTGATGCGACGGCTGCCGGGCCTGGAGCCGCCGTTCCCGGAGCTCCGGGAACTCCCGGTGCTCGAACGCCCTCGGCGCATGCCGGGTCTCCCCGAGGAGGGTGATCTCCCGGACGGTCGCGGCGCACAGGACGGCGGCGATGATCGTGGCGCCCAGTTGCGGCAGCCCCGCGCCGGTCAGCCCGGCGTGCCCCGGCCGTACGAACACCAGGAACAGCGCCACCAGCAGGCTCGCCCACCAGCAGACGCCCAGGAGCAGCCAGCGTCCACGGCCCTCCTCGACGGGCACGGACCGCCCGCCGGCTTCGGTCCAGGTGACTCCGTTGCGGGAGGCTCCGGTCGCGCCGGCGTCGCGCCAGGCGCGGTCGACCAGGACGAGCGGCGCCACCAGGTTGACCCCGGGCACGAGCCAGGACGCGAGGAGTCTCAGCCTGGAGGTTCCGGGCAGGGCGCGCCGCAGCCAGGTCAGGTAGGCCGCTCCCGCCGCGAGGGTCGCGATGGTCAGCGCCATCATCAGGATCGCGAACACCGTCACGGCGCCCGCCACCTCACGGGCTCCGGGTGCCTCGGGGTTGCCGCCGAACGCGGCGATCTGCTGGGCCAGCCGGTGCCCGCGGGCCTCTTCGAAGACCACCAGCGCGGCCATCGCGACGACCTGGAGCGTGAGCCAGGCGTACACGCCGGCGGCCGCACGGCTCACGGGTGACGAGGTCGACCGCATGTGATTCTCCCCCCGGCGTGCGCGGAACTTGTCTCAGTCCTATCCCGTCAGTGATCCTCTTAATCAGGTGAAGTTGCCCGGCCCGGTGCAGGCGGGGACGCTCACCGGCCGGCGCTCCGTCTCCGTCGGCTCACGCCCGCGGCGACCATGACACGATCTCTCCACGTATCGCCCGAAGTGGCCACTATGCTGCCGCCTAGCCATAAGAGCGGACGTATCCATCAAACGGGCCGACTGGGCAACGTACCGACAAGCCCCTGTAGACAGGTGATCGCACTGAGCAGCCGGGATACCTCGCCGAGTCGCGCCGACGAAACGGACGGGCACCCGGTGGCCGCTCAAGAAGGGCGTCTGATCCTGGAGGAGTCCCCGGCGCCCGCCACGTCCGCCGAGCAGGAGGAGTCCTCCAGCGCGGAGGGGCGGGGGTCCTCGAGCCGGTTCCGCGGCGACATCGAAGGGCTCCGCGCGGTCGCCGTCGGGCTGGTGCTGCTGTACCACGCGGGACTACCCTTCCTCCCCGGCGGATTCGTCGGCGTCGACGTCTTCTTCGTCATCTCGGGCTTCCTCATCACCACGCAGCTCCTGTCGGAGATGGGCAGGACCGGGACGATCTCGCTCGTCCGGTTCTACGCCCGGCGGGCCAAGCGGCTGCTGCCGGCCGCGGGAATCGTCCTGCTGGTCAGCGCGGTGCTGACGCGCCTGTTCATCCCGGCGACGCGATGGAGCGAGATCGGCGGCGACATCGCCGGCGCGGCCCTCTACGTCGTGAACTGGCGGTTCGCCGACCGGTCGGTGGACTACCTGGCAGAGGACTCCCAGCCCTCTCCGGTGCAGCACTTCTGGTCGCTGGCGGTGGAGGAGCAGTTCTACCTGGTGTGGCCGCTGCTGATACTCGCCGCCATCGTGGTGGCCCGGATGCTCCGGGGGCGGACCAGGCCGACGCTCTGGGTGGGCCTGGCCCTGGTGGTCATCCCGTCGTTCGCCTGGTCGCTGAGCGAGACGGCGAACATCCCGGCCCGCGCGTTCTTCGAGACGACCACCCGCATGTGGGAGCTGGGGATCGGCGCCGCGGTGGCGCTCGCCGCGGGCGCGTTCACCCGGCTGCCGCGCGGCCCGGCGATCGGACTCGGCTGGGCCGGCCTGGCCGCGATCGCCGCGGCCGGGCTGCTCATCACCGGCGAGACGGCGTGGCCCGGCTACGCGGCCGCGTTGCCGACGCTCGGCGCGGCGGCGGTCATCGCGGCCGGGTTCTCGGTGACCAGGGGAGGGCCGTCGTCGCTTCTCGCCCTGCGGCCGTTCCGCTGGATCGGCGGCCTGTCGTACTCGCTCTACCTGTGGCACTGGCCGCTGCTCGTGGCGGCGACCGCGTACCTGGGCGAGCTGTCGACGGCGAAGGGCCTGATCGTCGCGGCCGCATCGGTCGTCCCGGCCTGGCTGACCGCCCGACTCGTGGAGAATCCCCTCCGGCATTCCGCGGCCATCTCACGCTCGTCGCGGCTCGCCCTCAGCATGGGCGCCAACTTCACCCTCCTGGGCGTGGCCGCGGGTCTGGTCCTGCTGCTGGGCGTCACCACCACCCAGATGCCCGCGGGCGCGGTCGCCCAGGGCGCCGCGGCACTCGGCGACAAGCCGCGCGACAGCCCGGCCGGAGCCGTGGTGGACCGCGTCGACTGGATGACGCCGACGCCCACCGAGGCGACGGAGGACGTCCCGGACGCGTACGCCAACGGATGCCAGCAGGTCACGACCAAGTCCGAGGTGGTCACCTGCCAATACGGCGACAAGAGTGGGCCGACCACCGTGGCGGTGGTCGGCGACTCCAAGATGGCCCAGTGGATGCCGGCCCTGCAGTCGCTCGCCGACCAGAACGGCTGGAACATGATCACGTACTTCAAGTCCGCGTGCGGCTACTCCCTGGCGACGACCCAGTACGACGGCACGCCGTACCAGTCGTGCCGGGAATGGACCGACGAGGTGCGCCGGCGGCTGACGTCGGACCCGCCGGACTTCGTGATCACCTCGCAGGGAGAGGGCAAGGCGCTGGACGAGGGCGGCGGGCCGACCCAGGCGGCCATGGTCGAGGGCCTGCGCGGCGCCTGGTCCGAGCTGACGTCGCTGCGGACGAGGGTCGTGGTGGTGGCCGACAACGCGCCTCCCGGCCTGAACGTCTACGAGTGCGTCGCGAAGAACCCCGAGAAGTTGTCGGCCTGCGCGTTCGACCGCAAGCGGTCCGCCGCGAGCGCGGCGCCCACGCAGCGCCTGGCGGCCAAGGGCCGGCCGCGCGTGGCGTTCGTCGACCTGTCCGACGCCATCTGCCCCGCCGAGCGGTGCGCCCCCGTTATCGGCAACGTGCTCGTCTACCGCCAGGGCTCGCACATCACGGCGACGTACGTCGAGTCGCTCACCCCGCGGCTCGCGACGGCCCTGACCAAGGCGAAGCTGCCGACCGCGTATCAGCCGGGCACGAGCTGACGGCTCGGCGAGCCGCTGAACGCCTCAGGCGCCCGCCGACCATTCGATGAGGGGCGGCCGCACGGCGGCGCGCAGCGGCTCCCCTCTGCCGTCGGTGAGCCCGAGACGCGCGACGAGCCGTCCCCCGCGGACCGCGGCCTCGACGGTGGCGGGGTCGACGGCGTCGAGCATGAGCTTCGCCCGGCGGAACATCGTGAAGGCGCCCGTGTCGTCGACCGAGCCCCAGGCCAGGTAGATGAACCGCCCGCCTGGACGGCCCTGGATGTGGGGTCCCCTGATGTCCGCGCCGCCTGGCGTGGCGACGGCCGTGCACTCCAGCGTCCACGCGGCCGAGGACGCGTCGCCGGGATGGAGGCCGAGCAACTCGTCACGGCGGTCCCGCCTCTGGACGCCGACGTGGATGCCGTCGTAGCCGGGGAAGCCTGCGTTGGGAGGGCACGAACGGCCGGGCAGGTTCGTCGCCTCGATGTGGATCCGCACTCCGCCATCATCGCCTGCGACCGGGCCGCGCGCCGCCCGATGTCCCTCACCCCAGGACGAGGTCCCGGATGTCCTTCAGCGTGGCCTCGTCGCGCGGGCCCATGACCAGCAGGTTCGTCACCGGGCTCTTGCGCCACAGTTCGAGCCGTTCGCGGATGCGGCCGATGGGGCCGACCAGCGAGATGCCGTCGGCGAGTTCGTCCGGGATGGCGGCGAACGCCTCGTCCCTGCGTCCCTCCAGATAGAGCGCCTGGATCCGCTCCGCGGCCTCGGCGTACCCCATCCGGCCCACGATGTCGGCATGGAAGTTGCGCGTCTTGGCGCCCATGCCGCCGATGTACAGGGTGAGCATCATCTTCACCCCGTCGATGGCGGCGCGGACGTCGTCGGTCACGATGACGTTCACCATGGCCGCGACGTCGAAGCCGGGAGCCGCGCCGGCGAGCGCCTCGCCGTACATGGCCTCGATCTTCTCGGGGAAGACGAACAGCGGGAGCCAGCCCTGGCCGACCTCGGCGGCGAGCGCGACGTTCTTCGGGCCCTCAGCGCCGAGGTAGAGGGGGATGTCGTCGCGGAGGGGATGGGTGATCAGCTTGAGCGGCTTGCCCAGGCCGCCGGGGAGCGGCAGGGGGTAGTGCGGCCCCGGGCCGGTGACGGGCTCCTCCCGGCGCCAGACCTTGCGCATGATCTCGACGTACTCACGGGTCCTCGCGAGTGGCCGGGAGAACGGCTGGCCGTACCAGCCCTCGACCACCTGGGGTCCCGACGCGCCCACGCCGAGGAGCAGGCGCCCGCCGGTGAGGTGGTCGAGCGTCATCGCGGTCATCGCGGTGGTGACGGGAGGCCGCGCGGACAACTGGGCGACGCTCGTCCCGAGCTTGATCCTGCTGGTGCGCGCGCCGTACCAGGCGAGGGGCGTGAAGGCGTCGCTCCCGTAGGCCTCGGCGGTCCACACCGACTCGTAACCGAGCCGTTCGGCCGTCTGGACCAGCTCGGTCGCGTCGTCGGCGTTCCGCTGCCAGTATCCGAGGTTCAGTCCCAGTCTGAGATCGTCAGCCACGCCCTTAAGTAGAACACGTTCTAGCTCGCTGGGCCAGCGGTCGACGGATATGCGCGCTCCAGATGTACGGCTATCGCCTCCACCGCCGTCGCGGCGTCGCCGTCCCTGATCGCATCGTGGATACGGCGATGGTCGGCCTGCAGGCCCCCCGTGTCGCCCAGCCGTACGACGGCGTCGATGGCGAAGCGCTGGACGGCCCCGCGCAGCGCCTGCATGATCGCCGAGGTGAGCCGGTTGCCGGAGGCCTCGGCGATGGCGGCGTGGAAGGCGACGTCGTGCTCGACGAACTCCTCCGGGCTCCGCGCCGCGTCCATGGCCGCGATGGCCCGCGCCATGGTCTCCAGTCCCGCCCCGGAGCGGGCCGCGTGCCCGGCGGACCACTGTTCGATCATCAGCCGCGTGTCGACAACCTCGCGCAGCGACAACGTGGCCAGCCCGAGGTGCAGGCGCAGCAGGCCGGTGAGCGCGCTGCCGGGCCGCGAGGTCAGGACGGCTCCCGCGTCCGGGCCCCGTCCCACCTGCGACGACACCACGCCCAGGCTCTCGAGCACGCGCAGGGCCTCGCGGACCGACGACCGGCTCACCTGGAGTTGCTCGGCGAGTTGGCGTTCACCGGGCAGCCGGTCGCCCACGGTGAGGCCGTCGGCCGCGATCCGCTCCTCGATCCGCGCGAGGACTCCCTCGAAGGCGCGCACGCGGGCCGGGTTACGCGCTTGCCCGCCGAGCTCGGTCACGGGGCCTCCTCCGGTGTCGCGTGGTGCGTGCGGGATGATGCATGTATGGTCTGACCATATTTGGTCTGACCATACACGCGGGAGGGCATGTGCGGGTCGCCCTGTTCATCACCTGTGTCAACGACACGCTGTTCCCGGACACCGGGAAGGCGGTCGTGACCCTGCTCCGGAGGCTCGGCGTCGACGTCGACTTCCCGGAGGCGCAGACCTGCTGCGGGCAGATGCACCTCAACACCGGCTACCGCGACGAGGGCGTACGGCTGGCACGCCGGTTCGTGGACGTCTTCCGCGACTACGACGCCGTGGTCGTCCCCTCGGGGTCGTGCGGCGCGATGGTGCGGGAGCAGTACCCCAGGCTGGCGGACGACGGCGCGTTCGCGGAGGCGGTGGCCGGGACCGTCCCGCGGGTGTACGACCTGTCGGAGTTCCTGGTCGACGTGCTCGGCGTCACCGACGTCGGCGCCTACTTCCCCCATCGGGTCACCTACCATCCGACCTGCCACTCGCTCAGGGGCCTCCACCTGGGCGACCGGCCGAGGAGGCTGCTCGAGCAGGTCAAGGGGCTCGAGCTCGTCCCGCTGCCGGGCGCCGAGGAGTGTTGCGGTTTCGGCGGCACCTTTGCCGTGAAAAATCCGGATATATCGGCGGCCATGTGCAGCGACAAGGTCCGCAACGTGCTGGACACGGGCGCCGAGGTGCTCTGCGCGGCCGACAACTCCTGCCTGATGCACATCGGCGGCACACTCACCCGTCAGAAGGCGGGCGTGCGGGTCATGCACCTTGCCGAGATCCTGGCGTCAACGGAACCGGGGAACACCCGCGAACGGGAGGACTCGCGATGAGCCGCACCTTCCTCGGCATGCCGGGAACCGTCTCGATGATGGGCTACACCGGCAAGGAGACCTTCCCCGAGAACGCCGCGAAAGCCGTACGGAACTCCCAGCTCAGGTTCAACCTGCGCAAGGCGACCGGGACGATCCGCGGCAGGCGGGCGAGCGTCGTGGGGGAGCTGCCCGACTGGCCCGACCTGCGCCAGGCCGGCAAGGCGATCAAGGACCACACGCTCCGCAACCTGGACACCTACCTCGTGCGACTGGAGGAGGCCGTCACGAAGGCCGGCGGCCACGTGCACTGGGCCCGCGACGCCGCCGAGGCCAACCGGATCGTCACCGACCTCGTCAAGGCCACCGGCGAGACGCAGGTGGTCAAGGTCAAGTCGATGGCCACCCAGGAGATCGGGCTCAACGAGGCCCTCCACGCGGAGGGCATCACCGCGTACGAGACGGACCTGGCCGAGCTGATCGTCCAGCTCGGGGACGACTGGCCGTCCCACATCCTGGTCCCCGCTATCCACAGGAACCGGTCGGAGATCCGCGACATCTTCGTCCGGCACATGTCCGAGTGGGGCCGCCCGGCGCCGGAGCGGCTCACCGACGATCCCGCGGCCCTCGCCGAGGCGGCCCGCCTCCATCTGCGGGAACGCTTCCTGTCCACCAAGGTCGCCATCTCCGGGGCCAACTTCATGGTCGCCGAGACCGGGACGCTGGTCGTCCTGGAGTCCGAGGGCAACGGCCGGATGTGCCTTACCCTCCCGGAGACGCTGATCAGCGTGGTCGGGATCGAGAAGCTGGTGCCGACCTGGCGCGACCTCGAGGTGTTCCTCCAGTTGCTGCCCAGGAGCTCGACCGGCGAGCGGATGAACCCGTACACCTCCATGTGGACCGGCGCGACCGAGGGCCAGGAGTTCCACCTCGTCCTGCTCGACAACGGTCGCACCGGCGTGCTCGCCGACGACCTCGGCCGCCAGGCGCTGCGCTGCATCCGGTGCTCGGCCTGCCTCAACGTCTGCCCCGTCTACGAACGCTCCGGCGGCCACGCGTACGGATCGGTCTATCCGGGCCCGATCGGGGCGATCCTCACCCCGCAGCTGCGCGGGATGGGGTCCGAGCTCGACCGGTCGCTGCCGTACGCCAGCTCGCTCTGCGGCGCGTGCTACGAGGTGTGCCCGGTCGCCATCGACATCCCGTCGGTCCTGGTCGAGCTGCGCGGCCGGAGCCGCCACCCGGTGGCCGAGCGCGCGGGCATGGCCGCCGCCGGCTGGGTCTTCGAACGGCCGGGACGGCTGGCCCGCGCACAGAGGATGGGCGGCCGGATGCGCCGCCTCGTACCGAAGCGGCTGCCGGGCCCGCTCGGCGGATGGACGGACACCCGCGACCTGCCCGCCATTCCCAGGGAGTCGTTCCGCGACTGGTGGAACCGTACGGACGGAGGCTCACGATGAGCGCTCGCGACGTGATCCTCGCCCGTGTCCGCGCGGCGGTCGAGGGCGTCCCCGAGGTCCAGATCCCCCGGGCTTACCGGGGTCCGGCTCCCGCCTCCGAGGGCCTGGTCGACCTGCTGGCCGAGCGCGTGCGCCACTACAAGGCCGCCGTCCACGTGGTCGAGGAGGCGGGTGTGGCGGCGCTCGTCGCCGCGTCGCTGGCCGAGCGCGGCGCCCGGCGGCTCGTCGTGCCGGAGGGGTTCCCCGAGCCCTGGCTGCCGTCCGGGGGGTTCGAGCGGATCGGCGACGAGCCGCGGCTGAGCGCCTCCGACCTCGACACGGTCGACGGGATCCTGACGACGTGCGCCGTCGCCGTCGCCGAGACCGGGACGATCGTGCTGGACGCCGGGGCGGGTCAGGGACGGCGGGCGCTCACGCTCCTGCCGGACTACCACCTGTGCGTCGTGCGGCGGGACCAGATCGTGGCGAACGTCCCCGACGCCGTCGACCGGCTCGACCCGGCACGTCCCCTGACCTGGATCAGCGGCCCCTCCGCGACCAGCGACATCGAACTCAACCGGGTCGAGGGCGTCCACGGGCCCCGGACGCTCGAGGTGGTCGTCGTGACCTCCGCCTGAGACCTCACTGGTGGTGGCGTTCCACCCCCAGTCCGAGGGCTTCGGCGACCTGGCCGACGTTCTGGTACCTGAGGTCGGGCAGGTCGCGTACGGCCCGCAGCACGGCGTCGGGGGCGTTCTTGGCGCGGGCGTGGGTGAGGAGGTCGTGCGCGTCCGCGGGGTAACGGGCGTCGCTGAGCCATTTCGCCAGGTTGCCGCGGCGCTCCACGTCGGCGGGCGTGATGCCGATGCCGCCGTCGGGCCCGTGCTCCCGGTGGTCGTCGAGACGGGGGGAATGCTCGGCGCCGCCACGTTGGATACTCATGACCTCACCTCCGAATAGGGTCATGAGGTGCCTCGTACCCGGCCCGGCCGCCCCAAACATCGGCGCCGGCCCATCCGGAATGTGCGAAGGCCCAGGTGGGCGAGGAAGCAGACGGGAAATCGGCATCTCCCTGGAGTGGCGCTGTGTTCGACGAGCAGCTGACGATCAACACCGAGCGGCTGGTGCTCCGGCCGTTCGGACCCCAGGACTCCGTCATGGTGCGGACGGTCATCAACGAGGGGGCGCACTCCACCGCGCTGCCGCCGGGCGCCCCCGGGCATCCGGCCGGGATACCGCAGTGGCTGTCGCAGGGCGTCCACGAGCTGTGGCGCTCCGGGCAGGGGATCCACCTCGCCATGGAGGCCTCCGGGGCCGTCGTCGGCGCGATCAGCCTGTTCAAGACGCAGTGGGGCGCCGCCACGTCGGAGGTGGGGTACGGCGTGCATCCGGCGCACCGGGGCCGCGGCTACGCCACCGAGGCGGTCAAGGGCCTCACCGGCCGCCTGCTCCGGGCGGGCGCCCTGCGCAGGATCGAGTTGCGGGCCAACGCCGACAACGTGGCGTCCATCCGGGTCGCGGAGAAGGCGGGCTTCACCCGTGAGGGGCTGCTGCGCGGTGCGGGGTTCGAGGACGACGGGCCGCACGACCTGGTGGTCTTCGGCATGCTCCGTGGCGACAGCCACGTGGAGCGCCGGTTGGAGAGCGAGCGGCTGATCCTGCGGCCGTTCGTCAAACGCGACGCCTTCGACCTGCTGTCCGCGGTGCGGGACGACGCCGAGATCGGCCGCTGGATGCCGTGGGCCGAGGGGTTCACCCTCGAGCGCGCGCTCGACTGGTGCACCCGCGTCGCGCACGCCGGAGGCACGGCCGTCGGCGGCAACTTCGCCATCGAGCCGCGGGAGGGCGGGCGCCTCGCGGGCGCCATCGGCGTCCAGCGCGAGGATCACGAGCGGGGCGACGCCGAGGTCGGCTACTGGATCTCGCCCTGGGCGAGGCGGCAGGGATACGCGGCCGAGGCGACCAGAACCGTCACCGAGCACCTGCTCGACGCGGGCTTCCACCGCGTCCACCTGCTGGTCGCGACCGGCAACCACGCCAGCCAGGCGGTCGCCAGGCGCGCCGGCTTCATCGAGGAGGGCATCCTTCGCCAGGCGCTTCCCATGCCTGGTGGACGGGCCGACGCCGTACTGTTCAGCGTGCTTAAAGGGGAAATTAAGTGAGAAAAGGTAAAAAATTTCCTCGCCACCTGGGCCTATCGGTCAAGAGGCGCCCATGATTGGGCCCGGAGGGTTATCCTCACGAGCCGGATCACGTCTCCGCAGGTCAAGGCATGGGAGATCAGTACATGAAACCGCCGCTGCTGCTCATCGGTCACGGTACCCACGATGAGACCGGCGTAGCCGAGTTCGGCAGATTCGTACACCGTCTCCGCTGTCGCCTCGACGCACTGCCCGCGGAGGTGACCGGCGGCTTCATCACCAACGCCCGTCCTCCGCTGAGCGACTCCGTCGCCTCCCTCGTGGCACGCGGGCACCACCACGTGATCGCGGTGCCGCTGAGCCTCACCGGCGACCGGTACGCCCTCGGCGACATCCCCGGCACGCTGGCGCTCGAGCAGGAGCGGCACCCGACGTTCGAGTACGACCTCGGCCGGCCGCTCGGCGCGGACCCCCGCGTGCTCGACATCCTCGCGGAGCGGCTCGCGGACGCCCGCGCGGAGATGCCCCGGCTGGTGACCGACGAGCCGGCGGAGTTCATCGCGCCCGCGGAGACGGCCGTGGTGCTCGTCGGCCACGGATCCGCCGACCCCGAAGTGAACGCCGAGGTCCACCGGGTCTCCCGGCTCTTCTGGGAGACGCACGCGCCCGACCTGCTCACGGTCGAGACGGCCTACGTCTCGCACACCCGCCCCGGGGTTCCCGGCGGTCTGGAGCGCTGCCGCAGGCTCGGCGCCAAGCGGGTGATCGTCCTGCCGTACATCCTGTTCGCCGGGGCGGTGCTCGAGCGCATCTGGGCGCAGGCCCTGGCCTACGGCGCCAACCACGAGGGTCTCGACATCCGCTGCGCCGAGGTCATCGGCGACTGCGAAGGTCTCGCGGACGTCGTCATCGACCGTTACGAGGAGGCCCTCGCCGGCGCGGATGATTGGTACGCGGCGCGGCGCTACCATGACATGCTCACGATCGAATCGCCCGCGCGCGCCGAGCTTGTCGTGTCCCCCGACGCCGAAGCCGGCGCCGAGCGCGAGCCCGGCATCGACGCCGAGCTCGAGGCGGAGTTCGACGCGGAGATCGAGCCTGGGCTCGATGCCGGGACGGGGATCCCCAGCGCCGTCTGAAGGAGTGAGCATGACCCTGCTCGACGCGACCGTCGCGGCCATCTGGCCGGTGGACCCGGTCGCGATGGCCGAGGCACGGACTCGTCAGGACCGTCTCACGAAGCCGCGGGGCTCCCTCGGCGTCCTCGAAGACGTCGCGGTACGGCTGGCCGGAGTCGCCGCGGCCTGCCCTCCGCCGATGCCCTCGCCCGTCGCGCTGGCGATCTTCGCCGCCGACCACGGTGTCCACGCCCAGGGCGTCAGCCCCTGGCCGCAGGAGGTCACCGCCCAGATGGTGGCCAACTTCGCCGCCGGGGGCGCCGTCGCCAACGCGTTCGCCGCGCAGGTCGGCGCCTCGGTGACGGTGGTCGACGTCGGGGTGGCCACGGATCTGACCCCGGTGCCCGGCGTCGTGTCCCGCAAGGTCGCGTACGGCACGGCGGACCTGTCCGAGGGGCCCGCGATGACGCGCGAGCAGGCACTCGAAGCCCTCTCCGCCGGCATCAGGACCGCCGGGGACCTCGTCGCGGCAGGCAACCGCTGCCTGATCAGCGGCGACATGGGGATCGCCAACACCACCGCCTCGGCGGCGCTGATCAGCCTGTTCACCGGCCGGGACCCGGCGTCGGCCACCGGACGCGGCACCGGCGTCGACGACGCCATGTACCAGCACAAGATCGACGTGGTCCGCCGCGCGCTCGCGGTCAACGGCTACGGGGAGGCGGGAGCCGTTCCCCAGGGGCAGGACTCCGTACTCGATGCGCTGGCGGCCGTCGGCGGGTTCGAGCACGCGGCAATCGCCGGGTTCATCCTCGGCGGGGCGGCGGCCCGGGTGCCCGTCATCCTCGATGGCGTGATCGCGGGAGCGGCCGCCCTCGTCGCGGCGGCGCTCGCCCCCGACGCGGCGGGCTACTGCGTCGCCGGGCACCGCTCGGCCGAGCCGGGCCACGCGGTCGCGCTCGCCCACCTCGGGCTCCGGCCCCTGGTCGACCTCGAGCTCCGCCTCGGGGAGGGCACGGGCGGGCTGCTCGCGCATCCGCTGGTCAGCGCCGCGGTGCGGGTCATGCACGACGTTGCGACGTTCGACTCCGCCGGGGTGGCGGACAAGGAGCGTTGACTCCCGGAATCGACCCAAGACCCGCTGGACTGCCGATAAGTCTCATCTGGTGAGTGCCGTCACAGGTCAACGGGTAGGTTTGCCTCTTAACAGACCACGCTTGACGCATTAGGGAGACTGGGGTCATGGCGCCCTACCTGCTCGGCCTCCGCCTCGACGGGCGGCGGGTACTCGTCGTCGGCGGCGGACACGTCGCCCAGCGGCGCGTTCCCACGTTGCTCGACGCCGGAGCGTCGGTCACCCTGGTCTCGCCGAGCGTCACGCCGGCGCTCGACGACCTCATCGCCGACGGCCGCGTGACGTGGGAGCGAAGGCCGTACCAGGTCGGCGACTGCGACGGCGCCTGGCTGGTGCACGCCTGCACCGACCATCGCGAGGTCAACACCGCGATCGCGGCCGAGGCCGACGCCAAGCGCATCTGGTGCGTGCGGGCCGACGACAAGGACGCCTCCGCCGCCTGGACCCCGGCCAGCGGCCGGGTCGACGAGGTGAGCGTGGCCATCACCGCCGGCGGGGACCCGCGGCGGGCTGCGGGTATCCGCGACGCCGTCGTCGGCGCCCTGCGGGACGGCACCGTCGACGCTCGCCGCCACCGCACCAAGCCCGTCGGCGTCGCGCTCGTCGGCGGCGGCCCCGGGGATCCGGGGCTGATCACGGTCAGGGGCCGCCAGCTGCTGGCGCAGGCCGACGTCGTCGTCGCCGACCGCCTCGCGCCGCGGGCCCTGCTCGACGAACTGCCGGCCGACGTCGAGATCATCGACGCCGCGAAGATCCCTTATGGCCGTGCACTCGCCCAAGAGAAGATCAACGAGCTGCTCATCGAGCACGCCCGCAAGGGCAAGTTCGTGGTCCGGCTGAAGGGCGGCGACTCCTTCGTCTTCGGCCGCGGCGGCGAGGAGATGATCGCGTGCGCCAGGGCCGGCATCCCGGTGACCGTGGTCCCGGGCATCACGAGCGCCGTCGCCGTCCCCGCCTCCGCCGGCGTCCCCGTCACGCACCGAGGGGTCAGCCAGGAGTTCCACGTGATCTCGGTGCACGTGGCCCCCGACGATCCCCGATCCACCGTCGACTGGCCCGGAATGGCGAGATCGCAGGGGACTCTGGTGTTGCTGATGGGAGTCGAGCGAATCGGGGAACTCACCCGGACCCTGATTCGAGACGGACGTTCGCCGGAAACTCCCGTAATGGTGGTACAGGACGGTACTCTTCCCACCCAGCGAGCTGTCTCCGCCACGCTCTCCACGGTGGCGGAACGAGTGACCGCAGCGGGGATACGTCCGCCTGCGATCGTGATCGTCGGCGAGGTCGTCAGAGTCGGCCAGGAGATCGAGATGGTGCGAGCGGAGCGGGTCCCGTGAAATCGGCTGCCAAGAACACGCCCGACCCCGAGGCGGCCGAGCAGCCCGGCGAGACCGAGGGGCCGGTCATCGAGGGCCGGCCCGAGACGCCGGGGGAGCAGTCCCTCACGTTCCGCTCGATCCGTGACGAGGATCCCGACGCGGACGACGCCGGGCCAGGGCGGGCGGAGCCCGAGGGCTCCACGCCGGACGCCGGCGAATCCGGTGAGTCCGGCTCTGAGAAGCCGGGCGCCGAGTCCAGTGCGGCGGAAGATCCGGACGTGACCCCCGGCGCCGAGGAGGGTGACGACGCCGCCCCTGTCTCCGCCCCGGACCCCGAAGCCGTCTCGGACCCTGACGCCGTTTTGGGCCCGGATGCCGGTGCGGGCGCAGGCTCTCCTGACGAGGGCGAGACTCCGTCGGACGCGCCCGACGCCACGGCCGAGGCGCCCGGAGGCACGGATCCTCCCGCCGAGCCCGCCGAGCCCGCCGAGCCCGCCGAGGCTTCCGGGGACTCGCGGGAGGAGCCCGGACAGGAGTCGGCCGACGCCGGTCCTCCTGCCCCGACGTCGTCCCCGATCGCCCCGCCCGTACGCGAGATGCCGTTGCCGGAACCGGTGTCGGCGGCGCTGACCGCCGCGCTCGCCCAGCTCCGCGTGGCCGTCAAGGGTCTGCACTTCGGCCTCGACGTGCCCGGAGCCGAGGAGGCGCGCAAGACCCAGGACGCCGTCCTGGCCCAGATCGACGACTACGTCATCCCACGCGTGCACATGAGCACGGCCCCCGCACTGATCGTCGTGGCCGGCTCCACCGGAGCGGGCAAGTCCACCCTGGTCAACACGCTGGCCGCGCAGAACGTGACGGCGACGGGCGTGCGCCGCCCGACCACCGGCACCCCGGTGCTCGCCTGCCACCCCGACGACTACGAGTGGTTCGCCAAGGGCGACCTGCTCGGTGGACTGACCAGGGTCGACAAGGTGGATGCCGACACTGGGCCGGACTCCGTCATGCTCGTCGCGACACCGCGGCTGCCCCAGGGCGTGGCGCTGCTCGACACACCGGACATCGACTCCGTCGTCGAGGAGCACCAGGACATCGCCCACCGCATGCTGGACGCGGCGGACCTGTGGGTGTTCGTCACCACCGCCGCCCGGTACGCGGACGCGCCGTCGTGGGGGCTCCTGCGCCGCGCGAAAGAACGCGGGGCGCGCCTGGTCATCGTCTTGTCCCGGGTACCCATGCGCTCCCGCGACGTCATCGTCAAGCACTTCGGCCGCATGCTCGACGAGTACGGCCTGGCCGACGTGGAGCGTTTCGTCATCAACGAGACGGCCGTCCGCGAGGGCAGGCTGGCCGACGAGGAGGTCACCGACCTCCGGCTGTGGCTGTCGGAGATGTCCGTCGACGACGAGCTCCGCGCCCAGGCCGTGCAGGCGACGCTGAACGGCGTGTTCGACAGCTTCAGAACCCGGCTGCCCGCCCTGGCCAGGCATCTGGAGACGCAGGTGGCGCTGCGCGCCGACCTGCGCTCCGACGTCGACTCGGCCTACATGGCCGCCCTCGCGGAGATCGACGAGGCGAGCCGGAACGGTTCGCTGCTCAGGGGCGAGGTGCTCGCCCGCTGGCAGGACTTCGCGGGCTCCGGCGATCTCATGCGCACCCTCCAGCTGCGGCGTGGCGGTAAGGCACAGCACAAGGGTCCCGAGCGGCTCCGGGCACTGAAGTCCGCCCTGCGCACAGGCCTGGAGTCGGTGATCACCTCGGCGGTCCAGCGGGCGGCGGAGGAGGTCGTCGTCCGGTGGCGTCAGCGCGCCGGAGCCGGGGACCGGCTCGCCGCCACCCCCGGGCTCGGCCGTCCCTCCGAAGAGGTCGCACGGCGGACCGTGCGGACCATCACTGCGTGGCAGGACCACGTGACCGAGCTGATCAGGACCGAGGGCGTCACCAAGCGGTCCGTGGCGAGGCTGGTCTCCTTCGACGTCGAGTCCCTGTCCCTGATCTTCACCGTCGGACTGCTCGGTTACGGCACCACCGACGTCTCGGTGGGCGCCGGCAACAGCGCCCTGCCGCAGCGGCTGCTGCGCGGGCTGCTCGGCGCGGAGTCCCTGCGCAACATCAGCGCCAAGGCGCGAAGCGACCTGCGCGCGCGGATCGGCCTGCTCTTCGACGAGGAGACCCTGCGCTACGTCGACGAGCTCGACAGCGCGGGGATTCCGGACGAGGCCGCCGCCACCCGGCTCTACCAGGCCACGTACAACCTCGAGGTCGCACGATGACTCCGGCGACGCTTCCCGGCACCACGGTGGGAGATCGATGAGCACTGTCAGCACCGCCGAGACGCGGCACGGACTGGGCACTCGGCTCGCCGCACTCTCCAAGATCGTCGAACTCGGCCAGGGCAGGATCGATCCCGCGCTCATCACCGAGGCCGCCCAACTGCTCCTGCGGGCGGGCGACCGCCTCAAGCTCTCTCCCGACCACACCGTGGTGGCTCTCGCCGGGGGAACGGGCAGCGGCAAGTCGTCCCTGTTCAACTCGATCTCCGGGCTGGAGCTGTCGCCCATCGGGGTGCGCAGGCCGACCACCGCCCGCACCCACGCCTGCGTGTGGGGCCTGGAGGGCGCCGGGCCCCTGCTCGACTGGCTGCAGATCCAGTGGCGGCACCGGTTCGCCCGGGCGAGCGCGCTCGACAAGGGCGAGAGCCAGCTTCACGGGCTCATCCTGCTCGACCTGCCCGACCACGACTCCATCCGGGCGCTCACCGACCCGGAGGCCAACCGGCTGATCCAGGTCGCCGACCTCGTCGTGTGGGTGCTCGACCCGCAGAAGTACGCCGACGCGTCCGTGCACCGGCGCTATGTGACCGACCTCGCCGGGAACGACGCCGTGACGGTCTTCGTGCTCAACCAGTCCGACCGGTTGAGCCACGAGGAACAGGCCGAGTGCGTCGCCGATCTGGAGGACCTGCTCAGGCGGGAAGGGGTGACCGACCCCCAGGTCGTCGCCACGTCCGCGCTGACGGGCAAGGGCATCGACGGGCTCAAGGCCGTGCTCGCCGGATCGGTGTCCACCCGTCGGGCGGCCTACCAGCGGCTGGAGGCCGACCTCGACCGGCTCATGGCGCGCCTGGCGAAGAACGTGCCCGACCTGCTGCACGTCGACCCCACGGTGGACGGCGCCCGCAAGGCCGGTCTGACCGACGCCCTGTGCGACGCCGTCGGCGTCTCGGCCCTCGGCGAGGCCATGGAGAACGTCTACGGGGTGCGCTCGGTCGACTGGGTCGGCTGGCCGTACGCGCGGTGGGCCGCGAAGTTCCGGCGCGACCCGCTGAGCAGCCTCAAGCTCGGAGCCGTGAAGGACGACATCCGCAGCCTCGTGGGCAGCGCGGTCAGCGCCCAGCCGGCCGAGGTGGACAACGCCGTCCAGGCCCTGGCGGACGGCCTCACGGCCGGGATGCCGGAGGTGTGGCAGAACGGGGTCCGTCAGGCGGCACGCGGGCGGTCGGTCCAGCTGCCCAAGGCGCTGTCCGGCGAGCTGTCCGAGGTGGCGCCGCCACTCGACCGGGTGCCCGGCTGGTGGTGGCTGCTGAAGATCTGGCAGTACCTCCTGGTCGTCCTCTTCGTGGCGGGGCTCGCGTGGATCGGCTCGATCCTGGCGTACGGCGTGTTCAAGACCGGCAGGCCGCCCATCGGCGTCCTGGGTGACGTCGGTGCCCTGCCCTGGGTGGGGCTGATGCTGGTCAGCGTCCTCGGCCTGGGCATCCTCTCCGCCGTGGCGAGCCGGAACTTCGTGATCCTGGGCGCGAGCAACGAGCGTGATCGCCTCGAGCGCGACATGCGCCGCCGGGTCACGACGGTCGCGCAGGAGACGGTCATCCAACCGGTCGAGCGTGAGCTGCAGCGCTACAACGAGTACTTCGCGGCGATCACCCAAGCCAAACGCTGACCCGCCCCACCCCTTCGGCCGTGATCATGCAGGGACCCGTTCGATCACATGGCGGAAGGCCCGCATCCGCCCCTGTCGGAATGCGGGCCCTCCGCTCGGTGCGCGTCGTACCGGTGCTCGTCGTACGGCCGGCACCGTCGTACGGCCGCGTGGGTCAGCCGTACGACGGTGCGAGGCGGATGGGAGATCCGGCCTCGTTCACCGGGCCTTCTTGCCGGTCCTCTTCGGAGGGGTGCCGCCCAGGCTGGTGAAGAGCTTGTCGGCGGCCGGTTGCTTCAACTCGATCCGGTTGGGATCGGGCTGAAACGGACGCCACGGAACAGTGACGAAATCGAAGTCCCGTGCCTCGACCCCGGCCAGGCTCTGGGCGATGCCGGCTATCTCCCGCACGCCGAGCGCTGGGGTCGTCTTGATCGCCTTGCTGGACTCACGCAGGAAGGCGTACATGCGGGCCGGATCGGTCAGCTCCGACTTGGCCTTCTTGAACATCGAGCCCAGGAACTGCTGCTGCCTCTCGATCCGGCTCAGGTCTGACCCGTCGCCCAGGTTGTGCCGGGCTCGCACGTAGGCCAGCGCCTCATCGCCCTTCACGAGATGCCTGCCGGCGGGCATGTCCAGACCTGCGTCCTTGTCCTTCACAGCCTTCGGCAGCGTGATCTCGACTCCGCCCAGGGCGTTCACGATGTTCTTCAACCCGGCGAACTGGACCTCCAGCACATGATCGATCCGGACGCCTGTCATGGACTCGACGGTCTTCTCCGCGCAGGAGGCGCCGCCCTCGGTGAACGCCGAGTTCACCAGGCCGAGATGGGTCGGGATGCCCGTTCCATGGGCATCCTTGCAGGCTGGGATCTGGACCATGGTGTCCCGCGGAACGGAGACGACCGTGATCTTCTTCCGGTCGGCGGGCATGTGCACGAGCATCATCGTGTCGCTTCTGGCTCCTAGTTTGTCGGGGCCTCCCACGACTGACACAGGTATGCGCCTGTCCACACCCAGGACCAGCAGGTTGAGCTCCTCTGACGCGACCGGCCGGGCGGCGGGATCGGTCACGGGCGCCTTCTCCGAGCGCGGGTGGACGATCATCGTCGGCACGACGATCGCGGCGGCCGTGACCACGGCGGCGAGCCCGATCAACCCCCAGCCGCGCATCAGACGGGGGACGCGGCGCCGTGGCCGAGCGCCTTCCAGCAGTCGCTGCCGCTGGCGTACGAGCGACGGCGGGGGTTCGTGCTCCAGGGAGCGCCCGAGGTCACGGAGCATCTTCAGATCGTCCATGTCAGTTCTCCTCGCGCATCGGGTTGCTGTCACCGAGCACCGAGCGGACTTTTCGTCTGGCCCGGTTGAGCCGGGACCGCACGGTGCCGATCGGCACGCCCAGCGCCTGGGCGACCTCCTCGTACGACAGGTCGCTCCAGGCGACCAGTAACAGGACGTTGCGATCCCTGGCGGCGAGACCGGCGAGGGCTCGGGCGAGCAGCGGGCGTGCCGCCCGTGCGGTCACCCCGGCGGCCACCCGGTCGTCATCGCTCTGGGCGACGTCCTCGATCGGGCTGCGCTGCAGGGCCCGGTAGTGCGCGGCCTCCGTCCGGCGATGCCGGGAGATGAGGTTGGTGACGATGCCGAACAACCACGGGCGGGCGTCGGCGTACGACAGGTCGTAACCCGACCTGCCGGCGAAGGCCACGAGGAACGTCTCTCCGACGAGGTCCTCGGCGATCTCCGGACCCACGCGCCGGGACACGTAGCGATAGAGCATGCCGGAATAGCGGTCGAACAGGACCGCGAAGGCCTCGGGCTCCGTCCGTGAGTCGGCGATCAGGTCGGAGTCCCGTGGTACGGCTGCGGTTTGAGCAGTCATCGCTGGCACCGTTGCATGAAACGCGGCCTTTCGTGGGCTATGGGGGACAACGATGTCTTGCCACTCCTGTCCGTTCGGGTTCACGGCCGTCCACAGCGTGCCCGAAATCCCCAGAACGACGTTCGGAAACGTGGAGATCACGACCGGCGGGCCACTGTGTCATCGGAGTCCGGCGAGTGCCCGGACCCTGGAAGGCGCGTCATGAGCGACATCTACGTCACGCTGAGCGGGAACGTCACCGACGACCCACGGCAGTACCAGTTCAAGGACGGCACCCGCGTCACCTCGATGCGGATGGCCGTCAACAGGCGGGTCCTCGACCAGCAGACCAACACCTGGCAGACCAGGGACACCACCTATTACACGGTTCGCTGCTACCGGGGCCTGGCCGACAACGTCCACCAGTCGATCGCCAAGGGCCAGCCGGTCGTCGTGTACGGCAGACTGCGGATCAAGCAGTTCGAGCGGGACGGGGAAAACCGGTTCTGGGCCGAGATCGAGGCCGTCTCCGTCGGTCACGACCTGAAATGGGGCATCGCCACGTTCGAGAAGCCGGCCCGGGCCTATGCCGGCGTCGCCGGCGACGACCGGCAGGGCATGGAGGACGCCACCAGGGAGTGGGAGCTCAGCGCGCCCGGAGCAGCCGTGGGCGCGCCTGCGGCGGTGGCCGCGCCTGCGGCGGCCGGAGTGACCGCACTGGGGGAGAGCGTGTCAGGGACGCGGGGAAGCGGTCTCTCGGAGGGGCTGAGGGCGTTGGAGGGCGGAGGGGCCGGAGTCGAAGGAGGAGGGGACGGTTCCGAGCGCTCTGAGATCGGCGAGGTCGAGGAGAACCATGAGGAGGAGGGGGACGACGGGGCAGCTGATTCCTGGCTCACGGGCACCCGAGCGGCGTAGCCGGGGGTTCGGTCATCCGACACTGTGGAGGGGCATCGGCCGTGCGCGGCCGGTGCCCACCGCTGGGGAGCTTCCGGGGATCGGCCGATGGCGACTTTCCGTGTCGCTGCAAGAGCACCAACTCAGGTCCAGGTAACACCCCGCACCATGGCTGCTCCTTTCCCAACAGCCCGCTCCGAATGGAACGGATTTCCACCAGATAGGTCTCCAGGCAAATCGCCGCAGACCCACCCCTAGGCCATCAGATGCAGATAGCCACCGTGCCAAGGTAGCGGTTCCCGTCGCGCGCCGCACACTCCGCAACTATTGTGTTACACATCGTGAGACGCCGTTTTGGTTGCGTTGGGGGGGCGGGATGACGGGGCCCAGTCATACCTCGGCCAAGCCGCGAGAAGCGATCCTCTCGCGGGGCCGGTGGCCCCTGCTCGCCCTGCCGCGCCCGCTCAAGATCTATCTCTGCGGGATCATCGCCCTCGACCTGGTCGCCATTTGCGTCATCGCGGCGCGGACCGACCTGCACGTCCATGATCTCCTGACGTTCGCGGCGCTGACGTTCTGCGGCGTGGTCTGCATCGAGGCGACGCGGCGGCTGGGCATGCCGGCCGGCGTCTCCCGTGACCTGCTGTCGGCCTGGTGGCTACCGGCGGCGCTCCTGCTGCCCCCGCTCTACGCCCTGCTCGCCCCGATTCCCCTGCAGTTCCTGCTGCAGACCCGCGTGCGGGCGACGGTCCTGTACCGGCGGGTGTTCAGTGCGGCGGCGATCGGCCTCTCCGCGTGCGCGGCGTCGGCGGCCTTCCACGGCTGGATCGGCGATCCGGTGCTGCTGAGCAGCGGCGGCGCCGGCCCGATCGCGGTCGCCGTCGCCTGCGCGATCCTGTTCACCGTCCTCAACACGGCCCTGATCGCGGTCGCCGCGCACACCGCCGATCCCAAGGGCCGCTGGAGCGCGGTCCTGTGGGATCGGGAGCGGCTCCTGCTCGACGCGGTGGAGCTGTGCCTCGGGGTGCTGGTCGCCGTCGTGTGCGGGCTCAACCTGTGGCTGTTGCTCCTGGTGCTCCCGCCCGTCGTGCTCCTCCAGCGCAGCCTGTTGCACGCCCAGCTCCAGGCGGCCGCCCGTACGGACCCGAAGACCGGGCTGCTCAACGCGGCGGCCTGGCAGCTGGAGGCGGACACGGAGATCGTCCGGGCGCAGCGGACCGGTGAGACGCTCGCCCTGATCATCATCGACATCGACCACTTCAAGCGGGTGAACGACACGCACGGGCATCTGGTCGGCGACCAGGTGCTGATCGAGGTCGCCGCAACCCTGCGGAGCCAGTTGCGTGAGTACGACGTCGTCGGCAGGTTCGGCGGCGAGGAATTCGTGGTCCTGCTCCCACGTGCCGACCTCACCGAGGCCCGCAGGATCGCCGAGCGTCTCCGGACCCGGGTGGGCCGGATGGCCGTGGCCGCCGACCATGTCATGGTGTCGGTCACCGTCTCCGCCGGCGTCGCCATCATGAACACCCACGGCGAGGATCTGATCGAGCTGCTCGCGGCCGCCGACCTGGCGCTCTACCGGGCCAAGGCCCTGGGACGCGACCGGATCTGCCTTCCGGCGACCCCGGCGCCCCCGCGTCAGCGCAGAGCGGACGGCACCACCGGCGCGATCCCCTAGTCTTAGGGGCATGCCGGAGTACATCTACACGTTGCAGCGCGTGCGCAAGGCGCACGGCGACAAGGTGGTTCTTGACGACGTCACGCTGTCGTTCCTGCCGGGAGCCAAGATCGGCGTTCTGGGCCCGAACGGCACGGGCAAGTCCACGCTCCTGAAGATGATGGCGGGCCTGGAGCAGCCCTCCAACGGCGACGCCAAGCTGATGCCCGGTTTCACGGTGGGCATGTTGCAGCAGGAGCCCCCGCTCAACGACGCGAAGACGGTCCTGGGCAATGTCGAGGAAGGCGTCGCCGAGACCAAGGCGATGCTCGACAGGTTCAACGAGATCGCCGAGCAGATGGCCACCGACTACAGCGACGAGCTCCTCGACGAGATGGGCAAGCTGCAGGACGCGCTGGACCACCGGAACGCGTGGGACCTGGAGAGCCAGCTCGAGCAGGCGATGGACGCGCTGCGCTGCCCGCCGCCCGACGCCGACGTGACCCAGCTCTCCGGTGGCGAGCGCCGCCGGGTGGCCCTGTGCAAGCTGCTGCTGGAGCAGCCCGACCTGCTGCTGCTCGACGAGCCCACCAACCACCTCGACGCCGAGAGCGTCCAGTGGCTGGAGCAGCACCTGGAGAAGTACCCCGGGACGGTCCTGGCCGTCACCCACGACCGGTACTTCCTGGACAACGTCGCGAACTGGATCCTTGAGCTCGACCGCGGCCGGTGCTACCCCTACGAGGGCAACTACTCGACCTACCTCGAGGCCAAGGCCGCCCGTCTGAAGATCGAAGGCCAGAAGGACGCCAAGCGGAAGAAGCGCCTGGAAGAGGAGCTGGAGTGGGTCCGCTCCAACGCCCGGGCCCGCCAGACCAAGAGCCGTGCCCGTCTCCAGCGCTACGAGGAGATGGCGGCCGAGGCGGACAAGTACCGCAAGCTCGACTTCGAAGAGATCCAGATCCCGCCGGGCCCCCGTCTGGGCACGACGGTCATCCGGGCCGAGAAGCTCACCAAGGGCTTCGACGACCGGGTGCTCATGGACGAGCTCTCCTTCGACCTGCCCCGCAACGGCATCGTCGGCGTCATCGGACCCAACGGCGTCGGTAAGACCACGCTGTTCCGCATGATCATCGGGGCGGAGACGCCGGACGCCGGAGCCATCACGGTGGGTGAGACCGTGAAGATCTCCTACGCGGACCAGAGCCGCGAGGGCATGGACCCGAAGAAGAACGTCTGGGAGGTCGTCTCCGACGGGCTCGACCACATCAAGGTCGGCAACGTCGAAATGCCGTCGCGGGCGTACGTCGCCGCGTTCGGGTTCAAGGGACCCGACCAGCAGAAGCCGTCGGGTGTCCTGTCCGGAGGCGAGCGCAACCGGCTCAGCCTCGCGCTGACGCTCAAGCAGGGCGGCAACGTCCTGCTGCTCGACGAGCCCACCAACGACCTCGACACCGAGACGCTCTCCAGCCTGGAGAACGCGCTGCTCGACTTCCCGGGCTGCGCGGTGATCACCTCGCACGACCGGTGGTTCCTCGACCGCATCGCCACCCACATCCTGGCGTGGGAAGAGGGCTCGAACTGGTTCTGGTTCGAGGGGAACTTCGCCGATTACGAGAAGAACAAGGTCGAGCGGCTGGGCGTCGACGCCGCGCGGCCGCACCGCGTCACCTACCGCAAGCTGACCCGCGACTAGGTCAGACGCGACTTAGGGAAGCGCGCCGCACGTGGGTTCACGGCCGGGACGTCCATCGTCCCGGCCGTAACCGTTTCCGGCCTTTCGCGGCCGTCGAAGCCCCTTGTAGCCGCCGTCACCGCCGAGCGGCGTCAGCCTCGAGCCGCGACCTCAACGTTCAGTGGTTCATCCGGCGGTGTAGAGCCAGGCCGCCGTGTCCGGCGGGAGATCCGGCCCGTCCAGTGCGCCGCTGGAGATCAGGACCCGCTCGTGCGGCGGGAGCCGTACCGGCTCGGTCCCGCAGTTGATCGCGCAGACGAGCCGGCCGCGTGCGAGGAACAGGGCGTCGCTCGGTGCCTCCAGCCAGCTCATCGTGTCCGGCAGGGCGCCCCGGAGGGCACGGCGGGCGGCCAGGGCTCTCCGGTAGAACGCCAGTGTGGAGGACGGGTCGGCGGCCTGCCGTTCGGCGGTGAGCTCGGCCCAGTCCGCCGGCTGCGGGAGCCAGGATCCCCCCGTCCCGAATCCGAATGGCGGGGCCGTACCGGACCAGGGGAGGGGCACGCGGCAGCCGTCCCGGCCGAGGACTTCGCCCTTGGATCGGATGAAGATGGGGTCCTGGCGAGCTTCGGGAGGAAGGTTCTTCACCTCAGGTAAGCCCAATTCCTCCCCCTGGTAGAGATATGCCGACCCGGGGAGGGCGAGCATCGCCAGCAGAGCGGCGTAGCCCCGCGCGAGACCGATGGACGGGTCGGGAGCCCCCTCGCCGTAGCGGGTGGTGTGCCGGACGACGTCGTGGTTGGACAACACCCAGGTGGGCGCGGGGACGGCGCGCAGGGTCGCGTCGATGACCTCGCGGAACGCCGTCGCGGACCACGGCGCCTCCAGCCAGGCGAAGTTGAAGCTCTGGTGGAGTTCGTCGGGCCGCACGTAGAGGGCGAGGTCCTCGGCCGAGTCGGTCCAGACCTCGCCGACGGCCGCCCGCACGCCGGGATAGGAGTCGAGCACCCGCCGCCAGTCGCGGTAGATGTCGTGGACCTCGGGCCGGCTCCAGATCGGGGACGTGGCGCCGAAACCGGGGTCGGTGTCGGGCAGACCGGGGGCCTTGATGAGGCCCATCGCCACGTCGATCCGGAATCCGTCGATTCCGCGATCCAGCCAGAAACGCAGGACGTCGAGGAACTCCTCGCGGACTTCGGGATTGCGCCAGTTGAAGTCGGGCTGCTGCGGCGCGAACAGGTGGAGGTACCACTGCCCGTCGGGCACCTGCGTCCAGGCGGGCCCGCCGAACACCGAGAGCCAGTTGTTGGGCTCCTGGCGGGCGCCGTCGCCGGTCGAGGACGGCCCGTCGCGGAACATGTAGCGGTCGCGTTCCTCGGAGCCTTTGGGAGCCGCCAAGGCCTTCTGGAACCACGGGTGCGTGGAGGAGCTGTGGTTGGGGACGATGTCCACCATCAGCCTCAGACCGTGGGCGTGGGCGTCCGCCACGAGGTCGTCGAAGTCGGCGAGGGACCCGAAGAGCGGGTCGACGTCGCGGTAGTCGGCGACGTCGTAGCCGCCGTCGGCCATGGGAGAGGGGTAGAAGGGCGTCAGCCAGATCGCGTCGACGCCCAGAGCCGCGAGGTACGGCAGGCGGCTCCGGACCCCGGCGAGATCGCCGACGCCGTCACCGGAGGCGTCGGCGAAACTGCGGACATAGATCTCGTAGACGACGGCGTCACGCCACCAGGGGGAATCTTCCATGGCTGAATCGCTGCCCGCCGTCTCCCCGACTTATGCGTTGATCATGCTGTGGGCGGCGTAGACGAGGTAGTCCCACAGCTGCTTCTCCTGCTCCGGAGGCAGGTCCAGCGACTGTACGGCGTCGCCCATGTGCTTGAGCCACGCGTCCCGCTCGGGCTCCCCGATCACGAACGGGGCGTGCCGCATGCGCAGCCGGGGGTGGCCACGCTGCTGGCTGTAGTCGTTCGGGCCGCCCCAGTACTGGATGAGGAACATGCGCAGGCGCTCCTCTGCTCCGTCGAGGTCGTCCTCGGGGTAGAGGGGGCGCAGCAGAGGATCTTCGACCACGCCTTCGTAGAACCGGTGGACCAGTCGCCGGAAGGTCTCCTCGCCACCGACGGCCTCGAAGAAGGAGGCGGTCTGCTCGCTTGTCACCGTTCAAGCCTAGGTCAGGCGGAGGCCAGGTCGGTTCACACGGTGGGGCTGGCGAACGCCAGGCCCTGCCGGTCGAACGCGTTCTTGATCCGCAGGCGCAGCTCGCGGGCGACCGCCAGCCGGCTGGACGGAACCGTCTTGACACTGACGCGGAAGATGACCGCGGTGTCGGAGATCTGCTCCAGCCCGAACACCTGAGGCTCCTCGACGATGGCGACCTCCCGGTATTCGGGGTCGGCGTACATCTCGGCGGCGAGGTCCCTGAGCAGCTCGCGGATCGCCGAGACGTCGGCGTCGTAGGGGACGGGGACGTCGACGAGTGCCCGGGACCAGCCCTGGGACTCGTTGCCAACGCGCGTGATCGTGCCGTTGCGTACGTACCACACCGTGCCGTCGGCGTCGCGGATGCGGGTGATGCGCAACGTGACCGCCTCGACGGTGCCCGTCGCCACCCCGGTGTCGATCACGTCGCCCACGCCGTACTGGTCTTCGAGCAGCATGAACATGCCGGCGATGAAGTCCTTGACCAGCTCCTGCGCGCCGAAGCCGACGGCCACGCCGATGATTCCGACGCTGGTCAGGAGGGGGGCCAGTTCGACCCCGAGCCTGGCCATGATCATCAGGGTGGCGGTGCCGAGGATGATGACCGAGGCGAGACTCCGCAGCACCGACCCCATGGTCTCGGCGCGCTGCCTGCGCCGCTCGGTGAGGATCGCCGAGGTGGTGTCGGCGCCGAGAAGGTTCTTGCCGCGCAGTCGCTCGGGGAGCACGCCCTCGCTCGCGTGGAGCGTGACCCTGGTGATCAGTCGGTGCGCCACGCTCCGCACGATGAGCGCGATGACCAGGATCAGCCCTAGGGCGAGGATGACATCCGTGACCCCGGCCACGAGGGGCACCCACGGCGGAAAGCCCTTGTCCGGGACCACCGCGTTGAGGATCGAGCAGAGGACGCCGTCACCGCTCTCGCAGGCCTTCGCCATGTTCTGAGCAGTCGTGGTGAAGTCGAACGGACCAGGCGACCCCGGGGGCGTTGTCGCGAGCGGCAACGGGGGCGACACGGTCGACAGCGGGAACAATAGGTGGATCCCCCTCGGATCGGTTCGGCGACAGCAGCAGGCAGGGAAAACCTAACCCATGCTGCCGACCGAACCGGCCACCGTCACATCGCCGGGGAAGACGGAAGCGCCCATCGATCCGGGGCCGCGGAGGGCGGACCGGGAACGCTCCAGTGACGTGCGGCAGGGCTGGGACACGCACCCGGAAGCATGTCCCTGGCCGTTCTCCGAGGGGGGGATCCCCCCGATAGCCCTCCAGTCCGGCCTCGTCGGCCGTGCCGGACGGCAGTCTGGTGTGTACGGCCGGTCATGGGCGCCGCCCTTCGGGCCGGGGCGGCAGGTGCCGTACATGAGTCTGAGTGGTTGACGCGGAACCGGCGGGGTGCCACAACGTTCCGGTGGAACGCTCCGCACCGGGCACCCCACCGGCTCCGCGGAGCCGCGGTGGGGGCGGTGGGCCGGCGTGGCTGAGCGTCATCCGGCCCACCGCCTCTCCTACTCGCTCACCGCGGCGAGCACACGGGCGACCTTGGTGGCCGCTCCCGCAGGATCGTCGGCCCGATGCATCCGCTCTCCCCAGGACCACCAGTAGTCGGCGGCCTGGCAGACCACGTTCTCGGTGAGGCTCGTCGCGTTCGGATTGATGACACGCACGTAGGCGCGCCCCGACGGTGCGCGCACGACACGCGCGCTCAGCCCTCGGGCATCGAGCTCGCCGACCAGTCGCTCCAGCCGCCGCACATCGTCCTCGCCCACCTCGCGTCCTCCTCCGTCAATTTCGGCTTCGACCCGAATTGCACGGTTTGCAATCCTGCATCTTCGGCCTGGTGCGCCCACCATGACTCACCGAACTGAATGGGTCAACGAGTGCAAGAGGGCCCTGTGGTGGAGGAAACCCCAAGTGGGTTGAAAGAAACCCCCTACCGGAGGACGATCCTTAGTCAGCACGTTCAGTCCTGGGTCTTTGCCGGATAACGCTTGGGCCATCATTATTAGGTAGGCGGAGCGCGACGTTCGTGTCACACTCCGTTAGTAGATGAGGACCGGTCGGGACACGTGAGCGGCGAGCGCGGCCGGTCACGAGAGAGGGGCCGGAATGTCCGGCAGGCAGCACAGGGAGACGGAGATCGCCCGTCAGGTGCGGGCTCGCGGCCTCGCGGCCGGGCGCATCCTGGCCATGATCGCCGACGAGATCCATGAGGTGTGCGGACCGCAGTTCGGCACCACGAAGATCAAGTCGCATCGTCTCTCGAACGGCATCGCCCTCGCCGATGTGATCGAACAGGTGCGAGCCCTGTTCGAGAGGGACGGGAAACCCGCCCCCGGCATCGGTGAGACTCTTCTGTCCGCGTACGAGTCGGGCATGAAGAGGCCTGGTCCCGAGTATCTTCACTACCTGTGTTCGGTCTACCGGGTCGAGCCGGCCGCTCTGGGATTCGAGGGTCCCTGCATCTGCGGTCATCCCCACCTGGCGCCCGGCGCTCCCGGTGGTGCGGAGCCGAAAGAAGAACGACCCGACATTACCCCCGGGCTGCGTCAGCTACTGGTCCGCGAGGACGGCGGCTTTCCTCCCACCGACGGGGGCGAGGAGGACGAGAACGTGCTACGCAGGACGCTGTTGAAGCTTCTCGCCGGCGGTGCTGGTGTCACTGCCGGCGTCGGCATGGACAGCCAGTTGCTCGGCGCGGTCGAGAACGTGCGGCGGAAGATGGACGACACCATGGTGTCGGCGACCGTCTCCCCGGCGATGCTCGACCAGTGGGAGCAATCGACCACCGGCTTCGGCCGCCAATATATGAACACCCCGCCTCTGCGGCTGCTCTGCGACGTCCTGCTGGAGTTCTCCACGGTCCGCAAGGCCATGGAACGCCGCCAGCCCGTCGACGTGCAGGAGCGTCTGTGCCGGATGGCCGCCCAGCTCTCCGGACTGTGCGGGATGATCATGATCGACCTCGGCGACCATCGCCTGGCACGATCGTTCTTCCGCACCGGGCGCACCGCGGCCGACGAGACCGGCGACCGCGCGCTGCGGGCCTGGGTCACCGCGCGTGAGGCGCTGGTGCCGCTCTACTACGGCGATCCACGCGAGGCGCTGTCGCTGGCCAAGAAGAGCCGCGACATGGCCGGGCACACGCCCTGTGCGGCCAGGACCATGGCGCCCGTCGTCGAGGCCAGGGCCCTGGCGATGCTGGCCGGCGCCAACGGGACACGGCAGGACGTGGTCGAGCAGGCGAAGCGGGCGCTGCACCGGGCCCGTCAGGCCTTCGCCCAGATGAGCACGGACGACCAGGAGGACGCGGCCTTCGGGTACACCGAGCGCCAGCTCTACTTCTACCAGGGCGACGTCCTGGTGAAGCTGGGCCAGACGCTGGAGGCCGACGTGGTCTTGGAGCAGGCGCTCGGCAAGTACTCCGGCGAGGACCTGCTCGACCAGACGCTCATCCGGTTCGACCGCGCGATGTGCCGCTTCATCGAGGGCGACGTCGACGAGGCGCTGATCATGGCCACCGCGGCCGTCGACGCGTTCGAGTCCGACGACTTCCCCCGGCTCGCCATGCGGCCGGCAGCCGATCTGATCAAGGCCATCCAGGCGAAGCACGGCGACCTGCCGCAACTGCAGGCCTTCCGTGACCGTCTCATTCCCACAGAGCCCAGCTCGTCGGCATCCGGCTTGGAAACAACCCTGTGACGGAAGTGTGAAGGGCGCGACATGGTGGCGGTCCTGAAGATCCGGCAGTACCGCTGGTCCGATCTCGACGCGGTGTGGACGCTGCATCAGATCGGCCTGGCCCAGGTGGGTCTGTTGCCGGGCGACGGCGTCTACTACGACGACGACTTCCCGAGGATCAGCGAGGTCTACCTGGCCGACCGCGGCGATTTCCTCATCGGCGAGGTGGCCGGCTTCGGGATCGTCGCGATGGGCGGCCTGCGCCGGGTCGACGAGGAGACGGCCGAGATGTGCAGGCTCCGGGTGCATCCGGGCCATCAGCGCCGGGGCTACGGCGGCCAGATCATGGCGGCGCTGGAGCAGCGGGCCGGGCAGCTCGGCTACTCGCTGCTGCGCGGTGACACGACTCTCCAGCAGGTCGCCGCCGTGGAGCTCTACCGCAAGTCGGGCTGGCGTGAGCTCCGCCGCGAGGTTCGTGGGAACACTGTGGTGCTCTACGGCGAGAAACGACTGAATGCGGAGGTTCCGCGACTTTTCAACCGATAGATAATGCCTCTGGGCTCTTGGCGGATGGCTGATTTGTACTAATACTTGTGCCTTATCCGTTAAACGGGGAAAGAGGCATAATGAAGAAGATCATTGTCCGCAAGCCCGGCACGATGAAGCTCACGGGAACTTCGAGCGTCATCCACAAGGGGTGAACCTCCGCCACATCTGGGTTCGGGGGAACCTCTCCCGCGATCGCGTGGTGGCGCTCCGCTCCCTGGAGTTACCTGCCCCCCTGACGCCTGTGATCAACGGGCATCGACGGTTGCGCGGTCCGTATTCGATCGGCAGTGTCATCCTGCGCGAGCTCGTGCCGATCGCATTGGAGCGTTCCCCTGACCTGGTGGCGCGGCACGACATCGAGATCCGCGCCGCCGCACCGGACCTTCGGCACCTGGTGCCCCCGCGACGCGAACCGATCGAGGCCCGCCTCTCCGAGAACGAACGGATTCTCGTGCCGGCTCCGCGCCGGACGTTGCGGATCGCCAACGGGCTCGCCGAGTTCATCCGCGACTGCCTGCCCGGACCACGCTCCCTGATCGTGGACAACCTGCATCAGGCGGATCCCACCGACCGTGAGTTGCTGGCCGTGCTCGCCCGCCGGGTGGGACGGCTCACGCTCGCGATGGGGTCCCCGGAGCAGCCCCTGGACGAGCCGGGTGAGCCGGTCGTGGTCGACGCCGTCCCTCAGGAGGGCACCTCCGGCGGCTCGCCCGAGGACTATGTGGCCTCGGACGGCACCTCCGACGACTCTCCGGCCTACCAGGCGTATCTCGACCTTCCTCCGGATGAGCGGGCTCGCCTGCACGATCGGCGGGCGGCCGAGCTGACCGGCGAGTTCGCGCTGGGCGCCGTGCCGTACCACCTGGAGCACGGCAGCGACCCCGACGCCGCGGTGCGGGCGTTGTGGGAGGCGGTGGACCACTGCGTCACCGAGGGCTTCCTGCACGCCGTCGCCGAGCTGGGCACGCGCGGCCTGCGCCTCGCGGAGAGCGGTTCCGACCTGTGGTGGCGGTTCACGCAGCGTACGGCGACCGCGCTGGGCGGGCTGGGCCGCCGCGACCGGGCCCTGGACCTCTACGAACAGGCCCGGCGCGAGAGCATGGACCCCGTCGTCCACGCGGCCTCCGCGTACGGCACGGCGATGCTGGACGCACGCCATCCCGACCCGGCCAAGCGGGACCTGGGCCGGGCCACCGGCTGGATCAACGAGGCCGTGGCGATCTCGACGCTGCTGCACGACCGGCGGGAGCGGGCCTTCAAGCTCGGGTTCGACCAGAACGGCCGTGCGCTGATCGAGCTACGGCAGGGCCGGATCGAGTCGGCGCTCCAGCTCGTGGAGTCGGCGATCGACCTCGCGGATCGCGATCTGCCTGAGGACGCGCACCCGGTCCACCGCATGGTCCTGTTCGCCAACCGTGCCCAGTTGCTCGCGCGCACCGGCCGGGCCGAGGAGGCGCTGCGCGATCTCGACCGGGCCATCGCCATCGATCCCTCCTTCCCGGACCACTACCTCGACCGGGGCAATCTCCTGCTGGAGCTGGGCCGTCCGGACGACGCGCTGGCCGACTACGAGACCGCCATGCTGGTGAGCCCGCCGCTGCCCGAGGCGTACTACAACCGGGCCGAGCTGCGTCTGGCGGCCGGAGACCTGGAGGCGGCCAGAGCCGACCTCGATCATGTTCTGGATCTGGACCCGGGTTACCTCAACGCGTACGTGAACCGCGCGGGGATCCTGGAGATGCTGGGCGAGCATGACGCGGCCCGCGAGGACGTGGCGGCGGGCCTGGCCCTCGATCCCGGGAACGCCCACCTGCACGGCGTCCTGGGCCAGCTGGAGACGGCGGCCGGCCGGTTCGCGGACGCGGGGAAGGCGTTCGACGCCGCGTTGCAGGCCGATCCCGGACTGGCGTCGGCCTGGGCCAACCGGGCGATCCTGAGGTACGAGACGGGCGACCCCGCCGGCGCCGTCGACGACCTCACCCGGGCGATCGAGCTGGGGGACGACCCCGCGCTCTACTTCAACCGGGCCACCGCCCTCGACGCCCTGGGGCGCGCGGAGGAGGCCGTGCTCGACCTGCGGCGGGCCCGCGATCTCGCACCCGGCGACCCCGACATCCGGGAGGCGCTCGAACGCCACACGGCCGGATGACCAAGGTCGCTCCCGGTCTTCGCGAGAGCTACCCCTAGGCTGGGTCGCGTCGAAACGCACCCCTCGCCGAGGACGAACGCATGAGTGCTGAGTATGTGCTGACCCTGTCCTGCCCGGATCGCCCCGGAGTGGTCGCCGCCGTCTCCGGGATCCTGGCGGGACACGACTGCAATATCACCGAGAGCCAGCAGTTCGGGGACCCGATCGCGCAGCGTTTCTTCATGCGCGTGCAGTTCGTCAGCGGGCTGGGGCTCGACGAGCTCCGTACGGCCTTCGCCGCGCTCGCTCCGGAGTTCGGCATGGAGATCCAGCTGTTCGCCCGGGCCGTGAAGACGCGGGCGCTGGTGCTGGTCAGCAAGTTCGACCACTGCCTCAACGATCTTCTCTACCGGGTGCGCTCAGGTCTGCTGGCCGTCGACATCGTCGGGGTGGCCTCCAACCACCCGGACCTGCGGCCGCTGACCCAGTCGTACGGCGTCGACTACCACCACCTGCCGGTCACGCCCGACACCCGGGCGAAGCAGGAGGCCGAGATCCTCACCCTGGTCGACCACTACCAGGCCGACGTGGTGGTGCTCGCCCGTTACATGCAGGTGCTGTCCGACGACGTGTGCGCGAAGCTCGCCGGGCGGATGATCAACATCCACCACTCGTTCCTGCCGTCGTTCAAGGGCGCCAAGCCGTACCACCAGGCGCACGCGCGAGGCGTCAAGCTGATCGGCGCGACCGCCCACTACGTGACCTCGGACCTCGACGAGGGGCCGATCATCGAGCAGGAGGTCGCCCGGGTGAACCACACGCACTCCCCGGACGACCTCGTGGCGATGGGCCGTGACGTCGAGAGCCGGGCCCTGGCCAGGGCCGTCGGCTGGCACGCGGAGCACCGCGTGCTGCTCGACGGCCACAAGACGGTCATCTTCCCGCGCTGACCTCCAGGCCCGTGTGGAGGGCCAGGAAGGCAAGCTGGTCGGCCGCGAGCTCGACGGACTTGCTCACCGCGCGGGCGCCGTGGCCGACCTCGGTCTCGTTGCGCAGGAGGATCGGGCGGTCCCCGGCCTGGGCGTGCTGGAGGGCCGCCGCCGTCTTCCAGGCGTGCAGCGGATGTACCCGCGTGTCCGAGGCGAAGACCGTGAACAACGTGGCCGGGTAGGACACCCCCTCGCGGACCCGGTGGTAGGGGGAGTACCCCCACAGCCAGCCGAACTCCTCGGGCACGTCGGCCGAGCCGTACTCGACGTTCCAGGTCGCGCCGAGGCCGAACTTCTCGTACCGGATCATGTCGAGCAGCGGGGCGGAGCACACCACGGCCGCGTACAGGTCGGGCCGCTGGGTCAGGGCCGCGCCGACGAGGAGGCCGCCGTTGGAGCCGCCGGAGATCGCGAGCCGGTCGGAGCTGGTCACACCCGTCGCGATCAGATGCTCGGCGGCCGCGTGCAGGTCGTCGAAGACGTTCTGCTTGTTGCCGAGCATGCCGGCGCGGTGCCAGCGCTCGCCCTCCTCACCGCCGCCGCGTAGCTGCGCGATGGCGTACACGCCGCCGGCCTCGACCCAGGCGAGCGTGGAGGCGGAGAATCCCGGGGTCAGCGAGATGCCGAAGCCGCCGTAGCCGTACAGGATGGTGGGCCGGGGCCCCGAGCCCTCGCGGGAGACGACGAGCATGTGGACCTCGGTGCCGTCCTTGGAGCGGTAGACCACCTGCTCCGTGCGCACCCGCGGCACCTCCACGGCGCCGGGGGGAGCCTCCCAGAGGGTGGTCTCGCCGGTCAGCACGTCGAACCGGTAGACGGCGGTGGGGGTGACGTTGTCCGTGTAGCTGAACCAGGCCTCGTGGCCGCCCTCGGGACGCTCGACGATGCCGCCGATGGAGCCCAGCCCGGGCACCGGGACCTGCCCGACCCGCTCGCCGCTCTCCAGCGCGTGGATGGAGATCTCGGAGATCGCGTGCCTGGTCCAGCCGACGAGCATGACGGGCTCGTCGGTCTCGTCGAGGATGGCGAAGTCGGACAGCACCGCCTCGTCGTCCTCGGGGACCAGGTCCCGCCAGTGCTCACGCGTGGGCGTCTCGGGGGAGGTCACGCAGACCCTGCCGCGCGGGGCGTCGAGGTCGGTGAAGACGTAGAGCCTGCCGTCCCGGCCGAACAGCAGCCCGGTCTGGGCGTCCACGTCCTGCTGGACGGTGACCAGCTCCGGGGCCTCGGCCGGCGACGCCGCGAGGTCGGCGACCCACAGGTCGTTGCGCGGGGCCGTGCCACGCGACGCGGAGACCGACAGCCACCGGCCGTCACGCGACACCGAGACGCCGTAGTAGTTGGTCTTCTCCAGGCCGTCGCCGAAGATCATCACGTCGTCGTCGGGGGACTGCCCGACCTTGTGCAGGTAGACGCGGCGGTGGAACTGCTCCTCGCCCTCGGGTACGGCGGAGGGCGCCAGCCTGCGGACGTAGTAGAACGCCTCGCCGCCGGGCAGCCACGCGATGGGGGAGTAGCGGCACCGGTCGATCGGGCCCTCGATCACGGTTCCGTCGGCGACGTCGACCACGTAGAGCATCGACTCCTCGTCGCCGCCCACCGAGATCTGGTAGGCCAGCCGGCGGCCCTCCTTGTCCGGCTGGTAGGCGTCCAGCGTGGTGAGACCCGCCGGGTCGAGGGCGGTGGGGTCGAGCAGCACCCGCTCACCCCGGGCGTCGCCGACGTAGAGGACCGGATGCTCCTGATCGGGAGTCCGGCGGGTGAAGAAGCGCCGCTCGCCGCGCCACACCGGCGTCCCGATCGAACCGGACTTCAGTAGCGCGGCGACGCGGTCGCGCAGGTGGTCGCGGCCGGGCAGGTCGGTGCTCTTGAACAGCGTGTCCTGCGCGTCCAGCCACTCCTTGACCGCGGGGTCGTCCGGGTCCTCGAGCCACCGGTACGGATCCGGGACCGGGGTCCCGTGCAGGTCGTCGACGATGTCGTCACGGTGCGCGAGCGGATAGGGCTGTCGGGTCATGCTCGCACTTTAAAGCAGTGGGGGGCCAGGAGCGTACACCCGTCCTCACCCGGCCATGACGGGAGTAAAGGGACGACAGTCTGGGCATAACAGACATCAGGCGTCCCAGTCGTCAGCTCCCTGCCAGGTTATGGGGTGGCGGAGTGGCCGCTCCAAAGGCCACACTTTGGTAAGGGCGGTGCCGTGGTGACCATCCGCTGGACCGTCCGGCGGAGGTCCTTGTGACGGATGCATCCGGGTCCCAACAGGTGGGCCCACAACCAGGGCGCGCAGCCGTGCCGGTGACTGGAGTCCCCGGCTATCCGGTGCCGACGTGGGAGACGGTCACGCCAGGCTGTTCCACGCCGACTTCTGAGATAGCTGTGGAGGCCGGCTGATGCGCCAAGTCCTACTACTCAACGCCACCTACGAGCCGCTCACCACGCTCGCCCTCCACCGGGCCGTCATCCTGGTGCTGAGGGAGAAGGCGGAGGTCGTGCATCGTGACGGGCGGGGCGCGGTGCTCCGCTCGGCCACCCGCACGCTCGACGTGCCCTCGGTGATCCGGCTTCGCCGATATGTTCGAATCCCCTACCGGTCCCGGATTCCGCTCACGCGCGCCGCACTGATGCGCCGTGACGATTTCCGCTGCGCCTACTGCGGGCAGCGGGCCGAGACCATCGACCATGTCATTCCGCGTTCCAAGGGAGGCCCGCACACCTGGGAGAACTGCGTCGCATCCTGCATGCCGTGCAATCACAGCAAGGCCGACAGACTGCTGGAGGAGCTGGGGTGGACTCTACGCGTCGCCCCGGTGGTGCCACACGGCGTCCACTGGCGGCTCATCGGTGCGCAGTTCGATGGAGATCCCCAGTGGGCGCCCTACCTGACGGAGTCCGCGGCATGATGGCCGGATGAATTGGATCTTCACCGCCGAGGCTGAAGAGTTCGCGGCGGCGGCCGAGCCCTGGCTGCTTCGCGACCCGGTGCGCAACACGGTCCCGCTGACCGTGCTGCGGGGGTTGCGGAGCGGCCAGTTCGCGGAGGATCCGCTGATGGGCCGGCTGGCCGACGACGACTCCGTCACCGGGGCGATGATCCACACTCCGCCCTACCCCCTGCTCCTCGGCGTCGTCCCGCTCGAAGGCCTGCCGTCCCTGGTTGCGGATCTCATCGAGCTCGACCGGTCGATCGCCGGGGTCAGCGGGCCGCTCGCCCAGGTGGAGGCCTTCGCGCGGGCATGGTGGCGGCCCGAGACCGGCCGCCGTTCCGAGCGCCTCTACCGGCTCGGCTCCCTCGTGCCCTGCGCCGTGCCTGGCAAGCCCCGTACGGCTGTCGCGGCCGACCTCGACGAGGCGGTGCGGTGGTTCGTGGCCTTCCAGGAGGAGGCCGATGTCGACGTCGAGGCCGACCCCACGCCGGTGGTCTCGGCCCGGATCAATCGGCAGGAGCTGATCTGGTGGGAGGACGGCGACCGCCCGGTCGCGCTCGCCGGCGTTTCCTCGCCCATCGCCGGGATGTGCCGGGTCGGGCCCGTCTACACGCCGCCGGAGTTGCGGCGGCGGGGATACGGCTCGGCGGTGACGCACGCGGTCACCGCCAAGGCGCTCGACGACGGCGCCGAAGAGGTCCTGCTGTTCACCGACCTGGACAATCTCACGTCCAACTCGATCTATCAGAGCCTCGGCTACCGGCCGGTTGAGGACTACGCCTCGATCCGTTTCGACTAGAAGCGGGCGAGCCGTACCCTGAGGGCATGCCGCGCTACGACTACCGCTGCCGCGCCTGCGGATCGACGTTCGAGCTCAACCGGCCGATGGCCGAGGCCAACGCCCCGGCGGCCTGCCCGTCGGGACACGACGACACCGTGAAACTGCTGTCCACGGTCGCGGTCACCGGGACGGCCGCCGCCGCTCCCCGCGCCGCGTCGGGCGGCGGTTGTTGCGGCGGCGGCTGCTGCGGCTAACCCCGCGCTGCGATCATCCGCGGGCTGCGATCAGCCCCGCGCTGCGATCACTCGCGGGCTGCGATCAGCCCCGCGCTGCGATCACTCGCGGGCTGCGATCAGCCACGCGCTGAGGCCGGCCTCTCGGTGCGATCACTCGCGGGCTGCGGCCGGCCTCGCGCGCCCTCAGGCCGCCGCGCGGCGCTGGAACGGCAGATAGCGCTCGGCCAGATGCGGCCGGGCCGGCACGTCCGTCGGCTCGACCGAGACGATCCGGTCGAAACGGAAGGCCCGGATTCCCCGGCGCATCCGGCACCAGCCCACCAGATACCAGTGATCACGGTGGACCAGGCAGGTCACCGGCTCGACATCGCGGACGGTGAGCCGGCCTGCGGCGTCGAGGTACTGCAGGCGGATCACCAGCCGTGCGGTGATCGCGTTCGCCACGGCCCTGGCGCGCCGGGCGACGTCGGGCGGCAGCGGCGTGGTGAGGGTCGACAGGGTGGTCGCGATGACGTCGTCGTCCAGGTCGAGGTGCTCGAACGCGTGACGGAGCCCGCGACGGGCGGTCACGGACTGCGGCCCTGCCCCCAGATGAGCGAGGGACAGGGCCAGTGCGGCGAGCTCAGCGGTCGTCAGCGGTGCCGGGTGCCTTGTGACGTTGGCCATACCTTGACGATAACGTCCAGGACCGACATTTTTCCGAACGGATTATCGCAATCCGGCTATCGAGACAGCTGTGAAATGTCGCGGGAGGCTCCGGTGGAGGCCGAGGTCGTCATGGCCGCGTACGCCTGCAACGCCACCGACACCGGACGGTTCCGGTCGCGCGGGCGGTAGCCGCCGAGGTCGGCCAGCAGCTTCTCCCTGCGTGCGGCGAGCACGTCGTCGGCCACCTTCAGCTCCATGGAGCGGGCCGGGATGTCGATCTCGATGGTGTCGCCGTCCTCCACCAGGGCGATCAGGCCGCCCTCGGCCGCCTCGGGGGAGGCGTGGCCGATGGACAGGCCGGACGTCCCGCCGGAGAACCGGCCATCCGTGACCAGGGCGCACGCCTTGCCGAGGCCCTTGCCCTTGAGGAAGCTCGTCGGGTAGAGCATCTCCTGCATGCCGGGGCCGCCCTTGGGCCCCTCGTAGCGGATGACGACCACGTCGCCGGCCTTGACCCTGCCGCCGAGGATGCCGTCGACGGCGTCCTCCTGGGACTCGAACACGACGGCGGGACCCGAGAAGCGCCAGATCGACTCGTCGACGCCGGCCGTCTTCACGATCGCGCCGTCGGGGGCGATGTTGCCGTACAGCACGGCCAGGCCGCCGTCACGGGTGTAGGCGTGCTCGGCGTCGCGGATGCAGCCGTCGGCCCGGTCGAGGTCGAGCGAGTCCCACCGGGCGTCCTGTGAGTAGGCCTTCACCGTGCGGACGTTGCCGGGGGCCGCGTGCCACAGCTCCATCGCCTCGTCGGTGACCTCGGGCGACTTGGGATCCCACGCGGACAGGTAGTCGCCGAGAGAGTCGGAGTGGATGTTGTGCACGTCGCGCTGCAGGAGCCCCGCCCGGTCGAGCTCGCCCAGGATCGCGGGGATGCCGCCCGCGCGGTGCACGTCCTCGACGTGGTACTTCGCGGTCGCCGGCGCGACCTTGCACAGGCACGGCACGCGCAGCGAGACCTCGTTGATCTCCTTGAGGCCGAAGTCGACCCCCGCCTCCCTGGCGGCCGCGAGCAGGTGGAGGATCGTGTTGGTCGAGCCGCCCATCGCGACGTCGAGGGCCATGGCGTTCTCGAAGGCGTCGCGGGTGGCGATGTTCTTCGGCAGGACCGACTCGTCGTCCTGCTCGTAGTAGCGCTTGGTGATCTCGACCACCGTGCGGCCGGCCTCTTCGAAGAGCGCCTTGCGGGCGGTGTGGGTGGCCAGGGTGGTCCCGTTGCCGGGCAGGGCCAGGCCGATCGCCTCGGTGAGGCAGTTCATCGAGTTGGCGGTGAACATCCCGCTGCAGGACCCGCAGGTCGGGCAGGCGTTCTCCTCCATCTCCAGCAGTTCGGCGTCGGACACGCTGTCGTCGGCCGCGGCGATCATCGGGTCGATCAGGTCGAGCTTGCGGCCGGGGGTCTTGCCGGCCTCCATGGGACCGCCGGAGACGAAGACCGTCGGGATGTTCAGCCGGAAGGCGGCGAGCAACATGCCGGGCGTGATCTTGTCGCAGTTCGAGATGCAGATCAGGGCGTCCGCGCAGTGCGCGTTGACCATGTACTCGACCGCGTCCGCGATCAGCTCGCGGGACGGCAGCGAGTAGAGCATGCCGCCGTGGCCCATCGCGATGCCGTCGTCGACCGCGATCGTGTTGAACTCGCGCGGGATCGCCCCGGCCTCGCGGACCGCCGCGGCCACCACGTCGCCCACCTCGCGCAGGTGCACGTGGCCGGGGACGAACTGGGTGAAGCTGTTGGCCACCGCGATGATCGGTTTGCCGAAGTCGCCGCCCGCTACGCCCGTCGCCCGGAGCAGCGCCCGGGCACCGGCCATGTTCCTGCCGTGTGTGACCGTACGAGACCTGAGGGCGGGCATGGCCTGACTCCCATCAGAAGACTATGAGTCTTCAAATGGTACGGCTCTCGCCCGACTGCTGAGACCTCGCGTCCACTACTCGGGATAGCGCGGGGGAAGCACCCGGTCGGCGGCCCGGTAGATCGACTCGACCTCCGCCGTCGTGAGCGACCGCTCCCGCTTGGTGATCCACTTGCGGACCAGGCTGCCGGAGAAGACGTCGACCTCGCGGATGTTGAGGATCCGCCACGGGATCGCCGGGCCGTAGATCGCGAGCGACGGGACGACCGTGACCTCCCGGCCGAGGGCCTTGCTGATCAGGTCGCTGGCCTGGGAGGCCTCCCACCGGGCCTCGTCGAGCCTGGGCTTGCGGTTGAACGGCCCGTGGAAGAGCTTGCGATGCGACTGCACCCGGACCGGTAGCCTCCGGTCCCATTTCTCGGAGTCCACCGCGTACACGCCCGTCGGGCCGACGACCAGATGGTCGATCTGGGCCTCGCTGCCCGGGATGGCGCGCGCGTGCAGGGTCCGGTAACCGCTCCGCTCCAGCTTCTTGAGCTGGCCCTCCGTGCGCCGCTCCGCCGCGGAGGCACGCCTCCATGCGGGGATCGAGGAGACGGTCCTGGCCCGGTAGACGGTGTCGGCGATGGCCGCGAGGATCGCGACGGTGACGCCGATCCGCCAGCTCGTCAGCAGAACACCCGTGACGATTCCGGCACCGGCCGCGATCAGCACACGCAGGCGCAGGTGACGGTAACGGGGATGCTGAAGCAGGCTCTTGACGGACGCGCGCTCAACGGGCGCGTAGGTAGACGCTGGAGCGTCAGGTGCTGTCGGGGCTCGCTCCGACGTGTGGTCACTGACCCAGATGGGTGACGTATCGTGACCGTCTTCTGGCGCTAGACCGGTATCCACATCACTCACCGTAGTTGAGGCGTCGGCGGGTGCCTAGTGTTGGTTGGTTCATACTTTTGTGGCCTGCTTGAGCTGATTCGCGGCTGTCCAAGCCGGGTATCTTCTCTAGATATCTTGGCCTCTTCGGCCTACCGTTCAGTAGCGTGGCGCACATTCATGATCTTACCGCCCTCGAGCAGGCGGCAGCCGTACGAACGCGGGAACTGTCCCCCGTAGAGATCACCGAGCACTATCTGGAGCGCGCCGGACGGCTCGACCGCGCCGTGGGCGCATTCGTCACCCTGACCGCCGACCGGGCACTCGACCAGGCGCGCGAACAGGAGGCGCGGATCGCGGGCGAGGACGCCGCCGGCCTGCCGCCCCTGCTCGGGGTCCCGGTGCCCATCAAGGACCTCAACTTCGTGAAGGACGTGCCGATCCACTTCGGCTCGGCGACGTACGACGGGTTCGTCGCGCCGGTCGACGACAGCGTGGTCGAGCGCCTTCGGGACGCGGGCACGATCATGCTGGGCAAGACCAGCACGCCGGAGTTCGGGCTGCCCTGCTACACGGAGACCTACGTGAGCGAGCCCGCGCGCACGCCCTGGGATCTGTCGAGATCCGCGGGCGGATCCAGCGGGGGAGCGGCGGCGGCCGTCGCGTCCGGGCTCGCCCCCGCCGCCCAGGGCAGCGACGGCGCGGGCTCGATCCGCATCCCCGCGTCACTGTGCGGCCTTTACGGCATCAAGCCGACGCGGGGCCGGATCTCGTACGCGCCGATCGTCCCCGACCTCGCGGGGTTGTCCACCAACGGGCCGATCACGAGGAACGTGGCCGACGCCGCGGCCCTGCTCGACGCGATGGCGCACAACAACCCCGGGGACCTCTATTGGGCGCCGCCGCCGGCGCTGGGGTCGTTCTCGGCCTACGTGGGCAGGGACCCGGGCCGCCTTCGGATCGCCCGCTACGCCATCCCCGCGGTTCCGGGCGCGCGGGTCGACCCCGACGTGCTCGCGGCCTACGAGAGCGCCTCGGCCGTGCTCGAGTCGCTCGGCCACGAGGTCGAGGAGATCACGCCGCCCTTCGGCGAGGAGATGGTGCCGGAGTTCGAGAAGTTGTGGTTCGCCTTCGCCTGCATGCACCCGGTCTCCAAGGAGATGGAGCCGAAGCTGCGCCCGCTGACCGCGTGGCTGCGCGAGCGCGGCAACGCCGTCCCCGCGCCGGTCTTCCTCCAGGCGCAGTCGGCGCTGCAGACGGCCACCCGGTTCGCGTCGCTGGTCACCGACCTGTACGACGCCGTGCTGACTCCGACGGTCACCCGGCTGCCCGTGCCGGTGGGCTGGTTCGAGGACGTCGACTCCCCGGAGGAGACCTTCGAGCGGATGAAGGGCTTCGCGCCCTTCGCAGCGATGTACAACGTCAGCGGCCAGCCGGCCGTCAACCTCCCGCTCTATTGGACGCCGGACGGCCTGCCCGTCGGCGTGATGCTCGGGGGGCGCTTCGGCGACGAAGGCACACTCATCTCGCTGTCCGCCCAGGTCGAGGCGTCCGTCGGAGGCTTCTGGGGCGACCGGAGGCCTCCGGTCTGGTGACGGAGGCGGCGGGCGGCCTCCGTCTGGGGACGGGGGCCGTACGCGCCGTCATCGCCGGACCAGGCTCACGAGGTGGTCCGACAGGTCGGCCAGCAGGACGCCCGGGACCACGGGGGAGCCGGCGACGGCCGAGATGAGGCTGGGCAGCCCGGGCAGCGGGAAGCCGTCGTCCGTCACTGCCTGGTGCCCGACGGGATTCTTGTCCAGGGCCGTACGGCTGCGCCCCCACGCGTCGAGGACCTCCTCGGCGGAGGGGACGCCGAACCCGTGGCCGACGGGCGCGGCGTGGCGGAGCCGTACGAGCGGGCTCTGGGCAAAGGCGAGCGCCACACGGCAGCGGAGCGTCAGGTCATCGGGGTCCGGCACCCAGGACAGGGCGGAGCAGGGGTTGCCGCACCGGGCCGCGCACGTCGCGAGGGCGCCGGCCACCTGGCTGTGCTGCCGGTCGAGATACGCCCGCCAGCCGGTCCCCGGCTCGGCCGCCACGCGGAGCGTCCGCTCCGCCGCCGACTGCTCGGCCTTGGTGTGCCGGCAGGTTCGGTCGCCGATCGCCCCGAACCGGCTCTCCGGTCCGTTCAAGGCCTCCGGCCAGCGGGCCGGGTCGCCCCCGTGGCCGAGGGCGGGCTCGAACGCCAGCAGCGGCAGATATTCGCTGGCGATGTGGACGGCCGCGATCATGGCGCTGAGCTCGCGGCGGGCCCAGCGGATCTCGATCACCTCGAGGAGCAGCGCGTACGCGGGGCGCATGGATTCCAGCGCCCCGCGCGGCTGCTCCTTCGGCGTCTGCGGCATGTGGCAGTCGCTCGCGCGCCGGCGCAGATCGGCCGGCACAGCCCGTGGGTCGACGTCGGCGGTGAAGTCCTCGGCGTCCAGGGTCAGCAGCAGCCTGCCGAATTCGCAGACCGAGTTCACCAGGGATGCCGTCTCCGGGTCCTTCAGCACCGCCGGGGCGAGGGCTCCGACGTCGCCGAAGGAGTACCGCCGAGCCAGGGCGACCAGCAGGTCCCGTGCCGAGTCCACCGGCGGCCCCTCAGGCCGGGCCGAGCCGGGTGACCGCCGCGCGAGCCAGGGCGATCATCGGGTCCGGAGGCGGCGGCCCGTCGGGCGTCGACACGGCGATGGTGAAGGTGCCGTTGTCGTTCGTGGCCGACACGACGCCCGGGTAGAGCATCGCCTGCCTGCCCACTCCGGGGACGGGCTTGCCCTCGGCCCGCGTCAGCATGTGCCCGAGGACCATCAGGTAACGGGAGCGCTTGCCGGACGCGGCGTGGACGTCGACCGTCCAGCCCGACCCCGTGTACCGGCACGAACTGACGTGGAACCAGGCGGGGGCGAGAGGGGTGCCGTCGTACGGCCCTGCCGAGCCGACGTCGATGCCCAGCGCGCTCTTGAGGTCGGCGGGCGTCACGAGATCGGCCGGCCGGACGTCGCCCTCGCGGACGGGGGCCCCGGACCGGGAGGAGGTGTCGGACCGCTCGAAGAGCTTGACCTGGCCGAGATGCTCGGGCGCGTTGACCAGGTGCTCGCCGGTGTCGTTGTAGGCGGTGCCGCGGGCGCGGGCGGGTTCGAGGACCTCGACCTTCCTGATCCAGCCCATCCGCTTGCCGGCGACGGCTCTCACGAGGTCCCCCTCGTTGAGAGGTCCGTACAGCTCGGAGGGGAGGCCGTAGGCGAGGACCTCCCGGGCCCGGCCCTCGTCGATGGCGCAGTAGTACGTGAGGTTCGAGGGGCTGTCGCCGCTCGACTCCCCGAACGTCCGCAGCCGGACGATCTGACCCTGGATGACGGTGTTCCCGGAGTAATCGATGATCGTGTAGATGATCGGCAGCGCGGCGATGATCCCGCCGACCAGTATCGGCGTGGGCGTGAGGAGCGCCTGCGGCCAGTAATCGAAACTCGTGGCGACGAGCAGGATGATGAACACCCAGACGCCGATCATCATGCCCGCGAGCAGGCCTTGGCCGATCATCGTCAGCGGCTTGCGGCCCCAGAACCTGCGCGAGCGATAGCGCACGTGGACGGGGTGCCACATGCCGCCGTAGTCGGACCAGGCACGGCTGTCGTCGGCGGGCGTGGTGATCGGCAGGCTCGTCACGGCGCGGGGCGCGAGGCCGAGAGCCGCGGCGTAGGCGAGGTGCCGGCCCCAGATCGTGACGGACGCGGCGGGCTGCTCGCCGAAGCGCCCAGTGGCGGCGAGGTGATCCCGCACGCCGAGCCATCGGCCCGCGAGCTCGGCGCCGCGCTTGGTGCCGCGCTCGCCGTTGAGCTTGCTCATCAGGCCGGCGAGCACGAGGAAGCAGAAGAACCCCACCGCGACGCCGGGACTGCCCTCCTCGTCGGAGACGTTGGACCCGAAGCCGGAGACCTCTGCCGCGATCCCGGCCAGCACGGCGACGGCGACCGCCGTCGTGGTGAGGAGCGCGGCCTGCGCCCTGCTCCAGCGGGGACGGGACAGGCCCTGGGCGCGGGCCTCGACGATCACCTTCTTGCGGAAGCTCTTCCACCAGCGGGAGATGTCGCGCGAGCCCTCGGCGAGGGCGCCGGTCGCGACGACGCCGTCGACGGCGAGCGAGCGGACGTGTTCGTAGACGAGCCGCTCGTAGGCGTTGAGGTCGCCGGGGTCGCGGCGGAGCCGTACGAGCGAGAGCTCCGGGCCGATCTCCTCGATGGCGAGCGCGCCCTTCGCGGCGAGGTCGAGCACGGTGGCGGAGGCGGCCTCGTTGGTCAGCCGCCAGTCTCCGGTGAGCAGGTCGACGATGGCGGGGGATTCCTCGCCCAGAGCTCCGGTGGCCGGCGCGGCCTTGACCTCCGGGGTCCGCGTCGCCGTGGCGAACGCGAGCAGAAGCAGCAGCCACAGTCCGACGGCCGCGGCTGCGGCGATCCACATGGTCATGGTTAGAACCGCACCTGGACCGAGCCGAGCTCCTCGTCGGGAACCTGGAAGTAGACCCTCTCGGAGAACCCGGTCATGCCCGCGACGATGTTGGCGGGGACGGTCTGGATGGCGTTGTTGTAGCTCAGGACCGCGTCGTTGTAGTACTGCCGCGAGTAGGCGATCCGGTTCTCCGTGGTCGCCAGCTCTTCCTGGAGTTCGGCGAAGTTGTGGCTGGCCTTGAGGTCGGGATAGGCCTCCGCGACCGCGAACAGGCTCTTCAGCGCGCCGGAGAGCGCGTTTTCGGCCACGGCCCGCTCGGCCGGGCCCTGCGCGTTGACGGCCATCGCCCGCGCGGCGGTCACGGCCTCGATGGTCTGCCGCTCATGGGCCGCGTAGCCCTTCACGGTCTCGACCAGGTTGGGGATCAGGTCGTAGCGGCGCTTGAGCTGCACTTCGATCTGCGCCCAGGCGTTGTCCACGGCGTTGCGGCTGCGGACGAGGCGGTTGTAATGAGAAACGATCATCACGGCCAGCACGGCCACGATGGCGACGACGACGATCAAGGTGATCATGGGAGGCCTCCTGGAGGGACGGTAGACCGAGAACTTCTGTGCTGTAAACGATCGCTATGTCATCGTGTGGAGCTTGCATCCGGCTTGCGCGGGGCTTTCACGCCGAAGGCCACGGTGCGAAACCGTGGCCTTCGACGTCGCTGCGGAGTTTGAGCGGGTGCGTCACCCGGCGGCGGCGTCCCTCTCCCTGGCCCGCAGGGCCCGGTTCACGCCGTCCGCGCCCTCCAGCAACAGCCTGCGCAAGGCGTTCGGAGACTGCGCGGAGTCGATGTGGTCCCGGGTCTTGGTCACCGTGTCCGGGCTGATCAGCAGCGCCGGGTAGCAGCCGACGACGAAGTTCTGCGCCGAGTCGAAGGTCCACTCCGCCCAGATGCGCTCCACGTCGTCCAGGAACCTGTCACCGTACGGCTCGAGCAGCTCGACGTGGCTGGGGTCCATGAACCCGAGGATCGTCGAGCGGAGCACGGCGCCGCTCAGCCGGCCTCCGGTGATGGCGGCCCACGTTTCGGCCTTGGCCTCGGGCGTGGGGATCGCGGCCCGGCTGAGCGCCGCGGAGCGCTCGCCGGTGGCCGTGGCGTCCCGGGCGAGCTCGGCGTCGATGTCGGCCGCGCCGAGCACTCCGCCGGAGACCAGCGCGTGGGTCAGCGTCCAGCGCAGGTCGGTGTCGACGGCCAGCCCCTCGGGCACCCCGGTGCCGTCGAGGATCGCGCCCACGAAGGCCAGGTCGTCCGCCGACGTCGCGATCGCGGTGAAGGCGTTGACGTAGGCGAGCTGGTGGTCCGACCCCGGCTCCGCGGCGGCGATCAGGTTCCGCAGCGCGGCGGCCAGCTGGGCGAGGCCGGTGGCCCGCCACGCGGGGTCGGCGTACTGCTGGACCGCGAGACGCGCCTGGCGGAGCACGGCCTGCACGACCGTGATGTCCCGCACGGAGTCGATGCCCGAGATCACCAGCGCGACGTAGTCACGCGTGGCCATCTCGGCGTCGCGGGTCATGTCCCAGGCCGCCGACCAGCACAGGGCGCGGGGCAGCGACTCGGTGAACGCCGCGATGCCGCCGTTCACCAGCGTGGCCAGCGACCGGGGGTCGAGCCGGACCTTCGCGTAGGTCAGGTCGTCGTCGTTGACGAGCACGAGGTCGGGCTGGACCTCGCCGACGAGCTCGGTGACCGCCGTCCGGGCGCCGACGATGTCGAGCTCGACCCGGCGGGTGCGGGTCAGGACGCCGCTGTCCAGCGAGTAGAGGCCGACCGCGATCCGGTGCGAGCGCAGCGTCGGGTGCTCCTGCGGAGCCTCCTGGAGCACATCGAAGGTCAGGAAGCGGCCCTCGTCGTCGGTGGTGAACGACGGGCGCAGCGTGTTGACCCAGGAGGTCTCCAGCCACTCCTTCGACCAGGACGACAGGTCGCGGCCCGACGTCCGCTCGAGCGCGGAGAGCAGGTCCTGCAGGGTGGTGTTGCCCCAGGCGTGCTCGTTGAAGTAGTCGCGGACGCCGGCGAGGAAGTTCTCCAGCCCCACGTACGCCACGAGCTGCTTGAGGACGGAGGCGCCCTTGGCGTAGGTGATGCCGTCGAAGTTGACCTCGACGGCGTGCATGTCGGGGATGTCCGCCGCGATCGGGTGCGTGGAGGGCAGCTGGTCCTGCCGGTACGCCCACGCCTTCTCGACGTTCGCGAACGTGGTCCACGCGCCCTGGCCCCAGCGCGTGGCCTCGGCCTGGCAGAGCACCGACATGTAGGTGGCGAACGACTCGTTCAGCCACAGGTCGTCCCACCAGCGCATGGTGACCAGGTCGCCGAACCACATGTGGGCCATCTCGTGCAGGATCGTCTCGGCACGGCGCTCCACGACGGCGTCGGTCACGCGCGACCGGAAGACGTAGTCCTCGAGGAACGTCACGGCGCCCGCGTTCTCCATGGCGCCCGCGTTGAACTCCGGCACGAAGAGCTGGTCGTACTTCCCGAACGGGTAGCGCAGCCCGAACACCCGGTGGAAGAAGTCGAAGCCCTGCTTGGTGACCTCGAAGATGTTGTCCGCGTCGAGGTGCTCGGCGAGCGAGCGCCGCACGTACACCCCGAGCGGGATGCCGTCGTGCTCGTCGCGGACCACGGAATACGGTCCCGCGATCAGGGCGGTGATGTAGGTCGACATGACCGGCGTCGCCGGGAAGTGCCAGCGGCGCGAGGCCTGGAGGGTGCCGTGCCGGCCGTGGTGCTCCTCGAGCGCGTCGACCGAGTCGGGCGCGGCGTTGGACACGACCTCCCACTCGGCCGGGGCGAGCACGGTCAGCTCGAAGGTGGCCTTGAGGTCGGGCTGGTCGAAACAGGCGTACATCCGGTGGGCGTCCGCCGTCTCGAACTGGCTGTGCAGGTAGACCTGCTGGTCGACCGGGTCGACGAAACGGTGGAGTCCCTCGCCGGTACGCATGTAGGACGCGTCGGCGTCGATCCGCAGCTCGTTGTGCTCGGCGAGGCCGGGCAGCGGGATCCGCCCCTTGTCCTCGTCGTAGCTCGCCGGGTCGAGGGCCACGCCGTTCAACACGACCTTGCGAACATGCGCCCCGTGCAGGTCGATGAAGGTGTCGGCCCCCGGCCTGCTGGAGGTGAAGTGGACGGTCGTGATGCTCTCGAACCGGTCCTCCCCCTCGGTGAGGTCGAGCTCGACCTCATATGACTGGACCGTCAGCAGCCGGGCTCGCTCCCGGGCCTCTTCACGCGTCAGATTGCCTGCCACACCTGCTCCTTGTGAACCACATCGCCCCGATCCCCTACGCCCCGTCGCGAGAGGGTTGCCTGAATCCTGCCATGCCACGCTGACAACCCGGGATTCAAGACGTCCCCTACCTGGAATATCAGGAGGCCGTAGCCCGGTTGACAGAGTCAGTGGAACGTCATTCTGGTTGATGAGAGGGTGGCACAGTGTCCGAGCGAACGCGCGCCGATTTCTGGTTCGACCCCTCGTGCCCCTGGGCGTGGATCACCTCACGGTGGATCCTCGAGGTGGAGAAGGTCCGCCCCGTCGAGGTCCACTGGCACATCATGAGCCTGGCCGTTCTCAACGAGGACGAGGACAAGGCCGTCTCCCCGGAGTACCGCGAGCGCTCGAAGAGGACCCTCGGCCCGGTGCGTGTGCTCGCGGCCGCGGCGCACAAGCACGGTGACCGGGTGCTCGGCGATCTCTACACCGCACTCGGCACCCGCTTCCACGACGAGGGCAGGCCGCGTGACCGCGAGACGATCGAGGACGCGCTCGCCGCGGCCGGGCTCGACCGGAGCCTCGCCGACGCCCTCGACTCCGACGAGCACGACGAGGCGATCCGGGCCTCGCACGCGGAGGGAATCGGGCTGGTCGGCCAGGACGTCGGGACCCCGGTGATCGCGGTGAACGGCGCGGCGTTCTTCGGGCCGGTGGTCTCGCCCATCCCGCGCGGCGACGCGGCCGGTCGGCTGTGGGACGGCGTCCTGCTCGTCTCCGGAACCGACGGCTTCTTCGAACTGAAGCGGTCTCGGACGAGAAATCCCGTGTTCGGCTGACTGGCGGAAGTGGACCTTGTGGAGTAACACTTTGCACAAGGGTCCGCGCCTGCGCTGAACGTGACCGGCATGCGCGTCCCGACCCCTCGCGATATGACAGCCGCCGCGCAAGGATGAGGTTCATGCGTCACCTTTATGTGAATGGAGCCTGGATTCCATCGGCTTCGGGCGAGGGCGTCGACGTGGTAAATCCGGCGACCGAAGAGGTCGTCGACACGGTCCCCGCCGGCTGGCCGGGTGACGTCGACGGGGCGGTGAATGCGGCCCGCGCGGCCTTCCCCGCCTGGTCCGGCACGGCTCCCGCCGAGCGCGCCAAGTTCCTGTCCGCCGCCGCTGCGCTGCTGGAGGAACGGGCCAAGGACGTCGCCGCGACGATCGCGGCGGACATGGGCTCGCCGTTCGGCTTCGCGCTGAAGGTGCAGACGCTGATGCCCGCCGGGGTGCTGGCCTCCTACGCCGACCTCGCGGAGAGCTACGCCTTCGACGCCGGGCAGGTGGGCAACTCGCGGGTCGTCAGGGAGCCCGTGGGCGTGGTCGGCGCGATCACCCCGTGGAACTACCCGCTCCACCAGGTGATCTGCAAGGTCGCCCCGGCCCTCGCGGCCGGCTGCACGGTGGTGCTCAAGCCGAGCGAGGTGGCCCCCCTCGCCGCCTACGCCCTGGCCGACATCTTCCACGAGGTAGGCCTGCCGCCGGGCGTCTTCAACATGGTGAGCGGTCACGGGCAGGTGGTCGGCGAGGCCATCGCCTCCCACCCCGGCGTCGACATGGTCTCGTTCACCGGCTCGACCCGCGCGGGCAGGCGCGTGGCCGCGCTCGCGGCGCAGACGGTCAAGCGGGTCGCGCTCGAACTCGGCGGCAAGTCGGCGAACGTGATCCTGCCCGACGCCGACATGGAGACCGCCGTCAAGGCGGGCGTCGCCAACGCCTTCATCAACGCCGGGCAGACGTGTTCCGCGTGGAGCCGAATGCTCGTCCACTGGGACCAGTACGACGACGCCGTACGGCTCGCCGTCGAGATCGCCCGCGGGTACGCGCCGGGTGACCCCCTGGCCGAGGGCACGCGCATGGGGCCGCTCGTGTCCGCCATGCAGCGCGACCGGGTGATCCGCTACATCAACCTGGGCCAGGAGGAAGGCGCCCGGCTCGTGCTCGGCGGCACGGACAACCCCCTCGACCGGGGGTACTACGTCGAACCGACGATCTTCGCCGGTGTCTCGCCCGGCATGTCGATCGAGCAGGAGGAGATCTTCGGGCCGGTGCTCGCCGTCGTGCCCTTCGCCACGGAGGACGAGGCCGTCTCGATCGCCAACGGCACGCCGTACGGCCTGGCGGGCGCGGTGTGGGCGGGCAGCGAGGACAGGGCGGTGTCCGTGGCGCGGCGCCTGCGGACCGGCCAGGTGCACGTCAACGGCGGCCGGTTCAACCCGCTGGCGCCCTTCGGCGGTTACAAGCAGTCAGGCGTCGGCCGGGAGCTCGGCGAGTTCGGCCTGGAGGAATACCTGGAGGTCAAGGCCCTCCACATGTGACCGCGGGCCTTGGGCCGTGTCTCGCTAGGGGGCCTGCAGGAGGATCTTCCTGCGCTCGTCCTTGGCCAGCCTGTCGACGTACAGGGTGCCGTCGAGGTGGTCGAACTCGTGCTGGAAACAGCGCGCCAGCATCCCGCGGGCCTTCACCTGGACCGGGCGGCCGAGCTTGTCGAGACCGCGGATCGTCGCCCCGGCGGCCCGGGCGGTCGGCGCGTAGAGCGGCTTGCCGGTCTGCTTGCCGGGGACCGACAGGCAGCCCTCCTCCTCGACGACCTCCTCGGGATCGTCGATGGTCAGCTCCGGGTTGATCACGTGGCCCTTGCGGTTGCTGATGTCGTAGACGAACAGCCGCTTCGGCACGCCGATCTGGGGGCCGGCCAGTCCCACACCGTCGGCCGCGTACATCACCGAGAACATCTCGTCGATCAGACGACGCAGTTCCCGGTCGAAGTCCGTCACCGGCTCCGCGGGAGTGCGCAGGACCGGATCGCCCACGTAACGGATCTCGCGCATGACGCTCCTGCCTGCTCCGCCGCCCCGCCGTCGCGTGCCGGGGGTTTATGTAAGGACCTCGATAGGGTCACGTCTCTTACTGTAATGCAGCCCCCCGGTCGTGTCGCCCGGGCGAACCTGCGAAACTTGGCCTGTGCGTGTCTACATCGGCTCCGACCATGCCGGCTTCGAACTCAAGAATCACCTGGTCGCCTGGCTCAAGGAGCGGGGTCACGAGGTCGAGGACTGCGGGCCCTTCGTCTTCGACCCTGAGGACGACTACCCGCCCTTCATCCTGCGCGCGGCGCGCGGGGTCGCGGACGAGCCCGGCAGCCTGGGCATCGTGATCGGCGGCTCGGGCAACGGCGAGCAGATCGCCGCCAACAAGGTGCCCGGCATCCGGGCGGCCCTGGCGTGGAACGACGACACCGCGCGGCTCGGCCGGGAGCACAACGACGCCAACGTGATCAGCGTGGGCGCGCGGATGCATCCCCTCGAGGACGCCGTGCGATTCGTCGAGATCTTCCTCGCGACGCCGTTCTCGGGGCAGGAGAGGCACGCCCGCCGCATCGACGAGCTCGCCCGGTTCGAGGCGACAGGCGTGCTGCCGCCCCTGCCGTAGGTCCCAGGTCCGGCCCCGCCGGTTCAGGCCGTTCCGCGGCCCGAACCGGCGGCGCCGTTCGTCTCCCTGTTCCTGCGGTTGTCCCGCCGGGGCATCTCGTCGCGGAGGGGCTGCCGGTCGGCGGCCTCCTGCTGCTCCTCGGTGGGGCGTGACACGTCCCGCGCCCTCATCGCCGTCATCGCCGTGATCTGCAAGCTCTGCAGTGCCATGACGCCGAGCCTAGAAGACGAGACCCGCCCATGGCTTCGGGTCCCACGACATCGCGGTGGACAACTCGCGCAGCGCCCCCTCGCGATGCTCCCGTACGACCCCCGCTCCGCCGAGGGCCGTGAGCGGGCGGCCGCCGAGGTAGGCCGCGCCGAGCACGGTCACGGGCAGCGTGAGGTCGGCGGGGTCGTCGGTCCGCTCGCAGGAGCCCTTGGCCGTGGTCAGCCGCCATCGGCCGGCGTTCCAGGGACACACGTCGTCCTCGACCTCGATGACCAGGTCGGCCGGCGCGGCGTAGGAGCGCGAGGCCAGGGCCCGGTCGACGTCCACGATGCGGACCCACAGGTCGTCCAGCCAGCCCGCGTTGAGATTGCGGGGCTCGGCGAGCAGATGGACGATCGGGTCGTCGACGGGCCGGCTCCAGGCGAAGACCCGGGAACACAGATCCCGGTCCAGCACGCTGCGCCAGAGCATGGCGTACGCCGCGGGGTCGGAGGCGAACAGCTCCTTCAGCCGGACCTCGCCGTCCGGCACGTCGTGGTCGGTGTAGCCGCTCTTCACCCGGAAGAGCGCGTAGCCGCGGGGCCCCTCGTCGTCCTCCGCGATCATGCAGCGGAGCGGGCCCCTGCCTGCGCGGTCGTGTTCCTCGTCGGACAGGACCTCGATGCGCCACCGGGCGTCCGACCTCGCGTACAGGCCGGGACGGAGGGTCCGCACGGACTCGAAGACCTTCCGGAGTTGGGGAAGTTCGTCCGCCGGCCTGGCCACGCGAAGGCGCAGCGCCGGGTCGGTGGGAGCGTTCTTGACGAACTCCGACCCACGCTTCGGAATGCGGAGGAAGAGGGTGTCGGCTGCCCTGCCGTACCCGAACCGGCCGTAGATCGCCGCCTCCGCGGCGTAGAGCGCGGCGACGGCCTCGCCGTTGTCGTGCAGGTCGCGGAGTTGACGGGCCATCAGGGCCGTGAGCACGCCGCGGCGGCGATGGGAGGCCAGCACGCCGACGGCGGTGACGCCCGCCACCGGGATCGGCCCCCCGGGAACCGTCATCGTGAAGGTGATCGCGGCGGCGCAGCCGACCATCAGGTCGCCGTCGAAGGCGGCCAGCGACCGGTCGATCTCGGCCAGTTCCCGCCAGCGGTCGGTCGCCGCCTGCGGATGTGAGGAGTTGAACGCTTCGTAGTCGACGGCGGCGAAGGCCGGCCACTCGGACTCGGTGATGGGGCGAACCTCGACAGTCACCCGCTCACAGTAGGAGCGGCCCGTGATCGACGGCCACCCAATATACGTGCCTGATGATCAAGGTCTTGGTCAAGTGGGTGCCTTCATGCGGGTTGGGCGGATACAGTCGAGCTCATCATGAGTTCCCGTCCGGCGCCGCTGATTCCTCCACGGCTGCGCGCGTTCCTGGGACGCGTACCGCTGCTGGTGCCGACTGTCCGTTTTGTGCGGAAACTCTCGTCCAACGACCGCAACCTGCTCATCGCGCTGGTCGTCGTCACCCTGCTCATCGGAATCCTCGACGCGCAGGTCTCCGCCTACTGGTTCTCGCCCTCGCTTCTCATTCTGGTCACCCTCATGGGCGGCCTCCAGTTGCGGCTGCGCAGCCTGGCGATCCTGCTCTGCGCCGTCGCGTTGTCCCTGTCGTACACGGGGGCGATCAGAGGGGTCGAGGCCGTCGGGCCCGGCCTGCTGATCACGATGGGCTTCACGGCGGTGCTCGCATGGCTGATGGCCCGCACCCGGGGCAAGCTTGGCGTGCAGGGCCTCCGCGGCGACGCGATGCTCCTGGAGTTGCGCGACCGGCTCAAGCGGCAGAGCGAGCTGCCGCCGCTCCCCAAGGAGTGGGGCAGCAAGGTGGTGCTCAAGCAGGCGGGCGGGTCGTCCTTCGGCGGCGACTTCGTGGTGTCCATGCGCGAGGGGGACCACGTCGAGATCGCGGTCGTGGACGTCTCAGGCAAGGGAGTGGACGCGGGAACACGGGCGCTCATGCTGTCCGGGACGTTCGGCGGCCTGCTCGGGTCGGTCCGCGACTTCCTGGCCGCCTGCAACACCTATCTCCACCGGCAACTCGGCGACGAGGGGTTCGTCACCGCGGTCCACGTGACCCTCGACCTGTCGACGGGGGAGTACAAGATCACCTCCGCCGGTCATCCGCCCGTGGTGAAGTTCGACGCCGGCACGGGCACGTGGCGGGTCTCCACGGCCAAGGGCGTCGTCCTCGGGGTGGTTCCCGACCTGCACTGCGAGGCCGACAGCGGGGTGCTGCGCAAGGGCGACGCGCTCATGCTCTTCACCGACGGGCTCATCGAGCAGCCGGGGCGCGACATCGACGCCGGGCTCGACCGGCTCCTGGGGGAGGCCGAGCGGCTCCTGCCTTCGGGGTTCCGCGACCGGGCACGCCAGCTCGTCCAGTCGATGACGTCCGGGCACAACGACGACTGCGCCCTCATCCTCATCTGGCGGCCCTGACCGCCGGTCGCGGAGGACCGCGACAGGGCGACAATCATCACTCCATGTAATCCGCCATGCGCGTATCGTGTGCCACGTCATAGGCCGCGCGCGCGGCCCGGAGTCTCGATGCGGCCGGCCGTACGGCCTGAAATGAGGCGGATCGTGGAGAAGCGTTACGAGCTTTACTGTCTCGCCGATCCGACCTTCTACGACTCGCCGGTCGCCGGTCCCGACGACCCCGACTTCGACCTCGCCCACCGCACGGTTCCGGGGGGATGGGCGCGGACGCGGCAACCCGGCACGGTGGCCTACCGGCCGGTGGCGTCGGCGCCGCCCGGCGAAGGCTGGAAGATCCATGTCTCGGCACGCGTCGACGAGGCGCCGCAGGTCCTGGCGAAGGTGGGGGAGTACTGCCTGGAGCGGGAGCTCGCCTTCCACTTCGCCCGGACGCGGTCGATCCTGCACCTGAACAACGCCGAACACGCCGCCCCCGGGTCGAGCGGGACGTTCCTCGTCGTCCATCCGGCCGACGAGGCCGAGCTGGAGACGGCCCTGGCGGAGCTCGGCGACCTGCTCGAGGGTCATCGCGGCCCCGCGGTCCCCGGCGGGCTGAGATGCGGCGGCGGCCCGCTGTACGTTCGGTACGACCTGGACGGCGAGGGCGGCCGCGCCGTCCTCACGCGGCACGACGCGGCGGGGCCACCGAAACCGCCCGAGCACGTCTTCGCGCCGCCGTCCCACGTGACGCCGCCCGCCTTCCTCCTTCCGTTCACGGCCGCCCGCGACCACTCCGCCTCCGCCGACCTGCCGTACCGGCTGGTAAAGGTGCTGCGCCGGACCAACGGCTGCGTGGTCCATCTCGCGAGCGACGCCCGCACGGGCGAGCCGGTGCTGCTCAAGGAGGCGCACCCCCACGCCGGTCTGGACGGTACCGGAGCCGACGCGGTCGCCCGGCTGTCCCACGAGCGGCAGGTGCTCGAACGGCTCGCCGGCCTCGGAGTGGCCCCCGAGCTCAGGGCGTACTTCACGCTGGACGATCGCCACTATCTGGCGATGGACCTGATTCCCGGCGAGCCGTTGAGCGAGGTGTTCGCCGGACGCCACCCCCTCGGCGGCGCGGGCGAGGTCGATCTCGAGGGCTACGTGGAGTGGGCGACCGAGATCTGCGCCGTGGTCGAGGACGCCGTCATGAAGGTCCACATGAACGGGCTCGTGCTGGGCGACCTCGACATGTCGGCCTTCATGGTCCGGCCGGACGGCGGCGTCACCCTGGTCGGCCTCGACGCGGCCCGGCCGGTGCTGGAGGCGGCGGGAACCGGTCTCGCGGGCTCCGGCTTCGGGGCCCCGGCGGGATCGGTCGGCTTCGACGTCGACCGGTTCGCCCTGGCCTGCCTGCGGTTCGCGCTCTTCCTCCCGCTCACCGAGATGTTCCTCCTCGACAGGGGCAAGGCCGCCGAGCTGGCCGAGGCGATCCGCCGGAGCTTCCCCCTCAAGGAGGGCTTCCTGCGGCCCGCGGTGCGCATCGTGGGCGGCGGTGAGACCAGGGACGTGCCGCCGCTGGACGACTGGCGTCAGATGCGGTCGTCGATGGCGCGGGCGATCCTGGCGTCCGCAACCCCCGAACGCACCGACAGGCTCTTCCCCGGTGACATCGCCCAGTTCGAGTCCGGCGGTCTCGGATTCGCCCACGGCGCGGCGGGCGTGCTGTACGCCCTGCACGTGACGGGCGCCGGCCGCTACCCCGACCACGAGGAGTGGCTGCTCAGCCGGGCGCTGAACGGCGCGCGCGGCGGCAGGCCCGGCTTCTACGACGGCGCGCACGGCATCGCGCACACCCTCGCGAACCTCGGCCACCACCAGGCCGCCCTGGAGCTCGTCGAGGCCTCCGGGCGCGACCGTACGGCGGCGCCGGGGATCGATCTGTACGGCGGGCTCGCCGGCATCGGCCTCAACCAGATCTACCTCGGTGAGCCGGACAAGGCGCTGGGGACGGCGGGCGTGGTGGCCGACCGCCTCGCCGGCGGGCCGCCCGGCGGCACCGGGCTGATGTACGGGGCGTCGGGTCCGGCTCTGCTGTTCCTGCGGCTGTACGAGAAGACGGGCGACGTGCAGTGGCTCGACCAGGCCGAGACGGCGCTCCGGCTCGATCTGGGCCGCTGCGCGATCCAGGCCGACGGGTCGCTGCGGGTGACCGAGGGCCGGCGGGTCCTGACCGGCCTCGACCGGGGCAGCGTGGGCATCTCGTGGGTGCTGGGCGAGTTCCTGCGCTATCGAGCCGACCCTGAGCTGTCGGCCGCGCGGCAGCGGCTCGACCGGGCGGCGCGGTCGCTCTTCCACCGCCACCCGGGCCTGTTCACCGGGCGTGCCGGGGCCCTCGCCTATCTCTGCAGGGACCGCGCGGGCGGCTGGGGCCTCGAGGACCCCGAGGCGGGCCGCCAGCTCGCCGCGCTGTCGTGGCACTCCATGACCTATCAGGGGCACCTCGCCTTCCCCGGCGAACGCCTGCTGCGGCTGTCCATGGACCTCGCCACCGGGACGGCGGGCGTGTTGCTGGCGGTCGGCGGCGCACTCCACGGCGAGCCTGTAGGGCTGCCGTTCCTGAGCGGGGCGATCCCCGCGAGCCGGCCGGACGCCGCCGCAAGGGAGACGTCGCGGGCCGAACGCGGGTGAAACTCGAGAGCCGGGGCCTACAACCAGCCCGCGTCGGCGGCGATCCGGACGGCGTCGACGCGGTTGCGTGCCCCGGTCTTGCAGATGACCCGGGACAGGTGGTTGCGGACCGTCCCCACCGACAGCCCGAGCTGGTCGGCCATCTCCTTCGACCGGGCCCCGCCCGCGGCCAGGCGCAGGACGTCGAGTTCGCGCGGGGTCAGCGGGTTGTCCGCGGCCTCGATCGCGGCGACGGCCAGGTCGGGGTCGACCACCCGGTGCCCCGAGCTGATCCGGCGGATCCCGTGGGCGAGCTGTTCCGGCGCCACCTGGATGCTCATGTAACCGAGGACGCCCGCGGCGAAGGCCCTCTTCACGTGGCCGGGATTGGGCTGGCCGGACAGGATCATGACCCGGCAGCGGGGGACCTTCTCACCCAGCCGCGCGGCCGCGCTGAGCCCGTCGACCCCCGGCAGATCGACATCGATGACCGCGGCGTCGGGCTGGAGGTCGAGGGCCGCCGGGACGACGTCCTCGGCGGAGCCGACGTCCGCCACCACCTCGAGATCACTTTCGCCGTCGAGCGACGCCACCAGGCCTCGCCGTACCAATGGAAGGTGTTCGGCAACCAGGATCCGGATCAAGACGCTCCCCTCTGCGCGGTCTCTCACAGGGTGATCGAATGGATGCATACTGTCAACGAAGTGTCCCGTTCCGGTCAGCCTCCCGCAACCGGAACCGTGGCCGGCTCGGCTCGGCAGGCGATGTCGTGGGCTACCCTCGAATGGTGCGACGTCTGGCAGGGCACCATCTCCGACTCGAGGGGACGCGCCGATGATCCTGCTCTCCTTGGCCGGGTTCGTGATCGTCTTCGTCGGTCTGCTGCTCTCGATCGGGCTGCATGAGATCGGCCATCTCGTCCCCGCCAAGATCTTCAAGGTGCGGGTCACGCAGTACATGGTCGGCTTCGGGCCGACGATGTGGTCGCGCAGGCGCGGCGAGACCGAATACGGCGTGAAGTGGCTCCCCATCGGGGGCTACATCCGGATGGTCGGCATGTTGCCGCCCCGCCCGAACGACGATCCGACCAAGCTGCGCAGTGTCTCGACCGGCCCGTGGCAGGGCCTCATCGAGAACGCGCGGGCCGTGGCGTCGGAGGAGATCCGCCCCGGCGACGAGGACCGGGTCTTCTACCGCAAGCCGTGGTGGCAGAAGACGATCATCATGTTCGGCGGCCCGGCGATGAACTTCGTCCTCGCGTTCCTGCTGTTCGCGGTCGTGTTCATCGGGTTCGGCGTGCAGATGCCCCAGCCCGTCGTGGCGACGGTGTCGAGATGCGTCATGCCGACGACGGAGGTGGACAAGCGGGACTGCCGGCCGGGCGACCCGGCCACTCCCGCGGCCCAGGCGGGGCTGCGTCCCGGCGACCGCATCGTGTCGGTCGGCGGAGCCGCGGTGAAGTCCTGGGACGAGACGACGCAGCGCATCCGCGACCTCGGCGCCGGAGCGACCACGCTGGGCATCGAGCGGGCCGGCAAGACGCTGGCTGTCGGCGTGAACCTCATCGCGCAGGACATGCCGACGCCGGACGACCCCTCCAAGATCCAGAAGAACGTGGGCTTCCTCGGTGTGTCGCCGGTCAGCGTTCTCGAGAGGCCGGGTCCCGGCTATGTGGTCGGCCGGATGTGGGACCTCACCGAGACCACCGCGGCGGCGATGGTCAACATCCCGAAGAAGATGGTGGGCGTCTGGCAGGCGGCCTTCTCGGGTGAGAAGCGCGATCCCAACGGGCCCATCGGCATCGTCGGCGCGGGGCGCATCGGCGGGGAGATCGCCACGTCGGACCTGTCCGCCGAAAACAAGATCATTATCTTCATCAACCTGCTCGCGGGGCTCAACCTCGCCGTCGGGATGTTCAACCTCATCCCGTTGCTGCCGCTCGACGGAGGGCACATCCTCGGCGGGCTCTGGGAGGGCCTCAAGCGGGGCATCGCCCGGGTACGGCGTCGGCCCAGCCCGGGGTACGTCGACGTGGCCAAGGCCCTGCCGCTGACCTACGCGATGGCGGCGGTGCTGCTCGTCATGGGCGGCCTGCTCATCTACGCCGACCTGGTCAACCCGATTCGCATCTCGGGCTGACCCGCGCCGGCCTGGTTCATCGCCTTTCGGCGGGGGTTACTCCCCGGTGACGCCGTCGATCTGCTCGCGGAGGATGTCCGCGTGGCCGTTGTGCCGCGCGTACTCCTCGATCAGGTGGACGAGGATCCAGCGGTGGGAGACCGTGACGCCGCGCGCCTCGCGCTTGGCGAGCGTGTCGAGATCGGGGTAGGCCGCGGTGACCTCCCGCGCGGCCCGCACCTCGGCCCGCCAGGCGGCGAACGCCTCGTCGGCGGAGGCGGTGTCGACGTTGTCGAAGTCCCCGTCGGGGTCCTCGAGGCTGGAGAAGAGGGACTCGATGTCCTCGCCGTTCAGCCTCCTGCGGAACCAGGTCCGCTCGACGTCGGCCATGTGGCGGACCAGCCCGAGCAGCGACAACGTCGACGGGGCCACCGCGCGCAGGCGCAACTGGTCCTCGGTCAGTCCTGCGCACTTGACCGCGAGGGTCTCGCGGTGCCAGTCGAGCCAGGAGGTCAGCATCTCGCGCTCGTTCGCGACCGCGGGGGGATCGATTCGGGTTTCCGTCATGCCTGGATCCTGCCGTGACGGCACGGCGGATGTCATGTCGATTTCCCGCCGACGAGTCGTCACACGACGCCGGTGAGCTGCGACGTCTTCAGCACCACCAGGACGGCCAGCAGAGCCGGCACGGCGCCGACGCCGACGAGATGCCGGTTGCGCGGCAGGTGGGCCAGGCAGAGCGCGACCGCGCCGCCGGCGAGCAAGCCGCCCAGGTGTCCCTCCCAGGAGGAGATCCCGGCGGAGAGGACCATCCAGATGAGGAACGTCACGATGAGCCGGGTCGCGCCGGCCGGGTCGTGGTTGAGCCGCCTGCTGAAGACGAAGTACGCAACGGCGAGCCCGAAGACCGCGCCGGAGGCGCCGAGCGCGGCCTGGTCCGGCGAGATCAGGTAGGCGAGCGCCGAGCCGCCCAGCCCCGACACCAGGTAGAGCGCGATGAACCGCAGCCTGCCGAGCACCTCCTCGACCACCCGGCCCAGGGTCCAGAGCCAGTACATGTTGAACACGACATGGAGGATCGCGAAGGTTCCCTGGGTCGGCGGCAGGTGCAGGAACGCCGAGGTGAGGAGGCGGTACCACTCCCCGAAGGCGATGCCGACGGGCTGGAGGCCGGAGCCGTTCCCGTGGAGGCGGACGAACTCCTGCTCGTAGAGGTAGTACCGGCCGTCCGGGCCCAGGAGGCCGACGCCCAGGTTGTCGAGCCGGCCGACGATCCAGGGGAAGGCCAGCTCGGCGAGGTAGGCCAGCACGTTCACCGTGATCAGGGCGTAGGTCACGGCGGGAACGGCGGACACCTTGCCGCCGAACACCGTGCGGGCCTGCCGTACGGACTTGTTGCCCTCACGCACGCACTCGACGCACTGGAAGCCCACGGCCGCGTCCCGCATGCAGTCGGGGCAGATGCGCCGGTCACACCTGGTGCACCGGACGTAGGTCTCCTTCTTGGGATGCCGGTAGCAGGCGGGGGCCTCGGCCTGCTCGGGTGCCGAAACCTGGTCTTCCATGTGCGTTCTCACCTCGTGCGGGGCCTGGGGGCGTGGCGGGCGCAGCGAGGGTATCGGGCCGGTGGCCCGGAAACGGCCTCTGGAAGATCACAAGACGTGAACGAGGGGGTGATCACGCGGGCGTGCGGGCCGCGGGGGCTGGGCTCGCACACCCGCGTGATCGTGGGGGTGGGACAGATGGTCGGTGGGACGTTCAGTGCATCGAGATGTGAACGTGGTCGTAGTGGTTGGCGGTGGTCCCGCCGCGGTCGGCCATGCTCCGCCAGCCGGGGCTGCCGAGGTTGTAGATGCGCTGCCGCCAGATCACGTACATGACGCCCAGCCTGGGGCCGTTCTTGATGGCCCACGCGGCGAGGCTGTCGCCGAGGGCCTTCATGTCGGCGGTCGGCATCGAGCCGCCCGAGCTCATCATGAAGTCGCAGGCGCGGCCGAGCGGATGCTCGCCGCTGCTCTCGCTGCGGTAGCAGCCGACCGGGTAACGCAGGTCGAAGTGCTTTTCGACCTCGCTCTTCATCAGCCGCATCCGGGGAGTGATGTTGTCGGCGCCGCTCGGCAGCTCCGGGGCCCAGGAGCCGTTGGCGAGCCTCCCGGGGGCGAGGGGGATCAGCGCGTCGAGCTTGTCCTTGATCTGGCCGATGAGTTTCTCGGCGTCCTTGCGCTGCGCGGTCACCTTGGCCGACTGGGCCGTGAGTTGCGCCGTGAGCGCCTTCGCCGCGTCGGCGGCCTGCCGGCGATCCACCTCGGTCTGCGAGAAGCGGTTGATCACGGCGACCTGCTCCGCCTGCAGCTGAGCCAGCACCGCGGAGCCCGACGGGTCGGGAACCATGATCGCGCCGCTGGTCTGGTAGCGGACCCCGGCGAGCTGGCCGACCTCTCTGCTCGCGGTCTCGAAGTCGCCCTGGGTGGCCGCGAGCCGGTCGCGTGCGGTCTTCTCGGTCTTCTTGGCCTTGGCCAGCTCGACCCGAGTGGCGTTGTAGTCGGCGATCAGGCCGTTGACCTGCTTCTCCAGTGCGGACAGCTGCTTCTTGAGCTGTCCCTCGCTGGGTTTGGGTGCGGCCTGGCTCGCGGTCGATGTGGCGAACACGAGCACGCCTGAAACGAGGATCCCGGTGACCAGGGGGAATACGCGGGGCAGCGCCCACTCCTCTCCATCTGCCGACCGGGTTAGCTGACGGGTTCGGGCTGGAGCGGCCCGGGCATGTGAGTGCCTTCACCCCATGTGCGAGATGGGTCCCCGGTTCCCGGGCGAGGCGCCCGGGATTAGGCGCACCGGCTGAGTCAGCCGGTGCGATGGATAGTAGTGGTAAAGAAAGCCTCTTAGCTAGCTAAAGTTGGAATAATTCGGAGATCAACTCGTTATCTGGGCATCTCGCAGCATCCGGGCTGCTTCCTCAGGAAGGATGTCGTTGACGAAGCCGCCCATCGCCGACTCCGAGCCCGCGAGGTACTTCAGCTTGTTCGGGGCCCGCCGGATGCTGAACAGCTGGAGATGCAGGTAGGCCAGGTCGCGCCCGAAGGAGACCGGCGCCTGGTGCCAGGCCGAGATGTACGGCATGGCCACGCCGAACAGGCCGTCCAGGCGGCGCAGCACGCTGGTGTACAGCGGTGCGAACGCCGCGCGCTCCTCGGAGCTCAGGGCGGGGATGTCCGGCACCTGCCGGTGCGGATAGAGGTGGACCTCGAAGGGATACCGCGCGGCGGCCGGGACGAAGGCCGTCCAGTGCTCGTTGGCCGCGACCACCCGGGGACCGCCGCGCTCGGCGCTCAGCACGTCGGCGAACAGGTTGCCGCCCGTGTGCCGGGCGGCGGCGCCGAGCATCTGCTTCGTCCGGGGGGTCACGTACGGGTAGGCGTAGATCTGCCCGTGGGGATGCGGGAGCGTGATGCCGATCTCGGGGCCCCGGTTCTCGAAGCAGAAGACCTGCTCGACGCCCGGGAGCGAGGACAGTTCGGCCGTGCGGTCCGTCCAGGCCTCCATGACCAGCCCGACCTGGTCGTCGCTGAGAGAGCCGAAGGACGCGTTGTGGTCGGAGGTGAAGCAGACCACCTCGCAGCGGCCGACCCCCGGCCGCACCTGGCTGAGCCCGCCCACCTGCTCGTATTCGCCGAGATCGAAGCTGAACGAGGGGAAGCGGTTCTCGAACACCGCCACGTCGTACTGGGAGGGGATCTCCGACCACGGCTTGGCCGGGCACAGCGGGCACTCGTCGGCGGACGGCAGGTGGGTCCGGGTCTGCCGGTGCCTCGCGACCGCCACCCACTCGTCCATCAGCGGGTCGTAGCGAAGTTCGGACGCCAGCGGCCGCGGAGGAAGATCGCGCTGGTCGATCGCGCTGTGGTCGGCGTCGTCGCGGCGATCGAAGTAGATCAGCTCCCGGCCGTCCGCGAGGTGGGTGATGGTGCGCTTCACAGAACTGCTCCCATATCGTCGTCGGCCGCCGGGTCCACCATGATCAGCTCGCCGGCGTGCTCCGACAGCTGCTCGATGGCGTCCTCAGACAGACCGTTGTCACTGATCACCACATGGGCGCGGGAGAGCTCGGCGATCGTGCTGATGCCGACGGTGCCCCATTTGGTGTGGTCGGCCAGCACGATGAGCTGATGCGCGGCCTCGACCAGCGCCCGGTCGGTCTCCGCCTCGAGCAGGTTGGGGGTGGTGAACCCCGCCCTGGCGCCCATCCCGTGGACGCCCAGCATGAGGGTGTCGACGTTCAGGGACCGGACGGCCGCGACGGCCACCGGCCCGACCAGGGCGTCCGACGGCGTGCGGACGCCGCCGGTCAGCACGACGGTCTGGTCGCCCCGGGCCGCCCGGTGGAAGACGTCCGCGATCCGTACTGAATTGGTGATGACGGTCAGATCCGGCACATCGACCAGGTGGTGGGCCAGCGTCCAGGTCGTCGTGCCCGCCGAGAGCGCCACCGCGCTGCCGGGCCGGACGAACTGCGCCGCCCGCCGGGCGATGGCCTCCTTCTCGGAGCGTTGCCGTACGGACTTGGCCGCGAAGCCGGGCTCCTCGGTGGACCCCGCGCCGGTCGCCGTGGCGCCGCCGTGGACCTTCTCGATGAGCCCGCGATCCGCGAGCACCTCGAGGTCGCGCCGGATCGTCATGTCGGAGACGCCGAGATCCAGCACCAGCTCCGCGACGCGCGCGCCGCCCGTCCTGCGGATCCGCTCCAGGATGGCCTGTTGCCGCTGCTGGGCCAGCATCACCTCTCCAATCAACAGATTCCAACAAATTATGGCATATATGCACGGCTTGCATGTTGAGTCATGGTGAGACGAGGAGAATCGCACGCTTGTCCTGCGCGCCCGCCCGGAGGATGGTGGAGGGCGGAAGCCGTCCCGGCAGGAAGGCGACGCGTCATGGGAAAGCGGCAGCGCAAGTCCAAGGCACGCAAGAAGAAGAAGGCCAACCACGGGAAGCGCCCCACGGGGCGTTGAGCACCCGGGCGTGCCGGTTCAGCCTGTTCTGCCCCACGCGGCCAGCAGCCGGGTCTGCGGATCCGCGTCCTCCGGCACGTCCCGGTGGTCCCCGATGACTCCCGTCTGGCGGTAACCCTCATTCGCCCGGGCGAACCATTCGGAGCAGGTGGCGACGAGCTCGGGATCGAGTCGCTCCCGCGCGCCGATCGCGCGGGCCAGGTCCCAGGTGTGGATCAACGCGTCCGCGAACAGCTCGGTGATGTACTCCTCACCGGGCACGTCGCCGAACGACAGGTGGGTCACCGCGGTCAGGGCGCCTTCGGTGTACACCGCCTGGACGGCGCCCTGCGCCGACACCTCGAACGCCTTGATCGCGTCGTCGCCGAGGACGTCGCGTTCGTAGGTGTCGCTCACTTCGGCGATCGTGCGGCCGGCGAGCAGGTCGGGCGCCCAGAGGTTCTCGTTCACCATGTGGTTGACCAGTGCCCGGACATCCCAGTCCACGCAGGGGGTGGAGAGCTCCCACTGCTCGTCCCGGACGAGTTGGAGCCGGTTCCCGAAGCCGTCCAGCGCACGGCGGTACGCGTCCCGGATGTCGATCATGATGTCCCCTCCTCGCCCAGGAGCTCTCCTACGACCGTAACTCTTCCGGACGATCAGGTCGTACACGGTCTTCTAAGGACGAACCGCCGCGTCAGTGGATGCGCTGCTCCACCCAGACGATCTTTCCGTACAACGTGGGACGTGTGCCCCAGCGCCAGGCGAACCGTTTGACCAGCTGGAGCCCGCGACCGGTGTCGTCGTCGGGGGTGGACGCGCGCGGGGCGGGGTTGGTCGGCGATCCGTCGGCGACCTCGCACACCAGCGTCCTGCCGCGCAGCAGGCGCAGCTCGATCGGCGGCCAGCCGTGTTTGAGCGCGTTGGTCACCAGCTCGCTGACGATGAGCTCGCTGGTGTCGATCAGGCCGGTCAGGCCCCAGGAGGACAACGTGGCCCGGACGAAACGGCGCGCGTGCGCGACGAACCGGGGGTCGGCCGGCAACGGGCAGGTCGCCACCTCGTCGGGGTCGAGCTCACGCACCCGGGCCAGCAGCAGAGCGATGTCGTCCCGTTCGTGGCCGGGGCGCTGGCTGCTGATCGTCACATCGCACATGTCCTCGAGATCCTCGGCGGGTCCCGCCAGGAGGCGGCGCAGGGCCATGATCCCCGCGTCGATGTCGCGGTCCCTGCTCTCCACCAGGCCGTCGGTGTAGAGGGCGAGGATGCTGCCGGCGGGCAGGACGAGTTCGCGCATCTCCAGGGGGTCGCTCCCGATGCCGAGTGGGAGCCCCGAAGGCAGCTCGATGATCTCGGTCGACCGGTCGGGATGGATGAGCACCGGCGGGACGTGACCGGCCCGGGAGAAGGCGCACGTGCGCGTGACCGGGTCGTAGACGGCGTACACGCAGGTGGCGATTTGTGTGGGGTCGAGGTCCTGGCTCATCAGGTTGAGCCGGAAGAGCACCTCGTCGGGCGGCAGGTCGAGGCTCGCCAGCGTACGGGCGGCCGTGCGCAGCTGGCCCATGGTGGCCGCCGCCCGCGTGCCGTGCCCCATGACGTCGCCGACGACCAGCGCGGAGCGGCAGCCCGGCAACGGGATCACGTCGTACCAGTCGCCGCCCACCCCCATCAGGTCGCTGGCCGGCAGGTAACGCGAGGCGACGTCCATGCCGAGCGGCTGGGCGAGGTCGGCGGGCAGCAGGCTGCTCTGCAGGGTCAGCGCCGTACGCCGCTCGCGGGTGTAGAGCCGCGCGTTGTCGACGCACACGGCCGTCCTGGCGGCGAGCTCCTCCGCCACCGCGACGTCCTGCTCCTCGAACGGACGGCTGCCCGGCCTCCGGCTGAACACTACGCACCCGAGCACCCGGCCCCGGGCCTTGAGCGGCACGGCGAGGAATGAGGACTCGGTGAGCAGGCCGGCGACCGACTCCTCCCGCTCGATGCTGGAGCCGATCAGCCGGGCGCTGTACCTGTCGAGGACGGGATACATCAGGGGTCGGCCGGACGTCATGCACTGGGCGTGGGGCAGCGCCGGGGGATACGACGTGATCTCGTCGATCGGGAAGGCGCGCAGCCACGCCTCCGGATCGTCACTGGCCACTCCGAGCGCGACCCGGCGGAAGAGCGTGGTGCTATCGATCGGACGGGAGGGCAGCTCGCCGTCGATCATCAGCCGTTCCTGCACCATGAGCGCCGCCGTGTCGGCGAATCGCGGGACGGCCACGTCCACGAGTTCGCGGCTGGTCTCCGCGAGGTCGAGCGTGCTGCCGATCCTGCGGCTGGCCTCGTTGAGGAAGGCGAGTCGCTCGTGCGCGGACGCGGCGCTGCTGCGGCGCCACTCGACCCGGTCTTCCGGGGCGGGCGCCTTGATGACGCAGTTCCGGTTCAATCGTTACTCCGGCGGGAAACAGTCGGTATCCCGAATCGTATGGAGGTGATACGTGACATTTCAGCAATCTCGGAAGTCGGACGGAGATTGCCTTACATGTGCGGCGATTTCCTGCATTCGCCATTAATGAGCAATATGCCAGATATTGCGATGCCGGATCGCCGCCCCGTGCCTGGCGAAGGCCTCAGACGGTGCCGCCGCTGCGCCAGTAGACGTTGTTCTCGCGGCTGAGGAAGGCCTCGTCGACGAGGTACCGCCGCAGTGCGGCGTAGTCGTCGTGGAACGCGCGGAGCGCGACGTTGACCTCTTTCTCGGAGTAGCGGACGCCCGGCTCGAAGACGCGTGCAACGTAGTCCAGCACGATCAGCCTCTTCGCGCGCTTGACCGGAAGGGAGACCAACCGCCCGTCGACGAGGAAGGTGTCGAGCGGGCTCGCCGGCTCCTTGGGAGTCGCGCGGAGCAGGTTCCGGAACACCTCCGGGTCGGCTCGCCAGCCGTCCTCGTCCTGTACGGCGAGGCCCCCGCGGGCCAGCCGGGTCAGCGCCCGCTCGGCCGCCTCGGGAGCGAGCCCGGTCACCTTGTCGGACGGGTCCCCGGGGCGTAACACGAGACCGGCGAAGACCCGCAACGTGTCGTCCTGCCCGAGGAGACCGAACACGCGCGAGACGTCTTTTTCGATCATTGGTCCACCGTACTTTCTTCCACCCGACCGCGCCGCCCGGAGTCGCCGCGGCCCTTTGTACAGTCAGATGAAAGGCCAGTTCGGACCAGTGGAGGTCCCCGTGCCAGCACAACTCGACCACACGATCGTGCACAGCAGAGACCGTTTCGCCTCCGCGCGGTTCCTGACGGAACTGATCGGCGCCGCGGAACCGAGGGAGGTCGGGCCGTTCGCCGCGGTCCCGCTCGCCAACGGGGTGACGGTGGACTACGCCGACTCGCTCGTCCCCGGAGACCGGATCATCATGCAGCACCTCGCCCTCCTCGTCTCCGAGGAGGAGTTCGACGAGATCTTCGGCCGGATCGTCGATCGGGGCATGCCCCACTGGGCGGAACACGCGCACCGCGGCCCGGGTGAGATCAACCATCGGGACCAGGGGCGAGGCGTCTACGTCGACGACCCCGACGGGCACGCCATCGAGTTCCTCACCCGCACCCACGTCCTGGACGGCTGACTCCCGTCAGGGGCGGAGGACGTCGAACCGCAGCGCCGTCACCTCGCCGCCCGCCCCGCCGCCTTCGACGGGCCGGGCCGGCCTCGGTGAGGCGGATGGGAGAGACGTGGTTGGGCGTGTAGGCGTCGGAGACGTTCCACTCCCAGTCCCTGAGCGCGCGGCCGTGCTCGGTGATGAGGAAGAAGCGGCGCGCCGCCCGGTGCATGGCCGTGGCGGCGCGGTCGAGATCTGGGGTCACGACGACGAATGAGGGCGTAAGTCGGGCTCGGCGTTTCCCCCGTTCTCCATGCGCCGAGGCCAGCCGCGATGGAGGATCTACGAGGGCCGACCTGACACGATCGCTTCCCGCCCGGGGGATTTGTCATCCCGGCCGATCGCTCGGCATCGTCGGACCGTTCGCGGAAATCCGGATCATCCGGCAGGTGCACAGAGAAGCAGGAGTGCAGGCATGGCTGAAGTAGTGCTCTTCCACCACGCGCTGGGGCTGACCCCGGGCGTCGTCGCGTTCGCCGACGCGTTGCGCCAGGCCGGGCACACCGTGCACACGCCCGACATGTACGACGGCCGCACCTTCGCCACCGTCGACGAGGGGGTCGCCCATGCCCGGGAGATCGGCTTCGGCGAGGTGCTCGAGCGCGGTCTCCGGGCCGTCGAGGGACTGCCCGGCGACCTGGTCTACGGCGGCTTCTCCCTTGGTGTGCTCCCGGCCCAGAAGCTCGCGCAGACCACGGCCGGTGCGCGCGGTGCGCTGCTCTTCCACGGCTGCGTCCCCGTGTCGGAGTTCAGTTCCGCCTGGCCGGCCGGCGTACCGGTCCAGGTGCACGCGATGGACGCCGACCCGTCCTTCGTCGATGAGGGCGACATCGACGCAGCCCGGGCGCTCGTCGACGAGGCCGACGCCGGGGAGTTGTACCTCTATGCCGGCGGCCGGCACCTCTTCAGTGACAACTCGCTGGCGGACTACGACGCGGACGCCACGACACTCCTGATCAAGCGGGTGCTCGCGTTCCTCGGCGCACGGTAGCCACGCGGAAGGCCGCCCCGATCCCGGAAAATTGCGGGGCACTCACGCCGGAGCATGCCGGAGACCGCCGGACACGGCGCACCTGGATGATCGGGCGCAGGCAAGAGCGCAAGAATTTCGTGGGTGTATCACACCCCTGATCCTTGATGAGGGTGTTTGTAACTTGTCCATATGAATGGCGGGAATCTACTGGGCGAATTCCTCCGCGCCAGGCGTTCGATCACAACCCCCGACCAGGTCGGACTGCCACAGGTGGGCCGCCGTCGGACGTCGGGGTTGCGCCGCACCGAGGTGGCGCTGCTGGCCGGAGTGAGCGTCGACTACTACACCCGGCTGGAACAGGGCAGAGAACGCCATCCGTCCGATCAGGTGCTCTTGTCTGTGGCGGAAGCCCTCATGCTCGACGCCGAGGCCACCGAGCACCTCTACGAACTCGCGCGCGGCCGGCCACGCACGCGGGTGCCCGTCGACCAGGTGGACGTGGTCAACCCGGGCGTGCTGCGGTTCGTGAAGGGCTGCGAACACGTATCAGCGCTCGTCATGAACGGCCGATTCGACGTGCTGGCCAGGAATTCGCTGGCTGAGGCCATCTACCAAGGGATGGAGCACGCCGACAACCTGCTCCGGCTGTCCTTCCTCAATCCCGCCGCGCCCGACTTCTACCCGGATTGGGAAGAGCATTCATTGGTCAAGGTGGCTCATCTGCGCGCCGCAGCCGGGTCGGACCTCCACGATCCTGCGCTCGTCGAGCTGATCGAGGAGCTCTCGCTCGAAAGTGAGGAGTTCCGCCGGATGTGGGCTCGTCACGACGTACGCCCCGTGACCAGCGCGACCATCCGCTTTCGCCACCGCGACGTCGGTGATCTCCTGTTCGGCTATCACATCTTCACCATCGCGAGCGCCCCCAGCCAGCAGATCCTCATGTTCGAGGCCGAGCCGGGCACCAGGTCCGAGCGCGCTCTGGCCGAGCTGCGCGGCATCCACCTCAAGGGCAGATGACTCGCCCTGGGTGAGCCGTGACGGTCCTGGGATGAAGGGCACTGCCGCCTATTGACCGGCCTGACCGGCCGCTTCCTCCGTGGACAGCCACTGCTCGACCGAGGCGCTCAACTTCTCGCCCGTCTCGAGCACCGCCGCCAGGCCGGCGGTCGGGTTCGTGCCCGCCGCCTGGCCGAGGATCACCCCGAGCACCAGGTGGCGCCCCACACGGGAGGCCCACATCAGGTTGCCGCCCGCGGCGGTGCCGGAACCGGTCTTGATGCCGATGACGCCGTGCCGGTTCAGCAGCGTGTTGGTGTTGGGAAACCTTCTCACCTCGCCGGGGACGGCGGTGTCGGCCTGGGCGACCACCTCGGCGAAGACCGGGTCGCGGATCGCCTGCTTGGCCAGTTTGAGCTGGTCGGCCGCAGTGCTGACGGTGCTGTCCTCATTGCCGCTGGCGCCTGTGTACCTGGTGTGCGTCATGCCCAGGCGGTCGGCGGCGGCGTTCATCCGCTCGACGAAGCGCTCCTGGGAACCGGCGTCCCAGCGGGCCAGGAGGCGGGCCACGTTGTTGCCCGAGGGCACCAGCATCAGTTCCAGCATGCGACGCAGGGGTATTCGCCGGTCCTCCTGGAGCGGAACGGTGGACTCCTGCGGCAGGTAGGACTCGTTGGCGGCGATATGGTCCACCTTGATCAGCGGGCCGTCGTCGCCGGATCGCAGCGGGTGGCGGCTCAGGATGACGTAGGCGGTCATGACCTTGGTCACGCTGGCGATGGGCACCGGGGTCTGCTCCCCGCTGACGCCCAGGCTGCCCACACCCTCCACCTCGACCGCCGCCTGCCCTTCGCTCGGCCAGGACAGGGGCACGTCGGGCACAGCGGCTCCGGTGACGTACGGCGCGCCGGCGCAGCCGGACAAGGCACCCGCCAACAGGAGGAACATCAAGGAACGTCGCATGCGGCACACGTTGCGTCATCGACGTGTTCGTCTGGCCGTGACCGTGTCTCCGCGCACGCTTGACCGTGTATCAATCGCGTATCAGCGACAGCGCCAAGGGTGGCGAGCGACGACAGCGCCTCTGCCTGAGGGGCGTCGGACAGGGCCATGGCGGCGCCCATGACCGTGCGAACGAGGGCTCCCGTGATGGATCAGCTCTTTGATCGGAACCCGGAGCCGTGGTCTCACTCAGTTAGGCACTCACTCGGCGGCGCGCAGCGTATGCGCCTGGTCCAGAAGGTGGATCAGGCGAAGCATGCGGGGCGGCATGGCGCTCAGTCGAGCCGAGCCGTCGGAGCATAGGCGGATCAGCATGCGCAGGCCGGCGAGATCGATGAAGTCGAGCTGGGCGGTGTCGATGACTAGGACGTTCTCGCTTCGTTTGGCGTGCGCCAGAGTCTCGGCGACGGCTGGGGCGTTGCTAGCGTCCAGTTCGCCGACCAGCCGGATGAGGCCCGTGCGTGGGCTGTAGGTGACGCGGAGGTAACGATCGAGGTAGAGCACGGCGTCGACTCGGTCGGAGGCACCCCGGCCGTTTGGTATGGAGTCTTCACGGTTCGTAGTCACCGATGCCCCCGAGCCCATGTCGCTGACGGTTGGGTTCCGCACGTCGCCACGACTCTGTGAACTGTCCTGGACGGGTAGACGCTGCACGACCGGCACGTGACCCGCTGGCGCTTCCACGGCCACGCCCTGGCTGACTTTGGCGGCCTCACTCTAACACCAGAACAAACATATCCGAAAGATGCTTCCGGTATCTTTCTTCGGGAATCGTTGATCGGATATCGTGGACGTTCCACAGGTAGCGACTCATGCTGTTGGCCGAGAGGTGTGACATGGCCGCGGATAGCCCCGATGCCCGTTCGTCCTCGTGGACCTTCCTGACCCATCACGCCCGGGTCCTGCTGGAGATCGCTCGCGACCCGGAAGCGCGACTCCGAGACATCGCGGATGCCATCGGCATCACCGAGCGGGCGGTGCAGGGCATCGTGACCGACCTACGGGAGGCCGGTTATCTGACTCGCTCCAAGGTGGGGCGCCGCAACCGCTACGAGATCAATCCTGACCAGCGCTTCCGCTATCCAACTGAAGCGGATCTGCCCATTGGCGTTCTTCTGGATCTGTTTGCCGAGCACGACCTGGAGGCGAGGCCGTTGTCCCCGTCCACGACAACCTGAGCTGGGATTTTATGTTCTAAGCCGCCAACAGTTTCGGAGATCTTCTCGCGCTGCGCAGACATGGAGACGGAGCGGGGTTGCACCTCTCCTCCCCGGTGAGAGCGGCCATCGCCACCCCTATCCGCCCCGGGTCACGGTCGGATGGGACAGCGACTCAATCTGAGCTTCCATTGAGCCGACGACGGCGTTGAGCCCATCATTGACAAGCTGCGCGACCGCGTCACCGGAGACATGAGGCTGCGACGTCTCTCCAGATATCCTGATCAGCATCCTGGTGGGGGTGCAGAACAGGTACACCTTGGTGCTGTAGGCACTGCTCGCCGCCGGCTCCACCGGTCCCGAGAATCCCTCTGGCCGCTCCAAGTGCCCCTCGGACTTGGTCAGGTCGACGTACATGCTCACATCGGTGTGGACACTCCACTCGGCGCTGGACAGCCCGCACAGGCCGGAGGAGTTAATCCACGCAAGCATGTCGTAGGAACCGACCTTGATCTGTGCCAGGGCTCGCTCCGCCTCGTCGGGTAGCCCCGGGTTGTCGGTTAGACCCTTCAGCTTGATCAGCGGCCACTGGGCCGGGTCCTTCAGCAGCGGGTTTGCGGGTGGCGCTGGCGTGGAGCAGGCGCCAAGGGCCAGTAACGCCAAGAATGTTGTCGCGGCACGCGGCAGACGATCGATCACTGTGGTTCCCCCGTTCGTGCCTAAAAGTTGATCTTCAGTTTAGACACCTCGGCTGGCACGCAAAGACACCATCCGCCTTTGGGTGGATGGAGAACCAGGGCGAAAGGGTCGGCGAGGGAACCGCTCCGCCGCGAATCCGCTTGCAGCGCCGCCCTTTCAGAGATGATCATCTCTTTGACCAGGCAATACAGCCCTCAACGTCCCTTGTCGACTTCCGGCGCTTTACGGCCTCGGACGGAACCAGAACGGAACTGAGGCCCCCTCCGACCGGTTCGGTGAGCAGGTTGCGGGTCGTGTCTCTCCTCGCCCGAGAACCGCTCCCCATGAGGATTGGCGGGTGGCCCAGAGAGCTTCGCCGATCTTGGCAGCGGCAACGACAAGCTGTATGGCGGGCCCGGCAAGGACAGGCTCTCCGGCGGCACCGGCAGGGATGACGGTTCTCACCGCCCAGGGAACCGCCCGGTTACCCGCTCGGTTTCCTGGGCGCGGACCGAGCTCATGTGATTCCCGCCCTGGGTGCTCGGAATCTGCGCGATTTGACTGCAGACGACGTGGACAAGTGGCTGGCGGAAAAGGCCAAGACGCTCAGCACCCGTACCTTGCAGGTCCTTCGATCCTGTCTGGATCGAGCGGTCAAGCGGGCGATGGCGCGCGACAAGGTCAAGCGGAATGTGGTTCAGCTGTGCGCGGTACCAGCGGGGAGACATGGCCGGCCGTCGAAGGCGCTGACCCTCGTCCAGGCCGCTGCCCTGCTCAAGGCTGCGGAGGGCACGGGCATGCGCGCTTTACAGCCGTCACGGAAGCGGTGTACCGGAAGCAGATCCGGCCGGTCCTGCAAGGGGGAGTAATGGCCGTGGACCGCATCTTCGGGGATGACCCTGAGCCGTGGTCACCCAGTTAGTCACGCAGAAGGCCACTCCCGATCTTGGAGAGTGGCCTTCCTGCTGTTCAGAGAGTCGGGGCGACAGGATTTGAACCTGCGACTTCTTGCTCCCAAAGCAAGCGCGCTACCAAGCTGCGCCACGCCCCGTCTCGTCGGTTACGCGAGCGCTCGGATACTCCGGTACGCTTACGCCCTGACGACCGGATGAAGTCTAAACCAGATGAAGACCGGCGTGCGCGGACGTAGCTCAATGGTAGAGCCCCAGTCTTCCAAACTGGCTACGCGGGTTCGATTCCCGTCGTCCGCTCTCACAACGAAAGGCCAGGTCACCCCACCCGGGGAGCCTGGCCTTTGTGGTCTCCGCACGATCTAATAAATCTTCCGTGCCCGTTGCGTGCCCGATGGCTCGTCTTTGTTCCCGTCCAGCGCAACCTTGAAAGCTTCCCCGAATGCCTGAGCGATGGCCCTGTCCCGGTCCTGGGTCGCGTGCTGATAGATCAGCGCCGCCCGTGTGGAGGCGTGTCCCATCCGGGTCATCAGCTCTTGAGGCTTGCTCCGTTGGCTGCTGCGAGGGTGTTGCCCACATGCCGGAGATCATGAAAGCTGTCCGCGTGCTTGACGCCCTGCATGACGGCAAACCCGCTGTGCGTCAACACAACGGGATCAAGGTCGTCTGACGAAGTGAACGAACCCCGTCCAGCCCTGTCTTACCTCGGCTGATGCTTTACATGATCACGGCGAGACTGGCGACACTTCCTCTTCTACCGATGAGCGGATGTCGAGGGCGCAGTGCGACGGGATAGCGGACCAGGCTGACTGCTAGCGTTCCGCCATATGAAGAGCGATGACGAGATCCTGGAGATGGTTCGCCAAGATCAAGGTCTCGCCGAACTGCTGTGGGAGGTCTGCGAGTTTGACCTCTCGCGTGGTGATCATGGCGAACCTGTTCGGCTCTCGTCTGGGCATGCCCTGGAGGCCGTAGCAGGAGACTTCACTGGCGGCACGTTCTTCCTCTGCGGTGAACGCCGCTCGATCCGTCCGGTCTTGTATGCCAGCTCCGAAGGGGAGGCCGGACTTATCGGCCATAGCCTTGCCGAAGCGCTGGAGGTCATGATCGGGCTACCGTCCTGGCGGGACTGCCTTAAGTTTTCCGACGGCGGAGATCTGGTGACTATGCACGCCGCTGCGGAGCACCTGGAGCACGACGAGCTGAGAGACCAACCGGAGCTTGGTGCTCAGCGCGTCCAACTCGCGATAGCACTGTCGTTGGACCTGGCGACTGTCCCGCTGCTGCTGGCGCGCCTGCGTGACGCGGTGGCCGGCACTACACCTGACTTTCTCCTCACCGTCGAAACTGGTGAGGAGTATGGGTCGCTGTTTGGGCCATGGCTGCCCAGCCGCAATCGCGCCTGGAGTTGAGAACCTCTGCCACTGCTAACGGCCAAGACGTCAAGATCAGGTGCGCCCTGACGGCTCGGGCTGAAGCTCTTGGCAGCGGGAGCGGCATACGTCCGCTCATGGCCGATGAGCGGGTGTCGCTGCGCCTCGACAAGGTACGGTCCGTCAGCCGTGGGATCCGCGCCGCCCAGTAACTAGACCAACTCCAAGAGGACGCCGTCTTCGGACTCGTTACCGCCTGGGCCGTGGTCGCGGATGATTTCGACGACATCGTCGAACAGGGTCGGACCCTCGCTGCGCCGCGCGCTGCTGATCCTGGCCTCGATATTCGAACGCTTCGACGGATGGCAGGTGAGGAGAAGCCCCTCCAGCCATAGGGTTGTCGCTTCGTAGCCGAGCGCGGCCTGAGATGAGCCAGAGTTGAGCCACCGCAGCACCCCACCCGTTCTCGGGCGTCCCGAACCCCCCTCGGAGAATGTCGTTGAAGGCATCCAGATTTCCCCGCCAGGTGTAGTTGTAGAGCAGCCGCGAGACGACTCGGCCAGGTTCGCAGAGAGGGCAAATTCGGTCATACGCGACCTTGACCGCCGGAAACATGCGACGGATGATCCTACCGGTCCCCCTGACGATCTCTAATGGCCGTCTATTGGGGCTACCCACGACAAGCAGATGGGGGAATGCTCATGCGCCGACTCGTCTCGACCGCGCTTCGTCTGGCTCTACCGTTCGCCTTACTCGTAGCGGTATTCGGACCCGCTTCGCCCTCCAGCGCCTCGACCATGAACGAGGTGAACCACAACGTGGTGAACCACAACGTAATCGCGGGTGGCCCGCCTCGTATATGAACGAGGTGAACCACAACCAAATCGGCCCGCTAGGCCGGCCCCAGCACTAGGCACCCTGGAGACCCCGGTTCGTACCAGCGAGCCGGGGTCTTTAACTCGCGGGCAAAGACGTCAACACCAACAGAATCTCGGAGGCGGCGTCGGGCTGGTCGAAGATGGTGCGGACCAAGGTTGCGGTGAACGGCTGCGCCGAGCGAGGCACGACCTCGGCCAGCGTCTGGTTCGGCCGGAGACCAAGCGCGCGATCCCGCGATCACCAGCAACTGCCTTTCAGCGGTCGACGTCGCTCGATGGGCGCAGCGCGGTCAGGAGGCTTTCGAGCTGGCCCCATGCCCGTGCGCTGGCAATGTGATCGATGTAATCGCGAGACTCGACGATGAGCCCGTCGCGAATACGGAGAACGAAGACACAGGGCACGGTGAACGCCTCTCCTGTCTCGTCCACGTGCCCCTGGTAAGCGAACTCGGCGACGATCACCTCCGGATCAGCGGTGTCGTGGATGATGATGTTGACCGGCTTACGGTTCAGCGTCCGGGCAAACGGCGGCGGCGCGGTGAAGTGCTCGTGCAGTTCGCTACGGCTCAGCAGCGGCGGCGGGTTGAGCGGGTGAAACGGGTGGGTGACATGGGTCTGTTCGGCATAGAGGTCGGCCAAATTTTCGTACGGCCCTTCACAGACCCCATTCACCAGGCGGAGAAACACGTCACGCGGGCTACTGTGACCATCGCCGCCGTCCGGATCGGCTCGGGAATCCATGGACCTCACCTTATCGATTTCCACCTCGACAACTACCCGCACCGGCGCCTCTTGCCCGTGCCCGTCGCGTGCCCGTCAGCACGGTGACTCACGGCAAGCCACGGAAAGCCATGAGCGAAACGATTAGGCGCGTGACCAGCGTCGCAGCAGGCTAGACGATCGCGTACCGAAACCTTCCAAACTGGCTACGCGGGTTCGATTCCCGTCGTCCGCTCTCAACGTGAAAGGCCAGGTCATCCCGTACAGGAAGCCTGGCCTTCGTGATCTCCGCCCGCTCTTTAAGATCTTCCGTGCCACGCACGTGCCACATTAAGTTTTTTGATCTTGAGCTTGTCAGCCTCCGTGAATGCTTGACCGACTGCCTTGGTGATGGCCTGATCGCGATCCTGGGAGGCGTGCAGGTGGATCAGCGCCGCCCGAGGGGACGAGTGACCCGCCCTAGACGGACGTGCGCTGTTCGGCGACATGGGTTGACGGACCGGTCGAAAGCTAGCATTACGGCGGACAGCTTCCATGATTCCTGAGGGAGACCAGTGAGGCGCCTGAACAGACGACCCCTGGCGTGGGCGACCGTCGTCCTGGCTCTCGCGGTCGCCGGAGGAGTTTTGCTGGTCCCGCGGTTGTCCGGATCGGATTTGGCGGGCACAGCCCAAGAACAGGTCATCTCGGTCGACTCTTCGACGCGTACGGCACTCATGGACGCGGCTGACCACTTTCTGGAGACAGACCCCGCTCGCAGCGAATACGGCTATCTGGTCAATGAAAAGCCGGCCTTGCATCCCCGGATGTTCTGCCACGAGGACCTCATAGAGGTTCGCCGGAAAGATCCTCAGCTTCTGGTCGGACTCATTGCCTGGTGCGAAGAACTGGCCCGCTCGGGACACACGCTCGTCGTCGGTACCGGCTATGGCGGACCGCTGCTCTTGACGATGCAGTCGGTGAACGGACGCTTCATCGTGCAGCACGTCGACGAGCCGACAGACGGTGCCGGGTACGAGTCTTCGACGCGCGCTTTGTTCTCGCCGGAAGGCGCGCCCCGGGCAATAGGGCTTGAGGGCGCCGGGTCGGACCTGGAAAAGGAAATCTATGCGGAGGCGCGCAGAACTTTCGGCCTGCCGCAGGACGCCGAAGTCGTGTCCTGACTCGGGGTCAGTGTCATAGGCCTACTGACCTGCGCATCAGCAGGTCACGCGAGTGCGGCCCGAAGTCTTCCAAACTGGCTACGCGGGTTCGATTCCCGTCGTCCGCTCTCAGCGTGAAAGGCCAGGCCATCCCGTACGGGAAGCCTGGCCTTCGTGATGTTCACCGGAAGTTGCGGATCGTCCGTACTTCGTCATGTTTCTTCGGCGTGCTCCCATGAGCCGCCCGGTCGGGCCGTGCATGGATCGCTCTCAGCCGCGAGAGGGCCTGCTCGGACGGGCTGCCCGGCTCGGTCTGGAAGACGACGAGTCTCTGGCTCGGAGCGCTCTCGACGGTGAACGACTGATAGCGAATGGTCAGGTCGCCGACCCCCGAGTGGTGCACGTATATGGGGTAGCCAGTATCAGTCCATACTTCGCATTTAGCCCATATGCGACGAAAGTCCTCGCTTTCGCGTGAGAGCTCCTCGACCAGTTCGACGAGGGCCGAGCCCGGGTCCTTCCCCGTCTCGGAGCGCAGATGAGCCACCCTGGATCTGGCCTGCTCCTCCCAGTTCACCCACAACTCGCGAATCCTGGGCTCCAGAAAGGTCAGGCGCATGATGTTGTCGGCGTGCGCCAGGCCGTCGTGGAAGGCGCCGATCAACGAGTTCTGGGCCAGCACGTCCAGCAGTTGATTGACCACGAGCGCCGGTTTGTCGCTCCAGCTGTCGAGGAGTCGCAACACGTCCGGATGAACCCGGTCCGTACTCTCGGGACGCCGGCGATCGCATGTCGAGTGTGCGAGAGCGTGAAGGTGGTGGGCGGCCTCGGGATTAAGTTGAAGAGCCCGTGCGAGGGCGTCCAGCACCTGGTCCGACGGACTGAGCTCCCGGCCCTGCTCGAGTCGCGTGTAGTAGTCGCAACTGACACCGGCCAGCATCGCCACCTCCTCGCGGCGGAGGCCGGGCGTCTTACGGCGATCACCCGTGTACGCGAGCCCCACCTGATCGATGGTCGTGAGTTGGCGTCGAGCGCGCAGAAACTGACCCAGACGACTTCTCATGTCGCGCATAGTAGGAAAAGTCAAGTCAAGAGCGCGCAAAACGCAACAACCGGCGGGCGGGGGACGGAAGGTCAGGAGACGGTGTGCGGCGCCAACTCTTCCCGGTACGACGACGGCGCCTGTTCGACGCGGGCCAGGCCCAAGCCGAGCTGGGTGTACATCTCCAGCTGATCGAAGTATTCCCGGTGTGTGGTGATCCTGCCGTTCTCGACGAACGAGGCGCAGGCTCCGCGGATGGTGATGCGGCGACCGGTTCCTTCCAGTTCGCTCCCGTCCGGCAGCAGGAAGGGTCCCGTATGGGTGCCGGTGGCCACCCACTCCGCGACCATGGGAGCGTCGGTGTCGGATACCTCGTTCCACGTCGTCAGGGTGAAGTCCGGGAACCCCTTGAACAGCTGCTCGTACAGCCAGGCGATCTGCTCACGCCCCTCAGCCACGCCCGACGGCGAGACGACGACGGCGTCCGGGCTGAAGTACTCGAGCGCCCGATTCACGTCGTGAGCGTTGATCGCATCGGCCAACTGGTGCTTGACGCCCCAGGGACTAGACATGACCACGACCCTCCGATGGTCGGAACATCGACTTCACTTCTGTTTACCCCGCGAGTCATCAGCCGCTGATCACGACGGTGTCGCGTGCACGCCATGGAACATGCCGAGGCTTCCCGATCGGCCCATGTCGAGGCCAACGAGGTAAAGGGCGACCACGGTGTGAGGATCGCTGTCGCACTCTGCGTGAGCGCCGCCCGGCGCCGGCCCGGACGGCCGCGAAAGGGCGGCCGGGCGTCATCCCAGCTCGATGAGCAGGCGACCGTCAGTCGAGCGGTTCGAGGAACTCCAGACGGTTGCCGTGAGGGTCCGCGCTGTAGAAACGGCGCATTCCCGGAAAGTCGTCGTCGAAGACGACGGCGTACCCGGCATCGCGCAGCCGCCCGGCCCAGCGGTCGATGTCGCGGACCAGGAGACCGGGATGCGCCTTCCGGGCGGGACGGAAGTCGGCTTCGACGCCCAGATGGAGCTCGATGCCGTGGCCGCGGAACCAGCAACCGCCACGCGCGGCGAGCACAGGAGGCTTGGGAATCTCGGCCAGACCGAGGACGCCTCCGTAGAAGGCCCTGAGGGCGGGTTCGCTTCCGGCGGGACAGGCCAACTGAACGTGGTGCAGCACCCGGACACCCCTCTTTATATCTTGATGTAAAGATACTTCATCAAGTAAGAGGAGTCGTCGCGTACGCGCGGGAAAGGGAGGATCAGCCGGTGGCGCGGAAGAGAGCCCAGACGGCCTTGCCGCCGTGGTCGAGCGCGTCCCAGCCCCACGCCTGGCTGTAGGTCTCGACGATGTAGAGCCCGCGGCCGTTCTCCGAGATGAAGTCGGGCTCCTTGGGGCAGGGGACCTCGTCGCTCGGGTCCGACACCGCGAGCAGTACGTGGGGGGAGATGTGCACCAGTATCAGGGTTATCGGGTGCTCGTCCGGCCTGAGCGCCGGATACAGAGAGTAACGAACCGCGTTGGTCACGAGCTCGGAGACGACCAGGGCCGCGTCGTCGCTCAACTCCGCGAAGCCCCACTGCGCGAGTGTCGACCTGGTGACGTCCCGGGCGGTCTTCACGGAGTCGGCCTGGGGCCGGAGTAAGCAGGTTGTGGTCTCGGAGTCCGCTGCGGACTGGATGAATCGACCGAAGCCCACTTCGCGGGTCAACTGTCCGGCGGATTCGGGCTTATCCGGCATGCTGCCCGTACCTCCCGCTGGTCAGTTCCGAGGATGGTGCATGTTTGGCCCAATATGCACCAAGTCATCATGGATCACTGACGAGCCTCGCTGCAAGACCCAAATGCACGTGCAGCTGGCGCGTGCAAGTGCGTGCAGGCGTACTGGCGAGTAAATAGGACACGGAGATCAGACCTTGTCATCATGGCCAGAAGTGGTGACACTGTGTGGGCTGGGGGTGTCGTGCGGGACTTCCCTTTGGACGCAGAGGGCCGAGTCGAGAGGGAGGCGCCGTGATGCAGATCCAGCCTGGATCGGGCCCGACGGCGCTCCGCATCCTCCTGGGATCGCAACTTCGCCGGCTCCGCGAGAACAAGGGCATCACCCGAGACGAGGCGGGTCAGACGATCCGCTGTTCCGAATCCAAGATCAGCCGGATGGAGCTCGGCCGGGTCGGCTTCAAGGGGCGCGACGTGTCCGACCTGCTCAGCCTCTACGGAGTCGAGGACGAGGAGACTCGGACGGTCGTCATGGACCTCGTGGAGAAGGCCAACGAGCCCGGCTGGTGGTACCGGTTCAGCGACCTGCTGCCCTCCTGGTTCCAGGCCTACGTCGGCCTGGAGGAGGCGGCCCAGCGCATCCGCACCTATGAGGTCCAGTTCGTCCCGGGCCTGCTGCAGACCAAGGAGTACGCCCGGGCGGTCATCACGGCGGGTGCCGTGGGCGCCGCGCCCGAGGAGATCTCCCGGCGGGTCGACCTGCGGCTTGAGCGCCAGCGCGTCCTCGACGGGGACAGCAGCCCGAGGTTCTGGGCGGTGATCGACGAGGCGGCCCTGCGCCGGCCGATCGGCGGCGTCGAGGTCATGCGCGGTCAGATCCAGCACCTCATCGACCTGATGAACCAGCCCAACATCACGATCCAGGTCATGCCGTTCAGCTACGGAGGACACGCCGCGGAGGGCGGCGCCTTCAGCATCCTGAGATTCGGCGACCCGGAACTCCCCGACATCGTCTACGTGGAGCAGCTCGCGAGCGCCCTCTATCTCGACAAACGCGATGAGGTGGATCGCTACAGCGAGGTCATGGAGCGGCTGTGCGCGGTCAGCACGACCCCCGTGGAGACGGTGGACCTGCTCGAGCAGATCATGACGGATCTCTGATCAGTCGCTCCAGGGCATCTGTCTGTTCTAGACTGCCCTTGGCGCTGGACAGCCGCCACACTGCAGCATGCCCAAGGCGTGCGCGATGGCGACGGTGCTTCCTGTGCCGCTCACGTGGGCGCGGCGCGCGTTAAGTGCCGCGGTTGCCGTGCACGACGCGCCCGCGATCACCAGATGCTGGATCAAGGAGACCACCCCGTGAAGACCGCTGTCGAGGAGCTCAGCCCTACTCGGGTCAGGCTCACCGTCGAGGTGCCGTTCAAGGAGCTCGAGCCGAGCCTGCAGGCTGCATACAAGAAGGTCGCGCAGCAGGTCCGCGTCCCCGGCTTCCGCCCCGGCAAGGTGCCGGCCCGGATCATCGAGCAGCGCTTCGGCCGCGCGGTGGTTCTCGAGGAGACCCTGAACGACGCCCTGCCCAAGCTGTACGGCCAGGCCGTCGACGAGAGCGACGTCTTTCCCGTGGCGCAGCCCGAGATCGAAGTCACCAAGATCGAGGACGGCGAGCAGGTCGAGTTCACGGCCGAGGTCGACGTCCGCCCGAACTTCGACGTGCCTGACTACGACGGCCTGGAGGTCGTCGTCGACGCCGTCGAGGTGACCGACGAGGACATCGACACGCAGATCGACGCGCTGCGCCAGCGCTTCGCCACGCTGACGGGCGTCGAGCGGCCCGCAGGCAGCGGCGACTACGTCGTGATGGACCTGCGCGCCGAGATCGACGGCCGGAACCTCGACGAGCAGCAGGCCGCCGACGTGTCCTACGAGGTGGGCGCCGGCTCGGTGCTCCAGGGCCTCGACGACGCCCTCGAGGGCATGGCCGCCGACGACGAGAAGACCTTCCGCACCACCCTGGTCGGCGGTGAGAACGCCGGCGAGGAGGCCGACGTGATCATCAACGTCAAGTCGGTCAAGGAGAAGGTCCTGCCCGAGCTCGACGACGAGTTCGCCCAGCTGGCCAGCGAGTTCGACACCCTGGACGAGCTGAAGGCCAGCATCAGCGAGCAGGCGCGCCGCAACAAGCTCATCGAGCAGGTCATGCAGGCCCGCGACAAGGCCCTCGAGAATCTGCTCGGCCAGATCGACATCCCGCTGCCCGACAGCGCGCTCAAGGCGGAGATCGACGCTCGCAAGCACAACCTCGAGCACCAGATCGCCGACAGCGGGCTCAGCCGCGAGGCGTACTTCCGGCTCTACCAGACCACCGAGGACGACCAGTTCGCGGAGTTCGAGGAGACGTCCGCGAGGGCGCTGAAGACCGGGTTCGTCCTCGACAAGATCGTGAAGGCCGAGGACATCAACGTCAACGAGCAGGAGCTCACCGACTTCGTCGTCCGCCGCGCCATGCAGATGGGCGTCGCCCCGAACACGCTGGCCCAGCACCTGGCCGACAACGACCAGCTCACGCTGGCCATGATGGAGATCGTCAGGGACAAGGCCAAGACCGTGGTCGGGGACGCCGCCAAGGTGACCGACGGCGAGGGCAACGAGATCGACCTCAAGGCCATCTACGCCGAGCTCGACGCGGACCAGGCCAAGAACCAGGCCGCGGAGCAGGAGGAGCCGGCGGAGGCCTGATCACCGGCCTCCGCAGGACGTCCGATCCACGAACGGGTCACGACCCCCGGCGCACCTCGGTGCCCCGGGGGTTTTCCCTTGCCGGGTCAAAATCCGCGCAAATTCCTCGGGGTACGGCAGGCCGCGGCTTTGCCGTACGAACCTCGGGACGGTCGTCCCCGATGCCCCGGTTCCGCCCGATCCCGGGGCTGTCCCGGGCGGGGCGGCCGGGCGGTGATCCACGCGGTGAGCATGCGCCGTCAGCGAACAGCCGGACGAGGAGGCATGACCTGTCTGCGGCGCGCGTTAAGGTCACAAGCAAAGCCAATCGATTACGACGCATCGGAAGGTGACGCTGTGACCAGCCCGCCGACCTTCTTCCCGCACGCCACCTCCGGCTTCGAGGCGCGTGGCCGTGAGGACGGCTCGTTCCGCCTTGAGGACCAGCTCTACCAGCGGCTGCTGCGAGAGCGCATCGTGGTCCTCGGTACCCAGGTTTCCGACGAGGTGGCCAACCGCCTCTGTGCCGAGTTGCTCCTTCTGGCCGCCGATGACCCCAACCGGGACATCTGGCTCTACATCAACTCCCCGGGCGGCTCGGTGACGTCCGGCATGGCGATTTACGACATGATGGAGTACGTACCGAACGACGTGTGCACGGTCGCTATGGGCCTGGCCGCGTCGATGGGGCAGTTCCTGCTCTGCGCCGGTGCTCCGGGCAAGCGCTACGCGCTGCCGAACGCTCGGATCATGATGCACCAGCCGTCGGGCGGCATCGGGGGTACCGCGGCTGACATCGCGATCCAGGCCGAGCAGATGCTCTACGTGAAGAAGACCCTTGCGGAGCGGATCGCGTTCCACACGGGCCAGCCGCTCGACCAGATCGAGCGCGACTCTGACCGCGACCGCTGGTTCACGGCCGAAGAGGCCAAGGACTACGGCTTCATCGATCACGTCGTGCGCAGCGCCCGGCAGGTGCCCTCTGAGGGCGCCGTCTCATGAGTGGAGCTTCCCAAGTGAGTGAGCTGATCAGGCCGGGAGACATCAACGGCCGCTACGTTCTCCCTTCGTTCGTCGAGCGCACCTCGTACGGCGTGAAGGAGATGAACCCGTACAACAAGCTGTTCGAGGACCGCATCATCTTCCTCGGCGTGCAGATCGACGACGCCTCCGCGAACGACGTCATGGCCCAGCTCCTGACGCTGGAGTCGCTCGACCCCGATCGCGACATCAACATCTACATCAACTCGCCCGGCGGGTCGTTCACCGCCATGACGGCGATCTACGACACGATGCAGTTCGTCCGTCCGGAGATCCAGACGGTCTGCCTGGGCCAGGCGGCGTCCGCCGCCGCGGTCCTGCTGGCCGGCGGAACCCCGGGCAAGCGGTTCGCGCTGCCGAACGCTCGCGTCCTGATCCACCAGCCCTCCACCGAGGGCGGCGGCCAGGGAAGCGACATCGAGATCCAGGCTCGTGAGATCCTGCGTATGCGATCCCTGCTCGAGGAGATCGTGGCCAAGCACTCGGGCAAGGCGCCCGAGGAGGTGCGCAAGGACATCGAGCGCGACAAGATTCTCAGCGCCGCTGAGGCGAAGGCGTACGGGCTGGTGGACGACATCATCCCGTCGCGGAAGAAGCGCGCGGCGGCGATCGCTTCCTGAGAAGGTTGACGCACCGGATGGTGCCCAATTCGGCACCTTCCGGTGCGACTCACCGCTAGGGGGCTCACTGAGGGCTCAGAAGACGGTAACGTCGAAACCTGAGCGGGCAGACGTTTTCGCGCCGGAGCACGAGTCGAGGCGCGGACGGTAGCGACCGCGGCGGCAGGGCGGTCCCACGCAAAGGAGTATCTGGGGTGGCACGCATCGGCGACGGGGGAGACCTGCTGAAGTGCTCGTTCTGTGGCAAGAGCCAGAAGCAGGTCAAGAAGCTCATCGCCGGACCAGGCGTCTACATCTGCGATGAGTGCATCGATCTCTGCAACGAGATCATCGAAGAGGAGCTCTCCGAGTCCTCCGAGCTCAAGTGGGACAACCTCCCCAAGCCCCGGGAGATCTACGAGTTCCTCGACGCCTACGTCATCGGTCAGGACCAGGCGAAGAAGGCGCTCTCGGTGGCGGTGTACAACCACTACAAGCGCGTACAGTCCGGTGAGCGCGGCCGCGACGACGGTCTGGAGTTGGCCAAGTCCAACATCCTCCTGCTCGGCCCCACCGGCTCCGGCAAGACCCTCCTGGCACAGACGCTGGCGAAGATGCTGAACGTTCCGTTCGCGATCGCCGACGCCACGGCCCTCACCGAGGCGGGATACGTCGGCGAGGACGTCGAGAACATCCTGCTCAAGCTGATCCAGGCCGCCGACTACGACGTCAAGAAGGCCGAGACCGGGATCATCTACATCGACGAGGTCGACAAGATCGCCCGCAAGAGCGAGAACCCGTCGATCACCCGGGATGTCTCCGGCGAGGGTGTGCAGCAGGCACTGTTGAAGATCCTCGAGGGGACGACGGCGAGTGTGCCCCCGCAGGGCGGCCGCAAGCACCCGCACCAGGAGTTCATCCAGATCGACACCACCAACGTGCTGTTCATCTGTGGTGGCGCGTTCGCGGGCCTCGAGAAGATCATCGAGTCGAGGATCGGCAAGAAGGGGATCGGCTTCAACGCCATCATCCACTCCAAGGAAGAGCTCGACACCTCGGACATCTTCTCCGACGTCATGCCTGAGGACCTGCTGAAGTTCGGCATGATCCCGGAGTTCGTCGGCCGGCTCCCCGTGATCACGTCGGTGCACAACCTCGACCGGGAAGCGCTGATCCAGATCCTGACCGAGCCGCGGAACGCCCTCGTGAAGCAGTACCGGCGGCTGTTCGAGCTGGACAACGTCGAGCTGGAGTTCTCCGACGACGCCTTGGAGGCGATCGCCGACCAGGCCATCCTCCGGGGCACCGGCGCCCGAGGCCTGCGTGCCATCTTGGAGGAGGTCCTCCTCTCGGTGATGTACGAGGTACCGTCGCGGCAGGACGTGGCCCGAGTAGTGATCACCCGGGAGGCCGTGCTCGAGCACGTCAACCCGACTCTGGTGCCGCGGGACCAACTCCAGGTCAAGCAGCAGCGCACCCCGCGTGAGAAGTCGGCCTGACACCCAGGCGACCTCTGGCGCTTCACCCGATCGGTCGGCACGTGAGGCGTGCCGACGTCCCTAGAATTGGCCATCATGACGACGCCTGAGCTGCCTACCCAGTACGCGCCCGCCGATGTCGAGACCCGCAATTACGAGCGCTGGGTATCGGAGGGCTACTTCACCCCTGACCCGGGCAGCGGGCGTGAGCCGTTCAGCATCGTGCTGCCTCCGCCGAACGTGACGGGATCCCTGCACGTCGGACACGCGCTCGACCACTCCATCCAGGACGCGCTGACCCGCCGGGCCCGTATGCGGGGCCAGGAGACGCTGTGGCTCCCCGGCATGGACCACGCGGGCATCGCGACGCAGAACGTCGTGGAGCGGGAGATCGCCAAGGAAGGCCTGTCCCGCCACGACTTCGGGCGTGAGGCCTTCGTCGAGCGCGTCTGGCAGTGGAAAGAGGAGTCGGGCGGCCGCATTCTCGGCCAGATGAAGAAGCTCGGCGACGGCGTGGACTGGTCGCGTGAGCGCTTCACGATGGACGAGGGGCTTTCCCGGGCCGTCCAGACGATCTTCAAGCGTCTCTTCGACGACGGTCTCATCTACCGGGCCGAGCGGATCATCAACTGGTGCCCCCGATGCCTGACCGCGCTGTCCGACATCGAGGTCGAACACAGCGAGGACGACGGCGAGCTCGTCTCGATCCGGTACGGCGAGGGCGACGTGGAGATCGTCGTGGCCACCACCCGGGCGGAGACCATGCTCGGCGACACGGCCGTGGCGGTCCACCCCTCTGACGAGCGGTACGCCCACCTGATCGGCAAGCTCGTGGAGGTCCCGCTCACCGGCCGGCGGATCCCGATCGTGGCAGACGAGCACGTCGACCCCTCCTTCGGTACCGGCGCGGTGAAGGTGACGCCCGCCCACGACCCGAACGACTTCGAGATCGGGCGCCGGCACTCGCTGGAGTCGCTCGTGATCATGGACGAGCGCGGTGTGATCACGGCGCACGGCCCGTTCCTGGGGCTCGACCGGTTCGAGGCACGCCCCGCCGTCGTGGCGGCGCTGCGGCAGCAGGGCCGGATCGTCGCCGAGAAGCGCCCCTACACGCACTCCGTCGGACACTGTTCCCGGTGCAAGACCGTGGTCGAACCCCGGCTGTCGCTGCAGTGGTTCGTCAACGTCTCACCGCTCGCCAAGGCGGCCGGTGACGCGGTGCGTGACGGCCGTACGCGCATCCACCCGCCGGAGCTGGCCAAGCGCTACTTCGACTGGGTCGACGACATGCACGACTGGTGTATCTCGCGGCAGCTGTGGTGGGGCCACCGGATCCCGGTCTGGTACGGCCCGGACGGCGAGATCGTGTGCGTCGGCCCCGACGAGGAGCCGCCCGCCGGCTGGGAGCAGGACCCGGACGTCCTGGACACCTGGTTCTCCTCAGGCCTGTGGCCCTTCTCGACACTCGGCTGGCCGGAGGCGACGCCGGACCTGGCGCGGTTCTACCCGACGAGCGTTCTGGTCACGGGGTACGACATCCTCTTCTTCTGGGTCGCCCGGATGATGATGTTCGGCCTGTACGCCATGGACGGGGAACCGCCGTTCCGCACGGTGGCGCTGCACGGCATGGTGCGCGACCAGTTCGGCAAGAAGATGTCGAAGTCGTTCGGCAACGTCGTCGACCCGCTGGACTGGATCGAGCGCTACGGTGCGGACGCCACGCGGTTCACCCTGCTCCGGGGTGCCAACCCCGGCTCGGATGTGGCCATCAGCGAGGACTGGGCGGCCGGGTCGCGCAACTTCTGCAACAAGATCTGGAACGCCACCCGCTTCGCGCTGATGAACGGCGCCGTCTCGGACGGCGTGCCGTCGAACCTGACGGCCGCCGACCGGTGGATCCTCTCCCGGCTCCAGGCGGTCGTCGCGTCCGTCGACGCGGCGTACGAGGACTTCGAGTTCGCGAAGATCTCCGACTCGCTCTACCACTTCGCCTGGGACGAGGTCTGCGACTGGTACGTCGAGCTGGCCAAGGTCCAGATCGCCCAGGGCGGTGAGGTCGCCGAGAACACCAAGCGGGTTCTCGGGCACGTCTTCGACTCTGTGCTGCGCCTGCTGCATCCGCTGGTGCCGTTCCTGACCGAGGAGCTGTGGCGGGCCCTGACGGGAGGAGACTCCCTTGCGGTGGCCCCATGGCCGGCCATCGCGCAGGAATTGGTCGATCCGGACGCGGAGCGGGAGCTGGCCTCTCTCCAGGAGCTGGTGACAGAGGTCCGGCGGTTCCGTTCCGATCAGGGCCTGAAGCCGGGTCAGCGGGTCGCCGCACGGCTGTCCCTGACCGGTACGGCTCTCGCGGCCCACGAGGGCGGGATCAGGACGCTGTTGAGGCTGGATGCCGCCTCGGACACCTTCGCTCCGACTGCTCGCCTCACTGTGGGCGCCGTGGCCGTGGAGATCGACACCGCAGGGACCATCGACGTCGCGGCCGAGCGGAAGAGGCTGGAGAAGGACCTGGCCGCGGCCCGCAAGGAGCACGCGCAGGTCACCGGGAAGCTCAACAACGAGCAGTTCATGGCCAAGGCGCCCGACGACGTGGTCGCCAAGGTCAGGGGCCGGGCCACACAGGCGGAGGAGGACATCTCGCGTCTGGAGGCTCACCTGGCGGCGTTGCCGGCCTAGGGATCCCCGCCCGAACGCCTGAGGTTTGGGCGACACAGGGCGGGGAAGGATCCGCAAGTTGCGGAAGTTGTCATCAGCACCCCTTCGGGGGTGCTAATGTTCATGTACGCGGAAAACACGGCGCGCCTCACCTCTTCTCAGAGAACCGCGCGCTACGTTTCTCGCTAACCCCACTCATTCAACCCGGTTTCGGGATGCTGTCGAGCGTTCGCTGGCAATTCGGATATCGGGTAGGCTGAGCGGGTTGCCTC